>NZ_JAEBEE010000007.1:0-556208 GCF_046548835.1 Streptomyces sp. cmx-4-9 | reverse complement strand
TGTCTTTCCGGGGCGGGACGGCCGGTCAAGGGTGGCCGAAGGCCATCGCGTAGCGACGCGACGAAGGAGCGCCCTTGAGGGGACGGCCCGACCCGGAAGGACCCTGGGACTGACGGGAAACCCCCACACCACCCTGATCCCGCCCAGGCGGCACAGAGCCCCCCGAAGCCCCCGCCCCGCGAGCCCCCGAAGCCCCCCCCGCCCCCTCACATGCTCAGCGAGCGCGCGTAGTTGATCTGGGTCATCACCCAGGCGTACGAGTGGGCGTCCGCTGCCGGGATCATCGTCGAGTGGTGGCGGCCGCCGCTCGTGACCGTGATCTGGATGTATCCCGTGGTGACCTTCTCCTTCATCAGGAGGAAGAGCAGGCCGATCAGGCAGAAGAGGGCGAAGACGATCGCGAGCACGATCGCGTGCGTCGGGATCTTCTCCTCGGTGCGGGAGAAGTCCGTCGCGTTCCACATCGCCCCCTGGAGCGGCATGTTGCCCGACGGGGTGATGATCTGGTCGCCCGCGATGGTGATGTCGCCGAGGCTCAGGCCGGGGCCGCCGGGGCCCGGGGCGTACGCGGGGGCGCCGCCCGGGATGCCTGCGCCGCCGATCGTCGGCTGGTAGGCGGGGGATCCCGGGTAGGGCTGGGGGTAGCCGTAACCGGCCTCTCCCTGGGCCCAGTTGTTGCTGCCCTGCGAAGGGTCGCTCGCGTACGGATTCGGCTGCTGGTCACTCATACGGCCGATCCTTCCACAGGCACCGGGCTGCGCCCTACCCCGCGGGCCGTCCGGCAGGCGCCGCCGCCTGCGCCGAGGGCCCGTACTCCGGTGCGGAGTACGGGCCCTCGGTCGTGGCGACGGGCTGGGCCGCGCCGGCGGAAGGTCAGAAGCGGCGGGTGATCAGTGCCCGCTTGACTTCCTGGATCGCCTTCGTGACCTCGATGCCGCGGGGGCATGCGTCGGTGCAGTTGAAGGTCGTGCGGCAACGCCACACGCCGTCCTTGTCGTTGAGGATCTCCAGGCGCTGCTCGCCCGCCTCGTCACGGCTGTCGAAGATGAAGCGGTGCGCGTTGACGATCGCCGCCGGGCCGAAGTACTGGCCGTCGTTCCAGAACACCGGGCACGAGGACGTGCACGCGGCGCAGAGGATGCACTTGGTGGTGTCGTCGAAGCGCTCGCGGTCCTCGGCGGACTGCAGGCGCTCACGCGTCGGTTCGTTGCCCGTGGTGACCAGGAACGGCATGACGTCCCGGTACGCCTGGAAGAAGGGCTCCATGTCGACGATGAGGTCCTTCATCACGGTGAGGCCCTTGATGGCCTCGACGGTGATGGGCTTCTCCGGGTTGATGTCCTTGATCAGCGTCTTGCAGGCGAGCCTGTTCTTGCCGTTGATCCGCATCGCGTCGGAGCCGCAGATGCCGTGCGCGCACGAGCGGCGGAAGGTCAGCGTGCCGTCGAGGTCCCACTTGATCTTGTGGAGACCGTCGAGCACGCGCTCCTTCGGGTCGATCTCGATCTGGAAGTCCTGCCACTCCGGCTGGTCCGAGACCTCGGGGTTGAAGCGGCGGATCCGGAAGGTGACCGTGATGAAGGGGGAGGCCGCGGCCGCCGCCTCCATCGAGTCCGTCTTGCTCAGGGTGGGGGTGCCCATCAGTACTTACGCTCCATCGGCTGGTAGCGGGTCGTGACGACCGGCTTGTAGTCGAGCCGGATCGAGTCCGAGCCGTCGGCTCCGACCTCGCGGTACGCCATGGTGTGGCGCATGAAGTTGACGTCGTCGCGGTTGGGGTAGTCCTCGCGGTAGTGGCCGCCGCGGGACTCCTTGCGCGCCAGCGCGGACACGGCCATGACCTCGGCCAGGTCGAGCAGGTTGCCCAGCTCGATGGCTTCCAGCAGGTCCGTGTTGAAGCGCTTGCCCTTGTCCTGGACGGACACGTTCAGGTAGCGCTCGCGCAACTCCGCGATCTTCTCGACCGCGGTCTTGATGGTCTGCTCCGTGCGGAAGACCATCACGCAGGCGTCCATCGTCTCCTGGAGCTCCAGACGCAGGTCGGCGACCCGCTCGTGGCCCGTGGAGTTGCGCAGGCGCTCGACCTGCTCCTGGACGAGGGCGGCGGGGTTCTCGGGGAGCTCGACGTAGTCGTTCTCCTGCGAGTACCGGGCGGCGGCGATGCCGGAGCGCTTGCCGAAGACGTTGATGTCCAGCAGCGAGTTGGTGCCGAGGCGGTTGGCGCCGTGCACCGATACGCATGCGACCTCGCCGGCCGCGTACAGGCCGGGGACGACGGTGGTGTTGTCGGCCAGGACCTCACCCTCGACGTTGGTCGGGATGCCGCCCATGGCGTAGTGCGCGGTGGGCTGGATCGGGATCGGGTCCGTGTAGGGCTCGATGCCGAGGTAGGTGCGCGCGAACTCGGTGATGTCCGGGAGCTTCGCGTCGAGCTGCTCCGGCGGGAGGTGCGTCAGGTCCAGGTACACGTGGTCGCCGGCGGGGCCGCAGCCGCGGCCCTCGCGGATCTCGGTGTAGATGGAGCGCGAGACGACGTCACGGGACGCGAGGTCCTTCATGACCGGCGCGTACTTCTCCATGAAGCGCTCGCCGTCCTTGTTGCGGAGGATGCCGCCCTCACCGCGGGCGCCCTCCGTCAGCAGGATGCCCATGCGCCAGATGCCCGTCGGGTGGAACTGGAAGAACTCCATGTCCTCCAGGGGCAGGCCGCGGCGGTAGCAGGCCGCCTGGCCGTCACCCGTGAGGGTGTGCGCGTTGGAGGTCACCTTGAAGAACTTGCCGGTGCCGCCGGAGGCGTAGATGACGGCCTTGGCCTGGAACACGTGGATCTCGCCGGTGGCGAGTTCGTACGCGACCACGCCGGCCGACTTCTTGACGCCGTCCTCTTCGACGAGGAGCTGGTCCAGGACGTAGAACTCGTTGAAGAACTCCACGCCTTCCTTGACGCAGTTCTGGTACAGCGTCTGGAGGATCATGTGGCCGGTGCGGTCCGCGGCGTAGCAGGACCGGCGGACCGGGGCCTCGCCGTGGTTGCGGGAGTGGCCGCCGAAGCGGCGCTGGTCGATGGTGCCGTCCGGGGTGCGGTTGAACGGCAGGCCCATCTTCTCCAGGTCGAGGACCGCGTCGATGGCCTCCTTCGCGAGGATCTCGGCGGCGTCCTGGTCGACCAGGTAGTCACCGCCCTTGACCGTGTCGAAGGTGTGCCACTCCCAGTTGTCCTCTTCCACGTTGGCGAGCGCGGCGGCCATGCCGCCCTGCGCGGCGCCCGTGTGGGAGCGGGTGGGGTAGAGCTTCGTCAGCACCGCGGTGCGGCTGCGCTTCGTCGACTCGATGGCGGCGCGCATGCCTGCGCCGCCCGCGCCGACGATGACGGTGTCGTACTTGTGGATCTTCATTGGTTTCGCCTCAGCCCCGTTGCCTAGCGGATGTTCGGGTCGAAGGTGAAGATCACCAGCGTGCCCAGAAGGATGGTGAACACCGTGGCGGTGTAGAGCAGGCCCTTCAGCCACAGCCGCGTGTTGGCGCGTTCCGCGTAGTCGTTGATGACGGTACGCAGACCGTTGGAGCCGTGCAGCATGGCCAGCCACAGCATCAGCAGGTCCCAGACCTGCCAGAACGGGGACGCCCAGCGGCCGGCCACGAAGGCGAAGCCGATCTTGGAGACGCCGCCGTCGAGCACCAGCTGGATCAGCAGGTGGCCGATGACCAGGACGACCAGGACGATGCCCGAGAGGCGCATGAAGAGCCATGCGGCCATCTCGAAGTTTCCGCGGGTCGAGCGCGGGGTCTTGCCCGTGCGCTTGCGCGGTGCCTCGATGTACGGGGCGGGGTTGTCGACGTCGTAGAGGGACGCGCCCTCGACGTCGCCGATGCCCTTTTCGAAAGAAGTGTCAGAAGACATGCGTGTCACTTCCCGAAGAGTTCGAGGTAGGCGTGGCCCAGGACGGGGTAGAGAGCCCCGACCATCAGCACGATCCAGATGCCCACGACGGTCCAGAGCATCTGCTTCTGGTAGCGGGGGCCCTTGGACCAGAAGTCCACGGCGATGACACGGAGACCGTTGAGCGCATGGAAGAGGATTGCGGCGACGAGGCCGTACTCCAGCAGCGCGACGATCGGCGTCTTGTAGGTAGCCACGACATCGTCGTACGCCTCGGGGGAGACGCGGACGAGAGCGGTGTCGAGGACGTGTACGAACAGGAAGAAGAAGATGAGGACGCCGGTGACTCGATGAGCCACCCAGGACCACATTCCTTCCCGGCCGCGGTACAACGTTCCAGCCGGCACGGAAAACCCTCCGGAAGCGGGGCGGGGGCCAGCCGGCTTCGTTGTCGGTCGGGCCCGGCCGGGTACGGTCCTCCGGCCCCGGACATCGTAGCGACGCTTTGTCGGTTCCTTCGCCCGGGGGTCTTCGGTGTGATCAAACAGGCACGTACGGACTATCCCACGGGGGCGTATCGCCCGATTTCCGTGGCAGACAGCCCATCGGGCGAGGTCAGCCAGCGCGTCAGGTCGAGAACCCGGGCCTGGGCGACCCGGCGGAGCTCGTCGGCGGAGATCGAGCGCTCCTCGTCGACCTCGTGCCCCATCCGGCGCCGGATCGCCGCCAGGAGCTGGTCGGCCTGCTCCTCCGGGGGGTGTCCGTCGAGGCAGATCACGAAGGCGTGGCCGAACTTCCGTTCGTACTCCGCGTGGGCCGCGTCGAGGGCCAGCAGGGCGGCGTACGGCGCGCCGTGCCCCAGTTCCTCGGGGCATTCGGCGGCCAGTGCTTCCGTGAGGTCCGCCTGGGAGAGGTCGTACGAGGCCTCGTCCGCGGCGGCGAGCAGCGCGCCGGGGTCGGGGTACGGGCGGTGCGTGGCCATCCGGTGGGCCCAGCGGCGGCTTCCGCAGCAGTGCATGAGGACGGCGTGGGCGGCTTCGGGGGCCAGGGCGTTGAACCGCGCCAGCCCGGAGCCGTGTGAAGGGTCGGAGCCGCCGCGGGCCTGGGCCGGAAGGTGGCTGGACAGCGGGGGGCTCCTCGTGGCGTGGCGCGGGTGTTCCGCCACGCTATCGACGCGGGGTCGTCAGTGGCGTACCCATTCGAGGATTTCACCCGGAAGTGAGCCGAAAGGATGAAGTGGGCATGGCTGACACCAGGCGGAAAGGGGAAGACGACCGAGGCCGCCACCCCCCACAGGAGAGGCCCCGGTCGCCGTCCGTCACGGGCTCGTGCGACAAGCCCGTACCCCTGTCAGCGCCTGGAGTGCGTTTTGTGTCACACCTCGCTCCGCGCAGGGATGGTTGCTCGTTGTACAACTCGTGGACGCGGGTGCTTGAAAGCCGTAACGTGCTGATTTGCGCCACACGTACAGGACAGTGAACGGGTTGGGGACTTTGCTGGGGGACGACGCGGAGCTGACCGCCGCGGTGCTCGCGGCACAGGACGGCGACGAGAACGCGTTCCGTACTGTGTACCGCGCCGTGCACCCGCGCCTGCTCGGATACGTACGCACGCTCGTCGGCGACGGCGACGCGGAAGACGTGACCTCCGAGGCCTGGCTGCAGATCGCCCGCGACCTCGACTCCTTCACCGGCGACGCCGACCGCTTCCGCGGCTGGGCCGCCCGCATCGCCCGCAACCGGGCCCTCGACCACGTCCGGATGCGCGGCCGCCGTCCCGCCATCGGCGGCGACGAGAGCGAGCTGGCCGGCCGGGCCGCGGACTGCGACACCGCGGGCGAGGCCATGGAGGCGCTGTCCACCGGAATGGCCATGGCGCTGATCGCGCAGCTGCCGCAGGACCAGGCGGAAGCCGTCGTGCTGCGGGTGGTGGTCGGCCTCGACGCCAAGTCCGCGGCCGAGACCCTGGGCAAGCGCCCCGGGGCGGTCCGCACGGCCGCGCACCGGGGGCTGAAGCGGCTGGCGGAGCTGCTGGCGGCGCAGGAGGCGCGGGGCGGGTCCGGGGCCGGCTGCGGCCCGGGCTCGGAAGCGGAGGCTCCGGTCGGCCATAATGCCGGGGGCCCGGCACGGGACGGCGGGGGCGGGAGGGATCTCGACGCCGTCCCCGCCCAGCGCGGCCGTGGCGGGGGCCTCGTAGAACAAACCGGTGTGACGCATTCACGTTGGCGGACGCAGAAGGACATGTGATGGCCGACGAGCGCGACAGGTGGCTGGACGAAGCCGCGGTGGACCGACTGCTGCGCGGCGAGCCGGTGGAACCTGTGGGGCCGGACGCCGATCCCGCGGCGCGGGCCCGTGCCGCCCGCCTGCGCGCAGCCCTCGACGCCCTGGCCGAACAGCCGGCCGCCGGAGCGGAACTGCCCGGTGAAGCCGCCGCCCTGGCCGCCTTCCGGGCGGCCCGCGGCCCGGCGGTCCGGGCCGCGGACCCGCCCCGCCCCGCGCCCCGCGCCGACCCCCTGCTGGACCTCGGACACCCCGTCTGCCTCTCCGCGCCGGCGCCGCGCGGACGCCGCGCCGCACGGCCCGTCCGCTTCGGACTGGCGGCCGCGCTGGCCGCGGTCGCCGTCGGCGGGGTGGCCGCGGCGGTGGGGGCCGGGCTGCTGGACCAGAACCGCAGCGACACCGCCGGCCCGGGGCCGGCCACGTCCGTCAGCGCGGACGGGGAGCTGCTTCCGTCGGGGAGCCAGGAGCCGACCACGGGCCCGGACCTGATGCCCAGCCCGCTGCGGGACGGCACGGCCTCCCCGCAGCCCTCCGGCGGGACGCAGTCCCCGGGCGCCGGCGGCGGCCGTACGCTCCCGGGCCCCCACGCCACGGGCGGGGGCTCCGCCGGCGCGTCCGCCACCGACGGCCCGGGCAAGGACGCGCAGGGCGGCCTGACCGGCGGCGCCGACCGGGACGGCAAGGGCGCGGACGGCGGCGGGGACGGTACGGACCCGGACCGGGAAGGGCTCACGGCCGGCGACCCCGGCAAGGACCGCGGCGGCGAAGGGGACAGCCGGCTGCGGAACGTCGACCTGTGCCGGGAGTACCGGGCGGGCCGGCTCGACGGCGACCGCCGCGACCGGCTCGCGAAGGTGGCCAGTGGCGCGGCGCGGATCGCGCGCTTCTGCGACACCCTGCTGGACCGGCCCCCCAAGGGCGGCGCCCGCGGGGACGCTCCCGCACCGCAGGGGCCCGTCTCCGGCGGGGCCGCGCCGCCGGCGCCCACGCTGGACCCCGCCCGGCCGCTCACCGGCTTCCTCGACCGCCGGTGATCGGCCCGCTCACCCCGCTGTAACACTTTTCGAACCCGTGGCGCAGTAGTCAGTGAGCCGACTGGTCATCGGCTGCGCATGAGCCGGGGTTCCCCCCGTACCCCTGGGCTCTGCGCAACTGGCGCGGGCGGGGCACGTTCCCCCGGCCCTGCCCGCGCCACCCCTCTCCGGCCGGCCCGCCCGCCGGGGTCACCAGTAGACGACGACCTTGTCGCCGACCTGGACCTGGTCGAACAGCGCGGACAGCTTGCCCTTGTCCCGGACGTTCACGCAGCCGTGCGAGGCGCCGCTGTAGCCGCGGGCCGCGAAGTCCGCCGAGTAGTGCACGGCCTGGCCGCCGCTGAAGAACATCGAGTACGGCATCGGCGTGTGGTAGATCGTCGACGTCCAGTCCTTGGCCTTCCAGCCGACGTCGAAGACGCCCTCGCGGGTCGGGGTGTTCTCCGAGCCGAAGCGCACGTCCATCGTGGAGACGACCTTGCCGTCGATCATCCAGGCGAGGGTGCGGCTCTCCTTGCTGATGCACATGACCCGGCCCTGCATGCAGTTCGGGTCCGGGGCGTCCGGCTCGTTGACGGTCGGCGGGTTCAGCTCCTGCGGGGTGGGCTTCTTCGAGGCGGCCTCGATCTTCTTCCAGGTGGCCGCGTCGACCGAACCGGTGGCGGTCAGGCCGTTCTTCGACTGGAAGGTCTTGACCGCGGCGGTCGTCTTGGAGCCGTAGAAGCCGGTGGGCGCGACGCTCATCAGCTTGAGCTGGCGCAGCCGCGCCTGCAGTTCGCGCACCTGCTCGGTGTCGTCGCCGTTCGCCATGATCGGCTTCACGGCCGGGGTCGGCGAGACCGAGGACGAGGGCTTGGCCGACGGGGACTGCGAGGCGGAGGCGGAAGGTTTCGGCGAGGCGGAGTCCGAGGGCTCGGCGGGCTTGTCGTCGGACGTGGCCGTGGGAGAGGCGCCCGCCGCGGGCGAGGACGGGGAGGCAGAGGCGGAGCCGGTGGACTCCGCCTTCTGCGGCCCGCAGGCGGTCGCAGCGAGTGCGACGGCGGTGGCCACTCCGAGCGTGCGGATCATGACTCTCGTGCGGTGCATTGCGGTCCCCCGGTTTCTACGGTGTGTAAGTAGGTGATGCCTCACGGGCGTGGAGAGTTGCACCCCGTTCCCGGATGTTGCGCCATTGTGACCAGAAGCTGTCCGGAGCTTTGCGCACGGACGGCGGCAGCAGTTCCGGGCGCCCTCTGGAGGATGGTTCGATGGCACGCACCGAGAGCGGTATCCCGATCGAACCGGTCTACGGGCCGGGTGACCTGACGGGATGGGACCCGGTGGCGGCGCTCGGGGAGCCCGGGGGATTTCCCTACACCCGGGGGATTCATCCCACGATGTACACCGGACGGCCGTGGACCATGCGGCAGTACGCCGGCTTCGGCACGGCCGCCGAGTCCAACGCCCGCTACCGGCGGCTCATCGAGGGCGGCGGCACCGGGCTGTCCGTGGCCTTCGACCTGCCGACCCAGATGGGGCACGACTCCGACGCCCCTCTCGCACGCGGCGAAGTGGGCAAGGTGGGGGTCGCGGTCGACTCGGTCGACGACATGCGGGCCCTGTTCGAGGGGATCCCGCTCGACCGGGTCTCCACCTCGATGACCATCAACGCGCCTGCGGCGCTGCTCCTGCTGCTCTACCAACTGGTGGCGGAGGAACAGGGCATTGCGGGCGAGCGGCTGACGGGGACCGTCCAGAACGACGTGCTGAAGGAGTACATCGCCCGCGGGACGTACATCTTCCCGCCGGGCCCCTCGCTCCGTCTGACGGCCGACACCTTCTCCTACTGCCGGGCCGAGCTCCCGAAGTGGAACACGATCTCCATCTCCGGCTACCACATGGCCGAGGCGGGGGCCTCGCCCGCGCAAGAGGTCGCCTTCACCCTCGCCGACGCCGTCGCCTACGTCCGTACCGCCCTCGCGGCCGGGATGGCGGTCGACGAGTTCGCGCCCCGGCTGTCCTTCTTCTTCGTGGCCCGCACCACCCTGCTGGAGGAGGTCGCGAAGTTCCGCGCGGCCCGCCGGATCTGGGCCCGCGTCATGCGGGAGGAGTTCGGGGCCCGGGACCCGAAGTCGCTGATGCTGCGCTTCCACACCCAGACGGCCGGGGTCCAGCTGACCGCGCAGCAGCCCGAGCTGAACCTCGTACGGGTCGCCGTGCAGGCGCTGGCCGCCGTGCTGGGCGGTACGCAGTCCCTGCACACCAACTCCTTCGACGAGGCGATCGCGCTGCCCACCGAGAAGTCCGCCCGCCTCGCGCTGCGCACCCAGCAGGTGCTCGCCCACGAGACGGACGTGCCGCACACCGCGGACCCCTTCGCGGGCTCCTACGCGGTCGAGCGGATGACGGACGAGCTGGAGGCGCAGGTGCTCGCCCTGATGCGGCGGGTCGAGGACCTCGGCGGGGCGGTGGCCGCGATCGAGGCCGGGTTCCAGAAGGGGGAGATCGAGCGCAACGCCTACCGCATCGCGCAGGAGACCGACAGCGGCGAGCGGGTGGTCGTCGGCGTCAACCGCTTCGCGCTGGAGCGCGAGGAGGCGTACGAGCCGCTGCGGGTGGACCCGGCGATCGAGGCGCGCCAGTGCGAGGCCCTCGCCCGGCTCCGGGCCGAACGCGACGGGCAGGCGGTGGCCTCGGCGCTGGCCGCGGTGCGCACGGCGGCCGCGGGTACGGACAACGTGCTGTACCCGGTGAAGGAGGCGCTGCGGGCCCGGGCCACGGTGGGGGAGGTCTGCGGGGCACTGCGGGAGGTCTGGGGCACGTACGTGCCCGCAGATTCCACATGGTGAAACGACTGGCGTGACAGGTGCAACCCTTGGGACACTCCTGGACATGCTGGGTGTGACCGATCTTCCGACCTATCTCGCCGGCCTGGTGCTGATCATTCTGCTGCCGGGGCCCAATTCGCTGTACGTGCTGTCCGTGGCGGCCCGCCGCGGGGTGCGCACCGGCTACAAGGCCGCCGCCGGCGTATGGACCGGCGACGCCGTGCTGATGGCGCTCGCCGCGGCGGGCGCGGCCTCCCTGCTGCAGACCAGCCCGCTGCTGTTCGGCATCGTCAAGCTGCTCGGCGCGGGCTACCTGACCTGGCTGGCCATCGGGATGCTGCGCGGCGCCTGGACGCTGTGGCGCTCGCGCCGGGCGCGGGCCGAGATGGCCGCCGCGGTGGAAGCCGACGCCGTGGAGCAGGGCGAGTACGGCGAGCACGGCGAGAGCGAGCGGCCGTACCGGCGGGCGCTGCTGATCAGCCTGTTCAACCCGAAGGCCATCCTCTTCCTGATGTCCTTCTTCGTGCAGTTCGTGGACCCGGGCTACGCCTACCCGGCGCTGTCCTTCCTGGTGCTGGGCGGTCTGCTGCAGATCAGCAGCGGCCTGTACCTGACCGTGCTGATCTTCGGCGGCACCCGGCTGTCCGCCGCGTTCCGCCGCCGCAGGCGCCTGTCGGCCGGAGCCACCTCGGCGGCGGGCGTGCTGTTCCTCGGCTTCGCGGCCAAGCTCGCCGTCAGCTGACCGGTCGGCGCACCCGCCGCAGGGCCCGCCGCAGGACCCGCCGCACGGCCGGGCTGCGGGGCAGGAACGAGAGCGGGGCGGGGATGCCGCCCGGCAGCCCCAGGGCCGCCAGTCGGCGGCGGGTGAAGTAGCGCCGGGTGCGCGGCGTCAGGTGCGCGGCCAGGTACGCCTCGGCGGCGGAGCGGCGTGCGGCCAGGATCCGGGGCTGCATGGTGAAGCCCACCGCGGTGAGCAGCCCGGCCAGCTCGCCCCGCACGTGGGCGCGGTCCGGGAGGCGCCAGGCGCGGACCGCCTCGGCGTCCGCGAGGTCGGGGAGCAGGGCGTCCACCACCGCCAGCGGGACCCGGTTGCTGTTCGCGTACGGGGTCAGGCGGGCCAGGAGGGCGTCCGTGCCGGTGCGGGCCACCGGGAGCCCGTAGAGGGTCGCCGCGGTGAGCAGTCCCGTGGAGAAGCAGCCGACCACCAGGGCCGGCCGCAGCCGCCGGTAGAGGGTCTCGGCGAGCACCGGGCTGTCCACCACGGTCAGCCGGACGCCCAGGCGGGCCGCCTCCGCCTCCGCGCGGCCGCAGTGGGCCAGGGGCGCGCTCGGGTGCGGTTTGAACACCAGCTCCCGGTGGCCCAGGGCGTGTGCGCCGCGGACCATCTCGCCGTGCAGCTCCTCCTCCTGCGCCGGGGTCATCAGGTCCAGGGCGGAGAGGTACTGGCCGAGGAGGAGGGCGGGGCCGGCGGCTGCGGCCTCGGCTCCGGTCCCCGCCTCGGCGCCGGTCCCCTTCCCGGCTCCCGTCTCGGGGAGCGCGGTGGGACCGGCGGGTTCCGACAGTTCCGCGAGGACCTTCGCGAAGGACTCGGCAGGCACCAGCTCGGCCCGTACCCCGAACTCCGTCAGCAGCAGCGGCTCCAGGCCCGGAACCAGGTCCAGGTGGAGCACCCGCCGCACCCGCATCCCGAGCTGCGGATCGAGGCGGAAGCGGGTGGGCCCGTAGCTCATCAGCCCGTCGGCGTAGACGTCGACCGCCGCCCCGGGGAAGAGCCGGCACAGGGTCTGGGCGGGCGGGACCTGGAGGGACTCCACGACCAGCTCGACGCGTTCCTCGCCGAGGTCCCACAGGGCGCGCAGCCGGCGCTCCCACAACGGGACGTCCTCGGCGCGCGGGGCCCAGGTGCTCGGGTGCAGCGGTTCGACGACGCGGTTCCAGTCGAGCACCTCGTCGAAGCGGGCGCGCAGGGCGGCGAAGCCCGGTACGGCGGCCAGACCCGGGGTGACCTCGGCGGCGACGGCGTGGTCGCTGGTCAGCAGGATTCGGCGGCCGGCCGGCGGGAAGCTGCCCGCGTCGATGCCCGCCGCAAGAGTGGCGGCGCCGTAGAGGGTGGAGGCCAGGAAGATCTGGACGGGCATCAGGCGGCCGCCCCGGTGGCGGCGCGGCGGCTGCCGCGCAGGCGCCGCAGCAGGGTGGCGCGTTCGACGTCCATCGAGTCCAGGGCGCCGTCCAGGAGGTCCTGCGGCATGCGCCCGAGCGCGGCCGTGCTCATCGAGCGGAGTTTCTTGGCCACGGCCGGTTCGAACCTTTCCAGGGATCCGACATGATGCGCGATGATTGCGCAATACGTTCGGACGGCTTTGGGGAGCAGCAGGTCGGATTCCCGGTCCTTTGCCGTGTCCGACAGAATCTGATCGAATGCGCGAAGGAAATCGAGCTGGCGCTCGTCGCCGATCTGCGTCAATGAGGTCGCGACACCGCGCCGGTAGAAGACGCCGGGCAGTCCGACCGGGGCGAAGGAGCGCGCCTCGCGGTGCAGCCGCCAGATCCACGGCCGGTCCTCCGCCGTCCGCAGTCCGTCGGTGAAACGCAGCACCCCGCGCTCCAGCAGCCGCCGGTGGTACATGCCGGCCCAGGCGTACGGGTAGTCCACCGAGGTGGCCCGGTCCGCCGGCAGGATTCCCGACCGCGGGTCGGCCACGACCCCGTGCGCCCCGGACGGGACGCGCTGCACGCTGCGCGCCCGGCCGGTGCACCGGACATGGTCGGTACGGACGAAGTCGCAGTCCAGGGCCTCGATCGCGGCCAGGGTCCGGGACAGGTGCCCGGGGGCGAGCCAGTCGTCGCCGTCCAGGAACGCCAGGTACTCGCCGCGGGCCGCGTCCAGACCGGTGTTCCGTGCGGTGGCCAGGCCGCCGTTGCGCTCGTGTCTGAGGTGCACCGCGCCGGGCAGTTCGCGCGCCGCCCGCTCCAGCAGTTGGGGGGTCCCGTCCGTCGAGCAGTCGTCGACGAGCAGGAACTCGAAATCGTCCCGGGCGTTGAGTTCGAGACTTCTCAGGGCATCCGGCGCGTAGGCCTGCACGTTGTAGAACGGCACGACAACAGAGAGCTTGGGCACCCGCGAGACGTTATGGCGCCCTCCGGCATTCAGCATGGCCCGCATGCGGAATCCATGTGAACGGCGCCGGGCGGACGTGTTAACCCGGACGCTTTCGCATGTCCTCGACGCGTTGTTAACCCGCTGTTGTGCGCTCGTTGGGCCGAACACCGAAACGGCCCCATAGTTTCTGCCGCGTGCCAGAACGCAAACGCGTAGCCGTACTCGCCGATTCCGATACGCGATGGAAATGGGGTGCACTCACCGCGGGTGCTCTCGTGCCCGACCACCGGCTCACCGGCTTCCTGCTCCGCGGCCGCGCCACTCCCACGGCCCGCCAGCTCGGCGAAGTGGGCGTCCGGCCCGACCGGCTGACCGAGGTGACCTGCGCGCAGTTCCTCGCCGAACTCGGCCGCGAGTCCTACGACGTCGTCGTCCTCGCCCTGGTCGGCGGGGCGGCGCAGGCCGTCCTGCACGGGGCCCGCGCCCTGTGGCCCGCCCCGGCCGAACGGCCCGTACTGGTTACCGGCTACGTCGGGGTGGTCTACGAGAAGCTCGCCGACGGGCTGCTGCTGCGCCACGGGGCCGACCTGGTGCTCGCCAACTCCCGCCACGACGCCGAGCGCTTCCGCGCCGTGTACGAGGGAGTGGGCGCCGACGCGGCCGCCGTCACCGAGACGGCCCTGCCCTTCCTCGGCGGAGCCCCGTACGAACCGGCCGGGAGCCGCACCTGCACGGTGGTCTTCGCCGTGCAGCCCTCCGTGCCCGACAGCCGGGCGGACCGCACGTACCTGCTGGAGCGGGCCGCCCGGCACGCGCGGCTGCACCCCGGTCGGGAGGTGCTGGTCAAGCTGCGCAGCAGGCCCGGCGAGCACACCACGCACCTGGAGGAGCAGCCGTACCAGCGGCTCGCGGCGAAGCTCCCCGGCGGGCTCCCGCCGAACTGCCGGCTGGTCTACGGGAACATGGGCGAGGTGCTGGACGGCACCGACCTGCTGGTCACCGTCTCCTCCACCGCCGCGCTGGAGTCCCTGCACCGGGGCATCCCCACCGCGGTCCTCACCGACCTCGGCATCCGCGAGGCCCTCGGCAACCACCACTTCCTCGGCTCCGGCTGCCTCGCCTCCTGGGACCAGCTGGACGCGGGCCTGCTCCCGCAGGCCGACCCGCACTGGCTGGCGGCGCAGGGCGTCCTGCCGGGCCCGGCCGCGCCCTCCGCCACGGGCGGCACCGCGGCAGCCCCGGCCGCCGACGGCGCGCCGCACGACGCGTACGCCGCCGCCCGGGCGCGGGTCGCCGCGCTGGCGGGGGAGCGGCTGCTGCCCGCGCCCGCGCCCTACTACACGCCCACCACCGCCCCCGGCTACCTGCCGGGGATCCTCGCCCGCCACCGCCTGGCCCCCGACGGGACCCCGCTGCCCGGCGCGGCGCACGACCCGCGGGAGGAGTCCCGGCTGCGCCGCAGGCTCCGCAGCCATCTGCGGGAAGCCGCCCGCGGCGCGTACCGGCACGGCGTCCAGCGCGTCGCCCCGGTGATCCGCCGGCTGGGGGAGCTGTGAGCCCCCGGGTGCTGGCCGTGATCCCCGCCCGGGGCGGATCCAAGGGGGTCCCCGGCAAGAACCTCGCGGAGGTGGCCGGCAGCCCGCTCGTCGCCCGCGCCGTGCGCGCCTGCCGGGCCGCGGCGAGCGTGACCGACGTGGTGGTCTCCACGGACTCCGAGGCCGTCGCCGCGGCGGCCCGCGCCGCCGGGGCCGACGTGATCGCCCGGCCCGCCGCGCTCTCCGGGGACACCGCGAGCAGCGAAGCCGCCCTGCTGCACGCCCTGCAGGCCTTCGAGGAACTGCACTCCCTCACCGTGGACGTGGTCCTCCTCGTCCAGTGCACCAGCCCCTTCCTCACCGCCTCCGACGTCGAGTCGGTGGCCGCCGCCGTGGCCTGCGGGGCCGCCGACTGCGCCCTGACCGTCGCGCCCTTCCACGGGTTCCTCTGGCGGCAGGACGCCGACGGGGCCGGGACCGGCGTCAACCACGACAGCGCCCTGCGGCCCCGCCGCCAGGACCGGCCCCGGGACCTCCTGGAGACCGGCGCCGCCTACGCGATGGACGCCGCCGGGTTCCGTACCGCCCGGCACCGGTTCTTCGGCCGCACCCTGCCCGTCGCCACCGACCCCGCGCGGGTCCTGGAGGTCGACGACCCGCACGACCTGGCCCGGGCCCGACTCCTGGCCCCGCTGTTCGAGGACGCCCCGCCTGCCCCGCGCACCCCACGCACCCCGCCCGCCCCACCCGTACCGCGCCCCCGGCACATCCCGCATGTCCCGGACCGCCCGGACACCCCGGACCACCCGGACACCCCGCACCGAAGGACGCCATCTGCCATGACCGCCACCGCCACCGCCACCGCCACCGCCACCGCCACCGCCCCCGCCCGCCTGCGGAACTTCGGCCCGCGCGCCGCCGGCCCCGGCCGCCCCGTCTACGTCGTCGGCGAGATCGGCATCAACCACAACGGCGACCTCGGCAAGGCCCTCGCGCTCGTCGACGCCGCCGCCGAGGCGGGCTGCGACGCGGTGAAGTTCCAAAAGCGCACCCCGGAGATCTGCACCCCCCGCGACCAGTGGGACATCGAGCGCGACACCCCCTGGGGCCGGATGACGTACATCGACTACCGCCACCGGGTCGAGTTCGGGGAGGACGAGTACCGGGCCATCGACGCGCACTGCGCCGAGCGCGGGATCGACTGGTTCGCCTCCCCGTGGGACACCGAGGCCGTCGCCTTCCTGGAGAAGTTCGACGTCCCCGCGCACAAGGTGGCCTCCGCCTCGCTCACCGACGACGAGCTGCTGCGCGCCCTGCGCGCCACCGGCCGCACCGTCGTCCTGTCCACCGGCATGTCCACGCCGCGCCAGATCCGGCACGCGGTGGAGGTGCTGGGCAGCGAGAACATCCTGCTCTGCCACGCCACGTCCACGTACCCGGCCCAGGCCGAGGAGCTCAACCTGCGGGTCATCAACACCCTCCAGGAGGAGTACCCCAACGTGCCGATCGGCTACTCCGGCCACGAGACGGGCCTGCAGACCACCCTCGCCGCGGTCGCCCTCGGCGCCACCTTCGTCGAGCGGCACATCACCCTCGACCGGGCGATGTGGGGCTCCGACCAGGCCGCTTCCGTCGAGCCCGGCGGACTGGCGCGGCTGGTCCGCGACATCCGCACCATCGAGACGGCCCTCGGCGACGGCGTCAAGCGGGTCTACGCGTCCGAACTCGGCCCCATGAAGAAGCTCCGCCGCTTCCAGGGCGAGCCGGTCGCCGTCTGACCCCCGGGGGCCGTCCCCCGACGCCCCAGGCCCGGCGCGTACGAGTCCCGCCCCCACACGAGGAGTACCCGGTGACCCCTGCAGCCCCCACCCTGGCGTTCGTCGAGAGCCCGGTCCAACTCCTGAACGTGCTGGAGTGGGCCCATCTGCACCGGGACGGCCCCGCGGACCCCGGCCCGCTGCTCGGCGCCGTCCCGCAGCAGCGCCGGCACCGCCCCGGACCGCCGGACGCCCCCGCCGGCGCCGCCGCGGCGGGTGCCCCGACGGGGCTGCGGATCGTCGTCCTGCCCCCGACCGACCCCATGTCGAGGGGTCAGCTGCGCCGCATGGCGGGACTGGCGCGTGACGAAGGTCACCAGGTGAGCTGGCAGGAGGCGCGCGGCGGCCGCCTCGCCCCGCTGAAGGCGCTCGCCGCCCTGGTCCGGGACGTCCGCGCGGCCCGCCGCGTCGTCATCGGCGACCCCTTCTCCCGCTACGTGCAGCTGCTGCTGACCCTGGTGCGGGCCGAGGAGCTCGTGGTGGTCGACGACGGCACCGCCACCATGGAATTCATCGCGCAGACCGCCCGCGGCGAGCGCCTCGTGCGCTGGCACCGGGCCGGCGGCGGCGGGCTGCGCGGCCGGGTGCGCGAGCTGGCGTACGCCCCGGTGTCGGCGACCGCCCGCCGGCGGTTCACGGCGGGCGACGGGCGGCACGTCGAGGTGTTCACGTCCATGCCCGTCACCGTCCACGGGGGGACGGCGCTGCGGGTCAACGCTTTCGCCTGGACCCGGGAGCGCTTCGGCCCGCCCCGGCTGACCAGGGGAACCGACCTGGTCGGGACTTCGCTGGTGGAGACCGGCGTGGTGGACCCCGCCCGCTACCTGGACGCCGTACGGACCCTCACCCGGGAGCACGGCGCGACGCGCTACTTCGCGCACCGGCGGGAGTCCCCGGAGAAGCTGCGGGCCCTGAGCGAGGCGACCGGGCTGGAGATCGTCCGGCCGGACCTCCCCCTGGAGCTGATCGCCCGCCGCGGCCCGGTGGGACGGACGATCGTCAGCTTTCCGTCCACGGTCGTCCACACGCTGCCGTACGCACTGACCGGTACCGGGGTGACCGTCGCCGTATGCGCCGTCGACCCGCAGTGGCTCACCGCATCCGCCTCCGCGCGGGCACGCAGCTTCCTCGCGGGAGTCACCGACACCGCCCGTGGTGTGCGCAGACTCCCGGCCCGGACGACCTCCGCGGCCGGATGAGCGCGGCAGTTTACCCGCGCTCACATACGCTCATGCGTCCAGAGGCCGGGTTTTCTTCCCCTAACGGCATGAACTTTTGGTGATCTCCAGCCAGTTGGCCGGTGGGTGCGCCTACCCTTAAACGGGTGAACCAGTTGATGTCCCGCGAGTCCCCGACCGCCCTGCCCGGCAAGCCCGACCGGCCCGAGCTGCCAGGCACGCTTCCGGACCACCTGCGTGCCGAACTGATCGCCTTCCGTCGGGACTTGCACATGCATCCCGAACTCGGACACCAGGAGTTCCGTACCACGGCGGCGATCAAGGCCCGGCTGGAGAAAGCCGGCCTGCGCCCACGGGTGCTGACCTCGGGCACCGGCCTGATCTGCGACGTCGGCACCTGGGACGGCGTACGGCCCATGCTGGCCCTGCGCGCGGACATCGACGCCCTGCCCATCCCGGACGCGAAGACGCACGTGGCCTACCGCTCGACCGTCCCGGACCGCGCGCACGCCTGCGGCCACGACGTGCACACCGCGGTCGTCCTCGGCGCCGGGCTGGTCCTGGCCGAGCTGGACCGCCAGGGCCTGCTGCCCCGGCCCGTGCGGCTGCTGTTCCAGCCCGCCGAGGAGGTGCTCCCCGGCGGAGCCACCGAGGCCATCGAGTCGGGGGTGCTGGACGGCGTCGGGAAGATCGTCGCCGTGCACTGCGACCCGCGGGTCGACGCCGGCCGGATCGGTCTGCGGTCCGGTCCCATCACCTCGGCCTGCGACCGGCTGGAGGTCAGCCTCTCGGGCGCGGGCGGGCACACCGCCCGCCCGCACCTGACCACCGACCTGGTGACCGCCGCCGCCCGGGTGGCCGTCGACGTGCCGGCCCTGCTGGCCCGCCGGATGGACGCCCGCTCGGGGATGTCGGTCACCTGGGGGCGGATCGAGGCCGGGCACGCCTGCAACGTCATCCCGATGCACGCCGAACTGTCCGGGACGGTCCGCTGCCTGGACCTCAACGCCTGGCACGAGGCGCCGGACGTGATCCACGCGGCCATCGACGAGGTGGCGACGATGCACGGGGCCAAGTTCGAGATCAACCACGTGCGCGGGGTCCCGCCCGTGGTCAACGACCCGGTGGTCACCGAGCTGCTGCGCGAGGCGATGGCCGCCCGCCGCGGCGTCGAGTCGGTCGAGGACACCGAGCAGAGCCTGGGCGGCGAGGACTTCTCCTGGTACCTGGAGCACGTGCCGGGCGCCATGGCCCGCCTCGGGGTCCGCGCGCCCGGCGACACGGCCAAGCGGGACCTGCACCGGGGCGACTTCGACGTGGACGAGGACGCGATCGCTGTCGGCGTGGAGTTCTTCACCGCCGCCGCCCTGCTCGACAGCCTCCGGGTGACGCCCGCCGGGTAAAGCTCCGTACAACAACGGGGGGTACTTCGGCGGAGCTGTCCAGCCCTTGGTACACAAGGGCTGGGCACCAAGGAGTTACGAATCGGTCACTGTCCGGTTCGCGACGATCCGATAACGACTCATGAACGGGCCTTTAACTGACATCTACGCGCGTTACGATCGCCGCGAAACCAGCGCCGGTCGTGGCGCTTCGGTCAGGTTTTGAAGGAGCCTCCCCTTGCGCCGGATCACCAGGATCGCCACCGTGGGCCTCGCGTCCGCTGCGCTGGCCCTCTCGGCCACCGCCTGTGGCGGTAAGAGTTCGTCGGACACCTCTTCCAAGGAAGCCGGCGCCGCCATCGCGTACGACGTCGGTGGCCGCGGCGACCAGTCGTTCAACGACGCCGCCTACGCCGGTCTGCAGAAGGCCGAGACCGAGCTGAAGGTCAAGGGCGCCGAGGCGGAGCCCACCGACGGTGAGGGCGAGGCCGACAAGGTCCAGCGCCTCACCGAGCTGGCCCGCAAGGGCAACAACCCGGTCATCGGCGTCGGCTTCGCCTACGCCCCGGCCATCAAGAAGGTCGCGCCGAAGTTCCCGGACACCACGTTCGGCATCATCGACGACACCTCGGTGACCGGCGCCAACATCGCCAACCTCGTCTTCAACGAGGAGCAGGGCTCCTACCTGGCCGGCGTCGCCGCCGCCAAGGTGTCCAAGACCGGCACGGTCGGCTTCATCGGCGGTGTCGAGGTCCCGCTGATCAAGAAGTTCGAGGCGGGCTTCGTCCAGGGCGTCAAGGACACCAACCCGAACGCCAAGGTGCTCTCGCAGTACCTGACGCAGCCCCCGAACTTCGACGGCTTCTCGAAGCCCGACCTCGGCAAGGCCGCTGCGCAGGGCCAGCTCGACGCGGGCGCCGACGTGGTCTACTCGGCCGCCGGTCTGGCCGGCTCGGGTGCCATCGAGGCCGCCGCCGCCAAGGGCAAGTGGGCCATCGGCGTCGACTCCGACCAGTACAACCAGGCCGGTCTGACGAAGTACAAGGACCACATCCTGACCTCGGTCACCAAGGACGTCTCGGACTCCGTCTTCGACCTGATCAAGTCGGTCAAGGACGGCAAGCCGACCACCGGCGAGATCCGCTACGGCCTGGACAAGGACGGCGTCGGCCTGGCCGACTCCAACCCGGAGTACAAGAAGATGACCGACGTCATCACCGCGGTGGACAAGGCGAAGGCCGACATCATCGCCAAGAAGATCACCGTCAAGACCGCGCCGTAAGGTTCCGTCTGATGCAGTAGTGGTCTCCGGGGTCCGGGAAGCGGTCTCTGCCGCTCCCGGGCCCCGAGCCGTGTTCTGTAGGAGAACGCCTGCCAGCGGTGTTGCTCGTGGTCAGTTGGCCGCAAGTTTTCACTTTCGACAGTGCTACGCGCGTAGAGGCAGGGTGGACGCGATACCGTCCTCCTCCCGCCCACCCGCCCGGCCGAACTCCGCCCTGTCCCTGCCCTGCCTCCAACTCCTTCCGCGCCAAGGAGAGTGCGTCATCAACGCGTCCAGCCCGCCCCCCGCCGTAGAACTGCACGGCATCACCAAGCGCTTCCCCGGCGTCGTCGCCAACAAAGACATCGCGATCACCGTCCGCAAGGGCACGGTCCATGCTCTGATCGGCGAGAACGGCGCCGGCAAGTCGACTCTGATGAAGATCCTCTACGGCATGCAGAAGCCGGACGAAGGCACCATCGCCATCGACGGGGAGCAGGTCTCCTTCAGCAGCCCCGGCGACGCCATCGCCCGCGGCATCGGCATGGTGCACCAGCACTTCATGCTCGCCGACAACCTCACCGTCCTGGAGAACGTGGTCCTCGGCGGCGAGAAGCTCTTCGGCATCGGTGCCAAGGCCCGCCGGAAGATCAAGGAGATCTCGGACGCCTACGGCCTGGGGGTCCGCCCCGACGCCCTGGTCGAGGACCTCGGTGTCGCCGACCGCCAGCGCGTGGAGATCCTCAAGGTCCTCTACCGCGGGGCGAAGATCCTCATCCTCGACGAGCCGACCGCCGTGCTCGTGCCGCAGGAAGTGGACGCGCTCTTCGACAACCTGCGCGAGCTCAAGGCCGAGGGCCTGACCGTCATCTTCATCTCGCACAAGCTGGGCGAGGTGCTGAAGGTCGCCGACGACATCACCGTCATCCGGCGCGGTACGACGGTGGGCACCGCCGACCCGAGGACCGCGACCACCAAGCAGCTCGCGGAGCTCATGGTCGGCTCCGAGCTGCCCTCCCCGGAGACCCGCGAGTCGACCGTCACCACCGTGCCGATGCTCGCGGTGTCGGACCTGACGGTCGCCGCGGACGAAACCGTCGCCGTCGAGCCGGAGTCGCTGCGGCCCGAGACCCCCGGGGACTCCGCCCTCAAGGAGAAGGCCGAGGCCGGCCGCCTCCTGCTGGACGGCATCAGCTTCACCATCCACAAGGGCGAGATCCTCGGCATCGCCGGGGTCGAGGGCAACGGCCAGACCGAGCTCATCGAAGCCCTCATGGGGATGAGCTCCGCCGACGCCGGCGTGATCACCCTGGACGGCCGGGACATCACGAAGTCCTCGGTGCGCAAGCGCCGCGAGGGCGGCATCGGGTACATCCCCGAGGACCGCCACCGCCACGGCCTGCTGCTGGAGTCCCCGCTGTGGGAGAACCGCATCCTCGGCCACGTCACCGAGGCCCCCAACTCCCGGCGCGGCATCCTCGACCCGAAGGCCGCCCGCAAGGACACCGAGCGGATCGTGCGCGAGTACGACGTCCGCACGCCCGGCATCGAGGTCACCGCGGCCTCGCTCTCCGGCGGCAACCAGCAGAAGCTGATCGTCGGCCGCGAGATGAGCCACGGCCCGAAGTTCCTGATCGCGGCGCACCCCACCCGCGGCGTGGACGTCGGCGCGCAGGCGCAGATCTGGGACGCGATCCGCTCGGCCCGCCGCGAGGGCCTGGCCGTCCTGCTGATCTCCGCCGACCTGGACGAGCTGATCGGCCTGTCCGACACCCTGCGCGTGATCTACCGCGGCCGCCTCGTCGCGGACGCCGACCCCGCGACCGTGACCCCCGAGGAACTCGGCACCGCCATGACGGGCGCCGCCTCCGGTCACCTGGAAGCATCCGACAACCACTCCGCCGCGGGCACCGACACCGGTACCGGCTCCACGGAGGACGAGGCCCGATGAAGAAATTCGACAAGGACCGGCTGCTCCTCGGCATCGCCGGGCCCGTGCTCGCGCTGGTCACCGCTTTCCTGCTGACCGTGGTCGTGCTGGCCGCGACGGGCATCGACCCGATCGAGCCGCTGCGCCTGATGGTGGAGAACGCCGGTTACGAGGACGTCCAGGTCCTCATCGTCAACCAGGCGGGCACCTACTACCTGGCGGCCCTGGCCGTGGCCATCGGCTTCCGGATGAACCTCTTCAACATCGGCGTCGACGGCCAGTACCGCCTCGCGGCGATGCTGTCCGCCGTGGTCGGCGCGGCCGTGACCCTGCCGGGTCCGCTGCACCTGCTGCTGATCATCCTCGTCGCGATGCTCGTCGGCGCGTTCTGGTCCGGCATCGCCGGCGTCCTGAAGGCCAAGCGCGGGGTCAGCGAGGTCGTGTCCACGATCATGCTGAACGCCATCGCGACCAGCCTGATCGCCTGGCTGATCCTGACGAAGAACCTCGGTGTGCAGCTTGAGGGCTCCAACGACCTGACCACCGGCGACATCGCCGAATCGGGCTGGTTCCCGGCGGTCTCCCTCGGTGACGGCCTGGAGATCTACGGCTTCACCTTCGTGGCCTTCGCCCTCGGCATCGTCTACTGGTTCACCCTCAACCGCACCCGTTTCGGCTTCGACCTGCGCGCCACCGGTGCCAGCGAGTCCGCGGCGCAGGCCTCGGGCGTCGACTCCAAGAAGATGATCATCACGGCGATGCTCATCTCGGGCGCGGTCGCCGGCCTGGCCGGCATGCCGCAGCTGCTGGGCGAGACGCACACCTACAACCTGGCCTTCCCGGTGGGTGTCGGCTTCACCGGCATCACCATCGCGCTGCTCGGCCGCAACAGCCCGGTCGGCATCCTCTTCGCCGCGTTCCTGATGGCCTTCATCGACAAGGCCTCGGCCTCGCTCGACCAGGCCGGGTACGCGAAGGAGATCGGCACGATCATGAAGGGCCTGATCGTCATCGCGGTCGTCGTCTCGTACGAACTCGTCCGCCGCTACGGCATCCGGCGCCAGCAGCAGAAGGTCGGCGAGGAGCTCGCCGCCGGGCACGCCATCAAGACCGACAAGGAGGTCGCGGCGTGAGCACCAGCACGGTATCCGCGACGGCCGCCGCCCCGAAGAAGTCCGGCGGCCGCAAGAAGCTCACCCTGCCCTGGATCATGCTGATCATCGCGGCCGGCCTCGCGCTGGTCTCCGTGGTCCGCCTGATCAGCGGCGCCAACGACCTGACCTCGGTCGGCCAGGTCTCCGGTGCCCTCTCGCTCGCGGTGCCGATCGGCCTCGCCGGCCTCGGCGGCCTGTGGGCCGAGCGCGCGGGCGTCGTCAACATCGGCCTCGAAGGCATGATGATCCTCGGCACCTGGTTCGGTGCCTGGGCCGGCTACCAGTGGGGCCCGTGGACCGGCGTCATGGCCGGCATCGCCGGCGGCGCCATCGGCGGCCTGCTGCACGCGATCATCACGATCACCTTCAACGTCAACCACATCGTCTCCGGTGTGGCCATCAACATCCTGGCCCTGGGCTTCACCCAGTACCTGTCGAACTTCACCTTCGCCGAGGCCCCGGGCGGCTCCTCCAAGCAGTCCCCGCAGGTCGAACCGATCTACAAGATCACTGTGCCGGGGTTGTCGGACTGGATGTCCGACCTCCAGGGCAAGCACTGGTTCTTCGTCTCGGACCTGGCCGGCGTCATCGGCGGCCTGGTCACCGAGCTGTCGCTGCTGACCGTCGTCGCGCTGCTGCTGATCCCGGGCACCTGGTGGGTGCTGTGGCGGACCACCTTCGGCCTGCGGCTGCGCTCCTGCGGCGAGAACCCCACCGCGGCGGAGTCCCTCGGCGTCAACGTCTACAAGTACAAGTACATCGCCGTGATCGTCTCGGGCGCCCTGGCCGGCCTCGGCGGCGCGTTCCTGTCGATCGTCGCCAGCCCGATCTACCAGGAGGGCCAGACCGGCGGCCGCGGTTACATCGGTCTCGCCGCGATGATCTTCGGTAACTGGATGCCGGGCGGCATGGCCCTGGGCGCGGGCCTGTTCGGCTTCATCGACAGCCTGAAGCTGCGCGGCGGCGCCACCAACGTGCACGCCCTGCTGCTGCTGATCGCGATCCTGCTGCTGCTGGTCTGCGCCTGGCAGCTGTACAAGAAGAAGTACCTGCAGGCGGGCATCTCGGCGGCCTGCGCCGCGCTGCTCTTCGTCTGGTACGCGCTCACCGACTCGGTGCCGAGCCAGTTCGTCGACGCGGCCCCGTACGTGACCACCCTGCTGGTGCTCGCCCTGTCGGCGCAGCGCCTGCGCATGCCGAAGGCGGACGGCCTGCCGTACCGCAAGGGCCAGGGCAAGTGACGAGCCCGCAGGCAGCTCCGGCCGTCGACTGGGAAGCCCTGCGCACGGCCGCCCGGGACGTCATGTCCCGTGCGTACGCGCCGTACTCGGGCTTCCCGGTCGGGGTCGCCGCCCTCGTGGACGACGGGCGCATCGTGACCGGCTGCAACGTCGAGAACGCGAGCTACGGGCTGGGCCTGTGCGCGGAGTGCGGGCTGGTCTCCTCGCTCCAGGCCACCGGCGGCGGCCGGCTCACGCACTTCACCTGCGTGGACGGCAAGGGCGAGATCCTCGTCCCCTGCGGCCGCTGTCGCCAGCTGCTGTACGAATTCGGCGGCCCGGAGCTGCTGGTGGAGACCCCGGACGGGATCCTGCCGCTGGCCGCGATGCTGCCGCAGGCCTTCGGGCCCGACCACCTGAGATAGCCGTGCCGACGGCCCTCCGCCCCCTGCCGGGCGGAGGGCCGTCGCATTCTCCTCAACCCCTCTCTCTATGCGCGTAGAAAGAAGCACTCCATGGACGTCATCTCCGTCATCCGGACCAAGCGGGACCGCGGCGAGCTGAGCCCCGAGCAGATCGACTGGGTCATCGACGCGTACACCCGCGGTGTCGTCGCCGACGAGCAGATGTCGGCGCTGGCGATGGCCATCCTGCTCAACGGCATGAACCGGGCCGAGATCGCCCGCTGGACCGCCGCGATGATCGCGTCCGGCGAGCGCATGAACTTCGACTCCCTCTCCCGCCCGACCGCCGACAAGCACTCCACCGGCGGCGTCGGCGACAAGATCACCCTTCCGCTGGCCCCGCTCGTCGCGGCCTGCGGCGCGGCCGTCCCGCAGCTGTCCGGCCGTGGCCTGGGCCACACCGGCGGCACCCTCGACAAGCTGGAGTCCATCCCCGGCTGGCGCGCGCTGCTCTCCAACGAGGAGATGCTGCACGTCCTCGACACCACCGGCGCGGTCATCTGCGCGGCCGGCGACGGTCTGGCCCCCGCGGACAAGAAGCTCTACGCCCTGCGTGACGTGACCGGCACGGTCGAGGCCATCCCGCTGATCGCCTCCTCGATCATGTCGAAGAAGATCGCCGAGGGGACCGGCTCCCTGGTCCTGGACGTCAAGGTCGGCTCCGGCGCCTTCATGAAGACCATCGAGGACGCCCGCGAGCTGGCCTCCACGATGGTCGGCCTCGGCACCGACCACGGCGTCAAGACGGTCGCGCTGCTCACCGACATGTCCACCCCGCTCGGCCTCACCGCGGGCAACGCCCTGGAGATCCGCGAGTCCGTCGAGGTCCTGGCCGGCGGCGGCCCCTCCGACGTGGTCGAGCTGACCCTGGCCCTGGCCCGCGAGATGCTGGACGCGGCGGGCATCAAGGACGCCGACCCGGCGAAGGCCCTGGCCGACGGCTCGGCCATGGACGTCTGGCGCCGGATGATCGCGGCGCAGGGCGGCGACCCGGACGCTGCCCTGCCGGTCGCCCGTGAGCACCACGTGGTGACGGCCCCCGCCTCGGGCGTGCTGACCCGCCTCGACGCGTACGCGGTGGGCGTCGGCGCCTGGCGCCTGGGCGCCGGCCGCGCCCGCAAGGAGGACCCGGTCCAGGCGGGCGCCGGCATCGAGCTGCACGCGAAGCCGGGCGACACCGTGGCCGCCGGCCAGCCGCTGATGACCCTGCACACGGACACCCCGGAGAAGTTCGCGTACGCCCTGGCCTCGCTGGAGGGCGCCTACGACATCGCCCCGGCGGGCACGGCCTTTTCCGCCACGCCGATCGTGCTGGACCGCATCGCCTGACCTGCGGCTTCCCTGTCGGATGAACGGGACCGGTGGACTCCCGCCGGTCCCGTTCTGCTCGGCGCTCCCCGAAGACCGGGGCGCAAGCTCACGGCGTACGCCGCCGCAGGCGTTCCGCCGTACCTCGGCAGGTCCCGGCCCCGCCGATGAGTTCGGGCAGGGCCGGGGGTCTGCCCCGTGTGGAGACCAGAACCCTGACGGTGGAGGGACCGGAGCCGGATGCGGCCGGGCTGTGCACGCGCGTGGCCGAACTGTGCCGTGGCCGGCCCGACGGGATCGTTCTCGACGTGGGTGCGGTCGCCGGGCCCACCCTCGCGACCGTCCAGGCCCTCGCGCGCGCCGCACTGGCCGCGAGGCGCCTCGGCGTCCCCCTGCGGGTGCGGGCCGCGCCCGAGCTGCGGGACCTGCTGGAGCTCGTAGGGCTAGGGCAGTTGCTCGGGCAGGCCGAAGAGCGGGAACCAGCGTTCGGTGTCCAGGAAGGCGTTGAGCCCGACGATCCTGCCGTCTGAGATCTCCAGGACCTGCAGCGCCCACGGCGTGTGGCCGCTGCCCGAGGCCGCCGGCCGGTACTGGCCGAAGGCAGGCATGCCGTTCGCCGTCGTCGGGACGAGCCGGGAGCCCTTGCAGCCGATGCCCTGGTTCAGGTGCCAGGCCGCGATGTCCGCGTGCCCCTGGAGCCACAGGTCGTACGGCGGCATCGACAGCACCGCGTCCTCGTGCAGCAGCGCGGTCAGCCGGGAGATGTCGTAGGCCTCGAAGGCCGCCAGGTACTGCTCCAGCAGTGCGGCCTGCTGCGCGTCCAGCGGGTCCGCCGGGTCGCTCTCGCGCAGGGACTGCCCGGCGAGCGTGGCCCGCGCCCGCTGGAGCGCGCTGTTGACCGAGGCGACCGTGGTGTCCAGGAGCTGCGCGACCTCGTCGGCCTTCCAGGCCAGCACCTCGCGCAGGATCAGGACGGCCCGCTGCTTCGGCGGCAGGTGCTGGAGCGCCGCGACGAACGCCAGCCGGACCGACTCCTTGGCGAGGGCCATCTCCGCCGGGTCCGCGCTCTGCGGGAGCACCCGGCCGTCGGGCACCGGCTCCAGCCAGGTCACCTCCGGCCGCTCGCTCAGCACCGCGGAGGCCTGGTGCTGGGCGGCGGTCAGGTCCATCGGACGGGCCCGCTTCTTCCCGGCGCTCAGCAGGTCCAGGCAGACGTTGGTGGCGATCCGGTACAGCCACGAGCGCAGCGAGGAGCGGCCCTCGAACTTCCCGTGCGCGCGCCAGGCCCGGATGTACGTGTCCTGCACCGCGTCCTCGGCATCGAAGGAGGAGCCGAGCATCCGGTAGCAGTAGCCGGTCAGCTCGACGCGGTAGCGGTCCATGGCCGCGTCCAGGTCGAGGGGTGTCGTCGCGAGGTCGCTCATGGCTGTCGTTCCCCCAGATAGGTCCGGTACCTCGGAAACTACCGGAGGGGTACGACAACGGCAGCCGGAAGCGGCCGGCCTGCTACGTACCGGGCTTGGTGCCGTAGACGAACACGTCCTCGCCCTTGCCCAGCAGGTTCCAGTACGCCCTGGCGTCTACGGGCCGCATGTTCACGCAGCCCCCGGAACCCGGCGGGTTCCACATGCTCTTGGTGGTGGAGTGGAAGGCGATGCCGCCGTCGAAGAACTGCGCGTACGGCATCGCCACGTCGTAGATCGTCGACCAGTGGTCGATGCTCCGGTAGTAGATCTTCTTCGGGCCGGTCCGGGTCTCCGTGCCGTCCTTGCCGGTGCGCACCGGCACCGGCCCGTAGGCCAGGGCGCCGCCGTCCTGGATCCAGCTCAGCTGCCGGGTCAGGTCGACGCAGGCGATCCGCCCCCGGTCCACCGGGCACTTCCCGTCCCGGTTCGGGGTGCTGCCCGCCGCCCGCTGGGCCAGCATCGTGCTCATGGTCCGCCAGGTCAGCGGCCCGGCATAGCCCTGCGTCGGGGTGATCCCGTGGCTCGCCTGGAAGGACCGCGTCGCGGAGCAGTCGGCCGCCGACTGCCGGCCGTCCACCGGCCGCCCCAGGAACTGCTCAGCCTGCCGCTGGTACGGGCCGGTGGTGAGGTTGCAGGCGGCGGCCTGCGCCGTGCCCCCCTCGGCCACCACCATCGGCAGGGCCAGCGCCACCGCCCCGCCGAACACCGCCGCCGCCCGCCCCCTGCTGCGCACCCGTGCCGTCCCCATGCGGACCTCCCCTGGTCGCACCGCGCCCGCGGCCGCCCGCGTACGCGTCCTGGGGGGTCCCTGCCCGGAAAGCGGGCGGCTGCCACCCGGTTCCGCGACGTAGATTTCCTAGCGCGCGGCGGCGGTACGGCCCAGCGGGCTGCGCTGCGCCCGGGCCGCGCGGGACCCGTACAGCGTGATCGACACGACGCCGAGGACTGCCAGCAGGGCGATCCCCACCGTGGCCGCCCACCCGGCCGAGTGGTAGGCGAGCGCGCCCAGGGTGCCGCCCGCGCTGGAGCCGAGGTAGTACGCGGACTGGTACAGCGCGGACGCCTGTGCCCGGCCCGTCTTCGCCGTGCGGCTGACCGCCGCCGAGGCCACCGCGTGGCCCGCGAAGAAGCCCGCCGTGATCAGGACCAGCCCGAGGAGGATCACCGCCAGGGAGTCGGACAGCGACAGCAGCAGCCCGAGCGCGGTGGTGGTCACCGCCAGGTACAGCGCCCCCCGCCGTCCCGCGCGGGCCACGAGCCGGCCGGCGGCGGCCGAGGAGACCGTACCCACCAGGTAGATCAGGAAGATGGAGCCGATGACGCCCTGCCCGAGGGAGAAGGGCTCGTCCACCAGGCGGTAGCCGATCACCGTGTAGACGGCCCCGAAGACGGTCATGAACAGCGCGCCGATCCCGTACAGGCGCAGCAGCAGCGGATCCCGCAGGTGTCCGGCGACGGTGCGGCCCACCGACCGCGGGCCCAGCGGGGCGGGCCGGAAGAACCGCGCCCGGGGCAGCAGCACCAGGAAGGCCGCCGCGCAGGCCAGCGACATCAGGCCCACGGAGAGCAGGCCGAGCCGCCACCCGCCCCACTGCGCCGCCCAGCCGGTGACGAGGCGCCCGCTCATGCCCCCGATGGAGTTGCCTGCGACGAACAGCCCGATCGCGCCGACCAGCGCCTTCGGCTTCACCTCTTCCGCCAGGTACGCCATCGCGGAGGCCGGGATGCCGGCGATCGCCGCACCCTGCACGGCGCGCAGCACCACCAGCCACTCCAGGCTCGGCGCGAAGGGGACCAGCAGGCCCACGGCGACGGCCACGGCCATCGACCAGGTCATCATCCGGGTCCGGCCGAAGCGTTCGGACAGCGCGCTGAGCGGCAGTACGAACAGGGCGAGGGCGCCGGTGGCCGCGGACACCGTCCAGCTGGCCTGACCCGCCGTCACGCCGAAGCCGGCGGAGATCGCGGGCAGCAGCGCCTGGGTGGAGTAGAGGAGGGCGAAGGTCGCGAGGCCGGCGGCGAAGAGAGCGAGGCTCATCCGGCGGTAGCCGGGGCGGCCGGGCTCCCGGCCCTCGGGCGAGAGAGGGAACAGCGGGGTGGAGGCACCCGGGATGGAGGGTGCCCCGGTATGAGCGGGAGGCATACGTCGACGGTAGGCCCGGCTTTTTGATGCGTCCAATGCATGGATTCGCGATAATCGATCCATGCGTGCATCACCACAGCTCAGGGCTGCGTATGTCGATGAACCGTAACGAAGAAGACATGGCCGTGACATCCGTGCTGGCCCCGCGCCTCGCCTACTTCGCGGCGGTCGCCCGCCACGAGCACGTCACCCGCGCCGCCCAGGAACTGGGCGTTCCGCAGTCCACCCTGTCCCGGGCCATGGTCCGGCTCGAACGCGACCTCGGTGTCACCCTGTTCGCCCGCAAGGGCCGCACCGTCGCCCTCACCACCGCCGGGCGCACCTTCCTCGCCTCGACCGAACAGGCCCTGGACGGCATCGCCCGGGCCGCCGAGTCCGTGCAGCAGGACGCCGACCCGGCCGGCGGGAAGGTGGCCTTCGGCTTCCTGCACACCCTGGGCTCCGAGACCGTACCGGGCCTGATCCGCGCCTTCCGCGCCGACCACCCGCGGGTGCGCTTCTCCCTCGTCCAGAACTACGGCGAGGCCATGCTGGAGCGGCTGCGCGCCGGGGAGCTCGACCTCTGCCTCACCTCGCCGCTGCCGGTCGCACCCGACCTGGTGGCCCGCCGCCTCGACGAGCAGCGGCTGCGGCTGGTCGTCCCCGACGACCACCGCCTCGCCGGCCGCAAGCGCATCCGCCTCGCCGAGGCCGCCGAGGAAACCTTCGTCACCCTGGAGCCGGGCTACGGCCTGCGCCGCATCACCGACGACCTCTGCGCGGAGGCCGGGTTCACCCCCCGCGTCGCCTTCGAGGGCGAGGAGGCCGAGACCCTGCGCGGGCTGGTCGCGGCGGGCCTCGGGGTGGCCCTGCTGCCGCCGCCGGCCGTGCCCCGCCCCGGAGTGGTCGAGCTGACGGTCACCGCCCCGCGGGCGGTCCGGGAGATCGGCCTCGCCTGGCTCGACGGACACCCCGACACCCCGCCCGTCGCGGAGTTCAAGCGCTTCCTGCTCTCCCGCCGCGGCCGCCTGATCCCCGAACTGGAACCGTCGGCCTAAGCAGGACCCGGACCCGGACCCTGACCCGGGCCCGGGTCAGGGTCCTGGGCCTGGCCGGGGCCGGGGCCGGGCGGCGGCGCGGGGTGCGCGGAGAGCAAGTAGCCCGCCTGGAAGCGGGACTTCGCGCCCACCGCCCGCATGATCTCCGCGATGTGGCGCTGACAGGTCCGCTCCGACATGCCGAGACGGCGCGCGATCACCTTGTCCTCCAGGCCCTCCGACAGCAGCCGCACGATCGTCTGCCGCAGCTCGTCCGAGATCGAGCGGGCCGCCTCCGGGCTCACCGTGGTCGGGAACGGCTCCGCCCCCAGCCACGACCGCTCGAACGCCGCCGTCATGAAGTGCACGACGTTCGGCTCCCGCACCACCAGCGCCGCCCCGCCGCGGTCCGGCACCGCCATCAGCCCGGTGTGCTGGTCGAAGACCAGCATCCGCATCAGCCCGTCGCCCAGCGTCCGCACCTGCGCCCCCAGGGCCGTCACCCGCTCCACGTACGCGGCGGTCGGCCGGGAGTACCGGGCGGTGTGCTGGTAGATCGTCCGCATCCGGACGCCCCGGGCCAACAGCGTCTCATCCCGCCCGATCGACTCCTCCAGCGTCTCCAGCGGCCGCCCGCCGCCCGGCTGCGAGGTGAGCAGCTCCTTGGTGCACCCCGCGACCAGCTCCGCGATCAGTGCCCGGACCGCCCCCAGGTCCGTGACCAGCTCCAGGCATCCGGAACCGCTCAGGTCCCGGTGTGCGGTCCCCGCCTCGTACGCGGGCACCAGCGCCTCCAGCCGCCCCCGCAGCCGGTCCATCTCGTCGTGCGTCTCCCGCACGAGCACGGCCAGCGGGGCCAGCGCCCGGGCCGCCGCCGCCCGGGGAGCCACGGCGCTCCACCGGTCCGGTCCGCCGTCCGGGGCCCGCTGGAGCAGGTGGGCGGCAGCCAGCTCGGTGATCGCGGCGGCGGCGCGCGCGCCCAGGGCCTGCGTGGCCTCGGCGGTGTCGAAGGCGTGTCGTTCGACGGCGTACGCGTACAGGCGTCGGGCCGCCGGACTCAGTTCCTCTGCTGCATCGGCAGGCATATGCGTATTCGTCCCGGCCTGGGTCCGTTTATAAACCCCTCGTATTCCCGCAAGGCGGCAAGACGACGCCTGCCCGGACGCTACCGGCATATGCCGAACGGGCACAGTGGGCAGCACGGCGTGAGGGGGGAGCGCGGTATGGGGCAGCGGAGAGCCGGACCGGGGCGGGGGCCCGTGGCCGTCCTGCTGAGCCCGCGCCCCGCCGTACTGGCGGCCGCCCGCCGTGCGGGCGCGCACACCGTGGTGGTCGCACCGGATCCACCCGTGCCATCCGACCGTGAGGGGGCGGAGCGGCGGGTACGGGCGGACTGGCGCGACCACCGCCGCCTCGTCGAGGCCCTCGGCCCGCTGGCGGAGGTCCGGGACGGCGGCGCCTCGGTGTTCGGCTTCACCGCCGCCTCGGCCCTGGCCGCGGCCCGGGCCAACGAAGAGCTGGGCCTGCCCGGCACCCCGGCCGCCGCCGTCGCCGCCCTGACGGACAAGGCCGCCCTGCGGGCCCGCTCCAACACCCTGCACCCCGGTCGGCCCGTTTCCTACGCCCGCTGCGGACGCGCCGCCCTGATCCCCTTCCTCGCGGGCCTCATCGGCTACCCGTGCGTGGTCAAGCCGCGGGCGGGTGCCGACGGCGAAGGGGTGCACCCGGTGCGCGACGCCGCGGAGGCGATGCGCGCCGCCCGCGCCTACCCCGACGTCACCGACCTCCTGGTCGAGGAGCTGCTCGAAGGCCCCGAGCTCGGCGTGCAGGCCCTCTCCGAGGACGGCCGCCACCGCATCCTCGGCTGGACCCGCCGGCTGACGGACCCCGGCCTCAGGGCGACCGGCCACGAACTCCCCGTGGCGCTGGACCCCCCGACCGCCGAGGCCGTACGGGCCCTCGTCCGCGGGGTCCTCGACCTCGCCGGACACCGCGACGGGCCCTCCCACACCGAGGTCGTCCTCACCGGACGCGGCCCCCGCCTGGTCGAGGCGCACGCCCGCCCCGGCGGCGAGGAGGTCGTCCGGCTGCTGCGGCTCGCCCACGGCACCGACGTGCTCGCGCTCGCCCTCGCGGCCGGACTCGGACTGCCCGCCCCCCAGCGGGTGCCGCGCGCCGCGCACGCCGCCCTGCGCTACGTGGACTTCCCGCCCGGACGCCGCCTCGACGGCATCCGGCCCGGGCTCGCCGCGGCCCGGTCCGTGCCGGGCGTGGTCCGGGTGCAGCTGGACGTGCCGATGGGCGGCACGGTCCGCTGCGCGCCCACCGGGGCGCTGCACCACGCGTACGTCCTGGCGACGGCCCCCACCGCGGGTTCGCTGGCCCGCACCCTCGACCGGGCGGCCGGCCTGCTGGCCCAGTCGCCGCGCCGGACCCGCCAGCCGGAGACCGGCCTCGCCTAGTGCTGTGACCGGGCCGGTTCACCGGGCCGCGGCGCCCGGCACACCGTCCCGGTCACAGCACTGGTGCCGTAGCCGGGTGGAGAGGCCGGGGGCGCCCGGTCGGGGACGTCCGGCGTTCACCGCCTCGCGGCTCGGCCGAAGCCGGAGGCCAGCGGCATGCGCAGGCCCAGTGGCGGGGGAGCGGCGAGGGCGTCGGTGACCGGCCGGGAGAACCGGCCCGAGAACACCGACCCCAGGACGAAGTCCACTGCCAGGGCGACCACTTCGGCCTGGTGCTCCCGCAGCCCGTGCCCGTCGGAGTGCACCTCGAAACGGCAGGTCGCCCGGTTCGCCTTCTTCGCCCGCGCGGCCAGCCGGAAGGATTCCTCGGGGTCGCTCCGGGCGTCGTTCGTACCGTGCACGATGAGCACCTGCCGCCCCGAGAGCTGTCTCACCGGTTCCGGCGGCCCGGCGCCGTCCTCCCCCGTCAGACAAGGGGCCAGTGCCACCACCGAGTTGACGGCCTCGTGACCCGCCGCCCGCAGCACGGCCGCGGCACCCTCCCCGTACCCGGCCAGGCACACCGGGACGTCGCCGTACCGCCGGACCGCCTCGGTCACCGCCCAGGCCGCACCGTCCTCCCGCGGTGCGTCCCGACCGGGCACCACCCCGTGGGTGACCAGGCCCTGCGCCCCGCCCGCCCGGGCGAGGGCCCGCGCGAGCGGGCGCACGGGGCCGGGCGGGAATCTGGACGCCCCGGGGAGCAGGAGCACCACACCACTGACTGTCGAGCCCGGCCCGGTCGCGCCGGCCGCCCGCCCCAGGCGGGCCCCGCGCGCCGGCGGCGCATGCTGTGCCATGGCGGAACAGTCTCAGACGCCGAGGTGTACGACATCCGTCCGCGCGGTCACTGTTACATAACCGGGGACCCCGCGAAGACCCAGCTCTACGCGCGTAGGAGTTAGAGTGCGCAGATGACGAGCGAGACCTCTAACCTGCCGACCCCGGACCAGATCCGCCGCGCCCCGAAGGTGCTGCTGCACGATCACCTCGACGGTGGGCTGCGCCCCGGGACCATCATCGAGCTGGCCGCGGAGGCCGGCTACGAGAACCTCCCCGAGACCGACGCCGACAAGCTCGGCATCTGGTTCCGCGAAGCCGCGGACTCCGGCTCCCTCCCGCGCTACCTGGAGACCTTCGCGCACACCTGCGCGGTCATGCAGACGAAGGCCGCCCTGACCCGGGTCGCCGCGGAATGCGCCGAGGACCTGGCCGAGGACGGCGTGGTGTACGCGGAGATCCGCTACGCCCCCGAGCAGCACCTTGAGGCGGGCCTGACCCTCGAAGAGGTCGTCGAGGCCGTGAACGAGGGCTTCCGCGAGGGCGAGCGCCGGGCGAAGGCGGCGGGCCACCGGATCCGCGTGGGCGCGCTGCTCACGGCGATGCGCCACGCGGCCCGCGCGCTGGAGATCGCCGAGCTGGCCAACCGCTACCGCGACAACGGCGTGGTCGGTTTCGACATCGCCGGCGCCGAGGCCGGGTTCCCTCCCACCCGCCACCTCGACGCCTTCGAGTACCTGAAGCGCGAGAACAACCACTTCACGATCCACGCGGGCGAGGCCTTCGGCCTTCCGTCCATCTGGCAGGCCCTGCAGTGGTGCGGCGCGGACCGCCTGGGTCACGGCGTGAAGATCATCGACGATGTCGAGGTGGCCGCCGACGGCACGGTGAAGCTGGGCCGCCTGGCCTCGTACGTGCGGGACAAGCGCATCCCCCTGGAGATGTGTCCGACCTCGAACCTGCAGACCGGCGCGGCCGCCTCGTACGCCGAGCACCCGATCGGCCTGCTGCGGAAGCTGCACTTCAGGCTGACGGTCAACACCGACAACCGGCTGATGAGCGGGACCAGCATGAGCCGCGAGTTCGAGCACCTGGTCGACACCTTCGGCTACTCGCTCGACGACATGCAGTGGTTCACCGTCAATGCGATGAAGTCCGCGTTCATTCCTTTCGATGAACGGCTGGCCATGATCAACGAGGTGATCAAGCCCGGTTATGCGGAGCTGAAGTCGGCGTGGCTGTTCCAGCAGACCGCTTCGACCAGCGGTTCTGTCTCGGCATAGGCCACGGCCTGACGTACGGAAGGCGCCCGGGAGGAGCAATTCCCGGGCGCTTTCTCATATATACGGATGTTTGCGGGCCGGGGTTTGAAGTGACTAGTTTGCGGAGCCGCTCAATTCCCCGTCGCAAGGACACGTTTTCATGAAGCAGTCAGCTGCCAAGACCCTCGGTGCCGCCGTCATCGGTGCCGCCTTCGCCGTCGCCGCCGCCGGTACCGCCTCCGCCGCCGTCCCCGCCGTCGGACTGACCGATGCGCTGGGCTCCGCCACCGGCACGCTCCAGGGACTCACCAGCCAGCAGCACATGGGTGCCGAGGACGGCCAGCAGGCCAGCGACCCCACCTCCCAGGTCACCGGCCTGCTGAACCCGCTCACCGGCGGCCTGAACGGGCTCGGCGGCTGACGCTGCCGCGAAACGAACGCGCGCGCGGCGGGCGCACACCCCTTCGAGGAGGTGTGTGTCCCGCCGCGCCGTGTGCCACGATCACCACCAACTGCCCGCCGACGCACTGGGTATGAGGTTTCGGTCATGCGCTTGAAGGCACCAGCGACCTGGGTCGCCCTGCTCCCCGCCCTGCTGTTCGCAGCCGTGGGCTGCAGCAGCACGGACAACTCCGCGACGGGCAAGGACCCGGATCCCAAGGGCTCGGTGGCCGCCACCCCCGGCGCGCCCGGAGCCCCGGGCACCTCCGCCACCACGAGCGGACCGGCGGCCACGCCGAAGAGCGGCGGCAGCAGGCTGGAGCGGTCCGCGCTGGAACAGGGCGACATCCCGGGCTACCAGATCTCCGCCCAGGGCAAGAACCCCAACGCCCCGGACGGGCAGCCGCAGGCCGACAAGAAGGCCTGCCAGCCGCTGGCCGACATCATGGGCGACAAGCCGGACCCGGCCGCCCGCGAGACGGTCAACCGGGGCATCGGCTCCCAGAAGCAGGTCGGGCTCGCCGTCTCCGCCTCGGTCAGCTCGTACTCCGAGAGCGACGCGAAGGCACTGATCTCCCGGCTCAGGACGGCCGTCGCCGCCTGCGGTACGGGCTTCTCCGCCACGGTCGAGAAGCAGACCGGCAGCTACCGCGAGGTCGCGGCCGCCCCGTACACCACCCGGGGCGACGAGAGCGTCAGCTGGACCACCACCGCCACCGCCGCGGGCGTCTCCGCCCCGGTGCACCTGGTCGTCGTCCGCGAGGGCGACACCGTCGTGCGGCTGATGGCCCTCAACGTGGCCGCACCCCAGCAGAAGGCCCAGGTGCCGCAGGAAGTGGCCGCCAAGCAGATCGAAAAGGTCCAGCAGGCCGGCTGAGCACGCGGCCGCCGGCCGGGTCGCGAGGTCTACCAGGCGGTGGAGGCGGACTTCTCGTTGGGCAGCAGCAGCCACAGCGCCAGGTAGACGAGGAACTGCGGGCCGGGCAGCAGGCACGAGACCACGAAGATGACGCGCATCGTGTTCGCGGACATTCCGAAGCGGCGCGCCAGCGCGGCGCAGACTCCGCCGATCCAGCGTCCGTCACGGGGGCGGGCCAGGGCGCTCATGGTTTCTCCTTCGTCGGGACCGCTCGGGTGCGGTGCCTCAATACTCCCGCGGGACCGCCGACAGGACCTCGGTCCAGGGGCCGAGCCCGACCCTGGAAATTCTCGGGGTGGCCCCCTGATAAACGGGGTGTGAGCGCCGCAGCCGGGCCCGCAGGACCGGTACGACGACCGCGTGCGCGAGGACCACGCCGACGGTGTTCAGCAGGACGGAGTCCACGTCGACGACCCGTCCCGGGACGGCGCTCTGGAGCATTTCGATGCTCACCGAGACCAGCCCGCCCGCGGCGGCCGTCCGCACCAGCGAGGACCAGGCGGTCAGCGGGGACGGCGCGAGGCGGCCGTTCACCAGCGGCAGCAGGACGCCGAGCGGGGCCAGCAGGGCCACGGCCTCCCCGATGCGCCGGGCCGCCTCCAGCGGCCCGTAGGCGAGGTCCGCCCGGATTCCGGCCAGCGGGGTCAGATTGGCCGCCGCCGCCCAGGGCACGTCCAGTGGCTGCAGGGTCAGCCACCCGACGACGAGGAGGTGGGCGGCGAGCAGGGCCCCGGCCAGGAGCCGGAGCCGCAGGGGGATGGCGGTGGCGGCGTTGCCGCCGGCCTCAAGACGCTGCACACCTGCGAGGACGCGCCAGGCGGTAGGACCGGTTCCGCCGGCTGCGGGGTGTGGCGGGGAGCACGTGCGGGGCGGGCCGCCCCGCGGTGGATCAGCCGGTGGCGACGAGTACGGCCAGCAGCACCACGCCGGCCACGGCGGGCGCGATCACCTCGTACGACCACCGCACGCGGGCGGCGCCCTGCGCGCCGGGCCGGGCCGCGCCGCGCTCGGCCAGGTCGCGCAGCTCGTCGACGATCTGGTCCGCCGCGGCCCGCTGCGGCTCCGACGGCCGGGCGGCCGCCGCGGCCTCCGGCTCGGCGATGCCCCGGCCCATCAGCCCGCCGCGCCGGACGCGGACCTGCTGCCGGTTCGCCTTCTTCCGTTCGCGCAGGGACACCGGGACCGCCCACACCTGGTACTTCGCGCCCCCGGACAGCACCTCCACGGAGTAGCTGGAGCGCAGGGCGTCCACGGCCGCCCAGGGCAGCTCGATGATCCGGAAGGGGTTCCGTACCCGCATCCGGTCGGCATTGGCGAAGACGGCCGGGCGGACGGTGAACGCCACGATCAGCGGGACCACGATCAGGGCGACGGCCAGCGCGATCCACGGGGTGCTGCCCGCGCCGCGCACCACGGCGTCCCCGCACAGCCAGGCGGTCAGGGCCAGGAGCAGCACCCCGGTCACCACGCCCATGGAAGAGCGGTGCACACGGTCCTCGTAGACCGGCTCACCGGTCGGCTGCTGCTGCTCGCTGCTCATGCGGTCGATTCTGCCCCACGCCGTCCCGGCCGACGAGATCGGCGGGGGGAGGTGTCGATTGCATAGCGGATCCCGGGGTGGGGGTGACATGTCGCTACGCGCGTAGATATGCTCATCTGGTGACCATGCCCACCACCCTCACCGCATTCGCTGACGTGACGACGTCCGACAGCGCGCTGCGCCGCTTCCTGCACGGGCTGCCCGGCGTCGACGCCGTCGGCCTGGAGGCCCGCGCGGCCGCTCTCGGCACCCGTTCGATCAAGACGACGGCCAAGGCCTACGCCATCGACCTGGCCATCTCGATGATCGACCTGACGACGCTGGAAGGCGCGGACACCCCGGGCAAGGTCCGGGCGCTGTCCGCCAAGGCCGTCCACCCCGATCCGACCGACCGGACCACGCCGATGACGGCCGCGGTCTGCGTGTACCCCGACATGGTGGCCACCGCGAAGGCGGCGCTGAACGGCGCCGACGTCAAGGTGGCCTCCGTCGCCACGGCGTTCCCCGCCGGCCGCGCGGCCCTGCCCGTCAAGCTCGCGGACACGGCGGACGCCGTCGCCGCCGGCGCGGACGAGATCGACATGGTCATCGACCGTGGTGCCTTCCTCGCCGGCCGCTACCTGGACACCTACGAGCTGATCAAGGCCGTCAAGGAGGCGTGCGTCCGCCCCGACGGCTCCGCGGCCCGCCTCAAGGTGATCTTCGAGACCGGTGAGCTGTCGACCTACGACAACATCCGCCGCGCCTCCTGGATCGGCATGATGGCCGGCGCCGACTTCATCAAGACGTCGACCGGCAAGGTGGGCGTCAACGCCACCCCCGCCAACACCCTGCTCATGCTCGAAGCCGTCCGCGACTTCAAGCAGCAGACCGGCATCCAGATCGGCGTCAAGCCGGCCGGCGGCATCCGGACCACCAAGGACGCCCTGAAGTTCCTGGTCCTGGTCAACGAGACCGCGGGCGAGGACTGGCTCAGCAGCCACTGGTTCCGCTTCGGCGCCTCCAGCCTGCTCAACGACCTGCTGATGCAGCGCCAGAAGCTGAGCACCGGCCGTTACTCCGGTCCCGACTACGTGACGGTGGACTGATCACCATGGCATCCCTCTTCGAGTACGCACCGGCTCCCGAGTCCCGCTCGGTCGTCGACATCGCCCCGTCCTACGGCCTGTTCATCGACGGCGAGTTCACCGAAGCCGCCGACGGCAAGGTCTTCAAGACCGTCTCCCCCTCCTCCGAGGAGGTCCTCGCCGAGGTCGCCCAGGCGGGCGCCGCCGACGTCGACCGCGCCGTCAAGGCCGCCCGCAGGGCCTTCGAGAAGTGGTCCGCGCTGCCCGGCTCCGAGCGCGCCAAGTACCTCTTCCGGATCGCCCGGATCATCCAGGAGCGCAGCCGCGAACTGGCCGTCCTGGAGACCCTGGACAACGGCAAGCCGATCAAGGAGACCCGCGACGCGGACCTCCCCCTGGTCGCCGCGCACTTCTTCTACTACGCCGGCTGGGCCGACAAGCTCGACCACGCGGGCTACGGCGCGAACCCGCGCCCCCTCGGCGTGGCCGGCCAGGTCATCCCGTGGAACTTCCCGCTCCTGATGCTCGCGTGGAAGATCGCCCCGGCGCTCGCCACCGGCAACACGGTCGTCCTGAAGCCCGCCGAGACCACCCCGCTGTCCGCCCTGTTCTTCGCGGACATCTGCCGCCAGGCCGGTCTGCCCAAGGGCGTCGTCAACATCCTTCCCGGGTACGGGGACGCGGGCGCGGCCCTCGTCGAGCACCCGGACGTGAACAAGGTCGCCTTCACCGGCTCCACCGCGGTCGGCAAGGCCATCGCCCGCCAGATCGCCGGCACCGACAAGAAGGTCACCCTGGAGCTGGGCGGCAAGGGCGCCAACATCGTCTTCGACGACGCGCCCGTCGACCAGGCCGTCGAGGGCATCGTCACCGGCATCTTCTTCAACCAGGGCCAGGTCTGCTGCGCGGGCTCGCGCCTGCTGGTCCAGGAGTCGATCCAGGAGGAGCTGCTGGACTCCCTCAAGCGCAGGCTGTCCACGCTGCGCCTGGGCGACCCGCTCGACAAGAACACCGACATCGGCGCGATCAACTCCGCCGAGCAGCTCGCCCGGATCACCGCGCTCGCGGAGACCGGCGAGGCCGAGGGCGCCGAGCGCTGGTCCCCGGCGTGCGAGCTGCCGTCCGCCGGCTACTGGTTCGCCCCGACGCTGTTCACGAACGTCACCCAGGCGCACACCGTCGCCCGTGACGAGATCTTCGGCCCGGTGCTGTCGGTGCTGAGCTTCCGTACGCCCGACGAGGCCGTCGCGAAGGCCAACAACAGCCAGTACGGCCTGTCCGCCGGCATCTGGACGGAGAAGGGCTCGCGCATCCTCGCGGTCGCGAACAAGCTCCGCGCGGGCGTCGTCTGGGCCAACACGTTCAACAAGTTCGACCCGACCTCGCCGTTCGGCGGCTACAAGGAATCGGGCTTCGGGCGCGAAGGCGGCCGTCACGGCCTGGAGGGCTACCTCGATGTCTGAGTCTTCTGCTGCGACGCGGCTGAGCGTCTTCAAGACCTACAAGCTGTACGTCGGGGGCAAGTTCCCCCGCTCCGAGAGCGGCCGGGTGTACGAAGTGACGGCGAAGACATCCTCGGGCGGGACGGGCAAGTGGCTGGCCAACGCCCCGCTGTCCTCCCGCAAGGACGCCCGTGACGCGGTCGTCGCCGCCCGCAAGGCCTTCGGCGGCTGGTCCGGGGCGACCGCGTACAACCGCGGCCAGATCCTCTACCGCGTCGCCGAGATGCTGGAGGGCCGCCGGGAGCAGTTCGTCCGCGAGGTCGGCGAGGCCGAGGGGCTGTCGAAGTCCAAGGCCGCCGCGGTCGTGGACGCGGCCGTCGACCGCTGGGTCTGGTACGCCGGCTGGACCGACAAGATCGGCCAGATCGTGGGCGGGGCCAACCCGGTCGCGGGGCCGTACTTCAACCTCTCCACCCCCGAGCCCACCGGTGTGGTCGCGGTCGTGGCCCCGCAGGACTCCTCGTTCCTCGGCCTGGTCTCCGTGGTCGCCCCGGTCATCGCGACCGGCAACACCGCCGTGGTGATCGCCTCGGAGGCCTCCCCGCTGCCCGCGCTGTCCCTGGGCGAGGTGCTGGCCACCTCCGACCTGCCCGGCGGCGTGGTCAACATCCTGTCCGGCAAGGCCGCCGAGATGGGCCCGCACCTGGCCTCCCACCAGGACGTCAACGCGATCGACCTGGCGGGCGCCGGCGCGGCCCTCGCCAAGGAGCTGGAGATCGCGGCCGCGGACAACCTCAAGCGCGTCCTGCGTCCACAGCCTGTGGACGACTGGAGCGCCGACCCGGGCACGCACCGCATGACGGCGTTCCTGGAGACCAAGACGGTCTGGCACCCGACGGGTTCGCTGGGCGCCGGCGGGTCCTCGTACTAGCGGACGGACCCCGTATCGGCGGTGGGCCCCCGTCCGAGAGATGGGGGAACCGGCCGCACGAAAGACCGGCCCCGGCAGCGACCCCCGTGCTGCCGGGGCCTTCGTGCGCCCGCCTACCGCTGCCCGGCCGCGCCCGGGAGCAGCGGGCCGAGCAGTGAGGACGCCGCGGCGGTGGGCAGTTCACCGACCGAGGACCCGCGCGTCAGGCTGCCGGTGACCATGCCCGTGCCGAGCGCGGGGAAGTCCGCGACCTTGGTGGCGACGCCGTTGTCGAGGGGGTCCACGCCCGTGTTCGCGAGCGGGTTCACCTTCAGGTTCGCGATCGGGTTCGCGACGCCGGCGAGGGCCGCCGGGACGTCGAGTTCGCCGGCCTGCGCGCCGCCGGCGGCCATCGCCAGGGCCGCACCGGCCATCGAGACGGTCAGACCCGCCGCGCGGAGCCGGCCCGGTCCGGAGGGAGCTGCGTGACGTGCCATCGGAATCCTCGCCTGTGGTCGTAGTCGCGTGCGCACGCAGCGTAGTGGAGGTGTGATCCTGGATACCAACCGGCCACCTGGAGGATCCCCTGCCCGGGGGAATGGTTCAGACTGGTGTCCCGTGAGCTCTTCCTCTCCTTCACCGACCCGCGTCGTGCTGCTGACCGGTCCGTCGGGCTCCGGCAAGTCCTCGCTGGCCGCCCGCTCGGGGCTGCCGGTACTGCGCCTCGACGACTTCTACAAGGAGGGGACCGACCCCACCCTCCCGCAGGTCATGGGCAGCACCGACATCGACTGGGACTCCCCGCTGTCCTGGGACGCGGACGAGGCGGTCGCCGCGATCGAGCGGCTGTGCGCGACGGGGCGGACCCACGTGCCGGTGTACGACATCGCCACGTCCTCCCGGACCGGGGCCGAGACCCTGGACATCGCCCGCTCCCCGCGCACCTCGCTGTTCATCGCGGAGGGCATCTTCGCCGCCGACATCGCGGCACGCTGCCAGGAGTTGGGGCTGTTGGCCGACGCCCTCTGCCTGCGCGGGCGCCCCTCCACCACCTTCCGCCGCCGGCTGGTCCGCGACCTGCGCGAAGGGCGCAAGTCCGTTCCGTTCCTGCTGCGCCGGGGCTGGCGGCTGATGCGTGCCGAACGCGGCATCGTGGCCCGCCACGTGGCGCTCGGCGCGCACGCCTGCGCCCGTGACGAGGCCCTCGGGCGCCTGGCCGCCGCCGCAGCCGGCCGCCACCGCACCCCGGCCGCCCGCGCCTGACGGGGCCCGGGCCGGCGCCCGGGCATGCGAAAAGGCGGGATCACGCGGACCCCCGGCCGCTTGATCCCGCCTTTTCCCCCCGCAGCCCCCGTCCCACCCCCGTGGGACGGGCCCCCCGGCCCGATGGTTCCGTGTGGCCCGCCGCCTCAGGCGACGAGCTCCTCGAAGGACTCCGCCTCGTCGTGGCCGAAGCTCAGCGCCTCGTCGTCGCGCAGGCGCCGCAGCGACCGCCAGATGCTCGACTTGACCGTGCCGACGCTGATCCCGAGGATCTCGGCGATCTCCGGGTCGGTGCGGCCCTCGTAGTACCGCAGCACCAGCATCGTGCGCTGCGGCTCGGGGATGCGGGAGAGCGCCTGCCACAGCACCGCGCGCAGCTCCGTGCCGCGCATCGCGTCCGTGTCGGAGGCCTGCTCCGGCAGCTCCTCCGTCGGGTACTCGTTGAGCTTCCGCCGACGCCACGCGCTGATGTGCAGATTCGTCATCGTGCGCCGCAGGTAGCCGCCGACGGCGGCCTTGTCGGTGATGCGGTCCCAGGCGCGGTACGTGGAGAACAGCGCGCTCTGCAGCAGGTCCTCGGCCTCGTGCCGGTCGCCGGTCAGGTGGAAGGCCGTCGCGTACAGCGCGGCCCGGCGCTCCTGCACGTACGCGGTGAACTCGGCCTCCGACGCGGAGGACGGGGTGCGCGGTACGGGAACCGCCTGGTACTGGTTCGCGTCAATGGCTACAACATGTGCCGGTCGCGGACGGGCGGCCGTCACCGTACGGACACCCGCCCGGCGGTTCACATCGTGCAGCCGCGTGACAACCGCGCTGGTCGTGGTGCTGTGCAGCGTGTTCATCTCGCGCCCCCCGTCGTGGAGTCTGCTTCGGTCCGTTGTGCGTTGACTGAAGCCTGCCCCCGCGACATAACCGCGGTGTCCGCCGACTGTCACAGGCCTGTCACAGCGACCCTCCACCCGAACTCCAGCGCCCGACGGTCGAAGTCCCGACGGGGGATGGGACAGAATGAGCCCGTGCCTTTCCTGCTGCTGATCGAGGACGACGACGCCATCCGCACGGCCCTCGAACTCTCCCTGTCACGCCAGGGCCACCGAGTGGCCACCGCGGCGACGGGCGAGGACGGCCTGAAACTGCTGCGCGAGCAGCGGCCCGACCTGATCGTGCTCGACGTGATGCTGCCCGGGATCGACGGCTTCGAGGTGTGCCGGCGGATCCGCCGCACCGACCAGCTGCCGATCATCCTGCTGACCGCCCGCAGCGACGACATCGACGTGGTCGTCGGCCTGGAGTCCGGTGCCGACGACTACGTGGTCAAGCCCGTCCAGGGCCGGGTCCTCGACGCCCGGATCCGAGCCGTGCTGCGCCGCGGGGAACGCGAGTCCAGCGACTCGGCGAGCTTTGGGTCCCTGGTCATCGACCGGGCCGCGATGACGGTGACGAAGAACGGCGAGGACCTCCAGCTCACGCCGACCGAGCTGCGGCTGCTGCTCGAACTGAGCCGCCGCCCCGGCCAGGCGCTCTCCCGCCAGCAGCTCCTGCGCCTGGTCTGGGAGCACGACTACCTCGGCGACTCCCGGCTGGTCGACGCCTGTGTGCAGCGGCTGCGGGCCAAGGTGGAGGACGTGCCGTCCTCGCCCACCCTCATCCGTACGGTCCGCGGGGTCGGCTACCGCCTGGACTCCCCGCAGTGATCCCGGCGCTGCTCGCCGGCCGGCGCTGGACCAGCCTGCGGCTGCGGCTCCTCGTGGTGTTCGCGCTCGTCGCGCTGACGGCCGCGGTGTCGGCCTCGGGCATCGCCTACTGGCTCAACCGGGAGGCCGTCCTCACCCGCGTCCAGGAGGCCGCGCTCGGGGACTTCCGGCAGGAGATGCAGAACCGGGCCGCGGCGCTGCCCGCGGATCCCACGCCCGAGGAGATGCAGCGCACCGCCGAGCTGATGGCGGGCAGCAGCCCCGGATACAGCGTGCTGCTGGTGGACGAGGACAAGCAGCACCGGCAGGTCTTCGGCGCGGCCGGTCCCGACTCCTTCGGGCTGGACGACGTTCCCGAGTCCCTGCGCAAGGCGGTCGACGACCGGCAGAAGACCACCGCGGCGAACGACTCCCAGTACCACATGTACTGGCAGCGCACGAAGCCGCAGGGCAACCCGTACCTGGTCGGCGGGACGCGGATCGTCGGCGGCGGCCCGACCGGCTACATGTACAAGTCGCTCGCGCAGGAGCGGGACGACCTGAACGCGCTGGGCTGGTCGCTGACCATCGCCACCGGGCTGGCGCTGCTCGGGTCGGCGCTGCTGGCGCAGGCCGCGGCCCGGACCGTCCTCAAGCCCGTGCAGCGGCTGGGCGAGGCGGCCCGGCGGCTCGGCGAGGGCGAACTCGACCACCGGCTCGACGTGTCGGGGACCGACGAGCTCGCCGACCTGTCGCGCACCTTCAACAAGACGGCCGAGGCGCTGGAGAAGAAGGTCGCCGACATGAGTGCGCGGGAGGAGTCCAGCCGGCGCTTCGTCGCGGACATGTCGCACGAACTGCGCACCCCGCTGACGGCGTTGACGGCGGTGGCCGAGGTGCTGGAGGAGGAGGTCGACGACCTCGATCCGATGATCGCACCGGCGGTGGCCCTCGTCGTGAGCGAGACCCGGCGCCTCAACGACCTGGTGGAGAACCTGATGGAGGTGACCCGCTTCGACGCGGGCACCGCCCGGCTGGTGCTCGACGACGTGGACGTCGCCGACCAGGTCACCGCCTGCATCGACGCACGGGCCTGGCTGGACGCCGTCGAACTGGACGCCGAGCGGGGCATCGTGGCGAGGCTCGACCCGCGCCGCCTCGACGTCATCCTCGCCAACCTGATCGGCAACGCCCTCAAGCACGGCGGCTCGCCGGTGCGGGTCTCGGTGGTCGTGGCGGACGACTGGCTGGTGATCGCCGTCCAGGACAACGGGCCGGGAATCCCGCAGGACGTCCTGCCGCACGTCTTCGACCGGTTCTACAAGGCCAGCGCGTCCCGGCCGAAATCGGACGGGAGCGGGCTGGGCCTGTCGATCGCCGTGGAGAACGCGCACATCCACGGCGGGGACATCACCGCCGCCAACGCGCCCCAGGGCGGGGCGCTGTTCACGCTGCGGCTGCCGGTGGACGTGGGGAAGGTGCTTGAGGGTGACGAGGACGCGTAGGAACCGGGCGGCGGCGGCCCTGCTGGGGCTGGTGGCCGCGGGCCTGCTGCCGGGCTGCGGGATCCGGGCGACGCAGGTCCCCGTGGACGTGGGCCCGGCCCCCTCACGGGTGTCCTGCGACACGCCGGGCCAGCCTGCCGGGCAGGACACCGTGCAGGGCTTCCGGGCCACGGTGGAACTGGTCTGCGGATCCCAGTTGGTGGGCGTGGAGCGCGTGGTGCCGGTCCCCGAGAAGAGGGCCGTACGCGATCCCGTGGCGCTCGTCGCGCAGGCCCTGCTCGAAGCGCTGGAGCGGACCCCGTCGGCGCAGGAACGGGACGCCGGTTTCAGCACCGGGGTCCCGGCGGACATGACCGCGGGCGCACCGCGGCCCGGCGACCCGGCTGGCACGGTGCGGCTGAGCCGCAAGCCGGAGGACCTGCCACCGGTGGCGCTGTCGCAGATCGTGTGCACCCTGGCGGGCAGCGAGGCGGTCTCGGCGGGCCCGGGACCGGTGGTCCTCGGCGGACCGGACGCCGATCCGCCGCGGGCCTGGGAGTGCACCGAGGCGGTCCGCACCCGCCCCGAGTCGGTGCCGACCCTGGGCGAGATCGTCCGCCCGACGCCCTCGCCCTCCTGAGGCGCCCGCCGGGTACGCCGACGGCCCCCCGGGCCGGAGCTCGGGAAGCCGTCGCGTACGCCGGAGGGAGGACTCGGGGTCAGATGCCGGCCGCGGCCGCCAGGTCCTTCTTGATGGCGTCCAGGACCTCCTGGCCGCGGATCCGCGCCGCGGCGAGGTCCGCGGCCCCGGCCACCGGGACGACGACCTCCAGGTAGCACTTCAGCTTCGGCTCCGTGCCCGACGGCCGGACGATCACCCGCGCCGCATGGGCCCCGTCCAGGTGGTAGCGCAGGCCGTCCGTCGGCGGGAGGGACTGTGTCCCCTCGGCCAGGTCCTCCGCAGAGGCGACCCGCAGACCCGCCAGCGCGACCGGCGGCTGCGCCCGCAGCTGCGCCATCGCCGAGGCGATGACCGACAGGTCCGAGACGCGGACCGACAGCTGGTCGGTGGCGTGCAGGCCGTGGGCCAGCGCCAGGTCGTCCAGCAGGTCGGTCAGGGTGCGGCCCTGCTCCTTGAGCTCCGAGGCCAGCTCCGCCACCAGCAGGGCGGCCGTGACGCCGTCCTTGTCGCGGACGCCCTCGGGGTCCACGCAGTAGCCGAGCGCCTCCTCGTAGCCGTAGCGCAGGCCCTCCACGCGGGCGATCCACTTGAAGCCCGTCAGGGTCTCCTCGTGACCGACGCCCGCCGCCTGCGCGATCCGGCCCAGCAGACTGGAGGAGACGATGGACTCCGCGAAGACGCCCTGCGCGCCCTTGCCGACGAGGTGGGCCGCCAGCAGCGCGCCGACCTCGTCGCCGCGCAGCATCCGCCAGCCGTCCCCGGCCGGCACCGCGACCGCGCAGCGGTCCGCGTCCGGGTCGTTGGCGATCACGATGTCCGGGCCGGTCTCCGCGGCCTTCGCGAAGGACAGGTCCATCGCGCCCGGCTCCTCCGGGTTGGGGAAGGCGACCGTCGGGAAGGCCGGGTCCGGTTCGGCCTGCTCGGCGACCAGGACCGGCTCGGGGAAGCCGTGCCGGGCGAAGGCCGCCATGACGACGTCCTTGCCCACGCCGTGCAGGGCGGTGTAGACGGTCCGCACGCTCCGCGGCGACCCGGGGGTCAGGACCGCGTCCGTACGGGCCAGGTAGGCCTCCAGGACCTCGTCGCCGAGCTCCTCCCAGCCGGATTCCGGACGGGGGACCGAGGCGAGGGTGTCCACGCGGGCGATCTCCGCCGCGATCTCCACGTCCGCCGGGGAGACGATCTGCGAGCCGTCGCCGAGGTAGACCTTGTAGCCGTTGTCCCGGGGAGGGTTGTGGCTCGCGGTCACCTCGACGCCCGCCACGGCGCCCAGGTGCCGTATGGCGTACGCGAGGACGGGCGTCGGCAGCGGGCGGGGCAGGATGGCCGCGCGCAGACCGGCGCCGGTCATCACGGCGGCGGTGTCGCGGGCGAAGTCGGCCGACTTGTAGCGCGCGTCGTAGCCGACGACGACCAGGCCGCCGGCGTGGCCCCGGGCCTTGAGGTAGGCCGCGAGGCCCGCCGCGGCCCGGATGACCACGGAGCGGTTCATCCGCATCGGACCCGCGCCGATCTCGCCGCGCAGCCCGGCGGTGCCGAACTGGAGCGTGCCGCGGAAGCGGTCCGCCAGCTCGGCGGTGTCGCCCGCCTCGATGAGGCGCGCGAGCTCCCCCGCGGTCTCCGGGTCCGGGTCCTCGGCCAGCCAGGCCTGCGCCCGGGTGATCAGGTCGTCCTGTTCCTGCACTACTTCCGCCTTACCTCTCGTACGGTCCGGTGCCTCAGATGCGGGCGAGGACCCGGGTCAGCAGCGTGCCCATCCGCGCGGCCGAGTCGCGGCCGGCCTGGAGCACCTCTTCGTGGTTCAGCGGCTCGCCGGAGATGCCCGCCGCCAGGTTGGTGACCAGGGAGATGCCGAGCACCTCGGCGCCGGCCTCGCGGGCGGCGATGGCCTCCAGCACGGTCGACATGCCGACCAGGTCGGCGCCCATGACGCGGATCATGTTGATCTCGGCCGGGGTCTCGTAGTGCGGGCCGGGGAACTGCACGTAGACGCCCTCTTCGAGGGTCTCGTCGATCTCCTTGCACAGGGCGCGCAGCCGCGCCGAGTACAGGTCGGTGAGGTCCACGAAGTTCGCGCCGATGATCGGCGAGGTCGCCGTCAGGTTGAGGTGGTCGCTGATGAGGACCGGCTGGCCGGGCTTCATGCCCTCGCGCAGGCCGCCGCAGCCGTTGGTCAGCACGACGGTCTTGCAGCCGGCGGCGACGGCGGTGCGCACGCCGTGGGCGACGGCGGCGACGCCGCGGCCCTCGTAGTAGTGGGTCCGGCCGAGGAAGAGCAGCGCGCGCTTGTCGCCGATCTTGTACGAGCGGATCTTTCCGCCGTGGCCCTCGACGGCGGGCGGCGGGAAGCCGGGCAGCTCGGTGACCGGGAACTCGGCCTCGGGGGCGCCGAGCGCCTGGGCGGCGGGGGCCCAGCCGGAGCCCATGACGAGGGCGACGTCGTGGGTCTCGGCGCCGGTGAGCTCACGCAGACGTGCGGCGGCGGCGTCTGCGGCAGCGTGGGGATCGGTAACAGATGCGTTCACGCGTCGAGCGTAACCGCTCAATCCCTACGCGCGTAGATGGCACAGCTCACGGTGTTCGGATCGTTGCCTTGTCGTTTCCGCCGAATCGTCCCCGTCGCGTGCACGGGACCGTGCACGGGACCTGCGGGGTCGTGCCCGCAGGGTCAGCAGGGGCGCTTGCGGATTTCCATCACGTAGTCGTGGGGGGCGCCCGCGGATTCCGCGGCGTCGGCGATCTCGCCGAGGTAGCGGGCCGAGGGCAGGCCGCCCTCGTAGCCGTTCAGGACGTACACCCAGGCCGCCTCCTCGCCGTCCAGCGTGTGCACCCGCACCCGCATCCGGCGGTAGATGTCGAGCCCGACGCCTTCCCAGCGGTCCATCGAGTCCTCGTCCAGCGGCGCGATGTCGTACAGGGCGACGAAGACCTGGTGGCGGGGGGCTTCGACGACCGTGGCCAGTGCGCCCTCCCACCCCATCTGCTCGCCGCCGAAGGTCAGCCGCCAGTCGTTGATCCAGCCCGTGCCGCGCAGCGGCGAATGCGGAGCGCGGCGCGTCATCAGCCGCGGGTCGAGGTTGCCGGCGTACGCGGCGTAGAGCGACATGGGGTCGAGGGTACGGGAGGGGTGGGCGTGGCCGCGTGCCCGGATGGTGGGACCAGGCGCGAAGCACCGCGGAGCGTGCGGGACAATGGGGCACGGAATGCATCCCCCGGGGAGACCCCCCGGAACACCGGCCGGGGCGGCAGCCGGCCGGGTAGACGTGAGGCGGACTTTTCGTGACCCGGATCGTGATCATCGGCGGCGGACCCGGCGGGTACGAGGCGGCCCTGGTAGGGGCCCAGCTCGGCGCGGAGGTGACCGTCGTGGACTGCGACGGCCTGGGAGGGGCCTCGGTCCTCACCGACTGCGTACCCTCCAAGACCCTTATCGCGACCGCCGAGGTGATGACCACCTTCGACTCCTCCTACGAAGAGCTCGGCATCGTCGTCGCGGACGACACCCCGCACATCGAGCAGGCCGCGCGCGTCGTGGGCGTGGACCTCGGCAAGGTGAACCGGCGCGTCAAGCGCCTCGCGCTCGCCCAGTCGCACGACATCACCGCCTCCGTCACCCGGGCCGGGGCGCGCGTGGTGCGCGGCCGGGCCAGGCTCGGCGGCCCGCAGGGCATCGACGGCACCCGGGACGTGATCGTCACCGCGGCCGACGGCTCCGAGCAGATCCTGACCGCCGACGCGGTGCTCATCGCGACCGGCGGGCACCCCCGCGAGATCCCGGACGCGATGCCCGACGGCGAGCGCATCCTGAACTGGACGCAGGTCTACGACCTCGACGAGCTCCCGGAGGAGCTCATCGTGGTCGGCTCCGGTGTGACCGGCGCCGAGTTCGCCGGCGCCTACCAGGCCCTCGGCTCGCGGGTGACCCTGGTGTCCTCCCGCGACCGGGTGCTCCCCGGCGAGGACCCGGACGCGGCCGCCGTCCTGGAGGACGTCTTCCGCCGCCGCGGCATGAACGTGATCTCGCGGGCCCGCGCCGAGTCCGCCAAGCGGGTCGGCGACCGGGTCGAGGTCACCCTCGCCGACGGCCGGGTCATCTCCGGCACGCACTGCCTGATGGCGGTCGGCGCCATCCCGAACACGGCGAACATGAACCTGGAGGAGTCCGGGGTCCGGCTCAAGGAGTCGGGCCACATCTGGACCGACAAGGTCTCCCGCACCTCCTCCCCGGGCGTGTACGCGGCCGGCGACGTGACGGGCGTCTTCGCCCTGGCCTCCGTCGCCGCGATGCAGGGCCGCATCGCGATGTACCACTTCCTCGGTGACGCGGTGGCCCCGCTGAACCTGAAGACGGTCTCCTCGAACGTCTTCACCGACCCCGAGATCGCCACCGTGGGCTACACCCAGGCCGACGTGGACGCGGGCCGGATCGACGCCCGCGTGGTGAAGCTCCCGCTGCTGCGCAACGCGCGCGCCAAGATGCAGGGCATCCGGGACGGCTTCGTGAAGCTGTTCTGCCGGCCCGGCACCGGCATCGTCGTCGGCGGCGTGGTCGTCTCGCCCCGCGCCAGCGAGCTCATCCACCCCATCTCGATCGCGGTCGACAACAATCTGACGGTCGAGCAGATCGCAAACGCGTTCACCGTGTACCCCTCCCTGTCGGGTTCGATCGCCGAGGTGGCGCGGCAGCTGCACGCCCGGAAGGCCGAGGGAGAGGCGTAACCGGCACGAACCGCCGCACACCGCAAGGACTTTGGGGCGGGGTGCGGCGGTGCAGCCGGAGATTCACCCGCTCGACGGGCCGCGTATACCACTAGTCACCCCACGTTATGGACAACTTCGGTATTCCGGCGCAAAGAGCTGAAAGCAGACGGTCGTTGGGGTTACTGTCAGTTTCGTGTTCGCTGCAGAACGTCGCCAATTGATCCTCGAAATGGTGCGGGCCAACGGAGCGGTTTCGCTCCGGGAGCTCGCCCGCGTCGTCCAGACCTCCGAAGTGACCGTACGGCGGGACGTGCGGGCACTGGAGGCAGAAGGACTCCTCGACCGCCGGCACGGCGGTGCGGTCTTGCCGGGCGGTTTCACGCGGGAGTCCGGCTTTCCGCAAAAGTCCCATCTCGCGACGGCGGAGAAGACCGCCATTGCCGATGTCGCGGCCGGCCTCGTCGAAGAGGGCGAGGCAGTCGTCGTCGGCGCGGGCACCACGACCCAGGAGCTGGCCCGCCGGCTCGCCCGGGTGCCCGGACTGACCGTCGTCACCAACTCGCTGCTCGTCGCCCAGGCCCTGGCGCACGCCAACCGGGTGGAGGTGGTGATGACCGGCGGCACCCTGCGCGGGTCCAACTACGCCCTCGTGGGCAGCGGGGCCGAGCAGTCCCTCCAGGGCCTGCGGGTCTCCCGGGCCTTCCTGTCGGGCAGCGGGCTGACCGCCGAGCGCGGACTGTCCACATCCAACATGCTCTCCGCGAGCGTGGACCGGGCGCTGGTGCAGGCGGCTGCCGAGGTGGTGGTGCTGGCCGACCACACGAAGCTCGGCACCGACACCATGTTCCAGACCGTGCCGACCGACGTGATGACCCGGCTCGTCACCGACGAGCCTCCACCGCACGACGACCGGGCCGCGACCGAACTGCAAGCGCTGGCCGACCAGGGCGTCCAGATCACCGTGGCCGGTGCGGCCGCCTCCGGCGGTGTGGACGGCATGCAGGGGCGGCGCCCGCGCCGGGAGTCCCCGCTGCCGGTGCAGCGGCGGGGCGGGCCCACGGCCCAGCTGCGCAGTGCGCCCGCCGGCATGCTGGAGCAGCAGGCGGAGCGGGCCCGCGTCGCGGACATGCGCCGGCGCTAGACCGTCTGCTCCTGCCTGTCCCGTCCTGCCTGTCCCGTCCGGCCGCGGACCGGCCGGTTGAGGACCGTCCGCCGAGGCCGTACGACGCAGAACCGGCCCGGCCGCTGGGAGCGGCCGGGCCGGTTCTGCGACGGGGCGCGGGTGTCAGTCCTTGATCTCGCAGATCGTGGCGCCCGAGGTGAGGGAGGCGCCGACCTCGGCGGTCAGGCCCACGATGGTGCCGGAGCGGTGCGCGTTGAGCGGCTGCTCCATCTTCATCGCCTCCAGGACGACGACCAGCTCGCCCTCGGTGACCTGCTGGCCCTCCTCGACCGCGACCTTGACGATCGTGCCCTGCATCGGGGAGGCGAGGGTGTCGCCGGAGGCGGCCGGACCGGACTTCTTGGCCGCGCGCCGCTTCGGCTTGGCGCCGCCCGCGGCGGCCGTACGGGCCAGGGTCATGCCCAGCGAGGACGGCAGCGAGACCTCCAGGCGCTTGCCGCCGACCTCGACGACCACCGTCTCGCGGCCCGGCTCGTCCTCGGTGTCCTCCGCCGCCGGAGCGGTGAAGGCCGGGATCTCGTTGACGAACTCGGTCTCGATCCAGCGGGTGAAGACGGTGAAGGGGCTGCCGTCGGTGGGGGCGAACGCCGGGTCGGTCACGACCGCGCGGTGGAAGGGGATGGCGGTGGCCATGCCCTCGACCTCGAACTCGGCGAGCGCACGGGCGGCCCGCTGGAGGGCCTGCTCGCGGGTGGCGCCGGTGACGATCAGCTTCGCCAGCAGGGAGTCCCAGGCCGGGCCGATGACCGAGCCGGACTCCACGCCCGCGTCGAGGCGGACGCCCGGACCGGACGGGGCGTCGAAGCGGGTGACCGTGCCGGGGGCGGGCAGGAAGCCGCGGCCCGGGTCCTCGCCGTTGATGCGGAACTCGATCGAGTGACCGCGCAGCACCGGGTCGCCGTAGCCGAGCTCCTCGCCGTCCGCGATGCGGAACATCTCGCGGACCAGGTCGATGCCGGAGACCTCTTCGGTGACCGGGTGCTCGACCTGCAGGCGGGTGTTGACCTCCAGGAAGGAGATCAGGCCGTCCGCGGAGACCAGGAACTCGACCGTGCCGGCGCCGACGTAGCCGGCCTCCTTCAGGATCGCCTTCGAGGCGGCGTACAGCTCGGCGTTCTGAGCCTCGGTCAGGAACGGCGCCGGGGCCTCCTCGACCAGCTTCTGGTGCCGCCGCTGGAGCGAGCAGTCACGGGTGGAGACGACGACCACGTTGCCGTGGCTGTCGGCCAGGCACTGGGTCTCGACGTGCCGCGGCTTGTCCAGGTAGCGCTCGACGAAGCACTCGCCGCGGCCGAAGGCGGCCACGGCCTCACGGACGGCCGAGTCGTACAGCTCCGGCACCTCTTCGAGGGTGCGGGCGACCTTCAGACCGCGGCCGCCGCCGCCGAAGGCGGCCTTGATCGCGATCGGCAGGCCGTGTTCCTTGGCGAACGCGACGACCTCGTCGGCGCCGGACACGGGGTCCGGGGTGCCGGCGACGAGCGGCGCGCCGGCCCGCTGGGCGATGTGCCGGGCGGCGACCTTGTCGCCGAGATCGCGGATGGCCTGCGGCGGCGGGCCGATCCAGGTCAGGCCCGCGTCGATGACGGCCTGGGCGAACTCCGCGTTCTCGGACAGGAACCCGTATCCGGGATGGATGGCGTCCGCACCGGAATCGGCTGCGGCCTGCAGGACCTTGGAGATGTCCAAGTAGCTGGCGGCCGGGGTGTCACCGCCCAACGCGAAAGCTTCGTCCGCCGCGCGGACGTGCAGGGCGTCCCGGTCCGGATCGGCGTAGACGGCTACGCTCCCGATTCCGGCATCCCGGCAGGCCCGAGCAACGCGGACAGCGATTTCGCCACGGTTGGCGATGAGCACCTTGCGCACGATGGCTCCCTCCTTGAAACAAGCTGAGTTTAGGGACAGCCCACACGGCCTTACGACCCTTATCCAGTGGTGAGCTTGCCCACACGGAGTGTGATTCGAGTCCGGCTCCAGGCTGGAAAGCCCTTGTGGCGCCCCTCGTAAGGGGGGTCCCCGACTGCACAGTAACCCCGGGACGCGTGCGGGGTCTCTGTCCACCGGGTCAGCGGCCCCGGGCGATTCTTTGTCGAATCCCTACGAACGGGCCGGGAATCCCTTGTGCGCCCGCCGCGCGGGTCACCCCGCCGCAACGAAGCGGGCCGGACCCCTTGTCCGTACGTTTACCCGTTAGTAGCCTCCTGGCGTCGAACAGGCTTGTGAGGTGAGGGGGGTGGGGGAGTGGTGCTGCGGAGGCTCGTGGCCGCACTGGCCGCGGTCGTGCTCGTCGTGGAGGCGGCGGTGCTCGTCCTCGTCCACGTCGTGCTCGGCAGGACCACGGCGAGCCAGTCGATGTCCATCGCGGGCAGCGACCCGGATGTCATGTCCAAGGCAACCTATGCGATGGGGGCGGGCACGGGCGCCTTCCTCCTGCTGTGCGCCGTCCTGCTCGCCGTCGCCGCCGTCCGGGACCGGGCCCCCGGCCGCTTCGGCCGCATCCTGCTCGTCGTCGCGGCCGTCACCCACGGGGTGCTGGGCATGCTCGCCGTCGCCCTCGTGGGCTGGGCCGCCTTCGCGGCGCTGATGCTGATCCTGTGCCTCGTGGTCCTCGCCCTGGTGCTCTACGCGCCCGGCCCGGCCCGGCCGGAGGTCGCGGACGGGCCGCCGCCCGCGCCGCCGCACGGATCGCTCAAGCCCACAAGTCCGTGATGGACACGCCCAGTTCGGCCAGCAGGGAGCGCAGCAGCGGCAGCGACAGGCCGATCACGTTCCCCGGGTCCCCGTCGATGCCCTCGATGAAGGGCGCCGACAGCCCGTCCAGGGTGAAGGCCCCGGCCACGTGCAGCGGCTCGCCGCTGGCCACGTACGCGGCGACCTCGGCGTCCGTCGGCTCGCCGAACCGCACCGTCGTGGACGCCGTCGCCGAGACCTGACGGCCGCTCGCCGTGTCGATCACGCAGTGGCCGGTGCGCAGCACGCCCGCCCGGCCGCGCATGGAGGTCCAGCGGGCGGTGGCCTCCGCGGCGTCCGCCGGCTTGCCCAGCGCCTCGCCGTCCAGCTCCAGCACCGAGTCGCAGCCGATCACCAGGGCGCCCGCGGCCTCGTCCAGGGCGGCCACCACGGCCGCCTTCGCCTCGGCCAGCGCCAGTGCCAGCTCGGCCGGCTCCTCGTGCTCCAGGGCGTCCTCGTCGAAGCCGCTCACGATCACGTGCGGGGCCAGCCCGGCCTGGCGCAGCAGGTTCAGCCGGGCGGGGGAGGCGGAGGCGAGGACGAGCTGGCGCCCGGTCGCGGGCAGCGGGGTAGCGGTCATGGCCCCATCGTAGGGGCGCGGCCGGACCCCTCCGGGCCCGGCCGCAGGCGGGCGCCCGGCGCCCCCGACACGGGCCGGCGGGTTCCGGGAGGGCGGGTCTAGAAGCCCATGTCCACGCCCAGCACGTAGACCGCCACGAGCATGGCGACGGCGATCACCACGGTCAGCCGCCGGATCATCGCCTGCACGTCGCGCATGTCCTCGGGCGGCTCGTTCTTAGGGTCGGACCAGAGCATGCCCCGATCCTGGCCCCGGGAACGGCGGCGGCGCCTGAGTACGGGTACTCAGGCGCCACCGTCCGATCACCCCATCCGGCTATCCCGGCCAGTACGTACGGGCCCACGCGCGCGGCCCCGGCTGGTGCAGCCGGTGCCGGGCCACCCGGGCCGGGTGCGACCACTGGGCGGCCACCTCCTGCACCCCGGACGGCTGGGAGGCCAGCGCCGCAGCGCGCGCCTGGACCACCGCGAGGGCGGCGGCCAGCTCCTCCGGGGTCGGGTTGCCCTTGACGACCTTGATCACCACAGAGACCTCCTGAGGGGCTAGAGGGGGATGTTGCCGTGCTTCTTCGGCGGCAGGGACTCCCGCTTGGTCCGCAGCTGGCGCAGCCCCTTGACCACGTGCGCCCGGGTCTCGGACGGCATGGCCACCGCGTCGATGTACCCGCGCTCGGCGGCCGTGTACGGGTTCAGCAGCGCGTCCTCGTACTCGGCGATCAGCCGCGCCCGGGTCTCCTCGACCTCCTCGGGAGCGGCCTCGGCCAGGGTGCGCCGGTGCAGGATGTTCACTGCCCCCTGCGCGCCCATGACGGCGATCTGGGCGGTCGGCCAGGCCAGGTTGAGGTCGGCGCCCAGGTGCTTGGAGCCCATGACGTCGTACGCGCCGCCGAAGGCCTTGCGGGTGATGACGGTGATCAGCGGCACGGTGGCCTCGGCGTACGCGTAGATCAGCTTCGCGCCGCGCCGGATGATCCCGTTGTACTCCTGGTCCGTGCCCGGCAGGAAGCCCGGCACGTCCACGAAGGTCAGCACCGGGACGTTGAAGGCGTCGCAGGTCCGGACGAACCGGGCGGCCTTCTCGGAGGCGTCGATGTCCAGGCAGCCGGCGAACTGCATCGGCTGGTTGGCGACGATGCCCACCGGGTGGCCCTCGACCCGGCCGAAGCCGGTCAGGATGTTCGGCGCGAAGAGGGACTGCGTCTCCAGGAACTCGCCGTCGTCCAGCACGTGCTCGATCACGGTGTGCATGTCGTACGGCTGGTTCGCGCTGTCCGGGATCAGCACGTCGAGCTCGCGGTCGGTGTCGGTGACCTCGGTGTCCGCCTCCTCCGGGAAGGCCGGCGGCTCGGACAGGTTGTTCGACGGCAGGTACGCCAGCAGGGACTTGACGTACTCGATGGCGTCCTTCTCGTCCCCGGCCATGTGGTGGGCGACGCCGGAGGTGCTGTTGTGCGTCCGTGCCCCGCCCAGCTCCTCGAAGCCCACGTCCTCGCCGGTGACCGTCTTGATGACGTCGGGCCCGGTGATGAACATGTGCGAGGTCTGGTCGACCATGACGGTGAAGTCGGTGATGGCGGGGGAGTACACCGCGCCGCCCGCACAGGGCCCCACGACCAGGCTGATCTGCGGGATCACCCCCGAGGCGTGGACGTTGCGGCGGAAGATCTCCCCGTACATGCCGAGCGCGCTGACGCCCTCCTGGATGCGGGCGCCGCCGGAGTCGTTGATGCCGACCAGCGGGCAGCCGGTCTTCAGCGCGAAGTCCATGACCTTCATGATCTTCTGACCGTAGACCTCGCCGAGGGCTCCGCCGAAGACCGTGAAGTCCTGGGAGAACACGGCGACGGGGCGTCCGTCGACGGTGCCGTACCCGGTGACGACGCCGTCGCCGTACGGACGGGTCTTCTCCAGGCCGAAGTTGGTGGAGCGGTGCCGGGCGAACTCGTCCAGCTCCACGAAGGAGCCCTCGTCGAGGAGGAGGGCGATCCGCTCACGCGCCGTCAGCTTGCCCTTGGCGTGCTGCTTCTCGACGGCCCGCGCCGACCCGGCATGGGTGGCCTCGTCGATGCGGCGCTGCAAGTCCGCGATCTTGCCCGCGGTGGTGTGCATGTCGATCGGCTCTGACGGTTGTGACATCGGGGTCGCGGCTCCCTGCGTGGTGTCAACGGCCTGGTCAATTGATTGACTGGTGCTGGCTACTGGTGCGTAGCGTAACGGCGGGCATGGCGCTCGGCAGTGCGGCGTTTGACACACCTAATGTGGGTTGCATGACGCCATCAGATGCCTCAGCAGGTGCTTCCGCCGGTCGTTGGTCCAACCTTGACCGGCCGCCCCTGAACGCCGCGGCCCTGCGCAGGGCCGTCGTCACCGACGGCGGGCTGTGGACCTCCCTGGAGGTGGTCGCCGCCACCGGCTCCACCAACAGCGACCTCGCCGCCCGGGCCGCGACCCTGCCCGAGGGGGCCGTGCTCGTCGCCGAGGAGCAGAGCGCCGGGCGCGGGCGGCTGGACCGCAGCTGGGTCGCACCGGCCCGCTCCGGTCTGTTCTTCTCCGTCCTGCTCAAGCCCGGCGACGCGGTGCCGCAGGAGCGCTGGGGCTGGCTGACGCTGCTGGCCGGGGTGGCCACCGCCACCGGGCTGTCCCGCGCCGCGGGGGTGGACACCTCCCTCAAATGGCCCAACGACCTGCTGGTGTGCGTGGACGGCCAGGAGCGCAAGACCGGCGGCATCCTGGCCGAGCGGGTGGCAGGGGGCGCCGCCGGGGCCGAAGGCTCCGGGGGCTCCGGGGCAGGAGTGGTCATCGGGATCGGGCTCAACGTCACCCTGACCGAGGACGAGCTGCCGGTGCCCGCCGCGGGCTCCCTGGCGCTCGCCCGGGCCGCCGTGACCGACCGGGACCCGCTCCTGAGGGCCGTCCTGCGCTCCCTGGAGCAGTGGTACGGGGACTGGCGGGCCGCCGGAGGCGACCCTGCGTCCAGCGGCCTCCAGGAGACCTACGCGGCCGGCTGCGCCACCCTGGGCCGGCACGTCCGCGCCGAGCTGCCGGGCGGCCGCACCCTCACCGGAACGGCCGAGGCGGTCGACACCGACGGCCGCCTGGTGATCCGTACGGCGGAGGACCGGCACGAGGCGGTCGGTGCGGGCGACGTCGTGCACCTCAGGTCCGTCCACTGACCCGTGGAGAAGGAGTGAGGTACGGCACACCTGCCGTATGGTTTAGGCGATCCCGGTCCTCGCGGTGATCCACCGGTTCGGCAGGGCAGTGCGCACGGAATGGACAGGAGGCGGCCCTTGACCGTCGACGACCCTACGTCCAGCGCGTCCGCCGGGGCCGGCGGCCCCGGTTCCGGCCCGGGCACCCCCATCGGCCGGGACCAGCACACGCCCCACCACGAGGTCGACCACACGGTCCAGCCGACGGCCGACCCCCTCGCCATCCGCCTGGAGCAGCTGATCCTGGGCGCCGAGCGCCGGTACACGCCCTTCCAGGCCGCCCGCAGCGCCGGCGTCTCCATGGAGCTCGCCTCCCGCTTCTGGCGGGCCATGGGCTTCGCCGACATCGGGCAGGCCAAGGCGCTCACGGAGGCCGACGTGCTGGCTCTGCGCCGTCTGGCGGGCCTGGTGGAGGCGGGGCTGCTGAGCGAGCCGATGGCGGTCCAGGTGGCCCGTTCCACCGGGCAGACCACGGCCCGGCTGGCGGAGTGGCAGATCGACTCGTTCCTGGAGGGGCTCACCGAGCCGCCGGAGCCGGGCATGACCCGTACCGAGGTCACGTACCCGCTGGTCGAGCTGCTGCTGCCGGAGCTGGAGGAGTTCCTCGTCTACGTGTGGCGGCGGCAGCTGGCGGCGGCCACCGGGCGGGTGGTCCAGGTGGCGGACGACGAGGAGATGGTCGACCGGCGGCTCGCGGTGGGCTTCGCGGACCTGGTCGGCTTCACCCGGCTGACGCGGCGGCTGGAGGAGGAGGAGCTCGGCGAGCTCGTCGAGAACTTCGAGACGACGGCGGCGGACCTGGTCGCCGCGTACGGCGGCCGGCTGATCAAGACGCTGGGCGACGAGGTGCTGTACTGCGCGGACGACGCGGGCACGGCGGCGGAGATCGCCCTGCGGCTCATCGAGACCATGGAGGCCGACCCCCAGATGCCCGAGCTGCGGGTCGGCATCGCCTTCGGCACGGTCACCACGCGGATGGGCGACGTCTTCGGCACCACGGTGAACCTGGCGAGCCGGCTCACGTCGATAGCGCCGAAGGACGCGGTGCTGGTGGACGGGGCGATGGCCGAGGAGCTGTCCCGGACCGGGGCCGCTCCGGTGTCGGAGAAGGAGGCGGAGGCGGCGCCCGAGGACGGTCCGTCCTACCGCTTCGCGCTGCAGCCGATGTGGCAGCGGCCGGTCCGCGGGCTCGGGGTCGTGGAGCCCTGGTCGCTCACGCGGCGGAAGCCTAGGATCCCCGGGTAACGTTCGTTAACCGGGAGGGTCCTGTGTCGGTGCAGTCGGAGTTCGTAGCAGTACGTCGGCACGGTGACGACGGGGTCGCGGAGCTGGTCCTGGACCGGCCCAAGGCGATGAACGCGGTGTCGACGGAGATGGCCCGGGCCATCGGGGCGGCCTGCGCCGAGCTGGCCGCGGACCCCTCCGTGCGGGTGGTGGTGCTCTCCTCCGCGGCCGAGCGGGCCTTCTGCGTCGGGGCCGACCTCAAGGAGCGCAACTCCCTGTCCGACGCCGAGCTGGTGCGGCAGCGCCCGACCACCCGCGGGGCGTACGGGGGCGTCCTGGAGCTGCCGATGCCCACCGTGGCGGCCGTGCACGGCTTCGCCCTGGGCGGCGGCTTCGAGCTGGCGCTGGCCTGCGACGTGATCGTGGCGGACGAGACGGCCGTGGTCGGCCTGCCCGAGGTCTCGGTGGGGGTGATCCCGGGCGGCGGGGGCACGCAGCTGCTGCCGCGCCGGGTGGGGGCGGCCCGGGCGGCCGAGCTGATCTTCACCGCCCGCCGGGTGGAGGCGGCCGAGGCCCTAGCCCTGGGCCTGGTGGACTCGGTGGTCGCCGCCGGGCAGGACACGGCCGAGGCGCTGGCCCTGGCCGCCCGGATGGCGGCCAACTCCCCCGTGGGGCTGCGCGCGGCCAAGCGGGCGCTGCGGCTGGGGCACGGGATGGACCTGGCGGCCGGGCTGGAGATCGAGGACGCCGCATGGCGCAGCGTGGCCTTCTCCGGGGACCGGGCCGAGGGCGTCGCGGCGTTCAACGAGAAGCGCAAGCCGAACTGGCCGGGGGAGTAGCCCGCGGCGGGCCGCGCGATCACGGCCGCGGCGGGGCGTCGGCGGCGGGGGGACCGCCCGGAGCACGGGCCGCGGTGGGGCGTCGGCGGCGGGGGGACCGCCCGGTGGCGGCGGCCCCTTTCCGGGCCGTCACGGCCGGTAACGGTCGGCAACGGGCGGTCGCGGTCGGCCGCCCGCGGTGTCCACGGCGTCCCTCCTGTCGCGCCCGCCGTCACCAAATCGGGCAAAACTCCCTAGTGTGGGGTGATGGGAGTTGACGGGCGGCTGCGAGCCTTGGTGAGCCTCGCGCAGGCGATGGCCGCGGCGTGCGCGCCGCGGGACAGTGTGCGGGCGGCTGCGCGGGGGGCGCGGACCGCACTGGACGGCTCATTCGCCGCGATCTCCGCGTGGGAGCGGGAGCGGGGCCGCCTGCGGGTGCTGGTCAACGAGGGCGAGCGGCGCCCCGGCGAGGAGGAGTTCCCCGAGGACGAGTCCTATCCCGTGCATGATTTCCCCGAGATCGCCGAGTTCCTCCACGAGCGCTGGGCCGGCGGCGGCGGGCCGCACGCGTGGGTCGAGAGCGCCGTCGGCAACCGCCCCGGACGCCGCGGCGAGGCCCTGCGCCGCCGCGGGCGCGCAACCTGCGTGGTGGCCCCCGTGGTGCTCAGCGGGCGCGCCTGGGGGGAGCTGTACGTCGCCCGTGACGAGGGACTGCCGGACTTCGACGAGGACGACGCCGAGTTCGCGACCGTCCTGGCCGCCGTGGTGGCGGCCGGGCTCGCGCAGAACGAGCGGCTGGAGGAAGCCCGCCGGCTCGCCTTCACCGACCCGCTCACCGGCCTCGCCAACCGGCGGGCCGTGGACATGCGGCTCGACGAGGCGCTGGAGGAGCACCGCCGGACCGGGGTGGTGGTCAGCCTGGTGGTCTGCGACCTCAACGGGCTCAAGAAGGTCAACGACACCCTGGGCCACGCCATGGGCGACCGGCTGCTGGAACGCTTCGGCTCGGTCCTCAGCCTGTGCGGGGCCATACTGCCCGGCGCCCTGGCGGCCCGGCTCGGCGGCGACGAGTTCTGCCTGGTCGGGGTGGGGCCGAGCGCCGACGAGGTGGTGCGGGTCACCGAAGAGCTGTGCACCCGGGCCGCGGACCTGGAGCTGGGCGAGGGCGTGGCCTGCGGGGTGGCGTCCACCGGCGACCCCATCGGCCCGGTGCAGTCCTCCCGGCGGCTCTTCCGGCTCGCCGACGCCGCCCAGTACAAGGCCAAGGCGGCGCGCTCGCCCAAGCCCGTGGTGGCGGGCCGGGACACCGCGGTGGTGCGCCTCGCCGACGCCGCCCAGGAGGGCAGCGCCGACCGGCGGCGCTTCCGGGGGCGCGGGTAGGGGCGGCGGGGCCGGCGGTGGGCCGGTCGTCGGTAAGGGGCCCAGCCGGGTGCGACTCGTGACAGAACTGGCTAGTGACAGGTAGCGATTCAATCCGTAGGGTGCTGAATATGGATATGCACACTGTCGTGGTGGGGACGTCCGGGACCACCGCCGAGGACGTCATCGCCGTCGCCCGCGGCAACGCACGGGTCGAGCTGTCCGGCGAGGCGCTCGACGCCCTCGCCCGCTCCCGCGAGATCGTCGACGCCCTCGCCGCCAAGCCCGAGCCCGTCTACGGCGTGTCCACCGGCTTCGGTGCGCTCGCCTCCCGGCACATCAGCCCCGAGCTGCGCGCCCAGCTCCAGCGCAACATCGTCCGCTCGCACGCCGCCGGCATGGGCCCGCGCGTGGAGCGGGAGGTCGTCCGCGCCCTGATGTTCCTGCGGCTCAAGACCGTCGCCTCCGGCCACACCGGCGTACGGCCCTCGGTGGCGCAGACCATGGCCGACGTGCTCAACGCCGGGATCACCCCCGTCGTCCACGAGTACGGCTCCCTCGGCTGCTCCGGCGACCTCGCGCCGCTCTCCCACTGCGCGCTCGCGCTCATGGGCGAGGGTGACGCCGAAGGCCCCGACGGCGCCGTGCGCCCCGCCGGGGAGCTGCTCGCCGAAGCCGGCATCGAACCCGTCGAACTCCGCGAGAAGGAGGGCCTCGCCCTCCTCAACGGCACCGACGGCATGCTCGGCATGCTGGTCATGGCCCTCGCCGACCTCGCCCGGCTCTACACCTCGGCCGACATCACCGCCGCGCTGACCCTGGAGGCCCTGCTCGGCACCGAGAAGGTCCTCGCCCCCGAGCTGCACGCCATCCGCCCGCACCCCGGCCAGGGCGCCTCCGCCGCCAACATGGCCGCCGTACTCCAGGGCTCCGGCCTCACCGGGCACTTCCAGGAGGAGTCCGCACCGCGCGTGCAGGACGCCTACTCCGTGCGCTGCGCCCCCCAGGTGGCCGGGGCCGGCCGCGACACCATGGCGCACGCCGCCCTGGTCGCCTCCCGCGAGCTGGCCGCCGCCGTGGACAACCCGGTGGTCCTGCCCGACGGGCGCGTCGAGTCCAACGGCAACTTCCACGGCGCGCCCGTGGCCTACGTCCTGGACTTCCTCGCCATCGCGGCCGCCGACCTCGGCTCCATCGCCGAGCGGCGCACCGACCGGCTGCTCGACAAGAACCGCTCCCACGGCCTGCCGCCGTTCCTCGCGGACGACGCCGGCGTCGACTCCGGGCTGATGATCGCCCAGTACACGCAGGCCGCCCTGGTCAGCGAGATGAAGCGGCTCGCGGTCCCCGCCTCCGCCGACTCCATCCCCTCCTCCGCCATGCAGGAGGACCACGTCTCCATGGGGTGGTCGGCGGCGCGCAAGCTCCGTACGGCCGTCGACAACCTGACCCGGATCGTCGCGATCGAGATGTACGCGGCCACCCGGGCCATCGAGCTGCGCCACGGGCTCACCGCCGCCCCCGCCAGCCGGGCCGCGATCGCCGCGGCCCGTGCGGCGGGCGTGCAGGGACCCGGCCCGGACCGCTTCCTCGCCCCCGACCTCGCCGCCGCCGACGCCTTCGTGCGCAGCGGAGCGCTCGTCGAGGCCGTCGAATCGGTGACGGGCCCGCTCGCCTGAGGACCGGCGCACGGACGCGGGAAGGGGCCGCCCCGAGGGGCGGCCCCTTCCCGCGTCCAGTGCGGTCACCGCACTAGTGCTGCGAGCGGCGCACCGAGAAGGCCACGCAGCCGGCGCCCAGGCCCAGGCAGAGCGTGCCGCCGAGCAGGTACGGCGTGGTGTCCGCGGACCCGGTGTCCGCGAGCAGGAGCGGTGCCCGCGCGGCCTGCGGGGCGGTGCGCGCCGCGGCGGCGTCCGGACCGGGGTCCGCGCCGGAACGGGAACCGGAACCAGAACCGGAACCCGGGCCCGTGGCAGGGGCCTGCCCGGTGGCGTCCGCGCCCGTGGAGGCACCGGCGGCGCCCGCCGGATGCCCTGGCGCGACGGCGCCCGCGGAGGGCACGAACCAGAGGGCGGCGAGGAGGGTGGTCGCCCCGAGAGCGGTGAGCAGCGGTCGACGTGCGGACACGGTGCGATCCCCCTTGTGGCAGCAGCGAATTGGCCGTGTGCGCTGATGCTACGGAAAGGGGCGGGTCGTGGGAAAGTCGGGGCTTCCGCGGGCTTACGCTCCGTCGTATGAACCCTGCTGAGACATCACGATACGTACGGCTTCGGGTGGATTTGGTGCTGGAGGTGCCGGATCCGCAGGCACTCACCGGAGCCGCACTCGACCACATCAAGGCCGACGAGTTCATGCCGGACGAGGAGCGCGGCCACGCCGAGTCCGCCGTCCGGGAAGACGAATCGGAGGCCCTGGCCTACCTGGTGGACCCCACCGACCTGGTCGTGGACATCCCCGGTGTGGAGCTGGCCCAGGCATCCTGGAGCAGCGAGCCCGTCGAATACGACCCCGAGTCCCTGGAGTGGGACCTGGACGAGGAAGATGGGGTGTACGACGAAGAGAACGACAACGCCTGACCGTGTGGTCGCCCACATCCGAACGGAATGTGGAACCGACCCGCGACGTCAACGCGTTGTCAGGGGCGTGGCAGGGGGGTGATACCCCCTGCCCGGCCAGTCCCGGGACGGCAGCCCCGGGGTTTCCGGCAACGATGGAGTGACGTGTGAGGACGGACAGCAAGCGGCGGAGGAGGTCCCTCGTGGCCGTGTCCGCCGTGCTCGGCGGCGTACTGATGCTCTCGGCCTGCAACGACGGCGGCGACAGCGCCCCGAAGGGCAGCGGAGAAGCCAGCAAGTCCCAGGCGGAGGTGGACGCGGCGGCGGCGAAGGACACCTCCAAGGCGCGAATAACCATCACCCCCAAGGACGGCGCCACCAACGTCGGCCTGAACGACTCGGCGAGCGTCACGGTCAGCGACGGCACGCTCACGAACGTGGAGCTGAAGACCAGCGAGGGCACGGCCGTGGCGGGCAAGATCGCCGCCGACGGCAAGAGCTGGAAGCCCGCGGCCGCCCTGAAGCGCTCCGTGAAGTACGCGCTGGCGGCGACCGCCAAGGACGCCGAGGGCAGGGAAGCGCACGAGAACGCCTCCTTCACCACCCTCTCCCCGGAGAACAGCTTCGTCGGCTCCTTCATCCCCGACGACGGCCAGACCGTCGGCGTGGGCATGCCGGTCTCGATCACCTTCAACAAGCCGATCAAGGACCAGAAGGCCGTCCAGTCGGCCATCACGGTCTCCTCCAGCAGCGGCCAGGAAGTCGTCGGCCACTGGTTCAGCCCGCAGCGGCTCGACTTCCGCCCGGAGCAGTACTGGCAGGCGAACTCCACCGTCACCCTGAAGCTGGCGCTCGACGGCGTCCAGGGCGCCCCCGGCGTCCAGGGCGTCCAGAACAAGACCGTCACCTTCAAGACCGGCCGCAGCCAGGTCTCCACGGTCGACGTGAAGACGAAGCAGATGACGGTCACCCGGGACGGCGCGGTCCTCAAGACCATCCCGATCTCGGCGGGCTCCCCGTCGAACCCCACCTACAACGGCCAGATGGTGATCTCCGAGAAGTTCAAGGAGACCCGCATGGACGGCGCCACCGTCGGCTTCAAGGACGGCGAGGGCAAGGGCGAGTACGACATCAAGGACGTCCCGCACGCCATGCGGCTGTCCACCTCGGGCACCTTCATCCACGGCAACTACTGGGGAGCCGACTCCATCTTCGGCAGCGCCAACACCAGCCACGGCTGTGTCGGCCTGAACGACGCCAAGGGCGCCAACGACCCGAACCAGCCCGGCGCCTGGTTCTTCGACAACTCCCTCATCGGCGACGTGGTCACCGTGGTCAACTCCCCGGACAAGACCATCAAGCCCGACAACGGCCTCAACGGCTGGAACATGACCTGGGCCGAGTGGAAGGCCGGATCGGCCTCCTGACGGAGCGCCACCTGCACACGGCGGTCGGCCGGGACCCGGAAGGGTCCCGGCCGACCGCCGCTCTGTGTCTCGTCGCGCAGGGAAACCGGCGCCTCAGGCCCCGGGCGGCGCCCCGGCCCCCGCCCCGGCCCCCGGCCCGGCCGGCCCGTCCGCGGGCGCCGCAGCCCGCCCGGCAGGGGAGCAGGCGGCGGCCGGAGAGGCCCAGGACGACAGCATCCGCAGGGCGTCCTCGGAGGGCGAGCCGGGCGCCGCGTGGTACACCACCAGAGCCTGCTCCGGATCGTCCGGCAGCCGCAGGGTCTGGAACGACAGGCTCAGCTCGCCCACCAACGGGTGCCGCAGCCGCTTCACCCCGTGCGTCTTGTCGGCCACCGTGTGCGCCGCCCACAGCCGCCGGAACTCCTCGTTCTTCACCGACAGCTCACCGACCAGCGCGGACAGCTGCTCGTCTTCCGGGTGCCGGCCCGCGTACATCCGCAGGTTGCTGACCACCTCGCAGGCCCGGCACTCCCAGTCCGCGTACAGCTCGGCCGTCGCCGGATCCAGGAACACCATCCGCACCAGGTTCCGCTCCGCTGCAGGCAGCGCCCCGAAGTCCCCGAAGACCTCCGCCGCCGCCCGGTTCCAGCCGATGACGTCTTGGCGCCGCCCCACCAGGTAGGCCGGTACGCCCTCCATCGCCTCCAGCAGCGTGCGCAGCCCGGGGCGGACCTGCTGGGGCCGGGGCGGCTGGCGCCGCCGCCGGGGCGCCGGCCGGGCCAGGTGGGTCAGGTGCGCGGTCTCCGTGCCGTCCAGGCGCAGCGCCCGCGCGATCGCATCGAGGACCTGGGCCGACACGTTCTGCCCGTTCCCCTGCTCCAGGCGCGTGTAGTACGCCACGGACACCCCGGCCAGCTGCGCCAGCTCCTCACGGCGCAGCCCGGGCACCCGCCGGTGGCGCCCGTAGTCCGGCAGGCCCACGTCCTCGGGCCGCAGCCGGGCCCGGCGGGAGCGCAGGAACTCGCCCAGTTCGGCTCGCTGATCAAGCTGGTCCATACCGCAAGTATCCCCGCGGCGTCCGGGGCACGGCGGGCCCAGCCTGACCCCGCCAAGGGTAGGTCCGGCAGACCTAGGCAGGGCAGGGGGCTGGGTGGGCCCGCCGACAGCGGGCAGGCTGGATACCGAGGCCGCGGCGTCGACGCCGCCGCACCGCACCCCTCACACCCGAGCAAGCGCCGAGGAGCACCCCCATGTCCGTCACCCAGGTCGCCGCCTACGCCGCCCCCGCCGCCAAGGCCCCGCTGGAGCGCACCACCGTTCCGCGCCGCCCGGTCGGCGAGCACGACGTGCTGATCGACATCAAGTACGCAGGCATCTGCCACTCCGACATCCACCAGGCCCAGGACGGCTGGGGCGAGGGCATCTTCCCGATGGTCCCCGGCCACGAGATCGCCGGCGTCGTCGCCGAGGTCGGCGCGGGCGTCACCAGGTTCGCCGTCGGGGACCGGGTGGGCGTCGGCTGCTTCGTCGACTCCTGCCGCGCGTGCGAATACTGCCTGCGCGGCCAGGAGCAATACTGCGTGCAGGGCATGACCGGCACGTACAACGCGCTCGACAAGAACGGCGAGCCCACCTACGGCGGGTACTCCACCCACGTGGTCGTCGACGAGAACTACACCCTGCGCATCCCCGAGGGCCTGTCCCTGGACGTCGCCGCCCCGCTGCTGTGCGCCGGCATCACCCTGTACTCACCGCTCAAGCACTGGGGCGCCGGCCCCGGCAAGAAGGTCGCGATCGTCGGGCTCGGCGGTCTCGGCCACATGGGCGTGAAGATCGCCCACGCGCTCGGCGCCGAGGTCACCGTGCTGTCCCAGAGCCTGCGCAAGAAGGACGACGGCCTGCGGCTGGGCGCCACCGACTACTACGCCACCAGCGACAAGGCCACCTTCGAGGAGCTGGCCGGCCGCTTCGACCTGATCGTGTCCACCGTGTCCGCGCCGCTGGCCCTGGACGCCTACCTCGGCCTCCTGAAGGTCGACGGCGCGCTGGTCAACGTGGGCGCCCCGGAAGAGCCCGTCGAACTGAACCTCTTCTCGGTGATCGGCGGCCGCAAGACCCTCGCCGGCTCGATGATCGGCGGCATCCCCGAGACCCAGGAGATGCTCGACTTCTGCGCCGCACACGGACTGGGCGCCGAGATCGAGGTGATCAGCGCCGACCGCATCAACGAGGCCTACGAACGCGTCGTGTCCAGCGACGTCCGCTACCGCTTCGTGATCGACACGGCCACGATCTGACCGACGGGGCGGCGAGGCCCGCCGCCCGGCGTACCGAGTCGGGCCCCGGGGCCGGCGCGGCCGGCCGGTGCCCGGGGCCCGCTCGCACGGGCGCGGCGCAGGCCCTACTCGGCCGCCGCCACGCCGATCGGGCAGGAGACGCCCGTGCCGCCGATGCCGCAGTAGCCGCCCGGGTTCTTGTCGAGGTACTGCTGGTGGCCGGCCTCCGCGGGCCAGAACGGGCGCTCCGCGGCGGGCAGGACCGCCGTGGTGATCTCGCCGTGGCCCGCGGCCGTCAGAACCTGCTGGTAGGCCGCGCGGGAGGCCTCGGCCGCCGCCTGGTGCGCCGCCGAGTGGGTGTAGAGCGCCGAGCGGTACTGGGTGCCGACGTCATTGCCCTGGCGGAAGCCCTGAGTGGGGTCGTGGGACTCCCAGAACCGCTTCAGCAGGGCCTCGTACGACACCACCCGCGGGTCGAAGACCACGCGGACGACCTCGGTGTGGCCGGTCCGGCCCGAGCAGACCTCTTCGTAGGTCGGGTTCTCGGTGAAGCCGCCCTGGTAGCCGACCAGGGTGGTCCACACCCCCGGGGTCTGCCAGAAGATGCGCTCCGCGCCCCAGAAGCAGCCCAGGGCGAAGTCCGCGACCTCCAGGCCCTCGGGGTACGGGCCGCTGAGCGGGTTGCCGAGGACTGTGTGGCGGTCGGGAACGGTGAAAAGGGGCTCCGGGCGGCCCGTGAGGGCCTCCTCGCGGGTGGGGAGCTCGGGCGTGCGGCGGTACGAGAACATGGGGATTCCCTCCTTGTGGCAGTGTCAACGGACGGGGGCGGGCCAGGATTCCCCGGCCCGCCCCGCCCCCCCGCCGCGTCCTGCCGCGGTCACTCCTGCCGCGTCACTCCTGGCGCGGCCACCCGGGCGCGGTCAGTCCGCGCGCGGTCACTCGGTGCGCGGTCACTCGGTGCGCCGGCCTCAGTGCGGCAGCGTCGCCGGGGACCCGCCGTTCGCCTCGTACCCCGCCACCGCCAGGGCCCGGAACACCGCGTACTGCGACGCCGGATCGTCCGACGCCGACCACGGCAGCGCACCCACGTACCCGTCCACGTGCCGCACCTGCTCCATCGCCTCCGCCCAGCGCTCCATCTGCACCAGGAACATCAGCAGCATGTGCCGCACGTGCGCCAGCATCGGGTCGTCCTGCCGCGCCGTGTGCACGGCGTACAGCGCGCCCTCCACCGCCCGCGTCACGGACGCGCTGCGGTAGAAGCCCCCCGACAGCACCAGGTCGGGGGTGTTCTCGTACAGCCCGAACAGCGGCAGCGCCGCCAGCAGCGAGCCCTGCGGGGCCCGGGCCGCGGCCGCGTGCGAGAACGCCTCCGCCTTCTCCCGCGAACCGTGCCACTTCTCGCCCCAGTAGTGCAGCGCGGCCAGGTGCGCGCCCATGTGCTGCGGCGCCACGTCGATCACCTTCGCCCACAGCGCGTCGAACTCCGCCTCGGAGTAGCCCAGTCCGCGCGCGATCGCCAGCTCCGCGATGAAGGGGACCGGGTCGCCCGGCGCCAGCAGCGCCGCCCTGCGACACGCGTCCCGCGCCTCCTCCAGGATGATCCGGTGGTCCTCGGAGCCCACCCCGCCCGAATGCCGCCACGCCTGCTGCACCAGCAGCTCGGCATGCACCTGCGCCCCGCCCGCGTCCTTCTCCGCCTCCAGCCGCCAGGCCTTCAGCCACGGCGCACCCACCCCGGGCTGCTGCACCAGTTCCAGCGCCGCCGCCCCGCCGAAGGCCTGGACGCGCTGCCAGCGCTGCTCGCCCTCCTTCGGGGTCCCGGCCAGCAGCTGCGACGCCGCCTGCCAGCTGCCGCTGCGCTGCACGTTGCCCAGGGCGTCCATCAGGTCCTGGTCGGGCCCGGGCACCCGGATGTCGAGCTGCTCCTGCCGGACGAAGCCGTAGTTCTCGGGGTCGGCGGCGTCGGGGCTGCCGGGCGCGACCTGGCGGATGCCGCCGCGGCTGCGCCGCACGTAGGGAGCGACGACGGCCACGAGCAGGCCGATCGCGAGCAGGAACAACAGAATCTCCATGCCGCCAAGCGAACCAGACGCGGGGCCCCGGAGGCCAACAGGGGGTGGGCGCCGCGTGCGGCACCCGCTCCGGCCGGGGCTTAGGCTCAGGGTCATGAGCGACGACAGCCACGAGCACCAGAGCTTCGAGACCCGCGCGATCCACGCGGGCAACACGGCCGACCCCCTGACCGGCGCGGTCGTACCGCCGATCTACCAGGTCTCCACGTACAAGCAGGACGGCGTCGGAGGACTGCGCGGCGGCTACGAGTACAGCCGCAGCGCCAACCCGACCCGCACCGCCCTGGAGGAGAACCTCGCGGCGCTGGAGGGCGGCCGGCGCGGTCTCGCCTTCGCGTCGGGGCTGGCCGCCGAGGACTGCCTGCTGCGCACGCTGCTCGCCCCGGGCGACCACGTCGTCATCCCGAACGACGCCTACGGCGGCACCTTCCGCCTCTTCGCGAAGGTCGTCTCCCGCTGGGGCGTCGAATGGTCGGTCGCCGACACCTCCGACCCGGCATCGGTCCGCGCGGCCCTCACCCCCAAGACCAAGGTCATCTGGGTCGAGACCCCGTCCAACCCGCTGCTCGGCATCACCGACATCGCCGTCGTCGCCGACATCGCGCGCACCGCAGGCGCCCGGCTGGTCGTCGACAACACCTTCGCCTCCCCCTACCTCCAGCAGCCGCTCGCGCTCGGCGCGGACGTGGTCGTGCACTCGCTGACCAAGTACATGGGCGGCCACTCCGACGTCGTCGGCGGCGCCCTGGTCACCGCCGACGCGGCGCTGGGCGAGGAACTGGCCTACCACCAGAACGCGATGGGCGCCGTGGCCGGCCCCTTCGACTCCTGGATCGTGCTGCGCGGCATCAAGACCCTCGCCGTGCGCATGGACCGGCACGCGGAGAACGCGACGAAGGTCGCCGAGATGCTGACCCGCCACCCCAAGGTCACCCAGGTCCTCTACCCGGGGCTGCCGGAGCACCCGGGCCACGAGGTCGCCGCGAAGCAGATGCGCAACTTCGGCGGGATGATCTCCTTCCGCGTCGAAGGCGGCGAGGAGGCGGCGGTCGAGGTCTGCAACCGCGCCAAGCTGTTCACCCTGGGCGAGTCCCTGGGCGGCGTCGAGTCCCTCATCGAGCACCCGGGCCGGATGACCCACGCCTCGGTGGCCGGCTCGGCCCTGGAGGTACCGGCGGACCTGGTCCGGCTGTCCGTGGGCATCGAGAACGCCGACGACCTGATCGCGGACCTCACCCAGGCCCTGGGCTGACCCGCCCGCCGCGCCGCCCCCGCCCCGGCCGCCCGCCGGGGAGGGGGCGGGGGCCTACCAGCCCTCCAGCGGCGGTGAGATCCCGGTCGACGGCGTGACCCAGGGCCGCGTCAGGGACGCCCACACCACGAAGGCCGCCGCTGCCGCGACCAGCAGCGTCCACCCCAGCCGCCGCAGCGCCCGCCGACGGCGCCGCAGCCGGTCGCCCCGGGCGGCCGCCCCGGCCGCCAGACCGGCCGGCACCACCGGGTGCGGGGCTTCCAGCAGCCGCATGACCTGGACTTCCCTCGGGTTCGGCGGGCTCATGCGACACCGGCCGCCCCGGCCGCACCGGCCGGCCCGACCGCGCCCGAAACGGCGCCGGCGGAGCCGGAGCCGGGACCCGAGCCCGAGCCGGAGCCGGAGCCCGAGCCGGAGCCCGAGCCGGAGCCCCAGCCCGCTCGGGGGGCCGGGCCGGCGCCCGGGTCCGCAGCGGAGCGCAGGGCGGTCACCGCCCGCCCGCACAGCACGCGCACCCGCTCGGGCGGCAGCCCCAGCTGCGCCGCGGCAACCTCCTCCGGGACCCCTTCGTGGATCCGCAGCACCAGGACGAGCCGCTCCGTAGGACCCAGCCGCGCCAGGACGCCGACGCCCCCGTGGTGGCGCCGGCCGGTCCGGGCGAAGGCGGCGCACAGCTCCTGGCGCGTGTGGTCGTAGGGGTCGTCGCCGCGCAGCCGCCGCCAGTCCGCGTACGTACGCGCCAGGGCGCCCGACAGGAGCCGGTGTGCGCCAGGGGCCGCGTCCTGCGCCTCGGCGGTCAGCAGGACCGCGACGCGCAGGAGTCGCCCCGCCGCTCCCGCGACGAAGGCCTCGAACTCCTCGTAGCGCCCCGATCGGTGGTCCACAGGCCACATAGTGCGGTCTGCGGGACCATCCCGGTCAAGGGGTCGGACGCAGCCGCCTCAGCCGGCCGCCCCGGCGGTCAGGAACCCGGGCCGGCCTCGGCCACGGCCGCCATCAGCTCCGACAGCGACAGGTTGAAGCGGGTCAGCAGCTCGGTGAAGGCCTTGCGCTCCTCCTCGCTCCAGCCCTCCGTCACCCGGGCCATCAGCTCGCGCCGCGAGGAGCGGACCTCCTCCAGCCGCGTCAGCCCGCGCGGGGACAGGGCGAGGACCACCGCCCGCCCGTCCTCCGGGTGCGAAGTCCGCTTCACCAGACCGCTGTCGACCAGCGGCGCGACCTGCCGGGTCACGGTGGAGGAGTCGATGCCCATGCCGCCGGCGAGCGCCTTGACGCCCATCGGGCCTTCCAGGTCGAGCCGGTTGAGCAGCAGGTACGCCGCACGGTCCATCGAGTTGCGGGCCTGGCCGACGCCGCCCAGACGGGTCTGCTCGGCGCGGCGGGCGAAGACCGCGACCTGGTGCTGGAGCGCGTCGAGGAGGCCGGCGCCGACGGGGGTCGCGGCCACCGGGGGCAGGTCGGAACTGGCCGGGAGGGAAGGCATGGCCGTGGGCTCTCTTCGCGTGGGGCCGACAAGGATGGGGGACAGCGTACGCGGCCGTGCCGTGGCTCGTACCCCGCGTTTGAGAACTGATACGACCGGGCAGCACGGCGCCCCTCCGGCCGTCCCCGATGGCGCGATTCGTTCGGTGGCCGGTCCCGGCGCCGGCCACCGCCGCCGCCGGGACCGCCCCCCGGACCGCCGCCGGGACAGCCCCGGGCCCGCCCCCGGGCCCGCCCCTGCGCCGGCCGCCGGGGGCCGGCCCGGGGCCCGCGGCCCGTGGCCGGGCCGTCCTGCGCCCGGCGTACCGCGTCCTGAGCCGCGCGCCCGGCCGGCTGCGAGACTGGCGGCATGAACTACCGCGTGCCCCAGCCCGTCCCGCAGGTCATCCTCGACGACGTCCGGGGGGCCCAGAAGATGCTGTCCGGCGTCTCCCGGGTCACCGCCATGGAAGGCAGCCGGCACCTCTCCGCGCTGACCGGTTCGCCGGTCCACTTCAAGTGCGAGAACCTTCAGCGCACCGGCTCCTTCAAACTCCGCGGCGCCTACGTCCGCATCGCGGGCCTGCGCCCCGAGCAGCGCGCCGCCGGAGTCGTGGCCGCCAGCGCCGGCAACCACGCCCAGGGCGTGGCCCTGGCCTCCTCGCTCCTCGGGGTGCGCTCGACGGTGTTCATGCCGGTCGGGGCGCCGCTGCCGAAGGTGGCCGCCACCCAGGAGTACGGCGCCGAGGTACGGCTGCACGGCCAGGTCGTCGACGAGGCCCTGATGGCCGCCCAGGAGTACGCGGACAGCACCGGGGCGGTGTTCATCCACCCCTTCGACCACCACGACATCATCGCCGGCCAGGGCACGGTGGGCCTGGAGATCCTCGAACAGTGCCCCGAGGTGCGCACCATCCTCGTCGGCATCGGCGGCGGCGGCCTCGCGGCCGGCATCGCGGTCGCCGTGAAGGCGCTCCGCCCCGACGTGCGGATCATCGGGGTCCAGGCGGCCGGCGCCGCCGCCTACCCGCCCTCGCTGAAGGTCGGCCACCCGGTGTCGGTCGAGGACCCGAACACGATGGCCGACGGGATCAAGGTCGGCCGCCCCGGCGACGTCCCCTTCAAAATCATTGGCGAGCTGCTCGACGACGTGCGTACGGTCTCCGAGGACGCGCTTTCCAGCGCCCTCCTGCTGTGCCTGGAACGGGCCAAGCTGGTGGTCGAGCCGGCCGGGTGCAGCCCGGTGGCCGCGCTGCTGAGCGAGCCCGAACGGTACGGCGGGGGGCCGGTGGTGGCCGTCCTGTCCGGGGGCAACGTGGACCCGCTGCTGCTCCAGCGGATCCTGCGGCACGGCATGGCCGCCGCGGGCCGGTACCTGTCGCTGCGGCTGCGCGTGACGGACCGGCCGGGGGCGCTGGCCGGGCTGCTGGCCGTGTTGTCAGAGGTGGATGCGAACGTACTGGACGTGAGCCATGTCCGGACCGACCCGCGGCTCGGGCTGACCGAGGTGGAGGTGGAACTGCACCTGGAGACGAAGGGCCCGGAGCACTGCGCGGAGGTCGCGCGCCGGTTGCACGGTGCGGGGTACAAGGTCACGGGCTAGACCCCTCCGGTCACCGGGGCCGCACCCCGTGGCGATACGCGATATGACGCGATAGTGTGCCGCCGGGCCGCGGGGGACCGAATTCCCCGTTCGGCCGGGCGAAGCGTGCCCGGCGACCCTAGGCTTTGTCTGGAAAAGCGCCGGTCCCACCGGCCCGATTCACACTGGGAGTACCCCTATGCCAGGCGCCATCTACGCCGAAGGCCTGGTCAAGACCTTCGGCGACGTACGGGCTCTGGACGGCGTGGACCTCGATGTCCCCGAAGGCACCGTCCTGGGCCTCCTCGGCCCCAACGGCGCGGGCAAGACCACGACCGTGCGCGTCCTGACCACCCTCCTGCGGCCCGACAGCGGCAAGGCCGTCGTCGCGGGCATCGACGTCCTCAAGCACCCCAACGAAGTCCGCCGGGCGATCGGGCTGTCCGGCCAGTTCGCCGCCGTCGACGAGTACCTGACGGGCCGTGAGAACCTCCAGATGGTGGGCCAGCTCTACCAGATGAAGGCCAAGGCGGCGAAGGCCCGGGCCGACGAGCTGCTCGAACGCTTCACCCTCGCCGCAGCCGCCGACCGCCCCGCCAAGACCTACTCCGGCGGCATGCGCCGCCGCCTCGACCTGGCCGCGGCCCTCGTCGTCAGCCCGCCCGTGATGTTCATGGACGAGCCGACCACCGGCCTCGACCCGCGCAACCGCCAGCAGTTGTGGGGGATCATCCAGGAACTGGTCGCCGGCGGCACCACCCTGCTGCTCACCACGCAGTACCTGGAGGAGGCCGACCACCTCGCGCACGACATCTGCGTGGTCGACCAGGGCAAGGTCATCGCCCGCGGCACCTCCGACCAGCTCAAGGCCCGCACCGGCGGCGAGCGCGTCGAGGTCGTCGTCCACGACCGCGACCGCATCGCCTCCGCCCGCGAGGTCCTCGCCGGCTTCGGCAAGGGCGAGACCACCGTCGAGGACCACACCCGCAAACTCACCGTGCCGGTGTCCGGCGGCGCCAAGCTCCTCGCCGAGGTCATCCGCGAACTCGACGGCCGCGGCATCGAGATCGACGACATCGGCCTGCGCCGCCCCACCCTCGACGACGTTTTCATCTCGCTGACCGGCCACGCGGCCGAACTCGGCGCACAGGAGAACGGCGAAGCCCCCGAGGACGGCGACGGCACGGCCAAGAACCGGGGCAAGGGCCCCAAGGCGCGCAAGGAGACGGCCAAGTGACCACCACCTCCGCGACCCCGGAACTCGCGGCGCCCCGCCCCCGCGGCGGGATCGTCCAGGGAGTCAACGACTCCCTGGTCATCGCCAAGCGCAACCTCATCCGGATGTCCCGCATCCCCGAGATGATCATCTTCGGTGTGATCCAGCCGGTGATGTTCGTCGTGCTCTTCAGCTACGTCTTCGGCGGCTCGATCAGCGTCGGGGGCAACACGTCCCCGGCTGCCTACCGCGAGTTCCTGATGGCCGGCATCTTCGCCCAGACCGTCACCTTCGCCACGGCCGGCGCGGGCGCGGGCATCGCCGACGACATGCACAAGGGCCTGATCGACCGCTTCCGCTCCCTGCCCATGGCCCGCGGCGCGGTCCTCACCGGCCGCACCCTCGCCGACCTCGTCCAGACCACGCTCACCCTGGTGGTCCTGGCCGTCGTGGCCGTGCTCGTCGGCTGGCGCACCCACACCAGCTTCGGCGAGGTCCTCGCCGGCTTCGGCCTGCTGCTCCTGCTCGGCTACGCCTTCTCCTGGATCGGCGCCCTGATCGGCCTGTCGGTGCGCACCCCGGAGGCGGCCACCTCGGGGGGACTGATCTGGCTCTTCCCGCTGACGTTCATCTCGAACGCCTTCGTCCCCTCCGACAACATGCCGACGTTCCTGCGGCACATCGCCGAGTGGAACCCCTTCAGTGCCACCGTCCAGGCGTCCCGCGAGCTCTTCGGCAACCTTCCGCCGGGCTACGAGGCCCCCGCGGCCTGGCCGATGCAGAACCCGGTGCTCGCCTCGGTGCTGTGGTCCGTCCTGATCATCGTGGTCTTCCGGACCCTCGCGGTCCGCAAGTACCGGTCGGCGACCGCCTGACCCCCGCGCACCCGCCACTCCTCGCCACACTCGTCACGCACGGTGCCCGGCCGGAATCATCCGGCCGGGCACCGTGCGTACGGGTGACGGGTGGGGCGCTCAGCCCGTGAAGGGCTTGACGTCCAGGATCTTCACCGAGGCCTTCTTGCCGTTGGGCAGCTCGTACTCGGCGTCCTCGCCGATGCCCTTGCCCATCACACCGCTGCCCAGCGGGGACTGCGGGGAGTACGTCTCGAAGTCCGAGGACGCGTACTCGCGGGAGGCCAGCAGGAACTCCATGGTGTCGTCCTCGTCGCCATCGAAGGCGATCTTGACCAGGGTGCCGGGGGCGACCACGCCCTCGGCGGCCGGCGCGGTGCCGACCTTGGCGTTCTCCAGCAACTGGGTGAGCTGGCGGACGCGGAGCTCCTGCTTGCCCTGCTCCTCCTTGGCCGCGTGGTAACCGCCGTTCTCGCGCAGGTCGCCCTCCTCGCGGGCGGCTGCGATCTTCGTGGCGATCTCCGTGCGGGCAGGACCAGAGAGGTAGTCCAGCTCCGCCTTCAGCTGGTCGTACGCCGCCTGGGTCAGCCAGGTGACGCTTTCGCTCGTCTGGGTCACGGGTGCTCCTCGTCGGTACAGGGGGACTACGTAGCCGCCAGCGGCGGACGAAACCACGAGCCTAACAATTCGGGAAGAAAAGGGGGAGGACCCGCGACACCCGCGAACACGTACGGGCACGCCCGGACACGCACCGTACGCGGCGCCACGCACGCGATACGCCCGCTCCCCGCCCGCCGTGCGGCCCCGCCCCGGCCCGCACATCCGCCGAGCCCCGGGCGCGCCGGAGCCCACGGCAGGACGCGGGCCCAGCCACTGGGCCGCGCAGCCACTGGCCCGCACAGCCACTGGGCCGCGCAGCCACTGGGCCGCGCAGCCACTGGGCGCCACGCAGCCGGCCACCAGGCCGCGCAGCCGAATTAGCCCTCCGTGCAGCCGATCAGCTCGATCATCGTGGCGCGGCCGGTCGTCTTCAGCGAGACCACCTCGTCCACCCGGTCCTGCGGCTGCGCGAAGCGGAAGTCGGCGCGACCCACCTCGCCGTGCCCCTCGTCCTGCGAGCTCAGCGTGCAGACCCCTGTGACGGAGGCCTCCTTGCGGACTTCCAGGTGCACCTTCACCTCGGAGTCCGAGACCACCTGGAACTTGATCACCTCGGCGCTGACGGCCTGACCTGCGACGTAGTCCCAGCCGATCCAGCCCACCACGCCCAGCAGCACGACACCCAGCACCGATCCGACGATCTTCAGCGTGCGATCGGCCCGCTCGTCCGCCGACCGGCCGTACCGGCCTTCGGGAAGGCCTTCGCGTACCGCACTCATCGATCGTTCCTTCCGAGAGGGCGGGGCCGGATCCGTGCGGACCCACCCCTGGAATTTTCCGTCCCCCGATTCGGTCACTATAGAAGTCGCCCGCCGCGCCGAATCGCAGAGGATCCCGTCTTGACCGAGCACCTTCGACTGATGGCCGTCCACGCCCACCCCGACGACGAGTCGAGCAAGGGCGCGGCCACCATGGCCAAGTACGTGTCCGAGGGGGTGCCCGTCCTGGTCGTGACCTGCACCGGCGGCGAGCGCGGCTCCGTCCTCAACCCCAAGCTCCAGGGCGACAAGTACATCGAGGAGAACATCCACGAGGTCCGCGCCAAGGAGATGGACGAAGCCCGCGAGATCCTCGGCATCGCGCAGGAATGGCTCGGATACGTCGACTCCGGCCTGCCCGAGGGCGACCCGCTGCCCCCGCTGCCCGACGGCTGTTTCGCCCTCGCGGACGTGGACGAGGCCGCAGGCGAGCTGGTGAAGAAGATCCGCGCCTTCAGGCCGCAGGTCATCACCACCTACGACGAGAACGGGGGCTACCCGCACCCCGACCACATCATGACCCACAAGATCTCCATGGTGGCCTTCGACGGCGCGGCCGACACCGACAAGTTCCCCGAAGCCGAGTTCGGCCCGGCCTACCAGCCGCAGAAGCTCTACTACAACCAGGGCTTCAACAAGCCGCGCACCGTCGCCCTCCACGAGGCACTGCTCGCGCGCGGCATGGAGTCCCCCTACGGGGAGTGGCTGGAGCGCTGGAAGGAGTTCGAGCGCACCGAGCGGACGCTCACCACCAGCGTGCCCTGCGCGGACTTCTTCGAGATCCGCGACAAGGCGCTCATCGCGCACGCCACGCAGATCGACCCGGACGGCGGCTGGTTCCGCGTCCCGATGGACGTCCAGAAGGAGGTCTGGCCGACGGAGGAGTACGAGCTGGCGAAGTCGCTCGTCGACACTTCCCTCCCCGAGTCCGACCTCTTCGCGGGCATCCGGGAGAATGCGTAGTCATGAGCGCTACGCAGGCAGCACTGAACGAGCTCCTTCCGCTGGCCGGGGACACCTTCGACAAGAACAAGGTGACCCCGGGCATCCTGGGCTTCCTCGTGTTCGCGGCCCTCGCCCTCGGCGTCTGGGGCCTGATGAAGTCCATGAGCCGGCACATGGGCCGGGTGAACTTCCAGGAGGCCCCGGACCCGGCGTCGGCCCCGGCCCCCGGCCAGGACACCACCCGCTCCTAGCCCGGCCCCTCGGGCGCCCCAGCCCCTCCGGACGACCTGGTGCGAACCGCCGCCCCCGCGCAGAACCGGTGGGCGGCGGGGCTCGTCGCACGCAGGGCGGCACACCGGACCGGACCGGGCGGCCGGACCCGAGCCGCACCGCGGCGGGGCCCGGCGCGGCACCCACCCGAAGGCCGGGCCACCGGTGGACCCCCCCCGGGCGCCCCCTACGCCGGGCCGTCCGGCACCGGCACCCCCATCACCTCCCGCGCATGCAGCCCCGGGACCAGACCCAGCCGCCACGCCTGCCACCCCTGCGACGCGTCCACACCGCGGCCCAGCACCACCCCGTACGTCTCCAAGCACTCCGCCAGCCGCCCGTCCCGCGCCGGATGCACCGCCCCCGCCAGCCGGTCCAGCTCCGCCCGCGCCTCCTCCAGGGCCGCCGGGACCGCGTACGGCAGCAGCGTGCACCGCAGGAACCGCGCCCAGTCCTCCCCCCGCCGGTCCCCGTACGACACGAACAGCCGCACCGCCTCCTCGCACAGCCCCAGCGCCTGCGCGACCCTCGCATTGCCCGCGTCCACCACCGCCAGCTCCACACAGGTCCACGCCTCGCCGTGGGCCAGCCCGATCCGCCGGAAATCCCCCCGCGCGTCCACCAGCAGCTGCCGCGCGAAGCCCGAATTGCGCAGGTTGCCCGTCTGCGCCGCCCGCTGGTCCCGCGTCACCCGCCCCGAATGGTGCCGCGCGTACGCCAAGCCGTACACGTCCCGCATCCGCGAGAACATCGTCCGCGCCCGCTCCAGCTCCCGCACCGCCTGGTCCCGCTCCCCGCCCACCTCCAGCGCCTGGCCGAGGTAGTACAGCGTCCACGCCTCCCCCCGCGCGTCCTCCGCCTCCCGGTGCCGCGCCAGCGCCTCCCGCAGCCTCTCCACCGCAGGCCCCGCATCCCCGTCCACCACCCGGGCCCGCCCCAACTGGGTCAGCGCCCACGCCTCGCCCCGGTCGTCGCGCGTCCGCCCGTACAGGTCCAGCGCCTGCCGCAGCTCCACCTCCGCCGACCCCACCTCGCCGAGCCGCAGGTACACCTGCCCCAGCTGGAAGTGCGCCCACGCCTCACCGTGGACGCTCTCGCTCTCCCGGTGCAGCCGCAGCGAGCGGTCCAGCAGCGCCCGCGCCTCACCGAGGTGCGCCAGGTCCCGCTCCACCGCCGCCAGCGCATGCAGCCCCCACGCCCGGTCACCCGCCAGCTCCGGCGCCTCCTGCAACGCCAGCGCCTCCCGGATCCGGGCCGCCGCCTCGGGCAGGTTCCCCTGGTGGTGCAGGGTGATCCCCAAAGAGACGAGCGCCATCGCCGCCCCCGCCTCCTGCCGCGCCTCCAGGTACTCGTCGACCACCGACGTGAGCGTCGTGCGCGCCTTGTCCAGCTCGCCCAGCTGACGCGCCGCGATACCGGTGCGCCACCGCACCGACCGCACCAGCCGCCCCTGCTGCCCGCCGCCCCCGCCCTCCGCGCCGGCCGCCCCCGCGACCGCCCGCGTCAGCTCGTCGATCTCCCCCAACCGGTACAGGTCCCCGCGCAGCAGACAGAAATCGCACAGCGCACCCAGCAGGTCCCGCACCGCCTGCTGATCCACCCCGTCCGACGCGCGCAGCGCCGCCGTGATGAAACTCGACTCGTCGTCCAGCCACCGCAACGCCGCGTCCAGCGAAGGAAAACCGTGCCCGCCGAACTGGTCCGCCCGCGTCGACATCTTCCCGTCGACCATCCGGATCACCGAATCGGCCAGCTGCGCATACGTCCGGATCAACCGCCCGTGCGCCGCCGCAGCCTGCGCCCGGTCCTCCTCCGCCGCCAGCCGCGCCGCCGCATACGCACGCACCGCGTCGTGCATCCGGAACCGCTGCCCGCGCACCCGCTCGACCAGCCCCGCCTCCCACAGCTCCTCCAACGTCCGCAGCGCCGCCTGCTCCGGTACGTCGGCCAGCGCGGCCGCCGCCGCCCCGCCGAGCGAGGCCCGCCCGGCCAGCGGCAGCCGCCGCAGCAGCAGCCGCGCCGGATCGGGCAGGTGCGCATCGGCCGCACGCAGCGCCCGCTCCACCGGATGCCCCGCCCCCGCACCCCCGCCGACCTCCGGGACCCTGCCCGAGCGGGCCAGCGGAGCCAGCATCCGCAAGGCGAGCGGCAGACCGCCACCGGCCGCCACGACCGAGGCGACCGCCTCCGCCCCGGCACCATCCGCCGCCCCCGCACCCCCGCCCACCAGCTCAGCGGCCTCCGCCTGCGCCAACCGCTCCACCGGCAGCCGGTGCACCCACGCCGCCCACTCCGCCGGCAGCTCCAACGGCTCCCGCGCCGTCACCAACACCAGACTGTCCGACCGCTCCGGCACCAGCTGCCGCACCTGCTCCGGGTCCACCGCGTCATCGAGCACCACCGCCACGGGCAACCCCTGCACGTACTGCTGGTACAACTCGCCCAACCGCCGCACCTGCTGCTCCGCCGAAGCACCCTCCCGGAACAGCAACTGCTCACGGGGCGCCCCCAACCGGTTCAGCAGGTGCAACAGCGCCTCCCGCGTCGAAAGCGGCGCCCCGCCGCCCGCCCCCGGCGGACCCGGCGCCGCCTCTCCCGCACCCGGATCACCGCCCCGCAGGTCCACCACGCACGCCCCCCGGAACTGGTCCCGCAGTGCGTGCGCCGCCCGCAGCGCCAGAGCCGTGCGCCCCGCACCCGGCTCCCCGTGCAGGACGACCACCACCGGCCGCGTCTCCGTACTCGCCCGCGCCGCCTGCACCCACTGCGCAATCCGGGCCAGCTCCGCCCGCCGGCCCACGAACGGGTCCGCCGCATCCGGGAGTTGCCCGAACGACTGCTCCAGCGCACTCCGCCGCCGCGCCGCCGCACTACGGTCCGCCCCGCGCAACTGCGGCCCGCTGCGCCGCCCCGCCCGACCGCCCCGGGAAGCCGCCACGACCGCCCGCTGCTGCTCCAGGAAGGGCCGGATCCCGCGCACCTCCAGCGCCGTCAGCCACTGCAACCTCAACTGCTCGGAACCACCCGGACGCCCCAGCTCCCCGGCCCGCCGATTCGCGGCCGGCAGATGGAAGGCCGTCACCTTCGCCACCGTGGCGGCCGCCCCCGCGACACCCGCCACCGCCCCGGCCGTCAGCGCCGTACCGGCTGCCACCCCGAGCGCCAGGTCGGTCCCGAAGGCCGCCACCGCCGCCACCGCCGTCACCAGCAGCGCCGTCGAAGCGCTGTGCCGGCGGAAGGCCTCACCCAGCGACTCGCTCCCGGCCGCCGCCTCGTCCAGGGCCCGTACGTACGCCTCGTACTCCGCAGCCGCCCCCGCCGCGAGCGCGTCCAGGGCCTCCCGGCCGCGGGCCAGCAGCGCCGCCCGGTCCGCGGACGCCAGCGCGCCGCCCGCCGCCCCACCCGCACCGCGCCGGACCTCCTCGTCCACGGCCCGCACCAACAGCCGCTCCGCTTCCCCTCGATGGCTGTCCCGCATCCGCATCCCCCTCAGAGAGCTCCGGCAAGGTGCGCCAAGTCTCCTGCGGGACACGCGCCGACGCGAGGGAATCTGAGCTACTTCAGAGGGAAGCCGCCCGCCTCGTACACTCGGCCCGACGGTCCCAACCGGCGGGAAAAGGACGGCTGATGACGGTACGGAAGGCCGGGGCACGACCGCGGCCGACCCGGGCACGGCGGACGACCCGAGCACAACCGGGGACGGCCCGAGCACGATCGCGGCCGACCCGAGCACCGCGGCCGACCCGAGCATCCCGGACGCCCGCCACCCTCCCGCTCGGACTCCTCCTCCTGCTCTTCCTCCTCCCCGCGGCCGGATGCGCCGAGCCGCCCCCGGACCACGGCTTCGTCCTGCGCTACGAGCAGCCCGCACCCGCCGACCGGGACGCCGCCCGCACCCTGAAGGACCGCCGCCAGGCCGAAGCCGCCCTCGTCGAACTCAACGCGTACGTCGACCTGCCCCGCCGGGTCACCGTCACCGCCCGCTCCTGCGCGGGCGAAGGCACCGGCTACGACCCGGCCGAACACCGCGTGGAGCTCTGCTACGACGACCTCCCCGAGGAACGCGAACCCTTCGCCCGCACCGGTTCCCCGGACCCGGACGCCGACCTCGACCGGATCGTCCGCGAAACCCTCCACCACGAGGCCGGCCACGCCCTGGTACACGCCCTCGACCTGCCCGCCGCGGACGACGCCCGGGCCGAGGAGGACGCCGCCGACGACTTCGCCCGCCTGATCCTGCTGCGCGCCGGCCCCGACGGCGAGCAGACCCTGCTGACCGCCGCCCGCGCCTACGACCTCGCAGCCGAAGCCGACCCCGCCCCCGACCCCGCGGACGAGCACGCCCCGCCCGCCACCCGCGCCGAAGCCCACCGCTGCGCCGTCCACGCCGCCGCCCCCGACCGCCACCCGGACCTCGCCACCCCGTCCCGCGCCCCGTGCGCCCGGTCCTGGACCCACACCCGCGACACCTGGACCCACGACCTGTCCCCGCTCCTTCGGCGGCGGTGACCGCGTAACCCGAACGGCGGCTCGTGCGTTGAGGCGGGCGTCGGACGAACTCTCGAAGGCGGGCGCCATGGAACGGATACTGCACACTCCCCGGGGCGAACTCATACCGGTCGCCTCGTACGCACGCACCTCGCAGGACGGACGCCAACGCGACGGACGCGGTGTCACCCGGCAGCATCGCCTCAACGACCGCACGGCAGCCCAGCACGGCTGCATCGTCGTTGCGACCTATACGGACAACGCATGCAGCGCGTCCCAAGGCGACGACCGGCGTCCTGCCTTCGAACACCTGCTCGCAGACCTGCATCGCGGGCACGCCTTCACCTTCGGATCGCTGCGGGGTGTTGTCGCCGCAGCCGACGACCGGCTCTACCGCAGGCCGGAAGACCTCATCCGCTTTCTTGCCGCGCTGACTGCTAACCCAGGCAGGGTGTACGTCGACCGGGACGGCCTGCGTGATCCGTACAGCAAGGAGGGCATCCTGGCAGCCGCCACCTCGCTGCAGGAGGCCGTCAGCGAGGGACGGATGCGCAGTCGTCGCCTCCAGGACTGGCACTGGTCGAGGGCGATGGACGGGCTGCCGCACAGCGGGCCGAGGCCATTTGGCTGGTTGGAGGACCGACGTACCCTGCACCCGGTGGAGTCCGACCTCATGCGCTCGGCGATCGCCGACCGCATCGCAGGAAAGGCTGTCAGGGAGGTTGCGCGGGAATGGGTGGGTCGCGGCATCACCGGCACACGCGGAGGGCGCCCCACTCCGCAGACGGTCACGCAGATCCTTACCTCGCCCAGGGTCTGCGGGTTCCGCTCAAACCGAGGGGAGCTGATGACCGATCCGGTCACCGGTGATCCGTTGGTCGGAGTGTGGGAAATCATCGTCACCCCGGCGCAGTGGTCAGCAGTGTGTGCGACCTTCTCGGCCGGGAGTCTGTACATGCATCGTGGTCCACTTAGTCCGCGGCTGACGGAAAGGCGAAGTGGCCCGAAGTATCTTGCCGCCGGTTTCCTCCGCTGCGGTGCGGAAACAGCGGCTGGTGGCGAGTGCGCACAACCGATGTCAGGGAGCAGGACCACCCGCAGTCGCAAAAGCCCGTTCAACTACGTCTGTGCAGGTGGTCGTGGGTGTGGAAGGTGTGCAATCAGCGGCCCCCTGGTGGACGACGCCATCGAGCGGTTGCTCTTCCCCGAGGGCGAGACCGGACCGATCCGGATGCCGGAATCGATACGCCGGCGGTGGAAGTCTGGCGAGATGGGATTCGAGGACAAGCGGAGGGTTATCGCCTCTGTGTTCACCAGCGTGGTGATCCGACGGGGCCGTAAAGGACATGCCGACTGGGACTATGCCCGGGTGGTCCCCCAGTGGAAGTGGGCTGATCGTGTGCAGCTCCCTCAGAGGGGAACATGATGGCCCCGTCACAGGCCCTGTTGCTGCCGGTGCGGCAGGATGGGCGCATGTCGAACCGCCTCGCGAACGAGACTTCTCCGTACCTGCTCCAGCACGCCGACAACCCGGTCGACTGGTGGCCCTGGTCCCCGGAGGCCTTCGAGCAGGCGCGGGAGCGCGGCGTGCCCGTCCTGCTCAGCGTCGGGTACAGCAGCTGCCACTGGTGTCATGTCCTCGCCTCCGAAAGTTTCGAGGACGAGCTGACTGCCGCCTACATGAACGAGCACTTCGTCAACGTCAAGGTGGACCGCGAGGAGCGGCCCGACGTCGACGCCGTCTACATGGAGGCCGTGCAGGCCGCCACCGGTCAGGGCGGCTGGCCCATGACCGTGTTCCTCACCGCCGACGCCGAGCCCTTCTACTTCGGCACCTACTTCCCGCCCGAGCCCCGTCACGGCATGCCCTCCTTCCGGCAGGTCCTCGAAGGGGTGCGGGTCGCCTGGACCGACCGCCGCGAGGAGGTCACCGATGTCGCTCAGCGGATCGCGCGGGACCTGTCCGAGCGGCAGCTGGACTACGGGAAGGCCGGGACGCCGGGCGCCGAGGAGCTGGCGCAGGCGCTGCTGGGCCTGACGCGGGAGTACGACGCCGTGCGCGGCGGCTTCGGCGGTGCGCCGAAGTTCCCGCCGTCCATGGTCGTCGAGTTCCTGCTGCGCCACCACGCACGGACCGGTTCCGAAGGCGCGCTCCAGATGGCGGCGGACACCTGCGAGGCGATGGCCCGCGGCGGGATCTACGACCAGCTCGGCGGCGGTTTCGCCCGGTACTCCGTGGACCGGGAGTGGGTCGTGCCGCACTTCGAGAAGATGCTCTACGACAACGCGCTGCTGTGCCGGGTCTACGCGCACCTGTGGCGGGCCACCGGCTCGGACCTGGCCCGGCGGGTCGCCCTGGAGACGGCGGACTTCATGGTCCGCGAACTGCGCACCGAGCACGGCGGCTTCGCCTCGGCCCTCGACGCGGACAGCGAGGACCCGCTGACCGGCGCACACGTGGAGGGGGCGTACTACGCCTGGACGCCCGATGAGCTGCGCGAGGTGCTCGGCGAGGAGGACGGGGAGCTGGCCGCGGCCTGCTTCGGGGTGACCGAGGAGGGCACCTTCGAGCACGGTCGGTCGGTGCTGCAACGCCCGCAGGACGGGCCTTCGGTGGAGGCCGGCCGGCTGGCGGGCATCAAGGAGCGGCTGCTGGCCGCGCGGGCGCAGCGTCCCGCGCCCGGCCGGGACGACAAGGTCGTCGCCGCCTGGAACGGGCTGGCCGTCGCCGCGCTCGCCGAGTGCGGGGCGTACTTCGACCGTCCGGACCTGGTGGAGCGGGCCACCGAGGCCGCCGACCTGCTGGTCAGGGTGCACATGGACGGCCGCGCCCGGCTGGTGCGGACCAGCAGGGACGGGCGGGCCGGTGCCCACGCGGGGGTGTTGGAGGACTACGGCGACGTGGCGGAGGGCTTCCTGGCGCTGGCCTCCGTCACCGGTGAGGGCGTCTGGCTGGAGTTCGCCGGTTTCCTGGTGGACCTGGTGCTGGACCGGTTCACCGCCGAGGACGGTTCGCTGTACGACACCGCGCACGATGCCGAGCAGCTGATCCGGCGCCCGCAGGACCCCACGGACACGGCGACGCCCTCGGGCTGGACCGCTGCGGCCGGTGCGCTGCTGTCGTACGCGGCGCACACCGGTTCGCAGGCGCACCGTACGGCGGCCGAGCGGGCGCTGGGTGTGGTGCACGCGCTGGGTCCGCGTGCGCCGCGCTTCATCGGGCACGGACTGGCGGTGGCCGAGGCACTGCTGGACGGGCCGCGGGAGGTGGCGGTCGTGGGCGGCGCCGGGGACGCGGCGCGGGCCGCGCTGCACCGGACGGCGCTGCTGGGGACGGCTCCCGGCGCGGTGGTGGCGGTGGGTGAGGTGCGGGCGGCGGACGGCAGCGGCGGGGAGTTCCCCCTGCTCGCGGACCGCACGCTGGTGGACGGCCGGGCGAGTGCGTACGTGTGCCGGCACTTCGTCTGTGCGCGGCCCACGACGGATCCGTTCGAGCTGGGGGAGCAGGTGGGCGCGCTGCGTCCCTGACGCGGTCGCGCCGGCCGCGCTGGTCGCGCCGGTCGCGGTGTTTTCCGGGCGCCCGCGGTGGCGTCCGGGGGCGCTGCGGGCGCCCGGTGGGAACGGGCGGCGTCAGGGTGCGGGGGGCGGCTCAGTGGGAGTAGGCGGCGAGGGAGATGCCCACGTAGTGGGCCACGAAGGCCGCCAGCGTCAGTGAGTGGAAGACCTCGTGGAAGCCGAAGAAGCGGGGTGAGGGGTTAGGGCGCTTCATCCCGTAGATGACCCCGCCCACGCTGTAGAGCAGACCGCCGACGATCACCAGGACCAGGACGGCGACGCCGCCGGTGCGCAGGAAGTCGGGCAGGAAGAAGACGGCCGCCCAACCCATCGCGATGTAGCAGGGCGTGTACAGCCAGCGCGGGGCGCCGACCCAGAAGACCCGGAAGGCGATGCCCGCGGCGGCGGCGATCCACACGGCCCACAGCAGGGTCCGGCCGCTGGAGGGCGGCAGCAGCAGCACGGTCAGCGGGGTGTAGGTGCCGGCGATGATCAGGAAGATGTTGGCGTGGTCGAGGCGCCGTAGGACGGCCTCGCCGCGCGGGCCCCAGGTGCCGCGGTGGTAGACGGCACTGACGCCGAAGAGCAGGCAGGCCGTCAGGACGTACACCCCGCAGGCGACGCGGGCGCGGGTGGAGTCGGTGAAGGCCATCAGGGCGAGGCCGGCGACGACGACGGCGGGGAACATTCCGGTGTGCAGCCAGCCGCGCATGAGCGGCTTTTCCTCAAGGGCGGTCTCGGCCGCTTCCAGGGCCTGGACGACCGGGTGGGCCTCGGAGGCCGGGACGGCGGCGGCATCAGAAGTCATGGCGCACATGCTACCTACGGGTCCGTAGGTTTCTGTTAGTCCTCTTTACGGAAGATTGACGGGAGTGGCGATGCTCACGTGAGAGGCCCCCTGGACATATGCGCACATCCACCGGATGATCAGATGAGTGCGGTCGACACCGGATGAGCGGAGCGCGAAGCGTCCGGGTCGCAGCCCCCACGGGGCCAACACCAAACACACCCCTCAACAAGGAGCAATCGTGGCGCGCGACAACGCGGCTCCCACCCGTTCGACCCTCCCCACCCGGCACGCAGCACTGATCTCCTGGGTGGACGAGATCGCAACCCTCACCCAGCCGGACCGCGTCGTCTGGTGCGACGGTTCCGAGAGCGAGTACGAGCTCCTGTGCGAGGAGCTCGTCGCCAAGGGAACCTTCAAGAAGCTCGACGAGAGCAAGCGCCCGAACTCGTACTACGCCGCCTCCGACCCCTCCGACGTCGCGCGCGTCGAGGACCGCACCTTCATCTGCTCCGAGAAGGAAGAGGACGCGGGCCCCACGAACCACTGGAAGGCCCCTTCCGAGATGAAGGAGCTCTTCGCCGGCGACGACGGCATCTTCCGCGGCTCCATGAAGGGCCGCACGATGTACGTCGTCCCCTTCTGCATGGGCCCCCTCGGCTCCGAACTCTCCGCGATCGGCGTCGAGATCACCGACTCCGCCTACGTCGCGGTCGCCATGCGCACCATGACCCGCATGGGCAAGGCCGTCCTGGACGAGCTCGGCACCGACGGCTTCTTCGTCAAGGCCGTCCACACCCTCGGCGCTCCGCTCGCCGAAGGCCAGGCCGACGTCCCGTGGCCCTGCAACACCACCAAGTACATCTCCCACTTCCCCGAAAGCCGCGAGATCTGGTCCTACGGATCCGGCTACGGCGGCAACGCCCTCCTCGGCAAGAAGTGCTACGCCCTGCGCATCGCGTCCGTCATGGCCCGTGACGAGGGCTGGCTCGCCGAGCACATGCTCGTCCTCAAGCTCACCCCGCCGCAGGAAGAAGGCGGAGCCGAGGCCGCCAAGTACGTCGCCGCCGCGTTCCCGAGCGCCTGCGGCAAGACCAACCTCGCGATGCTGGAGCCCACCATCCCCGGCTGGACCGTCGAGACCATCGGCGACGACATCGCCTGGATGCGCTTCGGCGAGGACGGCCGCCTCTACGCGATCAACCCCGAGGCCGGTTTCTTCGGCGTCGCCCCCGGCACCGGCGAGCACACCAACGCCAACGCCATGAAGACGATGTACGCCAACACCGTCTTCACCAACGTCGCGCTCACCCCCGACGGCTCCGACGTCTGGTGGGAGGGCATGACCGAAGAGGCGCCCGAGCACCTCGTCGACTGGAAGGGCAACGCCTGGACCCCGGAGTCCGACACCCCCGCGGCCCACCCCAACGCCCGCTTCGCGGTCCCCGCCGCCCAGTGCCCGACGATCGCCCCCGAGTGGGAGGACCCCAAGGGCGTCCCGATCTCCGCGATCCTCTTCGGCGGCCGCCGCGCCTCCGCCGTGCCCCTGGTCACCGAGTCCTTCGACTGGAACCACGGCGTCTTCATCGGCTCGAACATCGCCTCCGAGAAGACCGCCGCCGCCGAGGGCAAGGTCGGCGAGCTGCGCCGCGACCCCTTCGCCATGCTGCCCTTCTGCGGCTACAACATGGGCGACTACATGGCCCACTGGGTCAAGGTCGCCGCCGACAAGGACCAGGCCAAGCTCCCGAAGATCTACTACGTGAACTGGTTCCGCAAGAACGACGCCGGCCAGTTCGTGTGGCCCGGCTTCGGCGAGAACAGCCGCGTCCTGAAGTGGATCGTCGGCCGCCTGGACGGCACCGCCGAAGGCGTCGAGACCCCCATCGGCATCCTGCCGACCGTGGACTCCCTCGACACCGACGGCCTGGACCTGCCCGCCGCCGACCTGGAATTCCTCCTCACGGTCGACAAGGAGATCTGGCGCGACGAGGCCGCCCTGGTCCCCGAGCACCTGAACACCTACGGCGACCACACCCCCAAGGAGCTGTGGGACCAGTACCACGCGCTCGTCGAGCGCCTGGGCTGACCCGCCCCCGCCCCCCGGGGCCATGAACTGGGAACCCCCGACCAAGCGGTTCCCACCGCCGCACCGGCCCATCAGGAGCGTCCGCGCTCCTCCAGATAGGCCGTGTGCGTCTGCTGACGGCGGGCCTCCACCTCGTGGAGGCCCGCCGTTAGGCGTCCGGCCTCCTCCCGCAGCGCCGCCAGCTGCCGCTCCAGGTGCTGCTCCGGCGCCTCCCCGCCCGGCGACATCCGGTCCCACCAGCGGGTCCGGTGGTAGGCGTCCACGCACTCCGGCACGTCCTGCCGGATCCCCCGCGCCAGCGCGTGCACCGCATCCGGCTCGGTGGCCAGCGCCCGCGCCACCCACCCCGGCGCCAGCAGCGCCCCGTACAGCTCCGCCAGCTCCGCCAGCGTGCCCGCCGCCGGCGACGGCAGCTCCACCTCCGCCAGGTACTCCCGCAGCCGGGCGAAGTCCGCCCGCAGCGCGCCCAGTTCCTCTCCCGGATCGAACGGCGGCACCGGCACCCGCTCCGGCGGGGCGATGAGCGCGCCCGCCCCGTACAGGCCGACGACCACCAGCGGCCACCACGCGCCGCCCGCCCCGGCCAGCGCCAGGCCCGCCCCGGCCACCCCGCAGGCCGAACCCGCCAGGTTCTTCCGCGACTCCAGCCAGCCCAGGACCCGCCCGGCCCGTCCGGCCCCGCCCGGCGCCGTCACCCTCCCGCCCCTACTGGTAGCCACGGATCTCCTCGAAGGCTCCGCTCAGCGAACCGCCCCCGGCCACCCCCGTGCCGGTGGCGTCGAAGAGGCGCCCGCCGGTCAGCTCCGTGATGTGGGCGAGCTCCTTGCGGTCCGAGTCGCCGAACAGCACCGCGAACACCGGCGTGTGCCTCTGCGCCTCGGGCAGCGCCGCGTAGAAGGAGTCGAAGTGCCCGGCCCCCACCCCTTCCGTGTTCTCCCCGTCCGTCATCAGCACGATCGAGGTGAACGCGTCCGCGCCGCCCGCCCCGAGGTGCGCGTACGCCGCCTCCAGACTGGAGTACACCGCCGTACCCCCCTCCGGGCGCAGCGCCTCCACGTCGGCGCGGACCGCGTCCAGGGCCGCCCCCGGAGCACCCGGTTCGACGACGTGCGTCCGGACCGCCTTCACCGTGGACCCGAACGGCAGCAGCGTCACCTCCTCCCGGTCCCGGAAGCGCTCACCCGTCCCCGAACTCCCGGTGCCCGTCAGATCGGCCAGCGCCGACCGCAGCCGGCCGATGCGGTCCTCCTCGGACATCGACCCCGAGGTGTCCAGCACGTACACCGTCCGCGAAGGCCGCCGCAGCTCGTTCTCGTACGAGGCCAGCAGCCCGTCCGCGACCGCACGCGAGCCCGGGAAGGGCAGCTCGCGCCGCTTCTGCGCGTCCAGCCCCGCGGCCGGGGCCACTGCTGCCGCCACCGGACGCCGGAAGGTCTGCTCGGTGATCGCCTTCTGTGCCCCGGCGCCCCGCAGGTACTCCGTCAGCGCCCGCCCCGACGCGCGGGCCCCGGCCGGGGCCGAGGTCAGCAGGGTCAGCGGATAGTGCGCGGTGACCACCCCGTCGCGCGGCCGGACCACCGTCAGCGGGTCCTTCGCGTCCCGGTTCATGGACAGCAGCACCGACTCGTAGTTCACCAGCGCGTCCACGTCCCCGCGCTTCGCGTACGCCTGCCCCAGCCACCCGGAGGAACCCGCGGTCAGCTTCTGCCCGGCGAAGAACTCCTTGAGCCGCGGAGCCGCCGCCTTCACGTCCGCCTCCGTCAGTGCGGACTGCGCCCCCGACAGGCCCGACGCCACCGACACCAGGGCGGAGAAACCCGAATGGGACCGCACCGGATCGGTCATCCCGTACGTCAGCCTCCCGCCGGCCACGGCTTCGTGGACCGCCGACCAGGTGACCTCCTCGGGCTTCCACCCCAGCCGCGCCAGCGCCTGCGGCTTCACGCCGAGGGCCACGGGCGAGGACATCACCGGCGTCTCGTTGGCGAGCTTCCCCGCCGCCTCCGGCCGCAGCCGCAGGTAGTCGTTGGACGACAGCCAGATCGCGTCGTACCTCCCGTCGGCCTTCCCCGACGCGATCTGCTCCACCGCATCCAGGGTCCCCGACCAGGTCAGCTCGACGCCGACCCCGGTGGCCGCCCTGGCCGACTCCAGCACCGGCGCCATGTCGGACAGCTCGCTGGACGCCAGGACCCGCAGCCTGCCCTCCTGGTACGCGGACTTCCCCGGCCCGCCCGGCGTCCCCCCGGACCCCCCGAGCCCTGCGGAACTTCCGGACCCCCCGGACGTACAGCCGGCCGACACCGCCAGCGCCGCCGCCACGAACGCCGCCACGGCCACCCGCGGCCCCCTCACCGGCCACCGCCCTCAAGGAGCCCGGCCGTGCGGGTCCGCGCCAGGTACGCCGAAGCACTCTGCAGCTCACCGGTCAGCGACTCCACGGTGGCCGCCATGATCTCCGTGGCCTGCACCTTGAACGTGTCGATCGCGTCGAGCGTCCGGTAGATCTGCGCGAACGCCGTCCGCAGCGTCTCCGCGCCCACCGCCGGGTCCGCCGCGATCCGCTGGACCTCCCCGCTCTGCGTGGCCAGCATCTGCGCGTTCCCCCGGATCAACTCCTCCGTCGAGCCCCGCAACGCCTCGACCTGCTCCACCACCCTGCGCTGGTGGTCCAGAGCCGAGGCCAGCATCACCGCGATCCGCAGCGCCGAGACGGTCGTGGTCGCCGCCCGGTCCACACCCTTGACCAACTCGTCGTTGTTGCGCCGGACCACGTCCATCGCGAGATAGCCCTGGGCGCACACCGCCAGCTGGGTCAGCAGGTCCTGGTGCTTCTGCCGGACCGGGAACAGCACGTCCGCCCGCAGCGCGTCGGCCTGCTGCGGATCCCCCTGCCCGGCCTCGGCGATCCGCTGCTCGACGGCCGCGTCCAGGGCCTCGGTGAGGACCACGTACTCCTGGAGCCTGCCCATCGTCTCCCACAGGCGGGCCCGTTCGGTGTGCAGGGCCGCGTTGTCCCGGCGCAACTCGTCCTGCCCGGCCCGCAGCGCCCCCACGATCGCGTGGAGGGTCGCCTGCGAGGAGGCGTACTTCGCCACGTGGTCGCGCAGCCGGCTGCCGCCCGGCAGCTTCGCGAGGAGCCTGCGGGCCCCCTTCGCGGGAGACTCCCGGGGGTCCAGGTCCTCCACCGTGCGCCGCAGCTCCACCAGGGAGCCGGCGACACGGGCCTGGGCGTCGCCGCCACCGCTGCCGAGCGAGCGCACGGCCCGCTCAAGCATCCGGTTCGACTGCTGGGCGGCGCTGCGGACGTCGGCGGAGCCCAGCGCGGAGATCTCGCCGATCTGCTGCGCGAACTCCGGGGAGCGGGTGTCGATCCCGGCCAGCCGGCCCACGTACTCCCCGGCCCGGCGGGCCATCTCCTCGCGGACCCCGTCCTGCAGCGGGACGAGCCCCGCGGCCTGCTCCCGGCGGACCGGAGCGACGGGCTCCGGTGCGGTCAGGACGAGCGGGCCGTCCTCGGGCGGTGTCAGTGTCATGGTGTGTCCCCCTGCCCCTTGGCGCGTGCGGCCAGCGCCGTCAGGATCTTGACGGTCGGAGTGCCGACCTGGCGGATGCCGGTCAGCCCCGGGTTGAGGTAGGCGGCGTGCGAGGAGGTCGCGGCGGTGAACTCCGCCACGCCGTCCTGCGGACGGAACCCGTGGCGCAGCGCCGGCCCGCGCAGCTTCGGATCGCTCGCGAGGAGCGCACCGAGCTCGGCGGCCTGCGCATTGAGCGGCACGAAGGTGTGGGCGGTGTTGACGGTGGTGTCCGGGTAGAGGACGACCATGTCGTCGAGGGCCGCGGCGCCCTGGCCGTGCATCAGCAGCGAGGCCACCTGGGACTCGTACACCAGGATGAGGGGCTCGCCGCTGCCGCTGATGAACGCCCGGAAAGGGGCGTCGGAGCTGGGTTCCAAGGCGCCCTGTACGGCGATCAGTTTGCGCAGCAGGGGTGCGGTCCGCGCGATCCCGGCATCGTCGGAGACCACGTTGCCGCCGTTTGCGACGTGGGAGGCGGCGGCCAGGAAGAGGGCCCCCGAGTTGGAGGTGGCCGGGTCGGTGGTCTTGACGAACACCGTTCCGGTCAGCTCCGCATGGGCGGCGGAGCCTGACAGCTGCTGCCAGGTGCGGTCCTCGCCGGCCGCCTTGAGGAAGGGGCCCATGAGGAGGGTGCCGGTGTTCTTCCCGGTCATCCGGGCCAGCGCGTTGCCGGCCAGCACCTGCGCCGCGTTGGAGCGGGCGATCACGACGAGCGGCGAGTAGAAAGGTCGGGTGGTCTGGGCGCCCTTGAGGCCGGCCGCGCTCTCGATCTCCCTGGCGGGTTCACTGCTGCCGGGGAAGGCGAAGTCGAACTCCTTGAGGTCGAGCTGGTCCATCGCCCAGGAGCCGGAGCTTTCGGTCTGCACGGTGTAGCCCCGGTCCGCCAGGGCTTTGACGACGTCGGGGTCGCGGAAGAACTCGGACTTCTCCGAGCCGATGATGCCACGCACGGTCTTCGTTGCCGTGGTTGCTGAGTCCTGCTCCTGGAAGAGGACGACGACGATGACGCCGCCGACCAGGAGGAGGCCCAGGACGATTCCCAGGATGCGTCTCACGAGGTGCAGCGTGCTCGCGGAAACCCACATTCCGCGACGAGTTGCATGGACGTCAGGTGTCCAGGCGGTCCCACTTCGAAATGCTGTGTGGGCCCGTGGGTGCTGGTGGGCGGGGCGGCCGCCCGGGAGGATCGTGCCATGGGCGTGAGCGCGTTGAAGTGGCAGGGCTGGCTGGTGGGTCTGGTGGTGCTGGCCGGGTTGCTGGTGTTCGCCCCGCTGACGCTGTACGTGTGGGCCAGCGGAGGCGACCCGCCGGCGCCGCCGCCGCGGCCCGCGGTGGAGGACGTACGGGTCACCGCCTGCCGAATCGATCCGGCAAGCCGTCGGGTGGCGGCGGCGGTGGCGGTCTCGGGACGCCCGGAGGGCACCGGCGCGTACGTGGTCACGGTGGAGTTCCGCGAGGACGCACAGCCCGACCCGGCTCAGCCGGCCGCCCAGGCCCTGGTCAAGGTCCCGGGCGTGGCCCCGGGAACGACCGAGTACGCGGAAGCCCTCGGCCCCGTCTGGCCGGCCGCCACGGTCCCGTGGTGCGGGGTCGCCGCGGCGGAGTTCGCCCCGGGGCGGTAGCCGCCCGCGCGGGGGAGGTCATGGCACCCGGTCCGGAGCCTCCGCGGCCCCGGACCGGGGCCGTCAGTGGGCGCCGGCCAGATCGAGGGCGGCGGCGTGCGCGTCCATCCGCTCGGCGGCGAGGATCGCGACGGTGGTGTCGGCGCGGGACGCGGCCACCACGAGCGTGCGGGCGGCGAGGTCGTGCGCACGGCGGTGCAGCGCGGCGGTGTCCCCGGCCGGACACTGCGGCGCCCGCACGGGCTCCGCGCCCCGCAGCCGTGCCACCTGGGCGGCAATCGCCTCGGCCGGCTCGTCCAGCCCGAGGTCGTCGGTGACGGCGAGCAGGGCGGACAGGTGCTGGGCGAGCTGGATGTCCAGGGCCTCACCGCGGCTGCTGTGCGGGTAGTCGGCAGTGGCGCCCATGCGGTGGACGACCGGCTTGGTGCGGATCGGCTCGTACATGAGGGGGCCTCCTGGGTGGGTCAGGAGACCATCCTACATTGGATCGGTTCTAAAGTTGAGCTCGATCCGGCAATGCTCCAGCCGGACCCCAGGCGCCACCACCCGGGCCCCCGTCCGGGGGCCGCCCGGGGCCGGTCCGGGGCCCGGACGGCCCGCGACCGGCAACGGCCTACGGCCTACGGCTGGCCGTACCCGTCGAGGAAGTTCCCGATCCGGGTCACCGCGTCCGCCAGGTCCTTCGCGTTCGGCAGCGTCACGATCCGGAAGTGGTCGGGCTCGGGCCAGTTGAAGCCCGTACCGTGCACCACCATGATCTTCTCGGCCCGCAGCAGGTCGAGGACCATCTGCCGGTCGTCCTTGATCTTGTAGACCGCGGGGTCGAGCTTCGGGAACAGGTACAGCGCACCCTTGGGCTTCACGCACGTGATCCCCGGGATCTGCGTCAGCAGGTCGTACGCCGTGTCGCGCTGCTCCAGCAGCCGCCCGCCCGGCAGCACCAGGTCGTTGATCGACTGCCGGCCGCCCAGGGCGGTGGCCACCGCGTGCTGCGAGGGCATGTTCGCGCACAGGCGCATGTTCGCCAGGATCGTCAGCCCCTCGATGTACGACGAGGCGTGCTGCTTCGGCCCGCACACCGCCATCCACCCGGCCCGGTACCCGGCGACCCGGTAGTTCTTGGACAGCCCGTTGAAGGTCAACGTCAACAGGTCGGGAGCGATGGCCGCGGTGTTGGTGTGCGTGGCCCCGTCGAACAGGATCCGGTCGTAGATCTCGTCCGAGCACACGACCAGGTTGTGGCGGCGCGCGATGTCGGTGAGACCGCGCAGCATCGCGTCGTCGTAGACGGCACCGGTCGGATTGTTCGGATTGATGATCACGATCGCACGGGTCCGGTCGGTGACCTTGCGCTCGATGTCCGCCAGGTCCGGCATCCAGTCGGCCTGCTCGTCGCACCGGTAGTGCACGGCCGTACCGCCGGCCAGCGAGACGGAAGCCGTCCACAGCGGATAGTCCGGCGCGGGAACCAGCACCTCGTCGCCGTCGTCGAGCAGCGCCTGCATCGACATCTGGATCAGCTCGGAGACACCGTTGCCGAGGTAGATGTCCTCGACGTCCAGCTCGATGCCCTTGGTCTGGTAGTGCTGCATCACCGCGCGGCGCGCGGACAGCAGCCCCTTCGCGTCCCCGTACCCGTGGGCGTTGCCCAGGTTGCGGAGCATGTCCTCAAGGATCTCCGGCGGGCACTCGAAGCCGAAGGCCGCGGGGTTGCCGGTGTTGAGCTTGAGGATGCGATGACCTGCTGCTTCGAGCCGCATCGCCTCTTCGAGCACGGGGCCGCGGATCTCGTAGCAGACATTGGCGAGTTTCGTTGACTGGATCACCTGCATGACGGGAGCTTACGGGGCCCCGTCCGAGCCCGCCGCGCCATTTCACCGCCCCACGTGGGGCGGGATATGTCCCGGTTCGCGCGATGAGCGGGTGCCGCCCCACTCCACCCTTGGAATCCGGGGCCCCTCCCACGCCCCGACCTGCGGAACAGGTGCAGACGAAGAACACCGCCACCCGGGTGTTGCGCTCATCACCCCGGGGGGTGGGGGCTTCGGGGGGTTGGGGGCGGTGGGGCGGGGTCGGTGGGGTGGGGCGGGGGCTTCGGGGGGCTGTGTGCCGCCTGGGCGGGATCAGGGTGGTGTGGGGGTTTCCCGTCAGTCCCAGGGTCCTTCCGGGTCGGGCCGTCCCCTCAAGGGCGCTCCTTCGTCGCGTCGCTACGCGATGGCCTGCGGCCACCCTTGACCGGCCGTCCCGCCCCGGAAAGACAAGGACTGTCGGGAACCCCCCAAAAGGACGCTCACCGGGGACAGGCCAACATTCGGGCCGGCCAGCGATGGGCGGCCGAGTCGGGGGCCGCATCAGACCATGCCCCCTGCCACTCGGCATAGCGGCCGCCACCCGTCTGTGGCCGTACATAGGCACGCAGGCTCCCCGGTGCCCCCTGCCACTCGGCTTAGCGACTGCCACCCGCCTGGGGCTGGGCATAGGCCGCCCACCGTCCACTGCCCTCCGGCGCTCGGTTTGGCGACTGCCGGTTGTCTGAGGTTGGGCATAGGCCGCCCACGGTCCGGTGCCCTCCGGTGCTCGGTTTGGCGGCCGCCGGTCGCCGGTGGCTGGGCATAGGCCGGGTCCTTCTGGGGCCCGTCGGGGGTAGGTTGCGGGCAGTGGGCGACGAGCGGGTCGATGTGGAGGGTGTACAGGCTGCCTTCCGGCGACCCTAGGGGCCGCGAACGGCCATCGCCGGTAGGGGAGGGGGTCTTGGGACGTACCTAGGCGCGCGAAGGGCCGCATCGGGGGCGGACGGCGCTCTGACGGAGTCAGAAGCCACTTCCCTCGCTGTCAGACTCCGGCAAGACGTCACCCACGCCCAGACTGGCGCCCAAAAGGGACAAACCGGCGGGAGGTGGCTCCCCTCGGCCACGAGCGCCCGCGCCCACCCCCGGACGGGCCGTAGACGCCCGCGGCGGGGACCACACCCCGCCTTTGGCGGCCCGCCCCCCGGCCACAGACCAGGTGGCAGCCGCCAAGCCGCGCAGCAGAGGGCAGCGGGCCAGCCTGCGGCCTATGCCCAGCCCCAGGCGGCAGGCAGTCGCTACCGGGCGCCGCAGAGCACCGGAACGTGGGCGGCCCACGCCAAGCCACGGCCGGGCGGCGGCCGCCAAGCCGGGCGCCGGAGGGCAGTGGACGGTGGGCGGCCCATGCCCAGCCCCAGGCGACCGGCGGCCGCTGAGCCGAGTGGCAGGGGGCACCGGGGAGCCTGCGGCCTATGTACGGCCACATACGGGTGGCAGTCGCCAAGCCGAGTAACAGAGGGCAGCGGGGAGCTTGCGGCCTATGTACGGCCACAGACGGGCGGCGGCCGCTATGCCGAGTGGCAGGGGTCATGGTCTGATGCGGCCCCCGACTCGGCCGCCCCTCGCTGGCCGGCCCGAATGTTGACCGGTCCCCGGTGAGCGTCCTTTTGGGGGGTTCCCGACAGTCCTTGTCTTTCCGGGGCGGGACGGCCGGTCAAGGGTGGCCGCAGGCCATCGCGTAGCGACGCGACGGAGGAGCGCCCTTGAGGGGACGGCCCGACCCGGAAGGACCCTGGGACTGACGGGAAACCCCCACGCTTCCCTGATCCCGCCCAGGCGGCACAGAGCCCCCCGAAGCCCCACCCCACCCCACCGACACCGCCCCGCCACCCCAGACCCCCCGAAGCCCCCGCCCCGCCCCGCGAGCCCCCGTACGCGTCAGGCTGCTGCCGTGACGCGGGCTGCGAAGGACTGGAGGTTGTCCGTCATCCGGGTCAGGCGCTCGTCCAGGGTGAGGGACTCCTCGTACCGGCCGGTGCGCAGCTTCGGCTGCCGCTTGCCGCGGACGTACAGGGGGCAGGCGAGGTCCGCGCAGACGTAGATGCCGACGGTGTTGCCCTCGCGCCCGCGGGCCCCCGCGAGGGGGGCGGCGAGCAGGGTGACGCCGGAGGAGGCGTGCGCGGTGAGGCAGATCTGGCAGAGGCTGGACTTCAGTGCGCTGGTGCGGTTCACGGCCGGCACGCGCAGGGAGATTCCGAGCGGGCCCTGGGCCGCGGGCAGGACGAGGTGGGCGCGCAGGGGTGCTCCGGGATCCACCCAGCCGAGGAAGTCGAGGTCGTCCCAGGGGAGTTCGGTGAAGTCGAGGGGGAGTCGCAGGCGCGCGGCCTCGCCCTTGGTGCAGTTCACGAAGGAGGACCGGATGTGCTGTTCGGTGAGTGGTTCCACGGGCGTCGACCCTACGTGGGCCCCGGCGGGCCCGCACCCCGATAACGGGCTCGTCGGCGGGCTGCGGCCGACCCGCGGCCGACCGCAGCCGACCGCGGTCGACCCGCGGCCGACCGCGGGTCGGCCGGGTGCCGGGGCTGCGTGTCGTGCCGGGGAGGGAAGGTTACTGCGGGCCGCTCGTCCGGGGTTCCAGGATCACCAAGGGGATCTCGCGGGGCCGGGCGGCGGCCTGGTCCTCCTCGAAGGCGGGCCACAGGGCGGTCATCATCTCCCAGTAGACCTCGCGCTCCCAGCGGGTGGCCGTGCGGCCGGTGGCCATGAAGGCGGCGGCGCCGACCTGGAGGCGGACCTCGGGGTGGGCGGTGAGGTTGAGGTACCAGGCGGGGTGGTCGGGGGCGCCGTGTCCGGCGGGCAGGACGATGTGGCGGCCGGCGTCCTCGCCGTAGATCAGCGGGGTGCGGGTGGTGCGGCCGGTGGTGCGGTCGACGGTGGTGAGGAGGAGGGTGGGGACGCCGTGCCAGAGGTGGCCGTCGGCGCCGGCGCTGGTCACGTAGGCGCGGACGTGGTCGAGGCGGGGGCCCGGCCGGGGGTCCGTGGGGTGCTCCCAGTCGACATCGAGTGCGTGCATTCACCTGTCCTCAGGATTCGGCCCCCGGGCATTTCAGCCCCTGGCATTTCAGCCCCTGGCATTTCGGCCCCCTGGCCGATAACGACCGCGCACCGACTCTGGATGCGGTCGGCCGGACTGCGATGGCGCGGTCGGTCGGACGGAAAGGGCGGCAGGGGGACGGCCCCGGCCGGGGGCCGGGGCCGACAGCAGCACGCACGCGAGCGGCTACGGAAGGTAGCGCTCGATGACCTGCGGGCCTTCCTTCTCCATCAGCTGCCGTGCCTTTTCGACCCGCTCCGGAGTCGGGTCGTGGCCGGTTGCCATCACGAGGTCCTCGGGGTCGTACGGTCGTTCCCCGCCCGTGAAGAGCCGGTCCGACCGGGTGGGCTGCTGATCCGCTTCACTGTCCATCGCGTACCTCCTCCGATGCCCCCTGGCCCCATCCTGCGGCGGCGGTCCCATGAACGCACCCGGGGCGCCCGCGGTCAGCCGTCCGCGGTCAGCCCGCCGCGGCCAGAACGGCGGTGCCCGCGGCGATGGCGCCGCAGATGCTCAGGTTGACCGCCCGGTGCTCCCAGAACACGGCGGCGAACTCGCGGATCGTCGCGCTCGGCCAGAAGTACCGGGCGGTCGGCGAGCCGAGGACCTGGCCGTTCACCCGGGCCTTGCGGGCCATCATCGCGGCGCGGAAGGCGTGGAAGTTGTTGGTGACGACCACGCACCGGTAGCCGGGGTGCTCCTGCGCCATGACCGTCTGGCTGAAGGCGAGGTTCTCCTCGGTGGTGCGGGAGCGGTCCTCCAGCCGCAGGTGCTCCTCGGGCACGCCGTGGGCGAGGAGCCAGTCGGCCATCGCCCGGGCCTCCGGGACCTTCTCGTCATCGCCCTTGCCGCCCGAGCAGAGCAGCAGCGGCGGCCGTCCGCCGCGCGCCAGCTGGGTCTCGTGGATCTGCAGGCCCTTGCGCAGCCGCGAGGCCAGCAGCGGCGGTACCGTCTCCCCGCCGATGAGGCCGGCGCCGAGCACCACCACGTAGTCGACGTCGCCCCGCACCCTGATGCGTCCGTAGAGGTAGGCGTACGCGAGGAAGCACAGGAAGACGAAGGACACGTAGGCGACGAGCAGCACCAGGCCCGCGAGCACCGAGTCCAGGAGGTGCGAGCCGCGGTCCATCAGGGTCAGGACCAGTGCGGCGAGGGTGAGGACGGCGGCGCCGGCTGCGAGGGACAGCAGATTGCCCGGGCTGCGGCCCTCCTTGCGCACCATGGTCACGCCGTTGGCGAGGAGGAAGACGCCGAGGGCCAGGGTGCCCAGCGTGGGCACGGCGAAGACCAGCAGCATGACGGCCGTGGCCGCCCAGCCCGGCAGTGCGGCGATCTGCAGGAGCAGGGCGAACGACAGGGTGCAGAAGGTCAGTCCGAGCAGGACGGCATTGCGGAACAGGCGGCGGTCGTTGCGGACGCTGACGCAGAAGGCCAGGAAGAACAGGGCGGCGAGGGCGAAGGCGACCATGCCGTTCATCGTAGGTGTCACCGGGGAACGGGTGTGCGGCGCACCGAGCGGCCCGCGAGGACGTCGGTGCGCCGTCCGTCGTGCATGACGAACCGCCCGTCGATCAGGACGTGCGGGATGCCGGTGGGCAGGGCGCGCGGCTGCGCGTAGGTGGATCCCGCCGCGACGGTCTCCGGGTCGAACAGGACGAGGTCGGCGCGGAAGCCCTCGCGGACCAGGCCCCGGTCGGGCAGGCGCAGCCGTGCGGCGGGGCGGCCGGCGAGGTGGGCGACGCATTCCTCCAGGGTGAGGACGCCGAGTTCGCGGACGTAGTGGCCGAGGTAGTGCGGGAAGGTGCCGTAGGCGCGCGGGTGCGGTTTCGTGCCCTGGAGGATGCCGTCGGAGCCGCCGGTGTGGACGCCGTGGCGCATGATCGCCTGGACGTTCTCCTCGTGGCCCACGTGCTGGAGGACGGTGGGGGCGAGCCGGTCGCCGAGCAGGAGCCGCCGGGCGGTGTCCCAGCCGTCCAGCCGGGTGCCGACGAGGGCGGTGAAGGCGGGGTCGGTGACGCCGGAGACCTCGATCGAGGACCAGTCGACGGGTACGCCGTGGCAGCCGTCCGAGCCCTCCACCTCCAGGGTGTGGCGGATGCGTGCGGCGGTGGTGTCGTCGCGCAGCCGGGCCAGGACCGCCTCGGGGCCGCCCTCGCCCGCCCAGCTGGGGAGCAGGGCGGCGAGGGTGGTGCAGCCGGGGGTGTACGGGTAGCTGTCGAGGGTGATGTCGGCGCCTTCGGCGAGGGCGGCGTCGAGGAGGGCGAGGAGTTCGGGGGCGCGGCCCCGGTTCTCGCCGAAGTTCATGGTGGCGTGCGCCAGGTGCAGGGCGCAGCCGGCCTGCCGGGTCAGTTCGACCATCTCGGCGTAGGCGGCGAGGGCGCCGTGCCCGTAACTGCGGTGGTGCGGGCAGTAGTAGCCGCCGTAGCGGGCGACGACCCGGCACAGTTCGGTGAGTTCGGCTCCGGTGGCGTACATGCCGGGGGTGTAGGTGAGGCCTGAGGACAGGCCGACGGCGCCCTCGGCGAGTCCTTGGGCGACCAGGCGCCGCATGCGGTCGAGTTCGGACGAGGACGCGGGGCGGTCCGTCCAGCCGACCACGCGGGCGCGGACGGTGCCCTGGGGGACGAGGTAGGCGGCGTTGACCGCGATGCCTTCGCCGCCGAAGCCCGTGTCGAGGCGGTCGAGGTACTCGCCGACGGTGCGCCAGTCGAAGTCCACGTCGGTGCTGCCGGGGCCGCTGCCGTTCCAGCCGGCGATGGCGGCCCGCACCTCGGTGAGGGTCCGCTCGTCGACGGGTGCGTAGGACAAGCCGTCCTGGCCGAGGACTTCGAGGGTGACGCCCTGGGCGGCCTTGGCGCTGTGGTCGGGGTCGCGGAGCAGCGCCAGGTCGCTGTGGGCGTGCATGTCGGTGAAGCCGGGGGCGAGGGCGAGGCCGTGGGCGTCGAGGGTGCGCCGCCCGCCGCCCGGGATGCGGCCGATGGCGGTGATGCGGCCCTCGTGGACTCCCACGTCCGCCCGGTAGGAGGGGCCGCCCGTGCCGTCGACGATGCGGGCCCCGCGGATGACCAGGTCCACGGTGGCCGCCTAGAAGAAGGTGCGCACGTAGTCGGTGACCGTGCCGTCGCCGTCCACGACCGGGATCAGCGGCCACTTCTCGAAGATGGTGCACGGGTGGGACATGCCGAGCGCCACCCAGTCGCCGACCTGGACGTCGTCGGCCGAGTCGGTCTCCAGCCAGGCGTGCTGGTCGGAGAGCCGGGTCACGCGGATGCCCGTGGCGGGCCGCTCGGTCCCGTCGAGTGCGTCGCGGACGCGTTCGGCTTCGGGCAGGCCGAGGTCGTAGGCGATGTCCCGCTTGCCGGCGTTGACGAAGGCCTGGGTGGGGGAGGGCCGGGACACGACCTGGGTCCACAGGCGGAACGCGGGCCGCAGGCCGCCTTCCTCGGGATGCCGGTTGAAGGGGGTCAGGCGGGTGTACCAGCCGTGGTCGTGGGAGACGTACGCGCCGGAGCGCAGCAGCCGCAGGACGGGCCGGGACAGTTCCGGGAGTTCGCCGAAGGCCTCGGCCACGGAGTCGAACCAGGCAGAGCCGCCGGCGCTGACGACGATCTCGTCGAGGTCGGCGGGGAAGCGGCCGGCCCCGTCGAACTCGGTGGCGAGGCCGGTGAGGCGGCGCAGGTACGCGCCGACGCGGGCGGGGTCGGCGTCGGGGACCTCGGCCTCGTACCCGGCGACTCCGACGAGGCGCAGGGTGGCGGTCGCGGCGACGGCGTCGGCGACGGCTCGGCAGTCGTCCTCGGTGCGGGCTCCGGTGCGGGCGCCTTCGCCGGCGCCGAGCTCGACGACCACGTCGACGACGGCGGGCTGCCCCTGCAGGGCGCGGTCCATGAGCTGGACGCCGCGTACGGAGTCGACGTAGCAGACGAACCGGAAGGCGGGGTCGGCGGCGAGTTCGGCGGCGACCCAGCGCAGCGCGGCGGCGTCGACGAGTTCGTTGGCGAGGAAGATCCGCCCGATGCCGAAGGCGCGGTAGACGCGGGCCTGGTGGGGGACGGCCGCGGTGATGCCCCAGGCGCCGTGGTCGAGCTGGCGCCGGAAGAGCTGCGGGGACATGCAGGTCTTGCCGTGCGGGGCGAAGGCGAGGGCGTGGCGGGCGGCGTAGGTGCCGAGGGCGGTGAGGTTGTGCTCCAGGGCGTCCGCGTCGAGGGTGAGCACGGGGGTGGTGAAGCCGCCGTCGAAGAGGTCCCGGCGCTGGGCGGCGAGCTGTCCGACGGTGAGGCCGTGCGCCTGGGCGTCCGGGGGGAGGCCCTTGAACCGGTGGTCGACCGGTTCGTCGGCGAGTTCCTTGACGGGGTCGCTGGCGCTGGCCATGCGGGTGCCTCCCGGGCGTTGCGTTGCGTGGGATGCAACTCTCGTTGCGTATGCCGCTGCATGCTGTCTAACATCCCGGGTGACGACGGGTCAACGCCGGTCGGCGGCGGCCGGCCCGGACGGCGCGGGAGGACGAGGGATGAGCCAGTCCGTGGAACGGGCGCTCGCGGTGCTGCCGTTGCTCGCGCGTGGTCCCGCCGGACTCGGCGACGTGGCCGGGGAGCTGGGCGTGCACAAGAGCACGGCGCTGCGCCTGCTGCGCACCCTGCACGAGCGGGGGTTCGTGTACCGGCAGGCCGACGGACGCTACCGGCTCGGCGCGCGGCTCTTCTCGCTCGCCGCGGAGGCCGTGGAGAACCTGGACGTGCGGGAGGTCGCCCATCCGCACCTCGCCGAGCTGAACCGGGCCACCGGGCACACCGTCCACCTCGCCGTCCTCCAGGACGACGAGGTCCTCTACATCGACAAGGTCGACAGCCGTTATCCGGTGCGGATGTACTCCCGGATCGGCCGGCCCGTGCCGCTCACCGTGGCCGCCGTCGCCAAGCTCCTGGTTGCGGACCTGCCCGAGGCGGAGCGCCGGGCACTGGCCCACCGCGTGGAGTACCCGCGCTACACCGCCCGCTCCACTCCGGATGCCGATGCGTTCCTGCGGGAGCTGGAGCGGGTGCGGGAGCAGGGCTGGGCGGCCGACCTCGGCGGGCACGAGGAGTCCGTGAACTGCCTCGGCGCGCCGGTGCACGGGCCGGACCGGCGGGTGGCCGCCGCGCTGTCCGTCTCCGCGCCGAACGTGGTGGTCGCGGCGGAGGGCCTGCTCGAACTGCTGCCGCTGGTGCGGCGCACCGCCGCGGCCATCACCCGGGACTACTCGGGCATTCCCACCCACCCAGGAGCACAGGAGAGCACGTGACCGAGAAGACGGCCGTCACCCCCGGCACCCACACCACCCCGCCGGCGAGGTTCTCGCACGGGGTGCGCAAGGGGAACATCCTCCAGGTTGCCGGGCAGGTCGGCTTCCTCCCGCACGTGGAGGGGCAGCCGCCGACGCCCGCCGGGCCGACGCTGCGCGAGCAGACCCTGCAGACGCTGGAGAACGTCCGCTCCGTGCTGGAGGCGGGCGGCGCGACCTGGGACGACGTGATGATGATCCGGGTCTACCTCACGGACACCGGCCACTTCGCGGAGATGAACGAGATCTACAACGCCTACTTCGGCGAGCAGGGCCTCAAGGAGGCGCCGGCCGCCCGCACCACGGTGTACGTGGGCCTGCCCGCCGGGCTGCTCGTCGAGATCGACGCCCTCGCGGTCCTGGGCTGAACGCCGGAGGGGCGCCCCCCTGGCGGTGGGGCGCCCCGGACCACGGCGGTACTGCGGACACCGGGCGGTACTGCACGGTGCCGGGTGGTACTGCGCGGTGCCGGGCGGTACTGCGCGGTGCCGGGCGGTACTGCGCGGTGCCGGGCCGTGCCTGGCCGTGCCGCCCGGTGCCGGGTGGGGCTACGCGGTGCAGTACTGCGCTTCCTTGCCGATCGAGCGGTACATGCAGTCGGCGTTCTCCAGCAGTTGGAGGACGGCCTCCTTGTTGCGGGAGGTCTCGCGGTCGATCACCTCGTCGGGCGGGTAGAAGCCGCCGGCGCCCGCACTGGACGGGTACATCTCGAAGGTGTAGGCGAAGACCTTCTGGCTGCCCCACAGCCAGTCGTCGATCGTCCCGTCGGTGATGTACAGGTCGCTGGACTGCTCCGGGGTGTAGCCGTTGCTCGCCGCCATGCTCGTGCCGATCTTCTTGAACGCGGCGAGGTCGTCGGCGGTCATGCCGGGGGCGGTGTCGTTGTAGGTCCAGCCGAAGGGCCACAGGACCAGCTGGCTGTACGTGTGGAAGTCGATCGAGGCCTTGATCTGCTGCTTGCCGCCGACCACCCGGCTGCGCACGAAGTCGGAGACCGCCTTCACCTCGGGAGCGGACTCGGCAGCCGCACCGCGGTAGGTCTCCGAGCTCTTGCTGCTGCTGGAGCCGCCGCAGCAGCCCCACTTGTAGTTCCAGTTGCGGTTCTCGTCGGTGCCCACGTACGAGGAGCCGGCGTTGGGCTGGCGGTTCTTGCGCCAGGAGCGGTAGGAGCCGGTGGCGATGTCGTACTCGCCGCCGTCCGGGTTGAGGTCCGGCACGATCCAGATCTCCCGGCCGTTGACCGCGTTGGTGATCCGCGATTCGGTGCCGTACTTGGAGCCCAGCTCCTTGAGCAGGTAGAGGGCCATCTCCACGGTCAGGTGCTCGCGGGCGTGCTGGTGTGCGGTGAACAGCACCTCGGGCTCGGCCTCGTCGGTCGCGACGTTGTCACTGATCTTGATCGCGAAGAGGTCGCGGCCCTGGTAGGACTTCCCGATGACCCGCTTGCTCATGATGCCGGGGTACTGGGCGATGCGCTGGTCGATCTCCGCGGTCGCCTCCGCGTAGTTGTGGTACTTGGCGTCGGCGGAGGGGAAGTCCATGGCGCCCGCCGCGATCCCCGGCAGGGAGCGGTCGGGGGGCCCGGGCAGGGCGTCGAGCCGGTAGCCGAGCGCCCGCAGCGCGCGGGCCTGCCCGGTGTCGGCGCTGACCACGACCGTGTGGTCGTCCGACTCGTCGATCGACACGCCCGTGCGGAGCAGGGCGGTCCGGTCGGCGGCCGTGGAGGGGCCGTGGATCCGGTACTGGACGATCGCCTCGTCCTGGGTGGCGGTGGACGGGGTGGGCGGTGGTGATGCCGTGGCGCTGATGCCGTAGGCGGGCGCGCCGAGGGCGAGTGCCAGGAGGGCCGCCGTGACGGCGGCCCTCCGACGGGTGTGGAGCCGCATGCGTTCTCCTGGGTGGGAGTGTGGGGGTAGCCGTGCGGACGCGCTCAGCGTGCTCTCGTGGCATGTCCGGGTCAAGACCTGCCCGTGCCCGCTGAACCGATACCGGCCACCCCCACACCTACCGCCTACGGGAGCGCGTGGACCTTGGGACCCACCGCGTCGGACCAAGTGCCACCCGCCTTGGCGTCCCAGTTGGTGGACCAGGTCATGGCGCCGCGCAGCCCCGGGTAGGTCTTCGACGGCTTGAAGGAGCCGCAGCTCGTGCCCCGTGCCAGGCAGTCCAGGGCGTTGTTGACGATGGTGGGGGAGACGTAGCCGCTGCCCGCCCCGCTCGGCGAGGCCGGGACCCCGATGCCCACCTGGGAGGGGTCCAGGCCGCCCTCCAGCTGGATGCAGGCGAGGGCGGTGAGGAAGTCCACCGAGCCCTGGGAGTAGACCTTCCCGTCGCAGCCGTTCATCGCACCGCTGTTGTAGTACTGCATGTTGACGACGGTCAGGATGTCCTTGATGTTCAGCGCCGTCTTGAAGTAGCCGCCCTGGGTCGACTGCATGTCGATGGTCTGCGGGGCCATGGTGATGACCAGCGAGGGCCCCGCCTTGGCGGACAGCGCGCGCAGTGCCTGCGTCATGTAGGTGGGGTTGAGCCCGTTCTCCAGGTCGATGTCGATGCCGGTGAACCCGTATTCCTGCATCAGCGCGTACGCCGAGTTGGCGAGGTTGTTCGCCGAGGCGGAGTCGTTGACCGAGATCGTGCCCTTCTCCCCGCCCACGGAGAGGATCACCGACTTGCCCGCCGCCTTCTTCGCGGCGATGTCCGCCTTGAACTGGGCCACCGTGTAGCCGCCCAGACCCGCCGAGTCGAGGGTGAAGGCGATGGCGCCGGGCGTGCTCGTGGCGTCGGCGAAGGAGACCGCGATGATGTCGTACTGGGCGGAGACGTCGGAGATCTTCTGGACGGTCGCGCCGTTGTTGAAGTTCTGCCAGTAGCCCGTCAGCGCGTGCTTGGGCACCGCCGGGTTCGGCCCGGGGCCGGGGCCGCCGCCGGTCGTCGTACCGGTCACCGGCGCCGACCGCGGGCCCTCGCCCGCCGCGTTGTACGCGCTCACCTGGAAGGAGTACGAGGTGGCGGGGGCGAGCCCGGTGATCTGGGCCGTGGCCGAGCCCGTGCTCTGGACGCGGACCCCGTCCCGGTAGACGTGGTAGCCGGCGGCCCCGCCGACGGCGTTCCACGAAAGGGTGAGGCCGTTCGCGCTCTGGCCGGAAACGGCTGCCCCCGCCGGGGCGCCGGGCACGGACGGGCCGGGGTCGGTGCCCCCGCCGCCGTCCGGGCCGAAGACGCTGAACTCGTCGACGGTGTAACCGGGCTGGCCGTACCAGCCGTGCGTGTAGACGGTCACCTGCGTGGTGCCGGGGCCGGTGGTGAAGGTGGTGGAGAGCTTCTGCCAGCCGGAGCCCGAGCCGGGGGTCCAGGTCGACACGTCCTGGGTGCCCGTCCCGGTCGCGCCCAGGTACACGTACGAGCCCTGCACCTGCGTGCTCAGCGTGTACGTCGAGTTCGGCTTGACCGTGACGGTCTGGCTGCAGCGGGCGTTGTCGGAGCCGGCCGGCGTGGCCTTCAGCGCGCCGGCGCCCGCGAAGACGGGGGAGGTGACGGCGGCGCCGCTGCCGCCCGAACAGGACCAGCCGGCCAGGCCGGACTCGAAGCCGCCGTTGCGGGCGACATTGACGTCCGCAGCCTGCGCGGTGCCGGTGGCCAGGGCGGTCAGCCCGCCGGCGGCGAGGGTGGCGGCGCCCAGGAGGGCGAGGGAGCGTATGCGGTTCACGTGGGCTCCGGTGGGGGGAGGGGAGGGGTGCGGGTGAGGCCGACCCGGTGGGGACGGGTGGTGCAGGGCCTGCGGTGCCAAGTTGGTCCAGACCAATCCTCGTGTCAAGGGTCTGCGCAATCTGGCGTGAAATGGTCGGGCGCCCGATCCCTGTTGTCCGGGTTTCCGGCCACCTGTGACACGTGCTCAGGGCACGGGTATCCCCAAGGCCCTGCCCCGCCACGGGAGTCGCGGATATGGTGCTGGAGCAAGGGGGAAGGACGTCCGGGGCACTCCCGGCGAGAGCCGGGGGCGTTTGCGGTCGCGCAGGGCGTGCGCGTACGGGTGAGCACGGGACGGGTCCGTCGCGCGCCCGCGACGGGCGCACCGCGGGGTTCGTGGCGTACGGGGTGAACAGGGGGACTCGCGTGCCGACCGCCATCGCTGTCACCAGCGCAGATCTGGTGCTTCCGGCCCCTGACCGGCACACACCCGGGGCCACCGTCCTGCACCCTCCCGAGCAGCTCGACCTGCCGGGCGCCGTGGCCGAGACGGCCGCACTGCTGGAGGGGCACGGCCATCTCGTGGCCCTCGTGCCGTCCTGGCTGCCCCGCGCCGCCGTGCAGCGGCTGCACACCGTACGGGCCATCCTGGAAACCGACCGGATGGCGCTGCTCGACACCGACCTGCCGCCGCTGGGCACCGCCCTGCTGGCCCGGCAGCTGCGGCAGCTCAGCGTCTGCGACTTCAGCCCCGGGGTCATCGCCTCCGCGGGCCGGCTGCTGTCCCACTACATCTACGCGGGCGCCCTGCTCGGCTCGGTCGCCAAGCTCGACCGGATCCCCGTCGGGCTCAAGGCGCACGCCAGGTCCTGGTCTCCCAGCGCCCAGTTCGCCGTCCTCGCCCACCCGGCCCCGCACCTGGTCAGGCTGCACAACGCGCGGGGGAACCAGGCCTCCCGCGGGAACCAGGCCTCCCGCGGGGCGCACGGATCTCACGGCTCGCACGCCGCACCCGGTCCGCACGGCGGAGGCCCGGCGCTGCCCCCCGGGCCCGAGTTCGCCACCCACCTCACCTTCGCCCGCGGCCAGCTCGCCTCCGACTGGGTCGCGGCCGAACTGGCCCCCGCCTGGCAGGTGCAGGGGGTCATGGAGAACCCGCTGCCGGCCGACTCGCCCGCCTGGTGGGGCACCCCCAAGCTCGTGGAGTTCGCCGCCGGGATCCCCGACCCGAACGTCCTCTACCAACTGGTCGCCTCGGTCCGCCGCGACACGTGCCGCTGGTGCGGCCTCGAACTCATCGGCGACCGCTGCGCCTTCTGCTCCGCACCGCTCACGGCGCCCCCGCCCCCGACCGGACCCGCCACCGCCGGGCCCGGCCCCGAGCGGTCCACCCGGTCCCTCCGAACCGCCCGGCCCGCACGCACGATCGAACGAAGAACGGCGAGGTAGTAAGGCCCATGAATTCACGCCAGCGCCGCGGCGTCATCCTGCTGCTCCTGTCGGTCCTGTGCGCCCTCGGGGCCTTCGCCGGCGTCCTCGTCGTGATCGGCGACGTCAACTCCAAGGTCGGAGCCGAGGTCGTCGCCTACCGGGCCAAGGGCGACATCGCCCCGTACAGCCCGCTGGCGGAAGGCCAGTTCGAGGAGGTCAGCATCCCGAAGCGGTGGCTCTCCGAGACGGCCGTCACCGACCTCGGCGCCCTCAGGGACAAGATCGCCCTCACCACCCTGAAGAAGGGCTCGCTCCTCCAGTCGGACATGTTCGTCGACCGGCCGCAGCTGCAGCCCGGCGAGCAGGAGATCGCCATCATGATCGACGCGGCGACCGGTGTGGCGGGCAAGATCACCTCGGGGGCCAAGGTCAACATCATCGCCACCTTCAAGGGGGCCAAGGACACCGATCCCTCGCGCTCGGTGATCATCGTCGCCAACGCCCGGGTCCTGGGCGTCGGCAAGCTCACCGCCCTGGAGAAGAACAGCGACCGCAGCGGCCCGGCCGAGGCCGTGCCCATCACCTTCGCCCTCGGCACCAAGGACACCCAGCGCGTCGCGTACGCCGAGTCCTTCGCGGAACACGTGCGCCTGGCCCTCGTCGCCCCCGGCACCGACTCCGCGCCGAGCGCCGGCGACCGCACGTACACCCTCGACGGGGACAAGTAAGGCAGGCCCGGATGACCACCCGAATCCTCCCCGCGGTCGGCGACCCGGACGCCGCGCGCGTCATCGCCACCCTCCTCAGTCAGCTGCCCGCCGCGGAACCAGCACCCCCGGTCCCCGACTCCACCACCCTGCTGGACACCCTGGGCCGGTTCGCCGCCGAGTCCGTCGACGAGCTCCCCGAGGTCGTCCTGGTCCACGAGCGGATCGGCCCGCTGCCCGCACTCGAACTCGTCCGCGAGGTCGCCCTGCGCTTCCCCGCCGTCGGGGTGGTGCTGGTCTCCTCCGACGCCGGACCGGCCCTGTTCTCCGCGGCCATGGACTCCGGCGCCCGCGGCCTGATCGGCCTCCCCCTCACCTACGAGGAACTCGCCGCCCGCGTCCAGGCCGCCGCCCAATGGTCCGTGGGCGTACGCCGCCACCTGGGCCGCGGGCCCGAGGTGCCCGCCGGGCCCGGCGGCCGGGTGGTCACCGTCACCGGGGCCAAGGGAGGCGTCGGCACCACCTTCACCGCCGTGCAGTTCGCGCTGGCAGCCGCCGCCTCGGGACGGCGCACCGCACTGGTCGACCTCGACCTCCAGGCCGGGGACGTGGGCTCCTACCTCGACGTCCAGTTCCGGCGCTCCATCGCCGACCTCGCCGGGATCCAGGACATCTCCGCGCGGGTCCTGCAGGACGCCGTCTACGACGACCGGACCGGCCTCGCCCTGCTGCTGGCGCCCGCGGAGGGCGAACGCGGCGAGGAGGTCGACGACCGGGCCGCCCGGCACGTCCTCGCCGCCCTGCGCAGCCGCTACGAACTCGTCGTCGTCGACTGCGGGACCCAGGTCACCGGAGCCAACGCAGCCGCCGTCGAACTGGCCGACACCGCCGTGCTGGTGACCACCCCCGACGTGGTCGCGGTCCGGGCGGCCAAGCGCATGGTCCGCATGTGGGAACGGCTCCAGGTACGCAAGGCCGAGGAGACCGCGATGGTCGTCAACCGCTGGAGCCGGCACACCGAGATCCAGCCCGCCCTCATCCAGCAGATCACCAAGACCCGCGCCACCCGCACCCCCGTCCCGGCCGCCTTCAAGGAACTCCAGGCGGTGGTGGACGCCGGCCGGGTCCAGGACCTCGACAACCGCTCCACGGTGAAACAGGCCCTGTGGGCCCTCGCAGGCGAACTGGGCCTCCTGGCCGCCCCCCAGGCCCACGCCGGCGCCCCCGGCTCCCCGAAGGCCCTGGACTCCGCGGGCATCCCCGCCCCGGCCGGCCCCGGCGGCCCGCCCGGCAGCTCCCTGGCCGTCCGCGCCTCCGGCCCGGTGGCCCGCCTGCGCCGCGGCCGGGAGGGCTGACCGGTGCCCGCGGCGCGCCCCCGCCGCAGCCGCCCCGGCGGCGACCGCGGCCAGGTGGCGGTCGAGTTCGTCGGCACGCTGCCGCTGATCCTGCTGCTGGTCGCGGCCGTCTGGGAGTGCGTCCTGATCGGGTACGCGTTCTCCCTGGCGGGCAACGCCGCGGACGAGGCGGCGCGGGCAGGGGCGGTGCACGGCGACGCGGCCTGCGCGGCGGCGGCGGGGGAGCACGTGGGGGGCGCCTGGAACCTCAAGGTCGTCTGCGGTGAGCAGGGCGACATCTACAAGGCGACGGTCGAGCTCAGCATCCCCGTCCTGCACCCCTCGCTCGGCTTCGGCTCGATCGACGGCACGGGCGGCGCGGCGATGGAGAAGGAGGCGAAGTGACATGAGGAACCGGACGCGGTCGGACCGGGGCCAGGTGGCGATCGAGTACATCGGCTTCGTACCGATCCTGCTGTTCGTCGCGCTGTGCGGGATCCAGCTGGGCTGGGTGGCGTACGTCCACGAGCAGGCCGACACCGCCGCCCGTACGGCCGCCCGCGTGGAGGCCCGCAAGGGCTCCGGCGGCAAGGCCGCGGGTGAAGCGGCGGTCAAGGCGAGCCTGGGCGCGACGGTGGACGTGAGCAAGAACGCCGACGCGGTGACCGCGGTGGCCACCATACGGATCAACTCGATCGTCCCCGGGCTCGGCCTGGACGACGCGGTGGCCACCGCGGTCATGCCCAACGACGACCCGGAGGTGTTCGGACCATGAGCCTGCGTTCCCGGGTCGGCACCCCCGACGACCGGCACAGTCCGCGTGAGGACGGCCGACTGGTCTCCTCCTACCGCGCGAAACTGCTGGAGGAGATCGACCTCGCCGAGATGTCCGCGCTCGCGCCCGCGGAGCGCCGGGCCCGGCTGGAGCGCGTACTCGGCCACATCATCAGCCGTGAAGGCCCGGTCCTGTCCACCGTCGAGCGGGCCCAGCTGATCCGCCGCGTCGTCGACGAAGCCCTCGGCCTCGGTGTGCTGGAGCCACTGCTCGAAGACCCGTCGATCTCCGAGATCATGGTCAACGGCCCCGACCAGATCTTCGTGGAGCGGGCCGGCCGCGTGGAGCAGCTTCCGCTGCGCTTCGCCTCGCACGAGCAGCTGATGCAGACCATCGAGCGCATCGTGTCCACCGTCAACCGGCGGGTGGACGAGGCCAATCCGATGGTCGACGCCCGGCTGCCCAGCGGTGAGCGCGTCAACGTCATCATCCCGCCGCTCTCCCTGACCGGCGCCACCCTCACGATCCGGCGCTTCCCCCGCGCCTTCACCCTGCACGAGATGATCGCCCTCGGCTCGCTCGACGAGCAGATGCTGCTCCTGCTGTCGGGGCTGGTCCAGGCGAAGATGAACGTGATCGTCTCCGGGGCCACCGGCACCGGGAAGACCACCCTGCTCAACGCCCTCTCCGGCCTCATCCCGGAGGGGGAGCGGATCATCACCATCGAGGACTCCGCCGAACTCCAGCTCCAACAGGCCCATGTGATCCGCCTGGAGTCGCGGCCGGCGAACGTGGAGGGCAAGGGCCAGATCACCATCCGCGACCTGGTCCGCAACTCCCTGCGCATGCGCCCCGACCGCATCATCGTGGGCGAGGTCCGCGGAGGCGAGACCCTCGACATGCTCCAGGCCATGTCCACCGGCCACGACGGCTCCCTCGCGACGGTGCACGCCAACAGCGCCGAGGACGCCCTGATGCGCCTGCAGACCCTGGCCTCCATGTCGGAGGTCGAAATCCCCTTCGAAGCGCTCCAGGATCAGATCAACAGCGCCGTCAACGTCATCGTGCAGCTGACCCGCTTCGGTGACGGCTCGCGCCGCGTCACGGAGATCTCCATCCTCGAATCCCACGGCCGCGAACCCTTCCGGATCACGACCGTCTGCCGGTTCACCGCCCAGCCCATGGGCCCGGACGGACGCGTCCAGGGCCACTTCGCGTACTACCCGCTGCCCCGGCGCATCGCCGAGCGCCTCTACATGCACAACCAGCCGATTCCGCAGGCCTTCGGCGTCGCCCGGCCGGACGACCCCCTGACCGCCCGCACCACCCGGACCGTCCTGTGAACCCACTCGTCCTCCTGACCCTCGGCGCCGCGCTCCTGGCCTGCCTGCTCGTCGTCCTCGGCGTGCACGCCTACTCCGCCGGCCGGGCGCAGCGGGCCGCACTCATCGAACGGCTCTCGGCGAGCGCAATACCGGCGCCGGCCGGCCGCCGCAGGCGCTTCGCGGGCCTTGACCGGCGACTGCGCACGACCTCGTTCGGCCGCCGGATCGAACTGAAGCTGGCGACGACCGGCATGGACACGACCCCTGGTGAGTTCTTCGTCGCCATGCTGGCCGGCATCACCGCGGTGTGGCTGATCGCCGCCTCGCTCCTGGCCCCGTTCTTCGGCCCGGTCGCCGGTGCGATCGGCATCTGGGCGGCCAACGCCTTCCTCAACTGGCAGCGCACGCGCCGCACCGAGCGGTTCATCAACCAGCTCCCCGAACTGGCCCGCATCCTGGCCAACGCGACCCAGGCCGGACTGGCCCTGCGTACGGCCATCGGCATCGCAGCCGAGGAACTGGAGGCCCCGGCGGGCGAGGAACTCGCCCGCGTCGCCGACCGGCTCGCCGTCGGCCACTCCATCGAGGAAGCCCTGAGCGAACTGACCCAGCGGCTGCCCTCGCGGGAACTGGTCGTGCTGGTCTCCACCCTGGTCCTGTCGGCGCGGGCGGGCGGCGCCATCGTCGACAGCCTGCGGAACCTGACGGTCACCCTGGAACAGCGCAAGGAGACCCGGCGTGAGATCCGCACCCAGCTGTCCCAGGTGACGGTGACCGCCTACCTGGTCCCCGCCATGGGCCTGGGATCGCTGCTGCTGGTGGACCTGATGATGCCGGGAGCACTGGACCGCATGACGGGTGCGTTCATCGGCCAGACCGCCGTCCTGGTCTCACTCGGGCTGTTCACGCTGGGCTTCCTGCTCATCCGCCGCCTCTCGAAGATCGACGTGTGAGGGGCGCCCGCCGATGACCGAACTGCTCCTCGCCCTGGCCGTGGCCGTGTCCGTCCTCGGCATCTTCCACGGCATCCGCCTCTACCGCGCGGACGTCAAGCTCCCCACCGACCTCGCCCTCGCCCTGGAGGTCGGCGCCACCCGCACCACCGCCGTCGGCTCCCTCGTCGACCGCCTGGGCATCCGCTGGGCCCCCCTGGTCCTGCGGCTGATGGGGCCGAACCAGGTGGCGCGCAAACGCCGCCAGATCGACATGGCGGGCAACCCGGCCGGCCTGACCATCGACCGCTACGCGGCGCGCCGCGCCGTGTACGGGCTCCTCGGCGCCGTCGGCGCCTTCTCGATGCTGCTCAACGGCCGGCTGGTGCCCGCCCTGCTGATGGTCGCCTTCGGACTGTTCTGGATCGAGGCCGGACTGTGGTCGGCGATCCGGGTCCGCCGCGACCACATCGAACGCACCCTGCCGGACTTCCTGGACGTGCTCGCCGTCGTCGTGAGCGCCGGCCTCGGCTTCCGGCAGGCACTGGACCGGGTCGCGGGCAAGTACCAGGGCCCCTGGGCCGACGAGATCCGCATCACCCTCCAGCAGATGGACATGGGTGTCAGCCGCCGCCAGGCCTTCGACGAACTGCGGCGCCGCAACGACTCCGAGCAGGTCGCCCAGTTCGTCACCGCACTCCAGCAGGGCGAGGAACTGGGCTCCCCGATCGTGGAGACGCTCATCGCCATCGCCGAGGACATGCGCCGCACCGACGCCCAGAACGCCCGCCGGCGCGCGGCCCGGGCGGTCCCCAAGGCCACCTTCGCCGTCACCATGTTCATGCTGCCGGGCACGCTGATCCTGCTCGTCTGCGGTTTCGTCTACGGCGCGGACGTCGACTTCGGCGCCCTGTTCGGCGGGGGCTGAGGATGGCGGCCCCCCTGGGCATCACGGCACGCGCGGCCCCGACGGCGCGCGGACGTTCGGGACGCGGACCGGGACGGCCGGCCCCGACCGCGGCCGAACTGTCCCTGCAGGTGAACGCGCTCCAGGCGCTGTGCCGGCAGGTCTTCGCCTTCCGCATGGTGATGATCGCGCTGGGTGCCCCGCCGGCACTGGGCGGGGCGGCGGCCGGCGGCCCGGCGTACCTGGTGGGCGGGGCGGTGCTGCTCACGTTCATGGTCTCGTACGCGCTGTTCCGCGACTGGGAGCGGTTCGGCCCGCTGCTGTTGCGCCACCGCTGGCTGCTCGCCCCCGACATGGCCCTCAGCGGGCTGCTGCTCATCACGGCGACCCCCGAGTCCCCGCTGGGTCTGGTCTGCGTGTGCACCCCGCTGCTGGCCGGCCTGGTCCACGGCTGGCGCGGCTCCGCCCCGTACGCGGCCGTCCAGGCGGTCGCCGTGGGGGCCCTGGCCGACGGGCTGACGCTGTCCACCCTGTGCCTGCTGGCCGGGGCCGCGGGAGCCTGCCTGCGCGAGCTGCTCTTCCGCTTCGGGGAGGCCGGCCGTGCCCTGACCCAGACCAGGGCCCGACTGGCGGTCACCGAGGCGGTCCGGTCCGAACGCGACCGCCTGGCCCGGGAGATGCACGACTCGGTCTCCAAGACCCTGCACGGTCTGGCGCTCGCGGCCGAAGCCCTGGCCCGCACCACTGATCCGGCGGCCGTCCGGAGCCAGGCCGAACTCGTCGCCGCGGCGGCCCGCCGGGCCGCCGCCGAATCCCGGACCCTGCTGACGGACCTCCGCCGCGACCTCGACCTGGACGCCCCGGGGGTCTCGCTCGCGCCCGAACTGCGGGCGCTGTGCAGCGGCGGCGACGCACGGTTCACCGTGTCGGGCGTCCTGCCGGTCGTCCCCTCCGCGGTGGCCCGCCAGGTCGTGGCCGTGGTCGCCGAAGCCCTGGAGAACGTACGCCGCCACGCGCGGGCGCGGCAGGTCGTCGTCGGCGCCGCGGCGGACGGCCTCCGGCTCACCGTCACGGTCGAGGACGACGGGTGCGGCCTGCCCGCCTCCTGTACGGACCTGGCCGCGCTGCGCCGCGCCGGCCGCTTCGGGCTGGTCGGCATGGCGGAACGCGCCGCCGCGATCGGAGCGGCCCTCCACATCGGTCCCGGCGCGGCCGGCCCGGGCACCCTGGTCCGCCTCGATCTGCTGGTCGCGGCGCTGTCCCCGGAGCGGAGTCCGTGATGCCGCTCCAGGTCCTGATCGCGGACGACAACCCGGTGGTCCGGGCGGGCCTGGCGGCGCTCCTGACGACCAGTCCCGACCTGGAGGTGGTCGCCCAGGCCGCGGACGGCCGCGAGGCACTGAGCCTGACCCGGCGGCACGCGCCGGACGTCGTGCTGCTGGATGTGCGGATGCCGGGCGTGGACGGCATCTCGGCCCTGCCGCACCTGGTCCGGCTGGCTCCGGTGCTGATGCTGACGTACAGCCAGGAGGCCGACATCGTCCGCGAGGCACTGCTGCTGGGCGCGGGCGGCTACCTGGTCCACGGCGAGTTCACCGCCGACGACCTGCTGCGAGCGGTCCGTGACGTCCGCGAAGGCCGCCCGCACTTCACGCCGACGGCGGCAAGCGCCCTTCTCGCAGAGCTCCGTACCCCTTCGCAAACGCAACGAAATGTGGGACAGTCTTCGGAGCGGCTGCACAACTCTGTTGCCTTCGGCCTGAGTTCCAGGGAAGTGGAGATCATGGACCTCATCGCGTCCGGAATGAGCAACCAGCAGATCGCCGCCGCCTGCTTCATCAGCGAGAAGACGGTCAAGAACCACATCAACCGCATCTTCGCGAAGCTCCACAGCACGACCCGCAGCGAGGCCATAGCCCGCTGGCTGGGAACCGCCCGTCCAGGAGTGACCGGTCATGGGTAGACAGCGTGCGCAGTGGGTCCGTAATTGGGCCCCGGGACCCTTGGTAACGACTGGTGACTGGCCGTACTGTCCGCAAATCGACAGCGGCACCCGACCGGGAGGGACCCCTCATGTCGCACCACACCCTGCTGAAGGCGACCGTCGAGGCGAGGATCCGTGTGAACGGCTGGGCGGACACAGCCGTGACCCGGATCCGCAAGCGCCATGCGGGCCTCGACCGCGGCCAGACCGCGTTCGAGTACCTGGGCATCATCCTGGTCGTGATCGTGATCGTGGGAGCGATCGTCGGCTCGGGGGTCGGCACGGAGATCACGACGAGGATCAAGAAGGCGGTGCAGGACATCAAAGCCGGCTGATGGCGTCGCGTAGACGGCGTTCGCCCGATCGAGGACAGGCCTTCCCGATCTACATCGTGGTGGTGGCGGGCCTGCTCTTCGCGGCGCTCGCCTTCTTCGTCGTCGGCCAGGCCTCGGTGCGGCGCAGCGACGCGCAGGGCGCGGCGGACGCTGCGGCGCTGGCTGCGGGGCGTGAGGCCAGGGACCAGGTGTTCCTCGGCCTCGACCTTGTCGCCATGGAACCCGCCGACTGGAAACGGATCATCGACGGCGGCTTCTTCAGGGAGGGCGCGGCCTGCGCGGCCGCGGAGGCCTTCGCGGCGAAGAACGGCGCGACAGCGAGCTGTGAGCCCGCGCTCCCACGGTTCACCGTCAGGGTGGAGACGGAGGAGTCGGTCGGGAATTCCGTGATACCGGGTACGGACAGCATGCACGGGACGGCCGAAGCCACGGCTTTGATCGAATCAAGGTGCTTCCTGGTTGCGGCGGCGACGCCGAGCCCCACGCCCCCGGCGCCGACGGCCAGTCCGTCGCCGACACCCACGCCATCGCCCACGTCGGCCCCCCCGCCGCCCGCCTCGTCGGTGACCTTCAACTGCGGGGGCGAGCTGGTGGAGCTGAATCCGTTGAAGCCGGGCTCGCTCACCGCGTGGACCAGAAGACTGTTCAGTGTGCGACTCGTCAGCTGACAGGGATCGAGAGACAAGGGAACGTTCGTAGATGAGCATGCGGCGCAAGGCGAAGGTCCGTGGGGGAGTGGCCGTGGTGAGTGCAGCGGTCGTGGCTCTTGCGTTGGCCGGGTGTGGCGGTGACGACGGCAACGAGCCTAAGGAGCCGCAGAAGTCGACGACACCGCAGACCCAGGGGTCAGGTACGCAGGACCCGGCTCCGAGTGGGAGCCAGTCCCCTGTGCCGACCCAGGTGATCGCCACGGTCAGCGGAGCGAGCGGCATGACGCTGGAGATCAATTCTCTGCAGCGTGACGCGGGAGGCTTCCTGACGATCAACGGACAGATCAAGAACTCCGGCACCGAGTCCTTCGCCGGAACCTCCGCGTGGCGCGGCAACGAACTCAAGGGAAGCGGAGAATCCGTGGCCGGCGCCTCCCTCGTCGACAAGGCGGGCAAGAAGCGCTACTACGTACTACGGGACACCGAGGCGCGGTGCCTGTGCACGACGGGGATCTCCAGTGTCGCCCCGGGGCAAGTGGTGCCTTTCTTCGCACAGTTCCCCGCCCCGCCGAGCTCGACCACCGAAGTCGAGTTCAGCCTGCCCACGTTCGCCACGGCCACCGTCAAGATCTCGGGGTGACCCCATGACAACATGCCATCGAGTGGCAGCGGCCACAGCGGTCTCTGCCCTCGTCATCGCCGGCGCCCACCTCATCGGCGCGACAGCGGCCCACGCCGACGACGTGACGCCGTCCGTACCGCCCGGCACCGAGCCGTCCGCCGCCGCGCCCGTGGCCATCGACTCGAACTCGCCCGGGCTGAAGATCCCCCAAGGCGGGACGCTCGCCCCCGTCAAGGTGCTCGACATCGCCGAGGTCGTCGAGGACCTCGGTGGGGAGCAGCGGCGGCAGGAGACCAATCAGAACGTCATGATGGCGCTGCAGTCCGAGGTGCTGTTCCCCGAGAACAGCGCCGTCTTCAACGCCCAGGCCGCCGCGCGGATCCAGGCCATCGCCAACGAGATCAACCAGCAGAAGGCGACCCGGGTGCGGGTCTTCGGGTTCACCGACGACCAGGGAAGCTACGAGCACGGCAAGGAGCTGTCCAAGCAGCGGGCCGACGCCGTGCAGGCGGAGCTGGCCAAGACCGTGACGAACCCGAGTGTGGTCTTCGACGTGCGCGGCTACAGCGAGGACTACCCGATCGCCGACAACGGCACCGAGGAAGGCCGCAAGAAGAACCGGCGCGTCGAGATCACTTTCCCGCGCGGGAGCGCATGAGCAGCGCGGCCGCCTCCCGGGCCCGGTGAGCGGGTTCCGGGCCGGGGTCGAGGGCCGCCACCACGGTGGCACCCTCGGCCAGGATCAGGAGCTGGTCCGCCAGGGCGTCCTCGCCCGGACCGGCCACCTCGCCGAGGAGGGCCCGTAGGTCCGCCTTGTGGCGGCGTACGGTGTCCAGCACCGCGGCGGGGCCGGAGCCCAGTTCGCCGAAGGTGTTCAGGAAGGCGCAGCCGCGGAAGTCCGGCTCCGAGAACCAGGCCGCCAGCCAGTCGAACACCGCCGCCACCGGGTCGGGGGCCGCGGTCACCGCCGCGCGCAGGCTGGCGGTCCAACGCTGGTCGCGGCGCTGGAGGTAGGCGGTGACCAGGGATTCCTTGGCGGGGAAGAGCCGGTAGAGGCGTTTGAGGGGGACTCCCGACGCCGCGCGGATGCGGTCCATGCCGACGGCCTGGACGCCCTCGGCGTAGAACAGTGCCTCCGCCGCGTCCAGGAGCCGGGTGCGGGCCTCGTCGTCGTCCATGAGGGCAGCCATGCAGGCAGCGTAGACCAGAACCGCTTGCCGGGAGAACGGCCGTTCTCTATCGTGTCCCCCACCGGGAGAACGCTCGTTCTCCACCGGTCGCCGCGTCGAGAGGATCGCCCGCCATGGCCCCCACCGCACCGCGTCCGCCCCTGCCCCCCTTCACCGAGGAGTCCGCACGGGCCAAGGTGCAGGCCGCCGAGGACGCGTGGAACAGCCGGGACCCCGAGCGGGTGGTCCTCGCCTACACGGAGGACTCGCAGTGGCGCAACCGCGACCGCTTCCTCACCGGGCGCGCCGAGATCCGCGCCTTCCTGACCGAGAAGTGGGAGCGCGAGCTCGACTACCGGCTGCGCAAGGAGTTGTGGGCCCACACCGGCAACCGCATCTCGGTGCGCTTCGCGTACGAGTGGCACGACGCGGCCGGCCAGTGGTGGCGCAGCCACGGCAATGAGCAGTGGGAGTTCGACGCGGACGGCCTGATGAGCCGCCGCGAGGCCAGCATCAACGACATCCCGATCGAGGCCGCGGAGCGCCGCCTGGGCTGACCCCGCCCGGGCTGACCCCGCCTGTGCTGACCCCGCCTGTGCTGACCCCGCCCCTGCCTAGGAGGGCTGGTCGTGGTGGGCCTGGGTGATGAGGTCGATGGCGACCTCCAGGGCGGCCTGACGGGTCTCTTCCGGGTCGCCCTCCACGTGCTGGAGGAACATCATCCCTGCGTGCAGCGTGAACAGGGCGCTGACGCAGCGGACCTGGTCCGTCAGCGGGCCGTCCGTCGTCCGCAGCAGCTCCACCAGGCGGAACAGCCGCTTCTTGACCGTCTCGCCGATGCTGAGCTCACGCATCGTCGCCTGGTTCTCCTGCATGAAGCGGTACAGCGGGGCGCCGGCCGCCATGGCCCGGCTGTAGCGCCGCAGCACCTCCTGCTTGGTCTCCAGGGAGGGCGGCTGCTCCTCGGCCCATGTGATCAGCTCGTCGATGGGCCTGGTGAGGTCCTCGAAGAGGCTGATGATGATGTCTTCCTTGGTCTTGAAGTGGTAGTACAGCGCGGCCTTGGTGACGTCCAGCCGTTCCGCGATCTCCCGCAGCGAGGTCTTCTCGTAGCCCTGCTCGGCGAAGAGCTCCAGTGCGACGTCCTGGATGCGCTGACGCGTGTTTCCGCGACGCTGCTGCGGACCGCTGCTGGTCATGGGTCTCCTCGAAGTTACTTACTTGACGCCCGGCTAGTGACCGGTCTACCGTCCCCAGTGTAGTGAACTAGCCGGGCGGCAAGTAAGTGCCGGTGCGGGAAGACGTGCCAGGGGAGTGGACATGGGCGACACGGTCAAGACGACGAAGACCTCGGGGGAGGTGGACGCGGAGGTGGCAGGCACCCAGGCGGCAGGCGCCGAGGGGCCGAAGCCGCGCAGCGTGCGGGTCGTGCTCATGGCGCTCATGATCGCGATGCTGCTGGCGATGCTCGACAACATGATCATCGGTACGGCCATGCCCACCATCGTCGGCGAGCTCGGCGGTCTGGAGCACCTCTCCTGGGTGGTCACCGCGTACACACTGGCCACCGCGGCCTCCACCCCGATCTGGGGCAAGATCGGCGACCTGTACGGGCGCAAGGGATCCTTCCTCACCTCGATCGTCATCTTCCTGATCGGCTCCGCGCTCAGCGGCATGGCCCAGGACATGGGGCAGCTGATCGGGTTCCGCGCAATCCAGGGCCTCGGCGCGGGCGGTCTCATGGTCGGCGTCATGGCGATCATCGGCGACCTGATCCCGCCCCGCGAACGCGGCAAGTACCAGGGCATGATGGCCGGCGTGATGGCCCTCGCCATGATCGGCGGCCCGCTGGTCGGCGGCACCATCACCGACCACTGGGGCTGGCGCTGGTCCTTCTACATCAACCTCCCGCTCGGCGCGGTCGCGCTGGCCATGGTCACCGCCGTGCTGCACCTCCCGAAGCGGACCGGCGGGACACGCCCGAAGATCGACTACCTGGGCGCGGCGCTCCTGACCGTCGCCATCACCTCGACCGTGCTGGTCACGACCTGGGGCGGTACGGAGTACGCCTGGGCCTCGGCCGAGGTCATCGGCCTGATCGTGCTCGGTGTCGTGTCGATCGCCGCGTTCCTCTACGCCGAGACCAAGGCCGCCGAGCCGGTCATGCCGCTGCACATCTTCCGCAGCCGCAACTTCAGCCTGATGTCCCTGATCAGCTTCCTGGTCGGCTTCGCGATGTTCGGCGGCGTGGTCTACCTCCCGCTGTTCCAGCAGTCGGTGCAGGGCGCCTCCGCCACCAACTCCGGGCTGCTGCTCCTGCCCATGCTGCTGTCGATGATGGTGGTCTCGCTGGTCGTCGGCCGCGCCACCACCAGCAACGGCAAGTACAAGATCTACCCGATCCTCGGCGGCGCGCTGATGGTCGTCGGGCTCTTCCTGCTCGCGACCATGGACACCGGCAGCTCGCGTCTGATCTCCGGCGTGTACATGGCCATCCTCGGCGCCGGGCTCGGCTTCCTGATGCAGATCACCATGCTGGTCGCGCAGAACAGCGTCGAGATGAAGGACATGGGCGTCGCGTCCTCCTCCTCGACCCTCTTCCGTACGCTCGGCGGCTCGTTCGGCGTGGCCCTGATGGGTTCGCTCTTCACCTCCCGGGTGACGGACACCATGGCCGAGCGCCTCGGTCCCGAGGCCGCCGGCGCCGCCGGCTCCGCCCAGCTGGACGCGGCGAGCCTGGCCAAGCTGCCCGAGGCCGTGCGGGAGGCGTACCAGCACGCGGTGGCCGCCGGAACGCACTCCGCCTTCCTGCTCGGCGCGGGCATCGCCCTCCTGGGCTTCCTGGCCGCGTGGTTCGTCAAGGAGATCCCGCTGCGCGGTGCGGGTCCGGCCGCGGCCGACGGCGAGGGCGGCGAGGGCAAGGGCGGCGCGAGCACCCCGGCCCCGCAGGAGTCCCTCGCCCACTGACCGTAGGCGTACGACGCAGGCCCGGCCTCGCAGGATCCACCGATCCTGCGAGGCCGGGCCTGCGTCGTACGCCCTGTTTCACCCGGATGCGCCGGGGCAGGATGGGGTGATGGTCAAGGGGTTACGTCCCATTACGCAGAATTTATACGGAATTGGAGGGAACCCCCCGACGGGGACGGACGTCTTGATCCACAGAACGCCCACCAGGTGGATCCCGCACGGCGGAGGGAAGTGGACGCCCGCATGACCAGGCACAAGACGACGGGTACGCACGGTGCACCGCGTACGGAGCAGCGCATCGTCCGGGCCCGTGCGGCCGTTGCGGCATCGGCCCTCGCCGATGCAGTGACCACAGGGGCGGTGACGGCCCTCTTCGACCCGGGCCACACCCTCGCGCACCACGAGGTGTCCCGGCAGAGCGACGCGGCCGCGGGTCCGAACGGCCGGCAGGAGCGCCAAGAGGGCCAAGAGCGGCAACAGGAGCAGCCGCAGCAGCAACGGCCGCAGCAGCAAGTGCCCGAGGGGATGGCCCACGCGTCCGAGGCCGGCGGGGCCGCGGTGAACATCACGATCGACGACGGTCCGGACCCGCGCTGGACCCCGAAGGTGCTCGACGCACTGGCCCGCCACGGCGTGAAGGCCACCTTCTGCATGGTGGGGCCGCAGGCCGAGGCCCATCCCGACCTGGTCCGGCGGATCGCCGCGGCGGGCCACCGGCTCTGCGACCACACCATGGACCACGACACCGCCATGGACAAGAAGCCGGTCGCCTACCAGGAACAGCAGATCCTCGACGCGAAGCAGCGGATCGAGCAGGCCGCGGGCGGCGCGGCCGAGGTGGCCTACTACCGGGCCCCCGGCGGGGCGTTCACCCCCGACAGCCGTCGCATCGCCGCCGCCCACGGCATGCGCCCCCTGGGCTGGAACGTCGACACCAAGGACTTCGACAAGCCGGGCGCCGCCGCGATCGTCGACGCGGTCAAGAAGGAACTCCGCAACGGCCCCACGGTGCTCTTCCACGACGGCGGCGGCAACCGGTCGCAGACCGTCGAGGCGCTCGACCGGGTGCTGTGCTGGCTGAAGGACCAGGGCCGCCCGACCGGCTTCCCCGTCCGCTCCGCACCCGATCCGTCCTGACCCCGCCCGGCGGCCCGGTGTGCCCCCCCCGGCCGTTGACACGCCGTCCGGCGGCGAACGGGTGAGGGTCGACGGCCCGGTCCCGTCCACGGTGTTCCCTGGTCGCGCACCCGTCCCTCCGCACACCAGGAGCCCCCGTGATCGACCCCGGCCAGCTGACCGACCCCGCCGTCCGCGCCTTCGTCACCGCCGTCAACGCCGGTGACCGGGAAGCCTTCCACGCGCTGCTCGCCCCCGGCGCCACCATGTCCGACGACGGCTCGGACCGCGACCTCGGCCAGTGGACCGACAAGGAGGTCTTCTCCTCCGGCGGGCACATGGACGTGCGGTCCCAGTCCCCGGACGGCCGCGAACTGGTCGTCGGCTACCGCAACGACACCTGGGGCGAGATGCAGACCGCCTGGCGGTTCCTCGTCACCGACGACGGCCGCATCAGCCGCTTCGAGACCGGCCAGGCCTGACCACCCGGGCCCGGGCCACCCGCTCGCCGAAACCCGGCAGCGCCGAAGCCCGGCAGCACCGAAGCGGCAGCGCCGAAGCCCGGCAGCACCGAAGCGGCAGCACCGAGGCCCGGCGGCACCGAAGCGGCAGCACCGAGGCCCGGCAGCACCGCGGCCCGGTCGCTCGCCGAGGCCCGTCCGTCACCGTGCCCCGGCCGCCTTCAGCACCGCCGCCGTCAGGCCCCGGTTCTCCGCGGCCGCCCCGCCCGGGAAGCCGAAGCGGCGGCGGGTGTACCCGTACGCGGTACCGGTCGCCGGGTCGGCCCAGCCGAGCCCGCCCGCCGCTCCGGAGTGCCCGAAGGCCTGCGGGCCCACCTCCGGCAGCAGTTGGAAGCCCAGCCCGAAGGTGTTCGGCAGCGGGCTCACCAGGTCCGAACCCGCCGCGAGCGGCTCGGCGATGTCCGCCGCCGTCTGCGGCGTCAGCAGCGGAGCCCGCCCGTCCACCGTGCTGATCGCCGCCGCATACATCCCCGCCACCCCGCGCGCCGTGCCGATGCCGCCCGCCGAGGCCGGACCGAGCTCCCGTACCCGGGGGTGGTTGGCGAAGGCGACCAGGTCCATGGGCGGATCCCGGTGCATGTTGAAGGCGATCGGCAGCAGCTCCGGCGGCGGCGGGCCCGCGGGGGCCCCCGCCGGCGCCACCATCTCCAGCACCGGCTTCCAGCGGCCCTCCTCCCCGGCCGGCAGCCCCAGGTACAGGTCCAGGCCGTACGGGGCGCGGACGCGCTCCTCGAACACCGCCTGCAGCGACCGCCCGGTCACCCGCCGGACCACCTCGCCGGTCAGGGCGCCGATGACGAAGGCGTGGTAGCCGTAGCCCTCACCGGGCTCCCAGAACGGCTTCTGGGCGGCCAGCCGCGCGGCGACCAGCGCGTCGTCGGCAAGCTCCTCGTAGTCGAAGCCCTCGTCAGTGTTGATCAGACCGGACCGGTGGGAGAGCAGCTGCCGTACCGTCAGCCGCTCCTTGCCGTGCCCGGTGAACTCGGGCCAGTACGCCACCACCTGACGGTCCGGATTCAGCACGCCGTCCTGGATGAGCAGTGCCGCCACCAGGTGGGCCGCGCCCTTGGTGATCGAGTAGAGCCCGGTCAGGGTGTCCGCAGTGGTGCCCTCGCCCGCCCACAGGTCGACCACCCGCCGGCCCCGGTGGTGCACCGCCAGCTGGGCCTCGGGCGGCTGGGCCGCAGCCGCCAGGAAGGTGGCGAACTCCTCCCGTACGGGCTCCCATCCCGCCGCCACCGTGCCCCGTACGCCGTCACCCGTGCCTGCGCCCATCGGTCCCCCTGAAGCTCGTCCGGTCTCGCGGCGCTCCCGCCTGCCCGCGTCAACGGGGGTGGATCATGTGATATTCCGTCAGGCCGTCACTGCGCCGCACCGGCCCTCCCGTACGGGTGAAAGCGCACCCGGGCTCGTTCCGGCCCGCCGGAGCGCTCCGTTGGTCCGGGCATGAAGCGCACCCGGATCGCCGCTCTCGCCCTCGCCGCCACCGCGAGCGCCCTCGCCCCCGTCCTGGGCCAGGCCGTGACCGCCACCGCCGCCGAGGGAACGGCCTACCTCCAGGACCCGGCGGGCGGGGAGAAGACCATGAAGTCGATGTGGACCAAGGACGAGATGCACAAGGTGGAGGGGCAGTTCCGCTTTCACCCGGGGGTCCAGTACGAGACGGTCACCCGCCCCGGCCCCTCGGGCGCCCCGGACTACGAGCGCAAGGTCCCCGACCCGAAGACCCTGGCGTGGCGGCCCGGCTACGAGTTCGCCTGGTCCGTCTCCGACTCGACCCTGGTGAAGAAGGCGCTGACCACCAAGGACGGCGTGCACACGATCGTGGTGCACGCCGTGCTGCGCGGCCCCAAGGGGGAGCGGGTGGCGCAGGTGGACCAGGAGCTGGAGGGGAAGCCCGCAACGGGCCGGCAGAAGATCGCGGGCACCCGGCGCATCGGGTGCGACACGGGTGTCTACACGGTGGAGTGGTCGCTCACGCGCTCCGGGTTCGGGACGCTCTCCGGTTCGCTGCCGTGGGACTCCAGCTGCAAGGAGTACCGCACGGCGTTCGCCCCGGACAACGGGCAGCGCTGACCGCACCGGCAGGGCCGGCCGCCCCGCGCACCTCGTGAGTGCCCGGCGGGCGGCTGGACCGCGGCCTCGGATGGAGTGCCGTGGTCACCATGCTGCCGTACGGGACGGCGCCCGGCAGGGGGCGAAGGTCCCGGACGGGGAGGCCCTTCAGCGCTTCTTGGCGGCCTGGCCCGCCTTGGCGGAGATGTCCTCCAGGACGGCCTTCGGATCGCCGCCCGGCTCCACGGCGCGGCCGATGTTGCGCTTGATGGTGTCGCTGACCGTCACCCAGGACGGGTCGTTGACCGGGTAGAGCTGGGCGCCGCGCAGCGCCGTCAGGAACTGGGTGTCGTTCTTGCTGAGGCCGCCGCCGCCGTCCTGGGTGCGCAGGGCGCTGGTGGTCGAGGGCAGCAGGTGGTAGCGGTTGGCGAAGTCCATCAGGTTCTTGTCCTGGTAGAGGAATTCGACGAAGCTGCCGATCTGCTCGCGGTGGCCGTTCTGCTTGAAGGCCATCATCCAGTCGGCGACGCCCACCGTGGGCGGGTTCTCCCCCGACCCGATGGTGTCCGAGACCGGCATGGCGACGGCGCCGACGCCGATGCCCCGCGCCCGCGCCTCGTGGTCCAGCGAGGGGTAGCCGTTGAGCATGCCGACCTCGCCGCGCAGGAACGCCGCGAAGGCGTCCGCCCGGTTGAGCTGGGCGGGCGGTACGGGGCCGGTCAGGCCGGGCGCGACCAGGTTGTCCTTGACCCACTGCCAGGTCTTGATGTTCTGGTCGGAGGCCAGGTTGTAGTTGCCGCTGCTGTCGGCGTAGCCGCCGCCGTTGCTCAGCTCCCAGATCATCGCCTCGGCGTGCGCCTCCTCCGGGCCGAGCGGCAGGGCGTACGGAACCTTCACGCCCCGGTCCTTGAGCGCCTTGGCGGCGGACTTGAGGTCGGACCAGGTCTTGGGCGGGCTGGTGATCCCGGCCTTGGTGAAGAGGGCCTCGTTGTAGAAGAGCAGCCGGCTGCTCGCCACGAAGGGCAGGCCGTAGAGGGTGCTGCCGACGGAGCCGGCCTCGGCCAGCGGCTGCAGGAAGTTCGCCTCGGCGCTGACCGAGAAGAGCTGGTCCGCGGAATAGAGCTCGCCCTCGGCCGCGAAATCCGAGTAGGAGCCCATCAGGGCCATGTCGGGGGCCTTGCCGGCCTTCACCATGCGGGAGACCTCCCGGTCGACGTCGGCCCACGGCAGGAGTTGGACCTCGACCTCGATTCCCGGGTGTGCGGCGGTGAAATCCGCCGTCAGCTTGTCCCAGTAGGCCTTGGAGCTGGTGGCCTGGGTGTCCCCGTATTCCGCGGCGACCAGGCGCAGCGTGGCGCCGTCACCTGCCCCGTCCTCCTGGCTGCCGCACCCGGACAGCGGTATCAACAGGCCGAAAACGACCGTGGTGGCGGTCGTGCCGAACATTCTTCGTCGCACGGGTGTATTCCCCTGGTTTTCTTTTGGATCCCGTTACTACTCGTGAGTTGCTTCCGGGCGGGGGATGTACTTCCGTGGCCCGTTGGCCGGAATTCTCTCCCGAGAAGGGGCGGTTGGTTCCCTTGGGGCCGCACTTGTGGTCAATGCTCCAACTGGGGCTTTTACGGCTGGTGTTTTCCGATATGTGATCCACTTCGGGGACGCGCGTAGACATGGCGGGACATCCCGCAGGACATCACGCAGGCATGCGGACGAGCCCGTTCCGTGCAGGGAGCGGGCTGCGGGGCGAGGGGCATCAGTCGGCGAAGTCGCCGGCGTACGGGTCGGGCTCGCCCGTCTCCGGGTTGCGGCCCTCCTGCCAGCGGCGCTGGGCCTTGCGCCAGTGGACGAAGCTGAGGTGGCCGCCGTCCCAGAAGGTGATGCTGACCGGGCTGACGTCGAACTCGTCGGAGCACAGCCGGTAGAGGAACTCGGCCATGCCGTACGGGTACACGGCGAAGGAGTCCGCGGTGTGCCGCCCGCACACCAGGACCGGCCAGCGGTCCGGGTCGGGGTCGGTGGTCAGCCAGCACAGGATGTCGGACCCGCCGGTGACCCCCCAGGCGATGATCGTCTCCGGGTCCAGGTCGAAGGCGGACCGGCCGCCCTCCGCCTCCCAGACCTGCCGCGCGTTCTCGGTCTCCTCCGCCATCTCGGCGGGGTCCCACTGGAGTCCGGGCTTGGGCAGCGGGAGCAGGATGCTGGCCTCGCCGTTGATGGAGCCTGCGCCGTAGCGCCCCATGAAGGCGATGAAGTCGGCCGGGAACCGGGACCCCCAGGCCGCCTCGGCGGCCTGCCAGTCGATGTCCTCGTCGGCGCCGTGCGTCGCCGGCATGATCTGCTCCAGCGCCTTGATCCGCGCGTTCTCCGTCATGCCGCTCCCCTGACACCCAGCCCAACCGCCCCAACCTACCGCCCGCACCGCACGGAACCTAAGGGGCGTCTCACCACCGGGGCGGATTCAATCGCGGCCGGCGGCCTCCACCCGCAGGACGGCGCCCACGGCGAGGCCCCAGCGGGCCATCGCGCCGGCCTCCGCCTCCAGGACGTGCCGTGACCGCAGCCGCGGCAGCCCGAGCCGGCCGGGTGCCATCGTGGTCAGGGCGAGGATGCGCAGCCGCCGGTCCAGGTAGGCCACGTCGATGGGGAAGCGCATCCCGAAGGTGTGCACGGACGCCGCGGGGGTCAGCAGCAGGGCCCCGGCGACGCCGTCCCGCCCGAGCAGCCCCCGGGTCCGGGCCCGGTAGGAGGCGGCCACCTCCAGCGGGACCCGCGCGTCCCCGACCCCGAGCACCGCCGCGCCGTCCCGCCAGTTCGCCATGGCGGCCACCTTAGGCCGCCTTTCTCGGCTCCTGTCGGGGCCCGGACCACCCGGTGGAGCCGGCAAGATCCCGAAAGGGCGCCCCCGGCGGGCTCGGGCGGCGCCCCGCCGGTCCGTCCCGGAGCCGTCGTGCCTCGTGCGGCGGAGGGCTTCGCCCGCCACGGGGGAGCCGCTACGGTCGCCCGATGGGTGTGGTGCTGATCCTCCTCGCCGCCGGGTACGGCGCGGCTGCCGGGCTGCTGCTGCCCCGCGCCGCCTACCGGCTCTCCGTCCCCGCTGCGGAGCCCTGGCGCGACCGCTGCCCGCAAGGGCACCCGCTGGCGGGCTGGGTCGGCCCGGCCCGCTGCCGGGCCCCGGCGCCGGAACCCGCGTCCGCAGCCGCCGCCCCTCCGCAGGCCGCCCCCGCCGCGGGGCTCCCGCACGGCTACGGGCCCCGCCCGGGCCCCGTCGCCGTCCTGACGGCGGCGGTCTGCGCGGCGCTCGCCGCCGCCGTCGGGCTGCGCCCGGAGGCGGCCGCGTACGCGGGGCTCGCGCCGCTGCTCGTCCTGCTGGCCCTGGTCGACCGGGCCGTGGGCCGGCTGCCGGACGTGCTGACCCTCCCGCTCGCGGCCGCGGCCGCGGCGCTGCTCGGGGTTGCCGCCGCACTGCCGGGGGCGGCCGGGTCCTGGCGGCTCGCCCTGCTCGGCGGGGCGGCGCTGGCCGCCGGGTACCTGGTGCTGTTCCTGGTGAACCCGGCGGGGATGGGCTTCGGCGACGTCAAGCTGGCGCTCTCGCTGGGTGTCGCTCTTGGGTGGTACGGGTGGGGGGTATGGGCCGCCGGGGCGTTCCTGGGCTTCGTCTACGGGTCCTGCTACGGCCTCGGCCTGGCGCTGAAGGGCCCCGAGGCCCGCCGGCAGCCCTTCGCCTTCGGCCCCTTCATGGCGGCCGGAGCTCTCACCGGAGTGCTGCTGGGCGGTTTCGGAGCGTAGTCGTGGCGCGCCGATGCACGCGAGATGCTTTACGAAGGGTTATGGTGGAACCCCCCCCTCGGGCCGGTCCGTATCCCCCCCACGGACCGGCCCGTTTTTTCTTTCCCCGTACGCCTGTTGGCCGGCGTACCCTCCCCGCAGGTCAGCCGCGCTGGGCCCAGATGTTGGTGCCGGGGGTGGAGACGGCGAAGGAATCGATCTCCGTCAGCTCCTCCGGGGAGAGCGGCGCACCGGCCAGGGCGGCCACGTTCTCCTCCAGCTGCCGCACGCTCGACGCACCGATCAGGGCCGAGGTCATCCGCTCGTCGCGGAGCACCCAGTTCAGTGCCAGCTGCGCCAGCGACTGGCCGCGCCGCGCGGCGATCCCGTTCAGCCCCTTGAGCCGTTCCAGCACCTCGTCCGACAGCAGGTCGGGGTTGAGGGACTTGCCCTGGGCGGCCCGCGAGCCCTCCGGGATGCCCTGGAGGTACTTGCCGGTGAGCAGCCCCTGGGCGAGGGGGGCGAAGGAGATGCAGCCCATGCCGTTCTCCTCCAGGGTGTCCAGCAGGCCGTCCTCCTCCGTCCAGCGGTTGATCATGGAGTACGAGGGCTGGTGGATCAGCGGCCGCACCCCCATGTCGCGCAGGATCCGCGCCGCCTCGGCCGTCTGCTCCGCGGTGTAGGAGGAGACGCCGACGTAGAGCGCCTTGCCCTGTTGGACCGCGGACGCCAGGGCGCCCATGGTCTCCTCCAGGGGGGTCTGCGGGTCGAAGCGGTGCGAGTAGAAGATGTCGACGTAGTCCACGCCCATGCGCCGCAGCGAGGCGTCGAGCGAGCCGAGCAGGTACTTGCGGCTGCCCCACTCGCCGTACGGGCCGGCGTGCATCAGGTAGCCGGCCTTGGTGGACAGCACCAGCTCCTCGCGGTGGGACGCGAAGTCCTGCGCGAAGAGCTTGCCGAAGTTGAGCTCGGCCGAGCCGGGCGGCGGCCCGTAGTTGTTGGCCAAGTCGAAGTGGGTGACGCCCAGGTCGAAGGCCCGGCGCAGGATCGCGCGCTGGGAGGCCAGGTCCTTGTCGTCGCCGAAGTTGTGCCAGAGGCCCAGGGAAATGGCGGGGAGCTTGAGGCCGCTGTTGCCGGTGCGTCGGTAGGGCATGGAGTCGTAGCGCGAGGGCTCTGCCCGATAGGGATTGGTATCAGTCACGTTGTCCTCCCTATCACGGACTTGTGACAGGCCGAGTTGGGTGGGGCCTCCCGCTGCGCAGTAATGTGGCGCACTCGGGGGACCGCAATCGCACGGGGGCATTGCACGGAGGGGCTGGAAGATCGTGAAGCTGCGCGACCTGGTGTACAGGCTGTACGCACGCCGGGTGGAAGGCCGCCTCGACCATGACGAGGCGCCCAAGCACATCGGCGTCATCCTGGACGGGAACCGGCGCTGGGCGAAGGCCTCCGGAGGCACGACGGAGCAGGGCCACCAGGCCGGCGCCGACAAGATCTCCGAGATGCTGGGCTGGTGCACCGAGACGGACGTCGAGGTCGTCACCCTGTGGATGCTCTCCACCGACAACCTGGATCGGCCCGAGGTCGAGCTCCGCCCGCTGCTCAACATCATCGAGAACACCGTGCGCGGCCTCGCCGCCGACGGCCGCTGGCGCGTGCACCACGTGGGCAACCTCGACATCCTGCCCGCCCGCACGCAGACCGTGCTGAAGGAGGCCGAGCAGGCCACCCACGACGTCGACGGGATACTCGTCAACGTCGCCGTCGGCTACGGCGGGCGCCAGGAGATCGCCGATGCGGTCCGCTCCCTGCTCCTGGAGCACGCGTCGAAGGGCACCTCCTTCGAGGAGCTCGCCGAGATCCTCGACATCGACCACATCGCGGAGCACCTCTACACGCGCGGCCAGCCCGACCCGGACCTGGTGATCCGCACCAGCGGCGAGCAGCGGCTGTCCGGATTCATGCTGTGGCAGAGCGCGCACTCCGAGTACTACTTCTGCGAGGTCTTCTGGCCGGCCTTCCGGAAGGTCGACTTCCTGCGGGCGCTGCGCGACTACGCGGCGCGCCACCGGCGGTACGGGAGCTGATCAGGGGCCTTCGGGCGCCCCGCCGTACCATCCTCCCCCTCTTTTCGGCCCCCCGCCGCGCCGAACCCCGGAAAACCCTTCACCAGGGATTCACCGAGCGTCCGTCATATGCCATGGCATGGCCTGGCGCGTTCGGGGAATATCCCTTGCAGGTCGACGCCCGATCCACGGGTGTCGAATCTCAGCGGACGGCATGGGGTCGTCCGCCCGGGAGGCCCTTTGCACCAGGACGCACGTGCGGTTCGCACGGACGGAGTGGAGGGCCGGAAATCGGCCCTGGCATGGGTGCCGATGACCGGTCCGGTCTTCATGGCCCGACCTCTTCCGAGGGGGTACGTCCTTCCGTGGTGACCAGCACTAAGAGCCGCCTGCCCGACAGGCGGACCTACGTCCTCGACACCAGCGTCCTGCTGGCAGACCCCAACGCGATCACCCGTTTCGACGAGCACGAGGTCGTGCTCCCGATCGTCGTGATCACCGAGCTGGAGGCAAAGAGGCACCATCCCGAACTCGGCTACTTCGCGCGCCAGGCCCTGCGCCTGCTCGACGACTTCCGGGTTCGCAACGGTCGTCTCGACGCCCCCATCCCGCTGGGCGATCTGGGCGGCACCCTGCGCGTCGAGCTCAACCACTCCGACCCCAGCGTCCTGCCCGCCGGCTTCCGATTGGGGGACAACGACTCGCGGATCCTCGCGGTCGCCCGCAACCTGCAGGCCGAGGGCTACGACGTCACGGTGGTCTCGAAGGATCTCCCGCTGCGCATCAAGGCCTCCTCCGTGGGCCTGATCGCCGAGGAGTACCGCGCGGAACTCGCGATCACCGATGCCGGCTGGACCGGGATGAGCGAGCTCTCCCTCTCCGCGGAACAGGTCGACCTCCTCTACTCCGAGGACCGGCTCTACGTCCCGGAGGCCGCCGAACTGCCCGTGCACACCGGGCTGGTCATCCAGTCCGAGCGCGGCAAGGCCCTGGGCCGGATCACCCCCGACGGGAACGTACGGCTCGTCAAGGGCGACCGCGAGGCCTTCGGGCTGCACGGCCGCAGCGCCGAGCAGCGCATCGCGCTGGACCTGCTCCTCGATCCGGAGATCGGGATCATCTCCATGGGCGGACGGGCGGGCACCGGCAAGTCGGCGCTGGCCCTGTGCGCGGGGCTGGAGGCGGTGCTGGAGCGCCGGCAGCACCAGAAGGTGATGGTCTTCCGGCCGCTGTACGCGGTGGGCGGCCAGGACCTCGGCTACCTGCCCGGGGACGCCTCCGAGAAGATGAGCCCCTGGGCACAGGCGGTCTTCGACACCCTCTCGGCGGTCGCCGGGCGCGAGGTCATCGAGGAAGTGCTGAACCGCGGGATGCTGGAGGTCCTGCCGCTCACCCACATCCGCGGCCGCTCGCTGCACGACGCCTTCGTGATCGTGGACGAGGCGCAGTCCCTGGAGCGCAACGTCCTGCTGACCGTCCTGTCCCGCATCGGCGCCAACTCGCGGGTCGTCCTGACCCACGACGTCGCCCAGCGGGACAACCTCAGGGTCGGCCGGTACGACGGAGTGGTCGCCGTGGTCGAGAAGCTGAAGGGCCATCAGCTCTTCGCCCACGTCACGCTGAACCGCTCCGAGCGCTCCCCGATCGCCGCGCTGGTCACGGAGATGCTGGAAACCCTGTGACGGGTGTGACGGGTGTGACGGCCGACAACTGACGGCCAAGGGGCTGAAAGGGTCAAAAACCACATACGGGAAGGACCAGTTGACGCCGCCCGGCAAAGGCACAGGAGCCTAGCCGGGCGGCGTCGCGCTGCACAGCCCTTTGCGGGAAAGAGAGGCGATCCGGCAGGTGTGACCTTTCCCACGCAACGCAGAATTGCCCTGCGGCGTCGCGGTCCGGCAGAGTCTGTTTTCCGTCAGGCCCCGCATACGGCACACCTGTATCTCCCGTGAGGTACGCGAAGCACCACAACTCCAGAGCCGTCCGCCGTATGCCGCCCGGAGCATCACGAGGCAGCCCCCGTCAGGGAGTTGCCCACGGGCCCGCGTCTCCAGTGACCGCACCACCACGGAGACCAGCGTCAAGGGGCACTCGTGCGCCCGCCGGTCACTGCGGACGCTGCTGGAAGGACACCGTGTGAGCCGGATCTCGGTCCGGGGGTTCGCAGTGGCTTCGGCCACCGCGGTCACCACCGTTGGCGCAGTCGTAGGCGTTGCCACTGGCGACCCCGCCTCGAACGATCTCGAGACCACCGCGTCCGGCGCGACTCTCCTCGCGGACATCCCGGTCGGCGACCAGGCCGCCGTCCAGAGCGCATCCCTGACGCAGCAGGCCGACTCGATCGTGCACGCCGCCGAGGCCGACGCCAAGCGCTCGGCCGAGGAGAACGCCCGCGTCCAGGCAGCCGAGACCGCCAAGACCAAGAAGGCGGAAGCGGAGAAGGCGGAAGCCGACAAGAAGGCCGCGGACGAGGCCAGGCTCAAGAAGGAGCGCGAGGAGAAGGAGCAGGTCGCCAGCCGATCCGCCGCCCGCGACGCCGGCGACTTCGCTCCCCAGAGCTCGTACACGGTCGCCCAGGTCAAGGCCATCGCCCAGCAGATGGTGCCGGCCGGCCAGTTCCAGTGCTTCTCCAACATCATCAACCACGAGTCCACCTGGAACTACAAGGCCGTCAACGCCTCCTCGGGCGCATACGGTCTGGTCCAGGCGCTCCCCGGTTCGAAGATGGCCTCGGCCGGCGCCGACTGGCGCACCAACCCGGCCACCCAGATCAAGTGGGGCCTGAACTACATGAACGACCGCTACGGCAGCCCCTGTGGCGCCTGGAGCTTCTGGCAGGCCAACAACTGGTACTAGTACCCGGCCAGGCCTTGACGAGCCCCGCACCGTCCGACGGTGCGGGGCTCGTCGCGTGTACGGTCTTCCAGGTGTGAGCGCACAGCGGACGGGGGGAAGGGAACGACATGGCGAAGAGGGCAGGCTGGCTCGGCCGGCTCGGGAGCAGGCTCCACCGGATGGAGGCCCGCCTCAACGAGCGGCGTGCCGAGGTCGAGGCCGAGTCCGCCGGCGAACTGCCGCGCCGCGCCGCCTCCGTACCCGACGACGGAGCCCCGGCGGCCGAGCCGGCCGCCGTCGCGGCGGTCCGGCCCCCCGCCGCGGTCCACCCCGAGCGGCCCGACCCGGTGAGCGTGGTCCCCTGGGGGATGCGGGTGGCCGCCGAGGCCAGCTGGCGCCTGCTGCTGCTCGCCGGAATGCTCTGGGTGCTGATGAAGGTGATCAGCGAAGTCCGCCTGGTGGTCCTCGCGTTCGCCGCGGCGATGCTGGTCACCGCGCTGCTCCAGCCCTTCGTGGTGCGGCTGCGCCGCCTCGGCCTGCCGCGGGGCCTGGCCACGGCCGTCACCGCGATCCTCGGCTTCGTCGTCATCGGACTGGTCGGCTGGTTCGTGGTCTGGCAGGTCATGGAGAACCTCGACGACCTCTCCGACCGGGTCCGCGACGGCATCAACGAACTCAAACTCTGGGCGCTGGACAGTCCGTTCCACGTGACCGAGAAGCAGATCAACGACATCGCGAAGAACCTCAGCGAGACCATCGGCACCAACACCGAGGAGATCACCTCCGCCGGCCTGCAGGGTGTGACGGTGCTCGTCGAGGTGCTCACCGGCATGCTGCTCGCGATGTTCTCCACGCTCTTCCTGCTCTACGACGGCAAGCGCATCTGGACCTGGGTGCTGGGGCTGGTCCCGGCCGCGGCCCGGCCCGGCGTGGCGGGCGCCGGTCCGCGCGCCTGGCGCACGCTGACCGCGTACGTCCGGGGCACGGTGCTGGTCGCCTTGATCGACGCCATCTTCATCGGCCTCGGCATCTACTTCCTCAAGGTGCCGATGGCCGTCCCCCTCGCCGTCTTCATCTTCCTGTTCGCCTTCATCCCGCTCGTCGGCGCGGTGGTCTCCGGCGCCCTCGCCGTGGTCGTCGCGCTGGTGACGCAGGGCGTCTTCAGCGCACTGATGGTGCTGCTGGTCGTCCTGGCGGTGCAGCAGATCGAGGGCCACGTGCTCCAGCCCTTCATCCTGGGCCGGGCGGTGCGGGTGCATCCGCTCGCCGTGGTGCTCTCGGTGGCGGCGGGCGGCATGGTCGCCGGCATCGGCGGTGCGGTGGTCGCCGTCCCGCTGGTCGCGGTGACGAACACGGTGGTGGGCTACCTGCGGATCTACTCGCGCGAGCAGCTCCACCGCGGTCCCGGCCCGGTGGGTCCGGCGCCGCACGGGGCGACGGCGGTGGAGGCGTTCCCGGGCGTTCCGGGCGACCCGCACGTCCCGTACGAGCCCAAGGACTAGGGCGTCTGCGGACCGCACAGGGGAACGGCGAGCAGGGGGGCAGGAATGATCAGCGAGCCAGAGCTCGAAGGCCAGTGGGAGCCGGCGGCTCCGCCGGAGGTGGCGCAGGGCGCGCCGCCGCGCGAGCGGGGGCCGGTCCGGCCGTGGTGGTGGGTGTCGGCGGCGGTACTGGCCACCTCGGCGGTGTGGGCGGGCGGGCTCTTCCTCTACGGGGAGCGGCTGACGGCGCCGGAGGTCCGCTACGAGACCCCGGACAACCTGTGCGAGAAGGTGAAGCTGTCGGCGCTCGGCGAGGCGCTGCGCGACCTGTCCGACGATGCGGACCCGCACAGGGAGAACCGGCACCCGGCGCTGGACTGGGCCACCTGCAGCCGCTCGGGCTCCACCCCGGCCGGTGACGACGCGTACTTCGTCACCGCCGAGGTCGAGCTGCACAAGAAGACCGACCCGGCCGCCGAGTTCGAGGCGGGCAGCCCGTACGACCGGGCGTACTCCCAGGGCGGCGGTCCCCGGAAGGACGACCCGTGGGAGGCGGTCGCCGGCCTCGGCGAACAGGCCCTGATCACCGCCCCCGACCCGAGCGGGGCCGGCAGCGACCTGCGGCTGCGGGTCCGCGACGGCGGGGCGGTGTTCACCCTCCAGGTCGTCTTCCTGACCGAGGTGGCGGGGGAGGACAGGAGCCGGCCCGACCGTGAAGCCCTGAAGGCGGCCATGGTCAAGGACATGCGGACGCTGATGGCGGCGCTGCACACGTGAACGCGAAGGGGCCCCGCGGCCGTTCCCGGCCGCGGGGCCCCTCCTCACACGGTGCGCGTGCGGTGCGCGGTGTCACTCGGCGGCGAGCGCCGCCTCCGCGTCCAGGGTGACGGCGACGGCCTGGATGACCGAGGCGATCTTGAAGGCCTCCTGGACGGTCTCGCGGTCGAGGCCGGCCTTGCGCAGGACCTGCTCGTGCGAGTCCAGGCACTGGCCGCAGCCGTTGATCGCGGAGACCGCGAGCGACCACAGCTCGAAGTCGACCTTCTCCACGCCTGGGTTGCCGATGACGTTCATCCGCAGGCCCGCGCGCAGGGTGCCGTACTCCGGGTCGGACAGCAGGTGCCGGGTCCGGTAGAAGACGTTGTTCATCGCCATGACCGCGGCGGCGGACTTGGCGGCGGTGTACGCCTCCGGGGACAGCGCGGCCTTGGCCTCGGGCTCCAGCTCACGCAGGACGCGCGGGGAGCGGGCGGCGATCGCGCAGGACAGGACCGTGCCCCACAGCTGCTGCTGCGTCAGGGTGTCCTGGTTGCCGATGACCGAACCGAGGTTCAGCTTCAGGTCCTTGGCGAAGTCCGGTATGGCGGACTTCAGGGAGTCGAGGGACATCGGTCACTCACCGGCCAGCAGCGAGCCGGCGTCCAGGGTGCCCTCGCCCTTGTTCCAGTTGCAGGGGCACAGCTCGTCGGTCTGCAGGGCGTCGAGGACCCGCAGGACCTCCTTGGGGTTGCGGCCCACGGAGCCGGCGGTCACCATCGTGAACTGGATCTCGTTGTTCTGGTCGACGATGAAGACGGCGCGCTGCGCGAAGCCGTCCTCGCCCTGCACGCCGCAGGCCTGCATGAGCTCGTGCTTGGAGTCGGCCAGCATCGGGAAGGGCAGGTCACGCAGGTCGGCGTGGTCCTTGCGCCAGGCGTGGTGGACGAACTCGGAGTCGCCGGAGACACCGAGGACCTGGGCGTCGCGGTCCTGGAACTCCTCGTTCAGCTTGCCGAACGCGGCGATCTCGGTCGGGCAGACGAAGGTGAAGTCCTTCGGCCAGAAGAACACCACGCGCCACTTGCCCTCATAGGTCTTGTGGTCGATCTGGGCGAACTCGCTGCCGGCTTCGAGCGAGACGCAAGCAGTCAGATCGTAGCTGGGGAACTTGTCACCGACAGTGAGCACGTGCTCTCCTTGCGGACAGGAAAGTGACCCTTTTGAGGACTTTCCAGGGGGTTGGACGGATCTCACATGCTGGCACAGCTGCATTGATTGCGGAAATAGCTACTCTTGTGCCGGGTGATCGGAGGTGCCTATCAGTGGCTGCCAGTAGTAGAGGACCGAAGCAGGCGACGCTCGCACAGCTGCGCGCCTTCGCCGCGGTCGCCGAGCACCTGCACTTCCGGGATGCCGCCGCGGCCATCGGGATGAGCCAGCCCGCCCTCTCCGGCGCCGTCGCCGCCCTGGAGGACGCCCTCGGGGTGCAACTGCTGGAGCGCACCACCCGCAAGGTGCTGCTGTCCCCGGCGGGTGAGCGGATCGCCGCCCGGGCCCGGGCCGTACTCGACGCCATGGGCGGGCTGCTGGAGGAGGCCGAGGCCGTACGGGCCCCCTTCACCGGGATCCTGCGGCTCGGGGTGATCCCCACCGTGGCGCCGTACCTGCTGCCGACCGTGCTGGGGCTCTTCCACCGGCGCTACCCGCGCATGGACCTCCAGGTGCACGAGGAGCAGACCGCCTCGCTGCTGGAGGGGCTGTCGGCCGGCCGGCTCGACCTGCTCCTGCTGGCGGTGCCGCTGGGAGTCCCCGGGGTCACCGAACTGCCCGTGTTCGACGAGGACTTCGTGCTGCTGGCACCCCGGGAGCACCCCCTGGCCGGGCGCCGCGACATCCCCCTGGAGGAACTGCGCGGCCTGCAGCTGCTGCTGCTCGACGAGGGCCACTGCCTGCGCGACCAGGCGCTGGACATCTGCCGTGAGGCCGGCCGCACCACCGGGGCCGACGTCACCACGACCGCCGCCGGCCTGTCCACCCTCGTACAACTGGTCGCAGGGGGACTGGGCGTGACCTTGTTGCCGCGCACCGCGCTGCGGCTGGAGACGGCCCGCAACGAGCACCTCGCCACCGGGTGTTTCGCCGAGCCGGCCCCCTCCCGGCGGATCGCGCTCGCCATGCGCACCGGCACCGCCCGGCAGGAGGAGTTCCGGGCGTTCGCGGCGGCTCTGCGCGAGGCCGTGCGTCCGCTCCCCGTGTGGCCCACCGATTGACCCCCGCGGGAGCGGGCGTGCGGGTCAGTCCTGCGGGGGCGTGCGGGGGCGGCCCCGCGGCGGGATCGGGGCCGCGCCGCCGGGCAGGCGGCCCGCCTCGGCCAGTGCGCGGCGCAGCAGGAACTCGATCTGCGCGTTCGCGCTGCGCAGCTCCTCGCCGGCCCACCGCGCCAGCGCGTCGTGCACCTGCGGGTCGAGCCGCAGCAGCACCTGCTTGCGGGCCGGCCGGCCCGCCGCCCGGGCGCCGGGACCTGGTTCGGGTCCGGGCGCGGGGCCGGACGGGGGCGGCGTGCCGGGCGGGGTCACTGGTAGAGGGTGCCCGTGTTGAGCACCGGCTGGGCGGCGCGGTCCCCGCACAGGACCACCATCAGGTTCGAGACCATGGCCGCCTTGCGCTCCGGGTCCAAGTCCACGATGTCCTCCTCCTGCAGCCGGGTCAGGGCCAGCTCGACCATGCCCACGGCGCCCTCCACGATCTGCTTGCGGGCCGCCACGACCGCCCCGGCCTGCTGGCGCTGGAGCATCGCGGAGGCGATCTCCGGAGCGTAGGCGAGGTGGGTGAAGCGGGACTCGATGATGTGCACTCCGGCCGCCTCGACCCGCGCGTGCAGTTCCACCGCCAGCTTCTCGGTGATCTCCTCGGCGTTGCCGCGCAGCGAGAGGCCGCCCTCCTCGTGCGCGTCGTAGGGGTACTCGATGGCGATGTGCCGCACCGCGGCCTCGGTCTGGGTCTCGACGAACTCGGTGAAGTCCTCGACCTCGAAGACGGCGCGGGCGGTGTCCTCGACCCGCCAGACCACGACCGCCGCCAGCTCGATGGGGTTGCCGTAGGCGTCGTTGACCTTCAGCACGGCCGTCTCGTGGTTGCGCACCCGCGTGGAGATCTTCTCCCGCGAGGTCAGCGGGTTGACCCAGCGCAGCCCGTCCTGGCGGACCGTCCCGCGGTAGCGGCCGAAGAGCTGGACCACCCGGGCCTCGCCCGGCGCCACCGTGTTCAGGCCGCCCATCGCGAAGAGCGAGGCGAGGGCGAGCAGGATGCCGCCCGCGATCAGCACAGCCTTCACGGCGCCGGCCCCCGCCAGCGCGCCGGCCGCGATCAGGCCCGCCCCGGCCAGGACCCCCGCGAGCCCCAGCAGCAGTGCCAGGCCGCCACCCGTGCTGCGCGCGGGGAACTCCCGTACCCCGTCCACCGTCGTGACCTTGTCCGTCATGGTTCGCCCCGTTTCCTTCGATGGCGGCCGATCGAGCCACCTGGCAAAGTGATATCACTTTTTCTGCCCGGCGGCACGGATCGGCAACCCTGCGGGCGTGGAGCGCGTCGGTTCCAGTGGGGTGGGTGCTGATTCTCACGTCCGAATTGCGTGGTATTGGCCATGGTTGGCCAACCTTTGTCACAGCCTGCGGTGTTAGCTTTCTGAGCTGACGTCGGGGGGATATCGAGCGGAGCGGGAGCGATGGGCCGAGCAGAAGCGCGTAAGGCGCAGCAGCAGCGCGGTGCGCGGCGGGCGCCGACCGGACGCACCAAGGGGAAGGACGGCGGCGGCAAACGCAGCGGCATACGCCGGTTCTTCACCTGGAAGAAGATCCTGGGGACCTTCTTCGGGGGGATCCTGGTTCTCATGGCCGCGGCGGTCATCCTCTACTTCTCCGTGGACGAGCCCACCGACCCGAACAAGCAGGCCACCCAGCAGAGCAACACGTACAAGTACGCCGACGGCTCCGTCATGGCCCGCGTCGGCGACACGAACCGCTCCATCGTGCCGATCGACAAGATCCCGCAGGACGTGCGGACCGCCTTCATCGCCATCGAGAACAAGTCCTTCTACAAGGACCGCGGCGTCGACCTGATGGGCGTGGCACGCGGCCTGTTCAACACCCTCCGGGGCAAGGGCACGGCCGGCGGCTCGACGATCACCCAGCAGTACGTCAAGAACTACTACCTGACCCAGGACCAGTCGCCCACCCGCAAGGTCCGGGAGCTGGTGATCGCCATCAAGGTCGACCAGCGCATGGAGAAGGACGACGTCCTCGCCGGCTACCTGAACACCAACTTCTACGGCCGCAACGCCTACGGCATCCAGGCCGCGGCCCAGGCCTTCTACGGAGTCGACGCCGACAAGCTCACCCTGGTGCAGGGCGCCTACCTCGCCGCCGTCATCCAGGCCCCCAGCCAGTACGACTGGGCGACCGCCGGCCCGAACGGCAAGGAGCTGGTCATGATCCGCTTCAACGCCGTCCTCGACAACATGGTCGAGATGGGCGAGCTGGACGCGGCCAAGCGCAAGACCCTGGCCTTCGAACCGCCCATCGCGCCCAAGCCCACCCCCGGCATGGACGGGCAGAAGGGCTACCTGGTGCAGGCCGCCAACGAGGAGATGAACCGGCAGGACATCAACGACGCCGACATCGCGGCCGGCGGCTGGGACATCACGCTCAACATCGACAAGAAGAAGCAGGAGGCGCTGGAGAAGGCGGTCCAGGACGAGCTGGAGTCCAAGCTCGACCGCAAGGACACCAAGAACCGGCCCCAGGACCAGAGCGTCCAGGCCGGCGCCACCTCCGTGGACGCCAAGACCGGCGCGATCGTCGCCATGTACGGCGGCCAGGGCCTGGCGGAGAAATCCGCGAGCAACGCCCTGCGCACCGACTACCAGCCCGGCTCGACCTTCAAGCCGATCGTGCTCGCCTCCGCCCTGGAGACCGGCGCCACCACCCAGGACGGCAAGCCGATCACCCCGAACGCCCTCTACGACGGCACCAGCAAGCGCCAGGTGGTCGGCAGCAAGATCCCGTTCAACCCGCAGAACCAGGACGACAAGGACTTCGGCAAGGAGATCACCGTCCAGGAGGCCACCAACTACTCGGTGAACTCCGTGTACGCGCAGATGATCGTGGACGTCAAACCGCCCGCGGTGAAGAAGACGGCGCTCGCCCTCGGCATGCAGGACCGCAAGGGCTGGCCCGAGGACAAGCCGGCCATGTCGCTGGGCACCATGAGCGCCAACACCGTCGAGATGGCCGCCGTCTACGCCACCCTCGACAACCACGGCAAGAAGACCACCCCGACCATCATCAAGGCGGCCGCGCACAAGGACCGCGAGTACGTCCCGGCCCCGGCCATCGGCAGCCAGGCGATCAGCCGGCAGACCGCCGACACCGTGACCAAGGTGCTCACCGGCGTGGTCGAGGACGGCTCCGGCAGCAAGGTCCGCAGCAGCGCCTACCAGGCCGCCGGCAAGACGGGCACCACCGAGTCCAACGTGGCCGGCTGGTTCACCGGCTACACGCCGGAGCTGGTCACCGTCGTCGCGATGTTCGGCGAGGAGCCGGGCTCGCACAAGCAGGTCACCCTGACCGGCACCGCCGGCGGCGGCCGGGCGGGCGGCTCCAGCTTCCCCGCCGAGATCTGGAAGACGTACACGCTGGCCGCCCTCAAGGGCGTGGACACCGGCACGTTCGACGTGTCGGAGGCCGAGATGGGCGCCCCGCAGGCGCCGTCCCGCAGCATCGCGCCGTCGCCGACGCCGAGCCAGGCCGCCAGCCCGTCGCCCAGCAGCAGCCCGCCGTCCAGCAGCCCGGACCCGACGAAGAGCCCGACCCGCTCCCCGAACCCGAGCAACTCGCCGACGAAATCGCCGACCCAGTCGCCGACGCCCACGCAGTCGCCCACACCGACCAAGAGCGGCCCCAAGCCGCCGGACCCGCCGCTGTTCCCGCAGGAGTCCCAGGACCGCTGACCCGCCAAACCCGCAGGGACGACAGGACGCCGCCCCGCAGCCGTCACGGCTGCGGGGCGGCGTCCTGTTCCGGTGCGCGGCACGGGCGCGGGGCCGGGCGGCCGGGCGGGGGTCCGGGCGCCGGTCAGCGCCGCTCGGGCGCGCCCGGCAGCCCGAGCTCGAACCAGACCACCTTCCCGCTGCTCAGCCGGGTGGCACCCCAGCGGCGGGCCATCCGGTTGACCAGGAACAGCCCGCGGCCGCCCTCGTCGGTGTCCCGGGCCCGGCGCTGGCGGGGCAGCTGCGGGGAGTCGTCGCCGACCTCGCAGCGCAGCACGTCCGTCCGCAGCAGACGCAGGGTCACGGGCCGCTCCGCGTACCGGACCGCATTGGTGACCACCTCGCTGACCAGCAGCTCCAGCGAGTCCTGGAGCTCCTCCAGGCCCCACCGGGCCAGGGCGCGGCGGGCGAACCGCCGGGCCCGGCCCGGGGCGGTCTCCTCCGGGTCCAGGAACCAGTACGCGACGTCACTGGGCGCGATCCCGTCGAAGCGGGCCGCCAGCAGGGCGATGTCGTCGTCCCGGTCGCCCGGGCCGAGCATGTCCAGCACGTCGTCGCACAGGGCCTCCAGCGGCGGCGGGTGGTCCAGGCCCGTCAGCTGGGCGGTGGTCGCCAGCCGCTCGCGGAGCTGCTCGATGCCGGTCCACACGTCCCGCAGCCGGGACTCCACCAGTCCGTCGGTGTACAGCAGCAGGGTGGCACCGGCCGGCGCGTCCAGCTCCACCGCCTCGAAGTCCACTCCGCCGACGCCGATGGGGGCGCCGGGCGGTACGCGCAGCACCTCGGCCCGGCCGCCCAGGTGCAGCAGCACCGGCGGCGGGTGGCCCGCGTTGGCGATGGTGATCCGGTGCGAGACGGGGTCGTACACCGCGTACAGGCAGGTCGCCATCCGGTCGGACCCCAGGCGCTGGGCCTGCTCGTCCAGGTGGTGCAGCACCTCTGCGGGCGGCAGGTCCAGCTGGGCCAGGGTCTGCGCGGTGGTGCGCAGCTGCCCCATGATCGCGGCGGAGGTCATGGAGTGGCCCATGACATCGCCGACGACGAGCGCGACGCGGCTGCCCGGAAGCGGTATCGCGTCGTACCAGTCGCCGCCCACCCGCGCCGTCTCGGCGGCGGGCAGGTAGCGCGAGGCGAGCCGCACCCCGGTGGGCTGGGGCAGGCTGTCGGGCAGCATCGTGCGCTGGAGCTCGTCGGCGATGTACGCCTCGCGGCCGTACAGCACCGCCTTGTCGATGCCCAGGGCGGTGTGGGTGGCCAACTGGGCGGCGACCAGCAGGTCGTTCTGTTCGAAGGCGGGCCTTTCGGGGCTGCGCAGGAAGACGGCGGCGCCGATCACCCGGCGCCGGCCGCGCAGCGGTGCGAGGACCGCCCGGTTCCCGCGCGGCAGCGGATGGTCCAGCCCCAGCAGCTCGGGCAGGGCCGCCTTCGCGGCGGCGGAGGACCCGAAGACGGGCCGTACGCCGCGCAGCACTTCGGCAAGCGCGCCGCCGGAGCGGATCTCGCACAGCTCGGCGGCGGGCAGGTCGCCCTGCGGGCCGACCAGCGGCAGCTGGCTGAAGTCGAGCTCGCCGGTGGCCCCCGCGGCCCCGGCGAGGTCCATCCCCGCGCCGATGGTGCTGCTGATGTCGGTGAGGTCGTCGATCGGCCGGAGCCGGTCGGTCCGCCGGAGCCTTAAGACGACGGGGCCCACCGGCCGCTCGTCCCCGACGGGCAGCGGGTCCCGCAGGTAGACCAGGATCGCGTCGGAGAAGGTCGGAACGGTGGCCCGGCACAGGCCGAGCACGATCTCGTCGAGGTCGATGCCGCGGGCGATCCGCCGTGTCGCGGCGCCCACGAAGCGCAGCCGGTCCCCCTCCCGGCGGGCCACGGTGTCCGCGGCCGGGGCGCCGGGCAGCGGCTCGGCGCCGCCGGGGCCCTGCGGCGCCGCGGCGCCGGCGTTGCGGGCGGCCTCGGCGTCGCGCAGCCCCGGCTCGCCGGGGGCGGACGGCGGGCCTGCGGCGCCGGCCGGGCCGGGCGTCGTCCGCAGGGCGGAGCCGCCCTCGTACGGGCCGTCGTCGCTCTCGGACCGGGTGCGGGCCGAGGGGATCTCGGGCCGGGTGGCCTCGACGGCCGGGACGGGGGCCTTGCCGTGGCCGGGCTCGTCGCTGCCCGCCCCGGACGCACCGGACGCCCCGGGAGCACCGGACGGCCCGGAAGCACCGGACGCCCCGGATGCGGCGGGCGCCCGGCGGTGACCGTCCTCACCACCGCCCGGGCCCGGGACGCGGCCGAGTTCGCGGTGGGCCGAGCCGGAGGCGAAGGGCAGGCCGGAACCGCCCGGTGCCGGTGCCGCGGTGGCCGCGGCAGGCTGCGGGCCCTCCTGGGAGGTGGGGTACTCCGTCACGCGTGGAATTCCGTCCGTCTGCGCTCGATGTGCGCTGCACTCAACTCGGTCAGTCGCGGTATACCCGCTCAGCGGCCGGGGCACCATCACCCCGGGTTTCCGCGTCCCCCTCGTTACCTGTCGCTCTGCGTTGACCTCCGGTCAAGTTCCGCGTACGGCACGGCACTTACGGATGCACTGCCCGAACGCGCCGCTGCGCACGCGCGGTCTTCCGGAGGACGATCCTACGTTTGAACCCCGGGGGCGCATCAAGGGTCTCATGAGGTCATATGCGCCGGAGTGCGGTCCCAGTCCTCCGGCAGGAGCGGAACTCCCCAGGCCGGATCCGGCCGCCAGTCCTGCCAGCCGTCGGAGAACGGGGCACCCCACCGCGTGATCACCTCGACGGCCCCGCGCCCGGCGTCCCGGACCCGCCGGGCCTGCTCACGGCCCATCAGGCCGGCCCGCTGGGCCTGGGCGAACTCGTCCTCGTCCAGCCATGTCCAGCTGCGGTCCGGATAGACGGCGATGTCCAGGAAGTGGTCCACCGAGTCCACCCCGCCCGACCAGCGCGAGCGGGGCTCCTCCAGGTTCACGTACCAGTTCTTGAACCGCCAGCCGTTCCCCCAGAACAGCCACACCGACCAGGGGTCCCCGGGGCGGGCCAGCTTCAGCACGCCCGAGCCGAACCAGTGCGCGCGCACGGTGGTGCGACGCGCGGTGTAGCGGGTGCGCAGCGGTTCCTCGTGGACGGGGGTGCCGTCGGCGAGGACCGGTTTGACGCATTCGGTGCCGGGCGCCATCCACACGGCGAGGAGCTCGTCGGTGTCCTGCACCACCGTCACCGGGCGGCAGATGTGCACCCGGCCCTCCAGCCCCGGGGCGTGGTCGCGGTAGCGCCAGAGGATCTGCTCCCCGGGCGACCAGCGCGGGTCCGGCGCGCCGTCCTGTGCCGCGCCGCCCCCGGGACGGAAGGTACCTGTCATGCGCAGATCTTAGGGCGGAGCCCCCCGCGCCCGCTGCGGTGCAGGTCACGGAGGGGGTCGGTGACGGGAATCGACCGGATCCGGACCCTGCCGAGGGGGTGTCAGGGGTGCGTCATCCGCAAGACGTCCAGGGCCTCGTCGAGCTGTTCCAGGGTCAGGTCGCCGCGGTCCACGTACCCGGACTCCAGGACGACCTCGCGGATCGTCTTGCGCTCCGCCAGGGCCTTCTTGACGACCTTGGCGGCCTCCTCGTACCCGATGAACCGGTTCAGCGGGGTCACCACGGAGGGCGAGGACTCCGCGTACTCCCTGGCCCGCGCCGCGTTCGCGGTGATCCCGTCGACGGTCCGGTCCGCCAGCAGCCGGCTCGCACTGCCGAGGAGCCGGATCGATTCGAGGAGGTTGCGGGCCATCACCGGCAGCATCACGTTCAGCTCGAAGTTGCCCGAGGCGCCGGCCACGGCGACCGCCGCATCGTTGCCCATCACCTGGGCGGCGACCATGAGGACGGCCTCCGGGACCACCGGATTGACCTTCCCGGGCATGATCGAGGACCCCGGCTGGAGATCCGGCAGGTTGATTTCGGCCAATCCCGTACGGGGCCCGGAGGCCATCCACCGCAGGTCGTTGCAGATCTTGGTCAGCGAGACGGCGACCGTGCGGAGCATCCCCGAGGTCTCCACCAGGGAGTCCCGCGCCCCCTGCGCCTCGAAATGGTTGCGGGCCTCGGCCAGTGGCAGCCCGGTGGCGGTGGCGACCTGGGCGATCACGGCGGCGGAGAAGCCGGGCGGGGTGTTGATCCCGGTGCCCACCGCGGTCCCGCCCAGGGGGAGTTCGGCCAGCCGCGGCAGTGCCCCGCGCAGCCGCTCGACGCCGTACCGGATCTGGGCGGCGTAGCCGTCGAACTCCTGGCCCAGGGTGACCGGGGTGGCGTCCATCAGGTGGGTGCGGCCCGCCTTGACGACCCTCTCGAACTCCGAGGACTTGCGCTCCAGGGCGGCGGCCAGGTGCTCCAGGGCGGGGATCAGCTCCCCGGTGACGGCGGCGGTCGCGGCGATGTGGATGGACGAGGGGAACACGTCATTGGAGCTCTGCGAGGCGTTGACGTGGTCGTTGGGGTGCACGGGGCGGCCGAGCCGCTCGGTGGCCAGGGTGGCGATGACCTCGTTGGTGTTCATGTTGGACGAGGTCCCCGAGCCGGTCTGGAAGACGTCCACCGGGAAGTGCTCGTCCCAGCGGCCCTCGGCGACCTCCGCGGCGGCGGAGCGGATCGCGTCGGCCACCTCCTCGTCGAGCACGCCGAGCCGCGCGTTCACCGTGGCGGCCGCGGCCTTGATCCTGGCGAGCGCCTCGATGTGGGCGCGCTCCAGGCGCTGCCCGCTGATCGGGAAGTTCTCCACGGCGCGCTGGGTCTGGGCCCGCCACTTGGCGTGCGCGGGCACCCGTACCCCGCCCATGGAGTCGTGCTCGGTCCGGAACCCTTCGGCCTGCTGGTCCTGTGTCATGTTCGTGGCCTCCTCAAAAAGTTGAGCAATTGTCTTGTTCGAAGTGTTCCCAACTCCCCTACTGACCAGTAAATACCGTGGGTAACACCGGCATTCGGGGAGGCGTTCATGGCACGTGCACCGAAGAAACCCAGACTCAGATGTACCCTCGCCGCCGTGGCGGCGGCCGCGGCCGCCCTCGGCGGCGTCACCGCCGTCACTCCCACGGCCCACGCGGCCACCACGGCGGGCGCCACCGCCACCGCGGCCGTCACACCCCTGCCGCCCGAGCTGGAGGCCGTCCGGGCCGCGGAGGCCACCCGGATCTACGGGGACCCCGCCATCCGCCCGCCCGCCCAGCGCAAGACCGGGCTCATCTCGCTGGGCGACAGCGAGATCTCGGGCGAGGGCGTGGGCACCTACGACCCCGCCACCAACACCCCGGGCAACCAGTGCCACCGCTCGCCCGACGCGGCGATCCACCGCACCGGCATCCCGGCCGACCTGACCTTCAACGTGGCCTGCTCCGGAGGCTACACGGGCAACATCAGGATCGGCGGCAGCAAGCAGTACGCCGACGAACTCGTCCAGAGCGACAGCCTGGCCGTCAAAGCCCGCAACACCAGAATCAACATGGTGCTGCTCGTCGCCGGGGCCAACGACGACCTGCAGTTCGGCCCCGTCATGACCGACTGCGTCACCCGCTGGATCCTCAGCCAGGGCGCCTGCGAACCCGGTTACGCCCCCGGCTGGCAGGCCCGCGTCGACGGCCTGAAGCCCAAGGTGGAGGCCACCGTCGCCGACCTGAGGACGGTCATGCGCGACGCGGGCTACGCCGACACCGACTACAAGCTGGTCGTCATGGGCTACCCGAGCCCCATCGGCCCCGACTTCCGCGACAACCCGAACTTCCCCGGCAAGCTGCCCGGCGGCTGCGCCGGCTACGACTCCGACGCCGCCTGGGGCCGCAACCAGGCGGTGCCCGCCTTCGAGAAGGGCATGCGCGCCGCCGCCCTCGCCTCCGGCGCCGTCTACCTCGACAACTCGCGGCTCTTCCACGGCCACGAGGTGTGCATGGAGGACCCCTGGGCCCGCGGACTGTACCTGGACCTCGGCGACCACTTCCCCTGGGACGAGAACACCGTCCGCCAGTCCTTCCACCCCAACCACCGCGGCCACGGCGCCTTCGCGTCCTGCCTGACCCAGCTGTACGCATCGGGCCTGCGCGAGGCCTCCTGCGCCGACCCGGCGAGCACCGGCACCCCGGTCCTGCAGGCCGGCGCCTGGGACGACCTGTACAAGCCCCTGAAGAACGGAGCCAACGGCAGCTGCCTCGACGCGGAAGGCGGCTCCAGCGCCAACGGCGCCGCCGTCCTGGGCTGGGACTGCCACAGCGGCCGCAACCAGGCCTGGTGGTACGACTCCGCCCGCAGGTCCCTCCACACCGGACTGACCCAGGACCGCTGCCTCGACGTCCCCGGGGGCTACGGCAACGGCACCGCCCTGGTCCTGTGGAACTGCCACGGCGGCGCGAACCAGCAGTTCGTCCGCGACGGCGCCACCCTGCGCCCCGCGGCCTCCCCGGGCAGCTGCCTGACGGTCTCCGCGGCCCACGGGCCGCTGCGCCTGCAGCCCTGCAACGGCTCGGCCTCCCAGCGCTTCAGCTGACCGTCCGCGCCCCCGCACCCCCACCCGCACCCGGCCGGCCGTCCCGGCCGGGTGCCCGCCCGCCGGCGAGCATGCGGCGCACCTCGGCCGGCCGGTTCGTGATGAGCGCGTCCACCCCGAGCCGCAGGCACAGCGCCACGTCCTCGGGCTCGTCCACCGTCCAGACCCGGACCGACAGCCCGCGGGCCTTCAGCCGGCCCACCAGCCCGGGGTCGCGCCGCACCAGCTCGATGCCCGGGCCCGCGTGCGGGGCGTACGGCGGGCGCACCGGCCGCAGCCGCCGCTCCATCAGGTACACCGCGGGCAACCCGGGAGCCAGCCGGTGCAGGCGGTTCAGGGCCGTCCGGGAGAAGCTCATCACCTCGACCAGCCCGCTGCCCCCGTCGGCCAGCCCGTACGCGCCCAGCATCCGCACCAGCTCCGCCTCAAGCCGCCCGCCGGCGCGGGAGGGGTGCTTGGTCTCGACGGCCAGCCCCACCGGCCGGGGCGCCGCCAAGGCCAGCCGCAGCAGGTCCTCGAAGAGCAGCACCCGCGCACCGGCGTGCCCCGCCCCCTTCCACGCCCCGAAGTCCAGCGCGGCCAGCTCCCCGTACGTCATCCGGGAGACCGCCCCGCGCCCGTCGGAGGTCCGCTCGACCCTCCGGTCGTGCACGCAGACCAGCTGCCCGTCCGCGGTCAGCCGCACGTCGCACTCCAGCGCATCGGCCCCGTCGTCGACGGCCTGGCGGTAGGCGGCCAGGGTGTGCTCGGGGTGCGCGTGGGAGGCGCCCCGGTGGGCGACGACCCGTACGGCGGCGGTGGGCAGGAGGGGCGACGTCGCAGTCATACGGCAGATCCTTGCGAACCGGGATGAACGGGCAGGCGCACACCTGTGTCGCCGACGTTAACCGGCAGCGGCCCCTCCCGCGCAGGGCGGGCCGCAGCCGCGCCGGAAGCTCCCACCGGCCGGCCCCGCCCGCCGCCGACCCCCGGGCCCGCGGTGGCGCGGGCCCGGCGGCCGTTCAGCCCGGTGGATCGCCGGTCGGCCGGTGGTCAGCCCATGGCGGAGTCCGCCGCCACGTGGAAGACCCGCGAGAAGCCCGCGCGGAGGGCGCCCCGCCGGGTCAGTGCGGACCGGTCGACCCCCGTGAAGACGAGGGCGAGGGCGATGTCGGCCCCCACGGCGCGGCCCGTCATGCTCACGTCGATGCGCTTCCACTTGGCGATGCCGGACTCCTTGACCCTGATGGTGACGCCGCGGTCCTGGTTGTCCGCCTCGCGCATCAGGACGTACTCGCGGCGGTCGACCGCCCAGAGCCGGTACCGGTCGCCGGCGTGCTTCATGTGCAGCGCGCGGCCCCGGTGGGTGGCCCCCCACCGGTTCCGCCTGAGGTACACCACGGCGTCCCCGACGCGCAGCGTCGCCCCGTTCAGCGTCGGCCGTTCGGTGATCGTCACCTGGATGCCGCGCGATTCGAAGACGGCACGGGGGATGTGGCCGCCGACGGCCTCGGTGGCGCGGACATCGTCCTGCGGATGGGGCAGCGAGGCCACGGTGACATCGCCCCACTCGGCGGACTGCCCCTGCCAGCCGACCCGGCGGAGCTCGTTCTTCTCCCCGCCCTGCCAGGGTCGCAGTGCGAACGGGGTGCTCTGGGTGTGCATCTCTCTGCCCTTCTAGTCGAACGGGTTCAGCGCGCTGCCGAGCTTCTTGGCCCCGTCGGCGATGCCGTCCCCGACCTTCTCCAGGCCCTTGCCGATGGCTTCGTGGTTGTCCCAGACGAGCGCGGCGCCGTAGGCGATGCCGGTGCCCACGGCCAGTCCGGCGGTCACCGGGGTGGGGCACACGGTCAGTGCGGTCATCGAGGCGCTGAACGCCGTCCCCGTGAGGTCGGTGGCGAACTTGGCGGGGTCCTTCCTGATCATCTCGCCGTCGTAGGCGGCCAGGTTCGCCATGCCGTAGGCGGTGCCGGCGACGCCTCCCACCACGCCCAGCCCGCGCATCGCACCGGCCGCCTTCATGGCGTTCGCCATGCCGCCCTGCCGGGCGACCGTCACCAGGTTGGCCTCGGAGGCCGCCGGTATGAAGAAGCGGCCGTTCTGCATCTTGCCGCCCCACATGGCCGCCTCGTCGGAACCCGTGAGCGCGCCGACGACGTTGGGCGGCAGCTTGCTCATCAGGCCGCCTGGAGCCGCCCCCGCGAGACGCGCGTTGACGTTGCGCTCCAGCAGGGTGCCGGGCGCGTTGAAGGCCTTCGGGAAGTTGCCGGCCTTCACGTCCTTGAAGTACCCGGCCAGTTTGAAGGAGTTCATGCCGACGGCCGTGAGCGCGGCGGCGAAGGCACCGGCCGTCACGGTGGACTTGCTGATGTTCGAGACCAGTTCCGCCAGCTTCGGGTTGCCCGTCAGACGGGTCATGCCCCCCTTCTGGAGCCGCTCGATGTAGTCGTCGAGGGTCTCGTCGTCCCGCTTCTTCAGCCAGGCGAGGTCCAGGCGCTCCTGCTTCTGGGCGTCGTCGGCCTTCGCGATCTCCCCGGCCTGCCCGTTGAAGCCGGTGCCCGGGGTGCCGTCGCCCTTGCCGCCCTGGCCGTCCTTGACGACCGCCTCCAGGTCCTTGCGCAGGTCCTGGTCGGCCTCGTCGACCGCCTTGACGCACTCCTTGATGTAGTCGCGCCAGGACTGCTGGGCGGTCCGCACGCTCGTCATGTAGTCCGGGTCGTGCCGCATGGCGTTCTTCTCGGCTGCCACTTGTCGGCGGTCGTCAGGAGGCGCCCGAAGTCGGTGGTCATCACTTCCTGGTACGTCAGCATGCCGTTCCCCGCCGTGCCCCGATCACGTTCTCCACGGCAGCCTGTACAGGCCAATTCCCGTGACGTCCGGGGGGCTTGGCGCCGCCACCGGCCGCGGGAAGCCGGCCGGGAGGCCGGCGGCGCCGTCGCGCCGCCGCCCCCGCCGCGTGCTACAGGCCCGGGCCGCGCACCGGGATGTGGGTGAACGTCGGCTCGGGGGCCGGGTTCTGGAAGAAGTCGTTGCCCTTGTCGTCGACGACGATGAAGGCCGGGAAGTCCTCGACCTCGATCCGCCAGACCGCTTCCATGCCGAGCTCCTCGTACTCCAGGACCTCGACCTTCTTGATGCAGTCCTGGGCGAGCCGGGCCGCCGGGCCGCCGATGGAGCCCAGGTAGAAGCCGCCGTGCGTACCGCAGGCGTCCGTGACCTGCTGGGAGCGGTTGCCCTTGGCCAGCATGACCTTGGAGCCGCCCGCCGCCTGGAACTGCTCGACGTAGGAGTCCATGCGGCCGGCCGTGGTCGGGCCGAAGGAGCCCGAGGCGTAACCCTCGGGGGTCTTCGCGGGGCCGGCGTAGTACACCGGGTGGTCCTTCAGGTACTGCGGCATCGGCGCGCCCGAGTCCAGCAGCTCCTTGATCTTGGCGTGCGCGATGTCGCGCGCCACGACCAGCGGACCGGTCAGCGACAGGCGCGTCTTGACCGGGTGCCGGGTCAGCGTGGCCAGGATCTCGTCCATCGGCTGGTTCAGGTCGATGGAGACGACGTCCGAGGCCTCGCTCAGGTGCTCGTCGGTGGTCTCCGGCAGGAAGCGCGCGGGGTCCGTCTCCAGCTGCTCCAGGAAGACCCCCTCGGCGGTGATCTTCGCGGTGGCCTGGCGGTCGGCGGAGCAGGACACGGCGATCGCCACGGGCAGCGAGGCGCCGTGGCGGGGGAGGCGGACCACCCGGACGTCGTGGCAGAAGTACTTGCCGCCGAACTGCGCGCCGATGCCGATCTTCTGGGTCAGTTCGAACACCTGCTGTTCCAGGGCCTCGTCGCGGAAGCCGTGGCCCAGCGGGGAGCCTTCGCGCGGCAGCTCGTCCAGGTAGTGCGCGGAGGCGTACTTCGCGGTTTTCAGCGCGTGCTCGGCCGAGGTGCCGCCGACGACGATCGCCAGGTGGTAGGGCGGGCAGGCCGCCGTACCGAGCGAGCGGATCTTCTCCTCCAGGAACTTCATCATGGAGGCCTCGTTGAGGACCGCCTTGGTCTCCTGGTAGAGGAAGGACTTGTTGGCGCTGCCGCCGCCCTTGGCCATGAAGAGGAACTTGTACGCGCCGCCGTCGGTCGCGTACAGCTCGATCTGCGCGGGCAGGTTCGAGCCGGTGTTCTTCTCCTCCCACATGGTCAGCGGCGCCATCTGCGAGTAGCGCAGGTTCAGGCGGGTGTACGCGTCGTAGATGCCGCGGGAGAGGGCCGCCTCGTCCCCGCCCTCCGTCAGCACGTTCTGGCCGCGCTTGCCCATGACGATCGCCGTGCCGGTGTCCTGGCACATCGGCAGGACACCGGCCGCCGCGATGTTCGCGTTCTTCAGCAGGTCCAGGGCCACGAACTTGTCGTTCGCGGAGGCCTCGGGATCGTCGATGATGCGGCGCAGCTGCGCGAGGTGCGCGGGGCGCAGGAAGTGCTGGATGTCGTGGATCGCCTCTTCGGCGAGCTTGCGCAGCGCCTCCGGCTCGACCTTGAGGAACGTACGCCCGTCCGCCTCGAAGGTGGACACGCCCTCGGCGGTCACCAGCCGGTAGGGGGTGGTGTCCTCGCCCAGGGGCAGCAGGTCGGTGTACGCAAACTCTGGCATGACGGCAGTCATTCCTCACTCGGCAGACGGCGCTGACGACCGATTGGCAGCGCAGTGTTCCAGCGTAGGACCTCGCGCCGCGGGCGTGTCTGTGAGGTAAGGCTCACTCGGCAGTATCGCGATCTATCGTGTCTGGCTATGCTGGGGCGCGTGGACCTGGAAAAGCACCCCGCCGCCCCCGCGCCCGCCCGGCTGCGCGCCTCCGACGCCGACCGCGACCGGATCGCCCGGACCCTCGCGGACGCCCTCGCCGAGGGCCGGCTGACCGCCGAGGAGCACGCCGAACGCCTGGACTCCCTCTACGCCGTGAAGACGGTGGACGAGCTGGAACCGCTGGTCCGGGACCTGCCCGCGCCCGGCACCGGCCACGTCCCGGCGGCCCCCGCGGCCGGGGCCGCGCCGGGCGGGGTCTCGGACCATGTCGTGGCGGTGTGCAGCAGCGCCGCGCGCAAGGGCCGCTGGCGGCCGGGCGCGCACACCCGCGCGGTCTCGGTCATGGGTGACGTCACCCTCGACCTGACCGAGGCCGTCTTCGCCCAGCAGGTCACCGAGATCAACGTGACCTGCGTCCTCGGCAACGTCGAGATCCTGGTCCCCGAGAACGTCTCCCTGCGCGGCTACGGCAGCGGAGTCCTCGGCAACTTCGAGGTCGGCGGCGAGGGTCGCTCGGACGCCGACCCGCAGGCCCCGGTCGTGATCGTCCGCGGCTTCGCCCTCCTCGGCAACATCGAGGCCCGGCCCAAGTCCGGCGCCCGCGTGGTCGATCTGGCGCCCGGGCAGCCGAGGGGCTGACGGGGGCGGGCGGGCGCGGAGCGCCGGGAGGGCCGTACGGGCTGTGGCGCGGGGCCCCAGGGGGAGCGTCGCGTTTCGGACGAACCCCCGGCGCCCGGTGGCACGGGGTGCATAGCGGCCCGCCCAGCGGGTAGGGACTGGTGCATCGTCTCTCGCTCGCGTATACGTCGTCAGGAGTAGACCGTGCCGCATCCGCCGCATCAGTCCCTGCAGGTAGCCGCCGTCCAGAGCCTCCAGGGGCGCCCGGGCGCCGTGCCGAAGCCGAGGGTGCCGGCCAGGGCGGAGGACGGCCCGTGGCATGCGGAGGCGGTGTGCCGCCGCGACGAGGCGGGTCTCTTCTTCGCCCCGTCCAAGGAGCCCACGGCGGCCCGGCTCTCCCGCGAGGAGGCGGCCAAGCGTGTCTGCGCCCGCTGCCCCGTGATGGTCGCCTGCCGTGAGCACGCGCTCCTCCAGCCCGAGCCGTACGGGGTCTGGGGCGGCCTGACCGCCGCCGAACGCCGGGTGGTCCTGGCGCGGATGCGGCGCCGGGCAGCCGAACGGCACCAGGCCCCCGGGGCCGGTCCGATCGCCGCCGCGGGCTGAACCCCGTCCCGTCCGACGCCCCGTCCGCCGGCCCGCCCGGGTCCGCGGGCCCGTACCGCCTTCGTCCCGGTCCCTGCTGCACATGCCAGAGGGGCGGTCCCCCGCACGGGGCCGCCCCTCTCGCGTACGCCGCCGCGAACCGCCTCTACTGGGCGCGGTCGAAGTCGATCGCGCTGTACGCGCGCAGCTTCGCCAGGCGGTGTGTCGAGTCGATCTGCCGGATCGTGCCCGACTTCGAGCGCATGACCAGCGAGGACGTGGTCGCGGTCGCCGAACGGTAGTGGACGCCGCGCAGCAGCTCGCCGTCGGTGATGCCGGTGGCGACGAAGAAGACGTTGTCACCGGAGACCAGGTCGTCGGTGTGCAGCACCCGGTCCAGGTCGTGACCCGCGTCGATGGCCTTCTGGCGCTCGGCCTCGTCCTTCGGCCAGAGCTTGCCCTGGATGGTGCCGCCGAGGCACTTGATGGCACAGGCCGAGATGATGCCCTCGGGGGTGCCGCCGATGCCGAGGAGCAGGTCCACGCCGGTGCCCTCGCGCACCGCCATGACCGAACCCGCGACGTCGCCGTCCGAGATGAACTTGATCCGGGCGCCCGTCTCGCGGATCTCCTTGACGATGCCCTCGTGGCGGGGGCGGTCCAGGATGACCACGGTGACGTCCTCGACGGCCATCTGCTTGGCCTTGGCGACCCGGCGGATGTTCACCGAGGCCGGGGCGTTGATGTCGACGAAGTCGGCGGCCTCGGGACCGGTGACCAGCTTCTCCATGTAGAAGACCGCGGACGGGTCGAACATGGTGCCGCGATCGGCGGCGGCGAGGACGGCGATCGCGTTCGGCATGCCCTTGGCGTTCAGGGTGGTGCCGTCGATCGGGTCCACGGCGATGTCGACCTCGGCGCCGGTGCCGTCGCCGACCCGCTCGCCGTTGAAGAGCATCGGGGCTTCGTCCTTCTCGCCCTCGCCGATGACGACGACGCCGTTCATCGAGACGGTGGAGATCAGGGTCCGCATCGCGTTGACCGCGGCGCCGTCGGCGCCGAGCTTGTCGCCGCGCCCGACCCACCGGCCCGCGGCCATGGCGGCGGCCTCGGTCACCCGGACGAGTTCCAGGGCGAGGTTGCGGTCGGGGGCTTCGGGAGAGACTTCGAGCTGGGGCGGCAGGTTGTGCTCGGTCATCGGAGCGCACCTTTCTGTACGACGACGGCCGGGATGTGAGGGTGCTCGGAACTCTATCGGTACGTCGACATATTGAGCAGAGCGGGTCACGTTTGAGCGGCATATCGGTCAGCGGTTTGGCCTGAGCGGACGCCTTGCCCGGGCAGCGTACGGGGCGCGCCCGCACGGCGCCCGCACGGCACCCGCACGGCAGAGGGACCCCGGGGGTGATCGCCCCCGGTGATGCGGGACCATGGTGCCGTGGCGAATATGAGGGGCAAGCAGACGGTTTTGGACATGGTCCGCTCGCTGGGTGTGATCGGCATCGTCGTCGCGGGGATCTACTTCTTCATCCCGCACGACGACAGCGCCGACCCGACGCGGACGGTGGACTACCGGGTGGAGACGATCACGGCCCGGCGTGCCGCGCCGTACCCGGTGGCCGCGCCCGTGGGGCTCGCGCCGCAGTGGCGGGCGACCTCGGTCTCGTACGACCGCAAGCAGGCCGACGGCTGGCACCTGGGCTTCCTGAACGGACAGCAGCAGTACGTGGCGGTGGAGCAGTCCTCCGACGCCTCGGCCAAGAACATCGGCAAGATCACCCGGCATGCGGCGGCGACCGGGCAGACGCAGCAGGCCGGCGAGCGCACCTGGGAGCGCTGGGAGGGCGAGAAGTACGACGCCCTCGTGCACCAGGAGCAGGGCCACGTCACGGTGGTGACCGGCACGGCCTCCTTCGAGGAGCTCGGGGTACTGGCGGCGGCGCTGGAGTTCAAGCAGGGCGCATAGGCCGTCTCTCGGCCGCCCCCTGCGGGCGTCGGCGCGCGCGTCGGGGTCGGCGCGGCGTCGGTTTCGTGGGGCGGCATCGGTTCCACGGGGCGGCATCGGTTCCATGGGGCGGCATGCGGAAGGGCCGCACATCCCCTGGGGGGTGTGCGGCCCTTTCGCGTACGGCCTCGCGACGCTCGGCCCCGGTCCGGCTCAGACCGTGGTGACGACCTGGTCGAAGGACAGGCGCGGCGAACGGTCGAACCAGGCGGCCTCGCCCGGCTTGCCGATGTTGACGACCATCAGCGGGGTGTGGTCGGCGTCCAGGAACTCCTTCTGGATGCCGGCGAAGTCGGCGCCGGTCATCGGGCCCGCGGCCAGGCCGGCGGCGCGGACACCGACGATGAAGTAAGCGGCCTGCAGGGCGGCGTTCAGCAGCGCCGACTGCTCGCGGACCGGACGCTCGGCGAAGAACGCGTCCTTGGCCTGCGGGAAGTGCGGGAGCAGCTGCGGCAGCTCCTCGTGGAACTCGTTGTCCGCGGAGAGGATCGCGACCAGCGGCGCCGCGGCGGTCTTCGCACGGTTGCCCTCGGCCAGGTGCTGGACGAGGCGCTCGCGGGCCTCGGGGGAGCGGACCAGGGTGATGCGCAGCGGGGTCTGGTTGAAGGCGGTGGGGCCGTACTTCACCAGCTCGTAGATCGCCTGGATCTGCTCTTCGGTCACCGGCTCGTCGGAGAACGAGTTGGCGGTGCGGGCCTCGCGGAACAGCAGGTCCTGTGCGGCGGCGTCGAGAACGAGGGACATCGGAAAGCCTTCTTCCATACGTGTGGTGAAGCGATGTCCCCGACTCTACGGCGAAAGTAGATGAAATTTCAACTAAAGTCGGGCTGGCTGTGAGCGAGGTCACCCGACCCGGAGCGAGGCCACCCGCCCCGGCCGGTCACCCGCCGTCGGGCTCCCCCTCGCCCTCGCGGGCCGCCAGCGCGGAGTCCAGCCGGGCCCGGGCCCCTTCCAGCCAGCGCCGGCACACCGCCGCCAGCTCCTCGCCGCGCTCCCAGAGCGCGAGGGAGTCCTCCAGCGAGGTGCCGCCCGCCTCCAGCTTGCGGACGACCTCGATGAGTTCGTCCCGGGCCTGCTCGTACCCCAGCGCCGTGTCCGTCTCAGACATTCCCGTTCCCGCCTTATGTGTGTAGTACAACGAACATGTTGCGCGCGGATGTCGTCACGCGGCGCCGTCCCCGGTGTCCCCGGTGTCCTGGTCGGCCGCGGTGTCCCCGGCGGCCCCGGTGGAGCCGGTCGGGCCGGGCTCCGACGCGGGCGCGTGGCCGGGGGAGACCTCCACCGGGAACGCCCCGCGTGCCACCCGCGCGTGCAGCAGCTGCCCCGGTACGACGTCCTCGGGCGAGCGCACCACGTGCCCGTCCTCCCGCTGGAGCACCGCGTAGCCCCGCTCCAGGGTCGCCGCGGGCGACAGCGCCACCACCCGGGCCAGGGTGTGCCGCAGCTCCGAGTCCGCCCGGTCCAGCAGGTGCCCCAGGGTGCGGCGGCTACGGGCCAGCAACGCCTCCAACTCCTCCTCGCGGGTCTCCACCATCCGCTGCGGATGGACGAACACCGGCCGCCCCAGGGCGTGCGCGAGACCGCGCTCCTCCCGGTCCAGCAGACCCCGTACCGCCCGCAGGCCCCGCTCCCGCAGCTGCCGCACCCGCTCCAGCTCCTCGCCCACGTCCGGAACCACCTTCTTCGCCGCGTCCGTGGGCGTGGAGGCCCGCAGGTCGGCGACCAGGTCCAGCAGCGGTGAGTCCGGCTCGTGGCCGATCGCCGAGACCACCGGGGTACGGGCCGCGGCCACGGCCCGGACCACCTGCTCGTCCGAGAACGGCAGCAGGTCCTCGACGCTCCCGCCGCCGCGGGCCACGATGATCACGTCCACCTCGTCCAGGGCGTCGAGCTCCTGGACCGCCCGGACCACCTGGGGCACCGCGTGCACGCCCTGGACGGCCACGTTGCGCACCTCGAAGCGGACCGCGGGCCAGCGCCGCCGGGCGTTCTCCAGCACATCGCGCTCGGCCGCCGAAGCCCGCCCGACCACCAGCCCGACCAGCTGCGGCAGGAAGGGCAGCGGCTTCTTGCGGTCCAGCGCGAACAGTCCCTCGGAGGCCAGGGACCGCTTCAGCCGCTCCAGCCGGGCCAGCAGCTCCCCGATCCCGACGGGCCGTATCTCCGTGGCACGCAGTGACAACTGGCCGCGCGGGGCGTACCACTCCGGCTTCGCCCGTACGACGACCCGCGCACCCTCCGACACCGCGTCCGCGACCTCGTCGTAGACCTGGCGGAAGCAGGTCACGCTGACCGAGATGTCGTGCGAGGGGTCGCGCAGCGTCAGGAACACCACCCCCGCCCCCGGCCGTCGCGAGAGCTGGGTGATCTGCCCCTCCACCCACACCTGACCGAGCCGCTCGATCCAGCCCCCGATGAGCCGGGACACCTGGCCAACGGGCAGCGGGGCCTCGGCCGACGTATTCAGACCCATGCACGCAGGCTAGCCGCCCGGCATGACAGCGCCCCAGGCCCCGCCGGTGGTGTCGAACCCCCGGGGCACCCGGCGGGGACGGTGGGGACGGCGGGCGGCAGGCGGCGGGGCGTCTGGGGCGGCCGGGGTGGCCGGCGCGGGCGGGGTGCCCAGCCGCTGCCTCAGCCTGCCGGGGTGCCGGGCTGCCGGGTTGCCGCACCCGCCCGGCGGGCCCGCCCCGCCCGTCCCGCCCGGGCCCGCGGGGCGCCCGGGCCCGCGGGGCGCCCGGGCCACCCAGGCCCTCCGGGCCGCCTGAGCCGCCGGGGCCAGCTGGGCCCCCGGACGCTCCGCGCCGCCCCGGGGCGGCCGGGGCCCAGCCGCTGCCTCAGCTCGCGGGGGGCCTCACTCGGCCGGCCTGCCCCGCCCGTCCCGCCCGGGGTCGCCGGGGTGCCAGCCGGTGCCTCAGCCTGCCGGGTTGCCCTACCTGCCCGCCCGGCCGGCCTGCCCCGCCCGTCCCGTTCGGGCCACCAGAGCCGCCCAAGCTACCTGGGCCCTCCGGGCCGCCTGGGCTATCAGGGCCGCCCGAGCCACCTAACCCCTCCAGGCCGCCTGGGCCCCCAGGCCCTCCAGGCACCCCTGGCCACCTGGGCCACCCGGACCATCAGGGCCGCCCGGGACCCTCCGCGCCACCCAGACCTTCCGGGCCTTCCCGCCCCCCAAACCCTCCGGGCCAGCCAGCCCCCAGACCCTCCGGGCCAGCCGGGCCCCCCAGGCCCTCCGGGCCCCCTGGCCACCTGGGCCACCTGGGCCCCCTGGGCCGCCCGGGCCGCCCCAGCCACTTCGGCCCTCCGGGCCACCCGAGCCCCGTGCCACCCCGCGCTACGCGCCACCCCGGCGCTACGCGCCACCCACACCCTCTGAGCCCTCCGGGCCAGCCGCGCCGCCGGGGCCACCCCGACCCTCCGAGCCCGCGCTACGCGCCACCCACATCCTCTGGGCTCTCCGGGCCACCCGCGCCGCCGGGGCCACCCGGACCCTCCGGGCCGGCCAGGCCACCCCGGCCCCGCGGGCCGGGGTGGTGGCGGCCGCGTTGGGCGGCCAGGACTCCCAGGCCCGCCGCCAGCCAGACCGCTCCCACCAGCTGCGCCTCCCACGCGGCCTCCACGATCACCGCGACCGTCACCACCGCGCCCAGCACCGGCACCAGCAGGTGCTTCCACCAGACCGGGGCGCCCTCGCGCCGCTGCACCACGAACCAGCCCACCACCGACGCGTGCAGCAGCGTGAAGGCCACCAGCGCCCCGACGTCCACCACCGAGACCAGGTGCCCGAGCCCGTCGTCGCGTCGCGCCGCCCATACCGCCGCGACCAGCGTGATCGTGGCCGCCACCAGCAGCGCCGGCCGCGGGGTCCCGCCCGAGGTCCGCGCCAGCACCCCCGGCAGCCGCCGCTCCCGCGCCATCGCGAACACCAGCCGCCCGGCCGCCGCCTGCCCGGCCAGCGCCGCGAAGGCCGCCCCGACCGCCTTGCTCACCGCCACCAGGTCGTGCAGCCACGTACCGACCGAGGACTGCACCGCCGTGTAGAAGGCGGGTCCCTGCTGCGCCGGATCCGCCGCCAGCTCCGCCGCGGAGACGGGCATCAGCAGCGCCGCCAGATAGCTCTGCGCCACGAACAGCAGCCCCGCCAGCGCCAGGCAGAAGAGCACCGCACGCGCCACCCGCTCCGAGCCGCCCGTCACCTCCTCCGCGAAGGAGGCGATCGCGTCGAAGCCGAGGTACGACAGCACCGCCACGGACACCGCGCCCAGTACCGCCGCCACCGAGAAGCCCAGCGAGCCGTCCCCGGTCAGCGGCGAGAGCCAGCCCCGCCGCGGCCCGTCCTGGACCAGTACGGTCACCGCGGCGGCCACGAAGACCAGGAGCACCAGCACCTCCACCGCCAGCACGGCGAAGCCCACCCGCGCGGCCGCCCGTACGCCCCACAGGTTGAGCGCCGTGGTGACCACCACGGCCAGCGCCGTCCACACCCAGCGGGAGACCTCCGGGACCAGCGCGTTCATGGCGATCCCGGAGAACAGGTACGCCACCGCCGGGATCAGCAGGTAGTCGAGCATCGCCATCCACCCGGCGATCAGCCCCGGCCCTTCGCCCAGGCCCTTGCGGGCGTACGTGAACACCGAGCCGGCCTGCGGGGCGACCCGCACCATCTGCGCGTACGAGAACGCCGTGAAGGCCATCGCCACGGTCGCCGCGAGGTACACCAGCGCCACCGCGCCGTGCGAGGCGGCGTCCAGGGCACCGAACACGCCGACCGGGGCCATCGGGGCGATGAAGAGCAGCCCGTAGACGACCAGGTCGCGGAAGCCGAGGCTGCGCCGCAGTGCGGCGGGCGCCGCCTTGCCGGAATCCGTCACGGACGCCATCCATCCTCCGGGGGACAGTCGGGACAGGGTTTCGACCCAGTCTCTGCCGAACGGGCGACGACCGGCCTGCTGAGGACCCCCGTACGATGGAGCGCATGACTGCTTCCGCCCCTGCTGCCGCTTCCCGCCGTGTCCTGCTCGCCGCGCCCCGCGGCTACTGCGCGGGCGTGGACCGTGCCGTGATCGCCGTCGAGAAGGCGCTCGAGCAGTACGGCGCGCCGGTCTACGTACGCCACGAGATCGTGCACAACAAGTACGTCGTCCAGACCCTGGAGAAGAAGGGCGCGATCTTCGTCGAGCGGACGGAGGAGGTGCCCGAGGGCTCCATCGTGATGTTCTCCGCGCACGGGGTGGCGCCGGTGGTCCACGAGGAGGCGGCGCGCGGCCGGCTCGCGACGATCGACGCGACCTGCCCGCTGGTCACCAAGGTGCACAAGGAAGCCGTCCGCTACGCCAACGAGGACTTCGACATCCTCCTCATCGGCCACGAGGGCCACGAGGAGGTCATCGGCACCTCGGGCGAGGCCCCGGACCACATCACGATCGTCGACGGCCCCGACGACGTCGCGAAGGTCCAGGTGCGCGACGAGTCCAAGGTGGTCTGGCTCTCCCAGACCACCCTCTCCGTCGACGAGACGATGGAGACGGTCGACGCACTGAAGACGAAGTTCCCGCTGCTGGTCTCCCCGCCGAGCGACGACATCTGCTACGCCACCTCGAACCGGCAGGCCGCCGTCAAGGCCATGGGCGCCGACTCCGACCTGGTCATCGTCGTCGGCTCGAAGAACTCCTCGAACTCCATCCGCCTCGTCGAGGTCGCCCTCGACGCGGGCGCCCGGGCGGCCCACCTGGTCGACTTCGCGAGCGAGATCGACGAGGCCTGGCTGGAGGGCGTCACCACGGTCGGCCTGACCTCGGGAGCCTCGGTGCCGGAGGTGCTGGTCGAGGAGGTCCTGGAGTGGCTCGCGCAGCGCGGCTACGCCGACGTGGAACTCGTCAAGACGGCCGAGGAGTCGATCGTCTTCTCGCTGCCGAAGGAGCTGCGCCGCGATCTTCGTGCGGAGGCAGCGGAACTGGTCGCCGACAGGTAACTCGTTTCGTACGGTATGTCCATGGAGATCTTTGGTGTGGACATCGGCGGATCCGGGATCAAGGGCGCTCCCGTGGACCTGGACCGCGGCGACCTGGCACAAGAGCGTCACAAGGTACTGACACCGCAGCCGGCCACCCCCGACGGGGTGGCCGGCTGTGTCGTCGAAGTGGTGCGCCACTTCGACTGGGACGGCCCCGTCGGGGTCACCTTCCCCGGGGTGGTCACCGGCGGCGTCACGCGGACGGCCGCCAACATGGACAAGGCCTGGGTGGGCGTCGACACGGCGGCCCTGCTCTCCGACCGGCTCGGCGGGCGGCCCGTCACGGTCCTCAACGACGCGGACGCGGCGGGCGTCGCGGAGATGACGTACGGAGCCGGGCGCGGGAAGGCCGGCACGGTCATCCTGCTCACGCTGGGCACCGGCATCGGCAGTGCCCTGTTCACGGACGGTCGGCTGGTCCCGAACACGGAACTCGGCCACCTGGAACTGAAGGGCCACGACGCGGAGACGCGCGCCTCGGTGAAGGCGAAGGAGGACGGGGAGCTCAGCTGGGAGCACTGGGCGCACCGGGTCCAGAAGTACCTCGCGCACGTGGAGATGCTGTTCTCCCCGGACCTCTTCATCATCGGCGGCGGTGTCAGCCGCAAGCCGGAGAAGTTCCTCCCGCTGATCGAGGGCATCCGGGCCGAGATCGTCCCGGCGCAGCTCCAGAACAACGCGGGCATCGTGGGAGCGGCGATGGCGGCGCGGGGCGCGCCGAAGGAGCCGAAGGCCTGACCGCCGGGGCGGCCCCGCCGGGGCCGGCCGCAGGCCGGTCGGCCGGGGCTGGCCGCCGGGGCTGGCCGCCGGTCGGTCCGCCGGGGCGGCTCGCGGTGGTCCCGGCCGGGGCGGCCGGGCCGGACGGGGCGGCCCCCGGCCGCCGCTGCGCTCAGGAGGTGGGGGCGGTGCGGCGTGGCAGCCGCCGCCTGCCGATCAGTACGGCCTTGCGGACGAGGGCGATCAGCGCGGCGAGGAGGGTGCCCGCGTACAGCCAGCCCGCGTGCAGGGACAGGGCCGACACCATCCCCATGAGGTGCCCGCCGAACCCGCCGGAGCCGCCGGAGAGGGGCCACACCCCGGCGGCGAAGGCCAGCGGGGCGTTGACGGGCGCGGTGATCAGGTCCGCGGGCCGCACCCAGAGCGCGGTGGCGGCGGCCACGGGCACGAAGAGCAGCCCGTAGACGAAGAGCGAGGAGTCGAACAGCAGCCAGGCGGCCCCGCTCGCCAGCAGCATCGCGGCGCACGAGAAGAGGCCCCCGCCGAGCCCCGTCAGCCGCGGCCGCGGCAACCGCCGTACGAACGCCGCGGGCCGCGGGCCGCCCTGGACGGGCACGGCCGCGCGCCCGGCCGTCCGCCTCCGGCGCTGCGCGGGAGGTCGCTGGGGGTGAGGGGCTGATCGCGTCCTGTAGTGCTCCACCCTTCCAAAGTAGGTGGGGAGGCCGCCGGATCCGGCCCCGGACACGCGTACATCCACCGCCACTCATCGGAAAGTAAACTGTCCGACGGCCCACCTTCGGGCCGCCGCCCCCTCCAGCTACGGGAAGTCGCCAACGTGTCGCTCACGATCGGAATCGTCGGCCTGCCGAATGTCGGCAAGTCGACCCTGTTCAACGCCCTGACCAAGAACGACGTGCTGGCGGCCAACTACCCGTTCGCCACCATCGAGCCGAACGTCGGTGTCGTCGGCGTCCCCGACGCCCGCCTCGCGGTCCTCGCCGGCATCTTTAACTCGCAGAAGGTCCTCCCGGCGACCGTCGACTTCGTCGACATCGCCGGCATCGTGCGCGGTGCGTCGGAGGGCGAGGGCCTGGGCAACAAGTTCCTCGCGAACATCCGCGAGTCGGACGCGATCTGCCAGGTCATCCGCGCCTTCAAGGACGAGAACGTCGTGCACGTCGACGGCAAGGTCTCCCCGAAGGACGACATCGAGACCATCGACACCGAGCTGATCCTCGCCGACCTCCAGTCCATCGAGAAGGCGGTGCCGCGCCTGACGAAGGAGTCCCGCCTGCAGAAGGAGAAGGTCGCGGTCCTGGCGGCGGTCGTCGAGGCGCAGAAGATCCTCGAAGCCGGTGACACGCTCTTCTCGAAGGGCATCACCAAGGGCACGGAGAAGGGCGACCTCCTCCACGAGCTCCACCTGCTGACCACGAAGCCCTTCCTCTACGTCTTCAACGTGGACGAGGACGAGCTGACGGACGAGGCCTTCAAGGCGGAGCAGGCCGCGCTGGTGGCTCCCGCCGAGGCGATCTTCCTGAACGCGAAGCTGGAGCAGGACCTCGCGGAGCTGGACGACGAGGAGGCCCTCGAACTCCTCCAGTCGGTCGGCCAGGACGAGCCCGGCCTCGCCACCCTCGGCCGCGTCGGCTTCGCCACCCTGGGCCTGCAGACCTACCTGACGGCAGGCCCGAAGGAAACCCGCGCCTGGACCATCAAGCAGGGCGCGACCGCCCCGGAGGCGGCCGGCGTCATCCACACCGACTTCCAGCGGGGCTTCATCAAGGCCGAGGTCATCTCCTTCGCGGACCTGGTCGAATGCGGCTCGGTGACGGAAGCCCGCGCCAAGGGCAAGGCCCGCATGGAGGGCAAGGACTACGTCATGCAGGACGGCGACGTGGTGGAGTTCCGCTTCAACGTGTAATCGTGCGCATACTGCACGTTAGCTACTGAGTCAAACGTGCAGGCCGGAAGGGGTCGGACTCTGTCGAGTCCGGCCCCTTCGCCATCACCGTGCTGGATGGGTGCTGGATATTCTGACGCGTGGTCAGCGGCAATCAGATGTCGTAAACGGTGGACCGGTGTCCCACGTGAACGACCCAGACCACCAGTTCCCCGTTGTCGATCGTGTAGACGACGCGGTAGTCGCCGACGCGCAGCCGGCGTCGTTCGGGCTGGGACACCAGTGCGGTGGTGTTGAAGCCGAGGGGGTCGGCCTCCAACTCGGCCAGCTTGGCCAGGATGCGAAGCGCCATGTCGCGGGGGATCTTCCGGAGCTCGGCCTGCGCCTCGGGGCGGAAGATGGTTCGGTACTCACTCACCGCGTGCCAGCGTCTCCCTCATGATGTCCTCGATCGGGATGCCGGGCGCGGGGTTGGCCATGCGCTCGTCGATGATCCGGTTGATCTCGCGCTCTTCCCACTCCTGGTACTTGCGCAGCACCTCGATGGAGACGACGGCGGCGACTTCCTTGCCCCGGCGTGTGATCACAGTGGGCACGTCGTCGCGGTCGGCGCGCTCCACGACCTCGGCGAGGTGGGCACGCACATCACGGATGGACTCTATGGGCAGCGGCTGCGTCATGCGCTCAAGCGTACCGAGTGTCCCATGTGTACACAACGTGTCGCCGACGCGGGCGACGGACTTCGTCGCGGTCGCGCGTGCTGGATGTGCTGGACGAACCTGCACCGTGCTGGATGGGTGCTGGATGAGGGCTCCGAAAACCAGGTTTTCGCAGGTCGGAGCGCTGTGCTGAACGTTCCGCTTCAACTTGTGATCGTTCCGTGACTGCACGTTAAATGATTTCGTCAAATGTGCAGGTCAGAAGGGGTCGGACTCTGGTGAGTCCGACCCCTTCTGCATTCCCGTGCTGACTTGGTGCTGACTTGTCAGCTGCTTCGGGGCGGTGTGAGCTTGTCGAGGTCCAGGCTGACCTCGAAGGGCACGGGGCGCTGGAGAGTGCCTCGGAAGATGCCGGCGGGCGCGTAGGCGCCGGTGGGTCCGTCGAGCTCGTAGACGTGGACGACGGGAGCACCGTCCTCGTCCTCGATGCACCAGTAGTGTGGGATGCCGGCCTCTGCGTACTTGCGGAGCTTTACTGTGCGATCGCGATGGGCGGACTCGGGGGAGACGACCTCGATGACGAGCTGGACGTCTTCCGGTGCGAACCAGGTGCGGTCACCGTCGAAGTCGACCGTCGTCACCAGCAGGTCCGGTTCGGGACGGTTGCGTGGGTCGAGCTTGATGGTCATCTCACGGCCGACTCTGGTATCGGCGGGCACCTGCTCCATGAGTGCGACCGTGAGCATGGTGACGAGGTGGCCGTGCCACCACCTCTGCGGCGACATCATGAAGACGAGGGCTCCATCGATCAATTCGGTGTGGCGTGGTGCCTCGGGGAGGCGGTCGAGGTCCTCCGCGAACCAGCCTTCCGCGCGCGGCGGGCGCATCCAGTCGGGCAGTGCGGTCATGGCTTCACGGTAGCGGCCCGCAGCTCAGGCTGGAGTGCCAACGATCTCGGCCGGATGATTTTCGGCAACTTTCCGCGCTGCAACCAGCCACCTGCCTAGCATCCGGTCATGAGCCACTCAACGGTTCAGATCGCCACAGTGGTCATTTCCGTGGCGGCTCTCGTCTTCTCCACGACGGCCGCGTTTTGGGCTCTCGTCTACAACCGGCGTCAGGCGAGGGCGGTTGCCCAGGCCAACGCCCTCACGGAGAAGGCCCAACGGGAGCAGGCGGAGCCGTACGTCATCGTCGACATCAGGCCTCGTATCCCTGGCTCGTCATTGCTTGTGTTGGTGATCGAGAACATCGGCCAGACGCTGGCCCGCAACGTGAGCATCTCGGTGAGTCCTCCGCTCCAGACCACTCTGGGGGCCGAGCGGGCCGAGACCCTCAACCGCGCTGTTGGTCGGCGCATCGCGACCCTTCCTCCCAAGCGCCGCATCCCCTTCGTCATGGATGTGGGCCCTCAACTGTTCTCCTCGGAGCTGCCCAAGGTCTACGAGTTCCGGGTGGAGTCGGACGGACCCTTCGGTCGCGTGGACCCGCTCACCTACACGGTGGATCTCGAAGCTCTCAGGGACAGTGCCCTTGAGACCGATTCGACGGAGTGGAGCGCGCACCTGATCGCCAAGCACCTCAAGAGGAGTGCGGATGCGCAGGAGGAGCAGTCTTGCTCCGTCGAAGCACTGAGCCGTCAGATTCAGAGGGTACTGGAACCTCAGAACCCGGAACACGAGGCGGACATTGAGGACGCTGGCTCGGTGGAGTCCGCCGTCCGGCAGATCCCCATGGAGCCGATGGGTGATGGTGGTGCTCTCGCGTGATGGATGCCGTAGTCCCGTGCTGATTCGTTGCTGACTTGGACCGCCAAGAATTGCGTTTGCGCAGGTCAGAGCTCTACGCGACACGTTCCGGTTGAACGTGTAGGCAGCTGCGCGCCGCAACGCAGATGACTTAGCAGACATGCAGCTCAAAGGGGTTCGACTCTTCGGAGTCGAACCCCTGACGTAACGAGGGTGCGGGGCCGGCGGAATGGCGTCGAGCCCGGTTCTCCCGTGCTGAGCCCGCACGGGGCCCGCACGGAGCCCGTGCTGAGTCCGTGCTGGACCAGCCTTCGTGGCCGCGTCAGGGGTCGACGATTTCGACGGCCGGGGCGTGGTCGTGCCAGGTGCAGAAGACCGAGACCTCGCGGCCGTCCCGGGTGAAGGTGACCCGGATCCAGTAGTCCTGCTTCCACACCTGCATCCGCCAGCCCGCCGACGGGGTTGCGGACACCAGCTCGGCCGAGGTCCCGCCCAGGTCGAAGACGACCCGGCCGCCGGTGACCGGATAGGCCTTGACCTGCCCGCCGTCGCTCTGCGGGGGCTGCCGGTACGGGTTCGGCCCGGACTTCGCCGGCGGCCCTGCGGAGGGGTCCGCCGACGGCGGCGCGGACGGGGACGCCGACGCGCTCGGCGAGGGTGAGGGGGACGCCGACGGGGAGGCGGCTGCGGATTCGGGGGTGGCCGGCGAGGGCGACCGCGCGTCGTGCGTGGAAGAGGACAGCGGCTGCGCGGCCAGCGGCACCGCGAGCGGCGGATCGTAGGCCGTACCCGACATGACGGTGTGCACGCCCCACCAGGACAGCGTCACCGCAGCCCCGGTCGCCAGCATCCACGCCATGGCATGTACAAGTCCTCGTAGCATCAGAGCACATACTGCACCACCCGCCACAAGAGTGTCCCGACACCCCGGGTGGTCCCCCGAATGGGCTACGGTGCGGGCCATGGCAAGTGTGCTCGTGGTCGAGGACGACCAGTTCGTACGATCCGCCCTCATCCGGCACCTCACCGAGGCCTCGCACACCGTGCGCAGCGTCGGGACGGCCCTGGAGGCCCTGCGCGAAGTCGCCCACCACCGCTTCGACGTGGTCATCCTCGACCTCGGGCTCCCCGACCTGGACGGGTCCGAAGCACTGAAGATGCTGCGCGGCATCACCGACGTACCCGTGATCATCGCCACCGCCCGCGACGACGAGGCGGAGATCGTGCGGCTGCTCAACGACGGCGCCGACGACTACCTCACCAAGCCCTTCTCCGTCGAGCACCTCTCCGCCCGGATGGCAGCCGTCCTGCGCCGCTCCCAGGCCGCGGCGACCGAACCGCCCTCGCGGGTGCTGCGCGTCGGCGGGCTGGCCATCGACCCGCTGCGCCGCCAGGCCCGGCTGGACGGGACGGCCCTGGACCTCACCCGGCGCGAGTTCGACCTGCTGGCCTTCCTCGCCGGACGGCCCGGGGTCGTCGTGGCCCGGCGGGAGCTGCTCGCCGAGGTCTGGCAGCAGTCCTACGGCGACGACCAGACCATCGACGTCCACCTGTCCTGGCTGCGCCGCAAACTCGGCGAGACCGCCGCCCGGCCGCGCTACCTGCACACGCTGCGGGGGGTCGGGGTCAAGCTGGAACCGCCGCTGTGAGATGGGCCCTGGTCAAGGTGTGCCTGGCGGTCACCACCATGGTGGTCGTGGCCTTCGCCGTGCCGCTCGGGCTCGTCGTCCAGGAGATGGCCAGCGACCGGGCCTTCTCCAACGCCGAACGGCAGGCCGCCACCATCGGGCCGACCCTGTCCATCACCACCGACCCCGGACAGTTGAGCAAGGCCGTGGAGTCCACGCAGATGGGCGCGGCCCGGCGGATGGCCGTCCACCTGCCCGCGGTCGGCGACGGCGCACCCGTGGACATCGGTACGGGCCGGGCCGGGGAGTCCGCCGTGGCCGAGACCCGGCGGATCGGGCGGGCCACCACCGCATCGGTGCGCGGCGGCTCGGCCCTGCTCCAGCCGACCGCCCTCGGGTCCGGGGACATCGCGGTGGTGGAGGTCTTCGTACCGGAGAGCGAGGTCAGCAACGGGGTCGCGACCGCCTGGGTGGTGCTCGCCGGCGTCGGCCTCGCCCTGATCATCGGCTCGGTCGGAGTGGCCGACCGGCTCGGCGCCCGGCTGGTGCGGCCCGCCGGACGGCTCGCGGACGCCGCACACCAGCTCGGCGAGGGACGGCTCGGGGCGCGGGTCCCCGAGCAGGGGCCCAAGGAACTCCGGTCGGCAGCCGTCGCGTTCAACGCGATGGCGGACCAGGTGGTCGAACTCCTCGCCAACGAAAGGGAGCTGGCCGCCGACCTCTCGCACCGGCTGCGGACCCCGTTGACGGTGCTGCGCCTCAACACGGCCTCCCTCGGCGACGGCCCGGCCGCGGAGCAGACCCGGGCGGCGGTGGAGCAGTTGGAGCGCGAGGTCGACACGATCATCCGTACGGCCCGTGAACAGCGGCCGGCGACCGGTCTGGTCGGGGCGGGCGCGGGCTGCGACGCCTCCGAGGTCATCCGCGACCGGATGGCCTTCTGGTCGGCGCTGGCGGAGGACGAGGGCCGCGAGGTGCGGCTCGCCGGGGTGGACCGCCCGGTGCGCATCCCGGTGGCCCGGCCCGAGCTCGCGGCCGCACTCGACGCCATGCTCGGCAACGTCTTCCGGCACACCCCCGAGGGCACCCCCTTCGCGGTGGACGTCCACGACGCCTCCGACGCGGTGATCGTGCTCGTCTCCGACGCGGGCCCGGGCATCGCCGACCCGGATGCCGCGCTGCGCCGGGGCAACGACGGGGGCCGCGACGGCTCGACCGGTCTGGGCCTGGACATCGTGCGCCGGGTCGCGGAGTCCACCGGCGGCGACGTCCGGCTGGGACGCTCGGTGCTCGGCGGCACGGAGGTCCGGGTGTGGATCGGGCTGGACGACCGGGCCCGTGGCGGCTCGGGTGCGGCGCGTGGCGGGCGCGGGGCCCGGCGCGGCAGCCGGCGCATGCGGGGCCGCACCTGAGCGGTCGCGGCCTCAGGCCGTGGCGTCGGCGTCGGCTTCGGCCTCAGCGCCGGCGTTCAGCCGTTGTGCCTGGGCTCGGCCGACTTCGGCGGCGCGGTGCAGGTAGTCGGCGATGACGCCGAGTTCGGCGTCGGAGTAGCTCTCCAGTACGGCGCCGAAGGCCCGGCCGGGGGTGTCCCAGGCCGCGCCGATCCGCTCGCGGGCCTCGGGTGCGAGGGCGACGAGGGAGCGGCGGCGGTCGTGCGGGTCGGCGTGGCGCTCGACGATGCCCGCTTTGACCAGCCGGTCGACGAGGCGGGTGGCGGAGCCGGAGGTCAGGCCGGTGAGCCGGGCGATGTCGCCCGTGCTGACCGGGCCCGGCTCCATGTCGAGCAGGGCGATGCACTGCATGTCGGTGGGGTGCAGCCCGACGTGGTCGGCCATGGCCTGGTTGAACAGCGAGTAGTCGGCGTAGTGCCGCTGGCTCTCGGTGACGATGCGGGCGAGCAGCTCGGCGCGGCTCCACTCGGCCTGCTGGTCGCGTGCCTCACCCGTACGGGGGGAATTGGTTGACATCGGCTTCTCCGTGCTCCAAATTTATCTGTGTGACGCAGTGGATGCGTCTCGCAGAATCTGTGTCACATGCTCATCCTATCCCGTAGTCCGCCCGGCCCGCAGGGCCCGGACGGAGGAGAAAGAGGTACTGCCATGTCGATCCTCGTCACCGGCGGCCGCGGCGCTGTCGCCCGCAGCCTGTCCGCCCGACTCGCCGCCCACGGCCTGCCGCACCGGGTCGCCTCCCGCGCCCCGGATGCGCCACCCGGTACCGTCCGCTGCGACCTCACCGATCCTTCGACGTTCCCCGCGGCCCTGAGAGGGATCCACTCCGTCTTCCTCTACGCCGAGGCCACCGCCGTCGAGCGTTTCGTGGAGGAAGCCGTCGCCGCCGGAGTCGAGCACATCGTGCTGCTGTCCTCCTCCTCGGTGCTGGGGCCCGGCGCCGCGGACAGCCCGCTGTCCGCGGCCCACCTCGCCGTGGAGCAGGCTCTGGAGGCCTCCCCGCTGCGCGCCACACTGCTGAGGCCGGGGTCCTTCGCCGGCAACGCCCTCGGCTGGGCCCGGCCGCTGGCCTCCGGCCGGCCGGTGCACCTGCCCTACCCGGGCGCGCACACCGACCCCGTCCACGAGGCCGACCTCGCCGAGGCCGCCTTCACCGTCCTGACCGACCCCGCCCGGGCGGGCGGGGCCCACACCCTCACCGGCCCGCAGTCGCTGACCTTCGCCGAGCAGCTCGCGATACTCGGCTCGGTCCTGGGCCGGCCCCTTCCCTTCGAGGCGGTTCCCGCCCGGCGGTGGAGGGCCGAGGCCGAAGGGCACATACCCGGCCCGTACGCCGACGCCCTCCTCGACTTCTGGGCTGCCTCCGACGGAGTCCCCGTGGAGACCACCGACGCCGTCGAGCAGCTCACCGGTCACCCGCCGCGCACCTTCGAGACCTGGTGCCGGGACCACGCCGAGGCCTTCGCAGCCTGACGCGGACTCCCGGGGCTGCCGGGGCGGGAGGGGGCTGGGGAGGCTGGAGCTGCCGGGGAGGTCGGGGAGGCCGGCCGGCCTCCGCCTGATGACCGGCGCGCCCGTGCGGCGGTGGGCCCACAGGCCGGGAAGGGGGTGCCTACAAGGTGCCCGTGCGGGCCAGGCGGGCGTACCAGTGGGCGCTGGCCCGCGGGGTGCGGGCCTGGGTGGCGTAGTCGACGTGGACGATGCCGAAGCGCTTGCTGTAGCCGTAGGACCATTCGAAGTTGTCCAGCAGCGACCAGAGGTAGTAGGCCTCCACGGGGGCGCCGTCCGTGACCGCCCGGTGCACGGCGGTGAGATGCTCCTCCAGATAGCGGATCCGCTGCGGATCGTGCAGGTCGGGTGCGTACGCGGCGCCGTTCTCGGTGACCATCAGCGGCAGCCCGGGAACCTCCCGGGCGAACCGCATCAGCAGGTCGTACAGGCCGGTCGGGTCGATCGACCAGTTCATGTCGGTCAGTTCGCCGGGCGGCTGGTGGAAGGCCACGTCCTGGGCCCCCGGCCAGGGGGAGTACGCCGTGGCCCCGTGACCGTCGGATCGGGGGCCGCCCCCGTCGGGAGCCGCCGACACCACCGCCGGGGTGTAGTAGTTCACGCCGAGGAAGCCCAGCGGCTGGTGGATCAGCGCCTCGTCGCCGGGGCGGACGAAGGACCAGTCCGTGAGCCGGGCGGTGTCGGCCTTCAGATCCTCGGGATAGGCCCCGTGCAGCAGGGGTCCGGTGAAGATCCGGTTGGCGAGGGCGTCGATGCGGCGCTGCGCGTCCAGGTCCTCGGCCGAGCCGGTCAGCGGCCGCACCGCACTGGGGTTGAGGGCGATCCCCACCCGTGCCGAGGAGGGCAGCGCCGCCGCGGCCAGGCCGTGGGCCAGGTTGAGGTGGTGGGCGGCCCGCAGAGAGTCCGCGGGGGAGGTGCGCCCGGGGGCGTGCACCCCCGAGGCGTAGCCGAGGAAGGCGCTGCACCAGGGCTCGTTGAGGGTGGTCCACAGCTGCACCCGGTCGCCCAGCGCCCCGGCGACGGTCTCCGCGTACGCCGCGAAGGCATGGGCGGTCTCCCGTTCGGGCCAGCCGCCCGCGTCTTCCAGCTCCTGCGGCAGGTCCCAGTGGTACAGGGTCAGGCAGGGCTGGATGCCGTGCGCGAGCAGCTCGTCCACCAGGGCGTCGTAGAAGCCGATTCCGCCGGCCAGTACCCGGGGCCAGGAGACGGAGAAGCGGTAGGCCCCCAGCCCCAGCCGGTCCATCAGCGCGACGTCATCCCGCCACAGCCGGTGGTGGTCCACCGCCACGTCGCCGGTGTCTCCGCCGTGCACCTTTCCGGGCGTGCGGCAGAAGGTGTCCCAGATCGAGGGGCCGCGCAGCTCGGCCGCCCCCTCGATCTGGAAGGCAGCCGTGGCCGCCCCCCACACGAACCCGGCCGGGAAGCGGAGTGGTTCCTTCTGCCGCTCCTCCTGCGCGGGGGAAGCCGCCGGGGTTTCTGTCGGGGTTCCCGGCGGGGTTCCTGTCGGGGCCCCTGTCGCGGTGTCCACCGCAGTTCCGGCCGGGCTTCCCGCCACGGAGGCCGTTGCAGTGCGGGCCGGGCTTCCCGCCGCGGAGTCCGCTGCGGAGGCCGTCGCAGTGTGCGTGTCAGTGTCCGTCGCAGTGTCCGCCATGGAGTTCGTCGGGGTGGTTACCGGTGGTGTGTTCATGGATGCGTTCGTCAACCCTTCACGGCTCCCTGCATGATGCCGCCGACGATCTGGCGGCCGAAGACGAGGAACACCAGCAGCAGCGGGAGCGTGCCGAGCAGCGCACCCGCCATGATCACGGACTGGTCGGGGATGTAACCCCGACCCAGACCCGTCAGGGCCACCTGCACCGTCGGGCTGCCGTTCTGGGTCAGCGCGACGATCGGCCAGAAGAAGTCGTTCCAGGCCATGACGAAGGTCAGCATGGCCAGCACCGCCATCGCGGGCCGCGCCGCGGGGAACACCACGTGCCACACGACCCGCAGGGCACTGGCACCGTCCGACCGCGCCGCCTCCACCAGTTCCGTCGGCAGCGCCTGCGCCAGGTACTGCCGCATGAAGAACACGCCGAAGGCGGACACCAGCGTCGGCAGGATGACCGCCTGGAGCCGGTCCGTCCACGCGAGCTCGGCGATCAGCATGTACAGCGGGACCACGCTCAGCTGCGGCGGGATCAGCATGGTGGCCACCACCAGGGACATCAGCAGCCGCCGGCCGCGGAAGCGCAGCTTGGCGAAGGCGAAGCCGGCCAGGGTGGAGAACAGCACCGTGCCCGCGGCGACCGTGCCCGCCACGATCACCGTGTTCAGCAGGGCGACGCCCATGTTGGCGTCGGTCCAGGCGGTCTGCAGGTTGCGCCCCAGATTCCCGCCGAACCAGAACGGCGGCGGGGTCTGGGCCAGCCGGGTGTTGCTCCGGGAGGCCGCGATCGCCGTCCACACCAGCGGGAAGAGCGAGCCGGCGGTGAACAGGGCGAGCACCGCATACGTGAACTTGCCCGCGCGCAGGGAACCCATCAGGACGCCTCCCGTCCGCGCAGCAGCCGTGCCGCGCCCGCGATGACCAGCAGGATCAGGAACATCGCCCAGGCGATGGCGGAGGCCCGCCCCAGGTGCAGGTTCACCCAGCCCTGCTCGTACAGGTAGAGCCCGAGCGTCTGGAACTGGTGGTCCGAGCCGCCCGTGGCGCCCGCGCCTCCGTTGAACAGCAGCGGTTCGCCGAACAGCTGGGTCGCTCCGATCGTCGACACCACACAGGTGAAGAAGATCGTCGGTCGCAGCGAGGGCACCGTCACATGGAGGAACTGCTGCCAGCGGGAAGCCCCGTCCAGCGCGGCCGACTCATACAGCTCGCCGGGCACGGCCTGCATCGCCGCCAGGTAGATCAGGGCGTTGTAGCCGGTCCACCGCCACACCACGATCGTCGAGACCGCCAGCTGGGAGGCGAAACTGCCGTTCTGCCAGTCGACCGCGTCCAGACCCACCTGCGAGAGCGCCCAGTTGACCATCCCGTAGTCCCGGCCGAAGAGCAGCACGAAGACGAGGGTGGCGGCGGCGACCGAGGTCGCGTACGGGGTGAGCACCGCGACCCGGAAGAACGCCGAACCGCGGACCCGGTAGTTGAGCAGGTGGGCCAGGCCGAGCGCGATCAGCAGCTGCGGCACCGTGGACAACAGCCCGATGGTGACGGTGTTGCGCAGCGCGTTCCAGAAGAACTCGTCGTCCCACAGCCGGGTGAAGTTCTTCAGCCCCACCCAGGTCATGCTGTCCGGATCGGTCAGCTCCACCTGGTGCAGTGCCGCCCAGCCCGTGTACAGCAGCGGGAACAGCCCGAAGGCGGCGAAGAAGAGGAAGAAGGGCGCCACGAAGGCGTACGGGCTCCAGCGCAGGTCCCACCGGTAGCGGCGCGAGCGCCACACCTGGCTCCTGCCCGCGCCGCCCTTGCCCCCCGCCCCCTCCTCTCCCCGCCGTGCACGGGGAGAGGAGGGAGAGGAAGGGGACAGGACAGCCGTCTCGTCCGTCACTGGTGCCTCACTGGTCCAGGGCGTTGTCGATCGCCTTCACCGCGGCTTCCCAGCCCTCCTGCGGTGAGCGGCCCTTCTGGTCGACCTGGAGCATGCCGATGTCCGCCAGGTTCTGCGCGATCAGGAGGTCCTTGGGGCCGAGCGCCGCCACCGGCACGCTCTGCGCCGCCTTCGCGAAGATCTCCCCGATCGGGGCGCCGCCGAAGTAGGCGTGCTGTGCGCCCGAAACCGACGGCAGCGCGTACGCGGCGCTCGCGCTCGGGAAGCTGCCCCGCTTCTCGAACAGCTTGGCCTGCTGGGCCGGAGCCGTCAGCCATGCCGCCAGCTTGGCGGCCTCCTCGGCGTGCTTGCCGGCCTTCGGCACCACGAGGAAGGAGCCGCCCCAGTTGCTGGGCTTGGGCGCCTGCGCCACGTCCCACTTGTCCTTGCCCGCCGGACCCGCCTTGTCCTGGATGTAGCCGAGCATCCAGGCCGGGCAGGAGAGGGTGGCGAAGGTGCCGTTGGAGAAGCCCTGGTCCCAGGTCGGGGTGAACTGCTGGAGCTTGGCGCTCAGCCCCTCCGTGGCGAAGGAGGCCGCCAGGTCGAAGGCCTCGCGCACCGCCGGGTTGGTCTTGTAGACGACCTTGCCCTGGTCGTCGTAGAACCGCTGATCGCTGCTTCCGGTCACCGCTGCCATCACGCCCGAGGCGGAGTCCACGAAGGCCTTGCCCTCGCCGGCCTTCGCCTTGTACGCCTTGCCGGCCTCCAGGTACTTGTTCCAGTCGCCGGCCCACAGCGCACCGACCGCGGCCCGGTCGGTGGGCAGCCCGGCCGCCGCGAACAGGTCCTTGCGGTAGCAGATGCCCTGCGGGCCGATGTCGGTGCCGAGGCCCACCGTGGGACCGGTGCCCTTGGCCCCGCCCGCCGTGCCCTGCGCCCACTTCCACGGCAGGTAGGCGGACTTGTCCACGCCCGCGGTCTTGCCGAGGTCCACCAGCTTGTCGGCCTGGGTGGCGGTGATCTCGGCGATGTTGTTGACCTCGACGGCCTGGATGTCCGCGAGTCCGCTGCCGGTGCCGAGGTGGGTGAGCAGCTGCGGGTAGTAGTTCTCGTTCCGCTCGATGGAGGTCTGCTCGATGCGGATGCCGGGATTCTGCGCCGTGTACTCGTCGTAGAGTCCGGCCTCCTGGAGGCCGAAGGCTCCGAAGACCCCGACGGTGAGCGTCGTCTGCGCACCGCCGCCCGCCTTGTCGCCGGACGCGCCGCCCGATCCGGACGGCCCCTCCGGGTCCTGTGCGCAGCCCGCGAGCAGCAGGGCTGCCGCGGCCAGCGCGGTACCGGTGGTGACGAAGCCTCTTCGGGCTCTGGATGGGGCTCGCATGTGCATCCTCCCTGAAGGACGTGACGTGCCAGGTGTCGTGAGACACACTGTGGGAGCGCTCCCACGCGCGTCAAGGGGTAGATTCACAACCGGGAGGAAACCATGAACGGGCAGGGGCGCAGTGGGGGACGGCCGACCCTCGAGGAGGTCGCGGCGCGCGCCGGAGTCGGGCGCGGCACGGTCTCCCGGGTGATCAACGGATCCTCCAAGGTCAGCGAGCACACCAGGACCGCCGTCGAGGCCGCCGTCGCCGAGCTGGGGTACGTACCCAACCGGGCGGCGCGCGCCCTCGCCGCCAACCGCACGGACGCCGTCGCGCTGGTGATCCCCGAGCCCGAGGCCCGGTTCTTCGCGGAGCCCTACTTCTCCGACGTGGTCCGCGGGGTCGGCGCCACGCTCGCCGAGACCGACGTGCAGCTCGTCCTCACCCTGGCCGGCAGCGACCGCGAGCGGCGCCGCCTGGCCCAGTACCTGTCCGGGCACCGCGTCGACGGCGTCCTGCTGGTGTCCGTGCACGCCGGGGACCCGCTGCCCGAGCTGCTGACCGAACTCGGCATTCCGGCGGTGATCAGCGGCCGCCGCTCCGCCGCGGAGACCCTGCCGTACGTGGACTCCGACAACCTCGCGGGCGCCGCCGAAGCGGTGCGCCACCTCCTCGTCCGGGGCCGCCGCGCCATCGCCACCATCACCGGGCCGCTGGACGTGTACGGGGCCCAGTGCCGCCTCGACGGCTACCGCACGGCCCTGGCCGCCGCCGGGCGGCCCGCCGACGAGCTGCTCGTCGCCGCCGGCGACTTCACCGAGGAGGGGGGCCGCCGGGCCATGCGGGAGCTGCTGGAGCGCCGCCCGGCACTCGACGCGGTCTTCGCCGCCTCCGACGTGATGGCCGCGGGGGCCCGGCGGGAGCTGCGCGCGGCCGGCCGCCGCATCCCGCAGGACGTGGCCCTCGTCGGCTTCGACGACTCGGTGGTCGCCCGGCACATGGACCCGCCCCTGACCAGCGTCCGGCAGCCGATCGAGGACATGGGCCGCACCATGGCGCGGGTCCTGCTGGAGCACATCGCGGCGCTCCGCACGGGCGCGGGGGAGCAGGACGGACCGGGCGCACCGTCCGTCGTCCTGCCGACCCGGCTCGTGGTCCGGGAGTCCTCCTGAGGCCCGCGGGCGCGGATAAGCAGAAGGCCCGGTCCGCTGTCGCGGACCGGGCCTTCTCCCAGGGTGAGTGACGGGACTTGAACCCGCGGCCACCTGGACCACAACCAGGTGCTCTACCAACTGAGCTACACCCACCATGTCCGGTCGGAGAACCGACCGGCCGAAGAAAAGGGTACAGGGTCCGGGAGGGTGCTCGCTCCCCCCTTTCCCCGCCCCCGCCTCCGCAGGGACGCCCTCCGGCTACGCGCCCGGGACCACGTGCTTCGCGGCGATGCTCCGCGCGGTGTCCGAGTCGGGCCCGGGCTGCGGCACGAAGACGGCCTCCCGGTAGTAGCGCAGCTCGGCGATGGACTCCTTGATGTCCGCGAGCGCCCGGTGGTTGCCGTTCTTCGGAGGGCTGTTGAAGTAGGCCCGCGGGTACCAGCGCCGCGCCAGCTCCTTGACCGAGGACACGTCCACGATCCGGTAGTGCAGGTAGCCCTCCAGCGCGGCCATGTCACGCAACAGGAAGCCGCGGTCGGTGCCGACCGAGTTCCCGCACAGGGGCGCCTTGCGGGGCTCCTTGACATGTTCCCGCACATACGCCAGGACCTGGGCCTCGGCGTCCGCGAGGGTGGTCCCGCCGGCCAGCTCGTCGAGCAGGCCGGACGAGGTGTGCATCTCGCGCACCACGTCGGGCATGGTCTCCAGGGCGGCGTCCGGCGGGCGGATCACGATGTCCACGCCTTCGCCGAGTACGTTGAGCTCCGAGTCGGTGACCAGCGCGGCCACCTCGATAAGTGCGTCGTCCGTCAACGAGAGCCCGGTCATCTCGCAGTCGATCCACACCATGCGATCGTTCATGCGCCCCACCTTATGCGCTCCCCGCGCCGCCGCAGCGGGCGCGCACGTGCTCGGGCCCCCTCGGCGGTGGCCGAGGGGGCCCGAGCACGTGCGGTGTCCGCGGGTGCCGGCGGACCCGGAGCGGGGTGCTACGCGTGCTCGCGCAGGACCCGGTTCGGGGCGTACAGCTCCGTCACGGTGGGACCGGCCGCGGCCAGGGCCGCCGCCGCCCGCTGGGGCTGCGGGGTGCGCTGGTGCGGAACGGGACTCTCCGACAGCTGGGAGACCTGCGCCACGTCGGCCTGCGGCCGGCGTGCCCGGTAGGCGGAGCGGTAGGCGGCCGGGGAGGATCCCAGCTGCCGGCGGAAGTGGCCGCGCAGGGCCACCGGCGAGCGGAACCCGCAGCGTCCGGCGACCTCGTCCACCGAGTAGTCGGAGGTCTCCAGGAGCCGCTGGGCCTGGAGTACCCGCTGGGTGATCAGCCACTGGAGCGGTGCGCTGCCGGTCAGCGAGCGGAACCGCCGGTCGAAGGTGCGCCTGCTCATGTAGGCGCGGGCCGCCAGCGTCTCCACGTCGAACTGCTCGTGGAGGTGCTCCAGCGCCCAGGCGACGACCTCGGCCAGCGGGTCGGCGCCGATCTCCTCCGGCAGCGACCGGTCGAGGTAGCGCTCCTGGCCGCCCGTCCGGCGCGGCGGGACGACGAGCCTGCGGGCCAGGGCCCCGGCCGCCTCGCTGCCGTGGTCCGTACGGACGATGTGCAGGCACAGGTCGATTCCGGCCGCGGTGCCCGCGGACGTCAGCACATCGCCGTCGTCGACGAACAGTTCGCGCGGGTCGACATGGACGGACGGGTAGCGCTTGGCCAGCGTCGGCGCGTACATCCAGTGCGTCGTCGCGGGCCGGCCGTCCAGCAGACCGGCGGCGGCCAGCACGAAGGCCCCCGTGCACAGTCCGACGATCCGGGCGCCTTCCTCGTGCGCCAGGCGGAGTGCGTCGAGCGCCTCCGGAGGCGGCGGTGAGGTGATGGAACGCCACGCGGGAACGACGACCGTGCCTGCCCGGGCGATCGCCTCCAACCCGTACGGCGCGGTCAGTTCGAGTCCGCCGGTGGTCCGCAGCGGACCGTCCTCACCGGCGCACACGAGCAGTCGGTAGCGTGGAACTCCCGCGTCCTGCCGGTCAATGCCGAACACGGAGAGTGGAATGGAGCTCTCGAAGATCGGTCCGCCGCTGAAGAGCAGCACCGCGACGATCTCCCTGCGGCGACGCCCCGCGAGCTTCCGGCCGGCGTCCGCGACGACGGCGGTGGAATCCTGGCTCATGGCGCTAAGCCCCCCTTGGGTGTCGCGACTCCTTGGTCTGGTCGCACCTGCACGTTTCCCCTCGGCCTTGCACGTGGATCCCCCGCTGTAAATACATGATCGAATCTACTGCGTCCCGTGGTGTCGGCGTGACAAGTTCAGCACGCAGCGCTATGTCGACTTGGCAACTTGGCGAAAAGCATTCGATCAGGAAGCGTTCCACTCCGCTACCGGGGTGGGAAGGACGCCGCTCGGCCATGGCCAGTACCCGTAGGGTGCCGGCGCCCCCCGGGCCGCGTAGTCGCTGGTGGTAGGGGGGTCGGGGGGACATTCCGGCAAGCGGGGCGCGAGGGCGGGAAGTTGGCTGAAAACGTGCGGGTGTGGGTGTGCGAACCAGTCAGCCTTGAGGGGGCTGGTAGTTGCCGGAGCCGGAGCCGGAGCCGGAGCTCGCGCCGGAGCCGGAGCTTGCGTCAGAGCCGGAGCCGGAGCTTGCGCCGCCGTGGCAGCCCCGCCGAGGGCCGCCCGCCCGCGAGTGCCGGCCGCGCGGCCCGGGCGCGTACGCCTCCTCCGTACGGACCGGGGCCGCGGCCCGCGTCGCCATCCGCTCCGAGTGGCGCAGCAGGATGCGGCAGGCGGCCGTGACCGCGGCCAGGCCGAGGGTGGCGACGGCCGCCCCGCCGAAGGACGCACCGTAGACGACCAGGACCACGGGGACGAGCAGGCAGCTGAAGGCCGCCCAGCGCACCACGTCACCCGCGGGGTCGTCCTGGGGGCGGGCGGCGGGGTGCACGGACGAGTGAAGCGGGGGAGGCGCGAAACGCGGTCCCGGCGGCGCGGACCGGGTGGACCGGAGGCCTCGAGTCGGCTGGGCGGGCTGGACGGGGTGTACCGGATGACCGGGCACGGCGTGCTCCCTGCGGGCTCTTCCTGGACGGTCGGACTCCTGTCCAACGCCGCGCGGCGGGCTCGGTCACTGCGCGCACGGGTGGAGCGGGCCCCGCTCGTCACTGGCTGTAGGGGGCAGCGGCCATTGCCAAGGCGCGCTCCCTCCGGCATGCTCCCTGGGACGCTCTCCAAGGGCGGCAAGCCCTGTGCAGGACACGAGTGTCGCCGTACCCTGGTGAGTACGGGGTTGGGAAGATGCTTCCCGGACAGAGCTCCGTCACCCAGCGTCGCCGATATCGCCCTGTTGCTTCCTCCAAGGACCTCCTCGCCGAGACACCCATGGCCGGTCACGAATCCCCCGAACCCGCGGACCGCAAGCGCAAACGGCTCGCCGACTCCGCGTCGGCCGCCGATGTGCGGGCGGTGGAACAGCCACGTCTGCCCTGCGATCCGGCCTTCCGGCACGGCGTCGTTGTGGGATTCGACGGATCCACCTCCAGTGAGCGCGCCCTCGCCTACGCGATCGGCATGGCCCGCCGCTCCGGATCCGGTCTGATCATCGTCCATGTGGCCAACCGGCTGCCCACCACCGTGTGGGCCGGCTGCGAGCCGCCCGTCTTCGTGGACGTGCCCGACCACCGCACCGAGGTGCTGGGCCTGGAGCTGGCCTGCGCCGACTACCTGGCCGAGGTGCCGTGGATCCTGGTGGAACGCGGCGGCGACATCTGCCACGAACTGGAGGAGGTCGGCCGCGAGTACTCGGCCGACGCCATCGTGGTGGGCTCCACGCACGGGATCGTCGGCCGGATCTTCGGGTCGGTGGCGGGGCGGCTGGCCAAGCGCGCACAGCGACCCGTTGTTGTCATTCCGTAACCGTCCGTCAAGCCCCTTGTGCGGTTGTGCACCCCTGTAAAGGGTAGATAAATGCTGCTGGGACGCAGCAAACAACTGCAGATCGAAGGGAGCCCGCCGTGGACAACGGTGTCTCTGCGGGAAGCACGGCCTCGACTTCGACCCTCGGGCACATGGCCCTGGGGCTCACCCTTCTCGCCTTCGGCATCGGCCACACCGGCGTCATCGACGGTGTCACCGCTGCCAGTTCCGTGTCGCTCGCCACCTACGTCGGCGGCATCGCCCTGTTCGTCCTCGGAATCCTGGAGTTCCGCGGCGGCAACGGCTTCAACGGCACGGCGTTCGCGGGCCTCGGTGCCTTCTGGTTCACCTGGGCCGCCGGAGCCGACGGAAAGGTCTCGGCAGACGCAGCCGGAGCCTTCCTGGTCCTGTTCGCCCTGCTCGGCCTGACCCTCACGGTGGGCGCGGCGAGCGGACTGTTCGGACAGGGCGTCTACGGCCTGTTCACCCTCTCCCTGGTGCTCCTGGCGGTCGGCGCCTTCGCGGACAGCGGCATGCCGGCCAAGATCGCCGGCTGGGTCGCCGCGGTCGCCGGGCTGCTGGCCTGGTACGGAGCCACCGCGGTCCTGGCGCACTGGCCGATGGCGGCGGGCCGGGCCTCGCGGCGCGGGGCCGTGGCCACGGGCTGAGCGACGGCGCGCGGCAACGGCAGCGGCCCCCGGGAGGTGTCCCGGGGGCCGCTGCCGTGCGCGGGGCCGTCGGCGGTTCTCGGCGGTTCTCGGCGGTTCTCCCCGGCTCTCGGCGGCTCTCCGCGGTGCTCGGCCGGGCTGCGTCGACGGCCGCCGGGCCGACTACTCGACGGTGACCGACTTGGCCAGGTTGCGCGGCTTGTCGATGTCCCGGCCCAGGGCCAGGGCGGTGTGGTACGCCAGCAGCTGGAGCGGGATGCCCATCAGGATCGGGTCCAGCTCGTCCTCGTTCTTGGGCACGAGGATGGTGTGGTCGGCCTTCTCCTGCTCGCGGTGGGCGACCGCGAGGATGCGGCCGCTGCGGGCCTTGATCTCCTCCAGCGCGGCACGGTTCTTCTCCAGCAGGTCGTCGTCCGGGACGATCGCGACCGTCGGCATCGCCGGCTCGATGAGCGCGAGCGGGCCGTGCTTGAGCTCGGAGGCCGGGTAGGCCTCGGCGTGGATGTAGGAGATCTCCTTGAGCTTGAGGGAGGCCTCCAGGGCCACCGGGTAGCCGCGGACCCGGCCGATGAACATCATCGACTTCGCCTCGGCGTACTGCGCCGCCAGCTTCTTGATGTCCTCCTCGCCCTCCAGGATCTCCTGGATCTGCGCGGGGAGCTTGCGCAGGCCCTCGATGATCCGCTTGCCGTCGGTGACGGACAGGTCCCGGATCCGGCCCAGGTGCACGGCCAGCAGCGCGAAGGCCACCACCGTGTTGGTGAAGCACTTCGTGGAGACGACGCAGACCTCGGGGCCGGCGTGCACGTACACGCCGCCGTCGGCCTCGCGGGCGATCGCGGAACCGACCACGTTGACCACGCCGAGGACGCGGGCGCCCTTGCGCTTGAGCTCCTGCACCGCCGCCAGCACGTCGTACGTCTCACCGGACTGGGAGACCGCGATGTAGAGGGTGTCGGGGTCGACGACCGGGTTGCGGTAGCGGAACTCGGAGGCGGGTTCGGCGTCGGCCGGGATGCGCGCCAGGCTCTCGATGAGGCCGGCGCCGATCAGGCCCGCGTGGTACGAGGTGCCGCAGCCCAGGATCTTGACCCGGCGAATGCCGCGCGCCTCGCGCGGGTCCAGGTTCAGGCCGCCCAGGTGCACCGTGTTGAAGCGGTCGTCGATCCGGCCGCGCAGGACGCGGTCGACCGCGTCGGCCTGCTCGGAGATCTCCTTGTGCATGTAGGTGTCGTGGCCGCCCATGTCGTAGGAGGCGGCCTCCCACTCCACGGTCTCCGGGGTGGCGGTGGTCGTCGTGCCGCTCGTGGTGTAGGTGCGGAAGTCGTCGGCCTTCAGGGTGGCCATCTCGCCGTCCCCGAGGGTCACGACCTGGCGGGTGTGGGCGACGAGGGCGGCGACGTCCGAGGCGACGAACATCTCCTTCTCGCCGATGCCGAGGACCACCGGGGAGCCGTTGCGGGCGACCACGATGCGGTCCGGGAAGTCGGCGTGCATCACGGCGATGCCGTAGGTGCCCTCGATCAGCTTGAGCGCCTCGCGCACCTTCTCCTCCAGGGAGGCGGCGGCGGAGCGGGCGACCAGGTGGGTGATGACCTCGGTGTCGGTTTCCGAGGCGAAGACCACGCCCTCGCCTTCGAGCCGGGCGCGCAGCTCGGAGGCGTTGTCCACGATGCCGTTGTGGACGACGGCGACCTGGTTCTCGGGGTCGAGGTGCGGGTGCGAGTTGAGGTCGCTCGGGGCGCCGTGCGTGGCCCAGCGGGTGTGGGCGATGCCGGTGGTGCCGGCGAAGCGCTTGGGGACGCGGCTCTCCAGCTCGCGGACCCGGCCCTTGGCCTTGACGACCTTCAGGGCGCTGGCCTTCGGGCTGTTGACGACGATGCCCGCGGAGTCGTAGCCGCGGTACTCAAGGCGCTGCAGGCCTTCCAGCAGCAGCGGTGCCACGTCGCGCTTGCCGATGTAACCGACGATTCCACACATACGGTTCTGCCCCTCCTGAAGTTCGGTTCGTGTACCCGTCCGAGGCCGCCGAAGCGGCCCGGCCTCAGCCGTAGACGATGCGGCGCAGCTGCCGGAGCGAGAGCTCCGGGGGCGCCACGGCGCGGTGCGGCAGTTCGGCCGCGATCCGCTCGAAGATCTCCGTGTTGACCGCTCCGCCGGACTGCAGTTCGCGGTGGCGGCGGCGGACGAACTCCTCGGTCGTCTCGTCGAAGTACGCCAGCACGTCGAGCACCACCCGGGCGGCCTCCCCGCGCTGCAGCGCGGTGCTGCGCACCAGGTGGTCGACGAGGTCGTCATGCGACGGGCGGCGATCGAGCACCCGTAGATACTGGCGGCTCGCACCGTGCAATGCAAAGATCCTGCCCGAATCCGGGCAGGATCTTCCTGGTCTGGACCAGCGGAATGGATGGATCCGGTCAGAAACGCCGCAAAACGGCCTGCTTGGCGGCCGTGAACTCCTCAGCGGTGAGAATCCCCGACTGGTGCAGCTCACCGAGTTCGCGCAGCCGCCTCAGCAGGGCGTCGTGGTCGGCGGGCTCCTCCGCGGCCCGGACCGCCTCCACCGCCGTCAGGGCCGCGGCCGGCGCGGGCACCGCGTCGGCGGGCTCGGCCGCCGGATGCGGCAGCCGCACCGCGACGGCCGCCGCGACCAGCGCCATCAGCGGGTCCTTCCGGAACCCGAAGAGCTCCACCGCATGCGGGTCGTACTTGGCCGCGGGCGCCGAAGCCGTCGCCCCGGCCAGGGTGAACCGGAGCCAGCCGTTCTCCAGGCCCACGGCCGGGTACCAGTCCACCGACCGCACGTCCGCGACCCGGAACGAGCGCGCCCCGCCGGAACTCTTGGCGTCCTCCGTCTTCCAGTTCCATTCGAGCACCACCCGGTCGCCGTCGAAGGCCACCGTGCCGTCGCCCGCGCTCACCGTCACCGGCACGGCCGGGCCCGGCAGCAGGTACGCGACCGTCGGCCCGCTCTCCACCTGCTCCAGCAGCAGCGCGTTGCGCACCTCGTCCACGAAGTACTCCGCCACCCCGCTGCGGTCCGTCTCCACGGTGAGCCGGTACGGATCGGAGGACTCCGGCAGGCGTCCCCCGGTCACCTGGAGCAGCGGGTCCGCGCCGTCGCGCAGCCGCAGTCGCAGCCGGCCGGCCTTGCGGCCCGGCTCATGGCTGATCCCGGCCACCGCCCGCAGCGGCACCGCCACTTCACCGAGCGTCTGGCGCAGCAGGCCCACCCCCTTGTCGCGGCCCGGCACGATGCGCACCGTGTCCCCGTCGAAGGTCCACGTGCCGTCCTTCTGGATGATTTCCGCCATCCGGTGATTCTCGCACCGGCCCCGGCGGCCCCGGTGGCCTATACCTGGGCGCATGAGAGTCCTGCGACACGCGCTCGGCACCCTCCTGCTCCTCGGCACGGCCCCGCTCCTGGGCGCCGCCGGCACGCCCGCCCACGGGGACGACACCAGACCCGGCGACCGGCGCCCCGCCGCCCTCGCCCCCTACGAACAGCTCCTGCCGGCCCCCCTCTCGGCGCATGCCGCAGGACGCGGGTACGCCTTCGGGCCCGGGACGGTCATCCGGACGCGCCCCGGCGCGGGGGCGCAGGTGCGGCAGGTCGGCGAGCTCCTCGCCGAGCAGCTGCGCGGGCCCAGCGGCCTGCCCCTGCCGGTGGTGGAGGGGGCCGGGCAGGAGGGCATCCGGCTCCGGATCGACGAGCAGGCCGCGGGGGTGGGTGAGGAGGGGTACCGGCTGGAGTCCGGCCCGGACGGGGTCACGCTCACCGCGCGGACTCCGGCGGGGCTCTTCCACGCGGGACAGACCCTGCGCCAGCTGGTGCCGGCGGCAGGGCCCGGGACGGTTCCCGGCGGGACGGTCACCGACCGGCCGCGCTTCGCCCACCGCGGGGCGATGCTCGACATCGCCCGGCACTTCTTCACGGTCGGGCAGGTCAAGAGGTACGTGGACCAGCTGGTCGCGTACAAGGTCAACACCCTGCACCTGCACCTGACGGACGACCAGGGCTGGCGGATCGCGGTCGACTCCTGGCCGCGGCTGGCGCAGTACGGCGGAGTCGGCGAGGTCGGAGGGGGGCCCGGCGGGTACTGGACCAAGGAGGACTACCGCGAGCTGGTGGCGTACGCCGCCGAGCGGTTCGTGGAGGTGGTCCCCGAGATCGACATGCCGGGCCACGTGAACGCCGCCCTGGCCTCCTACGCCGAACTCACCTGCGACGGCAAGGCTCCGCCCCGCTACACCGGGACCAAGGTGGGCTTCAGCTCGCTGTGCGTCGGCAAGGAGCGCACCTACACCTTCATCGACGAGGTGCTCGGCGAGATCGCGCGGCTGACCCCGGGCCGCTACCTCCACATCGGCGGCGACGAGGCGCACGCGACCCCGGCGGCGGACTACGCGGCCTTCATGGACCGGGCGCAGGCCGTGGTGGGCCGGCACGGCAAGACCGTGGTGGCCTGGCACCAGCTGGCGGCGGCCCGGCCGGCGAAGGGCGCGGTGCTCCAGTACTGGGGCCACGACAGGACCGCGGCGGCGGAGAAGGCGGCCGTCGCGGCGGCGGCGAAGGCCGGGCACCCGGTCATCCTGTCGCCGGCGGACCGCGCCTACCTGGACATGAAGTACGACCCGCAGACCAAGCCGGGCCTGTCCTGGGCCGGTTACGTCCCGGTCCAGCGCAGCTACGCCTGGGATCCCGGGTCCTACCTGGACGGAGTACCGGAGTCCGCGGTGCTGGGCGTCGAGGCCGCCCTGTGGACGGAGAACGTCGCGACCCGGGAGGACCTCGAACTCATGGCCTTCCCCCGGGTCCTGGGCCTGGCCGAACTGGGCTGGAGCACGGGCCCCGCGGACTGGGCCGCCTACCGCCACCGGCTCGCGGCGCAGGGGCCCCGCCTGGACGCCCGGGGCATCGGCTACCACCGGACGGCCGAGGTGCCCTGGCCGCAGGCGTCGCCGGGGTCGGCCCCGGGCGTCCGGGTCAGCTGACCTTCTTGGCGTTCTGGAGGGACTTCGCGAGGTCCTCCAGGATCTGGGCGCACTTGTCGTAGGAGTAGATCGGCTCGCTGGTCCGCGGGGCCACCTGGTTCGCCTTGACCGCGGGCAGCTCGGCCCAGGTGGGCTTCGCCTTCAGCTGCTCGGGCTGCAGGGCGCTGCTGCGGTTGTCCAGCAGGATCAGGTCGGCCGGGTACTTGCCGGCGTTCTCCCAGCTCAGGCCTTCGAAGAAGCCGCCTGCGTCCAGCTTGTCCGGGGTGACGAACTCGACGCCCAGCTCCTTGAAGTACTTGAGGTCGGCCGCGGTGTCCGGGGTGGAGGCGTAGAACAGGGCGTCCGCGCCGGAACCCGCGAGCACCTTGATGCCGGGGTTCGCCTTGACCGCCTCGCGGACCTTGCCCGACGCGGCCTCGAAGCGGGCCTTGGCGTCGACCACGTTCTTGGCGTCGAGGTCGGCGCCGAGGGACCTGGCGAGGTCGGCGGTGCGCTCCAGCGCCTTGGGCAGGGAGGTGTCACCGCCCACGGAGACCGCGGCGGCCGGCGCCAGCTTGAGGATCTTGTCCTTGGAGGCCTCCGGGACGTACCAGTAGCTGCCGTCCCAGGTGTTGGTGACGAGCAGGTCCGGCTGGAGGGAGGCGTACTTCTCCACGTTGAACTGGTCGTAGACGTTGCCCAGGATCTCGACCTTGGAGATGTCCAGGGAGCCGGCCTGCACGTCGGGCTTGCCGTCGGCGGTCTTGGTCGGGCCGAACACGCCCTTGACGGGTACGCCGTAGTCGTGGAGGGCGGCGGCGGTGCCGGTGAAGGCGACGATGTTCTTCGGCTTCGCCTTCAGGCTGATCTCCTTGCCCAGGTCGTCCGTGAAGGACCAGGCGCCCGCGGCGGCGCCCGTCGCGCCGTCCCCCTTCGCCGCATCGGTGCTGCCGCATGCGGTGAGCGCGGCGACGAGCCCGAGGGCGCCGCCGGCCGCGATGAGGCTGCGACGGGAGAGGGGGGAGGTACGGGGCGTGCGCATGAGGGGTCCGTTTTCGTACGAGGAGCGGCCACCTGGCCCTGAGTAAGGAAGGTTAGCCTAACCTATGAAGAGCTTTCCGGAGGGACCCGTTCCGGTGTGCGCCGCCCCGTTCGCGGGCGGTGGTCTGCAAGGCCGTACGGTCCCGCCCGCCCGCCGTGCGTGCGGGCGGGACCCGGCGTCCTGGTGCTGTGCCCGGTGAACCCTTCCGGGCGCAGCACTAGGAGGAGAAGCCCAACTCGCGGGCGATCAGCATGCGCTGGACCTCGCTGGTGCCCTCACCGATCTCCAGGATCTTCGAGTCGCGCCACATGCGGGCCACCGGGTACTCGTTCATGAAGCCGTACCCGCCGTGGATCTGCGTGGCCTCGCGGGCGTTGTCCACGGCCACCGTCGAGGAGTACAGCTTCGCGATCGCCGCCTCCTTCTTGAAGGGCTCACCCGCCACCAGCCGGGACGCCGCGTCACGCCAGCCGATGCGCGCCATGTGGGCGCGCATCTCCATGTCCGCCAGCTTGAACTGGATCGCCTGGTTGTCGCCGATGGCCTTGCCGAAGGCGTGCCGCTCCTTGGCGTACTTCACCGATTCGTCCACGCAGCCCTGCGCGAGACCCGTCGCGAGCGCGGAGATGGCGATGCGGCCCTCGTCGAGAATGCGCAGGAACTGGGCGTAGCCGCGGCCCTCCTCGCCGACGAGGTTGGCCAGGGGGACCCGTACGCCGTCGAAGGACAGCTCGCGGGTGTCCGAGGAGTTCCAGCCGACCTTGGAGTACGGCGCGGCCACCGTGAAGCCCGGGGTGCCGGACGGGACGATGATCGAGGAGATCAGCGGGCGGCCGTCCGCCGTGCGGCCCGTGACGGCGGTGACGGTGACCAGGCCCGTGATGTCCGTACCGGAGTTGGTGATGAAGCACTTCGAACCGTTGATCACCCATTCGTCGCCGTCCCGGACGGCCGTGGTGCGGGTGCCGCCGGCGTCGCTGCCCGCGCCCGGCTCGGTCAGCCCGAACGCACCCAGGACCTCGCCGGAGCACATCTTCGGCAGCCACTGCCGCTTCTGCTCCTCGGAGCCGAAGAGGTAGAGCGGCATGGCGCCCAGGGAGACCCCGGCCTCCAGGGTGATGGCGACCGAGGAGTCGACGCGGGCCAGCTCCTCCAGGGCGATCCCGAGGGCGAGGTAGTCGCCGCCCATGCCGCCGTACTCCTCGGGGAAGGGCAGGCCGAACAGGCCCATGCGGCCCATCTCGGCGACGATCTCGTACGGGAACTCGTGGCGCTCGTACAGGTCGCCGATCTTCGGCGCGATCACGTCGTGCGCGAACGCCTCGACGGTGCGGCGGAGTTCCTCGTGCTCGGGGGTGAGCCGGTGGTCGAGGGACATGAGTCACTTACTCCTTGTGGGAGAGGGCGCGGACGGTACGGGAGGGGCTGGGGCGCCCCAGCTGCTGCGCCATCCACACGCTGGTGGTGGTGAGGGCGGCAAGGTCGACCCCGGTCTCGATGCCGAGGCCGTCGAGCATCCACACCAGGTCCTCGGTGGCGAGGTTGCCGGTGGCGCTCTTGGCGTACGGGCAGCCGCCGAGGCCGCCGGCGGAGGCGTCGACCGTGGTCACGCCGTGCTGGAGCGCGGCGAGGGTGTTGGACAGGGCCTGTCCGTAGGTGTCGTGGAAGTGCACGCCGATCCGGTCGGTGCCCACGCCCTCCTCGTTCAGCGCCGACAGCAGGGCGCGGACGTGGCCGGGGGTGGCGACGCCGATGGTGTCGCCGAGGCTGAGCTCGTCGCAGCCGAGGTCGAGCAGGGCCTTGGCGACGCGGACCACCTGGGGGACCGGGACCGCGCCCTCCCAGGGGTCGCCGAAGCACATCGACAGGTAGCCGCGGACGTGGGCCCCGCCCTGCACGGCCCGGGCCACGACCGGCGCGAACATGTCGAGGGACTCGGCGACGGTGCGGTTGAGGTTGCGGGCGGCGAAGGTCTCGGTGGCCGAACCGAAGACGGCGATGCGGGTGGCGCCCAGAGCCAGCGCCCGGTCGAGGCCGCGTTCGTTGGGGACGAGCACGGGCAGCGCCGCCTGCACGTCGCCGAGCAGCGGGAAGAGCTGCTCGGCGTCCGCGAGCTGGGGCACCCATGCGGGGTGGACGAAGCTGGTGGCCTCGATGGTGGTGAGCCCCGCCGCTGCCAGCCGGTGCACGAACTCGGCCTTCACGGCGGTGGGGACGGTCGCCTTCTCGTTCTGCAGCCCGTCGCGGGCGCCGACCTCGTGGATCCGCACGCGGGCCGGGAGGCCGTCCGCCGGGACGGTCATGGGCAGGCCGCTCATGCGTCCGCCTCCTCGTCGCCGTCCGGGCTGACCACGGCCAGGACCTGGTCCATGGCCACGGTGGTGCCGGGGAAGACGTCCAGCTCGGTGACGGTTCCGGCATGCGGGGCGGAGATGACGTGCTCCATCTTCATGGCCTCGACGACGAGCAGGCTCTGCCCGGCGGCGACCCGGTCGCCGACCGCGACCTTCACCACGGTGACGGTGCCGGGCATCGGGGCGGCGAGGGTGTCCGCGCCGCCGCGTCCGGCGCCGCCCAGGCCCGCCTCGACGGGGTCGTGGTCCCGGACGTGCCAGCTGTCGCCGTCCTGGCCGAGCCAGACCCCCTCCGGGGAGGCGGCGTGGCTGAACCGGTGCGTGACGCCGTCGAGTTCGACGGTGACGGCGGACGCGGTGCGGGCCACGACCCGGCCGCGGACCGGCGCGGCCGGGGCGTCCTCGGCGGGGCCGGGCAGGAGCAGCTCCGTGTCCGGGCCCAGCGGGCGGGTGCGGACCTCCACCGGGTCCTGGCCGGGGAGGCGGAAGTGGCGGACCGTCCAGGCGGGGACGCCGCCCAGCCGCCAGCCGGTGCCGGAGTCGAAGGGGTCGACCCAGCCCGCCGCCGGCGCCGCTCCCGGCTGCGCCAGCAGGGCTGCCGCCGCGTACACCTGCGGCGGCACCCCCTGCGGCAGGAGCCCCGCCAGGTCGCGTTCGACCAGCCCGGTGTCCAGGTTGCCCGAGACCACGTCCGGGTGGGCCAGCAGGCGACGCAGGAAGCCCGTGTTGGTCTGGACGCCCAGGATCACCGTGTCCGCGAGGGCGCCCCGCAGCACCCGCAGGGCCGCCGCACGGTCCGGCCCGTACGCGATGACCTTGGACAGCATCGGGTCGTACGCCGAACCCACCGGGACGCCCGCGCTCAGGCCGGAGTCGGTGCGCACCGCCCCGCCCGAGGGCTCGGACAGGGCCAGGACCGTGCCGCCGGACGGCAGGAAGCCGCGCGCCGGGTCCTCGGCGCAGACGCGCGCCTCGATGGCGTGCCCGGTCAGCCGGACGTCGGACTGCGTGAGGCCCAGCGGCGTGCCCGCCGCGACGCGCAGCTGCTGCTCCACCAGGTCCAGGCCGGTGACCAGCTCCGTCACCGGGTGCTCGACCTGGAGGCGGGTGTTCATCTCCATGAAGTAGTACGAGGAGGGGTCCTCGCCGGGGACGATGAACTCCACGGTGCCCGCGCCCACGTACCCGCACGAGCGGGCCGCCTCGACCGCCGCCTCGCCCATCGCCGCCCGGGTCTTCTCGTCGAGGAGGACCGAGGGGGCCTCCTCGATCACCTTCTGGTGGCGGCGCTGCAGCGAGCACTCGCGCTCGCCGAGGTGGACCACGTTGCCGTGGGCGTCGGCGAGGACCTGGATCTCGATGTGCCGGGGCCGGTCGATCCAGCGCTCCACGAGGAGCGTGTCGTCGCCGAAGGAGGAGCGGGCCTCGCGGCGGGCCGCCGCGATCTCTTCGGCCAGCACCGAGGCGTCGCGGACGAGCCGCATGCCCTTGCCGCCGCCGCCCGCCGAGGGCTTGAGCAGGACCGGCATGCCGATCTCCGCGGCCGCGGACGCCAGTTCGGCGTCGGTCAGGCCGCTGCCGGAGGAGCCGGGGACCACGGGCACGCCCGCAGCCTTGACCGTCTCCTTCGCGCGGATCTTGTCGCCCATCAGGGAGATCGCGCTCGCCGGCGGGCCGATGAAGGCCAGCCCGGCCTCGCCGCAGGCCCGGGCGAAGGCCGCGTTCTCCGCGAGGAAGCCGTAGCCGGGGTGGACGGCCTCGGCGCCGGTGCGCCGGGCGGCGTCCAGGAGCCGCTCCACCGACAGGTAGCTCTCGGCGGCGGCCGCAGGGCCGATCCGGACGGCCGTGTCGGCCTCCCGGACGTGCCGGGCGTCGGCGTCCGCATCGCTGAAGACGGCCACGGAGCGGATGCCGAGCTCCCGCAGGGTGCGGATGACGCGTACCGCGATCTCGCCCCGGTTGGCGACCAGAACAGTGCTGAACATCGAAGAGGTCCTCACGTCACATACGGAAGATGCCGAAGCCGGAATCCTGCAGCGGGGCGTTCGCGCAGGCGGTCAGGGCCAGTCCCAGCACCTGCCGGGTCTCCACCGGGTCGATGACCCCGTCGTCCCACAGCCGCGCGGTGGCGTAGTAGGCGTTGCCCTGCTCCTCGTACTGCGCACGGACCGGGGCCTTGAAGGCCTCCTCGTCCTCGGCGGGCCAGTCCTGCCCGGCGCCCTCGATCTGGTCCCGTTTGACCGTGGCCAGCACCGAGGCGGCCTGCTCCCCGCCCATCACGGAGATCTTGGCGTTCGGCCACATCCACAGGAACCGCGGCGAGTACGCCCGGCCGCACATCGAGTAGTTGCCCGCGCCGTACGAGCCGCCGACCACCACGGTCAGCTTCGGGACCCGGGTACAGGCCACCGCCGTGACCATCTTGGCCCCGTGCTTGGCGATGCCGCCCGCTTCGTAGTCCCGTCCGACCATGAAGCCGGAGATGTTCTGGAGGAAGAGCAGCGGGATGCCGCGCTGGTCGCACAGCTCGATGAAGTGGGCGCCCTTCTGGGCGGACTCGGAGAACAGGATGCCGTTGTTGGCGACGATCCCGACCGGGTGCCCGTGGATCCGGGCGAAGCCGGTGACCAGGGTCTGGCCGAACTCCGACTTGAACTCCTGGAAGCGGGAGCCGTCCACGATCCGCGCGATGACCTCGCGGGCGTCGTAGGGGGTGCGGGAGTCGACGGGGACCGCGCCGTACAGGCCGGACGGGTCCACCGCGGGCTCCTCGGGCGCCTCCACCGACCAGGGCAGCGCCCCGCGCTGCGGCAGGGTCGCCACGATGTTCCGGACGATCCGCAGGGCGTGCGCGTCGTCCTCCGCGAGGTGGTCGGTGACGCCGGAGGTCCGCGAGTGGACCTCGCCGCCGCCCAGCTCCTCCGCGGTGACGACCTCGCCGGTCGCGGCCTTCACCAGCGGCGGGCCGCCCAGGAAGATCGTGCCCTGCCCGCGGACGATGACGGCCTCGTCGCTCATCGCCGGGACGTACGCCCCGCCGGCCGTGCAGGACCCGAGGACCGCGGCGATCTGCGGGATCCCGGCGCCCGACATCCGCGCCTGGTTGTAGAAGATCCGCCCGAAGTGCTCGCGGTCGGGGAAGACCTCGTCCTGCATGGGCAGGAACGCGCCGCCCGAGTCGACCAGGTAGAGGCAGGGGAGACGGTTCTCCAGCGCCACCTCCTGGGCGCGCAGGTGCTTCTTGACGGTCATCGGGTAGTACGTGCCGCCCTTGACGGTGGCGTCGTTCGCGACGACGACGCACTCGCGGCCGCTGACCCGGCCGATGCCGGCGATCACCCCGGCGGCGGGCGCGGCGCCCCCGTACATGCCCTCGGCGGCCAGCGGGGCCAGCTCCAGGAAGGGGGAGCCGGGGTCCAGGAGGGCGTCGACGCGGTCGCGCGGAAGGAGTTTCCCGCGGGCGGTGTGGCGGGCGCGGGCCTTCTCGCCGCCGCCGAGCCGGGCCGCGTCGAGCCGGGCCCGCAGGCCCTTGGTGAGCTCGCGGTGGGCGGCCTCATTGGTCCGCCAGGCCTCGGACGCCGGGTCCGCGGCGCTCGTCAGCACTGGTGCCTGCTGCATCGGTCGAGCTCCCTTGCTCGTTCCACCTGCTCGGTGCACGCTGTTAATGGTCGTTAACGTGTGTGGAGCTTAGGTTAACGACCGCTAACGGCCCTGTCTAGAATGGTTTCCCATGAGCACCAGAGCGGCCGCCCCGACCCGTCGCGAGCAGATCCTCAGTGAGGCCGCCCGCCTCTTCGCCGCACGCGGGTTCCACGGGGTCGGCGTGGACGAGATAGGCGCCGCGGTCGGCATCAGCGGCCCCGGCCTGTACCGGCACTTCGCGGGCAAGGACGCCATGCTCGCCGAACTCCTCGTCGGGATCAGCGAGCGGCTGCTGACCGGCGGCCGGCTCCGGGCGGCGCAAGCGGCGGGCGACCCGGCGCAGGTCCTGGCCTCCCTCATCGACGGGCACATCGACTTCGCCCTCGACGACCGCGCCCTGATCACCCTGCACGACCGGGAGCTGGACCGGCTGCGCGAGACCGACCGCAAACTCGTCCGCCAGCTCCAGCGCCAGTACGTCGAACTGTGGGTGGACGTCGTCCGGCAGCTGCACCCCGAGGTCGCCGAGGCCGGGGTGCGGGTCGCCGTGCACGCCGTCTTCGGACTGCTGAACTCCACCCCGCACCTGGCGGCCCTGGGCCGGGAGGCCACCGAAGCGCTGCTGCGGCGCCTCGCGAACGGGGCGTTCGGGGCGCTGTCGGGGTGAGGCGGGGCGTCCGCTGGACGGAACGGGCAGGACGGCTGCGCCGCCGCGGCGGCAGAATGGGCCGCATGCCGAAGCCGATAGAGACGTCCGTACCGAGCCGCGCCGAACTCGTCGACCACCTGGTCCGCACCCGGATCGCGGGGCAGGTGGCCACGCCCCGCGACAACAACCTCTCGCACTACCGCAAGCTCGCCAACGGCGACCGGCACTACTGGCTCGGCCTGGAACTGGGCGACCGCTGGAGCGACGAGCAGGACGTCCTCGCGGTGATGGCGGAGCGCTGCGGGGTCGTGGACGACCCGGCGTACCGCCACGGCCAGGACACCATCGACCCCGAGCTGACCGTGGGCGGACTGGACCGGCTGGCGGCGCGGCTGCGCAAGGCCGCGCTCGACCGGCAGAGCGTGCTCTTCGCCACCGGCCACCCGGGCGGCCTGCTGGACGTCCACCGGGCCACGGCCGCCGCCCTGCGCGCCGCGGGCTGCGGGATCGTGGAGATCCCGCGCGGGCTGACCGCCGACGAGGGCTCGGTGTGGCAGTTCGCGGACGTCGCCGTGCTGGAGCGGGGCGCGACGCTGTGGCACACCCATTCGCCGGAGCCGATGGCCGCGATCCTGGACGGCCTCGCCGCGGAGGGCCGCCCGCTGCCGGACCTGGTCGTCGCCGACCACGGCTGGGCGGGCTGCGCGGCGCAGCGGGGCCTGGACGCGGTGGGCTACGCGGACTGCAACGACCCGGCGCTGTTCCTCGGCGAGGCCGAGGGCACCCTCCAGGTGGCGGTCCCCCTGGACGACCACGTGCGCGACCCGCGCTTCTACGACCCGATGGTGGCGTACCTGCTGGACGCCGCGGGCCTGCTGTAGGGCGCCGCGGGGCCGCCCGCCGCCCGGCCCGGGGCGGGCGGTCAGCTGCGGGGCACGCGGACGACGCCCTCCTGGATGACGGTGACGGCCAGCCGGCCGTCCTGGGTCCAGATGCGGGCCTGGCCCAGGCCCCGGCCGGCTGCCGCCGAGGGGGACTCCTGGTCGTAGAGCAGCCACTCGTCCGCGCGGAACGGCCGGTGGAACCACATCGCGTGGTCCAGCGAGGCCCCCACCACGTCACCGACGGCCCAGCCGCCGCGTCCGTGCGCGAGCAGCACCGAGTCCAGCAGGGTCATGTCGGAGACGTACGTGGCCAGGCAGGTGTGGAGCAGCGGGTCCTCGCTCTCCAGCTTCCCGGCCGTACGGAACCACACCTGCGAGCGCGGCTCGACCGGCCGGCCCACGCTGCCCCAGGGCGGCACCGTGGCGTACCGCAGGTCGACCGCCCCGCGGGCCTCGATCAGGCGTTCCACGGTGTCCGGGTCGCGGAAGACCTCCCGGTAGGCGGGCAGGGCCTCGGCCGCGGTGGGCAGGGTCTCCGGGTCCGGTGCGGCCGGCATGGCGGCCTGGTGGTCCAGGCCGTCCTCGTACGCCTGGAAGGACGCCGAGAGGTGGAAGACGGGCTGCCCGTGCTGGACCGCGACGACCCGGCGCGTGGTGAAGGAGCGTCCGTCGCGGATGCGGTCCACCGAGTACACGATGGGGGCGCCCGGGTCGCCGACGCGCAGGAAGTACGAGTGCAGCGAATGCGCGGTGCGGTCCGCCGGCACGGTGCGGCCGGCCGCGACCAGTGCCTGGGCCGCGACCTGACCGCCGAAGACGCGCGGTACCAGCGCCGAACGGCTGGTACCGCGGAAGATGTTCTCCTCGATCTGCTCCAGGTCGAGCAGGTCGAGGAGTGTCGTCAGTGCCTCGTTCATGGGTGAAGGTGAAGGGCAGGTCCGGGAGGTCCCGGGGTCCTCGAAGTCCCTTACAGGCCCATCGACTTGGCGATGATGGACTTCATGACCTCGCTGGTGCCGCCGTAGATGCGGTTCACGCGGTTGTCGGCGTACAGGCGGGCGATCGGGTACTCGTTCATGTAGCCGTAGCCGCCGTGCAGCTGGAGGCACTTGTCGATGACGCGGTGGGCGACCTCGGTGCAGAACAGCTTCGCGGAGGCGGCCTCGGCGGCGGTGAGCTCACCGGCGTCCAGGGCCTCCAGGGCGCGGTCGGCGACCGCCTCGGCGGCGTCCACCTCGGCCTGGCAGGAGGCCAGTTCGAACTTGGTGTTCTGGAAGTGCGCGACCGGCTTGCCGAAGACGGTGCGGTCGGTCACGTACTGCTGGGCGAACCGGACGGCGGCCTTGGCCTGCGCGTAGGCGCCGAAGGCGATGCCCCAGCGCTCGGAGGGCAGGTTGGCGCCGAGGTAGTAGAAGCCCTTGTTCTCCTCGCCCATGAGGTCCTCGACGGGCACCTTGACGTCGACGAACGCCAGCTCGGCGGTGTCGGAGGTGCGCAGGCCCAGCTTGTCCAGCTTGCGGCCGATCGAGTAGCCCTCGGACTTGGTGTCCACGGCGAACAGGGAGATGCCGAAGCGGCGGTCGTCCTCGCGCGGGGCCGAGGTGCGGGCGCAGACGATGACGCGGTCGGCGTGGACGCCGCCGGTGATGAAGGTCTTGGAGCCGTTGAGGACGTAGTGGGTGCCGTCCTCGGAGAGCTTGGCGGTGGTCTTCATGCCCGCGACGTCGGAGCCGGTGCCCGGCTCGGTCATCGCCAGGGCCCACATCTCCTCGCCGGTGACGAACTTCGGCAGGTAGCGCTTCTTCTGCTCGTCCGTCGAGAGCATCTTGATGTAGGGGAGGGCGAGCAGCACGTGCACGCCGGAGCCGCCGAAGTTCACGCCCGCACGGGAGGTCTCCTCGTACAGGACGGCCTCGAACTTGTGGGTGTCCAGGCCCGCGCCGCCGAACTCCTCGGGGACGTTGATGCCGAAGACGCCCAGCTCGCCGAGCTTGTAGTAGAAGTCGCGCGGCGCCTGACCGGCCTGGAACCACTCGTCGTAGACGGGGACGACCTCGGCCTCGATGAAGGCGCGGATGGTCTCGCGGAACGCCTCGTGGTCCTCGGTGAAAACGGTACGGCGCACGGCCGGCTCCCTTCGGTGCGCGGCGGTCCGCCGCTTATGCCTAAGCGCTTGCTCAGACTAAGTTACCGGCGGGTTGTCGCCCCTGTCCAGAGAGAGTGACCGACCTGACTCGGCGCCGGTTCAGCCGCCGCCGCGGGCGAGGTGGTCGGCCAGAGCCTCGTGGGTGAGGTACAGCCCGGCCCGCAGGGCGGTGTCGCGCCGGCCGGGGTGCGCCGCCCGGTGCTCCGCCTCCAGGTCCAGGGCCCGGCGCAGCAGGGCCGCGCAGTCGGCGCCGTCCGCGCCGCCCAGGGCCGCGTCGAGGGCCCGGGAGGTCGCCCCGATCAGCGGGGCCAGGTCGAGCACCGCGGCGTCGGCCCCCGCGGCCCCGGCGCCTCCGACGGCCCCGTCGGCGGTCCGGGCCTCCAGCTCCCGGGTGAGGAACAGCAGGGCGGGCGCCGTCCGGGCGGCCAGCCGCAGCCGGCCCCGGAGCGTGCCCGCGGCTGCGTCCGGGGCAGCCCGGGGCGGCAGGAGCAGCAGGCGGCCCGTTCCGCGCTCCAGTGCGGCGGACAGTTCGTACGGCCGGTGCCACAGCGCCATCGGGTCCAGCGGGCCGTGGCCCGTGGGCCGCCCCGCCGCGGCCCGGGCGCGGACCCGCCCGAGCACCGCGCCCAGCCGGGACCGGTACGCCTCCAGGCCGCCCGCGGCCTGCCGGTACGGGTCGGGCAGCCACAGCAGCGGGCCCAGGACCACCACGACGGCGATGCCGACGGCGCTCTCCACCAGCCGGGCCAGCGGATAGCCGGGCACCGGCGTCGCGTAGACCACCAGGGCCGTGACCAGAACCTGCTGGTTGGGGGAGCCGGGGCCGCCGAGCAGGAACATCCCGGCGCAGCCGCACACCAGCAGCACCGCGAAGGACGGACCGCCCGGGGGCAGCCAGTGCAGGACCAGCACGCTCAGCAGGACGCCCGCGACCACCCCCGCCAGCCGCTCCACGGCCAGCCGGGGCGCGGCGAACACGTCCTCGCGCAGGATGAGCACGGCGGGCAGGGCGGCCGGCACCGGCGCGGTGCTCGTCCCGAGCCACACGCACAGGTACCAGGGGACGGCCGCGCACACCAGCATGCGGACGGCCGGGGCCAGCCGCGCCCCGAGGGGGAGGCCCCGCGCCGGTACGCACATGCCGAGCATGCGGCACATCGTAGGGTCGCCCCCCGCCCGGCCGCGGCCGCGCGGGGCCCGCGGCGGGGCGTGTCAGCCGCCCGGCCGTGGCTCCGCACCGGGCGCCGGCCCGGGCCCGACGGGCGGGCCCGGGCGGGGGGCCGGGTGCGGGCTGCTCCGCGGCGGCCCGGACTCCTCGCGGCGCAGCGCGAACCACAGCTCCATCCGGGTGTCCGGGTCGTCCAGGTCCCGCCCCAGCAGCTCCGCGCAGCGGGCCACGCGCTGGCGGACGGTGTTGCGGTGCACCCCGAGGGCGGCAGCGGCGCGGTCCCAGCCGCCGTGGTGCGCCAGCCAGCCGCGCAACGTCCCGCGCAGCACCGGGGAGAGCGGCCCGAGCAGGGCCTCGGCGTACGCCCGGGCCTCGTCCTCGCCGATCAGCCCCGCCAACCCCGGCTCGGCGTGCCGTGCCAGGGGGGCCCGGGCCGCCTCGGCCCGCTCCAGGGCGCGGCGGGCCTGGCCGTCGGCGGCCGCCAGGGCGCCGGGCGCCGCCGGGGCGCTCACCCCCAGGCGCCATCCGGGCCGCGGCTGCGGGCTGCGCTCGGCGAGCAGGCGTACGGGGTCCCCGCCCGGGTCCAGCAGGACGGTGCCCAGGGCCTGGGCCAGGGCGCGCGGGTCGCCGGAGCCGCGGGCGTGCACCACGTGCCAGGGGCCGGGGGCCAGGGCCGCGTCGGGGTCCCCGTCCAGGAGCAGCCGGGTCAGGGCCGCGGCCTCCGTGCCGGCCGGGCGGTGCGCGGTGAGCAGGGCCAGCAGGACCGCGGCGACGGAGGCCACGGTGTGGTCGCCGGGGGCGCGGGAGGGGACGGCGAGGACGAGCACCCGGCCGGCCCCCACGGCGTAGGCGGCCAGGTGCAGCCCGCCGAAGGTGTCGGTGGCGGTCGCCGCCGCGCCGGGCGCGACCCGGCGGGCCAGCTCCGCCACCGCCGCGCGCACCTCCCCGGCGGGCGCGGGCCCGGCCTCGACGCCGGCCGGGGCCGCCGCCGCTGCTTCGGCCGGCGCGGGCCCCGCCGCTCCGGCCTGCGCCGCTCCCGCCGCTCCGGCCCGCGCCGCTCCCGGTGCCGCCCCGGGTCCCGACGCGGCTCCGGCTTTCGGTTCCACCCCGTACACCGGCGCCGGCGCCGCCCCGGATTCCGGAGCGGCAGGCTCTGGTTCTGCTGCCGGTTCCGTCGCCGGGAGCAGCGCCGCCCAGCCGCCCAGGCTCGCCGCGAGGCGGGCCAGCACCGCCGGCACCGGGTCGGGCCGGGCGGCCGCCGCCGCCAGCGACTGCTGGGCTTCGGTGACCCGCCGCAGCTCCCGCGTCCGGGCCCCCGCCATCAGCCGCCACACCGCCCGGGCCACGGCGCTGAAAGGAGTACCGGGCGGGACCTCCAGCAGGGGCAGCCCGTACCGCTCGCAGGCCTCGGCGAGGCCCGGCGGTGCCACCTCGTGCACGGGGGCGACTCCGAAGCCGAGCGCCGCCACCCCGGCCGCGGCGAGCCGGGCCACATACGCCCCCGCATCGGCCCCGGCCAGTTCCGCCCCCGCCGTGAGCAGCAGCTCGCCGCCCAGCAGGTACGGGGACGGATCGGCCATCTCGGAGGCGTGCACCCCGTGCACCTCGGCCTCCGCGGGCCCCGCGAGGTGGCGCAGGCCCAGCTCCCGGTCGGGCAGCAGCGCGCCCAGTGCGACCGGCGGGGTGGGCGGGGCCGCCGGGACGGAGAAAGCCTCCATGGATACTCCGTACAGGTAGAGGGGGCTCAATGGAGGAAACGTACACTTCGCGGTCCGCGGGCACCCGCTTACGCTCGAAGGACCGCACTCGAAGGACTTCCAGAAGGGCACCCCCATGAGCACGCAGCCGCGCGGCCCCGTCGACTCCTCCCGCATCCCGCGCTACGCGGGCCCGGCGACCTTCGCCCGGCTGCCGCGCCTCGACGAGGTCGGCTCCGCCGACGTCGCCGTGGTCGGGGTGCCCTTCGACTCCGGCGTCTCCTACCGGCCCGGCGCCCGCTTCGGCGGCAACGCCATCCGCGAGGCCTCCCGCCTGCTGCGCCCGTACAACCCGGCGCAGGACGCCTCCCCCTTCGCCCTCGCGCAGGTCGCCGACGCCGGCGACATCGCCGTGAACCCCTTCAACATCAACGAGGCCGTCGAGACGGTCGAGGCCGCCGCCGACGAACTGCTCGGCGCCGGCTCCCGCCTCATGACCCTCGGCGGCGACCACACCATCGCCCTGCCGCTGCTGCGCTCGGTCGCCAAGAAGCACGGCCCGGTCGCGCTGCTCCACTTCGACGCCCACCTGGATACCTGGGACACCTACTTCGGCGCCGAGTACACCCACGGCACCCCGTTCCGCCGCGCCGTCGAGGAGGGCATCCTCGACACCGAGGCACTCTCCCACGTCGGTACCCGCGGCCCGCTGTACGGCAAGCAGGACCTGGACGACGACGCCAAGATGGGCTTCGGCATCGTCACCTCCGCCGACGTCTACCGGCGCGGCGCCGACGAGGTCGCGGACCAGCTGCGCCAGCGCATCGGCGACCGCCCGCTCTACATCTCGATCGACATCGACGTGCTGGACCCGGCGCACGCGCCCGGCACCGGCACCCCGGAGGCGGGCGGCATGACCTCCCGCGAGCTCCTGGAGATCATCCGCGGCCTGTCCTCCTGCAACCTGGTCTCCGCGGACGTGGTCGAGGTCGCCCCGGCGTACGATCACGCCGAGATCACCTCGGTCGCGGCCTCGCACACCGCGTACGAACTCACGACGATCATGAGCCGTCAGATCGCGGCGGCGAAGGCGAAGGGCAACCAAGCACCGTGACGCACGACCATGACCTGGTACTCCGTCCCACCGAGGCCCAGACGGCGGCCGCCCTCGCACCGCCGCCGGGCCGCACGGGCGGAGACCTGGTCGTGGAGACGCTGCGCTCGCTCGGCGCGACCACCGTCTTCGGCCTGCCGGGCCAGCACGCGCTCGGCGTCTTCGACGCGGTCGGCCGCTCCGACCTGCGGCTGATCGGCCTGCGCACGGAGAACAACGCCGGCTTCGCCGCCGACGCCTACGGCCGCATCACCGGCGAAGCCGTGCCGCTGCTGCTGTCCACCGGCCCCGGCGCCCTGATGGCCCTGCCTGCCCTCGCCGAGGCGGCGGCCGCCTCCGCCCCGGTCCTCGCGATCGCCTCCCAGGTGCCGGTCGCGGGACTCGGCGGCGGCCGCCGCGGCCACCTGCACGAACTGCGCGACCAGTCCGCCTCCTTCCGGGACGTGGTCAAGTCCGTCCACGTGGTCCGCACCCCCTCGCAGATCCCCTCGGTGGTCGCCGAGGCCTGGGAGTCGGCGCTCACCGCCCCGCACGGCCCCGTCTGGGTGGAGATCCCCGAGGACGTCCTGCGGGCCGAGACGTTCATCCCGCAGGTCACCGGCATGGACGCCACCCCGCACGAGCTGGCCCCGCGACCCGAGCTGACGGCGGTCGCCGCGCACTGGCTGTCGCAGGCCGCCCGCCCGGTGATCGTCGCGGGCGGCGGTGTGGTGCGGGCCGACGCCGCGGGCAAGCTCAAGCAGCTCGCCGAACGGCTGAACGCGCCGGTCGTCACCACCTTCGGCGGCAAGGGCGCCTTCCCCTGGAACCATCCGCTGTCCCTCCAGTCCTGGCTGGAGGACCGCCACATGACCGACTTCCTGGAGGGCGCGGACGTCCTGCTGGTCGTCGGCTCGGGCCTCGGCGAACTCTCCTCGAACTACCACACCTTCTTCCCCACCGGCCGGGTCGTCCAGATCGAGGCGGACCTCGGCAAGCTGGAGTCCAACCACCCCGGCCTCGGCATCCACGCCGACGCCCGGCTGGCGCTCCAAGCCCTGCTGGAGACGGTCCCGGTGCGCGAGGACCCGTCGGCCGCCGACCGGGTGAAGGCGGTCCTCGCGGACATCGCGGACCGGCTGGCCGGCCAGGACGTGGGCCTGGAGCAGCAGCTGCTGACCTCGATCCGCACCGCCCTGCCCGCCCGCTCGCCGTCGTTCTGGGACATGACGATCCTGTCCTACTGGGCGTGGTCGGCCTTCGACCCCAAGCATCCCAACACCATGCACTCGGCCCAGGGCGCGGGCGGCCTCGGCTACGCCTTCCCCGCGGCCCTCGGCGCCTGCGTGGCGGAACCGGGCACCCCCGTGCTGGCCGTGTCCGGCGACGGCGGCGCGATGTACTCCCTCGCCGACCTGGCCACGGCCCGCCAGCACGACCTGGACGTGACCTGGCTGATCGTGGACGACGGTGGCTACGGCATCCTGCGCGCGTACATGACGGACTCCTTCGGCAGCGCCACCGGGACGGAACTGGCCCGCCCCGACTTCGTCGCGCTGGCCGCCTCCTTCGGCGTCCCGGCGGCCACGACCACCCCGCAGGCGCTGGCGGCGGACCTCAAGCAGGCCCTGGCCACGCCGGGCCCCTCCGTCCTCGTCCTCCCGGCCACCCTGAAGATGTTCGCCCCCACCCACCTGTAGACAACGGCAAGTTCCGGCCATGGCCGGCCGTCCGCCCGGGGTCCCGGCGGGGGCGGCTGGGACCCCTGGCTAGGGTGGTGGCGGTCAAGGCCGAAACGGATGTCTCAGGGGGAACGGTGTCGTTCGAGCAGGAGTGGGCCCGGCAGAAGCAGGCCGCGGCCGCCGGCCCGTCGCCGCAGATGCGGCTGAACCAGCTCGCCGCGGACCCGGGCGGCGGTGGCGGCTACGGCGTCCTCGCGACGGCCCCGCCGGAGAAGAAGAAGGCCGCCAACACCATCGAGAACGTCCTGCAGCCCGGTACGAAGAAGGCCGCTGACGCCGCCGACGAACCGACGCAGGGCGCCGTCAAGGCCTTCCACGGATGGGAGACCGCCGTGGGCCTGGCCAAGGCGCACACGCACTGGGACGACCAGGTCAAACGGCTGATGGGGCGGCTCGACTCGGAGAAGACGGCCCTGCGCGGCGCCTCGAACCTCTTCACCGGCAACGACCAGTTGACGGGCAGCAGTTTCCAGCCCGTGCAGTCCAAGGTCGACGGGGTGTAGGGGAACGACGTGCCGAGCTACCAAGAGATCATGCAGACGGACCTCTCCGCGCTGACCACGGCCGCCGACGGCTGGAAATCGATGGCCGCGAAGTTCAAGACGATGGAGGACGTGTACGAGAAGGAGGTCCAGAGCGTCTCCAAGGGCAACGGCTGGATCGGCAGCAGCGCAACCACCGCGAGCAGCAACTCCGCCATGACCCGCGGCGAGTTCGACGCGGCCCAGACCGAGGCGCTGGCGATGGAGTCGCTGCTGCGCGACGCGCACGCCCGGTTCACGGAGCTGAAGGGGCGGGTGACCTCCGCCGTCGCGGACGCCGTCAAGGCCGGCATGAAGGTCTCCGACGCGGGCATCGCGAGCTACGACTTCAGCAAGGCCGACCCCGCCTCGGTGAACGCGATCCGCCACGACCCCGACCTCCCGGAGGTCGAGCGGTCCTGGACCCGCCGGATCGCCGACACGGTGAAGGTGGTCACCGAGTTCGACGAGGACGTCAAGACGGCCCTGCTCAACGCCTCGGGCGCGGACGGGACCTCCATGTTCGGCTTCAACTCCAAGCCCGTGAACGACGTCGAGGCCGTGGAAGCGCTGGCCCTCACCCACAAGATCCGCTCGGGTGACGCCTCCCCCGAGGAGCTGAAGCACTACGACGAGCTGCTGCGCCAGAACAGCGGCGACCCGCACTTCAGCGAGGCATACCTGCACTCCCTGGGCGCGAAGGACACCCTGCACCTCGCCGACCAGATGAACCTGGCGTCCAACGACCGCGGTGCGTCGGCAGCGGAGAAGAAGCTCTACGAGTCGATCAACTCCGGCCTCGCCGGCACGATCGCCTCGGGCACCAAGGACCCGGAGAGCTACGCCTACAAGCCCTTCGTCAACGGGCTCAAGGAGCAGGGCCCCGAGCTGGTCGCCAAGGGCCTGCGGCCGACGTACGGCTACCAGTCGCTGGTCACGCTGATGGCAAACGGCGGCGGCTACGGCAAGCAGTTCCTCAACGACCTCGGCGACGGCATGATCGAGGCCGAGAAGTCGAAGCCGCACATGTACGACCACGCCTACGACTCCCAGCGCCCGAACCTGGTCTCGGACCCGCTGGACGGCCTGCTGGGCATCATGGCCAAGGACCCGGACTCGGCGACGTACTTCCTCGACCCCGAGGCGCCCGGGAACAAGAACGAGCACCTGAAGTACCTGCTCAACGACCGCGACATGCCGGACCCGTGGATCTCGACCGCCGTCGGCCCGCCGATCGAGATGGACGGCGACAAAACGGCCGGCCTGGGCGCCGCCCTCCAGGCGGCGGCGACCGGCCACACGGACGGCGAGAAGCTCGGCCCGCCCGGCCCCCACACCGAGGGCCAGGCCCGCGTGATGCACCACGCGATCCGCATGCTGGACGACGAGATGGGCGGGGACAAGTTCCCCGAGGACCTGGAGGGCCTGCGCCAGCCGATGGCGAAGGCGCTGGTCGACTACGTGGAGGACACGCACGTCATCCTCGGCGGCCAGAACTCCGACCTGGGTGGCATCAAGGGCAACGACTCCATCCATGGTGCGGGGGACAACGCACAGATCGCGGTGGGCCAGGGCAGCCTGATCCGGGTCATGCGCGGCATTGCGGACGACGGCCCGTCGTACGGCTTGCTGGTGATGGCGGAGCAGGTGTACTCGGCGGAACAACTCGTGACGGCTGACCGCTACGAGGCCGACCCCCAGAAGGCCGGTGTCGACTGGGACAACCGTGCCCATGACATCGGAGCGGCAACGGGCGCCCTCAACGGCATCGGGGCCGACGTGTACAAGGACAAGGAAGACGACCAGGTCAAGTGGGCGGAGGGTACGGCTGAGTACACGGCAGCCGGAGTGAACGGGCTCATCGGCGAGATCCCGGTCGTGAGCACGATCGGAGGGTCGTTGATCGATGCAGGCAAGTACGACTGGGTCGAGGGCGTCAAGGACGCGGCCGAGGAGCAGAGCAAGCAGGATTCCAGCACGAATTACGCGGCGGGCATGGACGGGACCAACGAACTCTTGGATGCATGGAGAGATGAGCGAAAGATGGGCGGGAACCCTGCGTTCGAGCACGCCAAGGACGGGGCCGGCGATGCGTATTCCGCTGGTCGGGAGGCTGCCCGTGCGCACCTGCGGCCGTAACGTGCTCAAGGCGTTCGTGCCATCGGCGACTGCCCTGCTCGCCGTGGTGATGCTGGCCTCGTGCTCCTCCGGGGAGCCTGAGGCGAAGAGCGGGCAGCCGTGCGGGGTCAGCGCCTCCTCGGAGGAAGGCGTCCTGCTGAAGGAGATCCTCGGTGCGCAGGAGTTCGAGGCGCTGGTCTACAACAGCACGGACGACGTGGCGACAACGCTGCGGAGCGCGTTGCCCGGGATGAGCCCGGCCGGGCGGACGTCGCCGAAGCAGACCTGCGCCCTGTGGGCGGCGGGACAGAACGGCGGTGACCGGGTGACCTTCAGCTTCCGCTGGGTCTCGCGTACGTCGACGGAGGCGGAGCAGCCCCTGCCCGACGCCGTGCCGTTCCAAACGGCGGGCGGTGCCCACGGGCAGGCCAACGACACCGATACGGCCATGCTCGTCACCTGCGAGATGCCCGGCGAACTCGGCGGGCCGTCGAAGGCGGCCTGGCTCCAGGCGAAGGCTTCGCGGCCCGCCGGCCCCCCGCGGACGGACGTCGACCAGGCGGCCCGTGACCGGCAGACCGCCTTGACCTACCTCATGGCCCGCCGGGTGACCGACGCCCTGGGCTGTGAGAACAAGCCCCTGGCCGAGCCCCCCGTGGTGAAGCCGGCGCCCGGCAGTGCGGGCCAAGGGTGATAGGGCTCCGGCGCGTAGGCCGTTCCGCAGCCGTCCTGCTCGCCGTGGTGATGCTGGCAGCGTGCGGCGCAGGCGGGTCCGAGTCCGAGAGGGCGCCGCTGTGCGAAGTGCGACCGTCGTCGGAAGAGGGGGCTTCCCTGCGGAAGGTCCTCCGGGGTGAGGACTTCGACACGCAGATCAGCAGCAGCTCGGAACGCTTTGCAGAAGCGCTGGAAGGCGAGCTCCGCGGGATGGAGCCCCAGAAGGAGACGCTGCCGGAGTACGCCTGCGCCTTCCGACCCAGGGCCGCCGTCGAGCGCGCGACGTTCGGGTTCGGGTGGGCCCCCCGTGTCTCGCAGGGCGCTGAAAACCCCCTGCCCGGAGGCGCCCCCTACGCGGTGAACGACGCCTTCGGTGCAAGCAGTGACACCCATACCAGGATGTACATTGCCTGCACTCTGCCTGGCGACCTCGGTGAGCGCTCGAAGTCGGCGTGGCTCTACGCCGATGCCTCCTACACGGTCAACATCGGCCGGACGGACGTCGACCAGGCGGCCCGTGACCGGCAGACCGCCTTGACCTACCTCATGGCCCGCCGGGTGACCGACGCCCTGGGCTGTGAGAACAAGCCCCTGGCCGAGCCCCCCGTGGTGAAGCCGGCTGCTACTCCCTGACGGCCACCTCGGCCCAGACGGCCTTGCCGATGCCGTGGCGGCGGGGGCAGCAGCCCCACCGCTCGGCCAGGGCCGAGACGATCGCGAGGCCGCGGCCCCGCTCGTCCTCGTCCGCCACGACCTGCGGCGTGAGTGTGACGGGCGGGCCCGCGTCGGAGACTTCGACGCGCAGCACGCCGTCGCGGCGGGCGAGCCGGACGCCGATGTCCCGCCCCTGCGGGGCACGGGCGTGCCGGACGGCATTGGTCACCAGCTCCGACAGCAGCAGCTCGGCCGTCGCGGTGGGCTCCGCCTCGACCTCCCAGGCGGCCAGCCGCTCCCGCAGCAGTGCGCGGGCCCGTCCCGGAGCGCGGGTGTTCCGGGGCAGAAGCAGGAAGATCTCATCGGCGGAGGGCAGGACCATGGCGACCACCTATCTAGATACCTGCGCTCAGTCAAAGGGTGCAAAGGGCCCGGGTCAAGAGGTGTCTAGACAGGTTCGCCCTTATGGGGGCCGGGGGCGCCTCGTAGGTGCGCCGACGGTGCGCCCCTAGGCTGGCGGGATGGACGGGAGCACACATGCCTGAGGACGCCACCGCACGGCTGCCCAAGTACCTGCGCATCGCCGCCGCGCTGAAGGACGCCATCGCCTCCGGAGAGTACGGTCCGGGCGACCGGCTGCCCGGGGAGAGCGACCTCATGAGCGCGTACGGGGTGGCGCGGATGACGGCGCGCCAGGCGTTCGGTGTCCTGCAAGCCGAGGGGCTTGCCGAGGCGCGCAAAGGCGCCGGGGTCTTCGTGCGGGAGTTCAAGGTCGGCATCCGGCGGCGCGGCATCCAGCGGCTGGCCGTCGAGGTGTGGGGCGCCGGAGGGTCCATCTGGGCTGCCGACGGCAAGGGCCACGACCCCGAAGTCGAGGTGCTCGGCATCACCGAGGAGGCCCTTCCGGCGGGCCTTGCCGCCCAGCTCGGGCTGGAGGCCGGTGCACCCGCCTGCGTGCGCCGCCGTAGGTTCCTGCTCGACGGGAAGCCCGTCATGCTCGCCACGTCCTATCTCGATGCCGCCCTCGTGGCCGGGACCCCGGTCACCGAGCCCGACACCGGCCCCGGCGGTGTCTACGCCCGCCTTGCCGAGCTGGGCCACCGGCCGGCCCGCTTCCGCGAGGAGATCCGGTCCCGGATGCCCAGCGCCGACGAGGCGGCCCGGCTGGGGCTGGCTGCCGGGACCCCGGTGGTGCTGGTCTGCCGTACGGCCTGCACCGCCGAGGGGAAGCCGGTCGAGGTCAACGAGATGGTGCTCGACTCCGCCGCCTACGTGCTGGAGTACGAGTTCGACGCCCCGTAGACCGACGTGGACCCCCTCAGACCGCCTGGCCCGGGGTGAACCAGCCCGACAGGAGCAGGTCGTCCTCGGCCTCCGGTTCCGGTTCCGGCCACGCCTCCCCCGCCGGACCCGGCAGCAGGGGTGTCGCAGCGGCCGGCGGGGCGGTTCCGGGTTCCTTGATCGTCATGGCCTGAGTATCACCGGCCGCCGTACGGAGCTCCGCGGCCCCCTCCCCGTACGGCCCCGGCAGGCTCGCGGACCGGGGCGGAACACCGTTCGATTGTTGCGGCGGGATGAAATCCGCCGGTCGGCGCGTTGGGGGAGGCGGCAGGACCAGGACGAACGGGGAGGCACCACGTGGCGGCGGCAGAGACGGCGACCGGGGAGAAACAGGGCTGGGGCCGCAGGCTCACCGCCTACACCTGGCGGTACAAGGCCAACGTGCTGCTGGCACTCGGCTCCTCGCTGGGCGGCATGGCCGTCATGGCCCTCGTGCCGCTGGTCACCAAGGTCATCATCGACGACGTCGTCGGCGACAAGACCCGGGAGATGGCCCCCTGGGCGGGGATGTTCATCGGCGCCGCCGTACTCGTGTACGTCCTCACCTACATCCGCAGGTACTACGGCGGACGGCTCGCCCTCGACGTCCAGCACGACCTGCGCACCGACATGTACGACACGATCGCCCGCCTCGACGGGCGGCGCCAGGACGAGCTGTCCACCGGCCAGGTCATCGGGCGGGCCACCAGCGACCTGCAGCTCATCCAGGGCCTGCTGTTCATGCTCCCGATGACCATCGGGAACTTCCTCCTCTTCGGGATATCCCTCGGCATCATGCTGTGGCTGTCCCCGCTGCTCACCCTCGTCGCCCTGCTGATGGCCCCCGCGCTGTGGTTCATCGCCAAGCGCAGCCGCCGCAAGCTCTTCCCCGCCACCTGGTACGCCCAGGGCCAGGCCGCCGCCGTCGCCGGCGTCGTCGACGGGGCCGTGACCGGCGTCCGCGTGGTCAAGGGCTTCGGCCAGGAGGAGCAGGAGACCGGCAAGCTCCGCGCGGCCGGCCGCAGGCTGTTCGGCGGCCGGATGCGCACCATCCGGCTGAACTCCCGCTACACCCCCGCCCTGCAGGCCGTCCCCGCCCTCGGGCAGGTCGCCATGCTGGGCCTCGGCGGCTGGATGGCCACCCGGGGACAGGTGACCCTCGGCACCTTCGTGGCCTTCTCCACCTACCTCGCCCAGCTCGTCGGCCCCGTCCGCATGCTCGCCATGGTCCTCACCGTCGGGCAGCAGGCCCGCGCCGGCGCCGAGCGCGTCTTCGAGCTGATCGACACCGAGCCCGCCATCCGGGAGGGCGCCGCGGAGCTGCCGGCCGACGCGCCCGCCACCGTCGAGTTCGACGACGTCCGCTTCGGGTACGACCCGGCGCGCCCCGTCCTCGACGGGTTCTCGCTGCGCATCGCCGAGGGCGAGACCGTCGCCGTCGTCGGCGCCTCCGGGAGCGGGAAGTCCACCCTCTCGCTCCTCCTGCCCCGGTTCTACGACGCCGACCACGGCACCGTGCGCGTAGGCGGCCACGACGTCCGCGAGCTGACCTACGACTCCCTGCGCGCCGCGATCGGGCTGGTGCCCGAGGACTCCTTCCTGTTCTCGGACACCATCCGCGCGAACATCGCGTACGGGCGCCCCGAGGCCACCGAGGACGAGGTCCGGGCCGCCGCCCGCGCCGCACAGGCCGAAGGCTTCGTCGAGGCCCTGCCCGCCGGGTACGACACCAAGGTCGGCGAGCAGGGCCTGACCCTCTCCGGGGGCCAGCGGCAGCGCATCGCCCTCGCCCGCGCCATCCTCACCGACCCCCGCCTGCTGCTCCTCGACGACGCCACCTCCGCCGTCGACGCCCGCGTCGAGCACGAGATCCACGAGGCGCTGCGGGCCGTCATGGCCGGCCGCACCACTCTGCTCATCGCCCACCGCCGCTCCACCCTGGCCCTCGCCGACCGGATCGCCGTACTCGAACACGGCCGGCTCGCCGACCTCGGTACGCACGAGGAGCTGCAGCGCCGCTCCGCCCTGTACCGCAGGCTGCTCACCGACCCCGACGCGCTCGGCGCGGGCTCCCCGCGCACCCCCGACGCCGCCGCGATGACGGAGTTCGAGCGGGACCTGGAGGGGGACGCCGACCGGGACATCGAGCGGGACATCGAGCTTGAGGCGGAGATCGACAGCGAGACCGTCAACGCCAGGCGGCGCGTGGCCGACGGAGTCACCCCCGAGCTGTGGCGCCGCCGCGAGGAGGACCCCGCCCCCGCCGCGGCCGCGGCTTCCGCCTCCGCCGCCGGCGGTCCGCCCGGAGCGGGCCACTCGTTGGCCGGAGCAGTCGCCGGGATGCCCGCGACGCCCCAGCTCCTGGCCCAGGTGGCCGCGCTGCCGCCCGCCGACGACGAGCCGGAGGTGGACGAGGAGCGGGCCGCGGCCGCCGAGGAGAGCTACAACCTGCGCCGTCTGCTGAAGGGCTTCTGGGCCCCGCTGGCGGTCAGCCTCGGCCTGGTCGCCCTCGACGCGGGCTCCGGACTGCTGCTGCCGATCCTGATCCGGCACGGCATCGACCAGGGCGTGCAGCAGGCCGCCCTCGGCGCCGTGTGGGTGGCCGCCGGGCTCGCCCTCGCGGTGGTCCTCGCCCAGTGGGCCGCGCAGTTCGCGGAGACCCGGATGACCGGGCGCACCGGCGAGCGCGTGCTGTACGCCCTGCGCGTCAAGATCTTCGCCCAGCTCCAGCGGCTGGGCCTGGACTACTACGAGCGCGAGCTCACCGGCAAGATCATGACCCGGATGACCACCGACGTGGACTCGCTGTCCAGCTTCCTGCAGACCGGCCTGGTCACGGCCGTCGTCTCGGTCCTGACCTTCTTCGGGATCCTCGTCGCCCTGCTGGTCCTCGACGTGGAACTGGCCCTGCTCGTCTTTGCGACCCTGCCCGTGCTCGTCGTGGGCACGATCGTCTTCCGCCGCAGGTCGGTCGCCGCGTACGAACTGGCCCGCGACCGGGTCAGCCTGGTCAACGCCGACCTCCAGGAGTCCGTGGCCGGACTGCGCCTCGTCCAGGCCTTCCGCCGCGAGAACGCCGGCGCCGCGCGCTTCGCGCAGCGCAGCGACTCCTACCGGCAGGCCCGCGTCCGGGGCCAGTGGCTGATATCGGTCTACTTCCCCTTCGTCCAGCTGCTCTCCTCGGCGGCGGCCGCCGCCGTGCTGATCGTCGGTGCGGGCCGGGTGGAGGCCGCCACCCTCACCACCGGTGCGCTGGTCGCGTACCTGCTCTACATCGACCTCTTCTTCGCCCCGGTGCAGCAGCTCTCGCAGGTCTTCGACGGATACCAGCAGGCCACCGTCTCCCTCGGCCGGATCCAGGACCTGCTGCGCGAACCCACCACCACTCCGCAGGCCGCCGACCCCCGCGCGGTGGCGCGGCTGCGCGGTGAGATCGCCTTCGAGGACGTCCGCTTCCAGTACGGGACCGCCGAGGAGCGGGGTGAGAAGGGGGAGGCGCTGGCGGGCATCAGCCTGCGGATACCCGCCGGACAGACCGTCGCCTTCGTCGGGGAGACCGGGGCGGGCAAGTCCACGCTCGTCAAGATGGTGGCCCGGTTCTACGACCCGACCTCCGGCCGGGTCACGGCCGACGGCGCCGACCTGCGGGAACTCGACCTGACGGGGTACCGGCACCGGCTCGGCGTGGTCCCCCAGGAGCCGTACCTCTTCCCCGGGACCGTCCGCGACGCCATCGCCTACGGGCGGCCCGGGGCGAGCGACGCCGAAGTGGAGGCCGCCGCCCGCGCGGTCGGCGCCCACGACATGGTCGCCACCCTCGACGGGGGATACCTGCACGCCGTCACCGAGCGCGGCCGCAACCTCTCCGCCGGGCAGCGCCAGCTGATAGCCCTGGCCCGGGCCGAACTCGTCGACCCGGACGTGCTGCTCCTCGACGAGGCCACCGCCGCCCTCGACCTCGCCACCGAAGCGCAGGTCAACCAGGCCACCGACCGGCTCGCGGGGAAGCGGACCACCCTGGTGGTCGCCCACCGGCTGACCACCGCCGCCCGCGCGGACCGGGTCGTGGTCATGGACCGCGGCCGGGTCGTGGAGGACGGCACGCACGCCGAACTCCTGGCCCGCGGCGGCCGGTACGCCGAGCTGTGGCGCACCTTCGCCGGGGAGGACGAGCGGGCCGCCGCCTGAGGGGCGCGGCCCGCGGGGTGCCTCAGAGCTCGCCGAACAGCAGGTTGCCCGGGGCGTCCTCGTCGGTGCCCGTGTAGTACTCCCGCACCGCGACCAGCAGTTCGTCCAGGGTCAGGGTGCCGTCCCCGTCGGCGTCGATGCGCCGGAACAGCGCTTCGGCGTCGGCGGGGCTCAGGCTCGTGTCGAAGGCCTCCTGCGCCTTGTGGAACTCCTCCGGGCTGACCACCCCGTCGCCGTCGGTGTCGACGACCGTCAGCAGCGCCTTCATCATCGGCCGGAACGAGCGGTCGTAGGCCGGCCCGCCCTGCGCGTACAGGCGGGTCATGCCGAGCTTGTACTCCTCGGGCGTCACCTTGCCGTCCCGGTCGATGTCCAGCTCGGTGAACAGGTCCTGCCAGTAGTTCGCGATCCCGCTCATCACCGCGTCCGCCCTGGGCGAGTCGGCGGGCTCGGCCAGGGCGGTCAGCAGCCGGGAGCCGAGCGCGAAGATGTCGTCGGCGTCGATCACACCGCTTCCGTCGGCGTCGAAACGGCGGAAGGAGCGCTCCAGCTTGCGGTCGAGCAGGTCGTTCGTCATGGCAGGCCTTTCACGGCTACGGCTGTGCATGCGGCTATGGCCACGGCTACGGTGAGACCGGGGTCCGTCACCTAGAGTAATGTCCGCCGGGAACGTGAACTCCCGTTCCGCCGCTGCCGAGTTGCGGATGCACTCGTACGGGGGAGGCGGCCCCGCCGCAACCTTCGGGCGGGCACAGGCGTCGTACGGACGTACGCCTGTCGTACGGGCGGCTGATCGGGGGACAGGGTGATGCAGGGGTGGGCGGGGCGCGGCCGGCGGTTCGCGGTCCTGGGGGTGTTCGCCGCGGCGCTGTGGCTGGTGGCCGGCGGCCTGCTGGCGGCGCCGCCCGCGCAGGCCGCGACCGGGGGGTGTGCAGGACGGCTGGTCAAAGCCCTGCGGCTGGTGCCGGACGAGGGCGAGGTGCGGGTGTACAAGAGCCGCACCCAGGTCTGCGCGGTGACGGTGGCCCGGGTGCCCGGGGCGCGGCGGCCGATGGCCGTGAGCGTGCAACCGCGGGGCGGGGTGCCCGTTCGGGATGCCGGGCGGTTCACCCGTTATGCCGGGCCTGTCGTCGTCGGTGCGATCAACCGATGTGTGTATGTAAAGGGCGGCGTGGGCGGCGGATCGGCTGATTCCGGCTGGATCCTGTGCTGACGGACCGGCCCAACGGGGTCTTTCCAGCGGTGCATTGGCCCGGCTAGGTTCACCGCGACCGAAGTGAACTCAAGGGGAGGGTGCATGCGCAAGACGCTCGGATGGCTGCTGTCGCTCATGGTGCTGATCGGCACCATGGGCGCGGCGGGTGCCACTGCACAAGCGGCCACCGCCGCAGGGCCGGCGGCCGCCGCGGACATCAAGGACCAGATCCTCGGCATTCCCGGAATGAGCCTGATCGAGGAGAAGCCGTACCCCGGCTACCGCTTCTTCGTACTGAACTACGAGCAGCCGGTCGACCACCGGCAGCCCGCCAAGGGCACCTTCAAGCAGCGCCTGACCCTGCTGCACAAGGACGTCTCGCGGCCCACGGTGTTCTTCACCTCCGGCTACAACGTCAACACCAGTCCGCGCCGCAGTGAGCCGACGACCATCGTCGACGGCAACCAGGTGTCCATGGAGTATCGATTCTTCACGCCCTCCCGGCCCGACCCGGCCAACTGGGCGAACCTGGACATCTGGCAGGCCGCCAGCGACCAGCACCGCATCTTCACCGCCCTGAAGAAGATCTACACCAAGAACTGGCTGGCGACGGGCGGCAGCAAGGGCGGCATGACCGCCACGTACTACGAGCGCTTCTACCCGCGCGACATGGACGGCGTCGTCGCGTACGTCGCGCCCAACGACGTCGTCAACAACGAGGACTCGGCCTACGACCGCTTCTTCGCCAAGGTCGGCACCAAGGAGTGCCGCGACAAGCTGAACGCGGTCCAGCGCGAGGCGCTCGTGCGCCGCGAGCCGCTGGAGGCCAAGTACGCCCTCGCCGCCGCGGAGAACGGCTGGACCTTCACCACCGTCGGCAATCTGGACAAGGCCTACGAGGCCGTCGTGCTCGACTACGCGTGGGCCTTCTGGCAGTACAGCCTGGTCGCCGATTGCGCCGCCGTCCCGACCGCCGCCACCGCCAGCGACCAGGAGATCTGGGACACGGTCGACGCGATCTCCGGCTTCTCCGCCTACGCCGACCAGGGCCTGTCGACGTACACCCCGTACTACTACCAGGCGGGCACCCAGCTGGGCTCCCCGGACATCAAGCAGCCCCACCTGAAGGGCCTGAGCCGCTACGGCTACCAGCCGCCGCGCAACTTCGTGCCGCGTGACATCCCCATGGCCTTCCAGCCGGGAGCCATGAAGGACGTCGACAGCTGGGTGCGCGGCAATGCGCACCAGATGCTGTTCGTGTACGGGCAGAACGACCCGTGGGGCGCCGAGCCGTTCCGCCTCGGCTACGGGGTCCGCGACAGCTACGTGATGATCGCCCCGGGCGCCAACCACGGGGCCAACGTCGCCCAGCTCCTCGACGGCGAGAAGGCCCTCGCCACCGCGAAGATCCTCCAGTGGGCCGGGGTCGCCCCGGCCGCCGCGCTCGCCGACGCCGGCCGGGCCGCGCCGCTGGCGGCGCCGGACGCGGTGCTCGACCAGCCCGTCCTGGAGCGCGAGCCGCAGCTGCGGCCGTAGCCCCGCGCGGCCGCGGGCCGGGCCGTCCCTCCGGGGATCCGGCCCGGCCCGCAGCCGGACCCGCAGCCGGACGCGCAGCCGGACCCGCAGCCGGGCCCGCAGCCGGGCAGGGCCTAGTACGCCAGCCCGTGGCCCAGCGGGTAGCGGCCCGGGACGGGCACCGGGAGGCGTCCGGAAGGCCGCCGCTCCCCGGTCAGCACCCGGGCCGCCGCCCGCATCTCCACATCCGTCCAGGAGTACGTCGCCAGCTCCGCCGCGCACGGCGGCAGCCGGGCCGGGTCGTACGGGTTGCGGACCGCGACCACGACCACCGGAACCCCGGTGGCGAGCAGCTCCGTGACCAGCGTGCGCTGCGGACTCTCCCCCTCGGGGACGTTGTACGTGCACACCAGCACCGCCGCGTGGCCGGCCGCCGCGGCCACCGCGCGCTCGGGCGGGGCCGCCGAGGCCCGGCAGCCCAGGGAGGTCAGCTCGCGGGCCAGGACGGCCGTCGGGGGGCCCGTGGTGCCACTGGGGGAGACCGGGTCGGTCCCGGTGACCAGCAGCCGGGGACGGGCCGCCGCGTCCAGCGGGAGCAGCCCCACCGGATTGGCCAGCAGGGTCGTCGTGCCCGCCGCGATCTCCTGGGCCGCCGCCAGGTGCTCCGGAATCCCGACCGCCCCGTCCACCCCCTGCGCGGTGGACGGACCGGCGTCGAACAGGCCGCGCCGGGCCTTCAGTTCGAGAATCCGCAGCACCGACTCCGCGATCCGCTCCTGCGTCAGCTCGCCCGATGCGAGCGCGGCCAGCACGCTGCGGTGCGCCAGCGGCAGGTCCGGCGGGTTCAGCAGCTGGTCGCAGCCCGCCTTCAGCGCCAGCACCGGCACCCGCTCGTCCCCGTACTTCTGCCGGACTCCGGCCATGTCGAGGGCGTCGGTGACCACCACCCCCCGGAAGCCCAGGCGTTCGCGCAGGATGCCCGTCACGATCGGCCGGGAGAGCGTCGCCGGGTCCCCCGAGGGGTCCAGGGCCGGGAAGACGATGTGCGCCGTCATGACGGCGTCCACGCCCGCCTCCACGGCTGCCCGGAAGGGCGGCTCGTCCCATTCCTCCCACAGCGCACGGCTGTGCCGCATCACCGGCAGGCCGACGTGGCTGTCGGTCGCGGTGTCCCCGTGGCCGGGGAAGTGCTTGGCGGTGGCGGCCACCCCCGCGCCCTGGTAGCCGCGGACCTGCGCGGCCACCAGTTCCGCCACCGCACGCGGGTCCGAGCCGAAGGAGCGCACGCCGATGACCGGGTTGGCCGGGTCGACGTTGACGTCGGCCACCGGTGCGTAGTCCTGCCGGATCCCCATGGCGGCCAACTCGGCCCCGGCGATGCGCGCGGCCCGGCGGGCCTCGGCGGTGGAACCGCTCCCGCGGTGCCCGGCGCCCAGCGCCATCGCCCCCGGGAACAGGGTGGCGGGCTTGCCGATCCGGGCGATGATGCCGTGCTCCTGGTCGGTGGAGACCAGCAGCGGGACGCGCGGTCCGGCGGCCAGGGCGGCCTGCTGCAGGCCGGCCGAGAGCCCGGCGATCTGGTGCGGGTCACGGGTGTTGGCCGCCCAGGCGAAGTAGATGACCCCGCCGAGGTGGTAGCGGGAGACCAGTTCGGCGCCGGTGCGCACGCCGAACGCCGCCAGGTTCTTCTCGGCTTCGGCCGGATCGGGGTCGGTCGCCGAGTGGCCGTACAGACGGGAGACGAAGAGCTGCCCGACCTGCTCGGCCGGGCTCATCCCGTCCACCAGCCGGCGCAGCCGGGCCCGGTCGACGCGCCGGCCCGGACCGCCGGCGGCGGGGTCCCGGCCGGCGCCCGACGGGTCGTCGACAGGGGCGCGGTGGCCCCCCACGGCGGCGGAGGCGGCCCCGGCGGCCGATACGGCGGCCAGGGCGGCCGCGGTGAACAGGGTCCGGCGGGAGGCGTGGTTCGGCACGCGCCGGACCCTACTGCCGCCCCGGGCCCCGGGCCTCAGGGACACTCGGGAGGTCCCCCGGACGGGGCTCCCCGCCCCGGCGGCGCCGAGGCGGCCCAGCGCGCCTGCAGGACCCGTACCGCCTCGGTGATCGCGGGGCGGCGGGCGGCCCCGGTGCGCCACAGGGCGTACAGCCGCCGCACCGGCCCCGGCTCCAGACGGACGGCGACCGCCCCCGCCGGCAGCGCGCCGGTACCCAGCCGGGGCACCACCGCCACGCCGAGGCCGGCGGCCACCAGGGCCACGATGGTGTGGTTCTCCTCGGCGACGTGGGCGATGTCGGGTTCGAGGCCGGCCGTGCGCAGGGTCCGCACCAGCCAGTCGTGGCAGACCCGGCCGGGCGGCTGGCACACCCACCGCTGCCCCGCCAGGTCGGTGCGGCGCACCACCCGCCGGGCGGTGAAGGGGTGCCCGGCCGGCACCACCAGGTCGCACAGGTCCTCCCCGATCACGGCCTGCTCCACCCCCTCGGGCGCGGGCAGCGGGGCGATGTCCCAGTCGTGCGCCACCGCGAGGTCGGTGACGCCCCGGGCCACCAGGTCCACGGACAGGTGCGGGTCCACCTCCGTGAGCCGTACGTCCAGCGCCGGATGGCGGTCCGCCAGTTCGGCGAGGACCCCCGGCAGCAGCCCGCGGGCGGCCGAGGCGAAGGCCGCCACCGTCAGAAGCCCGCTCGGCTGCCCGCGGCGCTCCTCCAGGGTGGTCTCGGCGCGTTCCACGATGGCGAGCAACTCCTGTGCGGTGCCCGCCAGATGGCGCGCCTCATCGGTGAGGGCCACCCCGCGGCCCCGGCGCTCCAGCAGCGTGGTGCGGGTCTCCCGCTCCAGTTTGGCGATCTGCTGCGAGACCGCGGAGGGGGTGTAGCCGAGGGCGGCCGCCGCGCCCGCGACCGAACCGTGGACGGAGACGGCGTGCAGGGCGCGCAGCCGGGAGAGATCGAGCACGGATCCATCGTGGCACCCGCGCCATGCGTAAGCAATGCTTCATCCCGAGCGGAAGAGATCTGCGCTGGTGCTACATGGTCCGAGGGTCGATGCTCGGAGCATGCGTCCCGTACACACCGCACTCGCCGTGCTCGTCGCCGCCGTCTGGGGATTCAACTTCGTCGTCATCGAGATCGGGCTCGGCCACTTCCCGCCGCTGCTGCTGTCCGCCCTGCGCTTCCTCGCCGCCGCCCTGCCCGCCGTGTTCCTCGTCGGGCGGCCCACGGTCGCCTGGAAGTGGATCCTCGCGGTCGGGGCGGTCCTCGGCATCGCCAAGTTCGGGCTGCTGTTCACCGGGATGGCCGCCGGGATGCCGGCCGGACTGTCCTCCCTCGTGCTCCAGGTCCAGGCCGTCTTCACCGCGGGCCTCGCCGCGCTCGTACTGCGCGAACGGCCCGGCCCCCTGCGGCTGCTGGGCATGGCCGTCGCGCTCGGGGGGATCGCCGTGGCAGCCGCCGACGGGGGGACCTCGGGGCCGGTCCTCGGCTTCGCGCTGGTCGTCGCGGCCGCGGCCTGCTGGGGCGTCTCCAACGTCCTGACCCGCCGGGCCGCCCCGCCCGACGCGTTGAACTTCATGGTGTGGGTGTGCACCGTCCCCGTGCTCCCGCTGTTCGCGCTCTCGCTGCTGGTGGAGGGCCCCGAGCGGGACCTGGCCGCACTGCGCGCCCTGGACTGGTCGGGGGCCGCGGTCATCGGGTACGTCGCCTGGGTGTCCACGGTCTTCGGCTTCGGCGCCTGGGGGTACCTGCTGCGCCGCTACCCGGCCTCGTCGGTGGCGCCGTTCTCCCTGCTCGTCCCGGTCTTCGGGATGTCCTCGGCGGCCCTGGTGCTGGGGGAGTCCGTCTCGGGGCTCCGCTGGCTCGCGGCCGCCCTCCTGGTCGGCGGAGTGGCGCTGACCTCGCTGGGGGGCGCGTCGGCGGCCCGGAACCGCACTGGGGTCGGTTCGGGCGTCAGTGCGGCGCGCCCTCCTGCAGCGGCAGCCGCCAGTCCTGCCCCGTGAGGACGGCCCCGTACGCGCGCTGCGGGCGTTCGCGCACCAGGGTGAAGCCCGCGCGCAGGTACAGGGAGCGGGTCTCGTGCGGGACGCCGTGGGTCCGCAGCACCAGCTCGCGGTAGCCGACCGAGCGGGCGAAGCCGACGGCCGCGGCGACCAGGCGGCTGCCGATCCCGCGGCCCCGGCCCGCCGGGTCCACCAGGAGCAGCCGCAGCCGGGCCGTGCCGGGGGCGCCGTCCTCCCGTACGCACATCACCGAGCCGGCCGGCGAGCCGTCCAGCTCCGCGATCCAGACCCGCTCCAGATACGGGTCGTGGTCCTCGGCGAAGTCCGCGACGACCCGGGCCACCAGGCCCTCGAACGCGGCGTTCCAGCCGTACTCGGCGGCGTAGAGCGCTCCGTGCCGCTGCACGATCCAGCCCAGCTCGCCGGGTTCGGGATCGCGCAGCCGCACCGCCGGTGCCTCGGGCGTGTCCATGGCGCCCGAGGATAGTCCGCTACTTCCTGCCGCCGCCCAGGATCTGCCCGAGCAGGTCGCCGAGGCCCCCGCCGGCCGGGGCCGCTCCGGGGGCGGGCGTACCGGAGGCGGGTGCACCGGGGGCGGGAGCGCCCGCGCCGCCCTTGCCGGCCGCGGCGCGCTTGGCGAAGACCGCCAGGATCACCGGGATCAGCATCTCGATCACCCGGCTGACGGTCGGGGCGGGCAGGCCCGTCTTCTTCGCCACCGCGTTGGCCACGGGCTTGGCCACCTTGGCGAGCACCCCGGCCATCATGCCGCCGCCCAGCATCCCGCCGACGCCGCCGAGGGTGGCCACGCCCTGCAGCGGGGGTTCGGAGACCTCCGCGAAGGCCTGGCGCACCTCCGCCCCGTCGTCGTCATCGGCGTCGGCCTTCTGCCGGAGGTCGCCGGTCATGGCGCCGACGGTCTCCGTCACGGTCGAACGGGCGCCGGCGGTGTCGGTGCCGAGCAGTCCGGCGATCTCGGTCAGCTTGTCGTCGCCGAGCTCGTGGAGCACGTCGTCCTGGAATGAAGATTCGCTCATGCCGGAAACGCTACTTCTGTGGTGATTCACCGGCACCTTGGGTAGGCGTTTGGTAACGGAAAGGTAAATCTGTGGACCGGGGTGCAACCCTGCGGCCGCGACGCGGGTCGTATGGTGCGTCGGGACTTCCGGGAGGGGATCTGGGGGGATCGGGAAGACCGGCACGGGAGGGGTAACCGTGAGGGGGTCCGGCCGCAGGGCCGGACCCCCTTGGTGTACTCCGCCCCCCTCGCTCCCCGCCCTCCGCTTCGTCCACAGGACCGCCATGCTGTCGGCGCCGCACGGTAGCTTCGTGCCATGGTGACCAATGGGGTGGTGCAGCCGGCCGTGGTGGAGGGGGTGCTGGAGCGCATCACCTACGCCAACGAGGAGAGCGGCTACACCGTCGCGCGGGTCGACACCGGCCGCGGCAGCGGCGACCTCCTCACCGTCGTCGGCGCCCTGTTGGGCGCGCAGCCCGGTGAATCGCTGCGCATGGAGGGCCGTTGGGGATCCCACCCGCAGTACGGCAAGCAGTTCACGGTGGAGAACTACCGCACGGTGCTGCCCGCGACCATCCAGGGCATCCGGCGCTACCTCGGCTCCGGCCTGATCAAGGGGATCGGCCCGAAGATCGCCGACCGGATCGTGGAGCACTTCGGCACCGACACCCTCGACGTCATCGAGGGCGAGCCCAAGCGGCTGATCGAGGTCCCCGGACTCGGCCCCAAGCGGACGAAGATGATCGGCGCCGCCTGGGAGGAGCAGAAGGCGATCAAGGAGGTCATGGTCTTCCTCCAAGGGGTGGGCGTCTCCACCTCCATCGCGGTGCGCATCTACAAGAAGTACGCCGACGCCTCCATCTCGGTGGTGCGGAACCAGCCCTACCGGCTCGCCGCCGACGTCTGGGGCATCGGCTTCCTCACCGCCGACCGGATCGCCCAGGCCGTCGGGATCCCGCACGACAGCCCCGAGCGGGTCAAGGCCGGGCTCCAGTACGCCCTGTCCCAGTCCACCGACCAGGGCCACTGCTTCCTGCCCGAGGAGCGGCTCATCGCCGACGGGGTGAAGCTGCTCCAGGTCGACACCGGGCTGGTCATCGACTGCCTGGCGGAACTCGCCGCCGACCCGGAGGGGGTGGTCCGCGAGCGGGTACCGGACCCGCAGGGCGGCCCTGACCCGCTGACCGCCGTGTACCTGGTCCCCTTCCACCGCGCCGAACTGTCCCTGGTGGGGCAGGTGCGCAGGCTCCTGCACGCCGAAGACGACCGGATGCCCTCCTTCCAGGACGTGGACTGGGAGAAGGCGCTGGGCTGGCTCGCGGGCCGGACCGGAGCCGAGCTGGCCCCCGAGCAGCAGGACGCGGTGCGGCTCGCGCTCACCCGCCGCGTCGCGGTCCTGACCGGCGGCCCGGGCTGCGGCAAGTCCTTCACCGTCCGCTCGATCGTCGAGCTGGCCCGGGCCAAGAAGGCCAAGGTGGTGCTGGCCGCGCCGACCGGGCGGGCGGCGAAGCGGCTGGCCGAGCTGACCGGGGCCGAGGCCTCCACGGTGCACCGGTTGCTGGAGCTGAAGCCGGGCGGGGACGCCGCGTACGACCGGGACCGGCCGCTGGACGCGGACCTGGTCGTCGTCGACGAGGCCTCGATGCTGGACCTGCTGCTGGCCAACAAGCTGGTCAAGGCGGTGGCCCCGGGTGCGCACCTGCTGCTGGTGGGGGATGTGGACCAACTGCCGTCCGTCGGCGCCGGGGAGGTGTTGCGGGACCTGCTCGCCGAGGGCGGTCCGGTGCCCGCGGTCCGGCTGACCCGGATCTTCCGCCAGGCCCGGCAGTCGGGTGTGGTCACCAACGCCCACCGCATCAACACCGGCCTGCCGCCGCTCACCGACGGGCTGCCGGACTTCTTCCTCTTCCCCGAGGAGGACACCGAGGAGGCCGGGCGGCTCGCCGTCGACGTCGCCGCCCGCCGGATCCCGGCCCGATTCGGCCTCGACCCCCGGCGCGACGTCCAGGTGCTGGCGCCCATGCACCGCGGGCCGGCCGGCGCCGGGCACCTCAACGGGCTCCTCCAACAGGCGATGACCCCGGCCCGCCCGGACCTGCCGGAGAAGCGCTTCGGCGGCCGGGTCTTCCGGGTCGGCGACAAGGTGACCCAGATCCGCAACAACTACGAGAAGGGCGCCAACGGCGTGTTCAACGGGACGGTCGGCGTGGTCACCGCCCTCGACGCGGACGAACAGCGCCTGACGGTACGGACCGAGGAGGACGAGGAGATCGGCTACGAGTTCGCGGAACTCGACGAGCTGGCCCACGCCTACGCCGTCACCATCCACCGCTCCCAGGGGAGTGAATATCCGGCCGTGGTGATCCCGGTCACCACCGGGGCTTGGATGATGCTCCAGCGGAACCTCCTGTACACGGCGGTGACCAGGGCGAAGAAACTCGTGGTCCTCGTCGGGTCCCGCAAGGCCCTCGGGCAGGCGGTGCGTACGGTTTCCGCAGGCAGGAGGTACACGGCGGTCGCGCCCAGGCTGTCCGGCCGGATACCGGTGGGAAACATCACCTAAATGATCGATCATTTGGGGTTCCACCACCGGTGCGGAGGGGGCAGGATGAGCAGCTTGACGGCACTCAGTGCCGTCAGAAGCACCAAAGGCCGACCCCGAGTGCACTCTCCTGCGCCAAATGGGGGAAGGTAGAGGCAGTCAGGGCACCTCGAAGAAGAGGCACTACGTCGGTGAGGGATGACGTGAGCGACAACTCTGTAGTACTCCGGTACGCGGACGGTGAATACACCTACCCGGTGGTCGAGAGCACCGTCGGCGACCAGGGCTTCGACATCTCGAAGCTGAGGGCCCAGACCGGGCTCGTCACTCTGGACAGCGGTTACGGCAACACCGCGGCGTACAAGTCCGCGATCACGTACCTCGACGGTGAGCAGGGCATCCTGCGCTACCGCGGTTACCCGATCGAGCAGCTGGCCGAGCGGTCGACCTTCATCGAGGTCGCCTACCTGCTCATCAACGGTGAGCTGCCGACCGTCGACCAGCTCGCGTCGTTCCGCAACGAGATCACCCAGCACACACTGCTGCACGAGGACGTGAAGCGCTTCTACGACGGCTTCCCGCGGGACGCGCACCCGATGGCGATGCTGTCCTCCGTGGTCAGCGCGCTGTCGACGTTCTACCAGGACAGCCACAACCCCTTCGACGAGAAGCAGCGCCACCTCTCGACGATCCGGCTGCTCGCCAAGCTCCCCACCATCGCGGCCTACGCGTACAAGAAGTCGGTCGGCCACCCGGTGGTCTACCCGCGCAACGACCTCGGCTATGTCGAGAACTTCCTGCGCATGACCTTCTCGGTGCCGGCCCAGGAGTACGACCTGGACCCGGTCGTGGTCTCGGCGCTGGACAAGCTGCTGATCCTGCACGCGGACCACGAGCAGAACTGCTCGACCTCCACCGTGCGCCTGGTCGGCTCCTCGCAGGCGAACATGTTCGCCTCGATCTCCGCCGGCATCTCCGCCCTGTGGGGCCCGCTGCACGGCGGCGCCAACCAGTCCGTCCTGGAGATGCTGGAAGGCATCAAGAACGACGGCGGCGACGTCGACGCCTTCATCCGCAAGGTGAAGAACAAGGAGGACGGCGTCCGCCTGATGGGCTTCGGGCACCGCGTCTACAAGAGCTTCGACCCCCGGGCGAAGATCATCAAGGCGGCGGCGCACGACGTCCTCTCGGCGCTCGGCAAGAGCGACGAACTGCTGGACATCGCCCTGAAGCTGGAAGAGCACGCGCTGGCCGACGAGTACTTCGTCTCGCGCAACCTCTACCCGAACGTGGACTTCTACACCGGCCTGATCTACCGGGCCATGGGCTTCCCCACCGAGATGTTCACCGTGCTCTTCGCGATCGGCCGCCTCCCCGGCTGGATCGCCCAGTGGCACGAGATGATCAAGGAGCCGGGTTCCCGCATCGGCCGCCCGCGCCAGATCTACACCGGCGAGGTCCTGCGCGACTTCGTCCCGGTCGAGGCCCGCTGACCCGAGGTCCTGCCCCACCGCGGCCCCCAGGCCGCACACCGCGCATGGCATGCGAAAAGCGCCCCGCCGCCGATCCCCCCACGGGTCGACGGTCGGGGCGCTTTCCATTCCCCGGAACGGATTCCCCCCACGGGACCCGGACCAGGGCGTCGGTGTCTGCCGGGACCCGTATCGGGTCGGGAGGGCCGCTCAAAGCTTCCCGCGGGCACGCGTCCCGGCCGGCTGATGCCGCGGACGTCCCCCAAGACCTCCGTGGAACATCCCCCAAGACGTTCCTGGCATCGCCCCATTAGACCCGTGCCGACCCCGGATGGTTACGTCGCGATCACTGTGATCTGCGTCTCCTGTGAAGGAAATGTGTGCGGCCCGGGGAGGTGCTCCGTCAGCGGAAGGAGCGCAACCGGAGGCTGTTCGTCACCACGAAGACCGAGGAGAAGGCCATCGCAGCCCCCGCGATCATGGGGTTGAGCAGGCCCGCGGCGGCCAGCGGCAGGGCGGCCACGTTGTAGCCGAAGGCCCAGAACAGGTTGCCCTTGATGATGCCCAGGGTCCGCCGGGACAGCCGGATCGCATCCGCCGCCACCCTGAGGTCGCCACGCACCAGGGTCAGGTCGGCCGCCTCGATGGCGGCGTCGGTCCCGGTGCCCATGGCCAGGCCCAGGTCCGCCTGGGCCAGCGCCGCCGCGTCGTTGACGCCGTCGCCGACCATGGCCACCGTACGGCCCCGCTCCTGGAGTCCGCGGACGACCTCCGCCTTGTCCTGCGGGAGCACCTCGGCGATCACCTCGTCGATGCCCACCTCGCGGGCCACCGCCTCGGCCACGGCCTTGTTGTCGCCGGTCAGCAGCACCGGGGTCAGGCCGAGGGCCCGGAGCCGGGCGACCGCCTCGGCGCTCGTCTCCTTGACCGCGTCGGCCACCGTCAGCACGCCCCGCGCCGCGCCGTCCCAGGCCACCAGGACGGCGGTGGCGCCCTGCGCCTCGGCCGCCGCCTTGGCTTCGGCGAGACCGGGCGGGAGGGTGATCGACCAGTCGGCCAGCAGCCGTTCCCGGCCCACCAGGACCGCCCGGCCCTCGACCACGCCCTGCACGCCCAGCCCGGCCAGGTTCGCGAAGCCCTCGGGGACCGGGAGCGCACCGGCCTGCCGGGCCGCCTCCGCCGCGACGGCGCGGGCGACCGGGTGCTCGGAGGCGTCCTCCAGGGCCCCGGCGAGGCGCAGCAGCTCCCCGGCGTCGACGCCCGGGGCGGGGTGCACGCCGGTCAGGGCCATCCGGCCGGTGGTGACGGTGCCGGTCTTGTCCAGGACGACGGTGTCGACGCGGCGGGTGGACTCCAGCACCTCGGGTCCCTTGATCAGGATCCCGAGCTGGGCGCCGCGGCCGGTGCCGACCATCAGGGCGGTCGGGGTGGCCAGGCCCAGGGCGCACGGGCAGGCGATGATCAGGACGGCCACGGCGGCGGTGAAGGCGGCGGCGGGGTCGTCGCTGACCAGCATCCAGGTGACCCAGGTGCCGAGCGCGAGCAGCAGGACCACCGGGACGAAGACCCCGGAGATCCGGTCGGCCAGGCGCTGGACCTCTGCTTTGCCGTTCTGGGCGTCCTCGACGAGCCTGGCCATCCGGGCGAGCCGGGTGTCGGCTCCGACGCGGGCGGCCTCGACGACGAGCCGGCCGGAGGTGTTGACGGTGGCGCCGGTGACCGTGTCGCCGACGGACACCTCCACGGGGACCGACTCGCCGGTCAGCAGGGCGGCGTCCACCGCGGAGCTGCCCTCCACGACCGTGCCGTCGGTGGCGATCTTCTCGCCGGGGCGCACCACGAAGCGGTCGCCGACGGCGAGCGAGCCCACCGGGATGCGGACCTCCCGGCCGCCGCGCAGCACGGCGACGTCCTTGGCGCCCAGTTCCATCAGGGCCTTGAGGGCCGCGCCGGCCTTCCGCTTGGAGCGGGCCTCCAGGTACCGGCCGAGGAGGATGAAGGTGACGACGCCGGCCGCCACCTCCAGGTAGAGGGCCGAGGAGCCGTCCGTACGGGAGATCGTCAGGTCGAAGCCGTGGCGCATTCCCGGCATGCCCGCGTTGCCGAGGAACAGTGCCCACAGGGACCAGGCGAAGGCGGCCAGGGTGCCGACCGAGACCAGGGTGTCCATGGTGGCGGCGCCGTGCCGGGCGTTGGTCCAGGCGGCCCGGTGGAAGGGCAGGGCGCCCCAGACGGCCACGGGGGCGGCCAGGGTCAAGGCGAGCCACTGCCAGTTGTCGAACTGGAGGGCCGCAACCATCGACAGCAGGACGACGGGCAGGGCGAGGGCGGCGCAGACCAGCAGCCGGCGGCGCAGGGCGGCGAGCTCGGGGTCGGGCGCGGACGCGGCCGGAGCCCCGTCGGCGGCTTCCGGTTGCGGTTCCGGTTGCGGAGGCGGGGGCTCCTCGGCGGTGTAGCCCGTCCGGACGACGGTCGCGATGAGGTCGGCGACCTGGACGTCACCGCTGTAGGAGACGCGGGCCTTCTCGGTGGCGTAGTTCACCGTGGCCTGGACGCCGTCCATCCGGTTGAGCTTCTTCTCGATGCGGGCCGCGCAGGAGGCGCAGGTCATTCCGCCGATCGTGAGCTCGACCGCTTCGAGGGGCCCGTCGTGCACTGTGCTGGTCATGTTCCGGCTCCAGGGGGATGGCCGGGTCGTACGGAACCAGTATGAGCTGGCCGGTACGACCCGGCGGGGTACTGCGGGGTGCTGCGGGTACTGCGGATGACGCGGTCCTGCGGGCTCGTCCCGGGGAGGGTTCAGGCCCGGCCGGCGAACGCGTAGCCGGCCTCGTCCACGGCGGCCCGTACGTCCTCGTCGGCGAGCGCGGCGGCGCTGACCACGGTGACCTCGCCGGTCGCTGCCACGGCCTTGACCGAGCTGACCCCCGGCAGGGCGGAGAGCTCGGAGGTCACCGCGCCCTCGCAGTGCCCGCAGGTCATGCCGGTCACCCGGTAGACGGTGGTGGTCTCGGTGTCCGTCTCGGCGCTCATGTCGTTCTCCTCTTCGGGGGGTGTCCGGTCGCCGGGAGGGCGACGGATGCCTCCACCGTCCTCCCGATGTCACCAGACTATACCCCTAGGGGGTATGGAGGCGAGTATCCGGCCCGGCGGTTCACGGAGGGCCGGATCGTCCGGTCTGTAGGTAAATGACGGTATGGATCACTCGGGAACGCTCGTCCTGATCATGGCCGCCGCCGTCCTCGCCCCGCTGCTCGCCCATGCGGTCGCGCGCTGGGCGGCGGTCCCTCTGGTGATCTTCGAGATCCTGCTCGGCATCGTGCTCGGTCCCGACGTGCTCGGCTGGGCCGGCAGCGGGGAGGTCATCGATGTGCTGAGCAATCTCGGCCTCGCCATGCTGATCTTCCTCGCCGGCTACGAGATCCGGTTCGACCAGGTCCGGGGGGACACCCTCACCCGGTCGCTGTGGGCCTGGGCGGCCGCGCTGGCCCTCGGCCTCGGCGTCGGGATCCTGCTCGGGGACGGCTTCGACAAGGGCGTCTACCTCGGCACCGCCCTCACCAGCACCGCGCTCGGCACGATCCTTCCCGTGCTGCGGGACGCCGGCGACCTGGAGAGCAGCTTCGGCTCCGTGATGATGGCCATGGGCTCGGTCGGCGAGTTCGGTCCGATCATCGCCATGGCGCTGCTGCTCAGCGGACGCTCCCCGGCCCGTTCCATGGCGGTCCTGGCCGCCTTCGCCGTCCTGACGGTCCTCGGGGTCCTGTGGGCCGCGCGGCCCAAGCCGCCCTGGTTCCGGGAGGTCATCGCCAAGACCCTGCACAGCAGCGCCCAGTTCGCCGTACGGCTGGTGATGCTGCTGCTCGTGGGGATGCTGGCGCTCTCCCAGGTGCTCGGACTCGACATCCTGCTCGGAGCCTTCGCGGCCGGGCTGCTCACCCGGCTGGTGCTCCAGGGGGCCGCTCCGGAGAGCAGCGCGACCGTGCTGTCGAAGGTGGAGGCCCTGGGGTTCGGCTTCCTGGTGCCGCTGTTCTTCGTGGTCACCGGAATCGAGTTCGACCTGGACGCGCTGCTCGCGGGCGGATCGGCGCTCCTGCTGCTGCCCGTGTTCCTCGCGCTGTTCCTGCTGGTGCGCGGGCTGCCCATGTGGCTGCTGGCCCCGCGGGACCTGAGCCGGCGGGACCGGTCCGCGCTGGTGCTGTTCGGCTCCACGGCCCTGCCCCTGGTGGTGGCGATCACCACCCTGGGGCTTCAGGACGGGAAGCTGGAACCGGGGGAGGCGGCCGCGCTGGTCGGCGCGGGCATGCTGTCGATCCTGGCGTTCCCGCTCCTGGGGCTGCGTCTGCGGGCCCGGGGGAGGGGCGCGGACGGGGCCCGGATGCGGACCGGCACCCGGGCGGCGGCCGGCGAGGAGGAGACCTGGTGAGGGGGCGGCCCGGCCGGCCGGGGGACCGGCCGGGCCGCGGTCAGGGCCCGCCGGACCCGGCGCCGCCGCGCGGACGGTCAGTCCTCGCGGCGGCCCCGGTTGCCGGGACGGCGGGCCACCCAGGCGCGGACGGTGTCGGCGTACCAGTAGGGCTTGCCGCCCTCCACGTGGTCGGGCGGGGGGAGCAGGCCGTGCTTGCGGTACGAGCGCACGGTGTCCGGCTGGACGCGGATGTGGGCGGCGATCTCCTTGTAGGACCACAGCTGACGGTCGCTCATGCACGACACCTCCTGGTCCACGCCGCGGGGCCGGCCGGGAGGCCGTCGGGGGAGCCGGCGCGTGGACACTGACGATCACTCGGGTTGTGCCCAGGGAACGACCCCGGGTGAGGTCAGGGGAGGGCCTGTCGAGCGCCTGTGACGGAAAACCCGCGTAATGCGGATATGTGTGACACGGGGGTGACTCCTGTGACGTGCCGGTGCCACAGGGCAGGCACGGGGCCGCCGTTGAGCCGGTCCTGCCTGTCCTACCGGCCCTACGGGTCCTACCGGTCCTCGCGGCCCGAGGCGGAGGCGAAGCCCAGCCAGGTGTGCCGGTTGCCCCACCAGCACCAGCCGACCTTGGGGGCGTTGCGCCGCTCAAGGCCGTCGCGCCCCGTGCCGTTGCTGATCCACAGGGCCGGGGTGCGGGCGTCCAGCGTGCCGTTCGCCTTGCGCAGCCGGGAACCGATGGTCATGAAGCAGCGGTTGCGTTCGAGGACCGCCGGCTGCTGGAGCAGCCAGTGGATGCCCTCCGTGAGCACGAGCGGGCTGCGGTCCTGCCCGGTCAGCTCGGGCAGTGCCTCCTCCGGGCTCCAATTGGCCAGGTGGTCACCGCGGTCGAGGCCGGTGACGAGGTACAGCGGGGCGTCCGGCAGATCGACGCCGCAGGGGGCGAACAGGTCGATGTCCTGCATGTCGGTGACGACGAAGCCGGGCTTGCCGTCGCGGCGGAGCAGCGGGGCCAGGGCCGAGGCGGGGGCGCGGTCCGGATGGACGGCGAGCAGGGCGTCGCCGTCCCCGCGGCCGGCGCTCGCGGCGAAGGCGAGCAGTTCGTCGGCGGACATCCCGGCGAGCGTGTGCACCCCCAGCGCGATCAGGCGTTCCGCCTGGGCGACGAGCGGCGGGAGCGGGGAGGCGGTGGCGGTGGCGGCAGGCGAGGCGTCGGGCAAGGTCTTCCCCCGGTTCACGGTGTCGGGCGGTGCGCCGGGGCCGGGCGACGGCCCGCCCCGGGCGGTCTGACGGAGGTCGAACGACAGAACCCGCCCGGGTGTTCCCGCCCTCCCCGCCCCGCCCCGCCCTCACCGATCCCGAGCGGCGGCCCGGAGCGCGCGGCGGCCCGGAGCGCGGCCGCGCGGGCGGACGCCGGCCGGGCCTGCCCCGCCGGGCCTGCTGCACCGGGCCAGCCGCGCCGGGCCTGCCCGGCCAGGCCCCGTACGCCCCGGGCCTGCCGCGCCTGGCCAGCCGCGCCGGGTTCAGGCGTACAACGGCGGGCGGTCGGCCGGGCCCCGTCGCCCCGGGCCTGCCGCGCATGGCCTGCCCCGCCGCGCATGGCCTGCCGCGCCGGGCCTGCCCGGCCGGGCCCCGTACGCCCAGGGCCTGCCCCGCCGGGCCTGCCGCGCATGGCCTGCCGCGCCGGGCCCGCCGGGCCCGTCGCGCATGGCCTGCCGCGCCGGGTTCAGGCGTACAACGGCGGGCGGTCGGCCAGGTGCACCGGGGTCCGTGCGCCGCTGCGCGCGGCCGTCAGGCCGGCCTGCGAGACGGCCGCCGCCGCGTACCCGTCCCAGGCGTCCGGCCCCGCCACCCGCCCCCGGGCGGCCGCGGCCACCCAGCTCCTCAGCTGCCGGTCGTAGGCGTCGGCGAAGCGCACCGTGTAGTCCTGGTCGATCTCCCCGCCCCACCGGCCCCCCGATTCCACCACCATCGCGTGGCCGTCCCCGATCCGCGCGGTGCCCGTCTCGCCGACGGCCTCGCACCGGACCTGGTAGCCGAAGCCGCAGTTGACGAAGATCTCCACGTCGACCACGGCCCCGCCGGAGGTCTCCAGCAGCACCAGCCGGGGATCGGCCAGCCCCTCCGGCGCCGCCGAGGACGGCCGCGGGGAGAGCACCGTCACCGCCGTGACCTCCTGTCCCAGGAGCCAGCGGGCCGCATCCACCTCGTGCACCACCGAATCGCTGATCAGCATGTCGCTGGTGAAAAACGAGGGCGACGAGGCGTTGCGGTGGCGGCAGTGCAGGAAGAGCGGCCGGCCGATGCCCCCCGCGTCCAGGAGCTCCTTGAGCCGCGCGTACTCGGCGTCGTACCGCCGCATGAACCCCACCTGCACCAGGCGGCGCCCCAGCCGCTGCTCGGCCTCCATCACCCGCAGCGCACCCTCCGGATCCGGGGTCAGCGGCTTCTCGCACAGCACCGGGAGCCCCCGCCGCAGAGCGTGCAGGATCGCCTCCTCGTGAGCGGGCCCCGGCGAGGCGATCAGCACGGCCTGGACCCCGGGCGCCGCCACCGCCGCCGCCGGGTCGGTGTGCGCGCTCACGCCGGGCAGCCCGCCCGCGACCTCCTTGACCCGGTCCCCGTCCGGGTCGGCCACCGCCACCACCCGGGCCCCGCCCACGCTCCGGCCGATCCGGCCCAGGTGGTCGCAGCCCATCCTCCCGGTGCCGACGACGGCGATGCCGAGGGGGGCGCTCGCGCCGGTTGCGGTCATCTCGGTTCCTCCTTCAGGCGCCACAGGAGCGCAGGTAGCCACGGGTACGGCGGGCGATCGGCAGCGGCCGGTCGGGCGGGCACGGGTACATGTCCTGCTCGACGATGGCGAACAGGTCCACCCCCAGCCCCTGGGCCGCCGCCAGGACCGGCTCCAGCGCGGGTACCCCCGACGGCGGCTCGCACATCACCCCGCGGCCCACCGCCGGACCGAACGGCAGCTGCTGCGCCACGACTTCGGCGAGGACCCGCGGATCCACCTGCTTGAGGTGGAGGTAGCCGATCCGCTCCGCGAAGGCCTCGATCGCCTCGACGCTGTCGCCGCCGCAGTACGCGTAGTGCCCGGTGTCCAGGCACAGGGAGACCAGGCCGGGGTCGGTGGCGTCCAGGAAGCGGGCCACGTTCTGCGGGGTGTCGATGTGGGTGTCGGCGTGCGGGTGGACGACGATCCGCAGCCCGTACCGGTCCATGACCTCGCGGCCCAGCCGCTCGGTCTGGGAGGCCAGTTCGCGCCACTGTCCCGCGCTCAGGACGCGGTCCTCCAGGACCTCCCCGGTCTTGTCGTCGCGCCAGAACGACGGGATGACGACCAGGTGGGCGGCGCCCATCGCCTGCGTGAGCGCCGCGATCCGCGACACGTGGGCCCAGGTGTCCTCCCACACGGCGGGCCCGTGATGGAGTCCGGTGAAGACGGTGCCCGCGGACACGCGCAGGCCCCGCTTCGCGGTCTCCTCGCCGAGCCGGACGGGATCGGTGGGGAGGTACCCGTAGGGGCCGAGCTCGATCCACTCGTACCCGGCGTCGGCCACCTCGTCGAGGAAGCGTTCCCAAGGAGTCTGCCGGGGATCGTCGGGGAACCAGACACCCCAGGAGTCCGGGGCCGAACCGATGCGAATACGGGTCAACGCGGAGGGGGAGGACGTCATGGCGCCACCTTAGGGTGCGAGGCTCGAAGGCAGGGGGGACGGGATGGACGAGGAAAGGCAGGACTGGTCGTGACCGGTGGACCGCTCGCGTTCGACCTGATCACGATGGGACGGATCGGGGTGGATCTCTACCCGTTGCGGACCGGCGTGCCCCTGGCCGAGGTGGATTCCTTCGGCAGGTTCCTGGGCGGGTCCCCCGCGAACGTCGCCGTCGCCGCCGCCCGGCTGGGGCGGCGGGTCGCGATGGTCACCCGGACCGGGGCGGACCCCTTCGGGGCCTATCTGCGGGCGCAACTGGGCGCCTTCGGGGTGGACGCCCGGTGGGCCGGTGAAGTGCCGGGCCTGGCCACGCCGCTGACGTTCTGCGAGATCTTCCCGCCCGACGACTTCCCGCTGTACTTCTACCGCGCGCCCAAGGCCCCCGATCTCGAGATCCGCCCGGAGGAGCTGGACCTGGACGCCGTCCGCGGAGCCCGGGTGTTCTGGATGACGGGGACCGGCCTCAGCGAGGAACCGAGCCGCGCCGCCACCCTGGCCGCGCTGGAAGCCCGTACCGAAGCCCGTGTCGAAGCCCGTGTCGAAGCCCGTACCGAGGGCCGTGCCGAGGGCCTGGCCGCCGCTTCCGGGATCACGGTGTTCGACCTGGACTGGCGGCCGACACTGTGGCGGGAGGGGCCCGGCCCCTCCTACGAACGGGCCCTGGCCCATGCGACGGTGGCCGTCGGCAACGCCGAGGAGTGCGCGATCGCCACCGGGGAGGGCGAGCCCCGCGCCGCCGCCCGCGCCCTGATCGACGCCGGGGTGGAGCTCGCCGTCGTCAAACGCGGCCCGGCCGGGGTCCTGGCCGTGCACCGCGACGGCGCCACCGCCGAGGTCCCGCCGGTCCCGGTGGAGGTCGTCAACGGGCTGGGGGCGGGCGATGCCTTCGGCGGGGCCCTGTGCCACGGGCTGCTCGCCGGCTGGGACCTGGCGAGGACCATGCGGTACGCGAACGCAGCCGGGGCGATCGTCGCCTCCCGGCTCGCCTGCTCCTCGGCCATGCCGTACCCCGACGAGGTGGAGGAGGTGCTCGGCCGTGCCGTTGACGAGTGAGCGCGCGATGGAGTGGACCAGGCTGCGGGTGCTGGAGCTGGCGCCGGGGGAGAGCCACGAGCACGCCTGCGGGGACGCGGAGTGGATCGTGCTCCCGCTGTCGGGCGGCTGCGGGGTCCGCTACGCCGGACCGGACCCGGAACCCGGCAGCGGAGCCGGCCGGGACACGGCCGCCCCGGACCCGCAGGACTTCGTGCTGCACGGGCGCAGCGGGGTCTTCGACGCCGTGACCGACTTCGCCTACCTGCCCCGGGACGGCCGGGCCACGATCCGCTCCGCCGCCGGCGGCCGGTTCGCGCTCGCCGGTGCACGCTGCGAGCGCCGGCTGCCCGCCCGGTACGGGCCCGCCCGCGCCGTCCCCGTCGAACTGCGCGGCGCCGGGAGCTGCTCGCGCCAGGTCAACAACTTCGCCGCGGCCGGCGCCTTCGACTGCGACCGGCTGATCGCCGTCGAGGTGCTCACGCCCGGCGGCAACTGGTCCTCGTACCCGCCCCACAAGCACGACGAGCACCACCCCGGCGAGGAGTCCCGGCTGGAGGAGATCTACTGGTTCGAGATCGCCCCGCACGGTGACACCCCCGGCTTCGGCTACCAGCGCGTCAGCCCCTCGCCGGCCGGGACGACCGACGTGCTCACCGAGGTGCGCACCGGGGACGCCGTGCTCATCCCGGACGGCTGGCACGGGCCGTCCATCGCCGCGCCCGGCCACACCATGTACTACCTCAACGTCATGGCCGGACCGGACCGCACCCGGGAGTGGCTGATCCGCGACCACCCCGACCACGGCTGGATCCGGGACACCTGGGCCGGCCGGGCCGTCGACCCCCGGCTGCCCCTCTACCGCGCGGAGGACCGATGAGGCTCACCGTCGCCCAGGCACTCGTACGGTTCCTGGGCCGTCAGTACACCGAGCGCGACGGCCGCAGGCAGCGGCTGATCGCCGCGACCTGGGGGATCTTCGGGCACGGCAACGTCGCCGGGATCGGGCAGGCCCTGCTGGAGAGCGGCCCGCAGGCCATGCCCTTCCTCCAGGGCCGCAACGAACAGGCCATGGCGCATGCCGCCGTCGGCTACGCCCGGCAGAGCGGGCGGCTGTCCGCGCACGCCGTGACCACCTCGATCGGGCCCGGCGCCACCAACCTCGTCACCGGGGCGGCCCTCGCCACGATCAACCGGATCCCGGTGCTCCTGCTGCCCGGGGACGCCTTCGCGACCCGGCCCGCCGACCCGGTGCTCCAGCAGCTGGAGGTCCCGTACGCGGGGGACGTCTCCGTCAACGACACCCTGCGGCCCGTGTCCCGGTACTTCGACCGGATCACCCGCCCCGAGGCGCTGGTCCCGGCCGCACTCCAGGCGATGCGGGTGCTGACCGACCCGGTGCAGACCGGCGCCGTCACCCTCGCCCTGCCGCAGGACGTCCAGGCCGAGGCCCACGACTGGCCCGAGGAGTTCTTCGCCGAACGGGTCTGGGCCGTGCGCAGGCCCGGCCCCGACCGCACGGAACTCGCGGCGGCGGCCGGGGCCGTACGGGCCTGCACGCGCCCCCTGATCGTGGCCGGCGGCGGGGTCCGGCACAGCGGCGCCCAGGCCGCCCTCGCCGCCTTCGCGGAGGCCACGGGCATCCCGGTGGCCTCCACCCAGGCGGGCAAGGGGGCGCTGGCGTACGACCACCCCGCCGACCTCGGCGGGATCGGCCACACCGGGACGGCCGCCGCAAACGGCCTGGCCCGCCGGGCCGACCTCGTCATCGCCGCCGGGACCCGGCTGACCGACTTCACCACCGCCTCCGCGACCCTGTTCCAGGACCCCGGCGTCCGCTTCATCGGCCTCAACCTCGACCCGTACGACGCCCACAAGCTCGCCGCACTGCCGCTGGTCGCCGACGCCCGCGAAGGCCTGGACGCGCTCCGGGAGGCGGTTTCCGGCCACCGGGTGGACCCCGCGTACGCCGACGGGTACCGGGCAGCGAAGCGGGACTGGGAAGCCCTCGTCGACCGGGCCTACGCCGTGCCCGCCGCCGACGAGGACGCCCCGCCCACCCAGGCCCAGGTGCTCGGACTGCTCGACTCCCTCGTCGACGGCAGCGACATCCTGGTCAACGCCGCCGGCTCGCTCCCCGGCGACCTGCACAAGCTGTGGCGCTCCCGCTCGGCGGACCAGTACCACGTCGAGTACGGGTACTCCTGCATGGGCTACGAGATCCCCGCCGCGATCGGCGTGGCCCTGGCCGCGCCCGGCCGCCCGGTGTGGGCCCTGGTCGGAGACGGCACGTACCTGATGAACCCGACCGAGATCGTGACGGCCGTCCAGGAACGCGTCCCGCTCCGGCTGCTCGTCCTCGACAACCACGGCTACGCCTCCATCGGCGGCCTGTCGGGAGCGGTGGGCGGGGAGGGCTTCGGCACGGCGTACCGCTTCCGGACGGCCGACGGCGGCTACGGCGGCGACCCGCTCCCGGTGGACCTCGCGGCGAACGCGGCCTCCCTCGGGATGGCCGTCATTCGCACCCGCACCCTCGGTGACCTGCGAAAAGCCCTGGAGGTGGCGCGCCGCGCGGACCGTCCCACATGTGTCTACGCACAGACCCGAACACCCGACACTGTGTCGGGCCCGCCCCCGGCGCAGGCGTGGTGGGATGTTCCTGTGGCCGAGACCGCGACGCGTTCGTCCGCGGCGGCGGCCCGCGAAGAGTACGACCGGCAAGCCGCGCAGCGACGTCGCCATCTGTGAAGGAGCAAGGCATGAAGACCGTCAACCACTGGATCGGTGGCAAGACCGTCGAGGGCGCGTCGGGCAACTACGGCCCGGTCACGGACCCGGCGACCGGCGAGGTCACCACGCAGGTCGCGCTGGCCTCCGCCGAGGAGGTCGACGCGGCCGTACGGGTCGCCCAGGAGGCCTTCCTCAGCTGGGGGCAGTCCTCGCTGGCCGCCCGCACCAAGGTGCTGTTCGCCTACCGCGCCCTGCTGGACGCCCACCGCGACGCCATCGCCGAGCTGATCACCGCCGAGCACGGCAAGGTCCACTCGGACGCCCTGGGCGAGGTCGCCCGCGGCCTGGAGATCGTCGAGCTGGCCTGCGGGATCACCACGCAGCTCAAGGGCGAGCTGTCGACCTCGGTCTCCAACCGGGTCGACGTGTCCTCCATCCGCCAGCCGCTGGGCGTCGTCGCGGGCATCACCCCCTTCAACTTCCCGGCGATGGTGCCGATGTGGATGTTCCCGCTCGCGGTGGCCTGCGGCAACACCTTCATCCTCAAGCCCAGTGAGAAGGACCCCTCGGCGTCCACCCTGCTCGCCGAGCTGATGAGCGAGGCCGGCCTGCCCGCGGGCGTCCTCAACGTCGTCCACGGGGACAAGGTGGCGGTGGACGCCCTGCTGGCCCACCCCGGCATCGCCGCCGTCTCCTTCGTCGGCTCCACGCCGATCGCCCGGCACATCCACACCACCGCCTCGGCCAACGGCAAGCGCGTCCAGGCGCTGGGCGGCGCCAAGAACCACATGCTGGTGCTCCCCGACGCGGACCTGGACGCCGCCGCCGACGCGGCCGTGTCCGCCGCCTACGGCTCGGCCGGCGAGCGCTGCATGGCGATCTCCGCGGTCGTGGCCGTCGGCGCGATCGGCGACACCCTCGTCGAGAAGATCCGCGAGCGCGCCGAGAAGATCAAGATCGGCCCCGGCAACGATCCCACCTCCGAGATGGGCCCGCTGATCACGGCCGCCCACCGGGACAAGGTCGCCTCGTACGTCACCGGCGCGGCCGCGCAGGGCGCCGAGGTGGTGCTGGACGGCACCGGCTACACGGTCGAGGGCAACGAGAACGGCCACTGGATCGGCCTGTCCCTGCTCGACCGCGTCCCGACCGACTCCGACGCCTACCGCGACGAGATCTTCGGCCCGGTGCTGTGCGTGCTGCGCGCCGAGACGTACGAGGAGGGGGTGGCCCTCATCAACGCCTCGCCGTTCGGCAACGGCACGGCGATCTTCACCCGGGACGGCGGCGCCGCCCGCCGCTTCCAACTGGAGATCGAGGCGGGCATGGTCGGCGTCAACGTCCCGATCCCGGTGCCGGTGGGCTACCACTCCTTCGGCGGCTGGAAGGACTCGCTCTTCGGCGACCACCACATCTACGGGAACGACGGCATCCACTTCTACACCCGCGGCAAGGTCGTCACGACCCGCTGGCCCGACCCGGCGGACGGCCCGGCCGGCGTGGACCTGGGCTTCCCGACGTCCCGCTAGTCCCGGCGCCTGACCGTCACCCCGCAGCAGGACCCCCGGCCCACCCTCACCGGCCGGGGGTTTTGCCGTCCCCGGGGGCCGCGGTCAGCGGGTGGAGGCCAGGTCCGGTTCCGGGGCGGGGTGCCCGGCCGCGCGCCGTCTGCGCCGCAGGATCCGCGCGGCCCACAGGAGGCCCGCCAGCAGCAGGACCGCGCCCACGGCGGGCCACGGCACCGCCACGAAGCCCGCCTCGGAATGCGCGGCCAGCCCGGGGTGGGCGCTCGCACCCGCGGCGACCCGGACGGTGACCCGGTCCGCCTGGGGCGCGTCAGGCCAGCGCTCGGTCAGCTCGACGCGCTGTCCCGGCAGCAGCACCAGCTTCAGCTCCCGGGCCGGCCGGTCCAGCACCCGGCGCCCGAACAGGCCCGTCGCCGAGACCGCCACCCGCGGCTCGATCACCACGTTGCCCCGGTTGACCAGGGCGTACGAGATGCTCGCGGAGGCCTCGCGGAACCAGGGCAGCAGCGGGGCCGAGCGGCTGACCCGTACGTCCTCCACGCTCAGGCCCGGCGTCAGCGGACCCGGCACCCGGAAGTACAGCCGGGCCCCCACCGAACGCTTCACCCCGACCCGGACCGTGCCCTCCTGCTGCGTCCCCTCCACGGAGGTGCCCAGCGCGACGATCCCGCCCGTGTGGTCCCCGGGCGTCGCGTCCGCGGGGACCTTCACGGTGAACGGGATGTCCCTGCGGCCCTTCGCGGGGACGGTGACCGTGCCCGACGCCTCCGGCGGCAGGGATATCCAGGTGCCGACGTCCCGGGGCGCGGTCTCCACCGGCAGCAGCGCGAACGCGCCCCCCGAGCGGGTGTTGACGGCGTCGGTGGCGAAGACCTGGAAGGTCATCTCCTGGTCGGAGGAGTTCAGGAGGGTCACGCTGTCGCTGACGGTGGCACCGGCCGCGCCCTGGTGGAAGAAGTACCCGCGGTCGGTCATCGCCGCGCCCGGCGGGGGCGTGGGGAAGACCCCCCAGGTGCCGTTGTCCGCGGCGGCGGCGGGCCCCGCACCGGCCAGCAGCCCCCACGGGCCGAGCAGGCCGAGCAGGGCCAGGAGCAGCCCGCAGACCACGGGGCGGGCCGTACGGGAGCGGGTACCGGGGCGGGTACGGGTGCGGGTGCGCATGGGCGGGTCTCCAGTCGGGGCCGACAGGGGAGGGTGGCGCGGCGCCGGAGCGCCGCGCCACCCTGGAGGGAGCGGGGCCGTACGGGTCAGGCGATGGAGAAGGTGACCACCGACCGGTAGGTGTCGGCGAACATGAACGGCGGGAGCTGGATCATCCCGGCGCCGCCGACGGCGAACTCGCCACCGGTCAGCTCCTCCCCGCCCGGAGCCTGGGAGGCGATCTTCAGCGGATCGGCCGAGAGGGCCCCCGGCGCACCGGCCGAGCAGGTGCTCGGACTGTCCGCGTTGGTCACCGTGCAGGCCGGCTGGATGCCGAGCTGCGCCTTGGCCATCGCATGGCCGGTGCTCTCGTTCAGGAACGGAGTACGGGTGGCCGTGACGTCCCAGCCGAGGCTGCCACCGCGGAAGTCCTGCACGGACATCGCGGTGAACTGGCCGACCACCGACTGGGCCTTGCCGTTGATGGTCACCTTGCCGAAGTCCACCGCGGGGTTGCCGCCCTGCGGGCCGATGGCCAGCGGACCGGGCAGCACCTCCACGTCGACCGGGTTCTTCACGCCCGGCTGGTCCTCCAGGTAGACGAAGTCCTTGTACGGGGTGATCGCGCCGTCGATCCTGATCTGGTCGGCCTTCCTGGTGACCGTCAGCTCGCAGGTCGCGGCGCCCGACGCGGTGGCCGTGCCGCTGCCGCCGTCACCGGTCGGCGCGCCCGCCAGCAGCGCGGAACAGGTGACGGGCCCGGCCGGGAAGTTGGCGCCGCTGACGACGACCGCGGTGCCGGCCTTGCCGCTGTTGGGCGTCAGCCTCGTGGTGACCGGGTCCTTGGGCAGGGCCTCCACGGCGACCGAGCCGAGGGAGGTGCTCGGGCGGGGTGCGGGGACGCAGGTGGTGGTGAACACCGAACCGGAGAGGTCCGCGTCGGTCACCGCCAGGTCGAGGGCGACCTGGACGGTGGTGCCCTCCGTACCGTCCGGGATCTTGATGGTGCCCGAGAACGCGCCCGGGTCCAGGGGCTGTCCGGCCACCACGGTGACGGTCTCCGGCGGGCTGGTCACCACCTGGGTGGTAGCCCCGACCTTCAGGGTGATCCTGGAGGTGTTGACGGTCGTCACGGAGAAGCCCGGGATCAGCGGGCTCGCGCCGGGATCGATGGTGATCGGGACGACGTCGCCCGCTGTGGCCCCGTCGGGCAGGGTGACCGTGAAGTTCTGGTTGCCCGACCCGTCCGGCTGGGGCGCCGGGGCGTCGCAGTTCTCGAAGACGGCGGTGGTCTTCGTCGCGGCCTGTGCGGCCCCTGACAGACCCACCACACCGCCCGTCAGGGCCAGGGAGAGGGCTCCTGCCCCGGCCAGCACTCTGCGTCTGAGCGTTCTCGTACTCACTGGGTCGCGACTCCTTCGTCATGACGAACCCCTCCCCCCACCCGCTGTGTGGGGGAGGCCGAGCCGGTGCGGTGGCCGATATTGACGCGTCGCCGTGATGAGAAGTCAATGCATGCGATTCGCCCGAAGCACCCACACATTGATGTCCCATCAGGTCGGGTCCGGTGCGGGTTGCGCAGGGGCTCCGTGCGGGTGCTGCGCCTGGGAAGGGCGGGGTGGGAGGGGCCGCACCGAAGCCGCCGGCCGGGCCGAAGCCGGCGGCTGCGCCCCAGCCGCCTCAGCGCTCCACGGGGGTGTGCAGCAGCAGGTTCGGCGTACCGGCGGGCAGGGCGGTGATCACGTCCGGTACGGCGCTGTGCAGCAGCGCCTGCGCGACCTGCGCCGGGGTCCGGGCCCTGCCGCCCGCGAGGACCAGCGCCGCGGCGCCCGCCACGTGCGGGGCCGCCATGGAGGTGCCGGACGAGCGGGCCGTGGCGGTGGGCGAGCCCTTCCACGCCGAGGTGACGCCCACGCCCGGCGCCGAGAGGTCCACGCAGCGCCCGTGGTTGGAGAACGGCGCCCGCCGGTCCGCGGCGTCGGTCGCGGCGACCGTCAGGGCCTGCGGAGCGGCCGCCGGGGAGCCCTTGCAGGCGTCCCGGCCGTCGTTCCCGGCCGCCACCGTGACGGTGATCCCGGCGGCGACGGCCCGCTGCACCGCCGTGTCGAGGGCGGCGCTGCGGGTGCCGCCCATGCTCATGTTGGCGACCGCCGGGGTCGCCGGGGACCTGGCCGCGTCCTTCACCAGCCACTCCAGCCCGCCGACCATGGCCGAAAGCCGCCCGTTGCCCCGGCAGTCGGCCACCTTCACCGAGACCAGCGAGACGCCCTTCGCGACGCCGTAGGTCGCCCCTCCCACGGTGGCCGCCACATGCGTACCGTGGCCGTTGCAGTCGTCGGAACGGCTCAGGAACACCCCGTTCCACCCCTTGCGGGCCCGGCCCCCGAACTCCCGGTGGCCGAGGTTGATGCCCGTGTCCACGATGTACGCGGTCACCCCCGCAGCCGTGCCGGCGTAGGTGTACGCCGCATCCAGCGGGAGCCGGCGCTGGTCGATGCGGTCCAGCGGCCAGGGCGCCTGCGGCTGGGTGTCCTGGGTGTGGAACTCGGCGTCGGGCTCCACGGAGGCCACCCGCGGATCTGCGGCCAGGGCGGCCGCGCGGGCGGCGGTGGTGCGGACGGCGAAGCCGTGCACGACCGTGTCGTAGACGGGCCCGACCTCGTCGCCGGCCCGGGCCGCTTCCGCGGCGAGGGCCCGGGTGGGCGCCCGGGAGGTGCCGTCCGCGAGCATCACGACGTAGGGCGCGGTGGGGGTTTCGGCCGCTGCGGTGTGCGGCGGCAGGGCGGTGGCCGCCGCCAGCAGGGCGGTCGCCGGGAGGAGCGTGGTCAACGCGGTCAGTGCGGTCATGCCGCCGATGCTCGGTGAGCCGCCGCGCGGGCGCGCGGAGGGTGCGCCGAGTGGCCCCACGACACGCCGCCCCGGGGGCTACCGCGGGCCGGTGTCCCAGCCGCGCATGGCGAACACGCCCTCGTCGCCGGCGCCCGCCGAGGCGTAGGTGGCCAGCGCGGCCTCGTTGTCGGTGTCCACCCCCACCCACATCCCGTAACAGCCGCGCGCACGGGCCTCGTCGGCGAGCGCGAGGGTCAGGGCGCGGCCGATGCCGAGCCGCCGGTGCCCCGCGTCCACGGACAGCTCGTACAGGCACATCTCGGTGCCCTTGTCGGGGTGGGTCATCTCGACGCCGGAGACCATGCCCACGGGGGCGCCGTCCACGTACGCGAGCAGCATCACGTGTCCCGGCGCGGCCAGGAAGCGCTGTGACCACACGGTGCGGGCCGGGCCGTCGAACAGGGCCTCGGCCGCCTCGATCTCAGCAGGCGTGCGGGCCCGGCGGATGTCCATGGCGGTCACCATAATGGCCGCATGGAACACCGGGAACCCGATGTCGGCACGGCATGGCGGACGGCCCCGCAGGCGGTCCGCCGTGCCCTCTCACTCGCCTACGAGGCCTTGGCGGCGGGCGGCCTGGCGGCGGGCGCGGTGCTCACCGACGCGGCGGGCGAGGTGCTGGCCGAGGGGCGCAACGAGGCGTACGAGGACGGCCCCGGCCGCGGCCCCCTGCGCGGGACGCCGCTGGCGCACGCCGAGCTGAACGCGCTCGGCGCCGCCCGGACCGGCTGGGACCTGGGGTCCGCGGTGTTGTGGAGCACCCAGGAGCCGTGCGCGATGTGCGCCGCCGCGGCGCGGTTCACCGGTGTGGGCCGGGTGCGGTACCTGGCGCCGGACCCGTGGGCCCTGTCGGACGGGTCCGCCGGCTCCTCAGGCGCCGAGCCGGTGCGGGACGCCCGCTGGCTGGTCGCGGCGAACACGATGTTCCTGCGCAGCGTGGCGGTGGCGCACGGGGAAGGTTCGGACGAGCCGCGGATCCTGTCGCACCACCGCCGCGCGGAACCGGAGACGGCCGCCCTGCACGACGCCGTCCCGGCGGGGCTGCCCGGCGCATCCTCCGCCGAGGAGTGGCTGGCCGGCCTCTGGGCGCCGCTCACCGCGGCGGCGCGGTCCCGGACCGCGCGGCTCGACCGGCAGGGTCCGCAAGAAACGGCCCAGTGCTGTGACCGGAAAGGTGTGCCCGGCGCCGCGACCCGGTGAACCTTCCCGGTCACAGCACTAGCCGCGGACGGCGAGGGCCGCCGCGTAGCCATCGGGGGCGGGGAGGTCCGACAGGAGCCAGCCCGGGACGCGGGCCGGGGCGGCGGCGGAGCCCACGTACGGCTCGGCCACCCCGAGGGCCAGCCCGGTGCCGGTGGCCTTGAGGCAGGCCTCCTTGCGGGACCACACCCGGGCCAGTGCGGCGCGGCGGTCCGGCTCCGCGAGCACGGTCAGCTCGGCCGTCTCCGCCGGGTGCAGGGTCGTCAGGATGTCGGCCACCGCGGCCGCCCCGGGAAGTCCCTCCACGTCGACGCCGACCGGCACCCCGGCGAAGGCGAAGTAGGCCAGGTCCTCGCTGTGCGACAAGGAGAAGTGCAGCGCGCCTCCGGCCACGGCCGGCCGCCCGTGCGGCCCCCCGCAGCACGGGCAGTCCTCGCGGACCAGGCCGACCTTCTCCGGGGCCAGCCCCAGGTAGCCGCCGAGCAGCACCCGCAGGCCCACGTGCGAGGCGAGGTAGCGGCGCCGGTCCGCCTCGCGCAACAGCCGCCCCGCCCGGTCGCGTTCAGCCGCGTCCAGCATCTGCAGCGCCCCGTCGAGGGCGTGCCCGCCGACCGCGTCCCGCGTGACGTCCAGCGCCCACACCACGGCCTGCGCACCCCTGGGCGGGGGCCCGGTCCGCGGTGCGTCTCCGTCGAGCTGGTACACGTCATCGATCACCCGAAGAGCCTAAGGCCTGTCCGGGCCCCGTGGCGGCCTCCCGGCACCATCGGCCCGCCCCGGCGGGGCCGTGCCGTCGGTCCAGGCGTAGACCTCCCTGCCGCGCACCGCGACCCGGTACTGGTGGGCGCCCCGGCATTCGGTCCGCTCCTCGGCCCGGGTGTCGTCCGGCCACCACCGGGCCGTCGGCCTGGGGCCCTTCATCGGCCGGGGCGTGCCCGCCGTGCACTGCGGGCCCTCCAGCGGGGTGGCCCCGAGGGTGAAGCGGATCAGCCGGGCCCCGCCGCCGGTGCGCACCCGTATGCGGACGTCGGTGGCGTCCCCGGGTATCCAGGACGGCAGGGCGAAGGGCGCGCCCGGCCCCTTCGGCGCCTCGGCGGCGGTCGCGAAGCGTCTGCCCTTCTCGTGGAAGACCTGCGCGTCGAGTGTGCGGGTCACGGGGTTGGGCGGGAGGTTCGGCAGGGCGAAGGCGGCGCAGGCGAGGGCGCCTGCGGTGGCGGCGACCACGGCGAGCGGACGGCGTTTCATGCCTCCCAGTCTCGGGTCCGGACCGGTGCGACCGCGTCCCTCCCCGGGACGAACTGCCCGCCGTCCGCAGGTAGCACACGCCCTCCTACCCGAGGCCCGGTACGCGTCCCGGTACGGGTCCGGGGCCGCAGGCGACCCACCGGTCCTCCGCACGGACCAGTAACCCGGCGGCCCCGTACGGCGTTGGCCGGGAGCGACCCGACCCGACCCGACCCGACCGCCCCCGCGCCCCGAGGACTGCCATGCGCCGCCGTACCGGATCCGTACTCGCATCGGCGGCCGCCGGTGTGCTCCTGCTCGTGACGGGGACCGGGGCCGAGGCCCGGGCCGCCGTACCGGCGGACAAGCCGCAGGTCCTGAGCCGCTGGACGCAGACCGACGCCGCCAGCTACCGGGCGTGGGCCGAGGCGCGCGGGAACCGGCAGGCCTGGGCGGCGTACGCCTTCGACTGGACCACGGACCTGTGCACCGCGTCCCCCGACAACCCCTTCGGCTTCCCCTTCGCGGCGGCCTGCGCACGCCACGACTTCGGCTACCGCAACCACCAGGCCGCGGGCACGTTCCCGGCCGCCAAGTCCCGCCTGGACGACGCCTTCCATGCGGACCTGCGGCGGGTCTGCGCCGCGTACGGGACCGCCCGGCGCGCCTCCTGCGAGAGCACGGCCTGGACCTACTACCAGGCCGTCAGGATGTTCGGGGTCCCCGGCGGAGCCGCGCCCGCCGACGCGCCCGCGGCCCGGCGGCCCTGAGCTCAGGACTCCCGGGCCGGGCCCCCGGGCCGCCGGCCGGCCTCAGCCGTCCAGGCGCGCCCGGAGCGCCGCGATGTGCGCGGGCGTCGTCCCGCAGCAGCCGCCGACCAGGTCCAGCCCGTACCGCCCGACCCGCTGCACCATCGCCTCCGCGAACTCCTCCGGCCCGCAGGCGACCGGCACGTACCGGTCCACCGGGGTCCAGTCCGCCACCCCGGCGCGGTCCTCGACGTTCGGATACGCGCCCACCGGCACCGGGCTGTGCTTCGCGAGGACCTCCAGCGCGCGGTCCAGGTCGGCGAGGGCCGTGCAGTTGACGAGCACCGCCTGCGCCCCGGCCCCCGCGACCGCACGGACGGCTTCCTCCAGTGGCTCGCCGGACAGCAGCAGCCCCTCCTCCCGGCACACGAAGCCGACCCAGACCGGCAGGCCCGCCCGGACGCAGCTGCCGGTGACGGCCACGGCCTCCCGCACCGTGTTCAGGGTCTCCGCGAGGACCAGGTCGACGCCCTGCTCCGCGAGCCGCGCCGCCAGCCAGTCGTGCTCGGCGGCGAGTTCCGCGTCCGGGGGGACCAGGTCCGGCCGGTAGCAGTCCTCGACCGTGGTCATCCCGGCGGCGACCACGGCCGGCCGGCCGCCGGCCGTCCGCGGACCGGCCGCCGACCGCGCGTCCGACACGGCCCGGCGCACCAGTTCCCGGGCGAACGCCTCGTCGGCGCCCGCCGTGCGCAGCGCCCGCAGATTGGTACGGAAGGTGTTCGCGGTGACCAGGTCCGCCCCGGCCTGCCGGTAGGCGCGGTGGACGCCGCGCAGCACCTCCCGGCCGACGTCGTCGAGCAGCGCCTCGCTGGTCCACCACGGGTGCGTCACGGAGCGGCCGAACCGCTGGAGCTCCGTGCCCTTGGGCCCCTCCAGGACGGTGGCCGCGGGCGCCCCCGGGCCCGCCGTGCTCACAGGGCCTGGCGCAGATCGGCGACGAGGTCCCGGGGGTCCTCGATGCCGACGGCCAGCCGGATCAGGTTGTCCGAGATCCCGAGGGCCTTGCGGGTCTCCGGCGGGACCGGCCGGTGGGTCATCAGCGCCGGGCACTCGACCAGCGAGTGCACGCTGCCCAGGCTGACGGCGACACCGAACAGCTCGACCCGCTTGAGGAGTTCCTGCGGGTCGCCCAGGTACTCGAAGGAGATGATCGAGCCGAACCCGGACATCTGACGGCGCGCGACGGCGTGGTGCGGGTGGCTCTCCAGCCCGGGGTAGTGCACCGCGCCGGTCTTCGGGGAGGCGAGCAGCTCCTCGGCGAGGACGGCGGCCGTACGGTTCTGCCGCTCCACGCGCAGGGACATCGTCTTGAGCCCGCGGTGCAGCAGGTAGCAGTCCAGTGCGCCGGGCACGTTGCCGTAGGAGGTGCGGTAGGAGAAGAAGTCCTTGTGGTGGTCGTCGCTGTGGTAGACGAGCGCCCCGCCGATGACGTCGGAGTGGCCGGATATGAACTTGGTGGTGCTGTAGAGCGAGATGTCGGCGCCCAGCTCCAGGGGCTGCTGCAGGGCGGGGCTGGCGAAGGTGTTGTCCACCAGGACGGGGATTCCCGCGGGACGGGCCAGGGCGCTGATCGCGGCGATGTCGGCGATCTTCAACAGGGGGTTGGTCGGGGTCTCCACCCAGATCAGGCCGACGTCGTCACCGAGGGCGTCTTCGAGCGCCGAAGGGTCGGAGAGGTCGCGGTACTCGACGGTGATCCCGTACTTGCCGAGGCTGGAGAAGAGCGAGTACGTGCCGCCGTAGACGTCGTCGGAGGAGATCAGCCGCTGGCCCGGGGAGAGCAGGGACAGCGCGGTGGCCCCGGCGGCCTGGCCCGAGGAGAAGGCCAGGGCGTGCGCGGCGTTCTCCAGGGAGGCCAGGCACTGTTCGAGGGCCTCGCGGGTGGGGTTCTCGCCGCGGCCGTAGAAGTAGCGCAGGTCGCTCTGCGAGCGCTGCTCGTAGGTGGTGGCCAGGTGGATCGGCGGCACGATGTCGCCGGTGCCCGCGGCTGCCTGCTGGCCGACCTTGACGAGCTTGGTGTCGAACTCCATGAGGTGGAACGCTCCTGAGGTACGCAGGGATGGGAGGAGGTCAGCCGGCCTTGACGGCGGTGAAGCAGTGGCTCAGCCCGGGGACGCGCAGGGTGCCGTCCTCGGCCTCGAACTCGCGGGCGGCGCTGAGGAAGGCGTTCCAGGTCCGCGGGTCGCGTGCGTCACCGAAGCGCTGGGCGACCTGCGCGCGCAGCCAGCCGGGCAGCAGGTCCCAGGAGAACTCGGCGAACTCCTCCGCGGACTTCGGCGCGAAGATGAGCGGGCACTCCTCGTGCGCGACCTCCGCGAAGCCCGCGGCGCGCAGCCGCCCGGTGAGGGCGGCCGGGTCGGACAGGGAGAACGGGCCGGGTACTCCGGCGGGCGGGGCGCCCAGGCCCAGCCGGGCCCCGACGATGCCGAAGGCCAGGCTCAGCAGCGGCACCCGGGGGGCGGTGGACCAGACGGCCGCGGTCAGCACCCCGCCGGGGCGCAGCAGGCGGTGGGCGCGGGCCAGCACCGCGTCGGCGTCGGGCAGGAACATCAGGCTGAAGCGGCTGGTGACGGCATCGAAGGAGGCGTCCTCGAAGTCGAGCCGTTCGGCGTCCACCTCCAGGAACTCGGTGTTGCCCAGACCGAGTTCGACGGCGCGGCGGCGGGCCGCGCCGAGCATCTCGCCTGCCTGGTCGGTGCCGACGACCGAGCCTTTCGCGCCGACGAGCAGGGCGGCGTCCAGGGCGGGCTGGCCGGTGCCGCTGCCGAGGTCGAGCACGCGGGCCCCCTCGACGAGGCGGGCCTGTTCCAGCATCCGGTGCGTGACGGGCGCCGCTCCCGACTCGAACAGGTCGTACCAGCGGTCCCAGCCGGAACTGAGGTTGTTCCAGTTGTCCTTCTGCTGTGCCTTGAAGGCGACTGGGTCGAATCCTGCGGTGGTCACTTCCACACCCCTCGTTCTTGTCGTGATCCGTGCGTGCCGGCCGGCCGTGCCCGCGGTGGTGTGCGCGCGGGGCACGGCAGGCCGGTGGGGCCGTGGGCCCGGGTGACCGTCAGGTGGTCGGACCGTCCGGTGGTCGGACCGTCAGGTGGTCGGACCGTCAGGTGGTCAGGAAACGGTCGTTGGGGTGCTCGTTCGACCAGAAGCCCTTCTCGACGCTCTTCAGCGACTCGACCATCAGGTCGACCTCGTCGCGGGTGTTGTAGACGCCGAAGGAGGCGCGGACCGTGCCGACGACGCCGAGGCCGTCGATGAAGGGCACCGCGCAGTGCACCCCGGTGCGGGTGGCGATCCCGAAGGTGTTGAGGTGGTTGCCGACGTCGTAGGGGTGGAGGCCGTCCACCGAGAAGGAGACGATGCCGCCCTGGGGCGCCTGCGCGCCGTAGACGGTGACCCCGTCCAGGGAGCGCAGGCCCGCGGCGGCGCGGCCCGCGAGGTCCGCGTCGTGGGCGGCGACCCGGTCGAGGCCGAGCTCTTCGAGGTAGTCCATGGCGGCGGCCAGACCGACGGCGCCGGCGATGTTCGGGGTGCCGGACTCGAAGAGGTGCGGGGCGGGGAAGACCGACAGCGGGCCGTCGTAGGTGACGTTGCGGACCATGCCGCCGCCGAGGAGCAGGGGCTCCATGCGGGCCAGGTGCGCGGCCTTGCCGTAGAGGACGCCTATGCCGAGGGGCCCGTACATCTTGTGGGCGGAGAAGCAGTAGAAGTCGGCGTCCAGGGCCTGCACGTCGACGCTGCGGTGGGCGACCGCCTGCGCGCCGTCGACGACCACGACGATGCCGCGCTCGTGGCACAGGGAGATGATCTCCGCGACGGGGGTGACGGTGCCCTGGACGTTGGAGACGTGGGCCACCGAGACCAGCTTGGTGCGGTCCGTCAGCCGGTCCCGGAAGGAGTCCAGGCCGACCTCGCCGTGCCCGTCGACCGGGGCGATCTTCAAGGTGGCGCCGGTCCGCTCGCACAGCTGCCGCCAGGGGAGCAGGTTCGAGTGGTGTTCGAGGCCGCTGATCAGCACTTCGTCCCCGGCACCCACGACGGTCGGGCCGAAGCCCTGGGCCACCAGGTTCACCGACTCCGTGGTGCCCTTGGTGAAGACGATCTCCTCGCTGTCCCCGGCGTTCAGGAAGCGGGCCACGCGCTCGCGGGAGTGCTGGTAGCGGTTGGTGGCCCGCATGCTGAGGGTGTGGACGCTGCGGCCGACATTGCTGTTCTCGTGCGCGTAGAAGTGGTGCATGGCGTCGAGCACCTGGAGTGGCTTCTGCGTCGTGGCCGCATTGTCGAGGTAGACGGGTCGAATGCCGTCGAGGTCGGCTTCCAGGATCGGGAAGTCGGCGCGGACGTCCCGGCGGAAGTCAATGGAGGAGTGGCTGTCGGCCATCAGTTCACCTGCTTGAAGAGTGAGAAGAACCCGGCCACCAGCTCCTGCGGCAGTGGCGTGGTCTTCTGTGGCGAGTAAGGCCGGTCGCGGGGCGGAATGTAGCCCTCCGAACCGGGTGGGGGAATCCGTCCGCGGGAATCCCTGAGGTGTGCCCCGTAGTAGAACCAGCAGATTTGACTGACGGTCTCGGACAGGAGCACGGGATGGCAGTCCGCCGGATACATGTGGCTGTGGTCCCAGGCTGCCAAGTGTTCGCCATGTGCGGTGAAGGGGTTGCCCCGCGCAATGTGGCCGAAATAGTCGTGCACGGCACGGAAGACGTCGTTGTGAGCGAATCGGACGCCGTCGATGGTGTAGTCGGAGGGTTCGACCATCGGGTGTGCCATCGAGCCCGGGGTCGAGCCGCCCTCCCCGTGACCCCGACTGGTCAAGTAGACGTAGAGTGTGCCTGAGTTGACCACTTCACGCCATAAATGTGCCGAACTTTTGTACGGTTGGCCGGCCTCCAGCCAGGGACGCACGGCGATCCCGGCGCGGCGCATGGCCTCGAACTGCTCCCGGGTCTCCGACTTGAGGATCTCGTACTGGCGCCGGGACTCCGGGTCGTCCGGACGGTCGGGGGCGCTCTCGTACCAGTCGGCAATGGTGAGGCAGAGGTCTTCGTCGAGTTCGAGTTCGACGAGTGTGGGGAGCCGATGTCCTGGAGCGCGGAATTCCACATAACTCCGTGCGACGGACATCGCATCGACCCTCATCCTGCCCGCCTTGCCGGCGACAGGGTCCGCATACCGGAGTGGTCGGCTCCGGGACCCGTACGCGGGTCGGATGCGGAGATCTTCAGGTTTCTTGCAGGTAACTCACGGCTGGAGGGCGCCTTAACGGCGCACCTACATCGCCCCCGTGCCTCACTCATAATCAAACCCCCTTTCGGCGCTAGAACTTAACGTTCGAACTCCGCTCGCACAAGAGGTTTCGGCCAGGTCGGCCACACGTCGACTCGCGCATAGCGGGCTGTCTCAAAATCGTCGGTGTGCGCCTTCGGGAAGCGGACTCCTGCACATGGCATCAATCCCGCCCCTACACTCTCCGAATTGTGTGATCAATTCACCGAGGAGGTGACGACGCGTGAACCCCCGACCTGGCGTGACGACCGCGAACGCCGGTGGAACCGCCGCCCCGCCCGCATCTGCCGGGCCGTGGCGCCTGGTCCTGCTCTGCGGTGTCCAGCTGCTCATGCTGCTCGACTTCTCGATCGTCAACGTGGCCCTGCCCCGGATCGAGGGATCCCTCGGCTTCTCCCACAGCGGCGTCCAGTGGGTCGTCAGCGCCTACGCACTGACCTACGGCGGTCTGCTGCTCCTCGGCGGACGGCTCAGCGACCAGCTCGGGCGCCGCCGGATGCTGATACCCGGCCTCGCCCTCTTCGGCCTGGCCTCCCTGGTCGGCGGCCTCGCCACCAGTCCGGCGCTGCTCGTGGCGATGCGCGCGCTCCAGGGCGTCGGCGCCGCCTTCATCGGCCCCGCCGTGCTCTCCCTCATCACCACCGGGACCGCCCCCGGCCCGGAGCGGAACAAGGCACTCGGCTGGTTCAGCGCCGCCTCCGCCAGCGGCTTCGCCATCGGTGTCCTCGCGGGCGGGGTCCTCACCCAGCTCACCGGCTGGCGCTGGGTGTTCTTCGTGAACGTGCCTCTGACGGCCCTGGCCGTCCTCGCCGCGTACCGGCTCATCCCGGCCGACGGCAGCCGCGCAGGCGAGAACCGCTACGACGTGCCCGGCGCGGTCCTCTCCACCCTGGGCGTCAGCGGCGTCATCTACGGACTGACCTCACTGGGCGGCAACGAGGCGAGGGGCCTCGCGTTCATCGGCGCCGGCCTCGTGATGCTGGTCTGCTTCGTCGTGGTCGAGGCCAGGTCCGCGAACCCGCTGGTCCCGCTGAGCATCTTCCGCACCCGCAGCGTGTCCGTGGCCAACCTCGCGGCGCTCCTGGTCCCCGGCGTGATGGGCGCCGTGGCCCTGGCCCTGTCACTCTTCCTGCAGCAGGTCCAGCAGCGCGACGCCCTGGAGACCGGGCTGGTCTTCCTCACGCTCGGCGTCGCCGTGGTCTTCGCCGGTCCGATCGCCGCCCTCCTGGTGACCAGGATCGGGCCCAAGGCGGTGTGCGCGGGCGGTTCCGCGATCGTCGCCGCCGGTGTGTTCACCCTCAGCCGCATCACCCCGGACTCCTCCTACGCGTCCGTCCTGCTGCCCGGACTGGTCCTGACCGGGATCGGTTTCTCGTCCTTCTTCGCCGCCTCCACCATCACGGCGACGATGGACGTGCCGGCGGAGCAGCAGGGCCTCGCCGGAGGCCTGCTGAACGCCTCGGTCCAGTTCGGCACGGCCCTGTGCGTGGCCCTGCTGATGGCCGTGGCCGAAGGCGGATCGGGCGCCGGCGAGGCCGTGTCCGCCGCGACGCGCGCCGACCACTACGGCAACGCCTTCGCCATCGGCGCGGCCGTCGCCCTCGCCACGGCCCTCCTCGTCCTCGTGGCCCTGCCCGGCCGGCCCCGCGCCGGGGCGCAGGCCGAGGACCCGCCGCAGAAAGGCTGAAACCCGACGGTCCGCGCCGCGGACGACGTACCTGTTCAACTAGCCATATTTCTGCCTAGAGTTGAGACCATGACTGATCTTCCCCAGCACGACATCGCCGACCCGTCGCTCAAGGCCCAGGGCGTCGCCCGCATCGAATGGGCGGAGCGCTCCATGCCCGTCCTGCGGCAGATCCGGGAGCGCTTCGCCAAGGAAAAGCCCTTCGAAGGCCAACGGTTCGCGGCGTGTATGCACATGACCACGGAGACCGCCGTCCTGCTGCGGACGCTGAAGGCGGGCGGCGCCGAACTGGCCGCCTGCGCCAGCAACCCGCTGTCCACGCAGGACGACACCATGGCGGCCCTGGTCCACGAGTACGGCATCAGCGTCTTCGCCCGCAACGGGGTGGACCGCGACGGGTACTACGCGCACATCAACGCGGCCCTCGACATCCGGCCCGACTTCGTCTTCGACGACGGCTGCGACCTGGTCAACACCCTCCACACCACCCGCACCGAGCTGCTCGACGGCATCAAGGCGGGCTGCGAGGAGACCACCACCGGCGTGGTGCGGCTGCGGCAGATGGCCGCCGACAACGCGCTGCGCTTCCCGATGGTCGCGGTCAACGACACCGACACCAAGCACATGTTCGACAACCGGTACGGCACCGGCCAGTCCTCGCTGGACGCGATCATGCGCGCCACCAACCTGCTGTTCGCCGGCAAGACCGTGGTCATCGGCGGCTTCGGCTACTGCGGCAAGGGCCTGGCCGAGCGCGCCGCAGGCCTGGGCGCCCACGTCGTCGTCACCGAGATCGACCCCACCAAGGCGCTCGACGCGACCATGCAGGGCTACCGGGTCATGCCGATGATCGAAGCCGCCCGGGTCGGCGACGTGTTCATCACGGTCACCAGCAACCGCGGTGCGCTGCGCCCGGAGCACTTCGAGGTCATGAAGGACGGTGCGATCCTCGCGAACGCCGGCCACTTCGACATCGAGGTGGACGTGGCGGGGCTCGGCGAGATGGCGGTGGAGAAGCGCTCGCGCATCCGCCACCAGACCGACGAGTACATCCTGGCCGACGGCCGCCGCCTGCTGCTGGTGGCTGAGGGCCGCCTGGTCAACCTCGGCGCGGCGGAGGGCCACCCGGCCTCGGTGATGGACATGTCCTTCGCCGACCAGGCGCTGACCGCGGAGTGGCTGACCAAGACGTACGCCTCGCTGGAGCCCGGTGTCGTCGACGTGCCGACCGAGATCGACAAGCACGTGGCGCGGGTGAAGCTGGAGACCATGGGGATCCGGATCGACACGCTCACCGCCGACCAGGAGACCTACATGAACTCCTGGGAGTTCGGCTCCTGACCGGAGCAGCCGGCCGGGCCGCGGGTCGGTCCCGGCACCAGCCCGGGGCCCGGCGTCCGGCGCGGCTCCGGCGGCCACCCGGGCTTCGACGGCGTCCGGGGTGTCGGCGGCATGCGGGGCGCCGACGGCCACCGCCGTCGCGACCAGGCCGCCGTGGGCCAGCCAGCGACCACTGAAGACGCCGACCCGCCGCCCCGCGACCACCGGTCCGGGGCGCAGCAGCCGCGCGGAGAACGTGCCGGTGAGCGCGCCCCCGGCGTACCGGATCTCTATGTCGGCCTCGTCGAAGCCCAGTTCCTGCCCGGTCAGCGGATACCAGGCCTTGAACACGCTCTCCTTGGCGCTGAAGAGGATCCGGTCCCAGGACGTCCCGGGTGAGCGGTCCGCCAGCGCCCGCACCGAACGCTGTTCGCGGGGCAGCGCGATCGTCTCCAGGACGCGCGGCGGCAGCGGCTGGTCCGGTTCCGCGTCGATGCCGAGCGCCGCGGCGTCGGCCGGACGGGCCACGGCCGCCGCCCGGTAACCGGCGCAGTGCGTCATGCTGCCGACCACCCCGGCCGGCCACTGCGGGGCGCCGCGCCGGTCGGCGACCAGGGCCACCGGCGGCACCCCCAGCCGGCCCAGCGCACGGCGCGCACAGATCCGTACGGTCGTGAACTCGCGCCGGCGCGCGGGCACCGCCTTCGCCACCAGCGGCGCCTCCTCGGGGAAGAGGCCCTCGCCGGGTGCCAGCAGGTCGCCCGTCAGGTCGCCCGGCGACTCCACCGACACGACGCCGGCGGGCAGGATCGCCCCGATCACCAGCTGTCACCCTCGGCCTGCGAGGGCAGGGGCAGGATCTGGCGCAGGGGCTCGCGCGGCGGCCTCGGGCGCCATTCCCGCGGGTAGCCGAGGGAGACCTCCTCGAAGCGCACGCCGTCGCGCCAGGTGGTGCGGGGGATGTGCAGGTGCCCGTAGACGACGGACAGCGCCCGGAAGCGCACGTGCCAGTCGGCGGTGAGCTCGGTGCCGCACCACTGGGCGAAGAGCGGATAGCGCAGGATGTCCGTCGGTTCCCGCGTGAGGGGGAAGTGGTTGACCAGCACGGTCCGTTGGTCAGGTCCGAGCGCGGACAGCCGCCGCTCGGTCTCGGCCACCCGGGCGCGGCACCAGGCGTCGGCCGAGGCGTACGGCTCGGGGTGCAGGTAGAACTCGTCGGTGCAGACGATCCCGGCCTCGTGCGCCAGGCGCAGCGACTCCTCCTTGGTGTCGGCGCCGGGCACGCGGAACGAGTAGTCGTAGAGCACGAACAGCGGGGCCACGGTGACGGGCCCGCCGTCCCCCTGCCACACCGGGTACGGGTCCTCCGGCGTGGCGATGCCCAGCGACCGGCAGAGCTCGACGAGGTGCAGGTAGCGCTTCTCGCCGCGCAGGTCCACCGGGTCGTTCGGGGGAGTCCACAGCTCGTGGTTGCCCGGCGCCCAGACGACCTTCGAAAAGCGCCGGCTGAGCAGCTCCAGCGCCCGGGCGACGGTCGCGTACTCCTCGGCGACATCCCCGGCGACGATCAGCCAGTCCTCGTCCGAGCCGGGCCGCAGCGACTCGACGACCGAGCGGTTCTCCTTGTGCACGGTGTGCAGATCGCTGACGGCGAGCAGCCTGCCGTTCCCCACGGTTCCCCCTTTCCGGCCCCGTCGCCGGGGCCGTTCCCGGCACCGATGGTAGGCGAAGCAGCACCGGCGCGGCGGGGCGCGTCCGCTGTGCGGACGGGGTCCGCCGCGCCGCTCCCGCCGGCACCGGCGGGGCCAACGGCGCCCGGACGCGGGCTCGTTCGGACCGCGGTGGGCAGCTGCGCCGCACCGGGTCCGGGCCGGCCGGCAGCCGCCCGCCGGCCCGCGCGCCGCTGCCCGCGCCTGTTCGCGCCGCGGCTGCCGCACCGAATGCGTGCCGCTGCTGCGAAGCTCCTGTCAGGGCGCCGCTGACCTGCAAGAAAGCCCTCCGCGCGGGAGGGCTTGAGGGTGGGAGAGGAAAGGTGCCCCCGGCAGGACTCGAACCTGCGGCCAAGTGCTTAGAAGGCACCTGCTCTATCCACTGAGCTACGGGGGCCGGAAGGTGGCCGTGGTGGCCTGGAGCCCCGGGATGGGGGTGGGACTGGGGTCCGTGCCGGGTCAAGGATAGGGCTCCGGTTGCCTTGTCCCGGTTGCTTCACCCCCGTGCCACGATGTGGAGGTTCGGTGAAGCGGTCCCGATAATCGCAGGCAGGTGCGATTCGCGCACCGGTTTTGCGCCGCGGCGCCCTGGGTGTTGTGCACTCGTTATGCCTGCGCCCCACTCGTCCGGACTATCGGGAATGTCCTTCCGGAGTGCGGTCGGCGCGCAGAGGACGTATAAGCTTCAAAAATGGTCCTAAATTGGGCATTCTTCGCATGTGGTGACCTTGGATGTACGGCCTCAGCTGCTCGATGCCCTGTCCGCCCTGCGCGACCGGGTCGCGTCCGTGCGTCTGCCGCTGCCCCTGCCCGGCGCTCCGCGTGCCCGCCAGACCAGAGCCGAGCTGCTGGCGCAGCTCGACGACTACCTCGTACCCCGGCTCAAGGCGCCCGAGGCGCCGCTGCTCGCCGTCGTCGGCGGGTCGACGGGAGCCGGGAAGTCCACCCTCGTCAACTCCCTCGTCGGCCGGCAGGTCAGCGAGGCCGGCGTGCTCCGGCCGACCACCCGCACCCCGGTGCTCATCTGTCATCCGGATGACCACCACTGGTTCGCCGGCATGCGGATCCTCCCCGACCTGATGCGCGTCTGGGTGCCGCCCGAGGAGGAGGAACTCGTCGGCGCGGCCCGCTCCCGACCCCGGTCCCGCGACCGCGGTCAGCACGGCGGTGGCCACGCGACCCGCGAGATGCGGATCGAGACCGTCTCCAGCCTCCCGCGGGGCCTCGCCCTCCTCGACGCCCCCGACATCGACTCGCTCGTCGTCGAGAACCGCGTCCTCGCCGCCGAACTCATCTGCGCGGCGGACGTCTGGGTGATGGTCACCACCGCCTCGCGGTACGCCGACGCCGTCCCCTGGCACCTGCTGCGCACCGCCAAGCAGTACAAGGCCACCCTGGTCACCGTTCTCGACCGGGTGCCCCACCAGGTGCTGGCCGAGGTCTCACGGCAGTACGGGGCCCTGCTCACCCGCGCCGGACTGGGCGACGTACCCCGCTTCACGGTGCCCGAACTCCCCGAGTCGGCCGGCGGCGGCGGGCTCCTGCCCGCCAGCGCCGTCGCCCCGCTGTACGCCTGGCTCGCCCACCACGCCCAGGACCCGGCCGCCCGCCAGCACGCGGTGGGCCGCACCGCGCTCGGTGCACTGGACTCCCTCGGCCGCCGGATGCCCGAACTCGCCTCCGCCGTCGCCGCCCAGCACGCCGCGTGCGTCCGGCTCACCTCCGCCGTGGAGGACGCGTACAAGCGGGAGGGCAAGCGGGTCCGCAACCGGCTCGACCGCGGCGCCGTCCTGGCCGGCGACGCCCTGACCCGGTGGCGCGGCCACCCCCTCGACACGAGCCACGACGAACTGCTGGACTCCCTGGCCGAATCCCTCACCGCGCTGCTCCAGTGCGCCGTCGCCGCCGCCGACGAGCGGATCGCCGCGGCCTGGCGTCGCGAACCGGCCGCCGGAGCCGTCAGGCTGCCCGCCCCCGACCGGGAGGCCGCCGAACGCATCGGGATGGCCGTACGACGCTGGCGGCGCGTGCTGGAGGAACTCGCCGAGGAGGAGGTCGCCCGGCTCGACAGGCAGCCCCCGCCCGACCCCGACGGCGTCGCCGCCCTGCTCGTCACCGCCCTCCTCGGCGGCAAACGGGCCCGGCCCGCGGGGGAGAGGCTCGCCGAACGCATCGGCGCACAGGCGGCCCTGCGGCTGCGCGACCGCGGCGCGGAACTGGTCGGCGACCACCTCGACCAGGTGCTGCGCGCCGAACGGGACCGCCGCCTCGCCCCGCTGGAGGCGCTCGAAGTGAGTCCCGAACCACAGGCTGAGCTGATCGCCGCGCTGTCCGTACTACAGAAGGAGAGGTGACGCGGTGACCGCCCTGACCGACCGCACCGACGACCGCTGGGACGACGGACTCATCGCCCGCTCCCGCCAACCGGACGCCGGCCAGGACCCGGACGACGGCGCCGAGGACGGCGACCGGGGCGACGACGCGCTCGTCCGGGCGCTCTCCGGTGCGGGCGCCGACGGCGGCAAGGTCCCCGCGCCCCCGCTCAGCCCCGAAGGACAGGCCCTGCGCGCCCGGCTCGACGCACTGCGCCAGCTGGTGGGGCTCTCCCGGACCCGGCTCGACGGCAAGACCCTCGCCGAGGCCGGCCGGGTCCTCGACGAGGCGGCCGCACGCCGCGGACTGTCCCCGCAGCACACCGTCGTCGCGATCGCCGGAGCCACCGGCAGCGGCAAGTCCACCCTCTTCAACGCGCTCGCCGGGGTGCAGATCTCCGAGACGGGCCTGCGCCGCCCGACCACCGCCGCACCCATCGCGTGCAGCTGGTCCGACGGGGCGGCCGGACTCCTGGACCGGCTGGAGATCCCCGGACGGCTGCGCCGCCGCCCCCGGGAGACCTCCGAGGCCGAGGCACTGCGCGGGCTGGTCCTCGTCGACCTGCCCGACCTGGACTCGGCGGTCGGCGCGCACCGCGACCACGTGGACCGGGTGCTGGCCCTCGTCGACGCCGTGGTGTGGGTGGTCGACCCGGAGAAGTACGCGGACGCGGTGCTGCACGAGCGGTACCTGCGGCCGCTGGCCGGCCACGCCGAGATCACCTTCGTCGTCCTGAACCAGGTCGACCGGCTGCCCGGGGAAGCCGCCGACCTCGTCCTGGACGACCTGCGCCGGCTCCTCGACGAGGACGGCATCGCCCTCGGCGAGTACGACGAACCCGGCGCCACCGTGCTCGGACTGTCCGCGCTGACCGGCGAGGGCGTCGGGGAGCTGCGCGAACTCCTCGGCCAGTTCACCCAGGAGAAGGGCGCGGCGACCCGGCGGATCTCCGCCGACGTGGACCGCGCCGCGCTGCGCCTCCAGCCCCTGTACGTGGCCGAAGGGCACTCCGGACCGGAGATCGGCGAGGGCGCGCGCGCCGAGTTCGAGGACCGGCTGGCGGAGGCCGTCGGCGCGTACGCGGCCGGCCTCGCCGCCGAACGGGCCTGGCGGCGCAACGCCGGCAAGGCCTGCGGGACGCCGTGGCTGCGGCTGTGGCGCTGGTACGAGAGCCGGCGCGCCCCGCGCACCCTCGCCGGGCTGGCCGCCCTCGCGTCCATCGGCGGCCGCGGCACCGTGGCGGCGCCGGCGCCGGTCGAGGAGGAGGTGACCGCACGCCAGCGCGTCGAGCAGGCCGTACGGGTGGTCGCCGACGAGGCGGTCGCGGGACTGCCCGAACCCTGGGCGCAGGCCGTACGGGAGACCGCGGTGCGCGGCGCCGAACAGCTCCCCGAGGCCCTGGACGAGATCGCCGTCACCCTGGGAGCGGCCGTCGCCGTGCCGACCGCCCGACCGCCGCGGCCCACCTGGTGGCCTGCGGCCGTCCTGGGACAGGCGGCCATGACCCTGCTCCAGATCTACGGCGGGCTGTGGCTGGTCGGGCAGATCGTCGGCGTCCTGGAGCCCAGGCTGATGCCGCCCGTCCTGCTCATGGTGGCCGGGATCGTCGGCGGGCCCCTGGTGGAGTGGGCCTGCTCGATCGCCGCCCGCGGCCCGGCCCGGCGGTACGGGCAGGACGCCGAGCGCAAGCTGCGGCAGGCCGCGGCCGGATGCGGCCGGGCCCGGGTGCTGGAGCCCGTCGCGGCCGAGCTGCTGCGCTACCGGGAGGTGCGGGAGCAGTACGCGGCGGTGGCCGCCGGGGGGAGCGCCGCAGGGGGGAGCAAGTTGTCCACAACCCGCCAGTAGTCCACAGGCCCGGGCAGGGTGCGGCGGCCGGCGTCAGCATGGTCGTAGCCCGTACGGAGGGTCCGTACGGGAACGCACTGCGGGGAGGCGGCCGGGATGAACGACACCCAGGTCACGCTGGTGGGGCACGTGGCGACGCAGATCGACTACAAGGAGACGGCGCACGGTCCGTCCGCGAGATTCCGCTTCGCGGTGACGCCGCGGTACTTCGACCGGCGCAAAGAGGCGTGGACCGACGGGGCCACCAGCTTCTACACGGTGTGGGCGCGGCGCTCGCTCGCCGTGAACCTGGCGGGGTCCGTGGCGGTCGGGGAACCCCTCGTGGTGCACGGCAGGCTGCGGGTGCGCGAGGATCCGCCCGAGGGCGAGGCACCCCGCCGGGTGTCGGCGGAGATCGACGCCACGGCCGTGGGCCACGACCTCAGCCGCGGGACGGCAGCCTTCCGGCGGGTGGTCCAGAGCGACACTCCGCTGATGACCACTCAGAAGGCGGCGGTGGGCTGAGTGTTCGAGACGGATAGGATCATCCGGTACTCACGGGCACCAGGGTCTTTGGCCCGAAGGGGAAGACTGTGTCGATTGCCGTTCCCGCATCCTCCGCTCCTCGTTCCGCTTCATGTTCCGTCCCGGCTCAGGGTCCTGAGGCCGCACCAGCTGCGGCTACCGCTCCCGCTGCGACTGCTCCTGCCGTTCCTGCTGCGGCCGTTGCCGCCGGGCCCGGCTCCGCGCTCAGATCGGCGGGCGTACGGGCCGCCGCGAGACGCCCGCTGGCCGTCGCCCTGCTGGCCGCGGCGGCGTTCTCCGCCGTGCCGGGCGCCCGGGCCTCCGCGGACTCCGGGCCGGTGGCCTCCCGTACCCCGGAGGGCGCGAGCGCGGTACTGGACGGGCTCAAGACGTACGGACAGGCGGTCCTGCGCGGCGGGGACGGATCCGTCCGGCAGATCCCGGCCGGGCTCTACGAGATGCGGGTCGACGGCGGCGGCATGCTGCAGACGTACGGGGTCGGCCTGGCAGGCCACGCCCAGCCCCAGGCCCGGTACACCGAGAGCGGCTGGAGCGGCAGCCCCCTCGCCGGGAACGGGGAGGCCGGCCGGATCCGCTGGATCCTGGAGCACTCCTACCCCCAGCTGAACGACCTGGCCGGGCTCGCCAAGGCGGCTGGAGCAGGGACCCTCACCGCGGAGAGCGCGGCCGCCGGCACCCAGGTGGCGATCTGGCGGCTGGCGGACGGGGCGCAGGTGGAGGCCGCGGACCCGGCGGCGGAGAAGCTGGCCGACTACCTCCAGCGGGCGGCGGGTCGGCTGCCGGAGCCGCCGGCCTCGCTGGCCCTGGACCCCGGCGACGTGTCGGGGCCCGTCGGGACCCGCCTCGGCCCGGTGACCGTGCGGACCGGAGCGCAGAGCGTCTCGGTCGTCCCGGACGCCGCGGCCGTCGCCATGGGGGTCCGCGTGGTGGACGCCGAGGGCCGGCCCCTGACCACCGCCGCACACGGCACCCCGCTGTACTTCGAGGTCCCCGCGGGCACCCCCGACGGGATCGCCTCGGTCACCGTGCGGGGCGCGACCAAGGTGCCGGTCGGCCGGGTCTTCACCAGCGAGGTCCCGGCCCGGGCGCAGATCGTGGCGGGCTCCAGCGAATCCGCGGCGGCGGCCACCGCCACGGCGCTCTGGCCCGCGGCCCCGCCCGCCCCGGACGGAGCGGACGCAGAGGCGGCGTCGGCCACGACCAGCGGCTCGGGGACGGCCGTCCTGGGCGGCGCCGCGGCCGGCGCCGTCACCGAGGAGTCCCCGCAGGGGGAGCGGCTGGCGTCCAGCGGCAGCTCCGCGGCCACCCCGGTCATCGCCTCGCTGGCGGTGGGACTGGTGGTCCTCGGCGGGCTGGTGGTCCTGCTGCTGCGCAAGCGCCCGCTGGACGAGGAGGACCCCACACCGTAGGGGCGTCCCCACGGCGCGGCCGGGGACTGGGCCGGGTGGCGGGCACGGGGATTTAAGGATCCACGGCCCGGGGTAAGCGCGGGAAATGGCTGATCAGCAACTGACCTGGCAAGGCGCCGTGGCCCGATGGGACCGGGAACTGTTCGACAGGGTGGCCCGCCGGCACTGGCCGGGTGCGGACCGCGTGTTGCCGATGCTCGGGCGGGCCGCCAACCACGGCGTCCTGTGGGCCGGGACCGCCACGGCGCTCGGTCTCTTCGGCTCGCCCCGCGCGCGCAAGGCCGCCGTGCGCGGGATGGCCTCGCTGGCGCTGGCCTCCGCGACCATCAACACCGTGGGCAAGTGGTCCGTACGGCGGCCCCGGCCGCTGCTGTACGGGGTGCCCGCGGTGCGCCGGCTGACCACGCAGCCGCAGACCACGTCCTTCCCGTCCGGGCACTCGGCCTCGGCGTTCGCCTTCGCCGCGGGCGTGGCGCTGGAATCCCCCGGCTGGGGCGCCGCGCTGGCCCCGGTGGCCGCCTCCGTGGCCTTCTCCCGGGTGTACACCGGGGTGCACTACCCCTCCGACGTGGCCGCCGGCGCGGCGCTCGGGGTGGCCGCGGGCCTCCTCGTCCGCAAGCTGTCGCACGGCGCGCAGCAGGCCCGCATCGTGCCGGGCGACGAGCGGACGGCCGCCGGGGCGCCCGCGCTGCCCGACGGGGAAGGGCTCACCGTGGTGGTCAACACCCGGTCGGGGACGGCGGCGGCGGCCGGACTCGACATCCTGCGCACCCGGCTGCCCAAGGCCGAGCTGGTCGAGTGGCAGGACGGGGACCTGCCCGCCGAACTCCTGGCGGCGGCCAACCGGTCCGCCGTGCTGGGGGTCTGCGGCGGAGACGGCACGATCAACGCGGCTGCCGCCGCCGCGCTGCACGCCGGAGTGCCGCTCGCCGTGTTCCCCGGCGGCACCCTCAACCACTTCGCCCTCGACTTCGGCCTGGGCGGGGCCGAGGACACCTGCCGCGCGGTGGAGGCCGGCCACGCCGTCCACGTCGGCCTCGGCCGCTTCAGCCCCGGCCCCGACGGCGCCGAGGCGGGCTACTTCCTGAACAACTTCAGCATCGGCGCCTACCCGGAGCTGCTGCGCCACCGGCTGCGCTGGGCGCCGCGCATCGGCAGCGGTCCGGCCGCGCTGCTGGCCGCCTGGAAGGTGCTGCGGGCCGAGCGGCCCGTACGGCTGCAGCTGGCCGGCCGGCCCCTGAGCGCCTGGCTGCTCTTCGTGGGCAACGGCACCTACCAGGGCACCGGCCCCACCCCCCGACGCCGCGACGACCTGGGCGAGGGCCTGCTGGACGTCCGGCTCGTCCGGGGCGGCGGCCGTCCCGGACCCCGCCTGCTGGCCGCCGCCTTCGCGGGCCCGCTGACGCGTTCCCCGGTCCATGTGGCGACCCGGCTGCGAAGCCTGCGCATCGCCGAGATCCCGGCGGGCACGCCCTTCGCCTACGACGGCGAGTACGCGAAGGCGCCGTCCGCCCTGGCCCTGGACGACCTGCCGGACGCGCTCATCGTGTACCGCCCGCGGACGTGAACCCTCCGGTACAACTCGTTCGATCATCCGCTCCGCACCGCCTACAGTGACCCGGTGCAAGATCATGGGATCTTGTGAAGAACCACACCAGGGGTGCTGTCTTGAAGTTGTCCCGGATCGCCGCGGTGGTGGCCGCTGCCGCCATCGCCCCGGCCGTTCTGCTCGCCGCCCCGGCCTCCGCCGACGACCACGCGTCGGCGGCCGGTACGGGCTCCTCGCCCACGGCTCCTGACCAGAGCCCGGCCGGGACCGCCGCGGAGAAGCCGGCGGACAAGCCCGTCGAGAAGCCGGCGGACAAGCCGGCGGACAAGCCCGGCGAGAAGCCGGCCGAGGTCGACAAGCAGGCCGAGGCCGACCGCCTGGAGATCCTGCGCCTCATGCACGCGGCGGCGCCCGGCTCGATCTTCCGCGAGGAGGGCAGCAAGGCTCTCGACCGCGGCCCGGCCGCGGTGCGCGCCTTCCTGGAGAAGGGCCAGTTCGCTGCCCGAACCGAGGACGAGCGGATCGCGATCGCCCGCATGCTCGCCGACCCGAAGTCGGGCCCCGGGGTGCGCGAGGCGGGCCGCCAGGCCCTGCGCGGCTCCGCTGCGGACGTCCACGCCTTCCTGGTGACGGGCCAGCACGTCGCCCGTCACGACGACGACCGGGTCGACGTCTCCCGGATCGTCGGCCAGGCCCCTCGCGGATCCGTGCTCCGCGAGAAGGCCCTCCAGGTCCTGCGCCGGGACTCGCCCACCGAGCTGCGTGCCTTCATGGAGACCGGCCGGTACCTGGCCCAGGCCAGCGACGACCGCGTCGAGCTGGCCGGGATCGACGAGGCCGAGGACGGCCCGATCCTCTCCGAGGCCATCGGCAAGCTGCTGAACGGCTCCCCGACCCCGGCCGAACTGCGGCACTTCCTGGAGGTGACCCAGTACGAGCTGCGGGACGAGGACAACGAGCTGCGCATCTCCAAGATCATCAATGACGGCGGCGCCGAGGTGAAGGCAGCCGGCAAGGCCGCCCTGAAGGGCACCGCCGAGGACCGCGTCGCCTTCCTCGCGACCGGGCAGCACACGGCCCGCGCGAAGGACAAGGCCGCGGAGGGCACGGGCAAGCCGGGCCCGGGCACGGGTACGGGCAACGGCACGGGGACCGGCACCGGCACCGTCCAGCCCGCCGTCGTCACCACCGGCACGGGCACCACGGGCACCACGGTCACCCCCGGCAACGGCAGCGTGGCCGCCCACGGCAGCACCGGCAGCGCGCTGGCCTCCACCGGCGCCGGATCCGACACCGCGCTGGCCGCGGGCGGCGCCGGAGCCGCGCTCGTCGCAGGCGCCGGCCTGGTCCTCGCGGCCCGCCTCCGCCGCCGGACCACGGGAGCCTGACCCCCACCCCGGGGCGCCCTCCACCGACGCCCCGGGAAACGGCCCCACCCCGCCTGAGTCCGGCCGCGCCGCGGGGCCCGTCCGCCGCCGCTCGCGGGCGGGCATGCTCAGGCCGGCGACCCGGCAGGCTTTGCCCGCCCGAGTCCGGCCGCGCCGCGGGGCCCGTGCGCCGGCGTCCGCGGGCCGGCACGGGTCCGCCCCGCCCCGCCTTAGTCCGGCCGCGCCGCGGGGCCCGTACGCCGCCGCCCACGGGCCGGCACGGGTCCACCCCGCTCCGCCCCACCCGAGTCCGGCCGCGCCGCCGGGCCCGTACGCCGCCGTCCGCGGGCGGGCATGCTCAGGCCGGCGACCCCGGTAGGCCTTCCCGCCCGAGTCCGGCCCCGCCGCCGGTCCCGTACGCTCAGGGCCGGCCGCAAGCGTCCACCCCGCCCGCTCCACCCGACTCCGGCCGCGCCTCCGGGCCCGTACGCCGCCGCTCACGGGCCGGCACGGGTCCACCCCGCCCCGCCCCGACTCCGGCCGCGCCCGGGCCGTGCCTCGCCAGCCGGTCGTCCGGGCCGGGGCTACCGGCCGGTCACGCCCAGGTCGGCCCGCATGGCGTCCCGCATCCGCTCCCAGCGCTCCCGCAGGGCCAGCAGTTCCGCGTGGATGTCCTCGAAGGACCCGTCCTGGTAGGGATCGCCTTCCTCCAGGCGCAGCACCCGGGCGTACGTGCCGGCCAGCGCCCTCGTCATCCCGTCGAGCTCCGCCAGCACCGCGTCCGACGCGGTCATCTGCGCCTCCGCGAACGCCGCGTGCATGCCCCGCCGCGCATCCTCCAGGTCCGAGCGCCCCCGGGCGGTGTCCTCGCCCTTGCGGACGAGCCACAGGAACAGCATCAGCTCCTGCCGGTAGCGGCGGTACCCGGCGTTCGCCGTGACGTAGCACGCCCGCCGCGCGGCCTGCTCGGCCACGCGCTGCTCGCGCTGCCACCGCAGCTCGCCCAGCCGCTCCTCCCGCTCGAACTGCTGCGACTGGATCCGTGCGACCAGGCGCTGCGACAGCACCGGCGCGAGCAGTGTCCCCGTGACGCCGACCAGCGCCACGGCCAGTGCCAGCAAGGTGTTCCCCACGGTGCCCCCCGGCCGTCCCGCCATCCGGCCCGCAGACCGCGGCACCGGCCGCGCGCAGACCCTGCGGAGATCATTCTCACCGTCAGGGCGCCCCGAAGGGGACCCCCGAAGCCATACGGGTTTCCCCCGGCGTATGGACGTCAGGCAAGATGGGGTGTATCTGCCCACCCTCGATCTGCCGGACGGTTTCTCTTGGCTGAGTTCATCTACACCATGCGCAAGACGCGCAAGGCGCACGGCGACAAGGTGATCCTCGACGACGTCTTCTTGAACTTCCTGCCCGGCGCCAAGATCGGTGTGGTCGGACCGAACGGCGCGGGCAAGTCCACCGTTCTGAAGATCATGGCGGGCCTGGAGCAGCCGTCCAACGGCGACGCCTTCCTGTCGCCCGGGTACACCGTCGGCATCCTGATGCAGGAGCCCAAGCTCGACGAGTCGAAGACCGTCCTGGAGAACGTCCAGGACGGCGCCGCCGAGATCATGGGCAAGCTCAAGCGCTTCAACGAGGTCGCCGAGCTGATGGCGACCGACTACAGCGACGCGCTCATGGACGAAATGGGCAAGCTCCAGGAGGACCTGGACCACGCCAACGCCTGGGACCTGGACGCCCAGCTGGAGCAGGCCATGGACGCCCTGGGCTGCCCGCCCGGCGAATGGCCCGTCGTCAACCTCTCCGGTGGCGAGAAGCGCCGCGTCGCGCTGTGCAAGCTGCTGATCGAGGCCCCGGACCTGCTCCTCCTCGACGAGCCCACCAACCACCTCGACGCCGAGTCGGTGAACTGGCTGGAGCAGCACCTCTCGCAGTACAAGGGCGCCGTCGTGGCCGTCACCCACGACCGGTACTTCCTGAACAACGTCGCCGAGTGGATCCTCGAGCTCGACCGCGGCCGCGCGCACCCGTACGAGGGCAACTACTCCACCTACCTGGAGAAGAAGGCCACCCGTCTCAAGGTCGAGGGCCGCAAGGACGAGAAGCGCCAGAAGCGCCTCAAGGAAGAGCTGGAGTGGGTGCGGTCCAACGCCAAGGGGCGTCAGACCAAGTCCAAGGCCCGTCTCGCCCGGTACGAGGAGATGGCGGCCGAAGCGGACAAGATGCGGAAGCTGGACTTCGAGGAGATCCAGATCCCGCCGGGCCCGCGCCTCGGCTCCATCGTCGTCGAGGTCAACAACCTCTCGAAGGCCTTCGGCGACAAGGTCCTCATCGACGACCTGTCCTTCACGCTGCCGCGCAACGGCATCGTCGGCATCATCGGCCCGAACGGCGCCGGCAAGACCACGCTCTTCAAGATGATCCAGGGCCTGGAGACGCCGGACTCCGGCGCCATCAAGGTCGGCGAGACCGTCAAGATCAGCTACGTCGACCAGTCCCGCGCCAACATCGACCCCAAGAAGACCCTCTGGGCGGTCGTGTCGGACGAGCTGGACTACATCAACGTGGGCCAGGTCGAGATGCCGTCCCGCGCGTACGTCAGCGCCTTCGGCTTCAAGGGCCCGGACCAGCAGAAGCCGGCCGGCGTCCTCTCCGGCGGTGAGCGCAACCGCCTGAACCTGGCCCTGACGCTCAAGGAGGGCGGCAACCTGCTGCTCCTCGACGAGCCCACCAACGACCTCGACGTCGAGACGCTCTCCTCCCTGGAGAACGCCCTGCTCGAGTTCCCCGGTGCGGCCGTGGTCATCTCCCACGACCGCTGGTTCCTCGACCGGGTCGCCACGCACATCCTCGCGTACGAGGGCGACTCCAAGTGGTACTGGTTCGAGGGCAACTTCGAGTCCTACGAGAAGAACAAGATCGAGCGGCTCGGCCCGGACGCCACCCGTCCGCACCGCGCCACCTACAAGAAGCTCACCCGAGGCTGAGGCCGGAAAAAATGGCCAGACACCAGTACCGGTGCCCCCTGCGCTGGGCGGACATGGATGCCTTCGGGCACGTCAACAACGTCGTCTTCCTCCGTTACCTGGAGGAGGCGCGGATCGACTTCATGTTCCGCCTCGCGCCCGGGGAGGGCAGCGAGTCCTTCACCGGCGGATCCGTCGTGGCCCGCCACGAGATCGACTACAAGCTGCCCCTCGTCCACCGCCACGAGCCCGTCCTCATCGAGTCCTGGGTGACCCGGATAGGCGCCGCTTCCCTGACCATCCGCTACGAGGTCAAGGACGAGGCGACCGGGGACCGGCCCGAGACGGTGTACGTGCGCGCCGAGACGGTCGTGGTCCCGTACAACCTCGCCGAGGGGCGGCCCCGCCGCATCACGGCCGAGGAGAGGCGCTTCCTGGAGGAGTACCTCGACCGCCCCGAGGCAGCCGAAGGGCGCCTCGCGGCATGACCGGCCCCCTGCACTTCGCCGACGCCGGGGAGGCGGCGGACCTCGCCGCCTTCCTCGGCCGGCTGGTGCACTACGACCGCGCCGCCGCAGTCCGCCTCCAAGGGGCACCCCCCGCGGGGGAGGGCGGCGGCGCGCTCGCCGTGTTCGGGCGGCCGCCCTCCTTCGAGGTCCTGGCGGTCCGTACGGTGCGGCTCGCCGTCCCCCTCACCACCCCGCTCGACGTGACCGTCTCCGCGGGGGAACTGCTGGAGTCCGTGGACGAGGCCGCGGCCGCAGCCGGCGTACCGGGCCCGGTCACCGGACCCCCCTGGACCGGCCTGCTCCCGCCGCGCGGCGGCTGGCAGCAGCTGGCGGGCCTGCCCGGCCCCGAGGAGATGCGGGCGGCCCTGGCGGCGTCCGTCGCCGAGTTCCGGTCCCGTGACGAGGCCCTGCCGGCCCAGCACCGGACCCGCTCCGAACGCGACCGCATCGGCCGTGAGATCTGGTCGCGGACCCTGGGCGCCACCGAACTCCCCCTGCGCGCCGTGCACGCCGCGCAGTCCCTGGGCTTCCTGCGGCCGGTCCGCTCCGCCGTCGCCGCCGCGGGCCCGGCCGCCGCAGACCCGGCCACCGCGGCCCCGGCGCCCGTCGCCCTGCTCGGGACGGGGACCTGGCTGCGCCTGCGGACCCCGTACGGCTCCGTCGCCCTGCGCCGCCCCGGCAGCGCCACGGGACTCGGCGCCCTCCCGGTCCGCCCGCTGTAGGGGCCCCCGGACGGCGAGGCCGCCGCGGGTTCTCAGCCCGCGGTGTTGATCATCGACGCGGCCGCGTACGTCAGGTACTTCCACAGCTGCGCCTCGTGCTCCGGCGCCAGGCCCAGCTCGTCCAGGGCCACCCGCATGTGCTTCAGCCAGGCGTCGTGCGCCGCGGCGTCCACCTGGAACGGAGCGTGCCGCATCCGCAGCCGCGGGTGCCCGCGGTGCCGGCTGTAGGTGGTGGGCCCGCCCCAGTACTGCATCAGGAACAGGGTGAAACGCTCCTCGGCCGGACCCAGGTCCTCTTCCGGGTACATCGGGCGCAGCAGCGGGTCCTCGGCGACCCCCTCGTAGAAGCGCCGGACGAGGCGGCGGAAGGTCTCCTCGCCGCCGACCTGCTCGTAGAAGGTCTGCTCCTGCAGTGTGCCGCGCGGAATCTCATTCACCCGTCCATCGTCTCAGACACCCGGACGGAGTACCGAGGTCCTACGACCTCCCGCACCGCCCCGCGGTCGCCCCCCGGGCCCGCGCGCAGGACAGTGGAGGCATGGGCGCGCACACCCCACCCGCGCAGGCCCGCGACCTGCGGGAGATCGCGCACGCCGGGCAGGTCCGGGAACTGGCGGCCGCCGGGGCGCTGGACGACCCCGCATGGCGGGCCGCCTTCGCGGCCGTACCCCGGCACGTCTTCGTCCCGTACTTCTGGACCGGCCGCGGAGCAGGCCACGAGCGGCTCTGGGCCGAGGACCCCGACCCCGAGCAGCGGGCCCGCTGGCTGCGCGGGGTGTACACCGACGCCCCCCTCGCGACCCGGCTGCGCGACGGCGAACTGCTCTCCTCCAGCAGCCAGCCCTCCCTCATGGCGAGGATGCTGACCGCCCTCGACGTGCGCGACGGCGACCACGTCCTGGAGATCGGCGCCGGCACCGGCTACAACGCCGCCCTGCTGTGCCACCGGCTCGGCGATGACCTGGTCACCACCGTGGACCTGGACGAGGAGATCACCGAGTCGGCGCGGGCCCACCTGGCCCGGCTCGGCTACCACCCGGCCGTGGTCACCGGGGACGGCGACCGCGGCTGCCCCTCCCGGGCCCCCTTCGACCGGATCATGGTGACCTGCACCCTGCCGCTGATCCCGCCCGCCTGGCTCGGCCAGTGCCGGCCCGGAGCGCGGATCCTCGCCCCCCTGTCGACGGGCCTGATCGCCCTCACGGTCCGCGACCCGGCCTTCGCCGAGGGCCGCTTCCTGCACACCTCGGCGTACTTCGTCCCGCTGCGCGGGGCCACGGCAGGCGCACCGCCCCCCGCGGCGCTCCCGTACGAACTGGTCGACAACGAGCGCTTCCAGTTCATGCTCGTCCTGACCGCGGGCGTCCTGCACCCCCGCGAGGCGCTCGACCTGTGGCGCCACGAGGGCCGCCCGGCGCGCGAACGCTTCGGCGTCACGGTCACCCCGCACGGCCAGTGGTCCTGGCTGGACGACCCGGGAGGCCCGTACGTCTGGCCCCTGGGGACGGCACCCACCGGTTCATAGGCCACGGGAGCGCCGAGATGGAGAACTCGTCGGCGGAGTTGATCAGTTGCCGTTAAGGTGCCCAGGACGGGTGTGTGCGTCAGGTCTTGGGGGAGCAGCGTTGAACATCGGTTCGGAGCCGTCCGAGCATGCCATCGCACTGGTGCTGGTCGCCGGGTATGCGGGGTCAGGCAAGTCCGAGGCGGGGAAGATGATGTCGCAGGCCACGGGGTGGCCCCTGCTGGACAAGGACACCCTGACGAGGCCGCTGACGGAGTCGCTGCTGTCCCACCTCAACGGCGACCCCGACGACCGGCAGAGCCGTCTGTACGCCGAGACGGTGCGGCCGTTGGAGTACGAGTCCCTGATGAAGGCGTGCTGGGAAAACCTCGAATGCGGGGTGCCGGTGGTTGCGGTCGCCCCCTTCCTCTCCGAGGTCGTCGACCCTCAGTGGGCCGTTCGGACCCGCAGGCACTGTGCACGGCTGGGGGCCGGCCTGGAAGTGGTGTGGGTGGACAGCGACGCGTCGTCCATGCGGGAACGGCTCACCTCGCGCAACGCGGCACGGGACACCTGGAAGCTCGCGAACTGGCGCCAGTACCTCGATTCGATGTCCCTGGATCGACGCCCCGTCGGCGCGTTCCACCTCGTGGACAACCGGATCACTGCGATGACACCACTGGCGGAGCAGGTGGAGTCGGTGGCAGAGGCTTTGGTCGGCAGGTACAGCGAAGGACCGGCATGACGTCGAACCGGCAGTCGGGCACAGTCCACGGCGGCGTCGTCCTCCTCGGCCCCCCGACAGCGGGCAAGGACACCGTCAGCGTCGCTCTGGCGGACCTCGACGACCGCTACGGGCAGCTACCCAAGATCAAAGTCGGTTCCGGTCGTACCACCGGCTACCGCATGGCGGATCGAGTAGAGCTGGACGCGCTGCGCGCAGCCGGTCGTGTCGTGCTGGAGACGGCGAGGTACGGCAACACGTACGCGGTCGACCGCGACGACCTCGACGCCATGACCCGGGCCGGGCGTGTCCCCGTCGTCCACCTGGGCAGTGTCGACCACCTGCGGACCTTCAACTCCGCCGTGCGTGAGCCCTGGCTGTCCGTCCTCCTGTGGGTGCCCCGTGACGTGTGCGAGGCACGGTCGCGGGGGAGGGGTGACCGGGACACGGCAGAGCGCCTCGCAGCCTGGGACGAGGCGCTGGCCGATCTGGCGGCCGTACCCGCCGAGGAGGAGCTGTTCCAGCTCCTGGTCCGGACCGACCTGGCCGGCCCGGCCGCGGTGGCAGCCCGTATCGCCTCGGAGTACGGCAGGGGCGGCCGGAAGCACGTTCCGGCGGGAAGCCTGACCGCGTTCCTGTGAGGACGGCTGACGGCGGGCCGGCGAAAACGCAGGCCGCGTGTGAGGGAGCGGACCGACATCGAGTGGGGGATTGCGGATGGCGACGATCAGCACGCTCGGTGCACTGGCGCTGGCAGCGGACTTGGATGCGTCGGAGGGGCGTGGCCGGGACCTGACGATCACGCGGCGGGACATCGACGAGCCCCTCGTGTTGGACTCCCTCACCGCCGGCCGCCTGGCGATGAACCGGGTGAATGTGGCCGGGGCGATCACCGTACGGTCCTGCGTCATCGAGGAACTGGTCGTGGACCACTGCACCGCGGACGCCCTGCTCGTGAGCAATTCCCGCATCGGCCGTCTGGTCGTCCGCAACACCCCGCGCAACACCGGTGTCGACGTCAGCGAATCGACCTTGGAGGCCCTCGATGTCCACTCCTGTGGCCCGACCCGGTTCGAGGGGGTGCGGGTGTCGGACTCCGTGCAGATCGCGGCCATGCGCGGGCCCGTCCAGCTGAAGCGCTTACGGGCCGCGACGGTGTCGCTGCGCAGCCAGGCGGCCGTCGGCAGGCAGCGCAGACCGCAGGTGTCCCTGGAGAGCGTGCACGTCACCGAGAGCATCACCCTGGACGACCTCTGGTTGGCTTCCCTCACCCTCGAGGAGGTGGACGTCTCCGCTCTCGTCCTGCGACGGGTCCGGGTGGACGTCCCCTTCCAGGGCACGGGCGTCCGCTGCCGGGACGGGTTGCGCATCAACGGAATGGTGGTGCCCGGCGAGGCCAGTGCGCTGCTGGACAGCGAGGTACGGGGCGCGGTCGTGGTCCGGGGGCTGCGCCACGTGGCGACCGTCCCGGCCCAGCGCGGCCCGGCCCCGGCAGAAGGGACGCCCGACAGCACCGGCACCGCACAGCTGGTGTTCAGGTCCTCGACCCTCTCCAGCCTCAGCGCCAGCGCCGATGAGGCTGCCCCCGTCGTCGTGGAGCTGGCCGACACCGCGGTCCGGGCGCTGGCCATGCCCACCGGCCCGGCCCGTTTCCGGCTGGCGGGTACGAGCAGCATCCAGGAGGTGGACCTCGGCGACGTGGTCTTCCGGAGCGACGAGCAGGTCACCAGCTTCCTCGCCCGGGTGTTCACCCGGGTCAGCCCGAGCGCGCTGGAGGCCGTACGGTCCACGCTGACCCGGCGGCGGCGCATGTCAGAGGGCGACCAGCTGTACTACTTCACCCGGCAGCGGGAGGCGGGCGAGCGGTCCCTGCTCGGGCGCCTCGCGGGCCGGGGGCTGCTCGGAGGCGTCCTCGGCTGGGGCGTACGGGCGCGCAACCCCGCGCGCACCCTGGGGGGCGCCATGGTGACGACGGGCGCTCTGCTGCACCTCTCGGGAGCCGCCCGCGGACCGGGAGGCGAAGGTCTACTCGACCTGGTGGCTGCGGGAAGGGCACTCACCCTGGCCTGCGCGCTCTGGCTGAACGTGGGGGTGGGCGCTCCGTCCGAACTGAAGACGCACGCCTGGACGGCACTCGCGGTGTGCTGCACCGCCGGTGGTCTCTTGTTCACCACGCTCACCGTCGGCATCGTCATCCGCAAGCTCGTGCGCTGAGTCGACGGAGCCTCGCTGCGGGGGCGGCGCGTGGCCGCCGCTGCACCGTCATTCCGACGACAGCGGGTTCCGGCGCAGGAACGCCAAGGCCTCCTCGACGCTGAGCGGAAGGTCGCGGGCAGCGTCCCAGCGGCCGAGTGTCTGCGCGGCGGCCGTCATCAGCTCATCGGGGAGTCCGGCGTCGCTCAGCAGGGCGGCGGCATCGGTGAGCTCGGGTGCCCAACGCCATGCCCGTGCAGCCGCTTTGGGGATGTAGTCCGTTTCGGTGAGGTAGCTGCCGCGCCGCTTCGACGCGATGGCGAGCAGTTCGTCCCCGACACCATGGACCTGCGCGGCCCCGTACGCGAGCGCTGCCAGAACGCGGGACGCCTTCTGGTAACTGGAGTAGGCCAGTTTGAGAGCCGAAGCGGCTCCGATCTCGGGCCCCAGATCATGAGTACGGATGTCCGTACCGACGAAGATCCGCTGGACTGCACCGGTAGGGCCGGGCGCCCCGGCGAGGTAGAGCGTCGGCGTCTTGCCGCCGACGGGCGGGGAACCCACCACCGCTCCGTCGATGGTCTGCGCACCGTCGAGGAGAGCAGCGATACGGCGCAGGCGATCCGGAGAAATCGCATTCGCCTCCACAAAAGGGCGTCCGCCGAAACCATGCGCGGCAACCTCGGAAGCGACGGCCTCCGCCGCGGCCGGCGGGCAGAGGGACAGGACCATATCCGCGCGGTCCACGAGTTCGGACAGGGCTGCGGGCTCCAGCCCGGCCTGTTCGGCACGCCGCCGGGTGGCCTCGCTCCGTCCGTGCGGGCACCACAGGACGGTGATTCCCCGCGCACGCAGCTGAGCGCCGAACGCTGCTCCCATGCTGCCGGGATGGAGTAGTCCCACCGTGGTGGCGGATCCCGTCATCGTCGTCTTCCTCAAGAGGTGCCGTCCAGCAGCAATCGCACGGCAAGGAGGGCCGTGGACCTGTACTGGTCGGGGGCTTGCAGGTGGGCGGGCCATCGGGACGGGGCGCCGATCCAGAGCGTGTGAAGTCCGGAGAGCCGTCCGCCGTGGATGTCCTTGACGGGGTCGTTGCCCACCATCCACCCGCCGTCCTCCACGGTTGCCCCGCAGGACACGGCGGCCGCGGCGAACAGCCGGGGGTCGGGTTTGCGGAACCCCACAGGTCCGGATGCGCCCACCCCGTGGATGCGGCGGCCGATTCCGGTGGCCTCCAGCTTGGCGTGCTGGATGTCCGCCGGGCCGTTCGTCGCGATGCCGAGCCGCCATCCGCGCGAGCTCAGTTCGTCCAGCCCGTCGAGCACCTCGGCCGGGCACACGGAGAGCGCGGCCATGTCCGCCAGGTACGCCGTCCACAGCTCCTCGGCCGGAGCGGCCAGGCCGTAAAGCGTGCGGATCGCCTGGAAATCGGAGATCGCGGCACGCTCGCCCAGGCGGGCGAGGACGGCGCCGTGCTGCTCCGCGGTCAGGTGATGGCGGTCGGCAAAACGCATCAGCGTCGCCGCGAGCGCGGCCCGGCGGTCGACGAGCGTGTCGTCGAGGTCGAAGAGGGCCAGCCGTTGCCCCCGCGCCGCTCGACCGCCACGTCCGGGCCGGCCGGCCGCGGGGCGGGACGGGAAACCGAGCCCCGGCGGGGAGGGCTCGGCGACCGGGCGTCGGGGCATCGGTCGGGGTCAGGTGTGGCGGATGGTGATGGTGGTCCAGGCGCCCACGTGGACGCGGTCGCCGTCCGTGAGGGGGACCGGGACGTACGGCTGGATCGGGTCCTCGCCGCCGTTGATCGTCGTGCCGTTGGTGGAGTTCTGGTCCACCACCGCCCAGCTGAGGTCCGGCTGCTGGACCAGGACCGCGTGCTGGTGCGAGACTCCCGGGTCCTCCGGCGGCACCGACAGGTCGATGTCCGGGGATTCGCCGGTGGAGGCGCGGCGGCGGCCGATGGTGACCTGGCCGCCGGAGAGCGGCAGGTGCTGCTCCGGGGCGTACGCGGGCAGGTTGAGGCCGGCCGCCTCGGGGCCGCTGCGGTGCATCATCGCCAGGAAGTACGAGCGGTCCGGGCCGATCGTCGCGGTCCAGCCGCCGCCCTGCGCCGGGAACGGCTGGTACTGCTGCTGGTGCTGCTCCTGCGGGTACTCCTGCGGCGGCGGCTGCTGCTGGTACTGCGGCTGCGGCGCCTGCTGCTGGTACGGGGACTGCTCGTGCGCGGGCGGCGGCAGCAGCCAGTCGTCCTCGCGCTGCAGCGGCTCCGCCGGCCGGTTCACCCGGGACGGCCGCGAACCCTGGTACTCGAAGTGGTCCTGGGAGTACGCCGCCGGCGGCACGGCCGGGGGCGGCGGCGGGGGCGCGGGGGCAGCGCCCTGGGCGCCCGCGTCGGACGGGGCCGGCGTGTACGAGGTCGCCGAGCGGGTCAGGAAGTTGTAGCGGCACTCCTCGCAGAACGGGGCCATGGCCTCGCGCGGGGTGCGGCACTGCGGGCAGAGCTCGGCCTGGGCGGTGGCGTCACCGGGGACCGGGGGGAAGCCGTAGCCGTACGAGGGGGCCGGCGGGGCGCCCTCGGAAGCGGAGGCCATGCGGTGGCCGCACACCTCGCACCAGTCGTCGGAGGCGGACTGGTGCCCGTTCGGGCAGGTCGGCATGGCGGCGCTTCCCCCTTCTTCTCCCTGCGTCATCGCGACAGGTCTTCTCAGGTCTTCTTGACTCGGACGGTCTGTGTCGAACGCGTTTCAAGAGTCATCTCGTCGGCATCGGCGACCTTCGCTTTCAGCCGCACAGTACCGTTCGCGGCATCGACGACATCCACCACCTTCGCCAGCAGTTTCGCAGTGTCGGCGTTGCCCGACGCAGTCGCCAGCTGCACGGCACGCCCCAGTTTGGCGGTGGCACCATCGACATCGCCCAGTTTGCGGGCTTCCAGCCCCTGTTGGATAGCCTGCGCGAGCTCCGCCTGCCCGGTGTAGTGCGCGACCTGCGGGTTGATCGCGGTGGAAGCCGCCGGATCGTCCGTCCACACCGCGCGCACCAGCCCCTGGGCGAGGACCTCCGGCGGCGCGCCCGCCGGCCCCGGCAGGACCAGCGTGGCCCGGGCGGCGAGCATCTCCTGGCCGACGGCCGCGCCCGGGACGCGTACGCACACGTGGTACTCGCGGGACTCGTCGCCCCAGGACCCCGTCGGGTAGTCGCCCGCGCGCGGGCCCGCCTCCACCCGCCGCGCGGTCAGGTCCTGCACGGCGGGTGCGACCTGCTTCACGTACTGGATCTCCGCGCCCACCGGGGTCCACAGCCGCAGCGCCACGTCCGCGACCTCCTTGCCCATGACGTTCTCCATCATGAGCGTGAAGTCCTCGGCCAGGTGGGCCGGGTCGGCCACGATGTCGGCGGAGCCGAGCAGTGCGCTCGCGATGCCGGTCACCTCCTTGACCTCCCAGTCGGTGCCGACCCCGCGGGCGTCGCAGGTGAAGCGGCCCGCGCAGGCGTCGAGGGTGGCGCGCAGGACGGCCGGGTCCTCGTGCTCGTTGCGGCCGTCGGTGAGCAGGATGCCGTGCCGGATGGGGGCGGAGGTCTGGCGCAGCAGCCCGTCGGCGAGGCGCAGCCACGTCCCGATGGCGGTGCCGCCGCCGGAGCTGAGCCCGCGCAGGGCCTCCTTGGCCTGCGCCCGGGTGGCGGGGTCGGCCACGGCGAGCCGGCCCTGGCCCGGGTAGACCTCCCTGGCCACGTGCGTACCGGCGACCACGGCGAACGAGGTGCCGTCGCGCAGGGTGTCGACGGCCGCGGCGGTGGCCTCGCGGGCCCCGCGCATCTTGTCGGGCGGGTACTCCATGGACCCCGAGCAGTCCACCATCACCACGACGGCGGCCGAGCCGTGGGCCGCCGCCCGGGTGGCGGTGGCGCCGCCGCTGGAGGTGACCGTGACGATCGCGTGGACGTCCCGCCCGCCCTGCGGCAGGAACTCGTTCTGGTACACCTCCACGCTGAACCGCGGGGCGCTCGGCTTGGCGAAGTTCGCCATCGGTGGAACTCCTGGGGGCTCTGGGGGCTCGGGGCAGGCGGACGGACGGGGGCACGCGGACGGATGGACGGGCCCGGGGGGCCGGGCGCGGACGGACCGCCGGTGGTCAGGCCCGGGGGTGCGCCTCCGGGCCGGCGGGCGGCTCCGGGGGCGCGCCCTGGACCTGTTCCGGCGCCGCGAACGGTACGACGGCCACGGTGACGTTGTCGTGGCCGCCGCCGTCGAGGGCGTGCCCCACCAGGACCTGCGCACTGTGCAGGGGGCGGGCCGCGGCGTCGGCGGGCAGCACCTGGGCCATCTCCCGGGCGGATTCGGCGTAGTTCCACAGGCCGTCGGTGCACACCACGACCACACCGGGGTGGTCCGGCTTGAAGGTGGCCGTGTGCGGTTCGAGGTCGTACGCATCGGCCCCCAGCCAGCCCGTGATGGCGTGCGCGCGGACGTCGGCGTAGGCCTCGGTCTCGCCCATCAGCCCGGCCGCGACCATCTGCGCCGCCCAGGAGTCGTCCTCGGTGAGCCGGCGCGGCAGGGCGGCCCGGTCGTCGGGTACCCAGTAGGCCCGGCTGTCGCCCACCCAGCCGATGGTCAGCAGGCCGCCGCTGACCACGGCGCCGACCAGGGTGCAGGCGGGGGCGTTCTGCGCACCGGCCACCTCCGGGGCCAGGGCGTTGACGGCGGTCGCGGCGGCGAGGATCGCCTCGTGCATGGCCTCCTGGGGGTGCGCGCCGCGGGGGAGGGCTTCGAGCAGGGCCTCGTTGGCGGCGGCCGCGGCGGCGGCCGAGGCCTCGTCGGGGCGGCTCGCGGACGAGACGCCGTCGCAGACGATGGCCACGGTGGCCGCGGAACCGTCCGGCAGGGCGGTGGCCGCCACGGCGAACGAGTCCTCGTTGCGGTGGTGGCGCAGCCCGCGGTCGCTGACGGCGGCGACGCTGCCGAGCTCCTCCTCCAGGTGGTCCCGCTCCCGGGGCTGGGCGTGCCCGCAGTGCTCGCAGTACCCGTCGGTGTCCACCCGCCCGGCCCGGCAGGCCACACAGGTCTTCCCGCCGTCGGCCGCACCGCCCTGCACGGGGGCCTCCGGAGCCTGCGGAGCATGCGGGGCCTCCGGTGCCTCCGGTGCCTGAGCGCCTCCCGGCTGAGCGCCCTGCACCGGAGCCTGCGGCGCGTCCGTTTCCGAAGCCTCCGCGCCCTGCCGCGAGCCGCTCACGCCCGGGCCGTGGCCTTCGCCACCGCCATCGGCTTCGCCCGGGCCCGCTTCCCCGGCCGGTTCCGGCTCCTCGCCGGGCGGCAGGTCGTACCGGGCGACGGGGGCCCCTACGGGCCAGGGCGCACCGCCCTGCGGCGGTGTCGCGGCCGCGGCCGCGCTCTGCCCCGCCGGGCCGGCGGGCCAGCCCGCCGCGTCACCGACCAGCGTCGGCGCCGCCTCGCTGACACTGCCCCACCCGGGTGCGGGTTCCGGCGCGGCCGGGGCAGCGGAAGCCCCCGCCGCGGCCGGGTGTACCGGAGGGGCAGCGGAGACGGGGTAGCCGCAGACTCCGCAGAAACGGTCCCCCTCTTCGAGGGGTTCCGCACAGCTGGGGCAGCCCGACGGCCGATGCATCGACATCAATCACACCCACGTCCGGGGACGGAAACGGTTTGCCCGCTCCACCAGTTCGATCCTCTCCTCGCCCCGCTGTGCCAGCCGTGCGAGGAGGCGGTACGAGCGCTCCAGGCCGAAGCGCAGGCCCCGCTCGTCCAGTTGACTGCCGAGCAGCGTGGTCCGGCCGGGGTCGGCACCCCGGCTACCCGACAGTACCCAGTCCAGGGCCGTGCCCAGAACCTCGGCTGCCAGCCGTTCCTGCCGCTCCGGGTCCAGCCCGAACCGCCGCAGCGCCTCCACCTGGTCGGAGGCGGCCGCCAGATCGGACAGCAGCGGCTCCTGCGCGGACCGGTCGCGCAGACGTGCGCGTACGGAGGCCACCCGTGCGGCGGTGTAGTGGATCGACGCCTCCGGTACCGATTCCAGGGTACGCACGGCCCCGGCCCGGTCACCTGCGGCGAGCTGGACCCGGGCCAGCCCGAAGGCCGCGCTGACGAACCCGGGGTCGGTGATCCAGACCAGCCGGTAGTACTCGGCGGCGTTGTCCAGCTGCCCCAGCACCTCCGCGCACAGGGCGAGCGCCAGCTTCGGTGCGGGTTCGCCCGGGAAGGCGTCGTAGATGGCGTCGAAGGACAGGGCCGCGATCTCGTTCTCGCCGGTGGCCAGCGAGGCGATGCCGCGGGCCCACACCACCCGCCAGTCGTCGGGGTGGCGGGCCTCCAGGTCCGCCAGGCAGGCGCCGGCCGCGGGCAGCTCGCCCAGCTCCAGCCGGGCGCGCAGCTCCCGCAGGCGCAGCTCGGCGGAGTCCGCCGGGGCGGAGGCCAGCGCGCCGAGCAGGTCCGCCGGGGCGGAGGCCAGCAGCCCGGTCAGGAACCCGGCGTTGGGGTCGCCCGCGTCCACCAGGGGTACGGGCAGGGCCAGCGCGGCGTCGGCCGCGTCCAGGGTGCTCTCCGCCGCCGCCGCCGCCGTCGCCGCCGCCGTCGCCGCCGGCGGTGGTGGCAGGAGGACGGGCACCGGCGCTACGGGTCCCGCGGACCGGGCCGGAGCCGCCGGAGCCGCCGGAGCGCCGGGGTCTCCGGGTGCCGGTCGGGGCCCCGGCACGGGAACGCCCGCCACGTGCGTGGCGGTGGTCCCCAGCGCGGGCAGCGGCGCGCCGCCGGCCCCCGGCGGGCCGGCCGGGGAGGCCGCAGCGACGGACCGGGCGGCGACCCCGGGCACACGCGCACCGACGGCACCGACGGCACCGACGGCACCGACGGCACCTACGGCACCGACCGCACCCGCCGCACCGGCGCCTCCGCTTCCGTCACCCCCGCCGCCCCGCGTGGCCGCCCGCACGGAGCGCCCGCGGCCCCGTACCGCGAAGAGGCCGCCCCGCCGGGAGGACGGTCCCCGCGGGTCGGTCCGGTAGCCCAGCCGGGAGACGGCTGAGCCCCCGCCGCCGGCCCCCTCGGCCTCGGTGAACAGCCGGGTGTCCGGAACCCTCAGCTCCGGCCCGAACAGCGTCGACAGCTGAGGCCTCGGCCGGCCCGTCTGCAGGGCCACCACTTCCCGCAGGACACCCGTCAGCTGGTCCGCCATCTCCTGCGCGGACGCGAAACGCCGCCCCGGGTCCGGATCCGTGGCGCGGACCAGCAGCCGGTAGAAGGACTCGTACCGGGCGAAGACCTCGATGTGCTCCGGGTCCGGCAGCGAGTCCGCGAAGACGTTCGTGTAGCCCTGGAAGTCGAAGGTCAGCACGGCCAGCGTGCGCGCCACCGTGTACAGGTCGGAGGCGACCGACGGCCCCAGCTCCGCGACCTCCGGGGCCTGGTAGCCGACCGTGCCGTAGATGGCCGACTCCTCGTCGTCCATCCGTCGTACCGCGCCCATGTCGATCAGCTTCAGCTGGTCCTGCTGCTGGATCGCGTTGTCGACCTTGAAGTCGCAGTACAGCAGGTTCCGGCTGTGCAGGTGGCCGAGTGCCTCCAGCGCCTCGATGCCGTACGCGCAGGCCTGTTCCACCGGCAGCGGGTCGCGGCGGCCGTCGGGCCGGCGCCGCCCGTTCGCGATCTCCTTCAGGGACTTGCCGCCGACGTACTCCATGACGATGTACCCGTCCAGCGATCCGGTCCGCTGGTCCAGGTGCTCCACGAAGTTGTAGATCCGCACGATGTTGGAGTGCTCGATCTCCGCGAGGAAGCGCCGCTCCGATATGGCGGCCTCCATGGCGTCCTGGTCGCCGGTGTCCAGGAGGCCCTTGAGGACCACCCACCGGTCCGAGACGGCCCGGTCCACCGCCAGGTACACCCAGCCGAGGCCGCCGTGCGCCAGGCAGCCCGCCACCTCGTACTGGCCGTGCACCACGTCGCCGGAGCGCAGCTTGGGCACGAAGGAGTACGGGTGGCCGCACTTGGTGCAGAAGCCCTCGGTACGGCCCGGCCGCTCCCCGCGGGAGCGGCCCACCGGAGCCCCGCAGTCCGAGCGCGAGCAGAACCGCTTGCGCTCCGGCACCTCCGGGTTCTCCAGCACCGCCGCCGACGGGTCGGGGCGCGGCACCTCCGGCACGTTGACCAGCCCGGCGCCCAGCCTGCTGCGCCCGGAGGAGGCGGCGGCGGAGCCCGAACTGCGGACCGAGACCGACCGGGTGGAGGCGGCCCCCGACAGGGCGCGCGAGAGCCGTCCCGAGACCGAGCGCCGCGACGAGGACGACCGCGAGGACCGCGCCGAGCCCGAGGACCGCGCCGAGCCCGAGGACCGCGCGGAGCCCTGCGAACCCTGCGAGCCCTGGGACCCCCGGGACCCGCCGGCGCCAAGGCCCCCGCGCGCCGCGCTCGTCATCCCCGTCGGGGGCGACACCAGCTCCTGCGCCCCCGCGGCGACCGAGCCGGCCGGGGCCAGGCCGCAGGTGTCGCAGTACAGCTCGCCGCCGCCCATGTCCTCGTACGTCCCCGGACAGCCGGGGCGGACACACGCCGTTCCGTTCAGGCTCATGCGCCCTCCTTTCCGGGAGTCCCCGTGCCCTGCAGTGCTTCGCGTGCCGCCTGCTGGTAGCGCAGGACGGCCTGCTCGGCGGCCCGCAGGTCGCAGGGCGCGCTCCACAGCATCCGGCGGGCCGCGTCGTACCGCTCGACCAGCAGCAGGTCCTCCGCCAGCCCGTGCCGGGCCACCTTCGCCTTGTACGCGTCGAGCCGCCCGCGCAGCTCGGCCCGTACCGCCAGCGGCGCCGTCACCGCGGTCAACGACTCACGGGCCCTGCGCAGTTCCTCCTCCGCCCGTTCCTCCAGGGACTCCAGCAGCGGGGACAGCCGGTGCCAGCGCGCCTGGCGCCGGTGCTCGGCCGCCGCCGCGAGCTGCTCCTGGAGCACCGTCGGCGGCCCGCTCACCGCGGGCACCTCGGATGCCGCGATCTTCGCGAGGACCTCGCCGCGCGCGGTCCGGGCCTCCGCCAGGGTCCGGTCGGCCCGCGAGAGCACGTCCCGCAGGCTGATCAGCCGCTGTTCGGCGTCCTGCCGTACGGCGAGCACCGCCTCGACCTCCCGGCGTACGTCCTCCAGCGCGAGCGCGGCCCGGTCGTAGCGCCCGGTGTCCGGACGGCCTCCGCCGGGCGCCGAGCTGCCCGCCACCGGCACCCAGAACGCCAACGGGTCCGCGATCACCTGCGCCCGCAGCTGCGCCAGTTCGGCCGTGATGGCTTCCAGGTCGTCGCCCGAGGGGTGCTCCCCGGGGCGGACGCCGACCGAATGGGCCAGGTTCCGGGTGCGGTGCAGTTCGGCGGAGAGCAGGTCGATCCGGGCGGGCAGCGCCGTCCACACCGCGTCGGCGGCGACCACCACGTCCAGCGAGGTCGCGTACAGGCTGTTCATCCGGGTGACGAGTTCGGCGAGGGAGAGCCGCTCGGTCAGGGCCGCGCCCTGCGCGCCGGCCCCGGCGATCTGCACCCCGGGCCCGCGCAGCCGCTCGGTCAGCTCGGTCAGGTCCTCGCGGTTCGGCCAGCGGCGCCGCTCGCGGATCTTGCGGGCCGCGGTCAGCGCCCCGCTGTAGGCGTCGAAGTACGTCCACAGCCGGGTGACGGCCGCGTCGGCGACGGCCCACCGCTCGGCGGTGACCCCGGTCAGGGCGGCCCCCTCCAGCAGTCGGCGCCCCGCGTGGTCCTGGAGCGCGAGCAGCGAGGTCTCGACGGCCTCGTGCTCGGCGCGCAGCCGGGCCAGGGCCCGGTCGACGTCGTCCCGGTCCATCACTGCCGACCACGCCTCCAACGAATGCGCCTCCGCCCGCGCCGCCGCGCCCGATCCCGCTCCTGTTCCCGCCCCTGCGCCCGCTTCCGCCCCCGGGGCGGTGTCCCCGTCCGCCACCGGCGTCAGCCGTCCCGGTACTTGGGTGCGGGCGGCGCGGACACGCCGGGCAGCACGGGCTCCAGGTGCTTGCGGTACGCCCGCATCCAGGGGCTGTCACCGCCGCCCGCGCGGTAGTTCTCCAGCACCTTGTTGACCCTGCGGACCAGGCCGCCCGCGTCCTTGTTCATGGCGACCCCGTAGAACTCCTTGGTGAAGGGCGAGCCGACCAGCCGCACCGAGGGGTCCTGCGCGGCCTGGCCCGCAGCGAGCGCGTTGTCCGTGATGATGCCGTCCACCTCGCCCAGCTGGAGCCGCACCAGGCAGTCCAGCTGGTTGGGCACGCCGACCGGGACCGCCCCGTACGACTGGGTCTTGAGCGCCGCCTCCGCCGTGGAGCCGGTCGCGGTGCAGATCCGGCGGTCCTTCAACGAGGCGTCGTACCCGGTGATCGGGGAGGCCTTGGGGACCAGCACCTGCTGGCCGGCCTCGAAGTAGGCCGTGGAGAAGGCGACGTCCTCCAGGCGCTTGCAGTTGATCGTCATGGTGCGCACGACGACGTCGACCCGGCCCTCCTGGAGCGCCGGGACGCGCTGGCTGGTGGGGATCGCCCGGTAGATGACCGCGTTCTCGTCGCCCAGGATGTCCTTGGCTATGGCCTTGACCAGGTCGATGTCGAAGCCGTCCAGGCGGCCCTCGGCCGCCTGGTTGCGGTAGCCCCAGCGGAAGCTGTTCTGGTCCACGCCCGCGACGAGCTTGCCCGCCGCCTTGATCCGGGCGATGGTCGCGCCGTCGACATCGGAGGGCCGCAGGCTCGCCTCCGGGTCCTGGCAGGTGTCGGCCGGTGCGGCCGGGGCGCCGGCCTGGGGGGCGGGCTCGTGGACCCCGCCCGTACGGCCGGACTCCGGAGCGGCCTGGGCCAGCGGCAGCAGTACGGCCAGGGCCGTCACGGCGCAGGCGGCGGCCATCGCGCTGACCCCACCCCAGCCGCGCAGCCGCCCCTTGAGCCGCCGCAGCCCGGACCGGCCGGCCCCGCCGCCGCCGGCTGCAACCGCCTCCCGCTGAACGACTGGTGCGTCGGGTGCGTCCGGTGCGCCCGGGGCGCCGGCCACGGGCTCCCCGCCCGCGGCGCCGTCCCGGTCCGCGCCGCGCAACCGGCCCTCGAACCCCTCGGAGACCCTCACTCGTTTCCGCATCGCCGTCACCTGTACTCCGAAAGCCTGCGCCCGATGCCGAGCAGTGCCGCCGCAGCGCCCACGACCGCGAGGACCGCCGCGCCGGTCGCCAGGCCGCCCAGGGCGCCGAGCCCGCCCCGGGCCGCCCGGGTGAACTCCTGCTGCTCGTGGGCCACCGCCTGCTCCAGGGAGGCGTCGACGGTGTCGAAGGCCGCCCCGCTGCTGTCCTTGTGCCGGTCGTCCCCGATGACCTGGGTCAGCGCGGCCTCGTAGTCCCCCCTCAGGTCGGACTCCCGGGCCGCCGCGTGCCGTTGCTTCCACTGCTCCACGCCGTCCACGGCTGCCGTCACGGGCGTCTTCCCGGCCGGGTCGTCGGCCAGCCGGAGGGCCGTGGAGAGCCCGGACTCCAGCTGTTCCAGGTTGCTCCTGAAGTCCGCGTCGTACTTGTCGGACTTGGCGTCCTCCGCCAGTACGGCGCCGCGCGCCACCAGCGTCAGGTTCTCCCCGGCCCGCGCCTGCAGCGAGGCGATCCGGGCGTCGTTGAGCACCTTCAGGGACTCCTGGCCGTCGGAGCGGGCCTCGCTCAGGCCGGACCGTGCGACGGTGTGCCCCACCGCCAGCCACAGCAGCACCACCACCGAGGCGGCCGTCGCCGCCACCAGCCCGTGGTTGAAGACGCGGTTCGTGCGCCGGTAGTTGCGGCGCTGCGCCCAGGCCAGGGCGGCGAGCGCGAGCAGGCCGGTACCGATCGAGGCCAGCGGCCAGGACCGGGCGTCGTCGTAGTCCGTGTAGAGCCGGCCGGTCTCGGCCTCGTACAGCCGCTGCGCCGCCGGGAGCAGCTGCGTGGTCATCTGCTCGTTCGCGTACCGGAGGTAGGCGCCGCCCAGCGGAAGCCCCTGCCGGTTGGTGGCGCGGGCCTGCTCGACCAGCCCGGTGTAGCGCGGCAACTGCTCGCTCAGCAGGGCGATCTGCCGGCGGGAATCCTCATCCGCCCGGGTGTTGGCGGCCGCGTTCACCAGCAGCTTGGAGGCGTTGGCGATGTCGGCCTCGTACCGCCGGCGGACTTCCCGCGACTCCTGCGCACCCGCGAGGAAACCGCTGGAGGAGGCGGTGTCGGCGTCCGCGAGGGAGCGGTAGATGCTCGCCGCGTCCGCGCTCAGCGGCTGGCTGCGGCCCACCACGTCGTCGGCGGCCGTGACCCGGGCCGCGATCTCCCAGACGCTCACCGCGCCGAACAGGACGATCAGGGCGGCCAGTACGGCGCCGATGATCCGCAGCCGGCCGGGCTCCGTCGTCGCCGCGGCCCGCAGCCGCTCCACGCCCTCGGCCCAGGCGGTGCCCCGCCCGGGCAGCCCGCCGGGCGGCGGTGCCTGCGGCCCTGCGGGCGGCCCGGCGGCGCCGCCGGGCGCGGGCGCGCGCGTTGTCATCGCCACCGTGGCCTCCCCCTCGGTCTCACACCCCCCAGCCACCCCTGGGAGGTACCCCCTGCGCAGCAGTATGGCCGCATCGGCCCCCGGCCACAGCACCCGGTGCCCGATCACGGACGATCCGTCCGTGCGGGCGCCCCCGCCGCCCTTCACCGTCAATACGTCCGTACGGCCGCCACGGTTCCAGATGCGGGGCTCCGAGGGGCGCGTTCACCCGAAATGGGCACGGAGTCTTCCGTGCGCCCCGGGCGGGGAACCGAGCGCGTCCAGACCGAGCAGGGCCGCGCCGAGCACCGGCGGGGCCGAGACCACCTCCATCCGGGCGAGCGGGGCCCGATCGGCCAGCAGTTCCCCGATCCGCCCGTTCAGCTGCGGGTGCCGGGCCGTGAGCACGCTCCCGCCCAGCAGTACGGGCACCTCCTCGTCCAGCAGGCCGAGCCGGCCCAGCGCGACCCGGGCCAGCACCACCACCTCCTCGGCCTGCCGCTCCACGATCGCCGAGGCCACCGCGTCCCCGGCCGCGGCCACCGCGAACAGGACCGGCACCAGCTCGTGGGTGCGCCGCTGGTCGAGGGCGCCCAGGTGCAGCGCCTCGATCAGTTCGTACATGGACCCGAGGCCGAAGTGGCCGGGCAGCGCGGCAGCCAGCCCGGTGGGCCCGCCGCGGCCGTCCTCGGCGCGCGCGGCCCACCACAGGGCCTCCGCCGCCAGGCCGCTCCCGCCGCCCCAGTCCCCGGAGACCCTCCCGAGTGCGGGGAAGCGGGCCGTCCGCCCGTCGGGCAGCATGCCCACGCAGTTGATGCCCGCCCCGCACACCACCGCGACCCCGCGGGGCTCGTCCACCCCGGCCCGCAGGATCGCGAAGGTGTCGTTGCGGACCGCGGTCGCCTCGCCCCAGCCACGGGCTGCCAGGGCCTGCGCGAGCCGGTGCTCCTCCACGGGCAGGTCGGCGTTGGCGAGACAGGCCGAGACCCGGGCGGCCCAGGGCGCCCCCGGCTCCCGCGCGGGCAGGCCCGCAGCCGCCACGGCCTCCGCCACGGCCTGCCCGACGACGTCCAGGGCCTGCTCGACCCCGGTCAGCGGCGGCTGGAAGCCCCCGGAACGCCCGGTTCCCAGCACGGTGCCGTCCGCCGCGACCAGCGCGACGTCCGTCTTGCTGTTGCCCGCGTCGACCGCGAGGACGGCCGCGGCGGGGGGCCCGGCCGGGGCGCCGGCCGCGGACGGGGCGGTCGGGCTGACGGGTACGGCCCGGCTCAGGCCCATGGCAGGTGCTCCTTGTTGTGCGCCAGCAGACGGTCCGTGAGCCCCTCGGCCAGCTCGAACTGGCCGACCAGCGGGTGCGCGAGCAGGGCCTTGAAGACCCGCTCGCGGCCGCCGCGCAGTGCCGCGTCCAGGGCGAGGTCCTCGTACGCGCTCACGTGCGCGACCAGTCCGGCATACAGCGGGTCCAGCCGCGGTACCGCCAGCGGCAGCGGCCCGGCGGCCCCGGTTCCGCGGACGCGGGCCTGCACCTCGATCACGGCGTCGTCCGGGAGGAAGGGCAGGGTGCCGTTGTTGTACGTGTTGACCACCTGCACGGCGGACCCGCCGCCGCCGAGCAGCGCGGCCGCCAGGTCCACGGCCGCCTCCGAGTAGAAGGCGCCGCCGCGCCGGGCCAGCAGCGCCGGTTTCTCGTCCAGCGCGGGATCGGCGTACAGGCCGAGCAGTTCCTGCTCCATCGCGGCGACCTCGGCGGCCCGCGAAGGACGGGTGCCCAGCTCCCGGACCACCTCGTCGTGCGCGTAGAAGTAGCGCAGGTAGTAGGAGGGGACGGCGCCGAGGCGGTCCAGGACGGCCCTGGGCAGGTGCAGGTCCCCGGCGATCGTGTCGCCGTGCGCCGCGAGCAGCCCCGGCAGCAGGTCCTCGCCGTCCGGGCCGCCCCGGCGCACGCCCAGCTCCCAGGTCAGGTGGTTGAGCCCCACGTGGTCCAGGTGGACCTCGGCCGGCGCGAGGTCCAGCAGCGCCGCGAACTTCCGCTGGAAGCCGATGGCCACGTTGCACAGGCCGACCGCCTTGTGCCCGGCCTGGAGCAGGGCCCGGGTCACGATGCCGACCGGGTTGGTGAAATCGATGATCCAGGCCTGCGGATTGGCCCGGCGGACCCGCTCGGCGATGTCGAGGACCACCGGGACGGTCCGCAGCGCCTTGGCGAGCCCGCCGGCCCCGGTGGTCTCCTGGCCGACGCAGCCGCACTCCAGCGGCCAGGTCTCGTCCTGCAGCCGGGCCGCCTGACCGCCGATGCGCAGCTGGAGCAGGACGGCGTCCGCGTCGGCGACTCCCGCGTCGAGGTCACCCGTGGTGGTGACCACCGCGGGATGCCCGTGCCGGGCGAAGATCCGCCGGGCGAGGGCGCCGATGAGTTCCAGCCGGTCGGCGGCGGGGTCGATCAGCACCAGTTCGCCGACGGGGAGGGTGTCGCGCAGCCGGGCGAAGCCGTCGATCAGTTCGGGCGTGTAGGTGGAACCGCCGCCCACCACTGCGAGTTTCATGGGCACTAGCCTTTCACTCCGGTCAGGGTGACGCCCTCGACGAAGGCCTTCTGGGCGAAGAAGAAGAGGACGATCACCGGCGCCATGACCAGCACGGTCGCGGCCATGGTCAGGTTCCAGTTGGTGTGGTGCGCCCCCTTGAAGGACTCCAGCCCGTAACTGAGCGTCCAGGCGGCCGGGTTGTCGGAGGCGTAGATCTGCGGGCCGAAGTAGTCGTTCCAGGCGGTGAAGAACTGGAAGAGGGCGACGGCCGCGAGGCCGGGTCTGGCCATCGGCAGCACCACGCGCAGCAGGGTGCGGACCTCGCCGCAGCCGTCGATGCGGGCTGCGTCCAGGTACTCGTCGGGGATGGTCAGCAGGAACTGGCGGAGCAGGAAGATGGAGAAGGCGTCACCGAAGGCCATCGGGACGATCAGCGGCCACAGCGTGCCCGAGAGGTCGAGCTGCTTGGCCCAGAAGAGGTACATGGGGATGACGACCACCTGGGGCGGCAGCATCATCATCGCGATGACCAGGAGCAGCGTCAGCCGGCGCCCGCGGAAGCGGAACCTGGCGAGGGCGTAGGCGACGGGCAGCGAGGAGGCCACGGTCAGCAGGGTGCCGAGCCCCGCGTAGAGCAGGGTGTTGCGCCACCAGGTGAGGAAGCCCGGGGTGTGCCACACGGTGGCGTAGTTCTCCCACGCCCAGGTGTCCGGCCACAGGTCTCGGGTCAGTGCCTGCCGGTCGCCCATCAGGGAGGTCAGCAGCAGGAAGACGAAGGGGAGGACGAAGAAGAGGGCGGCGGCCACACCGAGCGCGTGCACGCCGACCCAGTGCAGTACGGCCTTGCGGCGGCGCATGCTCATTCACCTGCTCCGATCAGTCCGCCACGGCGGCGCATCAGGAGCGCGGTGAAGGCCATGGAGAGGGCGAAGAGGACCAGCGCGACGACGCAGGCGGTGCCGTAGTCGAAGCGCTGGAAGCCGAGGTTGTAGACCAGCTGGGGCAGCGTCAGGGTGGACTTGTCGGGGTAGCCGGGCTCGAACTGCTGCCCCGAGCCGCCGATCACCCCGGCCGCGACCTTCCCGGCGACCAGCGGCTGGGTGTAGAACTGCATGGCCTGGATGACCCCGGTGACCACGGCGAACAGGATGATCGGGGAGATGTTCGGCAGGGTGATGTGCCGGAACCGGGCCCAGGCCCCGGCCCCGTCCAGCTCGGCGGCCTCGTACTGCTCCTTGGGGACGTCGAGCAGCGCGGCCATGAAGATGACCATCAGGTCGCCCACGCCCCACAGCGCGAGGACGGTGAGGGCGGGCTTGGACCAGGCGGCGTCGGTGAACCAGCCGGGGGTGGGCAGCCCCACCCCGTCCAGCAGGGTGTTGACCGGGCCGGTGCCGGGGTTCAGCAGGAAGACGAAGCCAAGGGTCGCGGCGACCGGCGGGGCCAGGCAGGGCAGGTAGAACAGGGTCCGGAAGATCCCGGCGCCCGTCTTGATCCGCGTGATGAGCAGCCCCACGCCCAGGCCGAAGACGACCCGGCAGGAGACCATCACCACGACCAGCCACAGGGTGTTGCGCAGCGCGGGCCAGAACAGCGGATAGTCCGTGAAGACGTACGCCCAGTTGTCCAGGCCGTTGGGGGCGGGCGGGCGGAAGCCGTCGTAGCGGGTGAAGGAGAAGAAGACGGTGGACAGCAGGGGGTAGGCGAAGAAGACCGCGAACCCGATGAGCCACGGGGACAGGAAGGCCGCGGTCCGCAGGGCGGAGCGTCGGTGCCGGGCGCGCAGGGCCGGGTTGTCGCGGGTGCCGGTGTCGTCCATCGCCCTTACTCCGCCTTCGCGATGTCCGTGTCGATCTGCCGGTCGGCTCCGGCGAGGGCGGCCGGGATGTCGGTGACGGCGCCCTTCTCGACGGCGTACGCGAGGTCGGTGAAGGTCAGCTGGTAGGTGCCGCCGTCGGCCCGGGCCGGGGTGGTGCTGGACTTCGGGTGCCGGGCGATGTCGAGGAAGGTCTTGAAGGCCGGGCTGACCTGGAGGCCGGGGGATGCGAGGGCGGCCAGCGTGGACGGCACGTTGTGGATGGCGTTGGCGAAGGCCACCACGGCCTCGGTGTCGGTGGTCATGTACTTCACCAGTTCCCAGGCGGCGTTCTGCTTCCTGCTGCCCGAGGCGATGCCCATGACCGTGCCGGACAGGTAGCCCTTGCCGTAGTCGGCGGCCTGCTCGTCGGGGACGGGCAGCGGCGCGGTGGCGACCTCGAAGCCGACCCCGGCCTCCTCGGCCATCGCGGCCCGCCATTCGCCGTCGATCTGCATGGCGACCCGGCCGGTGTGGAAGGGGTGCTCGGCGCTCCACTCGTCGCCGAAGGTGGCGCGGAACCTCTCCAGCCTCTCGTAGCCGCCGAGTGCATCGACCAGGTCCTTCTGCGCGGTCAGCATCTTCGCGAAGGCCGGGTCCTTCGCCAGGTTGGAGCTGCCGTCGGGGGCGAAGTACGTGGGGCTCCACTGCGCGGCCAGGCGCATCGGGGTCGTCTCGTACCCGTGGAAGACGGGCATCAGGCCGACCTGCTCGTACGTATCGCCCTTGGGCTTGGTCAGCTTCTTCGCGACCTCGGTGAACTGGCTCCAGGTCCGAGGCGGTTCGGTGATCCCGGCGGCCGTGAAGGCCGTCTTGTTGTAGACGAGGCCGTACGCGTCGTTGAGCAGCGGCAGGGTGCACTGGTTGCCGTCGAACTGCGTGTACTCCAGCAGGGTCTTGGGGAAGACCCGGGCCTTGTCGATCCCGGACTTCTGCAGGAAGGGGTTCAGGTCGGCGAAGGCGCGGGAGTTGCAGAACTTGCCGACGCTGTCGGTGGTGAAGGAGGACACCACGTCGGGGGCCTTGTCCCCGCCCGCCCGCAGCGCCTGGTTGATCTTGTCGTCGGTCATGTTGCCGGTGACCTGCACCGTGATGTTCGGGTGGGCCTTGCGGAACCGGGCGATGTTCTCCTCGATCGCCTTCGTCTCACTCGGGGCGGACCAGCCGTGCCAGAAGGTCAGGGTCACCTCGCTGTTCGGATCGTCGGCGGCGGCCGCGCCGCTCTGGCCCGTACAGGCGGTGGCGAGCACCGATATCGCGGCGAGGGCGGCGGCTGCGGCGGTGAGGCGGCGGTGTCTGGGCATGGCGGTGTCACTCTCTGCGCGGGGTGCTTCCTGGACGGGGAGGGGTGCAGAAGGCGGTACGGAGGGACGGGCGTGCGGGGGCGGGCGCGGGGCGCCCGGCCCGGGGAGACCGGCGGGAGGCCGGCCCACGACCGGCGGGGTCAGCGCGAGGTGTCGAACACTTCGTCGCGGGTGGTGGCGAGCGCACTCTCCAGCGCACCGCGCAGCACCGGCCGTTCGCGGACCTCGCCGGTGACCAGCCGCGGCCGGGAGGGGGACAGCTCGCCGATCTCGGCCTCCAGCAGGGCGCGCAGCGGGTCGCCGCCGGCGGTGATGGCCGCCCCGGACAGGACGACGATCTCGGGGTCCAGGACCGCGACGAGGGAGGCGAGGCCGGTGGCGAGCGCGGTGGCGTAGGACTCCAGGAAGCGCAGGTACGGCCCTTCGGGCGTGGCGGCGGCCCGTTCCAGCAGGGCGACGGCGGCGGCGACCTCGGGTCCGTGCGGCATCTGCGCCGCGCCCGGCGCCGGCCGGCCGGCCGGGTCCTGCGGGCCGCCGGCCGGCGGCTGCGGGGGCGCGGCGCGTTCCGGTCCGGCCTCGATGCCCAGCTCCGCGGCGAGCCGCGGCAGCACCTGCACGCCGGCCAGCTCCTGGTAGCCGCCGGTGTTGGCGCGGGCGACCTGGCGGACCAGCGGATGGCCGGGCACGGGCAGGAAGCCCACCTCGCCCGCGCCGCCGGTCCAGCCGCGGTGCAGCCGGCCGCCGAGCACCAGGGCGGCGCCGAGGCCGTCCTCGTTCCACAGCAGGACGAAGTCCTGGTGCCCGCGGGCGGCGCCGAGGCGCTGCTCGGCGACGGCGGCCAGGTTGACGTCGTTCTCGTACTCCACGGGCAGGGTCAGGGCCGCGGCCAGCTCGTCGAGGAGGCGGGGGGAGTGCCAGCCCGGGAGGTGGCCGGCGTAGCGCAGCCGGCCGGTCCGCGGGTCGAAGGCGCCGGGGGTGGCGACCACGACGCGGTGCAGGTCGCCGTGGTGCAGTCCGGCGGCCTTGACGGCCCCGCCCAGGGCTTCGACGACCTGTTCCACGGCCGGGGTGCCCGCGGCGGCGGGGAGGGCGAAGCAGCCGACGACCTCCCCGGTGACGTCGGCAACGGCCGCGGTGATCCCCTGCGGGGTGACGTCGAGCCCGCCGACGTACGCCGCGCGGGGGTTGAGCGCGTACAGCTGGGCGCTGGGGCCGGGGCGGCCGGCGGCCGTCCCGGTGGCCACGACGAGGCCGGCGGACTCCAGGCGGGCCAGCAGCTGGGAGGCGGTGGGTTTGCTGAGCCCGGTGAGCCGGCCGATGGTCGTCCGGGAGAGCGGGCCGTGCTCCAGCAGCAGGTCCAGGGCGGCGCGGTCGTTCATGACGCGCAGCAGGCTGGGCGTGCCGGGGGCGGGCGGGGTGCCGGGCATGGGGCGGTTCTCCCTCGTCGGGCGGCTGCTCTTCCGCAACTGTTAAGTAAGTTTCCTATCAGGCTTCCCGCCCTGTCAATGGCGCTGCCCCCGCAGAAAGACCTGCGGGGGCAGCGGTGTCCGGACCGGTGGGGGTGCGGGCTATTTGGTGATCCGGGGGTTGCCGGGCGCGGCCGGCGGCGGGATCGGGGCGGTGGCCAGGGACTGCGGGGAGGCCGGGTTCGCCAGCGCCGAAGGCGCCGCGACAGCCGCCGAGGGGTCCGCCGCCGCCTCGTCCTCCTCGGCGTCGGGCAGGCCGCCGATGATCCGGATGCCCGCCGCGTCGAAGGCCTCCTTGATCCTCCAGCGCAGCTCCCGCTCCACCGCGAACTGCTGGCCCGGCATCGTCTTCGCGGCGACCTTGACCGTCATCGAGGCGAGCAGCACCTCGTCCAGGCCCAGGACCTCCACCGGGCCCCACAGGCGCTCGTCCCACGGGGACTCCTTGGCCATGGCCTCGGCCACCTCCTGGACCACCTCGCGGATCCGCGCCAGGCTCTCGGTGGGCTTGACCTGCACGTCCACCGTGGCCGTCGCCCAGCCCTGGCTGAGGTTGCCGATCCGCTTGATCTCGCCGTTGCGCACGTACCAGATCTCGCCGCTGTCCCCGCGCAGCTTGGTCACCCGCAGGCCCACCTCGACCACCTCGCCCGAGGCGACGCCGGCGTCGATCTTGTCCCCGACGCCGTACTGGTCCTCCATGATCATGAACACGCCGGACAGGAAGTCCGTGACCAGGTTCCGCGCGCCGAAGCCGATGGCCACACCGGCCACCCCGGCACTCGCCAGCAGCGGAGCCAGATCAATCTTCAGGGCGGCCAGGACCATCAGCGCGGCCGTGCCGAGGATGAGGAAGGAGGCCACCGAACGCAGCACCGAGCCGATGGCCTCGGACCGCTGGCGGCGCCGTTCGGCGTTGACCAGCAGCCCCCCGAGCGCCGTGCCCTGGACCGCCTCCGCGCTGGTGTTCATCCGGTGTATGAGCTTGGTCAGCGCCTTGCGGACCACCGAGCGCAGCGCCGCCGCTATCACCACGATCAGCAGGATGCGCAGGCCGACGCCCAGCCAGGCGGCCCAGTTCTCCTCGATGAAGCTCGCGGCGTTGGTGACGCTCTCGTGCGTGTCCTCGAAGGTCGTCGACTCGTCCGGGTGGGCGGCTGCGAGGGGCAGCAGGGCGGCAGGCCAGGGCACAGCGGGAACCTCCAGGTGTAGCGGCCTGCCCGCGGGGGCCCTTCCCCGGACGCGGCCCGGGGGCGGTGTGCGGGCAGGCCAACCACACTAACGGGGCAGTCCAGCCGCCGTGGTGCCCTGTTCGCCACAGGGGCGCGCCGACCTGCGCGGAGCCGCCGCCCCGCCGCGGCGGGTGTGGTTGAAAACACCCCGGACCCGTTACGGGCGCGTGGTGGCGCTTCGACCAGCCGTAAGGAGAGACTGGAGAGCAGATCGTCCCGGCGCGAGCCACGCGCCGCCGGCGTACAAGGAGGCAGTCCGTGCCGCACGTCCTGGTCCTCAACGCGTCGTACGAGCCGCTCGGCGTCGTACCGCTCCGCCGCGCGCTCGTCCTCGTCCTGGAGAACAAAGCGGTCTCCCTGGAAGAATCCGGCGCCTTTCTGCACAGCGCGACCAGAGCCGTCCCCGCTCCCAGCGTGGTCCGGCTCAAGCGCTTCGTGCGGGTCCCCTACCGGGGGCCCGTTCCGCTCACCCGCCGTGCCCTCTTCGCCCGCGACGGCGGCCGCTGCATGTACTGCGGCGGCGTCGCGACCAGCGTCGACCACGTGATCCCGCGCAGCCGCGGAGGCCGGCACGCCTGGGACAACGTCGTCGCGGCATGCCGCCGCTGCAACCACGTCAAGGCCGACCGGCACCTGCTGGAGCTGGGCTGGCGGCTGCGCCACCAGCCCGCCCCGCCCTCGGGTCTGGCCTGGCGGATCATCGGCACGGGCCACCGCGACCCCCGGTGGATGCCGTACCTCCAGCCGTACGGGGCCGACGACGCCCTGGAGCGGATCGGGGCCGCGGCCTCCTGAGCCGCGGGTCCGCCGCCGCGCGCCGGCGGCGGACCGCATCCGCACCCCGCCGAGCGGCCCACCGGCCCGGGCCGCCCGCGGGGGCCGCGGCGTGCCCGGCCGCCGGCCTGCCCCGGGAGGGCGGACGGGCGCCTCACCCCCGGCGTGCCAGGAGTGCGGTTCGTCCGAGTGGGTAAGGCTGCGGTGTCCCCCCGGCGGTGCTGCCCGGTGTCGTCCCCCTCCTGTGCACCACCCTGGTGCACCACGTTCCGCACCGCGTCCCGCCGATCCCGGCCCCGCCCCCGCACCACGCGTCTGCGCGACTTCTGACCCGCCCTCACGCACGGAGGAGTGCCCGCACATGGACGACCTGGACCGGCTCGCGGCCCTGCACGGCATCGCCACCGCCTACCAGCCCGGCGAGGACGCCACCGTCCGGGTGCCGCGCGCCACGGTCGCCGCGGTGCTCGGGCTGCTCGGCGTACCCGCCGCCACCCCCGAGGAGGTGGCGGCGCGCCGGGCGGAGGCCGAACAGGAGGCGGCGGCCCGGCTGCTGCCCCCCGTACTGGTGCACTGGGAGGGCGGACCGCCGCCGGCCGCACTGGCCGCCCTGCCGCCGGGCACCCGGATCCGCCTGGAGGCCGAGGGTGCCCCGCCGCAGCCCGCGCAGGAGGCCGCCGTGTGGGTGGCCGGCCCCGGCGGAGCACTGCCCGCCGCGCTGCCGTTCGGCGTGCACCGGATCACCGCCGAACTCCCGGACGGCCGCACCGCCGCCGCCACCCTGATCGCCGCCCCGGACCGGGCCCCGGCCGCGCCCGAGCGCGCGCACGGCCTCCTCGTCCAGCTCTACTCCCTGCTCTCGGAGCGCTCCTGGGGCATGGGCGACCTCGGGGACCTCGCGGAGCTCGCCCGCTGGGCCGGACGGACCCACGGCGCCGGGTTCATCCAGGTCAACCCGCTGCACGCCGGCGTGCCCGGGACGCCGAGCGACCCCTCCCCGTACCGGCCCTCCTCGCGCCGCTTCCCGGACCCGGTGCACCTGCGGGTCGAGGACGTCCCCGAGTACGCCGACTGCCCCGCCCGGGAGGCGCTCGCAGAACTCGCCGCACGCGGCGCAGCCCTGCGCCGCCGGGTGATCGAGGAGGGCGCCCTGATCGACCGGGACGCCGTATGGGACCTCAAGCGGCAGGCCCTGGAACTGCTGTACGCCGTTCCCCGCACCCCGCAACGGGCGGCCGCCTACGCCCGGTTCCGTGCCGAGCAGGGCCCGGCCCTGGACCGGCACGCCGCCTGGTGCGCGTCCGCGGCCGGGCAGGAACCGCGCGAGCACGGGGACTTCCACCGCTGGCTGGTCTGGCTGACGGACACCCAGCTCACCGCCGCCCAGCAGGCCGCCCGGGACGCCGGCATGGCCGTGGGCATCGTGCACGACCTCGCCGTCGGGGTGCACCCCGACGGATCGGACGCCCTGACCGGCCCCCACCACGCCCGGCACGTCTCCGTGGGGGCCCCGCCGGACGCCTTCAACGCCCGCGGGCAGGACTGGGGGCTGCCCCCGTGGCGCCCGGACCGCCTGGCGGACGCCGGCTACGCCCCCTTCCGGGCCCTGCTGCAGGGGGTGTTCCGGTACGCAGGCGCCGTCCGCATCGACCACGTGATGGGCCTGTTCCGGCTCTGGTGGATCCCGGAGGGCAGCCCGCCCGCGGAGGGCACGTACGTCGGCTACGACGGGGAGGCCATGCTGGCGATCCTGGTCCTGGAGGCCCACCGGGCCGGGGCCCTGGTGATCGGCGAGGACCTCGGGACGGTGGAGCCGGGCGTCCGGGAGGCGCTCGCCCGGCGGGGGGTCCTCGGCACCTCCGTGCTCTGGTTCGAACGGGACTGGACCGGCGGCGGGAAGCCGCTCGCGCCGCAGGACTGGCGGGCGGACTGCCTGGCCACCACGACCACCCACGACCTGCCCCCCACCGCCGCCAAGCTGGCCGGCGCCCATGTGGAACTGCGGGACGGGCTCGGGCTGCTGATGCGCCCGCTGGACGAGGAGCGGGCCGAGGACGCCGCCGACACCGCCGAGTGGCTGGACGTGCTGGAGGGGCTCGGCCTGGACACCAAGGGCGAGGAGGCCGCCGTCGCCGCCCTGTACGGGTTCCTGCTGCGCACCCCGGCCCGGCTGATCGGCGTGTGGCTGCCGGACACCGTCGGGGACCGGCGGCCGCAGAACCTCCCCGGCACCTGGGACCAGTACCCCAATTGGCGGCTGCCGATCGCCGATGCGGGAGGGCGCCCGCTGACCCTGGAGGCACTGGCCGCCTCGCCCCGGGCGAATGCCCTGCTGAGCGCGGTGCGCGCCGGAGTGCGGTCCCGTACGGCACCCCCGGGCGCGCGCTCCCTTTAGGTGTTCGCTACGTTTGCACCGTGGACAAGAAGAACGCTCTGCGCGCCGGCGCCGTTACGGCCGGAACGACGCTGATGATGCTGCTGATGACGTCTCCCGCGCTCGCGCTGACCCGCGACGACGGCGATGACCCGGGTCCGGGCCTGAGCATCGGCCAGACGCTCGGCCTGTACGTGGCCGCGCCGATCGTGCTGTTCCTGGTCATCGCGGGCCTCGTGATGGTCCTCGACAAGTCGCGCAAGCAGCCGAACCAGGGCTGATCCGGTCCGGCCCGAGGGCCGGTCCCGAAGCTTCCGGGGCGCCGGGGGTCCGCACCGCCGTTCGCACGGCGGTGCGCTGACCCTCGGCGCCCCGTCATGTCCGCGTGCTGCCCGCGCCCCTTCCCGGGTGGCCCGGACCGGTCCCCCCGCCCCCGTCAGATCCCGGCCAGCAGTTTGCGCAGCAGGCCGGTCAGGATCCGGACCTCTTCGTCGTCCAGCCCGGTCAGGGCGGCGCGCTGCACCTCCACGCCTGCGGTGACGGCCTCGTCGACCAGGGCGAGGCCGCGGTCGGTGATCGTCACCTGGAGTCCGCGCCGATCGTGCGGGTCGGGGGTGCGGCGGAGCAGTCCGGCCTTCTCCAGCTTGTCCAGACGCCCCGTCATGCCCCCGGTGGTGAGCATCAGGGTGGCCGACAGCCGACGGGGGGAGAGCGTGTACGGGGCGCCCGAGCGGCGCAGGGTGGCGACGACGTCGAACTCGCCGCGGGAGATGCCGTAGCGCCCGTACGCCAGCTCCGTCGCGGCCCCCATGGACCGGGCGATCCGGTAGATCCGTCCGAAGACGGCCATGGGGGTGGTCTCCAGGTCGGGGCGCACCGCGGACCACTGGGCGGTGATCGCGTCGACGGCATCCGGACGGACGGGTTCCGGGCCCTCGGTGTCCGCGGTGGTTCCGGGGGTTTCCCGGGAGGCGTCGCTCATGGGGTGCAGTATCCGGTGTCCCCTCGATCGTTCGCAAGAAAGAAGCTTGACGACAAGTAGCTTAGAGCTAAGCTACTTACAAGCAATCGATTTCGGGGGGACACCATGAAGCGCTCCACCACCGTGGTCCTGACCGCCCTCGCGCCCGTCTCCTGGGGCTCGACCTACGCCGTCGCCACCGAGCTCCTGCCGCCCGACCGGCCCCTGTTCACCGGCGCGATGCGCGCCCTGCCCGCCGGGCTGCTGCTGGTCTCGCTCTCCCGCACCCTGCCCCGGGGCGCCTGGTGGTGGAAGTCCGCCGTCCTCGGCACCCTCAACATCGGCGCCTTCTTCCCGCTGCTGTTCCTCTCCGCCTACCGGCTGCCCGGTGGCGTGGCGGCCGTGCTCGGCTCCGCCGGACCGCTGTTCGTCGTCGGGCTCGCCGCCCTGCTGCTGGGGGAGCGGGCGAACCTGCGCACCGTACTCGCCGCGGTGGTGGCGGCCTTCGGCGTCGGCATGGTCGTCCTCACCGCGGAGGCCCGCCTCGACCTGCCGGGCGTCCTCGCCGGGGTGGTCTCCTCCGCCTCCATGGCCGCGGGGACGGTCATGGCCAAGCGCTGGGGGCGCCCGGAAGGGGTCGGGCCGCTGGCCGTCACCGGGTGGCAGCTCACCGCGGGCGGACTCCTCATCGCCCCCCTCGCCCTCCTCGTCGAGGGGGCGCCGCCCGCGCTCGACGGGCAGGCCCTCCTCGGCTACGGCTACCTGATGCTGATCAACACCGGTATCGCGTACTGGCTCTGGTTCCGCGGCATCGGGCGGCTCACCGCCACCTCCGTCACCCTCCTCGGCCCGCTCTCCCCGCTCACCGCCGCCGCCATCGGCTGGGCGGCGCTGGGGCAGGCGCTGTCCCCCGTCCAGCTGGCCGGCATGGCCCTCGCCTTCGGAGCCACCGTGGCCGGTCAGCTGCTGACCGCCCGGCCCACCGAGGCCGCCCAGGCTGCGCAATCGTTCAGTTCTCCTGAAGAGATCGATCGAAACATTTCGATGGACCTGAGTGATGGCCCGGTGCGACGGTAGACCCACGACCCCATCGCACCAGCCTCAGGAGGAGCACACAGTGGCCGTCTTGGACCGCGTCCGCACCGCAGCGCACGGCAGTTCCCCAGCCGCCGGGAAGAAGGGGAGCGCCGGACTCGGCGTCCTCCTCGCCCTGCTCGCGACGGTCGTCTGGTCCGGCAGCTTCGTCGCCACCCGGGGCATGGCCGACCACGTCCCGCCCGTGCAGGCCGTCTTCTGGCGCTGGATCATCGCCACCCTCGCGGTCGCCCCTTTCGCCGCCCGCCAGGCCTGGCAGCAGCGGGCCCTGATCCGCCGGCACCTCGGCTACGTCGCCCTCGCCACCCTCTTCGGCGTCACCCTCTACAACACCCTGGTGCACCAGGCCGGCCTGACCACATCCGCCTCCAACATGGGCATGATCATGGCGGCCTCCCCGGTCGTCATGGCGCTGTACGCCCGCCTCGGCGGGGAGCGGCTCGGCGCCCGGCGCGTCCTCGGACTCCTCGTCGCCGCCCTCGGCGTGCTGCTGCTCGTCGGGGACGGCCGCCTCGGCTTCGACTTCGGCGCCGGCGACCTGTGGATGTTCGGCGCCGCCCTGTCCTTCGCCACGTACAGCGCCCTGCTCAAGCGCAGGCCCGCGGAGATCGGCCAACTGGCCTTCCTGATCACCACCTTCATGCTCGGCGCCCTGATGCTCGCACCCGCCTACGCCGTCTCCGTCGCAGTCCAGGGAGGTTTCGAGGCCACCGCCGGAACCGTCGGACCGCTGCTGTACGTCGGCGTGTTCTCCTCGGCCGTGGCCTTCTTCGCCTGGAACAAGGCGGTCTCCACCATCGGGGCGGCCCGCGCCGGAGTCGTCTACTACCTCCAGCCCGTCTGCGTGGCCGGCCTCGGCTTCCTGCTCATCGGAGAGCACACCGGCCCGGCGCAGCTGCTGTGCATGGCGCTGATCCTCGGCGGGGTCGGGCTGGGCAGTGCCCGGCGGTAGGTTCGGTCCCGTGACCGAGTGGGACATCAAGAAACTGCGGATCCTGCGGGCCCTGGCCGAGCAGGGCACCGTCACCGCGACGGCCGAGGCGCTGCACATGACGCCCTCGGCCGTCTCCCAGCAGCTGACGAACCTGGCGCGGCAGCTCGGGGTGGTGCTGCTGGAGGCCCAGGGCCGGCGGGTGCGCCTGACCGACGCGGCCCACCTGGTCCTGCGCCATGCGGAGGCCGTGTTCGCGGAACTGGAGCGGGCCGACGCGGACCTGGCCGGCTACCTGGCCGGGGACGCGGGCGAGGTGCGGATCGGGGCCTTCTCGACCGCCGTGCCCGCCCTGGTCGTCCCCGCGGTGGCGGCGCTGCGGTCGACCCGCCCCGGCGTGGAGGTCCGGGTCCGGGAGACCGAGGCCGCGGAGGCCTACGCGCTGCTGTCCGCGGGCGTCGTCGACCTGGCCCTGTCCCTCGCGGCCCACGCGCCGACCGCGCGCGACCCCCGCTTCACCCGGATCACGCTGCTGGAGGACCCGCTGGACGTGGCCCTCCCGCCCGGCCACCCGCGGGCCGGCGCCCGCGGCCTGCGCCTCGCGGACCTCTCCGGCGACCCGTGGATCTACGGGGGCAGCGGCCCCTGGTCGGAGATCGCCCGCGGTGCCTGCGAGGCGGCCGGCTTCGTCCCGGAACAGGCCCACTCCGCCTCCGGCTGGACCGCGATCCTGGCCATGGTGGAAGCCGGCATGGGCGTGGCCCTGGTCCCGCGGATGGTCTCCCGGCGCGCCTCCGGGGTCGCCGTGCGCGTCCTCACCCATGACCGCCCCACCCGGCACGTCATCGCCGCGGTCCGCCGCGGGGCCGAATCCGCTCCGGCGGTGTCCCACGTCCTGGGCGCCCTGCGCGAGGTGGCCGCCGCCCGGCAGTAGCCCCGCCGGACCCGCGTACACCACCGCCCCCGCGGAGTTCCGCGGGGGCGGTGGCGTCTGACGGGATCAGCGCCGGGCAGCGGCGGCGTCGGCCGCCTGGGCCTTCAGGGCGCGCTCCACACCCGAGCGGGACTCCAGGACCAGGCGGCGCAGGGCCGCGTTCGGCTCGGCCGAGGCCAGCCAGGCGTCCGTCGCGTCCAGGGTCTCCTGCGAGACCTGGAGCGAGGGGTAGAGCCCCACCGCGATCTGCTGGGCGATCTCGTGGCTGCGGGTCTCCCAGACGCCCTTGACCGCCTCGAAGAACCGGGCGGTGTACGGGGCCAGCAGCTCGCGCTGACCGGTCTGGACGAAGCCGCCGATCACCGCCTCCTGCACCGCGTTCGGCAGCTCGGCCGAGTCCACCACCGAGGCCCAGGCCTCCGCCTTGGCCTCGGCCGTCGGCCGCGCCGCCCGGGCCGTCGCGGCGTGGCGCTCGCCCGCCGCGGTGGCATCCCGTCCGAGCTCCGCCGCGATCTCCGGCTCGTCGGCGGCTCCCGTCGCGGCGAGCCGCTCCAGGAAGGCCCACCGCAGGTCGGTGTCGACGGCCAGGCCGTCGATCTCCGCCGTGCCGTCCAGCAGCGCCGACAGCAGACCGAGCTGCTCCTCGGTGCGGGCCGTGGCCGCGAAGGCGCGGGCCCACGCCAGCTGGTGGTCGCTGCCCGGCTCGGCGGCGCGCAGGTGCTCCAGGGCGGCCTCCGTCCAGGTCGTCAGCCCCTCCTGGCGCCAGGCCGGGTCGGCGTACAGCTCGACGGCCAGCTTCACCTGCCGGTGCAGCGACTGCACCACGCCGATGTCGGACTCCTTGCCGATGCCCGAGAGGACCAGCGCCAGGTAGTCGCGAGTGGCGAGTTCGCCGTCGCGCGTCATGTCCCAGGCCGAGGCCCAGCACAGCGCCCGCGGCAGCGACTCGGCGAAGTCGCCGAGGTGCGCGGTGACCGCGGCCAGGGACTCCTCGTCCAGGCGGACCTTGGCGTAGGAGAGGTCGTCGTCGTTGAGCAGGACCACGGCCGGGCGGGCACGGCCCACCAGCTCCGGTACGGCCGTCAGCTTGCCGTCGATGTCCAGTTCGAGCCGCTCGGTCCGCACCAGGGCCCCGTCGCGCAGCTCGTACAGGCCGATCGCGATGCGGTGCGGCCGCAGCGTCGGCTCGCCCTTGGCGCCGGCCGGCAGGGCCGGGGCCTCCTGGCGGACCGCGAACGCCGTGATGACCCCCTCGGCGTCCGTCTCCACCTGCGGGCGCAGCACATTGATGCCGGCCGTCTCCAGCCAGGCCTTCGACCAGGCGGCCAGGTCGCGGCCGGAGGTCTCCTCCAGGGCGCCGAGCAGGTCGGACAGCCGGGTGTTGCCGAAGGCGTGCGCGGCGAAGTAGGCCTGTACGCCCTTGAAGAAGGCGTCCGTGCCCACATATGCGACGAGCTGCTTGAGCACCGAGGCGCCCTTGGCGTACGTGATGCCGTCGAAGTTGACCAGGACGTCGTCCAGGTCACGGATGTCCGCCATGATCGGGTGCGTGGACGGCAGCTGGTCCTGCCGGTACGCCCAGGTCTTCATCGAGTTGGCGAAGGTGGTCCACGCGTGCGGCCACCGGGAGCCCTCGGCGTCGGCCTGGCAGGCGATCGAGGTGTAGGTGGCGAAGGACTCGTTCAGCCACAGGTCGTTCCACCACTCCATGGTGACCAGGTCGCCGAACCACATGTGCGCGAGCTCGTGCAGGATCGTCTCCGCGCGCATCTCGTACGCGGCGTCCGTCACCTTCGAGCGGAAGACGTACTGGTCGCGGAGGGTGACCGCGCCCGCGTTCTCCATCGCGCCCGCGTTGAACTCCGGCACGAAGAGCTGGTCGTACTTGGCGAAGGGGTAGGCGTAGGCGAACTTCTCCTGGAACCAGTCGAAGCCCTGCCGCGTCACCTCGAAGATCGCGTCCGCGTCGAGGAACTCCGCCAGGGAAGGGCGGCAGTAGACGCCGAGCGGGACGGACTGCCCGTCCGGGCCCTCGTAGGAGCTGTGCACGGCGTGGTAGGGGCCGACGATCAGCGCGGTGATGTACGTGGAGATGCGCGGGGTCGGCTCGAAGCGCCAGATGTTGTCCTTGACCTCCTCCGCCGAGGGAGTCGGCGAGTTCGAGATGACCGTCCAGCCCTCGGGAGCCGTCACGGTGAACTGGAACGTGGCCTTGAGGTCGGGCTGCTCGAAGCTGGCGAAGACCCGCCGCGCGTCCGGCACCTCGAACTGGGTGTACAGGTAAGCCTGCTGGTCGACCGGGTCGACGAAGCGGTGCAGGCCTTCACCGGTGTTGGTGTACGCGCAGTCCGCGACGACCCGGAGCTCGTTGGGCCCGGCCGCCAGGTGCGCCAGGGTGATCCGCGAGTCCCGGAAGACGGCGGCGACGTCCAGCGCCCTGCCGTTCAGGACGACCTCGTGCACGGCCGGGGCGACCAGGTCGATGAAGGTCTCGGCACCTGCCTCGGCCGACTGGAAGCGCACGGTGGTCACGGAGGGGTAGGTCCCGCCGTCCTGCGCGCCGCTGAGATCGAGTGCGATCTCGTACGAGTCGACGGTGAGCAGCTTTGCCCGCTGCTGAGCCTCTTCACGGGTGAGATTCGTGCCTGGCACGCGGTCATCTCCTTCGATGGTGACGTTCCGGCCCATCCTTCCACGGGGGTGCGGGTCACCGCGCCGGAGTAGTCCAGGGGCGAACGCGACGTCGCGAACCCGCCGGACAGCGGGCCGCGGCGGCGGCACGCTGGAGGACATGACCAGCAGGTACCGGGCCAGGCCCATCGAAGAAGCGGCGCTCGACGAGCTCCGCACGCACGACGACGCGGGCGTGCAGCGCCTCCCCCGCACCGACGAGGAGGGCGGGGCGCCACTGCGCTGCTGCCTGCGGACCAGCGAGCCCGGCGAGCGCATCGCGCTGGTCTCCTACGCGCCCCTGCGCCGCTGGGCCGCCCGGACCGGCGCCGACCCCGGCGCCTACGACGAGCAGGGTCCGGTGTTCGTACACGCCGAGGCCTGCGCGGGGCCCGCCCCCGGCGGCGGGTACCCCTTCGCCCGGGCCGGCGCCGTCCGTACCGCCCGGCGCTACGACGCCCGCGGGCACATCCTCGGCGGGCAGGTCCTCGACCTCGCCGTGGACCCCGACGGGGTGCTGGAGCGGGCCCTCGACGCGGCCTTCGCCGATCCCGCGGTGGCCCTCGTGCACGTCCGGGCCGCCGAGTTCGGCTGCTTCCACTTCGAGGTCCGCAGGCCGTGACGTGCGGGAGGGGCGGGCGCCGCGGGCGCCCGCCCCTCCCGCACGGCCGACGGGACGGTCAGCCGCGCAGTTCCTCGGCCACCAGCTCCGCGATCTGGACCGCGTTCAGCGCCGCGCCCTTGCGCAGGTTGTCATTGGACAGGAACAGCGCGAGGCCGTTGTCCGCCGTCTCGTCGGCGCGGATGCGGCCCACGTACGAGGCGTCCTTGCCCGCGGCCTGCAGGGGCGTAGGGATCTCCGAGAGCTCGACGCCGGGCGCGTCCTTGAGCAGCTCGTACGCGCGCTCCACGCTGAGGGGGCGTTCGAAGCGGGCGTTGATCTGGAGGGAGTGGCCGGAGAAGACCGGCACGCGCACGCAGGTGCCGGACACCTTGAGGCCGGGGATCTCCAGGATCTTGCGGGACTCGTTGCGCAGCTTCTGCTCCTCGTCGGTCTCGAAGGAGCCGTCGTCGACCAGGTTGCCCGCGAGCGGGACCACGTTGTAGGCGATCGGGCGCCGGTAGACCTGCGGCTCGGGGAAGTCCACGGCCCCGCCGTCGAAGGTCAGCCGGTCGGCGTGCTCGGAGACCGCCGAGGCCTGGCCCTTGAGCTCGGCGACGCCCGCCAGGCCCGAACCGGACACGGCCTGGTAGGTGGTCGCGACCAGCGCGGACAGTCCGGCCTCGGCGTGCAGCGGGCGCAGCACGGGCATCGCGGCCATGGTGGTGCAGTTCGGGTTGGCGATGATGCCCTTGGGGCGGTTGCGGACCGCGTGCGGGTTGACCTCGGAGACGACCAGCGGGACCTCGGGGTCCTTGCGCCAGGCGGAGGAGTTGTCGATCACGACGGCGCCCTGCGAGGCGACCTTCTCGGCCAGGGCCTTGGAGGTGGCGCCGCCCGCGGAGAAGAGCACGATGTCCAGGCCGGTGTAGTCGGCCGTGGAGGCGTCCTCGATGGTGATGTCCCGGTCCTCCCACGTCAGGGTGGAGCCCGCGGAACGGGCCGAGGCGAACAGCCGCAGCTCGTCCACCGGGAACTTGCGCTCGGCGAGGATGCCGCGCATGACTGCGCCGACCTGTCCGGTGGCTCCGACGATTCCGACCCTCACGGTGACTCCTCTGGTACGTACGACGCGGGCGCGCGTGGAGCCATCATGCGTTCGACCCCACGAGCCTTGTCCAATCCATTGTCCGAGGAACGGACGGTGTCCTGGAGGCGCACCCCCGTGACCCCGGCGCGGCGGGCGTGCCACAGGGCTGTCGGATGCCCGTTTCGCCTGGTCTGAGCTGGTGAGTGGCCGCTCTGCCGGGTCCGGACCCCCGGACACGGCCGAAGGGGCGGGCGCCCGATCCGGGCGCCCGCCCCTCCGTCATGCGTCCTGCGTCATGCGTGATCCGGTCAGCCGGTCGCGGCTACGGCAGGACCTTCTCGATCTGCACGCTGCCGGTGCCGGCGGCGGTGCCGCGGGCGTTGAGCAGCTGGACCTGGCCGAAGAACTGACGGCCCTCGGGGGCCGCGCTGTTGACCAGGACGTTCGCCGAGACGGACGCCGAGGCGCCGGAGGCGAGGTTCACCGCGGCGGCCTCGTCGACCTGGACGGAGCCCAGGGCGGCCGAGAAGAACACGTCGCGGTAGTCGTACGTGGTGGAGCCGGACGGGATCGCGTAGCCCAGCACCTCGATGGTGTAGGTGCCCGCGGCCGGGTTCACCAGGCTCACGGCCTCCTCGGAGTCGCCGTCGGCGGACGTGCCGACCTTGACGCCGTCCTTGTAGACGTCCAGGTCGAGGTCGGCGCCCGTGTCGGACGTCTTGCCGATGGCGATGTCGAGGCGGGAGACGCCCGCGCCGATGGTGACCTCGGTGGTCTGGGTCTCGCCGGTGGCGATGGTCGGCTTGGCGACCTTCGCGGAACCGAGCGGGCCGCCCTTGAGCTTGCCGCCGGAGATGGCCGCCGCGTCGTTCTTGACGGTCCACTGGACCGGCGCCGGGGTGCCCTGCTTGACCTCGGGCAGGACCTTGACCGCGGGGTCGAAGGCCGCGCCGAGCACGGAGACGTCCAGCCGGTACGGGTTGTCCAGCAGCGGCGACGTACGGCGCGACTCGACCTCGATCTCCCACACGCCCGGCTGCGGGTCCGCGTAGGAGCGCAGGTCGGGGCGGCAGGTGTTCGCCGGGTTGTTGTAGTTCGGGTAGCACTGGGTGGTCGCGCTGTCCTCGACGCCCAGGCCGTACGGGTGGATCGAGATGAAGCGGGTCTGGCTGCCGGCCGCGAGTCCGCCGAGGGCGACCTCCAGGGTCTTGGCGCCCTGCGGGACGGTCACGAAGTACGACTTGTGGCTGTTGCGCTGCACCGAGGAGGTGTCCGACAGCGTGAACGAGGGCTTCGCCAGCGGGGTGGAGGCGACGACCGTCGTCAGGATCTGCTTGTCGATGCCCTCGGTGGTCTCGTCGTCCAGCTGCAGGATGCCGCTGTGCACGCCGGCCGACGTGGCCTTGGCCTCGACCTTGATGGTGACGGGCTTGTTCAGCGGCAGGGTGACGTAGTCGTAGCCGCCGATGACCTTGAAGGTGCCGTCGTTGTTGCGCCAGCTCAGGTTGTGCCGGGTGCCGTACTTGACGCCCGTGGTGCGGGTGACGACGACGTCGTAGACCTTCTTCTGGCCGACCTTGAGGCCGCCCTCGCGGTCGTAGACGCCGGTGCCGAAGCCCGGGGTCTTCAGGAACTGGTCGATCGCGGTGTCGACCGGCGCCTTGACGGTGAACTCGTTCGCCTTGGCGTCGCGCTGGATGGACTCCCACGCGCCGATGACGTCGATCAGGCCGGAGCCCTGGGCGTGCGCCGGGACGTCGGCGATCTTCTTCGCGCTGCTGGTGAGCGCGACCCGCAGGGAGGCCGGGGTCAGCTTGATGCCCTGCTGCTTCGCCGCCGAGATCAGCAGGGCGCTGGCGCCCGCCGCCTGCGGCGAGGACATCGAGGTGCCCTGGAGCATCCCGTAGCCGGCCGGGAGGGTGTAGCCCGCCTCGGCCACCGGGGCGCCCGGCAGCCAGGTCTGGATGGTGTTGATGGCCGCACCGGGGGCGGTGATGGTCGGCGTGAACCCGCCGTCCTCACGCGGACCGCGCGAGGAGAAGGGGAACATGTTGTACTTCTTGGCCACGCCGGACCCGTAGTTGGCGGCCCAGGTCTCCTTGGAGACCGCCGCGCCCACGGAGATGACCTTGTCCGCGAGACCGGGGTCGCCGATGGTGTTGACTCCGGGGCCCTCGTTGCCCGCCGAGATGACGAGCTGGACACCGTAGGTGTCGATGAGGTTCTTGTAGAGCTCGGAGCGCGCGTTGTTGCCGTCGTTCAGCGCCGGGAGGCCGCCGATCGACATGTTGACGATGTCCACCCCGCGGTTGACGACGAGGTCGATCATGCCTTCGGTCAGCGCGATGTTGGTGCAGCCGCCGGACCAGGAGCAGGCGCGCGAGGAGACGAGCTTGGCGCCGGGCGCCTCACCGTTCATCTTGCCGCCGAAGAGGCTGTGGGCGGCGGTGATGCCGGCGACGTGCGTGCCGTGCTCGGACTCGATGATGCCGACGTTGACGAAGTCGGCCTTCTTGCCGACCCAGTCACCGCCCAGCGGGTCCATCGGGACGTCCTTGCGGATCTCGATCACGAACGGGATGCGCTCGGCGACCTCGGTCGCCGGGTTGTCCGTGCCGAAGTAGCCGATCTGGTAGCCGTCCTTGTACGGCTTCATCGGCTCGTTGTTCGTGAAGTCGCCGTCCTGGTCGGTGTCGACCCGGACGGTGCCGGCCGCCACGTCGTAGAGCAGCCCGAACCGGTCGGTGGTGTCGCCGTCGCGGTTGACGTCGCCCTTCATGTCACCGTTGGCCGTGATCGACTCGCTGAAGCGGCTCCACTGGAAGGTGCCCTCGGGGGCCTTCCAGCTCTGGCCGCCCGCGGAGAAGGTGCCGCCGGCGGAGGTGACGGGAGTGATCTGGGCGCGCCAGGTGCCGTCGTTGTCCGTGATCGGGTCGGTGGCCGTGACCCAGTCGACGATCTTGCGCTCGCCGGTGGTGGTCTTCTGCAGGGCCGGGTGGCCGAGGTCGACGCCGGAGTCCATGATGCCGATGGTCACGCCGCGGCCGTCGGCCTGCGGGTTGTCCTGGACGAAGTCCACCGCACCGGTCTCGAAGGACGGGTTGTACGGGTTCTTCGCCGGGGTGTTCTTGTCCGGCGCCGCGTAGGTCTCGGCGGCGGTCTTCTTCACCGTGCCGCTCTCGCGGTCGGCGTCGGGGCGCGGTTCCGGCAGCTTGATCTCGTGCCGCAGGTCGATGCCGTGCACGGAGGAGAGCTTGGCTGCCGCCTTCAGGGCGTCGTCCGCCTTGCCGGTGGGCAGGGTGGCGCGGACGTAGCCCAGCTTGTCGTACGTCCGGCCCACGGAGGCGCCCTGCACGGCGTCGAGCTGGTCGGCCACCTGCTTGGTCTGCCCGGGAGCGGTCGCGACCATGACGGTGACGTTCGCGTCGCCCTTGGCCTTGGCCTCCTGGAGGAGTTCCGCATCGGCCGAACCGAGCTTCTGCTCCGCCGACTTGACGGCCGGGTTGGTGACCGGTGCGTCGGTGCCGTTCGCGGCGAAAACGGGCGCGGCGCCGGTGGCCGCGAGGGCGGCGACCAGGCCGGCCGCGGCCGCGACGCGTGCGACGCGTCTGGCCCCGGGTATGGAGCTGGGGGATTCGAGGGTCATCAGCATCCCTGGTAAGTGAAAGAAACGGTCCGGATTTCGGTGCCGGATGACCGGTCAGCTTTGCGCAAGGGACAGCTGTTTGGGGAGAGTTGTCATTGACCGAGACCTGCCATGGCGGACTCTCGCCAGCGCAGGCTACCCGCCAGTAGGGCCGTACCTGGGCAGACCGGTGTGAACCTCAGGCTCCGCTGAGTAGATTTGTCGACGTGGCGGCCTCGCGTCGCCCCCGGGGCGTGGTGTGGCTCCGGGGCGGGTGTGACAGATTCCGACCGCTCAGCGCTCGCGCGTGCGCGCGTAGTGGCGCGAGGCTTTCGCGCGGTTTCCGCAGGCGGCCATCGAGCACCAGCGCCGGGTGCCGTTGCGCGACACGTCGTGGAAGTGCAGGACGCAGCTCTCCGCGGCGCAGGCGCGGATCCGGTCGGGGGAGGAGCCCAGCAGCTCCAGGTAGTCCCGCGCCGCCGTCCAGGCGGGACCCCACGCCGGATCGGCGAACTCGGCACGCTCGCCGGGGCCTTCGGGGCCCAGGGTGGCGCGGATGCGGCCGTGTTCCAGGACGGCGTCGACCAGCGCGCGGGCCTTCTCGTCGGCCGGGTCCGCGACGGCGCGGGCCAGCACCTCGCGGGCGGTCAGCAGGTGGACCAGGGTCGGGGCGTCGGCACGGAAGCGGTCGGCCAGGCCGACGGCCTCCAGCCAGATCGCGAGGCCCTCCAGACGGCTCAGCCCGGCCGCGCCCGCGAAGAGGTCGAGCCGCTCGCCGTCCGCGACCCAGCGGGTGTTGAGCAGGTCGAGGGCCACCGGCTCCCCGGTCAGGGGTCGTGGGTCCGCCGCCGTCATGTCCGTCTCCTCGGGTCGCTAACCCCTCAAGGGTACGTGAACGGTTGACGCGCCCAGAGCTAACCCTTAATCTTGAAATAGAAGGTTAGACATCCCGGCCGCAGCCCGCTGTGGCACGACCCGGGGGAAGGGATCTCCATGACCACCGCCATCAGCCCGCTCCGCACCGGCCACGTCGGCCTGAACGTCACCGATCTGCACCGCGCGCTCGTCTTCTACCGGGACGCCCTCGGCTTCGAGGTGCTGGGCGAGGGCGCGCAGGACGGGCGCCGCCACGCCTTCCTCGGCCAGGACGGCGCGCTCGTGCTCACCCTGTGGCAGCAGGCCGCCGACGGGTACGACCCGGCTGCGGCCGGACTGCACCACCTGGCGCTCTCGGCCGGATCCATCGAGGAGGTGCGGGAGTACGAGGAGCGGCTGCGCGGCCTCGGCGTCGCCTTCGCGTACGAGGGCGTCGTCGCCCACGGCGAGGGCGCGGCCTCCGGCGGCATCTTCTTCCACGATCCCGACGGCACCCGCCTGGAGATCTCCGTCCCGACCGGCGCCCTAGGGGCTCCCGCCCCCAACGCCTCCGCTCCGACCTGCGGGTTCTTCTGATGCCCGGCTACCACTGGGGATCGCTCGCCGTACAGGAGCGGGTGGGTGTGCGCGAACTGGCCGAACACGTGGGCCGCTCCATCGGTCCCGGCATCAAGGACGTCGCCGCGGCCTTCCTCGGGCTCCAGCCCCACCTGGTCGTCGGCGCCGCCGACGGGGAGGGCCGGCTGTGGGCCTCGCTGCTCACCGGCGCCCCCGGCTTCGTCCGGGCCACCGGGCCGGACAGGATCGCGGTCACGGGGGGTCTACCGGAGGGGGACCCGCTCGCCGGGGCGCTGGCCGCGGACGGCACCCGGGTGGGCACCCTCGCGCTCGATCCGCGGACCCGGCGCCGGATGCGGCTCAACGGGACCGTGGAGGCGACCGGGCGGGGCTTCGCCGTCCGGGCCGAGCAGGTCTTCGCCAACTGCCCCAAGTACCTGCAGAAGCGCACCCCGCTGGAGCTCGCGACCGAGGGAGCCGGCGTGCTGCGGCGGGGTGGGTCGCTGACCGCCGCCCAGCAGCGGGCCGTCACCGGCGCCGACACCTTCTTCATCGCCACCACGCAGGACGGGGACGGGGCGGACGCCAGCCACCGGGGCGGCCTGCCGGGCTTCGTGCAGGTGCTGTCGCCGGTCGACCTGGCCTGGCCGGACTACCCCGGCAACGCCATGTTCCTGACCCTCGGGAACCTGGTGGCCGACCCGAGGGCCGCGCTGCTCTTCCCCCACTGGGAGAGCGGCGCCGTGCTCCAGCTCAGCGGCCGGGCCCGGACGGAGTTCGGGGCCGACGGGAGCCGCGCCGTCCGCTTCCGGGTGGAATCGGTGGTGGAGAGCCTGCACCCCGGACGGCTGCTGTGGAGCGCGCCGGAGTTCTCGCCGGCGAACCCTGCGCTGCCGCAGCCGCCTGCTCACCGGGGCAGCACCACCAGGTAGGCGGCGGGCTCGTGGTCGGCGGCGGCCGTCAGTGCCGTCCGTACGACCGCCGCCTGCTGCTCCGGCCAGTCCCGCAGCTTGCGCGGGGTGATGTGGATGACGGTGATCCCCAGCCGCTCCAGGGTCTCGCGCTTGCGGACGCTCTCCGACCACTGCTCGTCCTCGCCCTGGCGCGGGGCGCGGGTGTCGATCTCGACGGCCACCGCCTGCTCGGGCCAGTAGGCGTCCACCCCGCCCAGGTGCGGGCCGCCGGGCAGCCGCAGGTCCACGTTCCAGACGGGCTCGGGGAGTTGGTGGCCCCGTACGAGGTGGTACAGCCGGTCCTCGGCCATCGCGCGGCCCTCCGCGAGGAGGGACTCCACGGCGTCGACCACGTGCGGCCGGTTCAGCAGCCGGGCCACCGTCAGCTCCCGGACCACCGCGGCCGGTTCGCAGTGCCCGGCGCGCACGGCCTCGCTGAGCAGGGCGCGCACCGAGGCGGCGTCACCGAGCCCTGCGACGGCGTCGGCGACGGCCCGGGCGACGGGCGCCACCGGGAGCCCGGTCACCTCCTGGGACCGCGGCGGGGTGTGGGCGCGCACGATCCGCACGTCCCCGGTGGACCGCAGGCGGCGGGTGCCCGGCACCAGGACGTCGATGAGCGGGAGGGCGAGCAGCGCGGGCGCGGAGGCGAAGCGGTACAGCGCCAGGGCTGCCAGTCCGGTGATCATGGCCTCGCCCCCGCCGCGCCGCCCCGCGTACAGCAGCGCCGCGTGCAGCCGCTCCTCGCTGGTCGCGGGACCGGAGTGGAGGAGGAACACCCCGGGCAGGATCTGCCGCCACGGGCGCCCGGCGGCGTCGGAGGCGCTCACGCCGTGCTCGCGCAGCTGGGCCAGCGTCAGCACGCGGGGGCGGCTGCCGGTGAGGTGGGCCAGGGGGAGGGGTGCGTTCTGGTTCATGACGCAGTGATTCCCTCAGGCCATGGCCTTGCTAACCCCTGTTACACGCTCGTCGACAAATCCGGACAAGCCGGGGCTAAAGTACGGGCGTTCGACTGCCGATAGGCTGCCCCACGGGGCCCGGGAGTACCCCGGACCCCGCCGCAGGCATCAGGCGGAAGCCGCCGCGTCGCAGCCCTGGGCGCGCAGGGCGCGCGCCAGGTCGTCACGGGCCTCCAGTACCAGCCGGCGCAGGGCCGGAGCCGCATCCGTGTGCGCCGCCAGCCAGGCGTCGGTCGCTTCCAGCGTGGCCGCGTCGTCCTGGAGCGAGGGGTACAGGCCCCGCACCACGTCCATGGCGATCTGGATGGACCGCTCCCGCCACAGCCGTTCGAGGGCTGCGAAGTAGCGGTCCGTGTACGGCGCCAGCAGGGCCCGCTGCGAGGACTGCTGCATCCCCGAGATGGTCGCCTCCACCAGCGCGTTCGACAGGCTGTCCGACTCCACGACCGCCGCCCAGGCCTGGTCCTTGACCGCCGCCGAGGGACGGGCCGCGAGGCACCGCACCTGGTGCCGCTTGCCCGAAGCCGTGTCGTCGCGCGCCAGTTCGGCGTGGACCGCGTCCTCGTCGACCGCTCCGTGGGCGGCCAGCGGCAGCAGGAAGTCCCAGCGCAGCTCCTGGTCCACCTCCAGTCCGTCGATGCGCGCGGAGCCTTCCAGCAGGCCGAGCAGCAGCTGGAAGTCGCCTTCCGTCGCGGCGCACGCGGCGAAGAACCGGGCCCAGGTCAGCTGGTGCTCGGAGCCCGGCTCCGCCAGCCGCAGCTGGTGCAGGGCGCCCGCCGCCAGCTCCCGGCCGCCCTGCTCGCGCCACTGCGGCGCCGCGTAGCGGGTGACCGCCGTCAGCGTCTGGGCGTGCAGCATCTGCAGCACGCCGACATCCGTCTCGCGGCCCCCGTGCGCCAGGAGCAGCGCGACGAAGTCGCGTGCGGGCATCAGCCCGTCCCGGGTCAGGTTCCACAGCGCCGACCAGCCCAGGGCCCGGGCGAGCGGGTCCGTGAGGTCGCCCAGGTGCGCCCGCAGCGTGGCGAGCGAGACCTCGTCGAAGCGGATCTTGCAGTAGGTCAGGTCCTCGTCATTGACCAGCACCAGGTCGGGCCGCTCCACGCCGGCCAGTTCCGCGACCACGGTCCGCGGACCTGCCACGTCCGCCCCGGCCCGCGCGTAGCGGACCAGCGAGCCGTCGGCCTCGACCCGGTACAGGCCGACCGCGACCCGGTGGGGGCGCAGCTCGTCGCCCTCCTGGAGCACCGCCAGCTCCGTCACGCGCCCGCCGGCGTCACAGGTCACCGCCGGGGTCAGCACGTTCACACCCGCGGTCTGGAGCCAGGCCCGCGACCATGCCGCCATGTCGCGCCCGGACACCTCGCCCAGCACCGACAGCAGGTCGTCCAGGGTGGTGTTCCCGTAGGCGTGCGCCGTGAAGTAGCGCCGAGCGCCCTCCAGGAAGGCCTCCCGCCCCACGTACGCGACCAGCTGCTTGAGGACGGACGCACCCTTGGCGTAGGTGATTCCGTCGAAGTTCAGCTTGGCGTCCTGCAGGTCGCGGATGTCGGCCGTGATCGGGTGGGTGGACGGCAGCTGGTCGGCCCGGTACGCCCAGGCCTTGCGGTTGTTGGCGAAGGTCACCCAGGCCTGGTCGAAGCGGGTGGCCTCCGCCAGCCCGAAGGACCCCATGAAGTCGGCGAAGGACTCCTTCAGCCACAGGTCGTCCCACCACTTCATGGTGACCAGGTCGCCGAACCACATGTGCGCCATCTCGTGCAGGATGACGTTCGCACGCCGCTCGTACGAGGCCTGCGTGACCTTCCCGCGGAAGATGTACTCCTCGCGGAAGGTCACCATCCCCGGGTTCTCCATCGCGCCCAGGTTGTACTCCGGCACGAAGGCCTGGTCGTACTTCCCGAAGGGGTACGGGTAGTCGAAGATCTCGTGGAAGAGGTCGAAGCCCTGCTTGGTGACCAGGAAGACGTCGTCCGCGTCGAAGTGCTTGGCCAGCCCCTTGCGGCACATCGCGCCCAGCGGGATCGTCAGGTCCCCGCGCGTGTAGGTGTCGCTCACGTAGTGGTAGGGGCCCGCCACCACGCAGGTGATGTACGTGGAGATCGGCCGGGTCTCGGCGAACCGCCACACCCCGCCCTCGCGGGACTCCTCGGCGCCGTTGCTCCACACCTGCCAGCCCTCGGGCGCGCTCACCTCGAAGCGGTAGGGCGCCTTCAGGTCGGGCTGTTCGAAGTTGGCGTACACCCGCCGGGCGTCGGCCGGTTCGTACTGGGTGTAGAGGTAGACCTCGCCGTCCTCGGGGTCCACGAAGCGGTGCATGCCCTCGCCGGTCCGGCTGTACGCGCAGTTCGCGTCCACCACCAGGACGTTCTCGGCGGCCAGGTCCGCGAGCGCGACCCGCGCGCCGTCGAAGACCTCCGCCGGGTCCAGCGCGCGCCCGTTCAGGGTCACGGCGTTCACCGAGGGGGCGATCAGGTCCGCGAACGTGGTGGCGCCCGGGGTCGCCGCCCGGAAGCGGACGGTCGTCACCGAGCGGAAGGTGCGGGGGCCCGAGGCCGGTTCGGCCCCGTCCACCGCGGACCTCAGGTCGAGGACCACCTCGTACCCGTCGACGGACAGCAGCTCGGCCCGTTCGCGGGCCTCGTCGCGGGACAGATTCTCTCCGGGCACGTGCACTCCTTCGTGCGTGATCGCGTTCTCCGAACGAATCCTCCCACGGTGGGAATGCGTGCGACCGCGGCCTGGTTGGCGACGGGGAGCGTGACGCAGTGACGCCCCCCTTTTTCCCGCAAGAGGTTCGAGGAGAGACATGACCGACACCCAGGTGCGCGAGAAGACCCCCGTCGACTTCTGGTTCGACCCGCTGTGCCCCTGGGCCTGGATGACGTCCCGCTGGGTGCTGGAGGTCGAGAAGGTCCGCGACGTCGAGGTCCGCTGGCACGTGATGAGCCTGGCCGTGCTCAACGAGAACAAGCTCGACGAGCTGCCCGAGACCTACCGCGAGCTGCTCGGCCCCAAGGGCTGGGCCCCGGTGCGCGTGGTCGTGGCGGCCCAGCAGAAGCACGGCGAGGAGGTCACCGGCAAGCTCTACACCGCCCTCGGCACCCGGATCCACAACGAGGGCCAGGGCCCCACCCGCGAGGTCATCGCCGCCGCGCTGGAGGAGGTCGGCCTGCCCTCCGAGCTGCTCGCCTACGCCGATTCCGACGAGTACGACGAGGTGCTGCGCGCCTCCCACAACGACGGCATCGACCGCGTCGGCCAGGAGGTCGGCACGCCGGTGATCTCCGTTCCCGGAGCCGACGGCGACGACGTGGCCTTCTTCGGCCCCGTGGTCACCCCCACCCCGCGCGGCGAGGCCGCCGCCCGCCTGTGGGACGGCACCCTGCTCGTCGCCTCCACCCCGGGCTTCTACGAGATCAAGCGCACCCGGACCCAGGGCCCGTCCTTCGAGTAGCCCGCCGAGTAGCCGGCGCCCGGCCGGGAACGCAGCGGACCCCCGTGAGTCACGTCCTCACGGGGGTCCGCTGGTGGAAACGCCCGCACGCGAAGGTGGAGAAGACGATCACGAGGCGGGCGGCTCTTCGGTGCCGGTCAGCCCTTGGCGGGGATCAGCAGCGGGGTGCGCGCCTTGGCGTCGGCGTAGCGCGCGGCCACGTCCTGCCAGTTGACGACATTCCACATGGCCTCGATGAAGTCCACCTTCTGGTTCTTGTACTGCAGGTAGAAGGCGTGCTCCCAGGCGTCGAAGACCAGGATCGGTACGGAGCCCTGGCCCACGTTGCCCTGGTGGTCGTAGACCTGCTCGACGATCAGACGGCCGCTGACCGGCTCGTACGCCAGCACGCCCCAGCCGGAGCCCTGCGTCGCGGAGGACGCGAAGGTCAGCTGCTTGCGGAAGGCGGCGAAGGAGCCGAAGGACTCGGCGATCGCTGCCGGGAGCTCTCCCAGGCCGTCCTTCTCGTCCGGGATGCCGCCGCCCTCACCGGTCTTGGGGCTCGCCATGTTGTGCCAGTAGATGCTGTGCAGGATGTGGCCGGAGAGGTGGAACGCGAGGTTCTTCTCCAGGCCGTTGAGCGCGCCCCAGTTCTCCTTGGCGCGCGCCTCCTCCAGCTGCTCCAGCGTGGTGTTGGCGCCCGCGACGTAGGCCGCGTGGTGCTTGTCGTGGTGCAGTTCGATGATCTGCGGATTGATCACCGGCTCCAGCGCCGCGTAGTCGTAAGGAAGCTCAGGAAGCGTGTAGATGGCCATGCGTGTATCCGGTCCCCTCGGCGTGCCAACTGCTATTGCAATTAATGCGCAACTGCACGCTAGCAGTAGCTAGTCCGGTCTGCATGTAAGGGTCGCCTGCCCTGTGCGGTCCCGGGAACGACGGAGGCCGGTCCCGTGCGTGCGCACGGGACCGGCCTCGGGAGCGGGAGGGCCGGGCGGGGTCAGTCGGCCCGTCGGCCCGCGGTCCGGCGCTGCAGCGCGTACCCGGTCGCCGCGAGGGCGACGGTCAGGCCGCCGGTGAAGAGCACCTGCACGCGGGTGTCCTCGCCCAGCGCCATCAGCACCAGCACGCCGGCCACCCCGGCCAGGGCCACCCAGGTCAGGTAGGGGAAGCCCCACATCTTCACGACCAGCTTCCCGGGCGCCTCGCGCTCCAGCCGGCGGCGCAGCACGAACTGCGAGACGGCGATGAAGCCCCAGACGACGAGGATGACCCCGCCGACCATGTTCAGCAGCCAGGCGAAGAGGGTGTCCGGGTACCAGTACGAGAGCAGCACGGTGACGAAGCCGAAGCCGGAGGAGGCGAGCACCGCCCGGCGCGGCACCCCGCCCGAGACCCTGCCCAGGGCCCGGGGCCCCTGGCCGCGGGCGACCAGCGAGTAGGCCATCCGCGAGGAGCCGTAGATGTTGGCGTTCATGGCGGAGAGCAGGGCGATCAGGATCACCACGTTCATGATCTCGCCGGCCCCCGCGATGCCCAGGTGGTCCAGGGCCGCGGCGTAGGGGCCGTCGGCCGTCACCGCCGGGTCGTTCCACGGCAGCAGGGTGACGATGACCAGCATGGAGCCGACGTAGACGATCGCGATCCGCCACATGGTGGTCCGCACGGCCTTGGCCACCCCCCTGACCGGGTCCTCGGACTCGGCGGCCGCGATGGTCACCGTCTCCAGCCCGCCGTAGGCGACCACCGAGGCCAGCAGTCCGACCAGCAGCCCGTCCACGCCCTTCGGCAGGAAGCCGCCGTCGTGCACCAGGTTGGCCGTGCCGGGGGAGGAGGTGCCGGGCAGCAGCCCCAGGACGGCCAGCACGCCCAGGCCCAGGAAGAGTCCGATGGCGCAGATCTTGAGGGCGGCGAACCAGAACTCGAACTCGCCGAAGCGGGAGACGGCGCCCAGGTTGGACCCGCAGAAGACGGCCATGAACAGCGCCACCCACATCCAGGACGGGGTGCCGGGGAACCAGCCGGTCATGATGTGGGCCGCGCCGATGGCCTCGATGGCCACGCCCACGCAGAGCAGCGTCCAGAACATCCAGCCGGCCGTGAACCCGGCCCAGGGGCCGACGGCCCGCTCCGCATGCACCGAGAAGGAACCGGAGGCGGGGTTCGTGGCGGACATCTCGCCGAGCATCCGCATCACGAACAGGACGAGCACCCCGGAGGCCGCGTAGGCCAGGACGATCGAGGGGCCGGCGGCGGCGATGCCCGCCCCGGACCCCACGAAGAGCCCGGCCCCGATGACCCCGCCGAGGGCGATCATCGAGAGGTGGCGCTGCTTGAGTCCGCCGCCCAGGGGGGAGGGGGCGCCGGCCGGCGGCGCCTGCTGCTCGGGGGGTGAGATCGTGCTGTGGCTCATGGGCCTCAGTTTCCCCATCGTCCGATAGTCGGACGTTTTGCGTCCGACATGCGGACGGATGCTTGACGGACCGTGACCGCACCCCTTCGCGACGTCGAGCGGGCCGGAACCCCGCAGGGCCCGGCCCGCTCGACGGCGCCCCGGACGGACGGGCGGTACCGGCTAGGACGCCGCCCGGTCCGCGGCCCCCCGGCGCCGGTCCCGCAGCTCGCGCAGGCCCGCCACCGCCAGGACCGCCGCGGCCGCCCCCGAGGACCACAGCAGCTGCGGCCGGGCGGCTTCGTCGAACAGCATCAGGACCAGGACCGCCGCCATGCCGAGGAGCGCGGCCCAGGTGAGGTACGGGAAGAGCCACATCGGCAGGGTGAGCCGCTCCGGCATGTCCCGCTCGATGGTCCGGCGCAGCTTCAGCTGGGAGACGGCGATCAGCGCCCACACGAACAGCAGGACCGCGCCGACCGCGTTCAGCATGTACAGGAAGATCGTGTCCGGCCACAGCAGGTTCAGCACCACCGAGACGAAACCGAAGGCCACCGAGGCGAAGACCGCCCGCCGCGGCACCCCGTCGCGCGAGACCCGCAGCAGGGACGCGGGAGCCTCGCCGCGCTCGGCCAGCGAGAGGACGATGCGCGAGGACCCGTACAGGTTCGCGTTGAGCGCCGACAGCAGGGCCACGAACACCACGACGTTCATGATCTGGCCGGCCCCCCGGATCCCGAGGGAGTCCAGGACGGCCACGTACGGGCTCTCGCCCGGCTCCAGCGAGTCCCAGGGCAGCAGGGTGACGATGACCAGCATCGAGCCCACGTAGAAGAAGAGGATGCGCCACACCGCGCTGCGCACGGCGCGCGCCACCGAGCGGGCCGGGTCGTCCGACTCGGCGGCCGCGATCGTGACGACCTCCAGGCCGCCGAAGGCGAAGACGACCGCGAGCATCCCCGCGATGACCCCGCCGAAGCCCGCCGGGAAGAAGCCGCCCTGACCGGTCAGGTTGGCCAGGCCCACCGGCTCGGTGTCGGGCAGCAGCCCGAAGACCGCGAGGGTGCCGAGGGCCAGGAAGAGCACGATCGCCCCGACCTTCAGCGCGGCGAACCAGAACTCGAACTCGCCGAAATTGCGCACGGCGGCCAGGTTGGCGGCGGTGAAGACCACCATGAACAGGAGCACCCAGACCCACTGGGCGACCGCGGGCAGCCACCCGTGGGCGATCTTCGCGGCGGCGGTGGCCTCCACGGCGAGCACCACGACCAGCAGGAACCAGTACAGCCAGCCCGCCGAGAAGCCCGCCCACCGGCCCAGGGCCTTCTCCGCGTACACGGAGAAGGAGCCGGAGGCGGGCATCGCTGCGGACATCTCGCCGAGGGCCCGCATCACCAGCATCGCGAGGACGCCCGCGAGCAGGTAGGAGCAGATGATCGCGGGCCCGGCGATGGCGATGCCGGCCCCGGAGCCGACGAAGAGCCCGGCGCCGATCACACCGCCGAGACCCAGCATGGTCAGGTGGCGCTGCTTGAGGCTGTGGCTCAACGGCTCTGCGGGCAGGTCGGGTGTGGACGGAGAAGCTTCTGGCGTGCGGTCGGGCATCAGGGGCGCTCGTACTCTCGTTCGGCCCAGCGGTGGTGGGGGGCTCCGCGCCGGATTGGCGGGACCCTACAGTCTCACCGGGGGGCTGCCTTCCGTGCAAAACGGACGTGTTGTCGGATCTTCCCCGTGATGCGCATCACGCCCTCGCGGGGGAGGGGGCGGTCTTTGTCCGGTCCCCACCAAACCGGGGAGTACGCCTTTGTGGCGGGCGGCGGTGGGGCCGCGGCGGACCGCGCACTAACGTCGGTGATCGTCCCGTCACCACCACCTCCCGGAGCCCCGATGAGCACCGCTTCCGTCTCCTTCCGGCCCGGCGCCGTCCTCGCCGACCTGCTGCCCGCGAGCCGCGTCCGCGACATCGCCCTGGTCACCGGCGGAGCCGCGCTGACCGGCCTCGCCGCGCAGATCGCCGTGCCCGTCCCCGGCTCCCCGGTCCCCGTCACCGGCCAGACCTTCGCGGCGCTGCTGGTGGGCACCGCCTTCGGCGCCCGCCGCGGCTTCCTCGCGCTGGCCCTGTACGCGCTCCTCGGCTCGGCGGGGCTGCCCTGGTTCGCCGACGGCACCTCGGGCGCGGGCGGCGCCTCGTTCGGCTACGTGCTGGGCATGCTGCTCGCCGCCACCCTCGTCGGCGCCCTCGCGCGGCGCGGCGCCGACCGCTCGGTGCTGCGGACGGCGGGCACGATGGTGCTCGGCTCCGCCGTGGTCTACGCGGTGGGCGTGCCGTACCTGATGGCCGCGACCGGCATGTCCCTCGGCGCGGCCGTGGCGGCCGGCCTGGTCCCCTTCCTCGTCGGCGACGCCCTCAAGGCGGCCCTGGCCATGGGCGCGCTGCCCGCCGCCTGGAAGCTGGCCGGCCGCCGCGGCTGAGCCCGGCTCCCGCACCCGCACGGCAGCCCCGGACCACGCGCGGTGGTCCGGGGCTGCCGTGCGGGTGCGCAGCGGGGCGGGCGGCCGTCAGCCGCGGGCCGCGGCCTTGCGGCGCATGTCGCGCACCACGCCGATGACGAGCACCACGGCCGCCACCAGCAGGGACAGCAGGACGACCTCGCGGTTGTCCTTGTCGTAGACCATGTAGGCCAGCACGAAGGTGATCATCGCGGCGGTGGCCCAGGTCAGGTACGGGAAGAGCCACATCTTGACGGCGAGCTTCTCCGGGGCCTCGCGCTCCAGGATCCGGCGCATCCGCAGCTGGGTCAGGCAGATGACCAGCCACACGAAGAGGGCGATGGCACCCGAGGAGTTCAGCAGGAAGCTGAAGACCGTGTCCTTGAAGGCGTAGTTGAAGTAGACGGCGACGAAGCCGAACACCACGGAGCCCAGGATCGCGGCCGTCGGCACGCCCCTCTTGTTGACCTTGGCGAAGGCCTTCGGCGCATCGCCGCGCTCGCCCAGCGAGAACGCCATGCGGGAAGCGGTGTACAGGCCCGAGTTCAGGCAGGACAGCACGGCGGTCAGGACGATCACGTTCATGATCTGGCCGGCGTGCGCGATGCCGATCGAGTCCAGGGCGGCGACGTAGGAGCCCTTCTCGACGATCGACTGGTCGTTCCACGGCAGCAGGGTCAGGACGATGAAGATCGAGCCCAGGTAGAAGATGCCGATGCGCCAGATCACCGAGTTGGTGGCCTTGGTGACCGCGCGCCGCGGGTCCTCGGACTCGCCGGCCGCCAGCGTGACGATCTCGCTGCCCATGAAGGAGAAGACGACCATCAGCACACCGGTGAGGATCGAGCCCCAGCCGTTGGGCATGAACCCGCCGGTGTCGGTGAGGTGGGCGAAGCCCGCGCCCGGGTTGTCCGAGCCCGGCAGCACGCCGAACACGGCCAGCATGCCGATGACCACGAACGCGCCGATGGCGACGACCTTGATGCCCGCGAACCAGAACTCGAACTCGCCGTACGAGGCGACCGAGCCGAGGTTGGTGACGGTCAGGACCGCCATCACGATCAGCGCCCAGGCCCACTGCGGGACGGCCGGGACCCATCCTTCGAGGATGACCGCACCGGCGGTGGCCTCCACGGCGAGCACGACGACCCAGAAGAACCAGTAGAGCCAGCCGATGGAGAATCCGGCCCACCGGCCGAGCGCCCGGTCGGCGTACGCCGAGAAGGAGCCCGAGTTCGGGCTGGCGGCCGCCATCTCGCCCAGCATCCGCATCACGAAGACGACCATGGCGCCGACGAGTGCGTACGAGACGAGGATGGCCGGTCCGGCCTTGGCGATGCCGCCGCCGGAGCCGACGAAGAGACCGGCGCCGATGACACCGCCAATGGCGATCATGGACAGGTGGCGGTTCTTGAGACCGGCCTTCAGACCGTCTGAGGACGGGGCGGACCCGGGTTCACCGGAAGGGTCGCCTGTCTTCTTAAGGGTCGACGTGGAACTCATGGACGGATCCTTAGGTTCTCGGGTTGCGAGCCCCGGCATTCAAACCTGAGATGAACGCAGGACGGAAGACCTCAATCCGGATCGTTGCCTTGGGATGAACGTCCAGGACCTCGGTCCTGCCGTGTCCCATCTGCGTTCTTTGGGTTTACTTGAGCTTTAGAAGTGATTTACGCGACACCCGCTGCGGGCCCGCGGGCCCCCACGTGCCACACTCGGACCATGCGCGTGTACCTCGGATCCGACCATGCCGGTTTTGAGCTCAAGAACCACCTGGTGGACTGGCTCAAGAACAACGGCCACGAGCCCGTCGACTGCGGGCCCCACATCTACGACGCCGTGGACGACTACCCCCCGTTCTGCCTGCGCGCCGCGGAGAAGACCGCCGCGGACGCCGACAGCCTCGGCATCGTGATCGGCGGCTCCGGCAACGGCGAGCAGATCGCCGCGAACAAGGTCAAGGGCGTCCGCGCCATCCTCGCCTGGAGCGTGGAGACCGCGAAGCTGGGCCGTGAGCACAACAACGCCAACGTGATCTCCGTCGGCGGCCGCATGCACCCCCAGGACGAGGCCGTCAGCTTCATCGAGGCCTTCCTGGCGACCCCGTACTCCGGCGAGGAGCGCCACACCCGCCGTATCGACATGCTCACCGCCTACGAGCAGACCGGCGAGCTCCCCCCGATCCCCGCCCACCACCCGCAGGGCTGATCCCCCTTCCGGCCGCGCCGCCCCCGTCTCCCGGGGAACGGCGCGGCCGTTTCCGTCCGTACGCGAGGAGCACCACCGTGCCCGAGGGGCATACGATCCACCGCCTGGCCGAGGACCACCTCGAACGGTTCGCCGGCCGGGAGACCGCCGTCAGCAGCCCCCAGGGCCGGTTCGCCGACAGCGCGGCCCTCCTCGACGGCCGGGTCCTGGACGCCGTCGACGCCCACGGCAAGCACCTCTTCCTGGGCTTCCGGGACAGCGGCTGGATCCACATCCACCTGGGGCTCTTCGGCAAGTACGCCCTCGGACCCGCGCCCGCCCCCGCGGCCGGCGACACGGTCCGGCTGCGCCTGGCCAACGACGCCTGGTACTCCGACCTGCGCGGCCCGACCGTCTGCGCCTGGGTCACGGACGCCGAGAAGGCCGCGATAGGCGACCGGCTGGGCCCCGACCCGCTGCGCCCGGGGGACGACCCGGACCGCGCCTGGGCCCGGATCTCCCGCTCGCGGACCACCGTCGCCGCCCTGCTCATGGACCAGAAGGTGGTCGCGGGCGTCGGCAACGTCTACCGCGCCGAGGTCCTCTTCCGGCACGGCATCGACCCGTACCGCCTCGGCAAGGACCTCACCCGCGCCGAATGGGACGCCCTGTGGGCCGACCTGGTCCTGCTGATGCGCGAGGGCGTGCGCAACAACCGCATCGACACGGTCCGCGACGAACACCTCCCCGAGGCCATGGGACGGCCCCCGAGAGTCGACGACCACGGCGGAGAGGTCTACGTCTACCGCCGCGCGCACCAGCCCTGCCACCTCTGCGGAACCGAGGTCCGCACCGCCGGACTCGCCGCGCGCAACCTCTTCTGGTGCCCCGGCTGCCAGACCCGCTGACCGCGGGCCGGCCGCCCGGCGGGCCCGGTCAGAACCCGTGCGGGAGCCAGGGCGCGACGTCCCCGGCGAAGGCCCGCGAAGCCTCCGTCAGCGCACCCGGACGCAGCTCGCGCACCCGGCCGGCCGCCGCCAGCGCACCGAGGGCGACCCCGCCCAGGTACACCGCGCCCAGCTCCCGCACCGACAGCGCCAGCTCCGCCGGGTCCGATGTCCGGGTGCAGGAGGCCTTTGCGCCGTTCGCGGCCACCGTCAGCCGCCAGCGCCCCGCGTTCCACGGGCAGAACGCGTCCTCGACCTCCAGGACCACGTCCACCGCCGCCCCGTACGCCCGCGCCTCCAGCGCCGCCGGCAGGTCCACCAGCCGGACGTGGAGCCCGTCGCGCACGGTCGGCCGCGACCAGCGGACATCGCTGACCAGATGCAGCAGCGGATCGTCCACCGGCCGCTTGCCGGTGCGCACCGTCCAGGTCAGGTCGATGGAGAACAGGTAGCGCCACAGCGCCGCCGTCGCCGCCGGATCCAGCGCATCCAGGTCCGCGACCTCGACCTTCCCCTCCGAACCGGCCGCACTCCAGTCCGCCTTGACCCGGTAGCGAGCGTACCCGGCCACCCCGCCGTCCGCCCGCTCGGCCACCACGCACTTCAGCGGGGAGGCGCCGCCGCGGTCCTCGGGCGGATCGGAGACCGCCGCCCGCTCCCAGCCGGGCTGCCGGGCCAGCATCCCCGGACGCCGGGCGACCAGTTGCGCGTACACCCGCTCGCAGTCGGGCAGCGCCCGCACCGGGTCGACCAGCCGCAACCGCACCCCGTCCGTCCCCGGCGGCACGTTCAGCCGCACCCGCGCGGTGTCGACCTCCAGAGCCACGGAGTACGTCGCCGTGCCGTAGCCGAAGCGCCCGTAGATCGCCGGATCCGAAGCCGTCAGCACCGCCAGCGCCTCGCCGGCCACGCGCACGTCGTCCAACTGGCGCCGCATCAGCGAACTCAGCACCCCGCGGCGGCGGTGCGTCGGCGTCACCCCCACCATGGTGACCCCCGCGGCGGGCACCAGCGCCCCGCCCGGCACCGCGACACGGAAGCTGAACGCCGAGGCGGAACCCACGCACTCCGCGCCGTCCCACACCCCCAGCGAGCGCGCCGGCTCGGTCAGGGAGCGGAACAGTTCACGCCCCTGCGGGGACTCCGCCACACCACCGAACGCCAGTTCCAGGTGATCGAACCAGACATCCCACTCGTCCTGCTCCAAAACGCGCATCTCAAGAGCCATGCGATCATCCTTACCAGGGCATTCCGCCGCGGGCGAAGGGTTTTCGGGCCGCAATGTGCCCACGGTCCCGGGGTACCCCTGCGCATCCACAGCCAGGATGGATAGGGTCCCGAAGCAATGGCCGGAGCACGAGTGGAACCCCTCCTGGCCCGGATGCGCATGCTGTCGCACCGGGGCCGCACAGCCCTGCGGAAATCCGCCGTCGACTACTTCCGGGGCGACGGCTCCGACTGGCTCGCCTTCGGCGGGCTCCTCCTCACCGTGCCCGCCATCGCCTGGGGCACGATCATGCTGCCCGTCTGGTTCTCGCCCGCCGCGCTCGTCCTGCCCATCGTGGCCGGAGGGCTGCTGCTGCGCCCCGCCAGCCTCCTCGCCCTGTACGCGGCCTCCGCGGCCGCACTGATCGTCGAAGCCCTCGTCCTCGGCCCGTACACCCAGGGACCGGCCCGGGTCACCCCCGGTGTGGTGCTGGTCGTCGCCGCCTGCGGATTCTTCGGGCTGCTCATCGCCCAGTTCCGCAGCCGGGTCGGCGTCCCCTGGCGGCGCGGGGGCACCATGCTCTTCGACCTCCGCGAACGGATCCGCGTCCAGAGCAAACTGCCCGCCCTGCCCCGCGGATGGCACCGCGAGATGGCCCTGCGTCCGGCCGGCGGCCAGTCCTTCTCCGGAGACTTCGTCGTCGCCGCCCGCACCAACGGCGGCCGCACCCTGGAGATCGTCCTGACCGACGTCTCCGGCAAGGGGATGGAAGCCGGCTCCAGGGCCCTGCTGCTGTCCGGTGCCTTCGGGGGACTGCTCGGCGCCCTGCCACCGCACGGCTTCCTGCCCGCCGCCAACGGCTACCTGCTCCGCCAGGACTGGGACGAGGGCTTCGCCACCTCCATCCACCTCGTCCTGGACCTGGAGAGCGGCGACTACGAACTCCTCTCCGCCGGGCACCTCCCCGCGCTCCAGCTCTCCGCCGGCACGGGCCGCTGGCAGGAGAAGACCGGCGAGGGCCCGCTGCTCGGGGTCTACGACGGCGCCGAGTTCCTGCCCGCCCGCGGCAACCTCCGCCGCGGCGACGTCCTCATGCTCTTCACCGACGGCCTCGTCGAGACCGCCGACCGCGAGATCAGCGAGGGCATCGACCGGCTCACCGGCGAAGCCGACCGCTACGTGGCCTCCGGCTGGGACGGCGCCGCCTGGCACCTCATCGAGAAGGTCGCCAAGGACGTCAACGACGACCGCGCCCTGCTCCTCATCCGCCGCTCACCCTGACGCACCGCCCGCGGCGCGGGCGGGACGGCGCCGGGCGGGCGCGGGGCCGCGTCGGGCGGGGGCGTCAGCGCCGGGGGGAGGCCGCCCGCCACGGCCCGATCCCCAACCGGCCGGTATTGCCGAGGTCGACGGGCCGGGTCAGCTCCAGCGTCAGCCGCGGGGCACCCGGCTTCGGCGTCACCTCCAGCGCCCAGCCCTCGACCGCGGGCACCGAGGAGTCCGTGACCAGGTTGCGCCACACCGTCGTCAGGGAAGCGGCCTGGCCGGGCTTCAGCAGCACGCGCTCCGCCGGCGCGTCCACGGCCGGGACCTGCGAGGTGATCGGGGCCGAACCGTGCCCGACGGCCACCTCCACCGGCCGGCGCGCCTTGTCGAGCAGCCGGACCTCGGGAAACCCCTCCAGCACGTAGTCGACGGCGCCGCAGTTGAGGAGCTCGTACCCCTCCACCCGCAGGCTCATGGCCGCGTCCCCGCCGCCTTCGGCCAGCCGCACCCCGCCCTCGGGACACGCCTGCCCGGACGCCCCGGCGGAGGGCCGCGCAGGCGGCTGCCCCACGGACGGCCGCGCGCTGCGCTCCGCAACCCCGGCGGTCGGCCCGGGCGCGGCCTGCGGAGCCGGCGGCACCTCGCACCCCGCCAACACCCCCACCAGCACCCCGACCCCGCCGAACACCCCGACCACGCCCCGCCCCCACACCCCGTCCACCATCCCCCGACCCTACGCACCCACCCCAACCCGGCACGAACGCAACCGCGTTGCACCGGCACCCTGTACGCCCCCGGGCCGGACTGGGCCCCTACGCCCCCCCGGCGGACGCCAGCCGGTACGCCTTACCGGACTGGCCTCGTACGCCCTGCCCGGCGGACGCGGCCCGTACGCCCTGACCGCCCGGCGCGCCCCGCACACCGACCCCCGACCGCTCCGGGCGGCGGAGGCTACCCCGGCGACCCCGCCGGGGTAGCCTCCGCCGGGGTCTACCCCGGCGGACCCCGCCGGGCCGGGCCGACCCCACCCGCCCGCCGGGCCCACCTGGCCGCCGGGCCCCGACCGCCGGGCCCCGACCGCCGGGCCCCGCCCGGCCCGCCATCCGGGCCGCACCCGAACGCCGGGCTCCGTCGGGCCGCCGGACTCCGCTGGGCTGCGCCCGCCCAACCGCCGGGCCCCACCCGGCCGCCGGGCTACGTCGGGCTTCGCCCGCCCGACCGCCGGGCTGCCGGGCTCTGCCCACTCGGCCGCCGCGCGACGTCGGGCTCCGCCCACCCGGCCGCCGGGCCCCGCCCACCCGGCCCCGCCCGCCCGCCGGGCTCCGCCGGGCCCCACCCACCCGCCAGGCCCGCCCGACCGCCGGGCCCCGCCCCGCAGCGGGACCGGCGGCGCGCCGGCCACCCGGGCCGGATTGGCCCGTCCCCGGCGGACCGGCGGGGCCTACCGTGCCCCCATGGACCGCACACTCGCCGCCGACCTCGCCCGGCTCCCCGACCTCCTCGACGCCACCCTCCGCGCCGCCGCGGCCGCACTGACCACGCTGGACGCGCGCCCCGTCGTACCGCCGGCCGGTTCGCCGTACGACCCCGCACCCCCGGCCCTGCCGGAACACGGCGCCGGCGCCGCAGAGGCCCTCGCCGCCTTCCAGGAGCGCTGGGCCCCGCGGCTCTCGGCGTCCGCCGGCCCCCGCTACCTCGGCTTCGTCACCGGCGGAGCCACCCCCGCCGCCCTTGCGGGGGACTGGCTCACCGCCGCCCACGACCAGAACTCCAACTCCGCCCTCGACGGCGCCGGCCAGCAGCTCGAACGCGAGACCGTCGGCTGGCTCCGCGAGCTCTTCCACCTCTCACCCGCCCACACCGGCACCTTCGTCAGCGGCGCCACCATGTCCAACACCACCGGGCTCGCCATCGCCCGGGAATGGCTCGGCGAACGCCTCGGCGTCTCCCCGGCCGAGGACGGCGCCGCCGCCCTCGGCCCCGTCCGCGTCCTGTCCGGCGCCCCGCACTCCTCCATCGGCAAGGCCCTGTCCGTCCTCGGCCTGGGCCGCCGCGCCCTCGTCCCCATCCCCACCCTCCCCGGCCGGGAGGCGGTCGACCCCGCCGCCCTGGACCGCGCCCTCGCCGACACCCCCGGTCCGGCCGTGGTCGTCGCCAACGCCGGCACCGTCAACACCGTCGACTTCGACGACCTGCGGGCCGTCGCCGCCCTCAAGGACCGCCACGACTTCTGGCTGCACACCGACGCCGCCTTCGGCGCCTTCGCCGCCCTCTCCCCGGAGCACGCACACCTCGCGGACGGCCTCGACGCCTCCGACTCCCTCTGCGTCGACCTGCACAAATGGCTCAACGTCCCCTACGACAGCGCCGTCCAGTTCACCCGCCGCCAAGACCTCCAAGCCCGCGTGTTCCAGAACTCCGCCGCCTACCTCGGCCCCCTCGGCGACCACCCCGACCTGGTCCACCTCACCCCCGAGAACTCCCACCGGCTGCGCGCGCTCGCCGCCTGGTTCACGCTCCGCGCGTACGGACGCCGCGGCCACCGCGAGATCGTCGAACGCGACATCGCCTGCGCCCGCGCCCTCGGCGAACGGCTCCGCGGCGACCCCGCCTTCACCCTCCTCGCCCCGGTCCGCCTCAACGTCGTCTGCTTCACCCTCGCCGCCGACCCCACCCCCGCCCGGCTGACCGCCCTGCGCGAGGCCGCGGCCGCCGAGGTGTTCGTCACCCCGACCGTCTACGGGGGAACCCCCGCCCTGCGCGCCGCGTTCTCCAACTGGCGCACCACACAAGCCGATGTGGACCGGATCGCCCGAGCCCTCGGCGCCGCAGCAAGGGAGACCGCATGACGAGCAGCCCCCTGACCCTCCTGGAGGTCGAGGCCGTCGCGCGCGCCGCGCACGAAGGGCAGACGGACAAGGCCGGCCGGCCGTACGCGGAACACCTCGCGGCCGTGGCCGAAGGCGTCCGCCTGCGCGGCGGCAGCCCCGAACAGCAGGCCGCGGCCTGGCTGCACGACGCGGTGGAGGACGCGGCGCTCAGCCTCCACTGGCTCGACGCGGCAGCCCTCCCGCAGCAGGTCAAGGACATGGTCCTCGCGGTCACCAAACGCCCCGGCGAACCGGTCGAGGAGTACGCGGCCCGCATCCTCGCCACCCCGGGCGCCCTGCTGGTCAAGGAGGCCGACCTGGCGCACAACGCCGATCCCGTACGGCTGTCCGTACTGGACGAACCCACCCGCGCACGGCTGTCCGCCAAGTACGCCCACGTCCGCTCCCTGCTCGGCCTCACCGCCCCGTGACCGGATCCGGACGGCCTCCACGTGCCCGCTGAACCCGCGGCCGGCGCAAACAGAACGACGGTGATTCGTCACGGAGCGGATAGCCGGGGCCTGTTGGTGGGAGGATGGTCCATGTGGGGGTGTGCGTGGCCGTGCGCCCCGGGCCGACCAGAGGACGACCGAAGGTGTGATCAGTAGTGGCCATTTCGCTCTCAGTGGTGGTTCTGTTGGGCGTCATCCTGGTGGTGCTGATCCGCGGCAACCACATCAAGGCGGGACCCGCCATCATCGCCGCCCTGTTCGGCTTCTTCCTCGCGTCCAGCTCCATCGCGGACGACGTGAACCGCTTCCTGAACTCCCTCGCCACGATGATCGCCAACATCAAGCTGTAGCCCCCGGCACGCACCTGCCGGGCGAGCCCCGCACCGCCCCCCGGCACGGCCGCTCGGCGCGACAGGGAAACGCGCCGGTTTCCGGGGGCGAATTCCACCGTAAGCTGGCGATATGGTCGGCCGGTGTCTGGAACGCGACGGAACTGGCTGTGGATCCTGCCGGCGCTCGCCGGGGTGATCGGTCTGCTCGCCCTGCTCACGGTTTCCACCGGGCCGGGCGCCGGCCGGGTCTCCCTGCAACCCGCTCCCCGCTCCGACGGGGACGGTGACCAGGTCATCTTCCGGAAGGAAGTCACCGAAGACCGCAAGTCCCTCTTCGACGGGGTCCTCTCCTACCTGCCTCCGCAAACGGTCGACGTGGGCGACACCCTGGAGTTCCCGGCGCGGCTCATGGCGATCGCCAGCGACGCACCGCCCGATTCGGTGCCCGGCCGCGTGGTGGCCCGACGCTCCCTGCGGGTGGGCGGGGTCCAGAAGGCGTACCTCTCCGAGCCGGGCAAGGACGTGGCCGACTCCCCGGCCCCCGGCGCACAAAGGACGACCCGCAGCCCTGACGACTGATCACGGCCCCGGGAGCGCATGAGGGTCGAGTAGAGGCCGTACGCCGGTCAGGGGGCGAACGCGGCGGCCACCCGGGACAACCGATCAGCCGGCAGCGCAAAGTGGTTGGCGGGGTTGCGGGAGGAGTACGCGCCGTCGTTGACGGAGGAGCCGCGACTGTCTGTTTTCCAGCGCGCGGGGCCAGGTGCCCCCTGAGTATTCAGGAGAACGGCTCCGAGGGCTTCGGGGTCCTCCACGCCGGTACAGGCGCACAAGGCGGCCGCCAGGCGCTCCACAGCATCCCCTGGTAGTTCGTCGTCACCCAACGCGGGAAGCAGAAGCAGCAGCCGGGCATGCGGGTCGGTGGTACTCCCGCCGGGCAGCGCGTTGTCCGCAGCCGCCACCAGCTCGGGCCAGGACAGGCCCGGCCCTATGCAGTGCCCGTCGTCCCGGGCGAGCAGCTCGGCTTTCTCCCAGTCGGGGTGGTGGAGGAGGTAGTCGGTGCCGGCCTCGTCCGTGAGGGTGCGATAGACGACGTGGAGGCGGTGATCGCCGGCGAGCGGGATGGTGAAGGTCGGCCACTTCGCCTGCTCCCACAACCGCCTTTGGAACTCGCCTGCCGCGTCGTAGTCCGCGCCGAAGAGGAGTTCCTCGGCTCCCTCCGCTCGGGCACACGAGGAGAGATGCCCGAGCCAGAACAGCGGCTCGTCCAGGAATCCCGTCTCGTGTGTGAGGGGGCCACCGTCGTACCCCGCTATCCGGTCAGGATGCAGGTCTGCGCTGTTCGTCACGCAGGACATCATGCCGCTCCCGGGCCAAGCTCCGGGGTCGAGGTCCGCCCGGGGTGCGGAGGTCACCGCGGGAGCCCTGGTGGTGGACCACGCCGCGGCGCGCGTCCGGCGGTCCGTCGACGAGCCGGGCAAGGGGCAGTCGGCCACAGCACCGCTCGCGCCCCGCTGGTCCACCGGCACGCCCGTGCGGGCCGGGACGGGCTGGGCGCCGATGCGCTCAGCGGGCACGCGGGGGACACGGCGGGCTGATCGCAGGCTCCGGGAACGACCAAGGGCCAGGTCGAGGAGATGTCCTCTGACCTGGCCCTTCAGTACGGAGAGCGGGCGACGGGAATCGAACCCGCGTAGCTAGTTTGGAAGACTAGGGCTCTACCATTGAGCTACGCCCGCAGCGTGTGCGCCGCCGTACGGGACCGCGGCACGGACAGCATCCTAGCGGGTCGGGCCGGGGGATCGCACACCCCGTGCGCGGCCGCGGCGCTCGCCCGGCGGGGCGGTGCGGGGCGGAACCGCCGGAAAAGCCCGCGGAACCGGGAAACCCAGCACATCGGAGGGTCTCCGGGCATGTACCCTACGTGTCGCACCGACGGGGTGTGGCGCAGCTTGGTAGCGCGTCCGCTTTGGGAGCGGAAGGTCGTCGGTTCGAATCCGGCCACCCCGACCACCAGCAGGGTCCCCTTCGTCCTCCGCGGGGGGTTTCCACAAGATCGCGTTGTGGGCTGATTGCCGCTTGCGGTTACTATGCAAGCTGCGTGCCCGTGTGTCTGATGTACCGGGCCGAAGTCCGCCGAACCGCTGCATCTCAGCGTGACGGCAGAATCCCCAGCAGTCAGCCACAAGGAGACCGAACCGTGAAGAGCGCCGTGGAGACCCTGAACCCGACTCGGGTTCGGCTCACTGTTGAGGTGCCCTTCGAGGAGCTCAAGGACAGCCTCGACGCGGCGTACAAGAAGATCAACCAGCAGGTCACGGTGAAGGGCTTCCGCAAGGGCAAGATCCCCGCCCGCGTCATCGACCAGCGCTTCGGCCGCGGTGCGGTGCTGGAGGAGGCCGTCAACGACGCCCTCCCGAAGTTCTACACCGAGGCCGTCAACGAGGCCGACCTGAACCCGCTGGGCCAGCCCGAGGTCGACATCACGGAGCTGAAGGACGGCGAGCTGCTGGCCTTCACCGCCGAGGTCGACGTGCGCCCCGAGATCGAGATCCCGGACTACTCCGGCATCGAGGTCGAGGTCGACGCCATCGAGGTCTCCGACGAGGACGTCGAGAAGTCCGTCGAGCAGCTGCGCGGCCGCTTCGCGTCCACCAAGGACGTCGAGCGCGCCGCCGAGGAGGGTGACGTCGTCGTCATCGACCTCGAGGCCAAGGTCGACGGCGAGGTGCTGGAGGACGGCGTCGCGTCCGACGTGTCCTACACCATCGGCTCGGGCGAGCTGCTCGAAGGCATCGACGAGGCCGTCAAGGGCCTGGAGGCCGGCGGCGAGGCCACCTTCACCTCGCAGCTGAAGGGCGGTTCCGCCGAGGGCAAGGACGCCGAGGTCACCGTCAAGGTCACCAAGGTCTCCGCCAAGGAGCTCCCGGAGCTGGACGACGAGTTCGCGCAGATGGCGAGCGAGTTCGACACCCTGGACGCCCTGAAGGCCGACAGCCGCAAGCGCCTTGAGGACATGAAGCAGTACGACCAGGCCACGCAGGCCCAGGAGCGCGTCCTGGAGAAGCTGCTGGAGCTCGTCGAGGTCCCGATCCCCGAGAAGCTCCTCGCGGACGAGGTCCAGACCCGCAAGCACAACCTGGAGCACCACCAGCTCGGCCAGATGGGTCTGACCATCGAGAAGTACCTGGAGTTCCAGGGCAAGACGGTCGAGGAGTTCGACGCCGAGACCTCCGAGCAGGCGATCAAGGGCATCAAGACCCAGTTCGTCCTCGACGCGCTGGTCAACAAGGAGAAGCTGGGCGTCGACCAGGAGGAGCTCACCGAGCACCTCATGCGCCGCGCCGCCTCCTCCGGCATGTCCCCCGACCAGTTCGCCCAGGCCGTCGTCGAGGGCGGCCAGGTCCCGATGCTGGTCGGCGAGGTCGCCCGCGGCAAGGCCCTCGCGGTCGTCGTCGAGGCCGCCAAGGTCGTCGACACCAAGGGTGAGGTCGTCGACCTCTCCGACGAGGACGAGGAGCAGGCCGCCGAGACGGTCGAGGCCGCGGCCGAGGGTGACGCCGAGGACAAGGCCGACGAGGCCAAGTAGGACCGCCGGCCGCACCGCGCGGCCGCCCGCAGCAGTGGGCGGTACTGCCGGCGCAGCCCGCTGAGCAGTGCCGAAGGGCCCGGACGCCGTTGCGTCCGGGCCCTTCCGCACGCTCCCCGCAAGGGTTTGCGACCTTGCGCTCCGAGCGAACAGTTCGGGAAGCGGGATGGCGTTGTCCCACCTGCGCGTTAGGGTCCATGAATACGAGGGCACGGGAGTACCCGGATGCCGGCGGACTTGTCCGTACCGGTGGGGCCGCGCCCCAGAACGAGACGCTGAGACGGCACATGGCCGTCGGAGACGAGCAGGTGGATACGTGACGAATCTGAAGCCTTACGCCGCGGGTGAGCCGTCCATCGGTGGCGGCCTCGGCGACCATGTCTACAACCGGCTGCTCGGCGAGCGCATCATCTTCCTCGGCCAGCAGGTAGACGACGACATCGCGAACAAGATCACGGCGCAGCTCCTCCTCCTGGCCGCCGAGCCGGAGAAGGACATCTACCTGTACATCAACAGCCCCGGTGGCTCGGTGACGGCCGGCATGGCCGTCTACGACACCATGCAGTACATCCCCAACGACGTCGTCACCATCGGCATGGGAATGGCGGCCTCCATGGGCCAGTTCCTGCTCACCGGTGGCGCCAAGGGCAAGCGCTTCGCCCTGCCGAACACCGACATCCTGATGCACCAGGGCTCCGCCGGCATCGGCGGCACCGCGTCGGACATCAAGATCCAGGCCCAGTACCTGCTGCGCACCAAGCAGCGGATGGCCGAGATCACCGCGTTCCACTCGGGCCAGACGGTGGAGGCGATCATCCGCGACGGTGACCGCGACCGCTGGTTCACCTCCGAGGAGGCCAAGGACTACGGCCTGATCGACGAGATCATCTCGGCCGCGTCCAACGTTCCGGGCGGCGGCGGCACCGGGGCCTGACCTCCGGCACCACCGTCAGTACCCCGCAGCCGACAGCCCGCAGAACGCCACCAGGATGGTGAACACCCAGATGTACATGAACAACCTCTCTCCCGCGAGCGGCCTCCACACCGGTCCCCAGGTGGACAACCGCTACGTCATCCCGCGCTTCGTGGAGCGCACTTCGCAGGGCGTGCGCGAGTACGACCCGTACGCGAAGCTCTTCGAGGAGCGCATCATCTTCCTCGGCGTGCAGATCGACGACGCCTCCGCCAACGACGTCATGGCGCAGCTGCTGTGCCTGGAGTCGATGGACCCGGACCGTGACATCTCGATCTACATCAACAGCCCCGGCGGCTCCTTCACCGCGCTGACGGCGATCTACGACACGATGCAGTTCGTGAAGCCGGACATCTCCACGGTCTGCATGGGCCAGGCGGCCTCCGCCGCCGCGGTCCTGCTCGCCGCCGGCACCCCCGGCAAGCGACTGGCCCTGCCGAACGCCCGCGTGCTGATCCACCAGCCGTCCGGCGGCACCGGCCGCGAGCAGCTCTCCGACCTGGAGATCGCGGCCAACGAGATCCTGCGCATGCGCGACCAGCTGGAGTCCATGCTGGCCAAGCACTCGACGACCCCGCTGGAGAAGATCCGCGAGGACATCGAGCGCGACAAGATCCTCACTGCCGAGGACGCGCTCGCGTACGGCCTGGTCGACCAGGTCGTGTCCACCCGAAAGATGAACGCGGCCTGATCCTTGCCGCCAAGTGGCGTGGGCCCGTCGCCGGATTCGGCGATGTGAACCACGTCAAGGGGGCCCCGCACGGGGCCCCCGGCAAGGTACCGTCGGATATGAGGCACCAGGAGCGCTGAACCAGGCGTCTCCCAGGCGAAGGGGAAGCACCTCGTGGCACGCATCGGTGACGGCGGCGACCTGCTCAAGTGCTCGTTCTGCGGAAAGAGCCAGAAGCAGGTGAAGAAGCTCATCGCAGGACCCGGTGTGTACATCTGCGACGAGTGCATCGACCTCTGCAACGAGATCATCGAAGAGGAGCTCGCGGAGACCTCCGAGGTCCGGTGGGAAGAACTCCCCAAGCCCCGTGAGATCTACGAGTTCCTGGAGAGCTACGTCGTCGGCCAGGAGCCGGCGAAGAAGGCGCTCTCCGTGGCGGTGTACAACCACTACAAGCGGGTCCAGGCCGGTGAGAACGGCGGCGCACAGGGCCGTGAGGACGCGATCGAGCTCGCGAAGTCCAACATCCTGCTGCTCGGCCCGACCGGCTCCGGCAAGACCCTGCTGGCGCAGACGCTCGCCCGCATGCTGAACGTCCCGTTCGCCATCGCCGACGCCACGGCGCTGACGGAGGCCGGGTACGTCGGCGAGGACGTCGAGAACATCCTGCTGAAGCTGATCCAGGCGGCGGACTACGACGTCAAGAAGGCCGAGACCGGGATCATCTACATCGACGAGATCGACAAGGTCGCCCGCAAGAGCGAGAACCCGTCGATCACGCGCGACGTCAGCGGCGAGGGCGTGCAGCAGGCCCTGCTGAAGATCCTGGAGGGCACGACGGCCTCCGTTCCGCCGCAGGGCGGGCGCAAGCACCCGCACCAGGAGTTCATCCAGATCGACACGACGAACGTGCTCTTCATCGTGGGCGGCGCCTTCGCGGGCCTGGAGAAGATCATCGAGTCGCGTGCGGGCGCGAAGGGCATCGGTTTCGCGGCGACGATCCGCTCGAAGCGCGAGATCGAGGCCAGCAACCAGTTCCAGGAGGTCATGCCGGAGGACTTGGTGAAGTTCGGGATGATCCCCGAGTTCATCGGCCGTCTCCCCGTCATCACCTCGGTGCACAACCTGGACCGCGAGGCCCTGCTGCAGATCCTGATCGAGCCGCGCAACGCCCTGGTGAAGCAGTACCAGCGGCTGTTCGAACTCGACGGTGTGGAGCTGGACTTCGAGCGCGAGGCCCTCGAAGCCATCGCGGACCAGGCGATCCTCCGCCAGACCGGCGCGCGCGGCCTGCGCGCCATCATGGAAGAGGTCCTGATGTCGGTGATGTACGAGGTCCCGTCCCGCAAGGACGTGGCCCGCGTGGTCATCACCGCGGACGTGGTCCGCTCCAACGTCAACCCGACGCTGGTCCCGCGCATCGTCCCCAAGGACCAGGGCCCGCACGAGAAGTCGGCCTGACCTCTGCACGGCATGCGGCAAGCGGTACGCAAAGGGGCGCCCCCGAGGGGGCGCCCCTTTCGCATGCGGCCGCGGTGCGCTGCTACTTCTTCACGCGGGCCGTGTTGTAGAGCTTCCCGGCGAGTTCCGCGGTCTGCTCCAGGGTGTAGCCGGGCTTGCCGGCGAGCACGGAGGCGATGTCCGTGGCGCTGACGATGCTGAGGGTGCTGTAGTCACCCCAGATGCAGAACGGCAGGGTCGCCTCCTTGGGCCCCTTCTCCGAGGTGTCCTTGGAGGTGAACTTGAAGTTCTGGCACTTCATCACCGCGCCCTTGAACCCGGCCGGGGTGATCGACTTGGGGGTCCCGAGGAGCTCGATCTCGGACTTGCCCTCCTTGGCGATGTTCACCTTGGCCATGGCGAAGTACCCGTCCACCGCCTTCTCGGGGTCGGCGACCTCGCCGTACATGCCCTGGAAGTTGAGGCCCTTGGCCGTCAGGGGGTTCTTCGGGTCGCCGGCCTGGTAGTCCATGCCCACCTGGGTCGGGTCCTTGATGCCCGCCGCCTCGGCCTCCTTCTTCTCCTTGTCGGTGAAGGAGCCCTCCTCGTGCTTCGGGTTCTTCTTGAAGTCGTCCACGGTCTCCGGGGCGACGAGCTTGTAGCCCTTGGTGTCGGCGGACACCGAGCCGGAGCCGCCGTCCTTCAGGAGGAACCAGCTGCCGGCCGCGATCACCGCGACGGCCACGACCGAACTCACCACGATCACGCCGGTCTTCGACTTCTTCGGCGGCTGCTGCGGGGGCATCCCGCCGTACGGGGCCTGCTGGGGGTGGCCGTACGGCGGGGCCGGCGGCTGCTGGGGGTAGCCCTGCGGCGGGACGCCGGGCTGCTGCGGGTAGCCGTAGCCCGGCTGCGGGGCGGGCTGGCCGTAGGGGCCCGGCTGCTGCGGCTGCTGTCCGTACGGACCGGGCTGCTGGGGCTGCTGTCCGTACGGTCCCGGCTGCTGCGGCTGCTGTCCGTACGGCCCCGGCTGGTTGTAGCTCATCGCGCGTCCCCCATGAGGTTGTTTATACGTTCCTCACATCCTGTCGGAAGCCGGGACCGGGAGGGGTGCCGGGCCCCCTGGATTACCGGTTTCATGACTGGACTGTTACCGCTCTAAACTGTGGCTCGTGACCGAGAACACGCAGACACCCAGCAGCCCCGACTCCGAACTGCCGACCCAGTACGCGCCGGCCGAGGTAGAGGCGAAGCTCTACGAGCGCTGGGTGGAGCGTGGCTACTTCGAGGCCGATGCGACCAGCGAGAAGCCGCCGTACACCATCGTCATCCCGCCGCCGAACGTCACGGGCTCGCTCCACCTGGGCCACGCCTTCGAGCACACGCTGATCGACGCCCTGACGCGCCGCAAGCGCATGCAGGGCTTCGAGACCCTGTGGCAGCCCGGCATGGACCACGCGGGCATCGCGACCCAGAACGTCGTCGAGCGCGAACTCGCCAAGGAGGGCAAGTCCCGCCACGACCTGGGCCGTGAGGCCTTCGTCGAGCGCGTCTGGCAGTGGAAGGGCGAGTCCGGCGGACAGATCTCCGGTCAGATGCGCCGCCTCGGCGACGGCGTCGACTGGTCGCGTGAGCGCTTCACCATGGACGAGGGCCTCTCCGAGGCCGTCCAGACCATCTTCAAGAAGCTCTACGACGACGAACTGATCTACCGCGCCGAGCGCATCATCAACTGGTGCCCGCGCTGCCTCACGGCGATCTCGGACATCGAGGTCGAGTACCAGGACGACGACGGCGAACTCGTCTCCATCCGGTACGGCGACGGGGAGGACTCCATCGTCGTCGCCACCACCCGCGCCGAGACGATGCTGGGCGACACGGCCGTGGCCGTCCACCCCGAGGACGAGCGCTACCGGCACATGGTCGGCACCGAGATCGAGCTGCCGCTGACCGGCCGCCGCATCCCGATCGTCGCGGACGAGCACGTCGACCCCGCGTTCGGCACCGGCGCGGTCAAGGTGACCCCCGCGCACGACCCGAACGACTTCGAGATCGGCCAGCGCCACGGCCTGCCGAACCTCGCCGTCATGGACGAGCACGCCATCATCACGGTCCACGGGCCCTTCCAGGGACTGGACCGGCTCGAAGCCCGATCCGCCATCGTCGCCGCGCTGCGCGCCGAGGGCCGGATCGTCGCCGAGAAGCGCCCGTACTCCCACTCCGTCGGCCACTGCTCCCGCTGCAAGACCACCATCGAGCCGCGGCTGTCCATGCAGTGGTGGGTGAAGGTCGGCCCGCTCGCCCAGGCTGCCGGTGACGCCGTCCGGGACGGGCGCGTCACGATCCACCCGCAGGAGATGGAGAAGCGGTACTTCGACTGGGTCGACAACCTGCACGACTGGTGCATCTCGCGCCAGCTGTGGTGGGGCCACCGCATCCCCGTCTGGTACGGCCCGAACGGCGAGGTCGTCTGCGTCGGACCGGACGAGCAGCCGCCCTCGGGTGAGGGCTGGACCCAGGACACCGACGTCCTGGACACCTGGTTCTCGTCGGGCCTGTGGCCCTTCTCCACGCTCGGCTGGCCGCGGCAGACCGAGAGCCTGGCGAAGTTCTACCCGAACTCCGTCCTGGTCACCGGCTACGACATCCTGTTCTTCTGGGTCGCCCGGATGATGATGTTCGGCCTGTACGCCATGGACGGCACCCCGCCGTTCCACACCATCGCCCTGCACGGAATGGTCCGCGACCAGTTCGGCAAGAAGATGTCGAAGTCCTTCGGGAACGCGGTCAACCCGCTCGACTGGATGGACACCTACGGATCGGACGCGGTCCGCTTCACCCTGGCCCGCGGCGCCAACCCGGGTGTCGACGTCCCGATCGGCGAGGACTGGGTGCAGGCTTCCCGGAACTTCGCCAACAAGATCTGGAACGCCACGCGCTTCGCGCTGATGAACGGCGCCACGATCGAGGGCGAGCTGCCGCCGGCCGAGCAGATGTCGGCGACCGACCGGTGGATCCTGTCGCGGCTCAACAAGACCGTGGCCGAGGTCGACGCCTTCTACGAGGACTACCAGTTCTCGAAGCTGTCGGACTCCCTGTACCACTTCGCGTGGGACGAGGTCTTCAGCTGGTACGTCGAGCTGTCGAAGACGACCTTCTTCGCGGGCGGCGAGCAGGCGAAGGTCTCCGGCCGGGTGCTGGGTGAGGTCCTCGACGTCATGCTGCGCCTGCTGCACCCGGTGGTCCCCTTCGTCACCGAGACCCTGTGGACCACCCTCACCGGCCGCGAGTCCCTCGTGATCGCCGAGTGGCCGCAGGACAGCGGCTTCCGTGACGAGGCTGCCGAAGCCGAGGTCCGCAGCGTCCAGTCCGTCGTCACCGAGGTCCGGCGCTTCCGCAAGGAGCAGGGTCTGCAGGACGGCCAGAAGGTCCCGGCCCGTCTGGACCTGTCGGGCACCGCGCTGGCCGCGCACGAGGGCGCCATCCGCCAGCTGCTGCGCCTCCAGCCGGAGGGCGAGGCGTTCAGCGCCACCGCCACCCTGCCGGTCGCCGGTGCCACCGTCGCCCTGGACCTGTCCGGGACCATCGACGTGCCCGCCGAGCGCAAGCGGCTGACCAAGGACCTCGGCGCCGCCGAGAAGGAGAAGCAGCAGGCCGAGGCGAAGCTCGGGAACGAGGCGTTCATCGCCAAGGCCCCCGACAACGTCGTGGACAAGATCAAGGGCCGTCTGGCCAAGGCCGAGGCGGACATCGCACGGCTCCAGGCTCAGCTGGCAGCGCTGCCGCAGGGCTGACGCCCCGCAAGGCCCGCGAAGGCCCCCGTACCGACCGACGGTGCGGGGGCCTTCGCCGTATGCCGTACGCCGTTGCTTCGCCCGTGCCCGTACGCGGGCCGGGGTCACAGCAGGGCGCTGCCGAAGCGGGTCAGGACGAGCACGGCCACCACCCCGTACAGGGTCAGCGGGACCAGCCAGTGGGGGAGGGCCCGCAGCCGTGAGCCGGGGCCGGCCAGCTGGCGGGTGACGTACCAGAACAGCGGGATCACCACCGCCCAGACGACCGCGCACCAGGGGCACAGCGCACCGATCACGTACAGGCACTGGCCGATCAGCCACACCGTGAAGGCGAAGCCCGCGGCGGTCGCCGCCCAGACGCCCTGCCACAGCCGGCGCGGCAGCTCCGCCCCGGCCACCACGGCCGCGCCCAGGGCCGCCAGGGCTGCGAAGCCGGCGATGCCGATCAGCATGTTGGGGAAGCCGAGCAGGTTGCCCTGCCAGGTGGACATCACACCCCCGCAGTTCAGAACGGGGTTGACGGAGCATCCCGGGGTGAAGAGGGGGTCCTCCAGCGTGCGCAGCCGGTCGTGGGTGAGGACGCCCGAGGCCAGCATGCCGACCAGGCCGCCGACCAGCATCAGCAGGCCCGTGCCCCGGGCCGGGCGGGCCGGGCGGTGGGGGCGGTCGGGGCGGGACGCGTGGGTGCTCACCCCGGCGACGCTACGGACGCGCCGCCGGCCACGGCAGAGCGGAAGGTCACGGGCACGCAGGGTCGACGGTCCCGCGGGCCGGGCCGGACGGAGTGGGTGTTGTCACTCCCCAGACCCGCTCGGCTGATCCGATCGCCGGCACCGACCACGGATGATGGAGGGCATGCACGTCAAGCCCCCCGCCTCGGCACTCCACCGGGCCGCGGCCTCCTGCCGCCGGCTCGCCGAGGGCTGGGGCGGTTCACCGAGGGCGCTGGACGTGCTGACCGCCCTCGGCTGCCTCGGGCTGATGGCCCTGGACCTGCCGGGGCTGGCCGCCGCCGACAACTCGCTGAGCGGTCCCCTCGCGGCCGCGGTGCTCGCCGCGGGCTGCGCCACGCTGCTGGTGCGCCGCCGGATGCCGTGGCTCTCGTACGTCGCCGCGCTGCTGTTCATCGGATGGCTGCACGAGCTGACGCTGATCCAGTTCGCGCTGTACTCCGTCGGCCGCTACCGGGGCCGACGGGCCGGGATCGTGGCCACCGTCGGCTTCGTGGGGTTCGCACTGGTGCTGTTCTGCGGGGTGCCGGGCTGGCCGGAGTCCCGGGCCGAGACGCTCAGCGGCTTCCTCAGCCTGGTCGTGCCCATCGGGGTGCTCGCCACGGCCGTCGGCATCGCCGCCTACCGGCACGACCTGGTGGGGGAGCTCACCGCACGGCGGGCCGAGTCCGCGGTGCTGCAGGCCGTCCAGCAGGAGCGCACCTCCGTCGCCCGGGACGTCCACGATTTCGTGGGCAGGGAGCTGACCCTGCTGACGGTGCGCTCCGAGGTGCTGTCGGTACGGGCCCGGACCACCTCGTACGCGAAGGACTTCGAGGAGCTGGCCGACACGGCGCGGCGGGCGCACCTGGTGCTCAACGAGATCATCGTGCAGCGCGGGGAGCGGACCTCCACCCCGGGGGTGGACGGGCTGGCGGCGCTCGCGCGGCAGAGCGGGCAGGCCGGGTCCCCCGTCCGGCTGGCGATGGACGCGGACGCGCACGCGCTGTCGCCACTGCGGCAGGCGGCCGTCTACCGGGTGGTGCAGGAGTGCCTCACCAACGCGGCCAAGCACGCGGGCGGGGAGACCGTCGACGTGACCATCGCCGCGGACGGCCCCCACCTGCGGATCGCGGTCAGCAATCCGCTGCCCGCGCGGGTCCCGGGCCGGGCCCCCGTCTCGGCGGGGAGCGGCACGGCGAGCATGTCCGAGCGCGTGCGCAGCCTGGGCGGCACCCTGACGGCGCGGCGCACGCAGGACGCGTACGAGGTGGTGGCGACCCTCCCGCTGCGCTGACCGGGGGTCAGGCCGTGGCCGGGGCCAGCAGGCCGTTCAGGCGGTCCAGGTCCTCAACGCACCGGCCGGAGCCCAGGGCAACGCATTCCAGCGGATTGTCCGCGACGAACACCGGGATGCCCGTGGCGGAGGCCATCCGCAGGTCGAGACCCGGGAGCAGGGCGCCGCCGCCGGTCAGGACGATGCCGTGCTCCATCACGTCGCCGGACAGCTCCGGCGGGCACTCCTCCAGGGTGGCGCGCACGGCCGCGATGATCGCCTCCACCGGCTCGTCCAGGGCCGCGCGCACGTCCTGGGGGCTCAGTTCCAGGGTCTTGGGCATGCCGCCGACCTTCTCCCGGCCCCGGACGGTGTGCGTACGGGTCTCCAGTTCCGGGCGGTCCGGCACCGGCCAGGCGGAGCCGATGTGGGTCTTGACGTCCTCGGCGGTGCGCTCGCCGATCAGCAGGGCGTGCTCCCTGCGCACCCAGTCCATGACCGCCGCGTCCATCCGGTCCCCGCCGACCCGCAGCGAGCGGGAGGTGACGATGCCGCCCAGGGAGAGCACGGCGACCTCCGAGGTGCCGCCGCCGATGTCCACGACCATGGAGCCGCGGGGCTCGGCGACCGGCAGCCCGGCGCCGATGGCGGCCGCCATCGGCTCCTCGATCAGGTGCACCGCCCTGGCGCCGGCCCGGGTGGCGGCCTGGACGATGGCCCGCCGCTCGACCGGGGTCACGCCCGAGGGGACGCAGACGACCATGCGGGTGCGGGGCCGGCGGCCGGGGACCGCCTTGCGCACGAAGTGCCGGATCATCTCCTCGGCGGCCTCGTGGTCGCAGATCACGCCGTCCTTCAGCGGGCGGATGGCGGTGATGGACCCCGGGGTGCGGCCGATGGTCTCCTTGGCCTCCGCCCCCACGGCCAGCGCGGTGGTCGTGCCCGCCTTGACCGCCACCACGGACGGCTCATCGAGGACGATCCCGTGCCCCCGTGCGTAGACCAGGGTGTTGGCGGTGCCCAGGTCCATTCCTATGTCGCGGCTGGAAGCTGTCTTGTTGGTGCTGGCCTGCGGCATTTGGTCCCCTATCTCCTGTCCGCAAGGCTTGCATAACGATCTGGTCGCCCCCGCCGCCGAAGGTCCCGAAACGGCCGGGCCGAAAGTCCCGCGGGTCCCCGTCCGTAGACTGGCCCTGTGAGTGAGCAGCAGCCCGAGAGCGACGACCGCGACTTCGACGGATTCGCCGGACCCGACAAGTTCGACGAGTTCGACCAGATCGTGGCGGAAGAGTCCGACCGCGACCCCGACCTGGCGGTGATCGAGGCCGGCAGCCGCACCCTGCGCGCCCATGCCGGACCGCCCGAGGCGGATCAGGCGCCCGCCCGGCCCGCCGACCCCGAAGTGGCGAAGGCCCTGCTGGAGGTGGAGCAGGAGCTCGCCACCCGCTGGGGCGAGACCAAGCTGGACCCCTCCGTGTCGCGCATCGCCGCACTGATGGACGTCCTGGGCGAGCCGCAGCGCGCGTACCCCTCGATCCATGTCACGGGCACCAACGGCAAGACCAGCACGGCCCGCATGATCGAGGCCCTGCTGAACGCCTTCGAGCTGCGCACCGGCCGCTACACCAGCCCGCACGTGCAGTCCGTCACCGAGCGGATCAGCCTGGACGGGGCGCCGATCTCCGCGGAGCGCTTCGTGGAGACCTACCACGACGTCAAGCCGTACGTGGAGATGGTCGACGCCGCCGAGGAGTACCGGCTCTCCTTCTTCGAGGTCCTCACCGGCATGGCCTACGCCGCCTTCGCGGACGCCCCGGTCGACGCGGCCGTGGTCGAGGTCGGGATGGGCGGCACCTGGGACGCGACGAACGTCATCGACGGCGCGGTCGCGGTGATCACCCCGATCAGCCTGGACCACACCGACCGGCTCGGCACCACGCCCGGCGCGATCGCCGAGGAGAAGGGCGGCGTCATCAAGCAGGGCGCCACCGTGATCCTGGCGCAGCAGCCGGTGGACGCGGCGCAGGTCCTGCTGAAGAGGGCCGTCGAGGTCGACGCGACGGTGGCCCGCGAGGGCATGGAGTTCGGCGTCGTCTCCCGCGAGGTGGCGGTCGGCGGCCAGATGCTGACGCTGCGCGGCATGGGCGGCGCGTACGAGGGCGTCTTCCTGCCGCTGTACGGCGCGCACATGGCGAACAACGCGGCGGTGGCGCTGGCCGCCGTCGAGGCCTTCTTCGGCATCGGCCAGGAGGGTGCGCGGGTCCTGGACGCGGACACCGTGCGCAAGGCCTTCGCCTCGGTGTCCTCGCCGGGCCGCCTGGAGGTCGTGCGGCGCAGCCCGACGGTGGTGCTGGACGCGGCGCACAATCCGGCGGGCGCGGCGGCCGCCGCGGCGGCGGTCACCGAGTCCTTCGGCTTCAGCCGGCTGATCGGGGTCGTGGGCGCGAGCGAGGGCAAGGACGTCCGCGGCGTGTTCGAGGCCTTCGAGCCGATCTTCGCCGAGGTCGTGGTGACGGAGAACTCCAGCCACCGGGCGATGACCGCGGACGAGCTCGCGGCCGTGGCGGTCGAGGTCTTCGGCCCGGACCGGGTGCAGGTGGAGCCGCGGCTGGACGATGCGCTGGAGGCGGCCATCACCCTGGCGGAGGAAGAAGCCGAATACGGAGGGGCCGGGGTCCTGGTGACCGGGTCCGTGATCACGGTGGGCGAGGCCCGCCTGCTGCTGAAGAGGGGCTGAGGATGCGCACGCTGTGTGCGAGCACGCTGATCGGCGAGTTCCTGCTGATCGGTTTCGCGGGGCTGGTGGCCATGAAGGACCCGGACCTGTCCCAGGCGCAGGTCTGGGCGGTGTGCGGGGCCGGGATGCTGCTGTCGGTGCTGCTGTGCGGGATGCTCAAGCGGCGCGGGGCGGTCGAGCTGGGCTGGGCCCTGCAGATCGGGCTGGTCCTGAGCGGTTTCGTCCTGCCGACGATGTTCTTCCTGGGCGTGGTCTTCGCGGGCCTGTGGTGGTGCGCGGTGCACTTCGGCCGCAAGACGGACAAGATCCGGGCCGACTGGGCCGCGGCGCAGGAGGAGACCGCCCCGGCCGCGTAGCGTCTGCGCGGGCCGGTCGCACGGGCGGATCGCACGGCCGGTCGCGCGGACCGGTCGCACGGGCCGGATGCACGGACCTTGCGGCGGGTTCCGCCCGCCCCGGAGGCGGCGGGGAGGCCCGGCGCGGCGGCGTCCGCGCGTCGCGTAGATTCGTCCTACCGCACCCGTATGCCGCAAGGAGCCGCACCATGACCCAGCGCACGCTCGTCCTGCTCAAGCCCGACGCCGTCCGTCGCGGCCTGATCGGCGAGATCATCGGCCGCATCGAGCGGAAGGCAGGCTGGACCGTGCCCGCGCTGGAGCTGCGCACGCTGGACCAGGAAACCCTGGAGGCGCACTACGGCGAGCACCAGGGCAAGCCCTTCTACGAGCCGCTGATGGGCTTCATGTCCAGCGGTCCCGTCGTGGCCCTGGTGGTCGAAGGGGAACGCGTGATCGAGGGTGTCCGCCAGCTGGCCGGACCCACCGACCCGATCGCCGCCGCGCCCGGCTCCATCCGGGGCGACTTCGGCACCATCACCCGGGAGAACCTGATCCACGCCTCGGATTCCGAGGAGTCCGCCGAGCGTGAGCTGAAGCTGTTCTTCCCGTCGCTGTGATCACTCCTTCCTGACGTGACATCAGCCAAACAGCGCTCATGACCTGGGGCGACCGAAGTAATTTCGGTCGCCCTTCGGTATGACGGGGCCCCACCGGGAACGCATGAGCAGGACACGACGTCACCACTAGGGGGGCGGGTATCCGTTCCGGCGGGATTGCCGGAGTCCCGTCGCGCGGTGTCCGGACCACCGGCACTACGATGGGGCCTCCACCCACACACCCACCTCGCCGACCTGACAGCAGCCGCTATCAACTGGAAGGCCAGACGCTCCTCATGGGGAACAAGGGGAACAACATGTCGTTCATCGGCCGTGACATGGCGATCGACCTCGGGACCGCCAACACGCTGGTGTACGTGAGGGGCCGGGGGATCGTCCTGAACGAGCCGTCCGTGGTCGCCATCAACACGAACACCGGTGGCATCCTGGCGGTCGGCTCGGAGGCGAAGAAGATGATCGGGCGCACGCCCGGGAACATCGTCGCCGTACGGCCCCTCAAGGACGGCGTGATCGCCGACTTCGAGATCACCGAGCGTATGCTCCGGTACTTCATCCTCAAGATCCACAAGCGCCGCTACCTGGCCCGTCCGCGCGTCGTGGTCTGCGTGCCCTCCGGCATCACGGGAGTGGAGCGCCGCGCGGTCATCGAGGCGTCCACGCAGGCCGGCGCCCGCCAGGTGCACATCATCGAGGAGCCCATGGCCGCCGCCATCGGCTCCGGCCTGCCCGTCCACGAAGCCACCGGCAACATGGTCGTGGACATCGGCGGCGGCACCACCGAGGTCGCCGTCATCTCCCTCGGCGGAATCGTCACGGCACAGTCCATCCGGGTGGCCGGCGACGAGCTCGACAACGCGATCATCCAGCACATCAAGAAGGAGTACTCGCTCCTCCTCGGTGAGCGGACCGCCGAGCAGATCAAGATCACCATCGGGTCGGCGTACGACCTCGACAAGGACGAGCACACCGAGATCCGGGGCCGCGACCTGGTCTCCGGCCTGCCCAAGACCGTGGTCATCTCGGCCGCGGAGGTGCGCAAGGCCATCGAGGAGCCGGTCAACGCCATCGTGGACGCGGTCAAGACCACCCTCGACAAGTGCCCGCCGGAGCTGTCCGGCGACATCATGGACCGCGGCATCGTCCTGACCGGCGGCGGAGCCCTGCTGCGCGGCCTCGACGAGCGGCTGCGCCGGGAGACCGGCATGCCGATCCACATCGCCGAGGACCCGCTCGACTCGGTCGCGCTCGGCTCCGGCAAGTGCGTGGAGGAGTTCGAGGCGCTCCAGCAGGTCCTGGACGCCCAGCCCCGTCGCTGACACACCCCCTCCTTCCGGGGGGCCAAGCGGAACACAAGGATCCGCCGTACGGGTGCTACCGGGCCCGTGCGGCGGATCGTTGATATACAGGCAACTGTCCGGTGGATCCGCAGTCTGACGTTCCACCGGGGCGGCTCTGCCGCACGAGTCACTACGAGGAAGGCACGGCCGCCGCACGTGAGGGACACACGAGAAAGCCGGCTGCTCCTGGTGCTTCTGATCGCCATCGCGTTCGCATTGATCACGGTGGACATCAGGGCGGGCGAGGAGTCGCCGGTCGACGGTGCCCGGCAGGCCGCCGCAGCGGTCTTCGGCCCCGTCGAGAAGGGCGTGTCGACCGCCGTCGACCCCGTCGCCAACGCCATAGGGGCGGTACGGGACTCCGGCGAGCGGCACAACCGGATCGCCACGCTGGAGCGGGAGAACGCGGCCCTGAAGGCCAAGCTGGGCAGCGACGACCAGACCCGCAGCCGCATCCGCGAGCTCGACGAGATGCTCAAGCGGGCGGGCGCCGGGCAGTACGGCATCAAGGGCGCCGAGGTCATCGCGATAGGAGCGGCCCAGGGCTTCTCCTGGACGGTCACCATCGACGCCGGCAGCAAGGACGGCATCGAGCGCGACATGACCGTCCTCAACGGGGACGGCCTCGTCGGACGGGTCAGCACCGTCGGCCCCGACACCGCCACCGTCGTCCTCGCCAACGACCCCGACTTCACCGTCGGCACCCGCCTGGAGAAGACCGGCGAGCTCGGCTTCGCCACCGGGCAGGGCGACCGCGCCCTGTCGGTCCAGATGCTCAACGGCAAGGCCAAGGTCAGCCCCGGCGACCGGCTCGTCACCTTCGGCTCGCGCGGCAACAAGCCCTTCGTACCGGGCGTGCCGATCGGCGAGGTGGTCAAGGTCGACCCCTCCCGCGGGGACCTGACCCGCACCGTCTGGGTGCGTCCGTTCGTCGGGTTCTCGCGGCTGGACATCGTCGGCGTCGTGGTGATGCCGCCGCGCGAGGACCCGCGCGACGCCGTCCTGCCCCCCAAGCCCGAAGCCCCCAAGCCCACCCCGACGGTCACCGTGACGGTCACCCCGTCCGGAACCGCCGGCGTGCCCGCCAAGCCGGCCGACGAGTAGGAGCTGACCGCCCATGCGCTTCAACCGGATCCTGCTGTCGGCCACACTGATCGTGGTCGCCCTCGTCGTCCAGGTCACCGTCCTGGGGCGGCTCCAGCTGCCCGGGGCCGTGCCCGACCTGGTCCTGCTCACCGTCGTGGCCCTCGCGCTGGTGTACGGGCACGTCAGCGGCGCCCTCATCGGCTTCGCCGCGGGCCTGCTCACCGACCTGGCCCCGCCCGCCGACCACGCCGCCGGGCGGTACGCGCTCGTGCTCTGCCTCATCGGGTACCTCGTCGGCCTGGTCCGCCCGGACAACGGACGGTTCCGCTCCGCCTGGGGCCCGATGCTGGCCGTCGTCGGCGCCGCCATCGCCTCCACCCTGCTGTACGCGGGCGTGGGGGCCCTCGTCGGGGACACCGCCGCCCGGCACGTGGGCCTGACCGGGCTGCTGTTCACCGCCACCCTCTACGACCTGCTGCTGGCGCCGTTCACCGTGCCGTTCATCATGGCGCTGGCCCGCCGGGCCGAGAACGACCCGATGGCCGTCGAGGCGGGCGGCGGACCGGTGCAGGGCACCGACGTCTCCTCCGGCTGGCTGGCCGGCGGCACGGGCCTGCGCATCGGCAGCCAGCGCGGCGGCCTGCGGATGAAGACCGCGCGGGGCCGGGCCAACCGGGCCGGCCGCATAAAGGGCGTCAAGGTCGTGAAGAGCGTGAAGAGCGTCAAGAAACTGTGACGAGGGAGCAGCGGTGACCAACACTGCGGAAACCGGCCGCACCTCCCGGGTGCGCATCAGGCTCGTCATGATCCAGGTCCTCGTCTTCTCGATGCTGCTCACCCTCGCCGGGCGGCTGTGGTACCTCCAGATCCGCAACGGCCAGGAGTACTACGACGAGGCGAAGAGCAACCACGTGCAGCAGGTCGTCCAGCCCGCCGTGCGCGGCTCGATCCTCGACGCCCGCGGGGTGCCGCTGGCGGACAACGAGACCCGCCTGGTCGTCTCCGCCAGCCGCACCGAGCTGATGAAGATGAAGGACAAGGGCAGGGGCGTCCTCAGCCGCCTCGCTGGCGTCCTCGACATGAAGCCGCAGGACACCATGGCCAAGGTGCGGCTCTGCGACTCCAAGACCCCGCAGCCCTGCTGGAACGGCTCCCCGTACCAGCCCATCCCGGTCACCCTCGAAGCGACCACCCAGCAGGCCCTGCAGATCCGCGAGCGCCCCGAGGACTTCCCCGGGATCACCGCCGAGCCCACCGCCGTACGCCGCTACCCGGCGCCCGGCGGGGCCAACACCGGCCAGGTCCTCGGCTACCTCTCCCCGGTCACCGACGAGGAGATCATCAAGGCGAAGGACACCAACTCGCCGTTCCTGCGCTCCGACCAGGTCGGCCGCTTCGGCCTGGAGCGCACCTACGACAAGGAGCTCCGCGGCAAGTCGGGCGTCACCCGCTACGAGGTCGACAACCTCGGCCGGGTCATGGGCGAGGCCATGAACGACCCGACCATCCCCGGCGCCCACCTGGTGACCAGCCTCGACGCCCGCGTCCAGGCGGTCGCCGAGTACGAGCTGAACGCAGCCATGATCGAGGCGCGCAAGCAGAACGACCGCAACACCGGCGTCAACTACAAGGCGGACGCGGGCGCCATCGTGGTCCTGGAGTCCCGGACGGGCCGCGTCGTCGCGATGGCCTCCAACCCGAGCTTCGACCCCAACGTGTGGGTCGGCGGCATCTCCGCCAAGGACTACGCCAAGCTCACCGCCAAGTCGTCCAACGTCCCGCTGATGAACCGGGCCATCCAGGGCCAGGCCGCCCCCGGCTCCATCTTCAAGGTCATCCCGACGGCGGCCGCGGTCAATGCGGGCTACGAGTTCGACGGCGAGTACCCGTGCCCCAGCTCGTACTCCATCGGCGGCCAGGTCTTCAAGAACTTCGAGTCCCAGGGCCACGGTTCGATCACCCTCGGCCGGGCCCTGGAAGTCTCCTGCGACACCGTTTTCTACGCCCTCGGCCATCAGCAGTGGCTCAAGGACGGCGGGCTCAAACCGAAGAAGGACCCCGCCGAGATCTTCTACAAGACGGCCCACCAGTTCGGCCTCGGCGCCGAGACCCGTGTGGACCTGCCGGGCGAGGAGACGGGCCGGGTTCCGGACCGCCGCTGGAAGCAGCGGTTCTGGGAAGCCAACAAGGACATGTGGTGCAAGATCGGCAAGAAGGGCGGCACCTACGTCGAGCTGCTGTCCTACGAGAACTGCCTCGAAGGCAACCTGATGCGCGCCGGTGACGCGGTCAACTACTCCATCGGGCAGGGCGACACCCTGGTCACCCCGATCCAGATGGCCACCATCTACGCCGCGATCTCCAACGGCGGCACCATGTGGAACCCGACCATCGGCAAGGCCGTCGTCAGCGCCGACGGCAAGCGGGTCGAGGAGATCAAGCCGCAGTCCCACGGCCGGCTCCCGATGACCGAGGCCACCCGCCGGAAGATGAGCGCCGCCCTGGAGGGCGTCGCCACCCGCGGCACCGCCGCCTGGCGCTTCGGCGGCTGGCCGCAGAAGCAGATCCCCATGCACGCGAAGACCGGCACCGCCGAGGTCTACGGCAAGCAGACGACCTCGTGGTTCGCCACGTACACGGACGACTTCACGATCGTCATGACGATCTCCCAGGGCGGTACCGGTTCCGGCGCCTCCGGTCCGGCCGTGCGCAACGTCTACAACGCCATCTACGGCCTCGACATGGCCGGCAAGCAGGACCTGAAGAAGGCCCTGATCCCCAAGCCGGAGGCGAAACTGCCCAGGATCCTGCCCGACGGCACCATCGAAGCGCCCGAGATCAGGCCGTACGTGCCGCCGTCCCCCGAGGAGCTGGAACCGCCCGCCCTCGCCGGGCCGCCCGCCCCGCCCGCCGCACGGCAGGACTGAAGGACATGCAGACCGCGAACAAGTTCTCCGTATCCCGCTACGCGCCCCGGCAGGGCGCGCTCGCCAGGCTGACCGCCCGCGACTCGATGGTGCGCCGGCTCGACTGGCCCATACTCTTCTCGGCGCTCGCACTGTCCGGCATCGGCTGCCTCCTCGTCTGGTCGGCGACCCGGAACCGGACGACGCTGAACCAGGGGGACCCGTACTACTTCCTCTTCCGGCACGCCCTGAACACCGGTATCGGCCTCGTGCTGATGATCGGCACGGTCTGGCTGGGGCACCGCACGCTGCGCGGCGCCGTGCCGGTCCTGTACGGGCTGTCGCTGCTGCTGATCATCGCGGTGCTCACCCCGCTGGGCGCCACGATCAACGGCGCCCACGCGTGGATCGTGATCGGCGGCGGGTTCTCCCTGCAGCCCTCCGAGTTCGTGAAGATCACGATCATCCTGGGCATGGCGATGCTGCTGGCCGCCCGGGTGGATGCCGGCGACCTCAGCCATCCCGACCACCGCACCGTCGTCAAGGCCCTGTGCCTGGCCGCCGCCCCGATGGGCATCGTCATGCTGATGCCCGACCTCGGCTCGGTGATGGTCATGGTCGTCATCGTGCTCGGCGTGCTGCTGGCCTCCGGCTCCTCCAACCGCTGGGTCGTGGGCCTGATCGGCTCGGGCGCGGCCGGAGCCGTCCTGATCTGGCAGCTCGGCGTCCTGGACGAGTACCAGATCAACCGCTTCGCGGCCTTCGCCAACCCCTCGCTCGACCCGGCCGGCGTCGGCTACAACACCAACCAGGCGCGCATCGCGATCGGCTCCGGCGGGCTGACCGGCTCCGGGCTCTTCAAGGGCTCGCAGACCACCGGCCAGTTCGTTCCGGAACAGCAGACCGACTTCGTGTTCACGGTCGCGGGGGAGGAGCTGGGCTTCGTCGGCGCCGGGCTGATCCTGGTGCTGCTGGGCATCATCCTGTGGCGGGCCTGCATGATCGCCCGGGACACCACCGAGCTCTACGGGACGATCGTGTGCGCCGGGATCATCGCCTGGTTCGCGTTCCAGTCCTTCGAGAACATCGGCATGACCCTCGGCATCATGCCGGTGGCCGGACTCCCGCTGCCGTTCGTCTCGTACGGAGGGTCCTCGATGTTCGCCGTGTGGGTGGCCATCGGACTGCTCCAATCGATCAAGGTGCAGCGGCCCTTGTCGGCCTGATTCGCCGTTCACCCTCTCGTTGTGATCCGTTCAGGACTAAATTCGATCCATGGCGGACACGAAACGCGAGACAGAGCGGAAATTCGAGTTCACACCAGCCGACGGGAAGCGGGCCGGCAAGGCCCGCCGCGAGGTCCCGGACCTGACGGGAACGGCCGCGGTCGCGGCCGTCTCCGACCAGGGCACCGTCGACCTCGACGCCGTCTACTACGACACCCCCGACCTCAGACTCGCCGCCGACGGCCTGACCCTGCGCCGCCGGACCGGCGGCAAGGACGAGGGCTGGCACCTGAAGCTGCCCGTCTCCCCGGGTGTCCGGGACGAGGTCAGCGCGCCCCTCGCCGACACCCTGCCCCGCGCCCTCGCGTCCCTGGTCCGCTCCCGCGTCCGCGACGGCGCACTGGAACCGCAGGTCCGCCTCGTCTCCTCGCGCCGCCTCAGCCACCTCCTCGACGCCGACGGCGCCCTGCTCGCCGAACTCAGCATCGACGCGGTCCGAGCCGAGCGCGGCGGGACCGCCGCCTCCTGGACCGAGGTCGAGGTGGAACTCGCCGACGGAGTGGACCCCGCACTGCTCGACTCCATCGAGAAGACTTTCCGCAAAGCCGGCCTGCGCGTCAGTGACGCCCCCTCGAAACTCGCCAGGGCCCTCGACGAGACCGGGGCGGCGCCCCCGCCGCCGACCGCCGACGCAGCCCCCGAGGACGGCACGGCCGGCGCCTACGTCCTGGCGTACCTCGCCGAGCAGCGCGCCGCCCTGATCGCCCAGGACCCCGCCGTCCGAAGGGACCTGCCGGACTCCGTCCACCAGATGCGCGTCGCCACCCGCCGGCTGCGCAGCGCCTTCAAGACCTACCGCAAGGTGCTCGACCGCGCCGTCACCGACCCGATCGGCGAGGAACTGCGCTGGCTTGCCGCCGAACTCGGCATCGACCGGGACCAGGAGGTGCTCCTCGAACGGATCCGCACCGCCCTCGGCGAACTGCCCCGCACCCTGGTCATCGGCCCCGTCCGCGGCCGGCTGCGGGTCTGGAACAACAGCCGGAGGTCCGACTCCCGGCGCCGTACCGTGGCGGCCCTGGACAGCGGGCGCCACCTCGCCCTCCTGGACTCCCTCGACGCCCTGCTCGCCGCGCCGCCGCTGCGCAAGCACGCCGCCCGGCCCGCCCGGTCCGTCCTGCCCCAGGCCGTGCTGCACGACTTCGACCGCCTCGCCGAGCGGATCGCCGCAGCCCTGGAGCTGGAGCCGGGCGGCGCACGCGACCTCGCCCTGCACGAAGCCCGCAAGGCCGCCAAACGCGCGCGGTACGCCGCCGAAGCGGCGACACCCGCCCTCGGGAAGCCGGCCAAGCACCTGGCCAAGGCCGTGAAGTCGGTACAGACCCTGCTCGGCGACCACCAGGACGGCGTGGTGGCCCGCGAAGCACTGCGCGGCCTCGCCGTCCAGGCGGCCGCCGCGGGCGAGTCCGCCTTCACCTGGGGCGTGCTCTACGCCCGCGAGGAGACCCGCGCCCGGCTCGACGAGGAACAGCTCCCCGGCGTCTGGGCCGACGCCACGGCCCCCCGGCTGCGGGCCGGCCTCACGTAGATCACCGCGGGCGGGGGGCCGCCGAGCCTCGGGGTACGCTTGAGAGCTGCCCCCTGCCCGCTTCACGAAAGTCGCGTGATGACCGAATCGGTCTTCCCTCAGCTTGAGGCCCTGCTTCCGCATGTGCAGAAGCCCATCCAGTACGTCGGCGGTGAACTCAACTCCACGGTCAAGGAGTGGGACGAGTGCGACGTCCGCTGGGCGCTCATGTACCCGGACGCGTACGAGGTCGGGCTCCCCAACCAGGGCGTCATGATCCTGTACGAGGTGCTGAACGAGCGGCAGGGAGTCCTCGCGGAGCGCACCTACAGCGTGTGGCCCGACCTCGAGGAACTGATGCGCGAGCACAAGGTGCCGCAGTTCACCGTGGACAGCCACCGCCCCGTGTCCGCCTTCGACGTGTTCGGCCTGTCCTTCTCCACGGAGCTGGGCTACACCAACATGCTGACGGCCCTGGACCTCGCGGGCATCCCGCTGGAGGCCAGGAACCGCACCGTCGACCACCCGATCGTCCTCGCGGGCGGCCACGCGGCCTTCAACCCCGAGCCGATCGCGGAGTTCATCGACTGCGCGGTCATCGGCGACGGCGAGCAGGCCGTCCTCGACATGACCGAGATCATCCGCGCCTGGAAGGCCGAAGGCCGCCCCGGCGGGCGCGAAGAAATCCTGCTGCGCCTGGCGAAGACCGGCGGCGTCTACGTGCCGGGCTTCTACGACGTGGAGTACCTGCCGGACGGCCGCATCGGCCGCGTCGTCCCGAACCGCTCCGGCGTACCGTGGCGCGTGTCCAAGCACACCGTCATGGACCTCGACGAGTGGCCGTACCCCAAGCAGCCCCTGGTCCCGCTCGCCGAGACCGTCCACGAGCGGATGTCCGTGGAGATCTTCCGCGGCTGCACCCGCGGCTGCCGTTTCTGCCAGGCCGGCATGATCACGCGCCCCGTGCGGGAGCGAAGCATCACCGGCATCGGCGACATGGTGGAGAAGGGCCTCAAGGCCACCGGCTTCGAAGAGGTCGGCCTCCTCTCCCTCTCCTCGGCGGACCACACCGAGATCGCCGACATCGCCAAGGGCCTCGCGGACCGCTACTCGGACGACAAGGTGGGCCTGTCCCTCCCGTCGACCCGCGTGGACGCCTTCAACGTGGACCTGGCCAACGAGCTGACCCGCAACGGCCGCCGCTCCGGCCTGACCTTCGCCCCCGAGGGCGGCTCCGAGCGCATGCGCAAGGTCATCAACAAGATGGTCTCCGAAGAGGACCTGATCCGGACCGTCGCCACCGCGTACGGCAACGGCTGGCGCCAGGTGAAGCTGTACTTCATGTGCGGGCTGCCGACCGAGACCGACGAGGACGTCCTCCAGATCGGCGACATGGCGGTCAACGTCATCGCCAAGGGCCGCGAGGTCTCCGGCCAGAACGACATCCGCTGCACGGTGTCCATCGGCGGGTTCGTCCCCAAGCCGCACACCCCCTTCCAGTGGGCGCCGCAGCTGTCCGCCGAGGAGACGGACGCCCGTCTCGGCAAGCTCCGCGACAAGATCCGCGGCGACAAGAAGTACGGCCGCTCCATCGGCTTCCGCTACCACGACGGCAAGCCGGGCATCGTCGAGGGCCTGCTGTCGCGCGGCGACCGCCGCATCGGCGACGTCATCCGCGCGGTGTACGAGTCCGGCGGCCGCTTCGACGGCTGGCGCGAGCACTTCTCCTACGACCGCTGGATGGCGGCCGCCGAGAAGACGCTGCCCGCGTACGGCGTGGACGTCGCCTGGTACACCACCCGCGAGCGCACCTACGAGGAGGTCCTGCCCTGGGACCACCTCGACTCCGGCCTCGACAAGGACTGGCTGTGGGAGGACTGGCAGGACGCCCTCGACGAGACCGAGGTCGAGGACTGCCGCTGGACCCCCTGCTTCGACTGCGGCGTCTGCCCGCAGTTCGACACATGGCCACAAGTAGGACCGACCGGTAAGAAGCTGCTCCCGCTTGAGGTCAAGAAGTAGCCGTGACCAGCGGCGATGCCGTCCAGAGGATGGCTGAGACGCTCGCTGGCATGAGCGAGGCGGAGCGTACCGAGATCCTTCGAGGGCTCGGGACGAAGGAGCGTGAGCAGGCTTCCCGCCCTGTGCGGCGTACGCCGCTCCCTGCTCCTCGGCAAGATCCGGGCATCGTCTCGGCGGTCGAGTGGGTGTAGTTGACGAGAGGCGTCCGGGCCGTAAGGGTCCGGGCGCCTTCTGCGTGGCGCCGATGGACAGCATCGGGTCGGATCGGGGTGAACACGCCCTCTTGACCCGCAGGTTCCGACAGAGTGAAGGTCGTGCAACCAGGCGCAACGCGCTCGACAGGGAGGGACACCATGGCCTTGCGGTTCGTCGGTAAAGATCCCGAGTCCGGAGATCACGGATCACCCGCTGTGTGGGTGGACCAGGAGTCGAAGGATCTTGTGATCCAGGGGTGGACGGCAGACGAGCGGACCACGGGCGAAAGCTCGCGGGATGTGCCGATCCCCGGGCACGAGTCGGTGATCAGGGTTCCGAAGCGGATGATCCCGCTTCTCAGGGAGGCGCTCCGTGTCGCAGAGTCTGACTGACTTCTCTGACCTCATCAGGTCAGTGCAGGAGTCAGCCGTGCATCTTGAGATGCGCGACACGTACGGCGTTGAGAACGAGATCGAAGGCTTCGCCGCGTGGAAGCAAGGGTGCCGGCTCGACCCTCAGGACCGGGGTTCGTGGTGGCGTCCCTGGCTCGACCTCGTTCAGGAGGTCACGGCCAAGGGTGTGGTCATCCGACGTGCCCGCATCGTCTCGGAGCCAGTCAGCGATTACATCGCGTTCGAGCACTCGGGCACCTTCACGAACGTGGCTGCCGGGGAGCAGATCCGTTGGCTGCCCCGTCGCAGCGCTTCGGGCCTTGCCCTGCCGGGCAACGACTTCTGGTTGTTCGACGGCCGCCTTGTCCAGTTCAACGTCTTCGACGGCGTCGGCCGGTGGGTCCACACTGACCAGACAGAAGACCCTGCCGCGGTTGAGCTGTGCGCATCGGCGTTCGAAGCGGTGTGGGAGCGAGCCATCCCGCACGAGAAGTACGCCGTCTGATTCCTGACCGGTCAGCTCATGCCTTCCTCTCCACTCTCCAGCGCCCAAGCGGCACGAGCCGCTGTGGCTGCCCGCTTGCAGGGCCTCATGCAAGACGCTGGCCTGACAGGGCATGAGCTGGCCGCTCTGTGCGGCTGGCACAAGTCGAAGTCATCCCGGATCGCGCGGGGCAAGACGCCGCCCTCGGACGCTGACATCCGTGCCTGGTGCGCTGCCTGCGGGGCCGACGATCACGCGGCCGATCTGATCGCTGCGTCCCGCAACGCAGAGTCGATGTACGTCGAGTGGCGGCAGATCCACCGTGACGGGATGCGCCGAGTCCATGAGCAGACGGTCCCGCTGTACCAGCGGACCCGCTCCTTTCGCGTGTACGCCTCGAACGTCATGCCGGGGATGCTCCAGACCTCCGGCTACGCGACAGGACTTCTACGGTCCATCACAGCCTTTCAGGGAACACCGGATGATGTGGCTGACGCCGTGCGGGCTCGGGCCCAACGGTCCCGCGTGATCCGGGAGGGGGATCATCGGTTCGCGCTGGTGCTCGAAGAGACGGTTCTCTACTACCGGGTGAGCGACGATGCCGCGATGGCGGCCCAGCTTGAACACGTGCTCTCGGTGATGGGACAGCCGAACGTATCCCTCGGCATCATCCCCGCACGGGCCCGCCGTACCGTCTGGCCGCTCGAAGCCTTCTACGCCTTCGACGATCAACAGGTGGCGGTGGAGACTCTCACCGCAGAGATCAACCTGACCACGCCCGGCGAGATCCGTACGTACCTCCGAGCCTTCTCCGAGCTGTCCCGATCCGCAGTGCGCGGAACCGAAGCCCGCGCCCTGATCACGAAGGCTCTCGCCGCCCTCGGGTGAATCCGTGCAACCGCGTGCAACAGCGTGGACCCCTTGCGACCCCGCTCCCTACGGTCTGTTCATCGACCTCGGAAGCGACAGGGAGGGCGCGACGGTGACGAGGACAGAACCCACGCGATGGCAGGAAGTGCCGGTGGAGCTGCCGCTCCGGGAGGAGCGCCCTGCGCCCCGTCCAGTACCCGGCTGCCCCGAGTGCGCGCGGCTCGGCCAGCTCCGGAAGGCGGCTGGGATGGAGCACGACAGCACAACGGTCGCTGACTGCAACATCCTGCTTCGGATGCACGGGACCGGCCACTGATGGACATGCAGACGTGGAGAGATGCCAGGGCTCAGGCGACGGACGCGACGGAGTCCATACGTGCGGCACTCGCTGCGCTCGGGGTTCCCGAGTCCGCGTGGAGCAGCGTCCGACCCGTGGTGACGCACACCGGGCAGGCGTACGTCCATCTCGGGATGATCCGCGCTGACGCGGTCGAGCAGATCGCAGAGGCGCTGCGGGTGCCCTCGGCTCCTTGAGTCGATCACAGAATCCTGTCACCGCCGCCCTCCCTGCGGGAGACAGGTAGTCCCCCGATCGACAAGCCGTTGAGCAGAGACATGACGTGTCTCGTCTGGGCTGACGTGCCCAGGTTCCGGCCCGGTCCGCCCCTTGGCTGGGGTGCCGCCTGGGCGGTGAGGGCAACCGCTTCGGACCCAAGGAAACCGAAGCACCCACCCAAGACTTCCGCTCCATCGAGGGCGGGGCGCGGCCGGCGCTCGCTCGGCCGTGAAGCAGATCAGGAAGGGCACAACGATGACCGACCTGTACGGGCTCCCGATCGAGGGAGCCGAGTTCTCGAAGGCGTGCGGCGGCAGTACCCACCCGGACGGCGAGGCGTGCGTAACCCTCGCGAAGATCGGGCCGGACGCGTGGGCCATGGGTGACAGCAAGCGGCCGGACGCTCAGCCGCTCCGCTTCACTACGGCCGAGCTGAGCGCGGCGGGCATCGACCCCGCGCGCTTCGACCTGTCCGCCTGATCCACGGCACCACCTGAACTGACGGCCCTGCCCTCACGCCGACGGGCGGGGCCGTCGTCATCTCTCGGAACGGAGCAGCGGTGCACAGCCACGGTTACGCATGGGTGGGGGAGAAGAAGACGTTCGACAGGGAGAGCATCCGCAGACCGCCCGGCCAGGCCCCGGCGGCGACCAGTGAGCAAGAGGTGCACGACCGGTACCGAGAAGCCGTGGCCGTGTTCCCGACTACCGACCTGCCTCCGATCCAGACGGCGCACTGGCTGATGAAACCGCCCTCGGTGATCCGAGGGACGTGGGAGGAACCCAAGGAGGCTGGCGAGTGGCTGGGCCTCCAGCTCGCAGAGTTCGCGCCCCGGTTCGCCTCTGAGGAGGATCGGGAAGTGACCAGGCTGGTTCTCCTGGTGAAGGCCGCAGTTGAGCGGTTGACGTGGGGAGGAGACGTATCCCTCGGCCACTACCTGAAGGGCACTGTCTTCCACTCCGTCGCCCTGGTGACGTGCTCGCCGAATCGTGCCGCTCCCGACCTGCCCTGTCCTGCCCGGCAGGCCCGTGTGTGACGGTGCATGACAGAGGCCCCCGACTGATGCCGGGGGCCTGCGTGAACGTCTGTGCGCCTGTCTCAGGCGCTCTCTCCCAGGTGCCGGTACAACGTGGCACGGCCGATTCCCAGGGCCTTGGCGATGGCTGTGACGCTGTCTCCCTTGGCGTGCCGGGCACGCGCTACGGCGAGCTTGTCATCGTCCACGACGGACGGACGCCCACCGACGTTGCCCTTGCGGGCTGCAGCTTCCAGCCCTTCCAACGTCTTCTCCCGGATGCCTTCCCGCTCCACCTCTGCACTGACGGCGAGCACGGCGAACACGATGGCGCCTGCCCCGTTCGGGTCGTACACGCCCTGAAGGGGACCAGACAGGAGTTCCAGTTGGATGCCGTCCGCCTGAAGGGTGGAAGACAACGTCATCAGCTCTGACGCGCTGCGGGCAAGACGCTTCATCTCGACCACGGTCAGGATGACCGGCTGATTCGGTGCGGCTGCCTTGATCTCCCGTGCCAGCGTGAGCGCCTTCTCAAGCTCCGGCCGCTCCTTCACGCGGGTACTGATCTTCTCCGAGAACACGCGGGTGCAGTCGGCACGGGCCAGCATGTCCAACTGGGACTGAAGTTCCTGCCCAACCGTTGAGCAACGGGCGTAGCCCAGTCGGATCGCTGCGCCCGGAATCGCGTCGGGCACCTGTGTGACAGGAGCGCCCTCTGTCCATGCCTTCCCCGGGTTCCTGTCGGTCGGAGTCTTCACGGTCAGTTCCGCCTTGAGCGCGGGCACCAGGGCGAAGCGGCCCGTGTGGTAGTTCGCTGCCACCTTGCCCGTGGTCGTACGGCAGGGGCTACCGGCGGGGGCGTCGCACTTCGGGCAGGCGTGACGTTCGACCTGTGCGGCCGGGGTGTTCGTGGTCATGACGAGACCGTCTCACAAACGTGTCCCGAAAGCCAGTGGTGAGGGTGATGTTTCGGGACGGGTTACGAGACAAGCGAGTGTGGGTGAAACGGATACGCCCCGATCCCGGTCCGTCCGTCCCGAAAACGAAGGTTTACGAGACGGTCTCTCGCGGGATGGTCGTGGCCCTGGTGCTCGTGCTCGATGGGGCGCTGGTGCGCCCCGTCTCCGGCTTGCCTCTGCCCTGACTGCCTGCCCTGTCGAGCGGCTGTGCGCCTGCCTGCGGGCCTGCCGCTTCGCTCTCGTCCCTCGTGAGCCGTGCGGCCTGTCGACCTTGCAGCGAAGCGCGCAGCCGTTCGCCTGCTGTCCGGCATGGGCGAGCCTGCCAACGGCGAAGGGAAGGGCAGGGCTCACGCTGACCAGGGCAACGGCCAAGGGGGTGGGGGATGACCCCCTGAGGGGTCTTTGCCAGACCGCCATGTCATACCGGCCAAGATCGTGCCACGGTTTCAGGGTCTCTCTGGCTGGCCTGTACTCCAGTCGGCGGCGGCGTAGCGCCTGGTCACAGGCTTGCGCTGCCTCCTTGGCGACGGCGGAGGAGTGCACAGAATGGAGCCTTACGTCCTGTGGGGCGCGGCAGCGCCCCCCTTGGGCTTGCTCCTGTCGGCCCCCTTCGGGGCCGCTCCGCCGTAGAGGCTTCGGACTGTAGCGGCCGTCCGGCCGCCCATGCTGCTTACTGCTTCGCCGGTGCCTGCCACTTGGGGCGCTGCCGCGCCCCCACTTCGCTTGCGTAGGTCGAAGATGCCTTCCTCTGTCGGCCCCTTCGGGGCCGCAACTGTGAGGACAAAAAGAAGAGAGAGGAGACGAACGTTTTCGCAGGTGAGGTGCCGACCCGCTACATGTGAGGCGTGTGCTGGCTACACGCGACGGATGTAGTAGTCACCGGTCGAGGTGAAGGCGGCACGGTACCGGTGCGCCCTTCCTCTTCTGGAAGAGGTGGTAGGGGAGGAGCAGGCAAGCGGCCCCCGACCGGGGAGAGACAAGGGCGAGTTGCCTGGCGCGGGCCAGAGCGTTGTTCGTGCTCTGATCGGACAGGGGCTTGCCCTCCTTGCCCAGCAGTGCTGCGAGCTTGCCGGGACCAAAGCTTGCGTGTCCCTGGCGGTCGGCCCACCCGAGGGCTGCGAAGTGGATGCGGTAGGCGAGCGGGTGCCGGGGGTCTCGGGCCATCCGCTGGTACTCCTGTTGGGAGACGCCGCCCCAGGTGCGGCCCTGTCCGAAGTCGATGCTGCTCGTACTCATCGGCCGGTCGCCTCGGCGCCGGCGCAGTCGTTGTGCGTCTCCCCGTCGGCGAGCGGTGATGCGCAGACCTCACAGGTCCAGACGATTTCGATGGTGATGTTCAAGGGGTGGCGACCTCCTGGCGGCGGCCGAGGGCAGCGCGTAGCTGTACCTCGGCGGGTGAGTGGAAGTCGCGCAGTACCGTCCTGCGCTTCGGGGTGCCCTTGGCTTCCCCTGCCAGCCCCCTGGGGTGGCGGCCCCTTCGCGGAGTGGCCAGCTCTACCGCCGTCACACGGCGGGAGCTACGGTGTCCGCTCCTCGAGGGAGCGGGAGGATCTTCTTACACGGCAGGTTGTTCGGTCGTCAACCTGATCGGAGGAGCCCCCGCCCTTCTCGCGGTAGGCGAGACAGGGCAGGGGCGCGGGACCGTCAGAGCTTGGCGGCGAACTCGTCGCCCTTGATGACGAGACGCTCGCGCACATCGCGAGGGATCTTCAGCCGCAGGTGCACGGACGGAGCGCGCACGCCCTTGACCCTGGTCCGAGTCACCTCGCACGTGACGCCGACGCGGCGCAGATCCTCGGCCATGGCTTCCATGCCTCCCGACTCCCACACTTCGCGGAACGTCTTCCCGTTGTGGACGAGCGTCCAACGGTCCTGCGTGGTCTCGGGGTCGATCGCGCTCAGTTCGTTGGTCAGCTTGTCGAGCGTCTTCTCCGCCTGCTCCTGAGTGAACCGCGTCTTCCTGTAGCGGCCTCCCGGCTCCAGGCCCGTCATGTAGTAGGTGATGGCCTCTTCGAGTCGCTTCACCTCGGCCCGAGCCTCCGCCCCCTGCGCGTACTCCCGAACCTGTACGGGAAAGTCGCCGAGGACTCTCAGCACGTCGTTCACGAGCACGTCGTACACACCCTGTGGATCGGGTGCGCCGAGCCCCCCGCTCTTGCACTTCTGGCACCGGAGGTACTGGTACTGGCCGAACTTGTTGGTCGTGACGTGCACGGTCATGTTCGACGTGCAGTCGACACAGGTAAGGACTCCCAGGAACTGCGTCGCGCCGTGCGTCTGACGCTGGGGTTGGTTCTTACCGCGCCGATCGATGGCCTCCTGGAGTTCGTCGTACTCCTCCTTGGTGAAGATGGGATCGGCCACCCTGATCGGCTTGCCGTCGTGTCCGAGTATCAGCTTCGAGCGGCGTACGCCGCCGTTCTTGTTCTCCTCCACGCGGTAGCCCATGAGCGCCGGGTTACGGAGGCGCCGAAGGAGAGTCGAGGTAGTGAGCCCTGGGGACATGAGCCCGGAGCGGACGAGGCACCGAGCCATGCGCCGGGCAGACACTCCCCGAAGCGCCATGCGGCGAGCCCAGTGCAGTGCCTTGTGTGCGTTCGGCTCGATGGCAAGGGAGGGCTTTCCGTTCGCCTTCGTGGTGACGAAGCCGTACGCAGGCTTGCCGACGAACCACGCGTCCTGGGTCCGGGTGTAGTCCCACAGCGACGCGACGCGGGTCGACGTGTTCGCCGCCTCGATCTCGGCGATACCACCGATGAGCGTCACCATCATCCGGCCAACAGTCGATTCGAGGTCGATGCTGTCGTTCTTCGACACGAGGTTCTTCCCGTACCGCTCGCACCACTCGATCATGGTCGAGAGATCCGACATGCGGTGGATGAACCTGTCGAGCTTCCAGAAGAGCAGGACATCGAACTCCGGGACCCGGTTGTTGAGCCACTCGCCCAGCTCCTTCCGCTTCCACGGCGGAACCTTCGTTGCCGACACGTTGAGATCAGAGGCGATGCCGACGACGCGGCACCCCTTCTCTCTGGCCAGGAGGCGGAGGTCCAGCTCCTGCCGTACCGGCGACGTCGTGTCCTCTGTCAGAACGGACAGGCGGATGGACAGCAGGGCGCGCGGAGCGTTCGCAGGGAGTAGAGCCTCCGCCTTCTTCAAGTCCTCCAAGAGGGCCAGGTCTGAGGCGGTCCACTCGGTCTCGACGGCATACGTCTTCATGGGCCGGAGCGTATGTATGGATGTGGCCCTGTGTCCATCTGCCCGCAGCTCGATCTGGACATCCAGATCGGCCCGACCGGCAGGAAGCTGCTCCCGCTGTCCGTCGTGAAGTGAGCGCGAGCCCGGACTGACCGGCCTGCGCCTGCACCCCCTGCCCCCGAGGGCAGGGGGTGCAGCCGTGTGCGGGGCGGGCCGGTGGCGCGGGGCATGCCCTGTTCGGAGCGTCTTCCCGGGAACCGGGGAGGTCACGGGCGCGTACTCTGGGTAGTACGACAGCTGTAGGCCAGCCGCCCGCCCCCGAGATCTCCCTGCGCACCGAGCAGGGGTGAGCCGGAGGCAGGGCGTGGCCGTACGGCCCCACGGACACTCAGGGCGACGCGCGAGCCGCGGAGCCCCGCACAAGGAGAAGAACCACTGGGCAAGCGACAGCCCGAAGGCCCGCCCCCCGCACCGGTGGTGCAGCGCATCCGACTGCGCTACACCAAGCGCGGCCGCCTCCGGTTCACCAGTCACCGCGACTTCCAGCGCGCCTTCGAGCGGGCCCTGCGCCGCGCCGAGGTGCCGATGGCGTACTCCGCGGGCTTCACCCCGCACCCCCGCGTCTCGTACGCGAACGCCGCCCCCACCGGGACGGGCAGCGAGGCCGAGTACCTGGAGATCGCCCTCGCCGGCTCCCGCGACCCCGACAAGCTCCGCGAACTCCTCGACGAGTCCATGCCCGCCGGGCTCGACATCATCGACGCGGTCGAGGCCCGCACCTCGGGCCTCGCCGACCGGCTGACCGCCTCCGTGTGGGAACTGCGCCTGGAAGGCGTGGAGCCCGCCGAGGCCGCGCGGGCCGTGACCGCCTTCCTCGCCGCGGAGACCGTGGAAGTGCAGCGCCGCACCAAGAACGGCATGCGCACGTTCGACACGCGTGGTGCCGTAGTGAGCCTTGAGGCGCTTCCTGCCCCGCTTGATAGGCCCCTGGACCAGGCTTGTGCGATACTGCGGCTGGTTGTTCGGCATCTGACACCTGCCGTTCGACCCGACGACGTCCTGTCCGGTCTCCGAGCTGTGGCCGACCTGGCGCCGCCGGTCCCCGCAGCGGTGACCAGGCTGGCGCAGGGGCTCTTCGACGAGGAGTCCGGCACGGTGACCGACCCGCTCGCGCCCGACCGCGAGGCAGTCACGGCCGCCCCACCCACGGCCGCCGTACCTGCCGACGCGAAGGCGCCGGAAGGTCCCGCCGCGTAGGGATCGTCGCCGTCGCGCCGCCCTGGCTTCCGGGAGCCACCTGGGCCGGGCAGCGCACTGACCTGAAGACTTCCGCCAGGCCGTACGGACCATACGTACGGAACCGGCGGCCATTGGACTACAGCTCCCGTGTGGCGAACGCGCCCCGGAGGCAGGCTCCGCGCTCATTACGCGGCAGCCGTGCCGGACCGGACGTCAGCCGCGGCGCCCGGGAGCGTGACGGGAGAACCGCCCGCAATGCTCAACAACGAAAACGACACCACCACCCCCGGTAACGCCGACAGCACCGGCCCGAGCGACAACCTGCCCCCGCGCAGGCGCCGCCGCGCCGCGTCCCGGCCCGCCGGTCCCCCCGGCGCCACCGCCGCCGAGGCCGCCGCGGTCACGGAGACCGCCCCCGCCGCGCCCGCCGAGGAGGCCCCTGCGGCCGCTCCGGCCCCGCGTGCCCGGCGCCGCGCGACCCGCGCCGTGACCGCTCCGGAGGCTCCCGCTGCCGAAGCCGCCGTGGCCGAGGCCCCGGCCGCCGAGCCCGTGGCCGCCCCGGCTGCCGCCGAGGAGTCCGCTCCGGCTCCGCGGGCCCGGCGCCGCGCCACCCGCGCCGTGACCGCCCCGGACGCTCCCGCCGCCCCCGCCGCCGCGGAGGCCGCCCCTGCCGCGCCCGTCGAGGAGGCCCCTGCGGCCGCTCCGGCCCCGCGTGCCCGGCGCCGCGCGACCCGCGCCGTGACCGCTCCGGAGGCTCCCGCTGCCGAAGCCGCCGTGGCCGAGGCCCCGGCTGCCGAGCCCGTGGCCGCCCCGGCTGCCGCCGAGGAGTCCGCTCCGGCTCCGCGGGCACGGCGCCGCGCCACCCGCGCCGTGACCGCCCCGGCCGCCGAGGCCCCCGCGACCGAGGCTCCGGCCGCCGCCGAGCCCGTGGCCGAGCCCGCGGCCGCCCCGGCTGCCGCCGAAGAGTCCTCCGCCCCGGCCCCGCGTGCCCGGCGCCGTGCGACCCGCGCCGTGACCGCCCCGGCCGCCGTGTCCGCCGAGGCCGCCCCGGCCCCGGCCGAAGAGGCCCCGGCTGCCGCCGAGGAGGCCCCCCGGGCCGCCACCCGCGCCGTGACCGTCGCCGACGCCGTCGACTCCCCGAAGCGCGGAGGCCGCCGCCGCGCCACCCGCTCCGGCTCCCCGGCCGCCGCGCAGCCCGCCGCCGAGACCGAGGCGCCCGCCGCCCCGGCCCGCGGCGGACGCCGCGCCGCGCGCCCCGCCGTGGCCGTCTTCCAGGCCCCGGTCTTCGCCGAGCCGATGTTCCAGACCCCCGAGACGGCCGCCATGGCCGCCGCGGCCGCCCGCGCCGCCGCCCCGGCCGACGAGGTCGAGGAGGAGGACGCCGAGGTCGAGGCCGAGGTCGTCGAGGCTCCCGCCCCGCAGCCAGCCGGCCGCCGCCGTCGCCGTGGCCGCGGCGCTGCCGAGCCCGCGCCGGCCGCCGAGCCCGCGCCGGCCGAGACCGGCCCGGTCTCGCTGCCCGAGGTGCTCGCCGAGGAGGAGCCCGAAGCCGAGCCGGAGGACGAGTCCGCCGAGTACGAGGACGGCGACGAGTCGGGCGAGCGCCCGTCCCGCCGCCGCCGTCGCGGAGGCCGGCGCCGTCGCCGCGGTGACTCCGCCGACCTCGACGAGGCCGCCGAGGAGGAGACCGAGGTGCCGGCCGCCGAGCAGGAGGCCGAGGAGTCCGACGAGGACGAGGACGACGAGCAGGGCGCCCTGGGGTCCAGCTCCAGCCGTCGCCGCCGTCGCCGTCGCCGCCGCAGCGGTGACTCCGGCTCCGACTCCGCCGATTCGGCCGAGGAGGACGGCGTACGCACCGTCGTCAAGGTCCGCGAGCCGCGTCCGGCCCGCGAGCGCAGCGAGTCCACCTCCTCCGACGAGGTTCAGTCCATCAAGGGCTCGACCCGCCTGGAGGCGAAGAAGCAGCGCCGCCGCGAAGGCCGCGAGCAGGGCCGCCGCCGCGTCCCGATCATCACCGAGGCCGAGTTCCTGGCGCGCCGCGAGGCCGTCGAGCGCGTCATGGTCGTCCGCCAGGCCGGCGAGCGCACCCAGATCGGCGTGCTGGAGGACAACGTCCTCGTCGAGCACTACGTGAACAAGGAGGAGGCCACCTCCTACGTCGGCAACGTCTACCTGGGCAAGGTCCAGAACGTGCTGCCGTCCATGGAGGCCGCCTTCATCGACATCGGCAAGGGCCGCAACGCCGTCCTGTACGCCGGCGAGGTCAACTTCGAGGCGCTCGGCATGGCCAACGGGCCGCGCCGCATCGAGTCCGCCCTGAAGTCCGGCCAGTCGGTCCTGGTGCAGGTCACCAAGGACCCGATCGGCCACAAGGGCGCCCGCCTGACCAGCCAGGTCTCGCTGCCCGGCCGCTACCTGGTCTACGTGCCCGAGGGCTCGATGACCGGCATCAGCCGCAAGCTTCCCGACACCGAGCGCGCCCGTCTGAAGACCATCCTCAAGAAGATCGTCCCCGAGGACGCGGGCGTCATCGTGCGCACCGCCGCCGAGGGTGCGAGCGAGGACGAGCTGCGCCGCGACGTCGAGCGCCTGCAGGGCCAGTGGGAGGACATCCAGAAGAAGGCGAAGCAGATCTCGACCTCTTCGCCGAGCCTGCTGTACGGCGAGCCGGACATGACCGTCCGCGTCGTGCGCGACATCTTCAACGAGGACTTCTCGAAGGTCATCGTCAGCGGCGACAGCGCCTGGGAGACCATCCACGGCTACGTGCACCACGTGGCCCCGGACCTGGCCGACCGGCTCTCGCGCTGGACCTCCGAGGTCGACGTCTTCGCGACGTACCGGATCGACGAGCAGCTCGCCAAGGCCCTCGACCGCAAGGTGTGGCTGCCCTCGGGCGGCTCCCTGGTGATCGACAAGACCGAGGCGATGATCGTCATCGACGTCAACACCGGCAAGTTCACCGGTCAGGGCGGCAACCTCGAGGAGACCGTCACCAGGAACAACCTGGAGGCGGCCGAGGAGATCGTCCGCCAGCTGCGGCTGCGCGACCTCGGCGGCATCGTCGTGATCGACTTCATCGACATGGTCCTGGAGTCCAACCGCGACCTGGTCCTGCGGCGCATGCTGGAGTGCCTGGGCCGCGACCGTACGAAGCACCAGGTCGCCGAGGTCACCTCGCTTGGCCTGGTCCAGATGACCCGCAAGCGGGTGGGCCAGGGCCTGCTGGAGTCCTTCTCCGAGACCTGCGTCCACTGCAACGGCCGCGGCGTCATCGTGCACATGGAGACCCCGACCGCGGTCGGCGGCGGCGGCAACGGCAAGCGCGCCAAGCGCCGCGGCGGCAAGTCCGAGTTCGACCAGCACGACCACGACGTCGAGACGGTCGAGGCGGAGTTCGAGGCCGAGACCGAGGACGAGGTGGCCGCCGAGGCCGCCGCGCCGCGGGCGCTGCCCGAGCCGGAGTTCGTCGCGGACGAGGAGCTGTACGGAAGCCCGGCCGAGGCGGAGGCAGCGGCGGGCATCAGCGGCCGCCGCAACCGCCGCCGCGCCACCCGCAAGGCGACCGCCCCGGCGGGCGCCCCGCGCGGCACGGCAGCCCCGGTGCAGGACCGGACGCCGGCCCCGGCCCCCGTGGTCGAGGCCGAGCCGGTGGCCGAGGCCGCCGACACGGTCCTGGAGCCGGCCGCCGAGGTCCTCGCCGAGGCCGTCGAGGCGTCCGAGATCGTTGCGGAGGTCGTCGCCGAGGCCGTGGCCGAGGAGGCCGCACCGAAGGGCCGTACCCGCCGCCGGGCGACCCGCAAGGCCACCGCCCCGGCGGGCGCCCCGGCCCCCGCGGCCGAGCCGGCCCCGGAGCCGGTCGTCGCGGCGGAGCCCGAGCCGGTCGCCGAGCCCGAGCCGGCCGTCGCCGAGCCCGAGCCGGCCGTCGAGGAGGCCGCACCGGCGCGTCCGCGCCGGCGTGCCACCCGCAAGGCCACCGCCCCGGCCGGATCCCCGGCGGGCGCGGCCGAGGCCGCCGTGGTGGTCGTCGAGGCCGCGGTCACCGCGCCGGAGGCCCCCGTGGCGGAGGAAGCCGCTCCGGCGGAGGAAGCCGCCCCCGCGAAGAAGGCCGCCCGCAAGGCCCCGGCCAAGAAGGCGACCGCGGCGAAGAAGGCCACCACCGCCAAGAAGGCGACGGCGGCCAAGAAGACCGTGGCCAAGAAGGCGGCCACCACCAAGAAGACCGCGGCGAAGCGGACGACGAAGAAGACCGCGGCGGCGGAGCAGCAGACCCCGCCCTCGGTCTCGGCGCCGACCGAAGCCTGATCCGCGTGAGCGCCGTGGGCCCCGCCGTGTGGCGGGGCCCACGGCCGTGCGGGACCCGGTTTGACCCCCCGGAACCGGCCCCGTAACCTAGACCGTCGGCATGCTTGGGCAAATCTGTTCAGAGCGTGCCGCGCTCCTGAGCACCTTCCTCCCGCCCCGTGCGCGCAAGCGCCGTACGGGAGAGGCCGCTCGTCCAATCCGGATCAGTGCGGTCCCGTCGTCAGACGGGGGCCCGACTGAGCGGCTGGCTTCAGGAGCATCCGTCCCGAGTGAGAGAGAGATCCGCGTGTACGCCATCGTGCGCAGCGGTGGTCGCCAGCACAAGGTTGCTGTCGGCGACATCGTTGAGGTTGACAAGATTTCCACTGCCAAGGTTGGCGACACGGTCGAGCTCTCGACCCTGCTCGTTGTCGACGGCGAAGCCGTGACCAGCGACCCGTGGGTCCTGGCCGGCATCAAGGTCACGGCCGAGATTGTGGACCACCACAAGGGCGCCAAGATCGACATCCTGCGCTACAAGAACAAGACCGGCTACCGCCGTCGCCAGGGTCACCGCCAGCAGTACACGGCGATCAAGGTCACCGGTATCCCCGCGGCTGCGAAGTAAGAGGGACTGAGACATGGCACACAAGAAGGGCGCATCGTCCACCCGGAACGGGCGCGACTCCAATGCCCAGCGGCTCGGCGTGAAGCGCTTCGGCGGTCAGGTCGTTTCCGCTGGTGAGATCCTCGTCCGCCAGCGCGGCACGCACTTCCACCCCGGCGCGGGCGTCGGCCGTGGCGGCGACGACACGCTGTTCGCGCTGCAGGCGGGTGCCGTCGAGTTCGGCACGCACCGTGGCCGCAAGGTCGTCAACATCGTTCCGGCCGCCTGATCCAGCTCCTGCTGATCGCGCGTACGTAACTTCCCGAGGGCGGATCTCAGCTCTTCCCGGCGCAAGCCGGGAAGAGAGGTCCGCCCTCGGTGCGTTGTCCCATAGACACGTTTCATCGGCAGCAAGGCCTGCCACCGGAATTTCCGGACTATTCCCGCTGTATCTGGAGGAACAACCATGACCACCTTCGTGGACCGCGTCGAGCTGCATGTCGCCGCGGGTAACGGGGGCCACGGCTGCGCCTCCGTTCACCGGGAGAAGTTCAAGCCGCTCGGCGGCCCCGACGGCGGCAACGGCGGCCGTGGCGGCGACGTCATCCTGGTCGTGGAGCAGGCGGTCACCACCCTGCTCGACTACCACCACAGCCCCCACCGCAAGGCCACCAACGGCAAGCCCGGCGAGGGCGGCAACCGCTCCGGCAAGGACGGCCAGGACATGGTCCTGCCCGTGCCGGACGGCACCGTCGTCCTCGACAAGGAGGGCAACGTCCTCGCCGACCTCGTCGGCCAGGGCACCACCTACGTGGCCGCCGAGGGCGGCCGCGGCGGCCTCGGCAACGCCGCGCTCTCCTCCGCGCGCCGCAAGGCGCCCGGCTTCGCGCTCCTCGGCGTCCCCGGCACCGGCGGCGACATCATCCTGGAGCTCAAGACCGTCGCCGACGTGGCGCTGGTCGGCTTCCCGAGCGCCGGCAAGTCCTCGCTGATCTCGGTGCTCTCCTCCGCCAAGCCGAAGATCGCGGACTACCCCTTCACCACCCTGGTCCCGAACCTGGGCGTGGTCACCGCCGGCTCGACCGTCTACACCATCGCCGACGTCCCGGGCCTGATCCCCGGCGCCAGCCAGGGCCGCGGACTCGGCCTGGAGTTCCTGCGCCACGTCGAGCGCTGCTCGGTGCTGGTGCACGTGCTGGACACCGCCACCCTGGAGTCCGACCGCGACCCCCTCGCCGACCTCGACGTCATCGAGGAGGAGCTGCGGCTCTACGGCGGCGGCCTGGAGAAGCGCCCGCGCCTCGTCGTCCTCAACAAGGTCGACATCCCGGACGGCAAGGAGCTCGCCGACATGGTCCGCCCGGACCTGGAGGCGCGCGGGTACAAGGTCTTCGAGGTGTCCGCGGTCGCCCGCACGGGCCTCAAGGAGCTCTCCTACTTCCTCGCCGAGGTCATCGCCAAGGCCCGCGCGCGCAAGCCCAAGGAGGAGGCGACCCGCATCGTCATCCGCCCGAAGGCCGTGGACGACGCCGGCTTCACCGTCACCTACGACGAGGCCGAGGAGGTCTACCGGGTGCGCGGCGAGAAGCCCGAGCGCTGGGTCCGCCAGACCGACTTCAACATCGACGAGGCCGTCGGCTACCTCGCCGACCGGCTCAACCGGCTCGGTGTCGAGGACGCGCTGCGCAAGGCCGGCGCCCGCGCCGGTGACGGCGTGGCCATCGGCGCCGACGACAACGCGGTCGTCTTCGACTGGGAGCCGACCATGATGGCCGGCGCCGAGATGCTGGGCCGCCGTGGCGAGGACCACCGCCTGGAGGCCCCGCGCCCGGCCACCCAGCGCCGCAAGGAGAAGGACGCCAAGCGCGGAGACGCAGCTCAGCAGGAGTACGACGAGTTCCGTCCCTTCTAGACCGGGACGACCTTGAAGTCGCCTTTACGCAGGTCGCTTAGGATCCTCCGAGTGAGCAGCAATTCCTCCACCGTCTCCATCGTGGTGATCGCGTACAACGACGCCGGGCTCGTGGGCGAGGCCGTTTCCTCGGCCTTCGCCCAGGGCCCGGTGGTCGCCGAGGTCATCGCCGTGAACGACGCCTCCTCGGACGGCACCGCGCGGGTGCTCGACGAACTGGCCGCCGCGCACCCCCGCCTGAAGGTCGTGCACCGCACGGAGAACAGCGGGGGGTGCGGCACCCCGCGCAACGACGGGATCGCCGCCGCGACCGCCCGCTACGTCCTCTTCCTGGACAGCGACGACGTCCTGCCCCCGGGCGCCGCCGACGCGCTGGTCCGGGCCGCCGAGGAGCACCGCGCGCCGGTCACCGTCGGCGCGTGCGTGCGCCGCGAACTGCCCCAGGGCCACGACGTGCCCTGGGTGCCCGGCCTCTACACCCCCGGCGACGTGATCGAGCGGCCCGCGGACCGCCCCGAGCTGGTCCGCGACACCCTGTGCGTGAACAAGCTGTACGAACGCGCCTTCCTGGACGCGCACTCCATCCGCTTCCCCGACGGCCGCTTCACCTACGAGGACTTCGCTTTCACGGCGCAGGTCCTGGCCGCCGCCCCCCGCATCGCGGTCATCGGCGACCTCGTCTACGTCTGGCACGTGCGCCGCGGCGCCGCGCAGGTGTCGATCTCCCTGGACCGCAAGGACGTCGGGAACTGGCGTGCGCGGATCGCGGCCCACCGCACGGCCTCCCGCACCCTCGCCGCCGCCTCCCCGGAGCTCGGCCGGGCCTGCCAGGTGAAGTTCCTGGACTACGACCTGCGCATGTACCTGCGCGAGATCGGCGCCGACCCCGCGTACCAGGCCGCCTGGTGGACCCTGACCCGCGAATACCTCGCCGGCTTCGCCGAGGAGGACGTCCGCGCCGCGAAAGCCCCCGTCCGCTGGATCGTGGAGCTGCTGCGCGCCACCGGCACACCGCCCGCCGACCTCCAGCGCCTCACCCGCCTCGCCGCCGAACCGCCCCGCCTGCTGCCCCCGTACGCGGTCGGCGCCGACGGACAGCCCGTGTGGAGCGGGGACCTGCCCGTCGAGCTGGCGGGACTGACCGGGCTGGACACCGCCGAACTGCCCGTCAGCGCCGACGCCGAACCGGCCGGCGGCGGCATCGTGCGCATCCGCCTGCACGACCTGTACGGGCGTCTGGCCGCCGCCGGGCCGAGCACCGCCCGGCTGCACTTCCTGCCCCGCTCCGGCGGCGAGCCCGTACGCGGCCTGCCCGTCGCCCTGCGCCCCGGCGCGGACGGCGGTTGGAGCGCCGAACTGCCGTTCCGCCTCGGGGAGCTGGCCGTGACCGGGCGCCGGCAGGGGCTGCGCCGGATGCAGGCCTGGGACGTGCGGCTCGCCGTGGCGTGCGCCGACGGAAGTTCCCTGGCCACCTCGCTGACCCCCCGCGGCGGGCTGCTGCGCCGCCGCGCCCTGCCCAGCAGCCGGTACGGTGTCCTGCTGTCGCAGCCGTACCGCACGGCCGCGGGCGCGCTGGCCCTGCGGCTGGCGCCGGGCGCCGAGGGGGCGCTTTACCTCGTACGCAACCGCCTCCACCGGGCCCGGGCGGCCCGCGGGGCGGGCTGAGACCGCAATCCAGACAGACTCGGACCGACTCGGGAGACCCGCATGACCTTTCTGATCACCGGTGGCGCCGGTTACATCGGCGCGCACGTCGTCCGCGCGATGCTGCTCGCGGGGGAGAAGGTCGTTGTGCTCGACGACCTGTCCACGGGCAACGCCGACCGCGTACCGGAGGGCGTACCGCTGGTGGTCGGCTCGGTCCTGGACCGGCTGACCCTGGACGAGACCCTCACCCAGCACAAGATCACCGGCGTGGTGCACCTCGCGGGCAAGAAGCAGGTCGGCGAGTCCGTCGAGAAGCCGCTGTACTACTACCACGAGAACGTGCAGGGCCTGACGGTCCTGCTCCAGGCCGTGGCCGCCGCGGGCGTGCGCAACGTGCTCTTCTCCTCCTCGGCCTCCGTCTACGGCATGCCGGACGTGGACCTGGTCACCGAGGAGACCCCCTGCGCCCCGCTGAGCCCGTACGGCGAGACCAAGCTGGCCGGTGAATGGCTGATCCGTGCGGCCGGCAAGGCGCACGGGATCGCCACCGCCTGCCTGCGGTACTTCAACGTGGCGGGCGCCGCGACCCCGGAACTCGCCGACACGGGCGTCTTCAACCTGGTCCCGATGGTCTTCGAGCGCTACGACGCCGGCCAGGGCGCCAAGATCTTCGGTGACGACTACCCGACTCCGGACGGCACCTGCATCCGCGACTACATCCACGTCGAGGACCTGGCGGAGGCCCATGTGGCCGCGGCGCGCAAGCTTGCGCAGTGGGCGGCGGCCGGGGAGTACAAGGACCTCACCGTCAACATCGGCCGCGGCGAGGGCGTCTCCGTCCGCGAGATGGTCGACCTCCTCAACACGCACACCGGCCACGCCCACCCGCCGGTGATCACCCCCCGGCGCCCCGGCGACCCGGCGAAGGTCGTGGCCTCGGCCGACCGCATCGCGAGCGAGCTGGGCTGGAAGGCCCGCCACGACGTCCGCGAGATGGTCACCTCCGCGTGGGCCGGCTGGGAGGCCAACCGCCGTGCCGCCGGCGTCGGCGCGCCCGACGGCGCCGCCGACTGATCCCGGCCAGCCCGGTCTGCCCGGTCTGCCCGTGAAGAAGCCGCCCGCCCCGGACCTGTCCGGGGCGGGCGGCTTCGTCGGTTGCAGGGCGCCCGCCGCGCCTTCAGCGCTCCAGGAAGGCGAAGAGCGCCTCCCAGCGGTCGGTGATCTCGGAGCTGGAGTAGCGCTGCACCGAGCGGAAGGCCGCGTCCCCGAGCCGGTCGCGCAGCTCCTGGTCCGCCATCAGCAGCCGCAGGTGCCCGGCCAGCTCCATGGTGTTGCCCAGCCGGGCCAGCAGCCCGTCCTCGCCGTGCGTGACGATCTCCCGCACGCCCGGCGCGCAGTCGAAGGCGGCCACGGGCACGCCCGCCGCCATCGCTTCCAGCAGCGTGATCGGGAAGCCCTCGGCCCGGGAGGCCTGCGCGAAGACCGAGGCCTCGCGCAGCGCGCCCAGTACGTCGTCGGTGCTGCCCCGCCACTCCACGGAGTCGTCGAGCCCCAGCGAGGTGCAGTGCGCCCGCAGCGCCGGCTCCTCCACGCCCGCCCCGTAGATCCGCAGGACCCAGTCGGGGTGGTGCGGGGCGGTGTCCGCCCACGCGTCGAGCAGCAGGTCGACGCCCTTCTCGAAGGCCAGACGGCCGACGCTCGCCACCACCTTCCCGGTACGCGGCGCCGGGTCGGCGGGCATGAAGGGCAGCGGGTTCGGCATGCTCCCCACGTTCTGCATGCCCGAACGGATCCACAGGTCGCTGTCCTCGGCGGTCAGCACCAGCAGCCGGTCCACCTCCCGGTAGTGGCGCCGGACGCGCTCCCCGCGGGTGGATTTCTGGCTGGCCTCGAACGACTCGTGGCTCATGCCGATGACACTGAGCCCCTTGGTGTCGGCGAGCGCCACCCACTCCATCGCCCAGACCTGGGTGACGATCACGACGCTGCCCGGGCGGGCCGCCCGGAACAGCTCGGAGAGCTGCTCCGCCTTGGCCCGCATCTTCGCCCGCCGGGCCGCCTGGCGGCGCCGCTCGGGCGCGTTCAGCCGGCCCTTGAGGCCGCTCAGCCGCCGCGCGCCCGGCGGGTGCGCCTCGTACAGGGTGGTCGTGGCGTACGGCAGGTCCGCGGGGAGCTTCTGCCGGATCTCCTCGGCCACCGGGGCGATGCCCACGATGTGCACCCGGTGCCCGCGGTCGGTGAACAGCCGCGCCATCTGGTGGGACCAGGTGGTCACACCGCCGAGTTCGTCGACGCTGTTGGAAACGAGGAAGACGTCCCGGCCGCCGGGGGCGGCGGTCTGCTGGCTCACTTGCCGCTCCTGGTGAAGAACTTCTCGACGATCCGGCGGGCCGCGTCCCCGCGGTCGTACTCGCCGAACTCGGTGAGGAAGCGCTGGCGCGCCTCGGCGTACTTGGCGTCCGCCTCCTCGAAGGCGGCCAGAGCCTGGAAGAGCTCGTCCGCGGTGGCCACGACCGGGCCCGGGGCCTTCTCCTTCAGGTCGAAGTACGTGCCGCGGATGTCGGTGGCGTACTTCTCGTAGTCGTACGCGAAGAACACCATCGGCCGGTCCAGGACCGCGTAGTCGAACATCACCGACGAGTAGTCCGTGACGAGGCCGTCGGCGAGGGCCAGCAGCGGGGTGATGTCGTGGTGCCGGGACACGTCGACGACCCGGCCGGCCACCGACGGGGGCAGCGAGACGCTGTTCAGGTAGTGGGTCCGCACCAGCAGCGTGAAGCGGTCGCCGAGCCGGTCGGCGAACTCCTCCACGTCGAAGGGGAACGCGAAGCCCTCCACGGCGCCGTCGGCGCCCGCCCGGAAGGTGGGCGCGTACAGCAGCACCTTCTTGCCGGGGTCGATACCGAGCTCGGCCGCCAGGGGGCCGCGGACCCGTTCGCCGCTCTGCGCCTCCTCCCGCTGCGCCTCGACCAGGGCGTCGTTGCGCGGGTAGCCGGTGCGCAGCAGGACCTCGTCGCGCAGCCGGAAGGCCTTGGCGAGGGTGCGCGCATCGTGCTCGGAGCGGATCAGGAAGTGGTCGAAGCGGTCCACCGCGGCCTGGAAACGGGCCTGGCCGACCCGGCCCTGCGCCTTGGTGCGGGGCTCGTGGAAGCCCATCCGCTTGAGCGCGGAGCCGTGCCAGGTCTGGATGTACGTCGTCCCCGGCCGCTTGGCGAGCGCCAGCGGGAAGCCCTGGTTGTCGACCCAGAACTCGGCCTGCGCCAGCGCCCGCAGGTACGGCCAGCTCCAACGCCGCACCAGGGTGGCCTCCTTGGGGAAGCCGGCGGGCTTGCCCGCGTACGACCAGATCGCCTCGAAGGGCACGCCCTGGCGCACCATCTCCTCGTAGATCGCCTTGGGGCTGTCGCTGTACTGCTTGCCCATGTGGCTCTCGAAGACGACCGTGCCCTTTTTGACCGGCAGCTTCGAGAAGACCTCGTGGTAGAGCTTCACCTTCTGCTCGCCCGAGCCCATGCTGCGCCGGACCCGCAGGGCCTTGCGCAGGCCGCGCTTGACCACGTTCGCCGTCTTGCCGTGTATGGCGTGGTTGATCAGGCCCGAGGTGCGGACGGCGGCGGCGCCTTCGGCGGTCAGGACGTAGGAGAGGTTGCCCTTCTTGGTGACCTCCGGGGTGAAGCGGTCCGAGACCAGCCGGGTCAGCCGGGGCCGCACGCGCAGCCGGGAGGCCGATTCCAGGTCGACGCCGCCGACCGAGACGCGGGTGGTGATCCGGTCGCGGCCCGCGGTCAGCTTCAGGCGGACGTCCCATACCGCGTCGATGATGCCGAGGGGGCGGACCGTGCCGCCGATGTCGGCGGTTCCGCTCCACTCGATCGTGTCACCGGCGTGGCGCACCGTTGCCACCGGGAAGCTGAAGGAGCGCACGCCGATCTGCCGGCGGGCCCGGAACTCCAGCGAGGCCTTCAGTTCCGCGTCCTCGGCGATCCGGCCGAGCGGGTTGACCACGGCGCCGGAGAGGGTGACGGTGCCGCGGCCGTCGTCGGCGTAGGACGTGAGGCGGTTGCCGAGCTGGAGGGAGGTGAGCGGGGCGGTGTGGAAGCCCTGCTCGGTGACGTCCAGTATCCGGCGGGCCTCCGCGCCGTCGGGCCCGTCGACGTGCTGGTCGCACCAGTAGATGCGGCCGTCGCGCTCGGTCAGGGGGGAGGAGAGCCGGCCCTTGTTGGTCATGGCGTCGGCGGCGGGGATCAGGTTGTCCCAGTCCTCCTTGCCGAGCAGGTAGGCGCAGATCGCCTGGAGGTACGTGACGTTCTCGTAGGCCGCCGGGTCGATGCCGGCCAGGTAGCCGTTGGCGAGCCGGGCGAACTCCTGGCGGTAGGCGTCACCGAGCAGCGGCAGGTCGCGCAGGTGGAGCACCAGGTCGTGCTTGAGGAACTTGGCGTCCTTCGCGGACTTGATGTCCGTGTGCCCCTTGGCGGCCAGCAGCTCGTCGACGCGTCTGTGGATCTCCATCCGGTGGACGAAGTTCGCGATCTCGTGGCGCCGGTTGCTGATGGACTTCGCGGCGGCCTTCTCGACCACGTTCCAGAAGTACACCTGGTTGGGGATCAGCGTGATGCGCCGGGCGGCCACGTAGGCCTGCGCGGAGAACAGCAGGTCCTCGTAGTGGATGCCGACGGGGAACTCCAGGCCCTGCTCCAGCAGGAACGCGCGCCGGTAGCACTTGTTCGTGGAGAGGGTGTCGTAGACCAGCAGGTCGGGGTACTCGGTGATCGACTCCAGCGTGCGGGTGCGCGAGTAGATCCAGGGGTACCACTCGGTGGTCTTGCCCCACCGGCTGTCGAGGTGCACGCGGACGCACATGCCCGACACCAGGTCGGAGCCGGTGCGCTCGGCCGCTTCCAGCATGTTCCGGCAGGCGTTGCGCTCCAGTACGTCGTCGCTGTCCAGGAACATGACGTAGCTGCCGGTGGCCTGCTGGATGCCGTGGTTGCGCGGCGCGCCGCAGCCCCCGCTGTTCTCGGGCAGCCGGAAGGCGCGCACCCTCCCCGGATGAGCGGCTTGCAGTTCCTGGGCGACCGTGTACGAGCCGTCCTTGCTGCAGTCGTCGACGATCACGACCTCGACCCCGTGCAGGGTCTGGTCCAAAACCGACTGGACTGCTGTCGACAGACGCTCTGCGTCGTTGTAGACGATGACGACCACGGAGACGTCGGGCACGTGCACCTCGATCCCTTCGTTTCGTTGTGTTTCGTTCAGCTCGTTCCGCTTATCTCGTCAACGCTACCGTGTGCCGCCCCCGGCTCAGGCAGGCCGACCGGCGCCCGATCCTCTTCTTGCACCCTTCCGAGGGAGGGGCGGGGGCGGGGTCAGGTGGCGCACAATCACCCGATCGGACCCAGCAGGAAGTGTTCATGACGAAGCTGTCTGTAGTTGTCCCTTGCTACAACGAAGAGGCCGTCGTCGACAGCTTCGACGTCGAGATCCGCAGGGTCCTGGACTCCCTCCCCGTCGACTACGAGGTCTGCTACGTCGACGACGGCAGCCGTGACGCCACCCTGGGCAAACTGCGCAAGATCGCCGCCGAGCACGGCGAGCGGACCCGGTACGTCTCCTTCAGCCGCAACTTCGGCAAGGAGGCCGGCATGCTCGCGGGCTTGCGTGAGTCCACCGGCGACGCCGTGGTGATCATGGACGCCGACCTCCAGCACCCGCCCGAGCTCATCGCCACGATGCTCGGCCACTACGAGCAGGGCCACGACCAGATCATCGCCCGCCGTACCCGCGAGGGGGACAAGAGGCTGCGCTCCGTCCTCAGCCGTCTCTACTACCGCGGGGTCAACCGCTGGGTCGACGTGGAACTCACCGACGGCGTCGGCGACTTCCGCATGCTCTCGCGGCCGGCCGTCGACGCGCTGCTGGCGCTGCCCGAGTGCAACCGGTTCTCCAAGGGCCTCTTCTCCTGGATCGGCTTCGACACCGTCCACTTCGACTACCGCAACGCGCAGCGCGAGGCCGGCGAGACGAAGTGGAAGTTCGGCGCCCTGCTGAACTACGGCATGGACGGGCTGATCTCCTTCAACAACCGGCCGCTGAGGCTGGCGATCTGGCTCGGCGTGTCGCTGGTCGGCCTGACCGGCCTCTACGCCCTGTGGATCACGGTCATGGCCATGACGCACGGGGTCGACTCGCCGGGCTACGTCACCCTGGTGGCCATCATCACCGGCCTGGGCGGGGTCCAGATGATCATGCTGGGTCTGATCGGCGAGTACATCGGCCGCATCTACTACGAGACCAAGCGACGCCCGCACTTCCTGGTGAAGGAGGCGCACGGCGCCGGCCGCCTCGCACAGGCCGGCCCCGAGGGGGCCCAGGGGGCCGGCGGCGCCCTCGACCCCAGCGCCGACCGGAGCGCCCGGTGAGCCGCCGGGACCAGCTCGGCCAGATCTTCCGCTTCGCCCTCGTGGGCGGGGTGAACACCGCCGCCTTCTTCGGCATCTACCTGCTCCTGCACCCGTGGATGCCGTACTTCGCCGCCTACTCGCTCGCCTTCGTGCTGGCGATGGTCGGCTCCTTCTTCATGAACACCTACTTCACCTACCGGACCCGGCCGACCTGGAAGAAGTTCCTCCTCTTCCCGCTGACGAACGTGACGAACTACGTCGTCCAGTCGGCCGGCCTCTACGCCCTGGTGGCGTGGGCCGGCCTGGACACCCGGATCGCCCCGCTCGTCGCGGCGGTCGCGGCCATCCCCTTCACCTTCCTGATCTCCCGCAGGATCCTGGTCCCGGGCGCCGCCCGGGACCAGGAGGCGGAGCAGGCGCAGGACGGGCCCCGTCCAGGCACTGAAACCCCCGAGCAGCCCCTGCGGCCCACCCCGTAGATTGAGACGGCAGGCATTTCCGCACGGGGCAAGGGGACAGACGTGTCAGCGGCTAGGCAAGGCGTCGTGGACGCCCGCAGGATCGTGGTCAAGGTCGGCTCGTCCTCCTTGACCACGGCGGCCGGGGGACTCGACGCCGACCGGGTGGACGCACTCGTCGACGTCCTGGCCAAGGCCCGCAGCGGCGGGGAGAAGGAGATCGTCCTGGTCTCCAGCGGAGCCATCGCCGCCGGGCTCTCGCCGCTCGGCCTGCGCCGCCGCCCCAAGGACCTGGCCCGCCAGCAGGCCGCCGCCAGCGTCGGCCAGGGACTGCTCGTCGCCCGCTACACCGCCTCCTTCGCCCGGTACGGCATCCGCGTCGGCCAGGTCCTGCTCACCACCGACGACACCAGCCGGCGCGCCCACTACCGCAACGCCTACCGGACCCTGGACCAGCTGCTCGCCATGGGGGCCCTGCCCGTCGTCAACGAGAACGACACCGTCGCCACCGACGAGATCCGCTTCGGCGACAACGACCGCCTCGCCGCCCTGGTCGCCCACCTCGTCCGCGCGGACCTCCTCGTCCTCCTCTCCGATGTCGACGGCCTCTACGACGGGGACCCCGCGCAGCCCGGCACCACCCGCATCGACGAGGTGCGCAGCCCCGCGGACATCGCGCACGTCTCCATCGGCAGCGCGGGCAAGGCCGGGGTGGGCACCGGAGGCATGGTGACGAAGGTCGAGGCGGCGCGGATCGCCGCCGCGGCCGGCATCCCGGTGGTCCTCACCTCGGCGAGCCAGGCCGCGGACGCCCTGTCCGGGCGGCCCACCGGCACCCACTTCCACGCCACCGGCCGCCGCTCGGCGGACCGGCTGCTCTGGCTCCAGCACGCCTCCACCCCGCAGGGCCACCTCGTCCTGGACGACGGGGCGGTGCGGGCGGTCACCGAGCGCGGCAGCTCGCTGCTGCCGGCGGGCATCGCCGCGGTCGAGGGGGAGTTCACCGCGGGCGACCCGGTGGAGCTGCGCGACACCTCCGGACGGGCGGTCGCACGGGGCCTGGTCAACTTCGACGCCAAGGAGCTCCCGCAGCTCCTGGGCCGCTCCACTCGCGAGCTCGCACGGGAACTCGGACCCGCGTACGAGCGGGAGGTCGTCCACCGGGACGATCTGGTCCTGCTGCAGGGCTGAGGTTGGGGAAAAGCACCGCGCGGTCGGCCGGGGACTGGTCAACTGTGAAGGGCGGACACGTGGGGCGGAGACAGGAGGCGGCTGGTGAGACGAGCGCTGACCAGCGTCGGTACGGGGGACGGTGACGGCGGCGACCTCGGGGGCCGGCCCGGCGACGGTCCCGACCCGGGCGCCTCCAGACTCTGGCACGTGACCCTGAGCGTGTCCGGCAAACCTGCCCCGCTGTCCGAGGTCCGGCGCGCCCTCGAACAGCTGGCGCACGACCACCCCTTCCTGCTGACGAGCCGGTACGCCGACGACCACGCGGAGATCCGCTACTGGGAAGAGGCACGGGACCTCCACGACGCCGCGGCCGTGGCCCTGCGGCTGTGGGGCGAGCACCGCTCCTCCGCGAAACTCCCGCCCTGGGAGATCGTCGGCCTGGAGGTCATCGACCGCGCCACCTACCACCAGCGCGTGGCCGAGGGCTACGGCCCGCCCCCCGCCCACCCGGTCGGCGTCCACCCGTACTAGGGCGCCCCGGCCGGGCCTCGCCGATCCTCGTCGGACCCTGCCGGGCACTGCCCGCTCTGCCGGCCGGTGCGTCCCTGCCGACGACTGGCGCAGCCCTGCCGACGACTGGCGCAGCCCTGCCGACGGCCTGCGCAGCCCTGCCGACCCTGCGCCGCCGGCATGCCTGCGCGGCGCAGCCGGCGGGCCTGCGCGGCGCCGCCCGCGGGTGGCGCGGCCCCGCGGGGCGCGGCGCGCCGCGGGATCCGCCGGGTGCCGTGTCTCGCGGGGTGAAACCCCCCGCGGGTACCGCCCCGCCGGGGACTACCCTGGCCGTATGACCTCGCTCGACGACGCCACCGCCACCTCGCCCGTCCTCGCCACGGCGCGCGCCGCCCGCACCGCCGCCGCCGAGATCGCCCCACTGCCGCGGTCCGCCAAGGACACGGCCCTGCTGGCGATCGCGGACGCACTGGAGGCCCGTACGGCCGAGGTGGTCGAGGCCAACGCCGTCGACACCGCCAAGGCCCGCGCCGCCGGCACGAGCGAGACCGTCATCGACCGCCTCACCCTCACCCCCGAGCGGATCGCGGCCATCGCCTCCGACGTCCGCGACGTCGCCGCGCTCCCCGACCCCGTCGGCGAAGTCGTCCGCGGCAGCACCCTGCCCAACGGCATCGACCTCCGGCAGGTCCGCGTACCGCTCGGCGTCGTCGGCATCATCTACGAGGCCCGCCCCAACGTCACCGTCGACGCCGCCGCCCTCTGCCTGAAGTCCGGCAACGCCGTCCTGCTGCGCGGCAGCTCCTCCGCCTACGCCTCCAACACCGCCCTCGTCGCGATCCTGCGCGACGCCGTGCAGGGCGCCGGGCTGCCCGCCGACGCGATCCAGCTCGTCCCCGGCGAGTCCCGCGACTCCGTCCGCGAGCTGATGCGCGCCCGCGGCCTCGTCGACGTGCTCATCCCGCGCGGCGGCGCCTCGCTCATCAAGACCGTGGTCGAGGAGTCCACCGTGCCGGTCATCGAGACCGGCACCGGCAACTGCCACGTCTACGTCGACGCCCAGGCCGACCTCGACACGGCCGTGGACATCCTCGTCAACTCCAAGGCCCAGCGGCCCTCCGTCTGCAACGCCGCCGAGACCCTGCTCGTCCACCGCGACATCGCCGCCGCTTTCCTGCCCCGTGCCCTCGACGCCCTCGCCGACGCCGGGGTCACCGTGCACGGCGACCCGGCGGTCCTCGCCGCCGCCGAGGGGACCAAGGCCACCGCACTGCCCGCCACCGACGAGGACTGGGCCGCCGAGTACCTGTCCTACGACATCGCCGCCGCCGTGGTGGACTCCCTCGACGCGGCCGTCGCCCACATCCGGCGCTGGACCTCCGGCCACACCGAGGCGATCGTCACCACCTCGCAGGCCGCCGCCCGCCGCTTCACCCAGCTGGTCGACTCGACCACGGTCGCCGTGAACGCGTCCACCCGGTTCACGGACGGTGGCCAGTTCGGCTTCGGCGCGGAGATCGGCATCTCCACCCAGAAGCTGCACGCCCGCGGCCCCATGGGCCTCCCGGAGCTCACCTCCACCAAGTACATCGTCACCGGCGACGGTCACGTAAGGTGACCGGTCGGTGGACACGGCGTGGCCGGAATCCGGCGCACACCCTGCCCAAAGCAGCCCCCCAGGTCTAGGCTGGTCCTGTGCCGGACGACGTGGGGGGCAAGCCGTTCCCGGACGACGGGGAGCCCGACGACGACCGCGGAGGCGCGGATCACGACTTCGCCTCCGTGGTGTTCGACGAGGCCTTCGTCCGGAACGCCCTCATCCATGAACTGAGCGCCGCCGAGCGCCAGCGGGCCGCCGACCTCGCCCACGCGGAGGCCGAAGCCGCCCGGGCAGCGGTCGCCGGGGGCTGGACCGGCGACGAGGACCACGACGGCCACGGCCTCGGACACCCCGACGGCCACGGCCCGGGCAGCCACGGCTGGGACCACGAGCCCGGCCACTCCCACCCCTACGGCCCGTACGGGGCCTACGGCGGCCGGCTGCGCCCGTACCGCGGCCGCTCGCCCTGGCTGCGGCCCGTCGCCTGGGTCCTGGCCTTCGTGATGGGCCTCGGCATGGTCGCGCTCGCCTTCAGCGCCGTCTACCGCAGTGCCGCGAGCGAGGCGGACCCCGCTCCGGCACCCGCCAGTACTCCCTTGGGGGAAGTGACCGGGGTCGGTGCGTTTACGTACCCCGCCGGCCGCCAACCCTGAAGGTAGACCCCTCTCGCAAGCTGCGGAGCCGGGGGCTTCTCTGAAGCGGGGACAGCGGGGAGAAGCGATGGCAGGACCCGTAGATCCGACCGACGGAGCCCCCGAGGGCGCCGGTGGCGAGGACGAGCTCCGCCCGGACGAGTACCGGTCGGTGGTCTTCGACGAGGACTTCGTCCGCGCTGCCCGGCTCCAGGAGTTCTCCGCACAGGAACGCATGGGCGAGCACGCCCGGGCCGTGCGCACCCGCTCGCTCTGGTCGAACGGCGCCGGGCACGGCACCGGCACGCCCGGCCGCGGCGCCCGGCAGGGCATGCTGCTCGTCCTGCTCATCGCCACGGCGTTCGCCTGCGCCGTCTACCTGGGGCTGCGCAACCCGTACGTCACCCCGGCCGAGGACCGCGCCCAGCCGCTCCTGAGCACCGTCGTCCCGCTCGCGCCCGCATCCACGGTGCCCGGCGGCGCCCCCGCGGACCTCTATGCGGACAGTCCCGCCGCCGAGTACCGCGTCGGGGCCGCCGGGATCAACCTCCCCGCCGTGAGCCGCACCCAGCACTTCACCGAGGCCCAGGTCGTCGCCGCCCTGTCCCTCGCCAAGGACTACCTGGTGCAGTCCTCCCTCGACCCCGAGGTGCTGTCCGGCTCCGCCTCCCGGCCGGTACGCGTCCTGCTCGACCCCGACCAGCTGACCCAGTTCGACCGCAGCATCGCCTCGCCCTCCGGCGACGGCAGGCACGCGGCCACCGGCTGGCTGGTCCGCTTCGACCCGCGCACCGCCGTCATGGCCGACTCCGGCATCCGGGTCAACGGCACCCTCGGCTTCGAGGAGGTGGCTCCGGACGTCCTGGAGGTGACCACCGACCACACCTTCGTGTACGCCGTCCGCCCCGCCACCGCATCCCCGGCCGCCGCCGACGGCGCCTCGCTGTTCACCGTCCGCCGCGAGCTGCGGCTGCGCTTCGACCGCACCGACCTCGCGGCCCGGCGCGCGGAGCTGGCCTCGGCCTATGTGATGGCCGGGCCGCAGGACTGCTCCGCCGACCCGGCGGAGGGCTTCCGCCCGCTGCTGGCCGGCTCGGCCCCCACCACCGTCGGCCCGCCCGCGAGCGACCCGTACGACAGCGGCCATCCGCGGCGCGCGGCCGGGCTGTGCGGCGTGATGGCGCAGCCCGGCGCCCCGACGCCCGGTCCGGGCGCCGAGAGCCCCGCCGTCAGGCCTCCCGCTCCGTAGCGCCGCCGCCGGAGGCCGGGCCCGAGCCCGCCCCCGGGCCGGCCGCGCCGGTGAACCGGTCGCGCAGCCGGCCGCCGAGGTCGCCCGCACCCCCGGCGATGTCGCCCACCAGCTTCATCAGCGGGTCCTTGCTGGTGCGCACCGCATCGGCGTAGTGCGCGGCGGACTGGCGGAAGGAGTCGGTCACCGAGGCGTCCTTGTCCTCGTCCCGCCGCGGGTAGTGGCCGTCCATGATCCGCTGGTGGTCGCGGTGCTCCGACCACTTCTTCAGCTCGGCGGCCCGCACCGCGGTGAAGGGGTGCGTCCGCGGCAGCATGTTCACGATCTTCAGGACCGAGTCGCGCAGGTCGCCGCTCGACTCGTACTCCTGTGCCTGGGCCAGGAAGGCGTCCACGTTCATCTCGTGCAGGTGGTTGCCGCCCGCCAGCTTCATCAGACCCCGCATCGAGGCCTGCAGGTCCTGCCCCACCAGCAGCCCGGCCCGGTCGGCGGACAGCTCCGACTTGCGGAACCACTCCCGCAGCGCCGTCACGATCGCCATGACCGCCACATTGCCCAGCGGGATCCACGCCACCTTCACCGCCAGGTTCGTCAGGAAGAGCAGGACCGTGCGGTAGACGGCGTGACCCGACAGGGCGTGGCCCACCTCATGGCCCACGACCGCCCGCATCTCCTCCTCGTCGAGCAGTTCCACGAGGCCCGTCGTCACCACGATGACCGGCTCGTCCAGCCCGATGCACAGGGCATTCGGCCGCGGGTCCTGCTGCACGTACATCTGGGGGACCTTCTCCAGGTCCAGGATGTAGCAGGCGTCGCGGAGCATCGCGTGCAGGTGGGGGAACTGCGTCTCGCCCACCCGCACCGAGTCCGACAGGAACAGCAGCCGCAGGCTGCGCTCGGGCAGCAGGCCGCTCAGGGCCTTGAACACGGTGTCGAACCCGCTGAGCTTGCGCAGCGCGACCAGCGCGGAGCGGTCGGCCGGGTGCTCGTACGCCCGCGAGGAAATGCCGGGGAACCTCCTGCGGTCTCGTGCCGGTTCCTTCTCGAAGCCCGTCTGCGTCATGGCGCCTCTCCCCCTTCGTGGAACTGCCCGGCCCTGCGTCCATCCTCTCCAACGCCTGAGTCGGCGTGAGCGTGCCCCGGGCCCCCGCATACGATGTGAGCGAAGTCTCCGCCCGCTCCCCGACTCGATAGGTGCCTGCCTGATGAGCCTCTCCTCCACCGCCCACAACCTGGTCGTCCTCGCCTCGGAGGGGGCCGAGCAGCACGGCGGCACCCACGACAGCCTGAACCCCTACCTGACCGGTGGCGGCGCGTTGTTCATCCTCCTGCTGATGCTCTGGGTGACCACGCGCCTGAACCGCGACCGCTAGAAGGCCCGCGCCCCCGTGCGGAGCCGGACCGCTCCACCGGGCCAGTAGGCTCTGCGCTCATGGGAGAGCAGGAAGTGCCTACCGGCCCGGTCAAGCGCCGGCTCGGCGTGATGGGCGGGACGTTCGATCCGATCCACCACGGACACCTGGTGGCCGCCAGCGAGGTGGCCGCCCTTTTCCACCTCGACGAGGTGGTCTTCGTACCGACCGGTGAGCCGTGGCAGAAGTCGCAGCGGGCCGTGTCGCCCGCCGAGGACCGCTACCTGATGACGGTCATCGCCACCGCTTCGAACCCCCAGTTCTCGGTGAGCCGCATCGACATCGACCGCGGCGGACCGACGTACACGATCGACACCCTGCGGGACCTGGCGGCGCTGAACGACGACGCCGACCTGTTCTTCATCACCGGCGCCGACGCCCTGGCCCAGATCCTGACCTGGCGCAACGCCGACGAGCTGTTCTCCCTGGCCCATTTCGTCGGCGTCACCCGGCCCGGCCACGTGCTCACCGACGACGGACTGCCCGAGGGCGGGGTCTCGCTGGTCGAGGTGCCCGCGCTGGCCATCTCGTCCACGGACTGCCGCGCACGGGTGGGCAAGGGCGATCCCGTCTGGTACCTGGTGCCGGACGGCGTGGTGCGCTACATCGACAAGCGTGAGCTGTACCGGGGAGCCTGAGCTTCCGGAGAGAGGGGCCCCGCGGTGAACGACCGACAGGAGCCGTACGAGCCGTACGACCCGTACGACCCGTACGCCGGCCAGGAGCAGCAGCTCATCGGCTACGACGCGTACGGACGCCCGCTGTACGGCCAGGCGCCCGCGCGGCCCGCCCACCCAGGACCCCCCGTCCCGCAGCAGTACGGGCAGCAGCCCGTCACCCCGTACGAGCAGCAGTACGGCTACGGCCACGCCCCCGGGAACCAGGGGTACGAGAACCAGGCCTACGACGACCAGGCCTACGGCGGCCGGACCCACGAGGACCAGGCCTACGGCGGCCGGACCTACGAGGACCAGGCCTACGGCGGCCGGCAGCCGTACCAGCCGCCGCAGCCCGCGGCCCAGGACCACGACCGGCAGCACCGGTATGCGGAACCCGGTTCCCCCTCCCACGGGTACGACACGCAGCAGGCCCAGTGGATCCCGCAGCAGGCCGCCCCGGAACCCGAGGCGCCTGCCGCCGCGCCGCAGGCCCCGCAGGTCCCCGAGCCGCGCCGGCCCGACGCCGGGCCCGGTGCGGGCGGCGCGGCCGGGGACGGAGCGGACCGGGACTACCGCACCGAGATGTTCGCCTTCATCGACCAGCCGGACGAGGACTCCGACGACGTCATCGACTGGCTCAAGTTCACCGAGAGCCGCACCGAGCGCCGTGAGGAGGCCCGCCGCCGCGGCCGTCACCGGGTGGTGGCGCTGATCGTCGTCCTCGCCCTGTTCGTCGCCGGCGGCCTCGGCTACCTCTGGTACGCGGACAAGCTGCCCTTCGTGGGCGGCCCCGGGCAGAAGAAGGCCGCGGCGGGCGACGCGGCCGGCGCCCAGAAGCGGGACATGATCGTCGTCCACCTGCACCACACCAAGAAGGGCGGCACCTCCACGGCGCTGCTCGTCGACAACGTCACCGCCGCGCAGGGCGCCACCGTCCTGCTGCCCAACACCCTGGCCGTCCCCGGCACGGACGGCGCACCCACCGGGCTCGGCAAGGCGGTCGAGGACGGCGGCCTCGGCACCCGCGAGTCCCTCGACGCGGTCCTCGGCACCCGCATCGGCGGCACCTGGCGGCTCGACACCCCCTTCCTGGAGAACCTGGTCGAGCTGGTCGGCGGGATCGAGGTCGACACCGACACGGCCGTCCCGGCCGACGAGGCAGCCAAGTCCCCGGCCGTGGCGCAGGGCCGCAAGCAGAGCCTCAGCGGCCCCATGGCCGTCGCGTACGCCACCCACCGCGGCCAGGGCGAACCCGAGGCCAAGCAGCTGGAGCGGACCGGCAAGGTGCTGTACGCCGTGCTGCGCAAGGTCCCCGCCGACCCGAAGGCGGCGGCGGTGACCGTCGAGACCATGGGCCAGATCCTCGACCCCGCACTGAACGCGCAGACGCTCGGCGCCCTGCTGGCCCGCCTCGGCGAACACGCCAAGGTGGGCGCCTACCGCACCGACGTCCTGGCGGTGAAGCCGGACGGCACCCTCACCGACGAGGCCAACAAGACGGTCGTCAAGGAGGTCCTGGGCGGCCAGGCCCAGAGCTCCCAGCCGGGCGCCGCACCGCGGGTCGGCCTGCGGGACGCCACCGGCGACGCGAAGACCCAGGGCGCGGCCAAGGCCGCGCTGCTCAACGGCGGCTACACCTTCGTCGACGGGGGCAGGGCCGACAAGACGGCCGCCGCCTCGCAGATCACCTACCAGGACGACGCGCAGCGGGACCGGGCCGTCGAGGTGGCCAAGACGCTGGGGCTGCCCGAGACCGCCGTGAAGAAGGCCGAGAACGCGGTGAACGCGGACGTCGTGGTGGTCCTGGGCAAGGACTACAAGGGGTCCTGAGGGCCGTCCAGGCCGCCGTAGAGGGTGCGCCACCGGGCCCTGACCTGCACTTCCGTCCGCGCGGCCCGTTCCGCGCGGGCGGGGTCGGCGGTACATGAGACCCTTGTAAGGATCTGCCCGCCAACCCGAAAGCATGGCCAGTGACCGCCACGGACCGCTCCATCGAGCTCATCACCGCCGCCGCCCAGGCCGCGGCCGACCGGCTCGCGCACGACATCATCGCGTACGACGTCAGCGACGTGCTGTCGATCACCGACGCCTTCCTGCTCGCCTCGGCGCCCAACGACCGCCAGGTCAAGTCGATCGTCGACGAGATCGAGGAGCGCCTCCTCAAGGAGCTCGGCGCCAAGCCGGTGCGCCGCGAGGGCGACCGCGACGCCCGCTGGATCCTGCTGGACTACGTCGACATCGTCGTCCACGTCCAGCACAGCGAGGAGCGCGTCTTCTACGCGCTGGAGCGCCTGTGGAAGGACTGCCCCGAGATCGACCTGCCCCAGGACGCCAAGCTCACCAAGGGCAAGGCCGAGGAGCACGCCGCGCTGCGCGAGGCGGCCGGCGACGACGAGCTGGACGGTGATCTGTTCTGAGCGCGACCGACACGGGCAGGACCCCCCGGAAGATCGTCCTCTGGCGGCACGGCCAGACCGCGTGGAACCTGGAGCGGCGCTTCCAGGGCTCCACGGACATCGAGCTGACCGAGACCGGGGTGGCGCAGGCGCGCCGCGCCGCCCGGCTGCTCGCCTCGCTGAAGCCGGACGCCATCGTCGCGTCCGACCTTCGGCGGGCCTCCGACACGGCCGCCGAGCTGGCCGCCGTGACAGGCCTGGACGTGGAGCACGACGAGGCGCTGCGCGAGACGTACGCCGGCGAGTGGCAGGGCCTGACGCACGACGAGATCCTCGAGAAGTACGGCGAGCAGTACGGGGCGTGGAAGCGCGGCGAACCGGTGCGCCGCGGCGGCGGTGAGCTGGAGACCGAGGTCGCCGACCGGGCCGCCCCGGTCGTGCTGGCGCACGCCGACCGGCTGCCTGCGGGCGGCACGCTCGTGGTGGTCAGCCACGGCGGCACCATCCGTACGACCATCGGCCGCCTGCTGGGCCTGGACTCGTACTACTGGGAGGGCCTGGGCGGGCTCTCCAACTGCTGCTGGTCCGTCCTCGGCGAGGGCGCCCGCGGCTGGCGGCTGATGGAGCACAACGCCGGCACGCTGCCGGAACCGGTGCTCGGCGACGACGACTGAGCAGCCCCCGGCGGGGCCGCCACCCGGATTTCACTTTCCGGCTGGCCACAGGCTAGAGTTCTTCTTGTTCGCAGCGCAGAACACCGGAAACGGGACAGCGCAGCGGAGAGCGGGGCTATAGCTCAGTTGGTAGAGCGCCTGCATGGCATGCAGGAGGTCAGGAGTTCAATTCTCCTTAGCTCCACAATCAGGATCCCGTCCCCAACAGGGGGCGGGATCCTTGTTTTTGTACCCTTTGCGCTTGCTGACCCAGCCCGCACCGGCGTGGCAGAATCGGACGGCCGGAGGGGGAGTCGACGGCCCGACGCGGGAGGGAGTCGCTGACGGATGGGTGCACACCGGCGGCGGTGCAACTGGTGCAACAACGGCACGCCGATCGTGCGGGACATGGACCCGGTCAACCCCGACTACCAGTACTGGTGCGAGGAATGCGCACGGGCGCTGATCATAAAGGGCGACCCGATCGAGACGTACCGCGAGCTGGAAGGGGAGCCGATCTACGGCCGGCTCCTCGACGAACACTGCACGCTCAAGCGGTTCTACCAGTTCGCGAGAGCGTGACAGGACGACCCGAAACGGACATGGCCCTGGCCCGGCGGAAACCGATTTTTGGACCAGGGCCATGACCGTGTAATGTTTGGGACGTCGCCAAGGGGAACCGGCCAGGGGAACCGAAGCGGCAGGCAGGGCAAGGGGCTATAGCTCAGTTGGTAGAGCGCCTGCATGGCATGCAGGAGGTCAGGAGTTCAATTCTCCTTAGCTCCACAGTGAGGAAGCGGGCCACCCGGATCGGGTGGCCCGCTTCTCGTCGTGCCCACCGGTCGGAACGTCCGAGCGTCCGCGGGGACCGCTGCGGTACCCTGACGCCATGCGTGCCGTACGCCTTCTGCTTACCGAGCCGCGCTGATCAGTACCGACCCCGGACGGTCGGCATCGGCGCGGCGCCCCCTCCTGTGCGAGGGGTTTTTTCGTTTGGGCAGGCAGAGACGGCAGAGACGATCGATGGAGCTTCAGAAATCATGAGCGAGACGAACACCCCGGCCCCCGAGGCGGCCGAGGCGCACCGCTACACGGCTGCCATGGCCGCCGACATCGAGGCTCGCTGGCAGGACGTATGGGACGCGCAGGGCACCTACGAGGCCCCGAACCCGGCCGGTGACCTGGCCGGAGACCCCGCCGTGGTCGCACGGCCCAAGAAGTTCATCATGGACATGTTCCCGTACCCCTCCGGTGCGGGCCTGCACGTCGGCCACCCGCTCGGGTACATCGCCACCGACGTGTACGCCCGGCACCAGCGGATGACCGGTCACAATGTCCTGCACACCCTGGGCTTCGACGCCTTCGGCCTGCCCGCCGAGCAGTACGCCGTGCAGACCGGCACGCACCCGCGGGTGTCCACCGAGGCGAACATCGAGAACATGAAGGTCCAGCTGCGCCGCCTGGGCCTCGGCCACGACAAGCGCCGGTCGTTCGCGACGATCGACCCCGAGTACTACAAGTGGACCCAGTGGATCTTCCTGCAGATCTACAACTCCTGGTACGACACCGGGGCCGGCCGGGCCCGCCCGATCGCCGAGCTGGTCGCCGCCTTCGAGGACGGCTCCCGTGAGGTGCCCGGCGGCCGCGCCTGGGGCGCCCTGGACCCCGCCGCGCGCGCCGAGGTGCTGAACGGGTTCCGGCTGGCCTACGCCTCCGACGCGCCCGTGAACTGGTGCCCCGGGCTGGGCACCGTCCTGGCCAACGAGGAGGTCACCGCCGACGGACGCTCCGAGCGCGGCAACTTCCCGGTCTTCAAGTCCAAGCTGAGCCAGTGGAACATGCGGATCACCGCGTACGCCGATCGGCTGCTGGACGACCTGGACGCGCTGGACTGGCCCGAGGCCATCAAGCTGCAGCAGCGCAACTGGATCGGCCGCAGCGAGGGCGCCCGCGTCGACTTCGCGGTCGGCGGCAGCGGTGCGATCACCGTCTTCACCACCCGCCCGGACACCCTGTTCGGCGCCACCTACATGGTGCTGGCGCCCGAGCACGAGCTGGTCTCCTCGATCGTCCCCGCGCAGTGGCCCGAGGGCACCCACCCCGTGTGGACCGGCGGCCACGCCACCCCGGCCGAGGCCGTGAACGAGTACCGCAAGCAGGCCGCCTCCAAGTCGGACGTCGAGCGGCAGGCCGATGCCAAGGACAAGACCGGCGTCTTCACCGGCGCGTACGCGACCAACCCGGTCAGCGGTGAGCCGGTCCCCGTCTTCATCGCCGACTACGTGCTGATGGGCTACGGCACCGGCGCGATCATGGCCGTTCCCGCACACGACAGCCGCGACTTCGCCTTCGCGCGCGCCTTCGAGCTGCCGATGCGCTGCGTCGTGGAGCCCACCGACGGCCGCGGCACCGACCCGGCCGAGTGGGACGACGCGTTCGTCTCGTACGACGCGAAGCTGGTCGACTCCGCGGGCGAGGGCATCTCCCTGGACGGGCTGGGCGTCGTCGAGGCCAAGGCCGCCGTCACCGAGTGGCTGGCCGCCCGCGGCATCGGCGAGGGAACGGTCAACTTCCGTCTGCGCGACTGGCTGTTCAGCCGGCAGCGCTACTGGGGCGAGCCCTTCCCGATCGTCTACGGCGAGGACGGCGTCGCGCACCCGCTGCCCGAGTCGATGCTGCCGCTGGAGCTGCCGGAGGTCGAGGACTACAGCCCGCGCACCTTCGCGCCGGACGACGCCGCATCGAAGCCCGAGACCCCGCTGTCGCGCAACGAGGACTGGGTCAACGTCGAGCTGGACCTGGGCGACGGCGTCAAGCGCTACCGCCGTGAGACCAACACCATGCCCAACTGGGCGGGTTCCTGCTGGTACGAACTGCGCTACCTGGACCCCCACAACTCCCGGGCACTGGTCGACCCGGCGATCGAGCAGTACTGGATGGGACCGAGCGAGAACGCACCGCACGGCGGCGTGGACCTGTACGTCGGCGGCGCCGAGCACGCCGTGCTGCACCTGCTGTACGCCCGGTTCTGGTCCAAGGTGCTGTTCGACCTGGGCCACGTCTCCTCCGCCGAGCCGTTCCACAAGCTCTTCAACCAGGGCATGATCCAGGCGTACGCCTACACCGACGCGCGCGGCGTGTACGTGCCGGCGGCCGAGGTCGAGGAGCGCGACGGCGGCTACTTCCACCAGGGCGAGCCCGTCAAGCGCGAGCACGGCAAGATGGGCAAGTCCCTGAAGAACGCCGTCACGCCGGACGAGATCTGCGAGGAGTACGGCGCCGACACCCTGCGCCTGTACGAGATGGCGATGGGCCCGCTGGACGTCTCCCGTCCCTGGGACACCCGCGCGGTCGTCGGCCAGTACCGGCTGCTGCAGCGCCTGTGGCGCAACATCGTGGACGAGGAGACCGGCAAGGTCACCGTCGTCGACGGCGAGCCCGCCGAGGACACCCTGCGCGCCCTGCACAAGGCGATCGACGGCGCGGGCGGAGACCTGGCGGGGCTGCGCTTCAACACCGCCATCGCCAAGATCACCGAGCTGAACAACTTCCTGACGAAGGCGGGCCGCCCGCTGGAGCGCTCCGTCGCGGAGCGGCTGGTGCTGCTGGTGGCCCCGCTGGCCCCGCACATCGCCGAGGAGCTGTGGCACCGGCTGGGGCACGAGGACTCGGTGGTGCACCAGGACTTCCCGGTGGCTGACCCGGCGTACGTCGTCGACGAGACCGTGACGTGCGTGGTGCAGGTCAAGGGCAAGGTCAAGGCGCGCCTGGAGGTGCCGCCGACGATCTCCGACGCGGAGCTGGAGCAGCTGGCGACGGCCGACGCGGGCGTGGTCGCGGCCCTGGGCGGTGCGGAGATCCGCAAGGTGATCGTGCGCGCACCGAAGCTGGTCAACATCGTCATCTGAGGCGCCCCCTCCCCGCCGTGGCGGGCGGGGCATGAGGGACATCCCGTACGGGCAGGTTGGGGGTTCGATCGGAACCCCCGGCCTGCCCGGTGCGTTTACGGTGGAAGGGAACACAAGGACAGCTGTCTGCGGACCGGGGAAGGGACACTCATGGAGGCCGCGTTGATCATCTTCGCGCTGATGGTGCTTTTCACCTTCCTGGGGCTGGGCGTGTACGCGACCGTCAAGGTGGTGGGGGCGGCCAAGCGCGGCGTGGACCGCACGATCACGCAGGCCCGCCGTACCGTGGAGGACACCGCCCTGCGGGCCAAGAGCCTCGGCCAGGTCGGGGTCGCGGGCGCGCTCGCGCAGCTGCGCATCGACCTGCGGACCTCCATGAGGACCACGCAGCACGCGCTGCACCAGGGGGTCCGGACGGACGCTTCGCTGAAGGAGTCCGTACAGCTCTTCGAGCGGCTGAGCGCGCACGGGCACGAACTGGACGACGAGCTGAAGCACCTGGAGCAGGAGCCGGACCGCCGGCGGATCGCCGACAGCCTCCCCGACCTGCGGGAGCGCACGGCGAGGATCACGCAGGCCGCGGACTCGCTGCGGTGGGCGGCCCGGGACCGGGCCCGGCGCTTCGCCGACGACGACCTGGCCTCCCTGTCGGCCCAGATCGAAGTCGAGTCCGGTGCGCTGCGGGACTGGTCGCGGGAATCGGTGGACGACCTGGCGGCTGCGGCCGCAGCCTGGGACGCCGCACAGGGGGCCGGGCCCGGTGCGCATGCCGGAACGGCTGCCGGCCAGGGGCCGACGGCCGCGCAGGCGCCCGACGCACGGGCCGCGGGCCCCCGGCAGGCGGCGCTCGACCCGGCGGCCCCGGCGCCCGCCTACCCCTGGCACAAGACGCGCCGCCCGGAGAGCACCACCTGAGGGCGGCCGCGGCCTGGGCGCCCGCGGCGCCGGAGCGGACATCGGCCCTGGTGATAGGCCCCGGGCTGCCGTCCGGGCCCCACTGGCGGTAACCTCCGGCTCATGTCCCGCCATGTCGCGATCGTCACCGATTCCACGGCCTACCTGCCACAACCGGCCCTGGCGCGGCACGGAATCAGCTCCGTCCCGCTCACCGTGGTGGTGGGCGGCGAGGCCCTGGTGGAAGGCTCCGAGATCTCGGCGCGCAGCCTCGCCGTCGCGCTGCAGAAGCGCCGCTCGGTCACCACCTCGCGCCCCGGCCCCGAGGAGTTCGTCCGGGCCTACCGGGCCGCGGCGGAGGCCGGGGCGACCGACATCGTCAGCCTGCACCTGTCCGCCGAGTTCTCCGGGACCTACGACTCAGCGGTCGTCGCCGCCAGGACGGCCACCGTCCCGGTGCACGTCGTGGACACCGGCATGGTCGCGATGGCCCTCGGCTTCTGCGCCCTCGCCGCCGCCGAGGCGGCCGAGGCGGGCGGTACCGCCGCCGAGGCCGTGGCCGCCGCGGAGAAGCGGGCCGTGGACATGTCCGCCTACTTCTACGTCGACACCCTCGACTACCTCCGCCGGGGCGGCCGGATCGGCGCCGCGCAGGCCCTCCTCGGCTCGGCACTGGCCGTCAAGCCCCTGCTGACGCTGGAGGGAGGGCGGATCGAGATGCTGGAGAAGGTGCGTACGGCCTCCAAGGCCATCGCCCGCCTCGAAGAGCTGGCGGTCGAGCGGGCCGGATCGGGGCCGGTGGACGTGGCGGTGCACCACCTGGCGGCTCCCGAGCGGGCCGAGAAGCTCGCCCAGCGGCTCCGCGAACGCCTGCCCGGCCTGGTCGAGCTGCACGTCAGCGAGGTCGGCGCGGTGATCGGCGCGCACACCGGACCGGGACTGCTGGCGGCGGTCGTGGCACCGCGCTGATCACGGATCAGCAACAGCGATCAGGCATCGGCGGCGGCGACCGGCGGCCGGAGGTCTGCGGTCCGCGATCACCGCATCCCCGACGCGCAGAGTCACCGGAACGAGTGGCCGGGTTGTCCACAACGGGCCTGTCATCCACCGGAATCGGCGGCTCCGAACGGATTTCGCGAGGTGCCCCTACCGTCGGGGCATGACTCTTCACGCACGCAGCCCGCACCTCTTCCGCACCTCGGGAGCCACCAGCGGCCCCGGCCGTCCCCGGCCCTTCGAGCGCCGCCTGCGCCACCGCGCCGGCGCCCGCAGGACCGCGCATCCGGAACCGGCCGCGCTGCGCCGCAGAGCCGAGGCCCTGCTGGGCGGCAGCAGCCCGCCGCGGACGGTGCAGCCCGTGGGCCCCGTGGGGCCCCTGGGGCCGGCGGCGGGGGTGGCGCGGGTCGACCGTGAGGTGGCAGACCGGGATGTGGCCGGCCGGGAGCCGGCAGGTCGGGAGGTGGCCGGCCGGGAGCCGGCAGATCGGGAGGTGGCCGGCCGGACGACGGGGCCCGCCGGCCCGGCGGCAGGGCCGGCTGTCGATGTGGGGGAGGCGCCTGCGGGGCGGGCGGCGGTGCCCGTCGGGGTGACCGGTGCTGCGACCGCGGAGGCGCCTGGGCCGGTCCCCGCGGGTGCCTGGGCTTCCGCCGTGCGGGATCGGCTGCCGCTGTGGCTCCAGGCCCGCTGCGGCGTCGAGGCGCGCGCCGTGGGCGCCGTGGCGGTGGTCCTGCTCGTCGGCCTCGGCTTCGCCGCGCAGCACTATTGGACGGCCCGGCCGGAGGCCGTCACCGCGCCCGCCGTGGTCGCCCCCGGACCCGCGCCGGCCGGCGCCCCGCCGCCGGGGCCCGCATCCGACGGGACGGCCGCGCTGCCCGGCACGGCGCAGGGGCCCCCGGCGCGGATCGTGGTCGACGTCGGCGGCAAGGTCCGCGACCCGGGGGTGCGACGGCTGCCCGCCGGCTCCCGGGTGGAGGACGCGCTGGCCGCCGCCGGGGGAGTGCGGCCGGGCACCGACACCACCGGGCTGAACCGGGCCCGGGTGCTGACGGACGGCGAACAGGTGCTGGTGGGCGTCCCGGCGCAGACCCCGCCGGGTGCGGCGGCCCCCGCCGCCGGCCCGCAGCCGGGCCCGATCAGTCTGGGCTCGGCCACGGTCGAGCAACTGGACGGGCTGCCGGGGGTGGGGCCGGTCCTGGCGCAGCACATCGTGGACTTCCGCACCGCCCGCGGTGGTTTCCGTTCCGTGGAGGAGCTCCGCCAGGTCGACGGCATCGGCGAACGGCGCTTCGCCGACCTGCGCACCCGGGTGCGGCCGTGACCGGGCCCGAACGCCCGGGGCCGGTGGACCTGCGGCTCGCCGTGCCCGCCGCGGCCGCCTGGGCGGCGGCCGCCCTCGCCCTGGACGCGCCGGCCCGCTGGAGCGCCGCCGGGGCGGCCCTCGGGGCGGCCGGGGCGGGGCTGCTGCTCCTGGCCGGGTGGCGGTGGCCCGGCCTGCACCGGCGGATCGGGGCCGCCGCCGCGGCCGCCCTGCTGTGCGCGGCGGCCGGAGCCGGGGTCGCGGGACTCCAGCGGGCCGAGGCGCGGGCCGGGCCGGTCGTGGGACTGGCGGCCGAACACGCCCGCGTGCTCGCGGAGTTCACCGTCGCCTCCGATCCGCGGGTCACCGCGAAGGGGGCCGGGCCGCCCGTGGTGGCGCTGGACGCCCTGGTCACCGGCGTGACCGGGCCCGACGGCACACGGACCCGGGTCGCCACTCCCGTGCGGGTGCTGGCCGGGCAGCAGGACTGGGCCCGGCTGCTGCCCTCGACGCGGGTGTCCGCCGTCGCCCGGCTGAGCCCGGGCCGGGCCGGGGAACGGGCCGTGGCGCTGCTGCGCCCGGCCGCGGACACGCCGCCGAGGGTGACCGGGGGCCCCGGCCTGGAGCAGCGCCTGGCCGGGCGGCTGCGGGCCGGGCTGCGGGAGGCCACCGCGGGCCTCGCACCGGATGCCGGGGCCCTGTTGCCGGGGCTGGTCGTCGGAGACACCTCCAGGGTCCCGCCCGACCTGCACGAGGCCTTCCGGGCCACCGACCTGCTCCACCTGCTGGCCGTGTCCGGGTCCAACCTGACCGTGGTGCTCTTCCTGCTCATCGGGGCCCCGGCCCGCGCCCAGCAGGCCGAGCGGGGCGGGCTCGCACCGCGCCTGGGCCTCTCCCTCCGGTCGACCGCCCTGTGCGGGGCCGCGCTGACGCTGGCGTTCGTGGTGGTGTGCCGGCCCGAGCCCAGCGTCCTGCGGGCCGCCGCCTGCGGGGCGGTCACCCTGCTGGCCCTCGCCACCGGACGCCGCAGGTCCCTGGTCCCCGCACTGGCCGCCGCCGTCCTGCTGCTGGTGCTCCACGACCCGTGGCTGGCCCGCAGCCCCGGCTTCCTGCTCTCCGTCCTGGCCACCGGCGCCCTGCTCACCCTGGCTCCGCGGTGGAGCGGGGCCCTGCGCCGACGCGGGATGCGGCCCCGGTTCGCCGAGGCGCTCGGAGCCGCCGCTGCCGCCCAGGCGGTGTGCGCGCCCGTGGTCGCCGCGCTCTCGTCCCGGATCAGCCTGGTGGCGGTGCCCTGCAACCTGCTGGCCGAACTGGCGGCCGCCCCCGCGACCGTGCTGGGCTTCGCCTCGCTCGCGGCGGCCCCGCTGTGGATGCCGGCCGCGAAACTGCTCGCCTGGTGTGCGGGGGTGCCCGCCGGGTGGATCGCCGCCGTGGCCCGGGCCGGGGCGCGGCTGCCGGGCGCCGAGCTGCCCTGGCCGGGCGGAGCCGTGGGCGGGGCGCTGCTGGCCGCGGCCACGCTGGTCCTCGTAGCCCTCGGGACCCGCCTCGCACGGCGGCGGTGGGTGGTCTGCTGCCTGGCCCTGCTGCTGCTCCTGGCCGTGCTGCGGCCGCCGCAGCTGACCCGTACGGCCACCGGCTGGCCCCCGCCCGACTGGAGCTACGTCCAGTGCGCCGTGGGCCAGGGGGACGCAGGCGTCCTCGCCCTCGGCCCCGGCACCGCCGTGGTGGTGGACACCGGGCCGGAACCCGGGCCGGTGGACGCCTGCCTGCGGGCGCTGGGCGTACGCCGGGTGCCGCTGCTCCTGCTGACGCACTTCCACGCCGACCACGTGGCGGGCCTGACCGGGGTGCTGCGCGGCCGGAGCGTGGGTGTGATTCAGACCACCGGGTTCGAGGAGCCCGCCGCACAGGCCGCGTTCGTGCGGCGGACCGCGCGGGCCGCCGGGGTTCCCGTCGTGGCGGCCGCACAGGGAGAGCGGCGCCGGGCCGGACCGGTGGACTGGCAGGTGCTGTGGCCCCCGCCGGAGGGGCCCCCGCCGGAGGGGCCCAACGACGCGAGCGTCGCCCTCCTCGTGCGCACCGCGGGCCTGACCCTGCTGCTCCTCGGCGACCTCGAACCCGCCGCGCAGCAAGCCCTCTTGCGTGCGTACCCGCACTGGGAGCCGGTGGACGTGGTGAAGGTCGCCCACCACGGCTCCGCCCATCAGGAGCCCACCCTGTACGAAAGGATCCGGCCACGCCTCGCGATCGTCCCGGTCGGTGCCGGAAACCGCTACGGGCACCCCGCACCCGGTACGCTCGCACAGCTGCGGGCGTTGGGAGCGACCGTACTGAGGACCGACACCGACGGTGCGGTCGCCGTCACCGGAACCGGTCCGCGACTGCGAGCAGTTCCAGCCAGGCGGCGACGGACCCGTCCCGGGCATACCGGGCGCGACCACTCTGTTTGCCCGCAACCCGACAGCATGATCGAATTCGTCGTCGCCACAGCGGCACACGACCACACAGCACGGGGGTGCACCAGTCATGTTCAGTCGCCGACGGGGGCTGGATTCCAACGGAAGTTCCAGCCCGCACACATCCGCGACCCTGACGCTGCCGCCGACGGCGCGGCTGCTCAGCTGCCGGGTCCTCGACACCGTCCACCAGCCGGTCAGGCTGGCGACGTTCGAGGTGACCGATCCGATCGGCCGCCGGATCGTCAGCGGGGAGACCGACCCGTACGGCGGGTTCACGGCAGCCGTACCGGAGGGCGAGTACCGGCTCACCGTCACGGCCGAGGGGTACGCGCCGTTCCACGGGGCGACGCTCGTGGGGGACCCGGCGCAGCCGGGCACGGGCGAGATCATCCTCGATGCGGTGGAGCCGCCGCTGCTGCCCCAGCCGGGCCACTGGGAGCTCGACCCGGCCCACTGCTCCATCGCGTTCTCCGCCCGGCACATCGGCTTCGCGAAGATCCGTGGGCGGTTCGGCACCTTCGCCGGGGCGGTGCGGATAGCCGAGCGCATGGAGGACTCCTCCATGCACGTGATCATCGATGCGGCGAGCATCGACACCGGTTCGCGGCTGCGGGACGACCACCTGCGGTCCGCCGACTTCCTGGACGCCGCCCGGCATCCGACGGTGGAGTTCTACAGCGAGCGGTTCATCCACCGCAGCGGCAGCCGCTGGGCCGTCGCGGGCGCCCTCACCCTCCACGGCGTCAGCCGCTCGGTGACCCTGGACACCGAGTACCTGGGGCTGGGCACCGGCATGGAGGGCGAGCCCCGGGCGGCCTGCCGGGCGACCGCCGAACTGCAGCGCGAGGACTTCACCTTGAACTGGCAGTCGGTGCTGGCGCACGGGATCGCGGCGATCGGTTCGAGCGTGGAAGTGGCGCTGGACGTCCAGATCGTGCACAAGGCGTAGGCCCCCTCTTCCGGATCGTGTCGAGGCCCGGCCGGCCCGGCACGGCACCTCGCCGCGTTGTCGGGGCTCCCGATTACGTCCCGTACACGGGAGCCCCTCCGCCGTGCGAGGCACCGCACCGGACGACCCGAGCGGAGCCGACACGATCCGAAAGAGACGCCCTGGGCCAGATCCGGTCGGGGGCCCGGGCCGCGGCTCGGAACCCGGCCCCGGCCGGGTTCCTGCGCCGGGGCCTACGGGGCCTACGGGGCCTACGGGGCCTACGGGGCTTCGAGCCAGCCCTCGTGCGCGGCGGCGAGGCCGTCCAGCACCGCGGCGTCGAGCTTCTCCTGCGGGTCCTCCACCACGACCAGCCACTGGGCGTCCTCGGCGTCGTCCTCGCCGGCCAGGGCATCGCGCACCAACTGCGGTTCCTCAGGGAGCCCGAAGCGGTCCACCGCCTCCTGCGCCACCTCCTCGGCGGCGTCGCGGTCGGGCAGGACGAGTACATGTCGCACGTTCACCGGACCATTCTGGGGGATCCGGCGGGGAGGACCGGAGCGCGGGGGACTGTCGGTGCGGCATGGGATGCTGGAGGCGATGGCCACCAGGAAGAACTCCACCGACGATCCGCTCGCCCCGCTCACCCTCGCGGTGGGGCAGGAGGACCTGCTGCTCGACCGCGTCGTACGGGAAGTGGTGGCGGCCGCCCGCGCCGCCGATGCCGACACCGACGTGCGCGACCTCGCCTCCGAGCAGCTCCAGCCCGGCACGCTCGCCGAGCTCACCAGCCCTTCGCTCTTCTCCGAGCGCAAGGTCCTGGTCGTGCGCAATGCGCACGACCTCTCCGCGGATACGGTCAAGGAAGTCAAGGCGTACCTCGCGGCACCCTTCGAGGAGATCTCCCTCGTCCTGCTCCACGCGGGCGGGGTCAAGGGGAAGGGCCTGCTGGACGCGGCCCGCAAGGCAGGCGCGCGGGAGATCGCCTGCCCGAAGATGACCAAGGCGGCGGACCGACTGGCTTTCGTGCGGGGGGAGTTCCGCGCGCTGGGCCGGTCGGCCACGCCCGAGGCCGGCCAGACCCTCGTGGATGCGATCGGCAGCGACCTGCGCGAGCTGGCCAGTGCGGCGGCGCAGTTGTGCGCGGACGTCGAGGGCACCATCGACGAGGCCGTGGTGGGCCGTTACTACACGGGTCGGGCGGAGGCCTCCAGCTTCACGGTCGCCGACCGGGCCGTGGAGGGCCGCGCGGCCGAGGCCCTCGAAGCCCTGCGCTGGTCGCTGTCCACCGGAGTGGCCCCGGTGCTGATCACCAGCGCGCTGGCCCAGGCGGTACGGGCCATCGGCAAACTGGCCTCCGCCCCGCGCGGGGCCCGCCCCGGCGACCTGGCCCGGGAGCTGGGCATGCCGCCGTGGAAGATCGACCGGGTGCGCCAGCAGATGCGCGGCTGGTCGGCGGACGGGGTCGCGGACGCCCTGCGCGCCGTGGCCGCGGCCGATGCGGGGGTCAAGGGCGGCGGGGACGACCCCGAGTACGCCCTGGAGAAGGCCGTGGTGGCCGTGGCCCGCGCAGCCCGCCCCGGCGGCCGCTGACCCCTGCCCCCACCGGCCCGCTCGCCGGTTGAGCCGCGGCGGGCTCTGGGGTGCGGCTTGCGTGCGGGTCCGTGGCCGTGTGCCCGACCCGCCGGGCCCGGCCTGCTGCCGCTCCCGGCCCCCTCAGCCCCCGGCCGTGGCCCCACCCGCTGCAGTCCGACCCGCCGGCCCGCCGGCCCGCCGGCCCGCCGGCCAGGCAGCCCGGCCGCTTCGGCTCGTCCGGCTCGGCTGCTTCGGCCCGTTCGGCCCGACTGCTCCAGCCCGACTGCTCCGACCCGTTGAGCCCGGCAGGCCCGGCCCGTCAGGCCCTGCCGCTCCGGCCCGTTCAGCCTGGCTGCTCCGGCCCGTCCGGCTCGGCCGCCCCGGCAACCTAGGCCAGTCCGGCGTACGCGCTTCGGCCCGTTCGGTGTTGCCGCACCGGCGATCTCGGCCCAGTCGGCCTCGCCGCGGCCCGTACCCGGCACGCCCAGCACCGGTCCCACCGAACCCCAGGCCCGGACGCTGCGACCCGCCGGCCAGGCAGCCCGGCCGCCCCGCCCGTACGGCCTGCCGCCCCGGCCCGTACGGCCTGCCGCCTCGGCCGCCCCGGCCCGTACGGCCTGCCGCCCCGGCCCTGCCACCTCGGCCGCCTCGGCCCGTACGGCCTGACGCACCGGCCACCTCGGCCCCGGCCCCTACCGCCTCGGCTGCCTCGGCCCGTGCCGCCTGACGTACCGGCGGTCTCGGCCGTGGCCCGGCGCCCCGGCCCCGGCCCTGCCGCATGGGCCGCCTCGGCCCGTCCGGCCGCACCGCCTCGGCCCGTACGGCTCTGTCGCGGCTCGTGTCGGGCAGCCCCGGCGCCGGGTCCGAGCCGCGGGCCTGGCTGTTCCGGCCCGGCCCGGCCCGGCCCGGCGGGCGGGGGCAGCGCGAAGGCCCCGGGCTTTCGTCCTGGGGAAGGACGGAGGCCCGGGGCCTTCGGTCACTGCTCGGTGTGCGCCGCACCCGCGTGGCGAACGCTTCGTGTGCGGCGCGGGGTGCCGGTCAGGAGCGGGAGAGAGGGCCCGCTGGGTCCTGCCCGGCGATCACATCAGGGAGCTCAGCCCTGAAGGGAGGCAACCTTGGAGGCCAGCGCCGACTTCTTGTTGGCGGCGGCGTTCTTGTGGATGACACCCTTCGAGACGGCCTTGTCGAGCGCACGCGCGGCGTCACGCGAAGCCGTGGTGGCCTTCTCGACGTCACCGGCGACGACGGCCTCACGGGCCTTGCGGATCGCGGTCTTGAGCGAGGACTTGACGGCCTTGTTGCGCAGGCGCGCCTTCTCGTTCGTCTTGTTCCGCTTGATCTGGGACTTGATGTTCGCCACGAAAGAGCCTTTTCAGGTTCAGAGTTTCTTGCTTCGGATCGTGCCTCGACAGCTGAGAGGGCATACGAGACACAGCTGCCCAGGCTACCAGGCACGCTCCGGACGGCCCAAACCGAGCGCACTGCCCCGTCCATGGGACCATGGGAGTCTGCGTACAGATCCGCATCGCGCCGCCGAAAGCGACGGGAGCCGGACTTTCGCTGAGACCGACGCTCCGCAAGACGCTTCCGACTGCGACCCGAGAATCAGGACACTGCGTGCCCGCGATCCCCAGCCACGTGCCCGAGCCGAGCCGTACCGACTCGGCGCTGATCCGCAACTTCTGCATCATCGCGCACATCGACCACGGCAAGTCGACCCTTGCCGACCGGATGCTCCAGATCACCGGTGTGGTCGACCAGCGGCAGATGCGCGCCCAGTACCTCGACCGCATGGACATCGAGCGTGAGCGCGGCATCACGATCAAGTCCCAGGCGGTCCGTCTGCCCTGGGCGCCCACGGAGGGCGAGGGCAAGGGCAGCACCCACATCCTCAACATGATCGACACCCCCGGGCACGTCGACTTCACCTACGAGGTCTCGCGTTCCCTCGCGGCCTGCGAAGGCACCGTGCTCCTGGTGGACGCCGCCCAGGGCATCGAGGCGCAGACCCTCGCCAACCTGTACCTGGCGATGGAGAACGACCTCGCGATCGTCCCCGTCCTGAACAAGATCGACCTGCCGGCCGCCCAGCCGGAGAAGTTCGCCGAGGAGCTGGCGAACCTCATCGGCTGCCAGCCCGAGGACGTGCTGCGCGTCTCGGCGAAGACCGGCCTGGGTGTCGAGGCCCTGCTGGACAAGGTCGTCGCCACGGTCCCGGCCCCGGTCGGCGTCAAGGACGCCCCGGCCCGCGCCATGATCTTCGACTCGGTCTACGACTCGTACCGCGGCGTCGTCACCTACGTCCGTGTGGTCGACGGGCAGCTGAGCAAGCGCGAGCGCATCCGGATGATGTCGACCGGCGCCACCCACGAGCTGCTGGAGATCGGTGTCTCCTCTCCGGAGATGACCCCCTCCGACGGCATCGGCGTCGGCGAAGTGGGCTACATCATCACCGGCGTGAAGGACGTCCGGCAGTCGAAGGTCGGTGACACCATCACCAGCCTGCACAACGGTGCGACCGAGGCCCTGGGCGGCTACAAGGACCCGCGGCCGATGGTCTTCTCCGGCCTGTACCCGCTCGACGGCTCCGACTACCCGGACCTGCGTGAGGCCCTGGACAAGCTCCAGCTCAACGACGCCGCGCTGGTGTACGAGCCGGAGACCTCGGCGGCCCTCGGCTTCGGCTTCCGCGTGGGCTTCCTCGGCCTGCTGCACCTGGACGTGGTCCGCGAGCGCCTGGAGCGCGAGTTCGGCCTCGACCTGATCGCCACCGCGCCCAACGTGGTCTACCGGGTGGTCATGGAGGACGGCAAGGAAGTCACCGTCACCAACCCGAGCGAGTTCCCCGAGGGCAAGATCTCGGACGTGTTCGAGCCGGTCGTGCGGGCCACCGTGCTCGCGCCCACCGAGTTCATCGGCGCGATCATGGAGCTGTGCCAGCAGCGCCGCGGCACCCTCCTCGGCATGGACTACCTCTCCGAGGACCGCGTCGAGATCCGCTACACCCTGCCGCTCGCGGAGATCGTCTTCGACTTCTTCGACCAGCTGAAGTCCAAGACCCGCGGCTACGCCTCCCTCGACTACGAGCCCACGGGCGAGCAGTCCGGCAGCCTCGTCAAGGTCGACATCCTGCTGCACGGCGACAAGGTCGACGCCTTCTCGGCCGTCACGCACAAGGACGCCGCCTACGCCTACGGCGTGCGCCTCGTCGCGAAGCTGCGCGAGCTCATCCCGCGGCAGGCCTTCGAGGTGCCGATCCAGGCCGCGATCGGCTCCCGGGTCATCGCCCGCGAGACCATCCGCGCCATCCGCAAGGACGTCCTCGCCAAGTGCTACGGCGGTGACATCTCCCGTAAGCGGAAGCTGCTGGAGAAGCAGAAGGAAGGCAAGAAGCGGATGAAGATGGTCGGCTCCGTCGAGGTCCCGCAGGAGGCCTTCATCGCGGTCCTGTCCAGCGACGAGTCCGGCGGCAAGAAGAAGTAGCCCGCCCGGACCGGTCCACGGACCGACCCCGTCCGGACACGGAACGGAATCAGGCCCCCACGCGTCAGCGCGGGGGCCTCTTTCGTTATGAACCGGCTGCTCGCGGCCTCTTACGCACCGGCCGGTCGGCCTTTAGTCTGATCACGCTCGATGGTTACTCGCCAGTTTAAAAAACTGGCGGCTGCAAACCCGCCAGTCCCAAGCGCCCCCAGCGCCCCACGCCCACGCCCTGCCGCGTGGACCGGTCCGGAGGATGTCGTGAGCGACACACAGACCATGATCGAGAACCGTCCGCCCACCGTGGCGGCCCTCTTCCTTGAGCGCGTCGCCGCCACGCCGGACAGCGAGGCCTACCGGTTCCCGGTGCCCTCGGCCGGTGGTCCGGGCGCCCCCGACGACTGGAAGTCGCTCAGCTGGGGCCAGGCGGCCGAGCGGGTTTTCGCCATCGCCGCCGGACTCGCCGACCTCGGCCTCCAGGCCGAGGACCGGGTCGCGCTGGCCTCCAACACCCGTGTCGAGTGGATCCTCGCCGACCTCGGTGTGATGTGCGCGGGCGGCGCGGTCACCACGATCTACCCCAGCACCAACGCGGAGGAGTCGGCGTACATCCTCGCGGACTCCGAGAGCCGGCTGCTGATCGCCGAGGACGCCGTGCAGCTGGCGAAGGCGCGCGAGCGCCGGGCCGACCTGCCGAACCTCCGGCATGTGGTGGTCATCGACGCGGCCGGCGCCGTCGCCGCCGAGGGCGACCCGGAGGGCTGGGTGCTCTCCCTCGCCGACCTGGAGGAGCGCGGCAAGGCGTACCTGGCCGAGCACCCCGAGGCGGTCAAGGAGCGCATCGCGGCCATCACCGCCGACCAGCTCGCCACCCTCATCTACACCTCCGGCACCACCGGGCGCCCCAAGGGCGTGCGGCTGCCGCACGACAACTGGTCGTACATGGCCAAGGCCACCGTCGCCACCGGCCTGATGACCAAGGACGACGTCCAGTACCTGTGGCTGCCGCTGGCACACGTCTTCGGCAAGGTGCTGACCTCCGGACAGATCGAGGTCGGGCACGTCACCGCCGTCGACGGCCGGATCGACAAGATCATCACCAACCTGCCGATCGTGCAGCCGACCTACATGGCGGCCGTCCCGCGCATCTTCGAGAAGGTCTACAACGGCGTGGCCGCCAAGGCGAAGGCAGGCGGCGGAGCCAAGTACAAGATCTTCCAGTGGTCGGTGGGCGTCGCCCGCGAGTACGCCAAGGTCACCCAGGACAACTTCCGCCGTACCGGCCAGGCCACCGCCCCCTTCGGCCTCACCACCAAGCACAAGATCGCCGACGCGCTCGTCTACGCCAAGATCCGCGAGGCCTTCGGCGGCAGGTTCCGCGCCGCCGTCTCCGGCTCCGCCGCCCTGGCCCCCGAGATCGGCTACTTCTTCGCCGGCGCCGGCATCCACATCCTGGAGGGCTACGGCCTGACGGAGTCCAGCGCGGCCTCCTTCGTCAACCCGGGCGAGGCCTACCGCACCGGCACCGTCGGCAAGCCGCTCCCCGGCACCGAGGTCCGCATCGCCGACGACGGCGAGGTCATGCTGCGCAGCCCCGGCATCATGCAGGGCTACCACAGGCTGCCGGACAAGACCTCCGAGGTGCTGGAGTCCGACGGCTGGCTGCACACCGGCGACATCGGCGAGCTCTCGGCGGACGGCTACCTGCGCATCACCGACCGCAAGAAGGACCTGATCAAGACCTCGGGCGGCAAGTACGTCGCCCCGGCGGAGGTCGAGGGCCAGTTCAAGGCGATCTGCCCGTACGTCTCCAGCATCGTGGTGCACGGCGCCGACCGGAACTTCTGCTCGGCACTGATCGCCCTCGACGAGCAGGCGCTCCTCGTCTGGGCGGCGGAGAACGGCCTGGAGGGCAGGACCTACCAGGAGGTGCTCGCCGCACCGGAGACCGCCCGCATGGTCGAGACCTACGTCCAGACCCTCAACGAGGGCCTGCAGCGCTGGCAGACGGTCAAGAAGTTCCGGATCCTGCCGCGGGACCTCGACGTCGAGCACGGCGACCTCACCCCGAGCCTCAAGCTGAAGCGCCCGGCCGTCGAGCGCGAGTTCAAGCACCTCATCGACGAGATGTACGAGGGTTCCCGCGAGGCGTAGCCGGCCGGCGGCGCCGCGCCGTCAACGACCTTCGGGCAGTGCGGGACAATGGGTGCATGCCTTCCGCACTGCCCGACGGTGAACCCATGCCCGAAGACGGCTCGCTGCCGTCGCACGCCCTGGCGGGTGCCGGGGACCGGCCGCTCGGGTTCTACCTGCACGTTCCGTACTGCGCCACCCGCTGCGGGTACTGCGACTTCAACACCTACACCGCGACCGAGCTGCGCGGCAGCGGCGGCGTGCTCGCCTCGCGGGAGAACTACGCCGACACCCTGGCCGACGAGGTCCGCCTCGCCCGCAAGGTGCTCGGCGACGACCCCCGGCCCGTCCGCACCGTCTTCGTCGGCGGCGGCACCCCGACGCTGCTGCCGGCCGGCGACCTCGTACGGATGCTCGCGGTGATCCGGGACGAGTTCGGCCTGGCCGCGGACGCCGAGATCACCACCGAGGCCAACCCGGAGTCGGTGGACCCGCGGTACCTGGCCGAACTGCGGGCGGGCGGCTTCAACCGGGTCTCCTTCGGCATGCAGAGTGCCAAGCAGCACGTCCTGAAGGTCCTCGACCGCACGCACACCCCGGGGCGCCCCGAGGCCTGCGTCGCGGAGGCGCGGGCGGCGGGCTTCGAGCACGTCAACCTGGACCTGATCTACGGCACGCCGGGGGAGACCGACCAGGACTGGCGGGACTCCCTGGCCGCGGCCCTGGGGGCCGGGCCCGACCACGTCTCCGCCTACGCGCTGATCGTGGAGGAGGGCACCCAGCTGGCCCGCCGGATCCGCCGCGGCGAGGTCCCGATGACCGACGACGACGTGCACGCCGACCGGTACCTGATCGCGGACGAGGTCATGGCGCGGGCCGGCTACTCCTGGTACGAGGTCTCGAACTGGGCCGCCTCGGACGCCGGGCGCTGCCTGCACAACGAGCTGTACTGGCGCGGGGCCGACTGGTGGGGCGCGGGCCCGGGCGCGCACTCGCACGTGGGCGGGGTGCGCTGGTGGAACGTGAAGCACCCCGGTGCGTACGCGGCCGCCCTGGCGGAGGGCCGCTCCCCGGGCGCCGGACGCGAGCTGCTGTCGGCGGAGGACCGCCGGGTCGAGCGGATCCTGCTGGAGCTGCGGCTGGTGGACGGCTGCCCGCTGTCGCTGCTCGCCCCGGCCGGTCTCGCCGCCGCCGGGCGCGCCCTCGCGGACGGCCTGCTGGAGCCGGGTCCGTACGGGGAGGGCCGCGCCGTCCTGACGCTCCGCGGCCGCCTCCTGGCCGACGCGGTGGTCCGCGACCTGGTCGACTAGGTCGCGGACCACCGCAGGCGGCCGCAGCCATGGCCACAGGCAGCCGTGCGTAGCTGCATGCAGCCGCCGGCTGGGCGCTAGTAGCCCCAGCGCGCCTGGCTGCCGTCCTGGCGGCAGTGGATCATCCGGCCGTTCCCGGCGTGTGTGGAGCGGCCGATGTCGGCCTTGCGGCAGAACTGGCCCGCGTTGTAGCAGTTCCCCGCGTTCGAGACGATCTCGCAGTCCGCTGCCGCGGGCGGGGCCGAAGGCGCCGGGGCCTTGGTCGTGGGCTGGGGCGCGGGTTTGGCCGCCGCCCGGGTCGTGGGGGCGGCAGGCGCCTTCTGGCCGGCCCCGGAGGCCGGGGCGGTGGTGGCGGCCGGCGGGGCCGGGGCCGGGGCCTTCGTGGGGGCGGCCGTGGGCGTCGGCGAGGGCGGCGGGGTCGGGGACGGCGTGGGCGCCGGCGGGGCCGTCGTCGGGGCCGCCGAGGTGATCGCAGGCGGGGCGGACACCGCGGGCCCCTCGGTCGCGCCCGGACCGCAGGCGACGGCTGCGCCGGCCACCAGGAGGGCGGTCAGGGCCCGCCGGATCCGGTCCCCGGGACGTCTGCGGCTTCTCGAACCGTCGCTGCTGCTGTCGTTGCCGTACATAGGTGCCCCCACCGGAAAGTCACTCAAAGGAGGCACATCATATGAACGGAGATTCCCCCGCGAGGGGTTTCGCCGCAATCGTGACCCGGAGGCCGCCGCAGCCCCGCGGACGGGACGTGTCCGGTCACCGCACTAGGGCGCGGTGACGTGGTCGATGAGGTGTTCCACCGCGCCCAGCAGGGTGGGCTCCAGGTCCCGGTACGAGCCCACCCGGGACAGGATGTGCTGCCAGGCGGCCCCGGTGTTCTCCGGCCAGCCCAGGGCCCGGCAGATGCCCGTCTTCCAGTCCTGGCCGCGCGGGACGACCGGCCAGGCCGCGATGCCCAGCGCGGAGGGCTTCACCGCCTGCCAGACGTCCACATACGGGTGCCCCACGATCAGGACGTCGGGCGAGGTCACCGACGCGGCGATCCGGGACTCCTTGGAGCCCGGCACCAGGTGGTCCACCAGCACCCCCAGGCGGGCGTCCGGCGCGGGCCCGAACTCGGCCACCACGGCCGGGAGGTCGTCGATGCCCTCCAGGTACTCCACCACCACGCCCTCGATCCGCAGGTCGTCGCCCCACACCCGCTCCACCAGCTCGGCGTCGTGCCGGCCCTCCACGTAGATGCGGCCCGCGCGGGCCACCCGCGCCCGCGCTCCCGGGACGGCGATCGACCCGGACGCGGTGCGCGCCGGGGCCGCCGGCGCCCGCGACGGGCGGACCAGGGTGACCGCGGCCCCGTCCAGCAGGAAACCGCAGGGCTCCATCGGGAAGACCCGGCGCTTGCCGAAACGGTCCTCCAGGGTGACCGTGCCGGCCTCGCAGGACACCACCGCCCCGCAGAAGTCCGTACCGGCGACCTCGACCACCAGGTCGGCTTCCGCCGCCACCTCCGGCACGGCCTTCGGGCGCTTCCACTGGGGGGTCAGGTCGGGGGAGTACTCGCGCATCCGGCCGACAGTAGGAGAGCGGTCGCCGTCACGCCTGCGACACGCCGAAACGAGCGGCCAGTGTGGCGCGTTGCCCACGGACGAAGGCCGCATCGACCACCGCTCCGTGACCCGGTACGTACAGCGCGTCCTCCCCGCCCAGCGACAGCAGCCGGTCCAGGGCGGCGGGCCACTGCCCCGGAACGGCGTCCGGGCCCGCCTGGGGCGCACCGGACTCCTCCACCAGGTCCCCGCAGAAGACCACCTCGCGGTCGCCCGGCACGAAGACGGCCAGGTCGTGCCCGGTGTGGCCGGGCCCCACGTTCGCCAGCAGCACCTGCACCCCGCCGAGGTCCAGCGTCCACTCGCCGCTGACCGGATGGCGCGGCAGCACCAGCGCGTCCGCCGCCTCGGCGGCCTCGTCCTCGGCCAGCCCCTGCCGCACCGCGCCCTCCCGCAGTTCGTCGACGTCCCGGGCGAGCACCCCGTCGAGGCCCACCGCACCGAACACCTCGGCGCCGGCGAAGGCGGCCGCCCCCAGCACATGGTCGAAATGTCCGTGTGTGAATGCGATATGGGTCACCCGGCGGCCGGTGAGCCGCTCCGCCTGCTCCCGCAGTTCCACCCCTTCGCGGACACAGGACCCGGGGTCGATCAGGAGCACCGAATCGTCCCCCACCACCAGTCCCGCCGTGCAATCCCACACCGGGAGCCGCCTGCGGCCGGACCGCCCGGACAGCTCTTCCCAGCCCTGCTCTTCCCATCGCACGTCCATGCCGCGACGCTACCGTGGCGGGCCGCCCTTGCCAGGGTCTTGCCACCCGGCCGTACACTGAGCGGGGGTTCTCTGGCACTCGAATGCTCAGAGTGCCAGACAGCAGGCTACGAACTCGGCAACGGACCACAGCTGGAGGTGTGCGCGATGCTCAGTGAACGCAGACTCGAAGTGCTGCGCGCCATCGTCCAGGACTACGTCGGGACGGAGGAGCCGGTCGGCTCCAAGGCGCTCACCGAGCGGCACCGGCTCGGCGTCTCACCCGCCACCGTGCGCAACGACATGGCCGTGCTGGAGGAGGAGGGCTACATCGCCCAGCCCCACACCAGCGCCGGCCGCATCCCCACCGACAAGGGCTACCGCCTCTTCGTCGACCGGCTGGCGGGGGTCAAGCCCCTGTCGTCGCCCGAGCGCCGGGCCATCCAGAACTTCCTGGACGGCGCCGTCGACCTCGACGACGTGGTCGGCCGTACGGTGCGGCTGCTGGCGCAGCTCACCCGCCAGGTCGCCGTCGTCCAGTACCCGAGCCTGACCCGTTCGACCGTCCGGCACGTGGAGCTGCTCGCGCTCGCTCCCGCCCGCCTGATGCTCGTACTGATCACGGACACGGGACGCGTCGAGCAGCGGCTGATCGACTGCCCGAGCCCCTTCGGCGAGGCCTCCCTCGCCGACCTGCGGGCCCGGCTCAACAGCAGGGTGGTCGGCCGCCGCTTCACCGACGTCCCCCCGCTCGTCCAGGACCTGCCCGAGTCCTTCGAGGCCGAGGACCGCGGCACGGTCTCCACCGTGCTCGCCACGCTCCTCGAAACCCTGGTCGAGGAAGCCGAGGAACGGCTGATGATCGGCGGAACCGCCAATCTCACCCGCTTCGGACACGATTTTCCCCTGACGATCAGGCCGGTGCTCGAAGCGCTGGAGGAGCAGGTCGTGCTCCTCAAGCTGCTGGGCGAGGCCAACGAGTCGGGAATGGCCGTACGGATCGGGCATGAGAACGCCTACGAGGGGCTGAACTCCACGTCGGTCGTCTCGGTCGGTTACGGTTCGGGCGGCGAAGCAGTCGCCAAACTCGGCGTGGTCGGACCGACCCGCATGGACTACCCCGGAACGATGGGAGCGGTACGCGCAGTGGCACGTTACGTCGGACAGATCCTGGCGGAGTCGTAAGTGGCCACGGACTACTACGCCGTTCTCGGCGTGCGCCGCGACGCATCGCAGGACGAGATCAAGAAGGCCTTCCGTCGCCTCGCCCGCGAACTCCACCCGGACGTCAATCCGGACCCGAAGACGCAGGAGCGCTTCAAGGAGATCAACGCGGCCTACGAGGTGCTCTCGGACCCGCAGAAGAAGCAGGTCTACGACCTCGGCGGGGACCCGCTGTCCTCCTCGGGCGGCGGTGGCGGGGCCGGCGGCTTCGGAGCGGGCGGCTTCGGCAACTTCTCCGACATCATGGACGCCTTCTTCGGCCAGAGCCAGCAGCGCGGCCCGCGCTCGCGGACCCGCCGCGGCCAGGACGCCATGATCCGCCTCGACCTGGAGCTGGACGAGGCGGCCTTCGGGACCACCAAGGACATCCAGGTCGACACGGCCGTGATCTGCACCACCTGCTCCGGCGAGGGGGCCGCGCCCGGTACCTCCGCGCAGACATGTGACATGTGCCGCGGTCGCGGTGAGGTGTCGCAGGTCACCCGGTCCTTCCTGGGCCAGGTCATGACCTCGCGCCCCTGCCCGCAGTGCCAGGGCTTCGGCACCGTGGTCCCGACCCCGTGCCCCGAGTGCGCGGGCGACGGACGGGTCCGCTCCCGCCGCAGCCTCACGGTCAAGATCCCGGCCGGTGTCGAGAACGGCACCCGCATCCAGCTCGCGGGCGAAGGCGAGGTCGGCCCCGGCGGCGGCCCCGCCGGCGACCTGTACGTGGAGATCCACGAACTGCCGCACCCGACCTTCCAGCGGCGCGGGGACGACCTGCACTGCACGGTCACGATCCCGATGACGGCCGCCTCGCTGGGCACCAAGTGCCCGCTGGAGACGCTGGACGGGCTGGAGGAGATCGACATCCGGCCCGGCACCCAGTCCGGCCAGGCGATCCCGCTGCACGGACGCGGCGTCACCCACCTGCGCGGCGGGGGACGCGGCGACCTCATCGTGCACGTCGAGGTCACCACCCCGAGCAAGCTGGACGCACAGCAGGAGGAACTGCTGCGCCAGCTGGCGAAGCTGCGCGGCGAGGAGCGGCCCACGGGCCAGTTCGCGCCCGGGCAGCAGGGTCTGTTCAGCCGCCTGAAGGACGCCTTCAACGGCCGCTGACCGGCCCGCCCCCTGACGTACGAGCCCGGCCCCGGGATGCTCCGGGGCCGGGCTCGGCGCATGGGCCCCGGAGCCGGTGCGGCCGGTCCCGGGGCGGCGGGGAAGCGGACTATGCCAGGCGAATGCCGTGATTCGGCGCGATGAGCGGGACATGGCACGATGCAGACCATGTCCACCGCACTGAACGGTCTCTCCCCGTACCCGATCGTGCAGGCTCCCATGGCGGGCGGCGCCTCGTGCCCGCCGCTCGCCGCCGCCGTGTGCGAGGCGGGCGGGCTGGGCTTCCTGGCCGGCGGCTACAAGACCGCGGACGGCATGTACCAGGAGATCACGCACCTGCGCGCGCTCACCCGGCGCCCCTTCGGCGTCAACCTCTTCATGCCGCAGACGGGATACGTGGACCCGGCCGCCGTGGAGGCGTACCGGGGGCAGCTGGCGGGCGAGGCGAGCTGGTACGCCGTCTCCCTGGCCGAAGAGGACACCACGGGCACCGGTGACGACGGCTACGAGGCCAAACTCGCCATCCTTCTCGAAGACCCGGTCCCGGTCGTCTCCTTCACCTTCGGCTGCCCCGCGCCCGAGGTCCTGGCCGCCCTGCGCAAGGCCGGTACGTACACCGTCGTCACCGTGACCTCCGTCGAGGAGGCCCAAGCCGCCCAGGCCGCGGGCGCCGACTGCCTCTGCGTCCAGGGCGTGGAGGCGGGCGGCCACCAAGGCACCCACCGCGACGACCCGCAGGCCGACGGCACGGCAGCGGTGGGACTGCTCGCCCTGGTGGCCCAGGTCCGCGAGGCGGCCGCCCTGCCGATCGTGGCCGCGGGCGGACTGGTGCGGGGCTCGCAGATCGCAGCGCTGCTCGCGGCGGGCGCGGAGGCGGCGCAGCTCGGCACGGCCTTCCTGCCCTGCCCGGAGTCCGGGGCCCACCCGCTGCACAAGAAGGCGCTGACGGACCCGCTGTTCGTGCGGACGGAACTGACCCGGGCCTTCTCCGGGCGGCCGGCGCGCGGCCTGGTGAACCGCTTCATGCGGGAGCACGGGCCGTACGCCCCGGCGGCCTACCCGCAGATCCACCACATGACCTCCGGGCTGCGCAAGGCGGCCGCCGCGGCCGGGGACCCGCAGGGCATGGCCCTGTGGGCGGGCCAGGGGCACCGGCTGGTGCGGGCGCTGCCGGCGGGGGAGCTCGTCGAAGTCCTGGCCGCCGAACTGGCGCAGGCGCAGAGTGCGTTGCAGATGGTGCAGATGAGGAGTACGTCATGACCGCCCCCGTGTTCGTGGTCGAAGAGGTCCCCACCGGACCCGAATGCGTCCTGGAGGGCCCCGAGGGCCGGCACGCGGTGTCCGTGAAGCGGCTGAAACCGGGCGAGGCACTGGTCCTGACCGACGGACGGGGCGGCTGGGCCGACGCGGTCGTGAAGGCGGCCGAGGGCAAGGACCGGCTGACGGTGACGGTGTCCGCGACCGGGCGGGAGGCCGAGCCGCCGGTACGGATCACCGTGCTCCAGGCCCTGCCCAAGGGGGACCGGGGCGAGGTGGCCGTCGAGACCATGACCGAGACGGGCGTGGACGCGATCGTGCCCTGGCAGGCCTCGCGGTGCATCACGCAGTGGCGCGGCGAGCGCGGGGCGAAGTCCCTCGCCAAGTGGCGGGCCACCGCCCGGGAGGCGGGCAAGCAGTCCCGCCGCGTCCGCTTCCCCGAGGTGGCGGAGCCCGTCACCACCAAGCAGGCGGCGGCGCTGCTGGCCGGAGCCGACCTGGCGGTCGTCCTCCACGAGGACCGCGAGGCCCCCTCGGGCGCGCTGGCCACCGCAGAGCTCCCGGCCACCGGCTCCATCGTGCTGGTGGTCGGCCCCGAGGGCGGGGTCTCCCCGGACGAGCTGGCCGCCTTCGCGGCCGCCGGAGCCCGCCCCTGCCGGCTCGGCCCGTCCGTCCTGCGCACCTCCACGGCGGGTACCGCGGCCGTGGCGGTCCTGCTGGCCCGCACCGGACGCTGGTCCTAGACCGCCCCTCCCGGCCGGGCCGGGGAGCCCGCATGATCGGACCCGGGGATACGATGCCCGGACCGATCACCGACACGGAGGCGAAGCCATGGCCGGGGAACCGCAGGCCGACTGCCTGTTCTGCAAGATCGTCGCGGGGGAGGTCCCGGCGGCCGTGGTCCGCGAGTCCGCCACGACCGTGGCCTTCCGCGACATCAACCCGCAGGCACCCACACACGTGCTCGTGATCCCCAAGGTGCACCACCCCGACGCCGCCTCGCTGGCCGCCGCCGAACCGGGCATCGCCGCCGACGTGCTGCGCGAGGCCGGCCAGGTCGCCCTCGACGAGGGGATCACCGAGCACGGGTACCGGATCGTCTTCAACATCGGGGCCGGCGCCGGCCAGACCGTCTTCCACGCCCACGCGCACGTCCTCGGCGGCCGCGGCCTCCAGTGGCCCCCGGGATAGCACGTGTCCGTACGCGAGTTCGTGGTGCTGGGCACCGCCAGCCAGGTGCCCACCCGCCACCGCAACCACAACGGCTACCTGCTGCGCTGGGACGGCGAGGGCATCCTCTTCGACCCCGGCGAGGGCACCCAGCGGCAGATGCTGCGCGCCGGGGTGGCCGCCCACGACATCAACCGGATCTGCATCACGCACTTCCACGGTGACCACAGCCTCGGCCTCGCCGGGGTGATCCAGCGGATCAACCTCGACCGGGTCCCGCACCCCGTCACCGCGCACTACCCGGCGTCCGGGCAGAAGTTCTTCGACCGGCTGCGCCACGCCACCGCCTACCGGGAGACCGTCGCCCTGCGCGAGGAGCCGGTGGCCGGGGACGGGCCCCTCGTGCAGGGGGACCCGTACACCCTGGAGGCCCGGCTGCTCTCGCACCCGGTGGAGTCCTTCGGCTACCGGCTCACCGAGCCCGACGGGCGCAGGATGCTGCCCGAACTGCTCGCGCAGCACGGCATCAAGGGGCCGGACGTCGCCGCGCTCCTGCGCGAGGGCGTCCTGCGCGGGGTCACCCTCGACGAGGTCAGCGAAGTCCGGCGCGGCCAGCGGTTCGCCTTCGTCATGGACACCCGGCTCTGCCCCGGCGTGGACGCGCTCGCCGAGGGCTGCGACCTGCTGGTGATCGAGTCCACGTTCCTGGACGAGGACGAACAACTGGCCCGCGACCACGGACACCTGACCGCCGGCCAGGCGGGCCGGGTCGCGCGGGACGCGGGCGTACGGCACCTGGTGCTGACGCACTTCTCCCAGCGGTACCCGGACCCCGCGCAGTTCGCGCGCCAGGCGCGCGCGGCGGGCTTCGAGGGCGGGCTCACCGTGGCCGAGGACCTCGCCCGGATCCCCCTGCCCAAGCGCCGCTAGCGGGCGTCCCCGCGGACCCGTCCGCGGATCCGGCGGGCCGCCGGGGTGCGGACGGGCACGGATGGTCCTGAGGGTGCGTGGGGTGTCGCCGGAGCGGGCGGGGCCCGGGTCCATCAGGCGGGCGGAGTTGACGGAAGAGCCTTCCCGAAGTGATCTGCGACACACTAGGTTTTGGACAAGTCCGGGTCGGGCAAGGCTGCCAGCTTTGCCTGGAAAACCCTGATGCAGAAACGAACCTTCAAGGCATCGGCCGCACGCGCAAAGAATCCGGGGAGTACACCGTGACCAGTCGGGACAGCCTCACCAGCCGCGACGCAGCAGTGGATCCGCTCGGTCCGCTGCGCGACCCCCAGGAACCGGGCTGCGACGTCTTCCTGACCGGAACGGTCTTCCTCGACATCATCTTCACGGGCCTTGACTCGGCCCCGGTGCGCGGCACGGAGTCCTGGGCGCGCGGCATGGGCTCCTCCCCGGGGGGCGTGGCCAACATGGCCACCGCCCTCGCCCGGCTCGGCCTGCGCACCTCGCTCGCCGCCGCCTTCGGGGACGACCACTACGGCGAGTACTGCTGGGACGCCCTCGAACAGGGCGAGGGCATCGACCTGTCCATGTCGCGGACCGTCCCCGGCTGGCACAGCCCCGTCACGGTCTCCATGGCCTACGAGGGCGAGCGCACCATGGTCTCGCACGGCCACGAGGCCCCGCCGCCGGCCGGCCCCGGCCCCTTCCCGCAGTGCCCGCCGCGCACCCGGGCGGCCGTGGCCTCCCTCGGACCCGGCCGGGGCGAGCCGTGGGTGGCGGAGGCGGCGCGGCGCGGGGCGCGGGTCTTCGCCGACGTGGGCTGGGACGAGAGCGGCCGCTGGGACCTGGACGGCCTGGCGGACCTGGAGCACTGCGAGGCCTTCCTGCCGAACGCGGGGGAGGCGATGCGCTACACCCGGACGGACTGCCCGCGGGCCGCGGCCCGGCAGCTGGCCGAGAAGGTGCCGGTCGCCGTGGTGACCATGGGCGCGGAGGGCTCGTACGCGGTGGACGGGCGCACCGGCGAGACGGCCCATGTCCCCGGGATCGCGGTGGACGCCCTGGACCCCACCGGCGCGGGGGACGTGTACGTGGCGGGCTTCGTCACCGGCACGCTCGCCGGATGGCCGCTCGCCGACCGGCTGGCCTTCGCCGGGCTGACGGCGGCCCTGTCGGTCCAGGAGTTCGGCGGCTCTCTGTCGGCCCCCGGCTGGCCCGAGGTGGCCCACTGGTGGCGGGCCGCGCCCGAGGCGCTGCGCGGGCGCTACGGATTCCTCGACGCCCTGATCCCGCAGGGTTCGACCCCGGCCGCGCGCCGCCGGGCGGTGCCGACGATCGGCTTCCGCCACTCCGCGTAGGGTGCGGGGCACGGAACGGGAGGGAAAACCCCTCGGGGAAGCCGGGACGGAGACGTAGGCTTGGTAGTCCGGCGGTCGTCGATCGGCGCGGCCCCTCAGCGGGAGGTATGTGCAGGCCACAGTGCCGGCCCATGACGCAGACACCTACAGCCCACACCCCGGCGCCGGGGCAGGCGCGAGCCCACTTCACCGTCCCCGCCACCCATCCGATGGTGACGGTCCTCGGCTCGGGTGACGCCCTGTTGCGCGTGATCGAGAAGGCCTTCCCGGAGGCTGACATCCATGTTCGGGGCAATCAGGTCAGCGCGATCGGTGCGGCGGCGGAAGTCGCACTGATCCAGCGCCTGTTCGACGAGATGATGCTGGTGCTCCGCACCGGGCAGCCGATGACGGAGGACGCAGTGGAACGCTCGATCGCCATGCTCAAGGCGAGCGGCAACGGCAAGGGGGGCGGCGTCGAGGAGACGCCCGCCGAGGTGCTCACGCAAAACATCCTCTCCAGTCGCGGCCGCACCATCAGGCCCAAGACCCTCAACCAGAAGCGGTACGTCGACGCGATCGACAAGAACACGATCGTCTTCGGCATCGGCCCCGCCGGTACCGGCAAGACGTACCTCGCCATGGCCAAGGCGGTCCAGGCCCTGCAGTCCAAGCAGGTCAGCCGGATCATCCTGACCCGGCCCGCCGTCGAAGCGGGGGAACGGCTCGGGTTCCTGCCCGGCACCCTCTTCGACAAGATCGACCCGTACCTGCGCCCGCTCTACGACGCCCTGCACGACATGCTCGACCCGGACTCGATCCCCCGGCTCATGGCCGCCGGGACCATCGAGGTGGCGCCCCTGGCGTACATGCGCGGCCGGACCCTCAACGAGGCGTTCGTCGTACTGGACGAGGCCCAGAACACCACCGCCGAGCAGATGAAGATGTTCCTGACCCGGCTCGGCTTCGACTCGAAGATCGTCGTCACCGGTGACGTCACGCAAATCGACCTGCCGGGCGGCGCGAAGAGCGGACTGCGCGAGGTCCAGCGCATCCTGGAAGGGGTGCCCGACATCCACTTCTCGCGGCTCACGTCCGAGGATGTCGTCCGCCACAAGCTGGTCGGCCGTATCGTCGACGCGTACGAGAAGTACGACGACAGCCAGCAGGCCCCCGAAGGCCACCAGCGGAAGTAGACCCCAGCGCACCATGTCGATCGACGTCAACAACGAGTCCGGAACCGAGGTCGACGAGCAGGCGATCCTCGACATCGCCCGCTACGCGCTCACCCGGATGCGGATCCACCCGCTCTCGGAGCTCTCCGTCATCGTGATCGACGAGGGGGCGATGGAGCAGCTCCACATCCAGTGGATGGACCTGCCCGGACCCACCGACGTCATGTCCTTCCCGATGGACGAGCTGCGCCCGCCGACGAAGGACGACGAGGAGCCCCCGCAGGGGCTCCTCGGCGACATCGTGCTCTGCCCCGAGGTGGCCAGGAAGCAGGGCGAGGACGCCCCCACGCAGCACTCCATGGACGAGGAGCTCCAGCTCCTGACCGTCCACGGGGTGCTGCACCTGCTCGGGTACGACCACGAGGAGCCCGACGAGAAGGCGGAGATGTTCGGGCTCCAGGCGGCCATCGTCGACGGCTGGCGCGGTGAGCGCGGCATCACCGGCCCGTCCCCGGCCCCGACCGTCTCGTGAACGCCCCGCAGCTGATCACCGGCGCCGTCCTGCTGGTGGTGGTCGCCTGGTTCGCGGCCTGCGCCGAGTCCGGGCTCGCCCGCATCTCCGCCTTCCGCGCGGAGCAGGCCGTACGGGAGGGCCGCCGCGGCAGCGAGAAGCTCGCCCAGGTGGCCGGGGACCCCACCCGCTACCTCAATGTGGCCCTGCTCCTGCGGATCACCTGCGAGATGGCGGCCGGGGTGCTGGTCACCTACGTCTGCCTCGACGAGTTCGGCGACACCTGGACGGCGCTCCTGGTCGCCATCGCCGTCATGGTCCTGGTCTCCTTCGTCGCCGTCGGGGTCTCCCCCCGCACCATCGGCCGCCAGCACCCGCTGAACACGGCGACTGCCGCCGCGTACGTCCTGGTCCCGCTGGCCCGGGTCATGGGGCCCGTCCCCCAGCTGCTGATCCTCATCGGCAACGCACTCACGCCCGGAAAGGGCTTCCGCAAGGGGCCGTTCGCCTCCGAGGCCGAGCTGCGCGCGATGGTGGACCTGGCGGAGAAGGAGTCGCTGATCGAGGACGACGAGCGCCGCATGGTGCACCAGGTCTTCGAACTCGGCGACACCCTGGTGCGCGAGGTGATGGTGCCCCGCACCGACCTTGTCTGCATCGAGCGCTACAAGACGATCCGCCAGGCGACCACCCTCGCCCTGCGGTCGGGCTTCTCGCGCACCCCGGTGACCGGGGAGAACGAGGACGACATCGTCGGGATGGTCTACCTGAAGGACCTGGTCCGCAAGACCCACGTCAGCCGGGAGGCGGAGTCCGACCTGGTCTCCACGGTGATGCGGCCGGCGGTCTTCGTGCCCGACACCAAGAACGCGGGCGACCTGCTGCGGGAGATGCAGCAGGTGCGCAACCACGTGGCGGTCGTCATCGACGAGTACGGCGGCACGGCCGGCATCGTCACGATCGAGGACATCCTGGAGGAGATCGTCGGCGAGATCACCGACGAGTACGACCGGGAGCTGCCGCCGGTCGAGGAGCTCGGCGAGGACCGCTACCGGGTGACGGCCCGTCTGGACATCACCGACCTCGGCGAGCTGTTCAAGGTCGAGGCCTTCGACGACGAGGACGTGGAGACGGTGGGCGGGCTGCTGGCGAAGGCGCTCGGCCGGGTGCCGATCGCCGGCGCCTCGGCCGTGGTGGACCTGCCGGACGGGCGGCCGCTGCGGCTGACCGCGGAATCGCCCGCGGGCCGGCGGAACAAGATCGTGACGGTCCTCGTGGAGCCGGTGGCCCCGGCGGAGGCCGTGGGCGGGGAGGGCGCATGACCCCGGACGCACTGCGGTCCCTGTGCCTGGGATTCAACGCGGCGGTCGAGGAGTTCCCCTTCACGCCCCAGACCTCCGTGTTCAAGGTGCTGGGGAAGGTGTTCGCGCTCAGCGCGCTGGACGGCGAACCGCTGAAGGTCAACCTCAAGTGCGAGCCGGAGCAGGCCGTACGGCTGCGCGAGCAGCACGCGGCGATCGTGCCCGGCTACCACATGAACAAGCGGCACTGGAACACCGTGACCGCGGGCGGACCGGACGCCCTGCCTGACGCGCTCGTGCGGGAACTGGTGGAGGACTCCTACGACCTGGTCGTGGCGGGCCTGCCGAAGGCGGAGCGGCTGCGGCTCGACCGGGCGTGAACCGGGCTCCGGCGGGGTCGTTGCACGGCGCCGCCGGAGCGCTCCCTATGCTTTCGCCATGACCGACACCACCGGGATCGACCCCGAGGACAGCAAGATCATCACGCTGGCGCGCAGCGCCCGGGCCCGCAACGGCGTGCCCGAGGGGGCGGCGGTCCGGGACGAGACCGGCCGGACGTACGTCGCCGGGACGGTCGCGCTCGACTCGTTGCAGCTCAGTGCCTTGCAGACGGCGGTCGCGATGGCCGTGGCGAGCGGGGCGCAGTCCCTGGAGGCCGCCGCCGTCGTCAGCGCGGCCGACGCCCCCGCGGAGGCCGACCGTGCCGCCGTGCGCGATCTCGGCGGCCCGGACACCCCGGTCCTCCTCGCGGGCCCCGACGGCACCCTCAAGTCCACGACCCCGGCGGGCTGACGGCCGGCCGCCGCCCTACGCCCCGGCCGGGAGGGGGCCCGCGGCCGGAGCCGGACGGCGGCGGATGACCACCGCCATCAGGGCCGCCATCGCGCACAGCGCACCCGAGGCGTACCAGACCACGTCGTAGGAGCCGAAGGCGTCCCGGGCCGCGCCGCCCAGGAAGGCCACCAGCGCCGCGCCCACCTGGTGCGACGCCAGCACCCAGCCGAAGACGATGGCGCTGTCCTCGCCGTAGTGCTCGCGGCACAGGGCGATGGTCGGCGGCACGGTCGCGACCCAGTCCAGGCCGTAGAAGACGATGAAGAAGACCATCGGCGGATGCACCGACGGAGCCAGCAGCACGGGCAGGAACAGCAGCGAGACCCCGCGCAGTGCGTAGTACACGGCCAGCAGCCGCCGGGCGTCGAAGCGGTCCGTGAACCAGCCGGACGCGATCGTGCCCACCACGTCGAACACCCCGATCACCGCCAGCAGGCCGGCGGCAGCCGTCACCGGCATGCCGTGGTCGTGGGCCGCCGGGACGAAGTGGGTCTTGACCAGCCCGTTCGTGGAGGCGCCGCAGATGGCGAAGGTGCCCGCCAGCAGCCAGAACGGGCCGGTGCGCGCCGCTTTGACCAGCACGGCCACCGCCCGCCGCGCCGCCCCGGGGACGGGGCCGGGCTTCGGCGCGTACGCGCCGCCGTAGGGGGCGAGGCCCAGGTCCGCCGGGTGGTCGCGCAGCAGCAGCCAGACGAAGGGGGCCACGGCCAGGGCGGCCAGCGAGACGGTGACGGCCGCCGGACGCCAGCCGTGGTGCTCCACCAGCCAGGACAGCAGCGGCAGGAAGACCAGCTGGCCGGAGGCCCCGGCCGCCGTGAGGATGCCGGTGACCAGCCCCCGCCGGGCGGTGAACCAGCGGTTGGTCACCGTCGCCGCGAAGGCCAGGGCCATCGAGCCACTGCCCAGACCCACCAGGACGCCCCAGAACAGCACCAGCTGCCAGGGCGCGGTCATCCACACCGTGGCCACCGAGCCCCCGGCGATGACGAGCAGGGCCAGCGCCACCACCCGGCGGATGCCGAACCGGTCCATCAGCGCGGCGGCGAAGGGCGCGGTGAGCCCGTACAGCGCCAGATTCACCGAGACCGCGAAGCCGATGGTGGCGCGCGACCAGTCGAACTCCTCGTGCAGGGGCTCGATGAGCAGGCCCGGCAGGGAGGCGAAGGCCGCGGCGCCGATGATCGTCACGAACGTCACCACCGCCACGGACCAGGCGCGGTGGACACGTGTGCCCCGGCGCGGGGGCTGCGGGGCAGGGGAGGCGGCGAGGGGGCCGGAGGCAGTCTGGGTCACGCGGTCAGATTCCGGCCCGCAAGGCCCCCGACGACAGTGGCCTGACTGTCATGCTTCGCTACGATCGGGCCATGGAGCCCACGCGCCCGTCCCCGCCTGCGGCGGAGCCCGCCCGGCCGCACCGCGTCGTCGTGCTGGCCCTCGCCGGGCTGCTGCCCTTCGAGCTCGGCATTCCGCACCGGATCTTCGGCCGGGCCGCGGACCGGGCCGGGCGGCCGCTGTACACGATCCTGACCTGCGGGCTCGCTCCCGGACCGGTGCGTACGGACGCCGACTTCGCCGTCCACGTCGAGCACGGACCGGAACTGCTGGCCACCGCCGACACGGTCGTGGTGCCGGCCTCGTACGAACTGGGTCCGGCCTACGAGGAGGGCCGGCTGAGCGCGGAGCTCGCCGCCGCCCTCGCCCACATCCGGCCCGGCACCCGGCTCGTGTCCATCTGCACCGGCGGCTACGTGCTGGCCGCCGCGGGATACCTCGACGGGCGTCGGGCCACCACGCACTGGGCGTCCGCCGACCACTTCCAGCAGCTCTTCCCGGCCGTGCGGGTGGACCCCGGCGTGCTCTACACCGACGACGGCGACGTCCTCACCTCGGCCGGGGTCGCCGCGGGCATCGACCTGTGCCTGCACATCGTGCGCCGCGACCACGGCGCGGCCGTGGCCAACGAGGTGGCCCGGCGGACCGTCGTACCCCCGCACCGGGAGGGCGGCCAGGCCCAGTTCATCGACCGGCCGGTGCCCGAGCCGCAGCTGGCCAGCACCACGGCCGCCCGGGCCTGGGTACTGGACCGGCTGCACGAGCCGCTGCGCCTGACCGACCTGGCGCGCCAGGAAGCCGTGTCCGTACGGACCTTCACCCGGCGCTTCCGCGAGGAGTCCGGGACCAGCCCGGGCCAGTGGATCGTCGGGCAGCGGGTGGAGCGCGCCCGGCGGCTGCTGGAGCGCACGGAGCTGCCGATGGAACAGGTGGCGCGCGAGGCGGGCTTCGGCACGGCCCAGTCCCTGCGCAAGCACGTGCAGGCGGCCCTGGGGGTGAGCCCCACGGCCTACCGGCGCACCTTCCGCGAGGCCTCCGCCGACGGCGCGGCCGACGGCGCGGCCGTCGGCGCGGGAGAGGGGTGGGCGAGGGGTCGGCGAGGAGGCGATGCGCCTACCCTGACAGCTTCTGATGGCCCATCAGACGGTGCCGGGTCCGTGCCTTGACTTCTCCCGCCGTCGGCTCGTGAATGGCCCCCTGTCGGCGTGAGGTGACCAGGGGGCGGGCAGTGGCAGCAGGGGTGCGCAACCGCAGGTGGCAGGCCGCCGTGGGCCTGGCCGTGCTCGCCGCCGCGACCGGGGGCGCCCTGAGTCCGCCGGCCTCGGCCGACGGCGCGGAGCCCCCCGGCCGGCCGCCCGGACCGGTGGACTTCCGCACGCAGTGCCTGCCGCCCCAGGAAGCCGGGCTCCCGCCCGCCGACGGGACCAGCACCGCCCGGATCACGGTGGCCGACCCCGCACCCCGCGTCGGCGACACCGTCACCGTGACCTACCGGCTCGCCGCCACCCCCGCCGTGAACCCGCGCGCCGGCGAACTGCCCGCCGACGTGCTCACCCCGACCGGCCGGGTCCTGCTGGCCGGGGCGCAGAGCGGCGAGGTCACCGTCGTCGGGACCCGGCGCAACGAACCGGTCGGCGAGGGCGGACAGCTCCCCGCGGTCACCATGACGGGCACCTTCACCGTCACCGCGCCCGGTGAGACCACGCTCGCCCCCGGCGGCTACACCCTGCACACCGGCGGGCCCACGGTAGAGGACACGGTCTGCACGCCCGCCGAGGCCGGCGCCCCGCCCGTCTCGGCGCGGCTCACCGCGACCCCCCTGCCGGCGGCCAACCTGCGCAGCGTCGCCCTCGGCGCCGCCCAGGGGACGCCGGGCGCCCGCGTCGAGGTCACCGGCGCCGGCTTCGCCCCCGGTGCGGTGGTGACGGTCGCCGGCCGGGCCGGGGCCGCGGAGACCGCCGACCGGGCAGCCGCCACCGCCGACGCGCACGGCGGGGTCCGGGCGCAGCTGCCGGTCACGGACCGGAGCACCACCGCCGTGGTGGCGTACGAAGGCGCCGCCTGGTCGGCCCGCCTGGGCTCGGGCCCGGCCGCCTACACGGTCGTCGAGGCCGCCCCGCCGCAGCCGGGCACCCAGCAGCTCAGCGCGGTCGTCGAGCCGGGCGCCCTGGCCATGACCCAGACCGGCGAGGACGTCTCCCTGGGCGCCGTCCCGTACGGCGACGGCGGCGCCGCCCCCGGCCGGATCGCCACCGTCACCGTCAAGGACGCCCGCGGCGGCCCGGCCGGCTGGTCCCTGACCGGCAGGGTCACCGACTTCACCGGCCCCGGAGGGGTCCGCATCCCCGGCGCGTCGCTGTCCTGGACCCCCGCGTGCACCGCGGCCCCGGGCAGCCCCAGCCCCTGTACGCCCGGCAGCGCGGGCGCCGTCGGCCCCGACGGCGCGGTCCTGGCCTCAACCCCGGACGCCCCGCTGACCGGCGGCACCTTCACGGTCGATGCGAACGTCTCCCTCCAGGTCCCGCCGTACACCCCGCCGGGCGGGTACACGGCGCTGCTCACCCTGACCCTGTCGTGAGGGCCCGGCTGCCGGCCCGGCTGCTGCCGCCGCGCGGTGCGGCGGGCGCCGGCCGCACCGCGCCGGTCCGCTCCGCGGCGGCGCTGCTGCTCGCCGTGGCGGCCGTCCTCGCGGGGCCGGCCTGCGCCGGGACGGCCGCCGCCGCCGACAACGGCCAGTGGTCCGTACTGCCCGCCGCCGGCGCGGCCCGGCAGCGGCCCTCCTTCCACCTGGCCGCAGCCCCCGGCCGGGCCGTCGCCGACTCCGTGACCGTCGCCAACCGCACCGCCCGGGCCCGCACCTTCCGGCTGTACGCCGCCGATGCCCACCCCACCGCCCGCGACGGCGGCTTCGCCGTGCGCGGCCCCGACGAGCCGCGCCGCACCGTCGGCGCCTGGACGCGGCTCGCCCGGGACCGGGTCACCGTGCCGGCCGGCGGGTCGGTCAGCGTCCCCTTCACCGTCACCGTCCCCGACCGGGCCGAACCCGGGGACCACCCCGGCGCCGTGGTGGCCCTGGAGGAACGGCCCGCAGCCGCCGCCGAGCGGGGGATCGGCGTACAGCAGGCCGTCGCCGCCCGGCTGTACCTGCGGGTGAGCGGCCCCACCGCGCCCGCCCTCGCCGTCCGCGGGGTCACGGTCAGCCGCCGGGACACCGGAGCGGAGGTCTCCTACACCCTCCACAACCTCGGCAACGTCACCCTGCGGCCGAGCGCGGAGCTCACCGCCTCCGCAACCCTCGGCCGCGCGCTGCCCGGCCGCCGGCTCACCGGGCTGCCCGCCGAACTGCTGCCGGGCCAGGAGGTCCGGCTCAGCACCCGCTGGGAAGGGGCGCCCGAGCTGGAGACGGCCCGGGTGACGGTCCGCGCCCGGGCCGAGGGAACCACGGCCCAGGGCAGTGCGGACTACGCCCGCCACCCCTTCCTCGCCGCGTGGCCGGCCGGCCTGTCGGTGCTCGCGGCGGCGGCCTGGTCGGCGCTGGGAGCGGCATCGGGGAGAATGGCCCGTATGAGCGATCGTTCCCCCGAGTCCACCAGCCCGCACCGCGCGGGCTTCGCCTGCTTCGTCGGCCGCCCCAATGCGGGCAAGTCGACCCTCACCAACGCACTCGTGGGTACCAAGGTCGCGATCACCTCCAACCGGCCGCAGACCACCCGCCACACCGTCCGCGGCATCGTGCACCGCCCCGACGCCCAGCTCGTCCTCGTCGACACGCCCGGCTTGCACAAGCCGCGCACCCTGCTCGGCGAGCGCCTCAACGACGTGGTGCGCGCGACCTGGTCGGAAGTCGACGTCATCGGCTTCTGCCTGCCCGCCGACCAGAAGCTCGGCCCCGGCGACAAGTTCATCGCCAAGGAGCTTGCGGGGATCAAGAAGACCCCCAAGATCGCCATCATCACCAAGACCGACCTGGTCGAGTCCAAGACGGTGGGCGAGCAGCTCATCGCCGTGCACCAGCTCGCCGAGGAGCTGGGCTTCGAGTGGGCCGAGATCGTGCCCGTCTCCGCGGTCGGCGACACCCAGGTCCAGCTGTTGGCCGACCTGATCGCGCCGATGCTGCCCGAGAGCCCGCCGCTGTACCCGGAGGGCGACCTCACCGACGAGCCCGAGATGGTGATGGTCGCGGAACTGATCCGCGAGGCGGCCCTGGAGGGCGTACGGGACGAGCTCCCGCACTCCATCGCCGTGGTCGTCGAGGAGATGATCCCGCGCGAGAACCGGCCCGCCGACCGGCCGCTGCTCGACATCCACGCCAACGTCTACATCGAGCGGCCGAGCCAGAAGGGCATCATCATCGGCCCGAAGGGCGCCCGCCTGAAGGAGGTCGGGATGAAGTCGCGCAAGCACATCGAGGCGCTGCTCGGGACCCCCGTCTTCCTCGACCTGCACGTGAAGGTCGCCAAGGACTGGCAGCGGGACCCCAAGCAGCTGCGCAAGCTCGGGTTCTGACCCGCTGCCGGGGCCGGGCTCCCGCCCGGCCCCGGGAGCGGACAGGTCCGGAAGAGACGGCCTAGCGCAGGCGCCGCAGCTTGACCAGGTTGTCGGGGCGGCTGCCGCAGGTGCCGTCGGGGGCCTGCGCCGGCCGCACGTGCTCCTCCACCACGAGGACCTCCCAGTCGTCTCCGGCCAGCTGCAGCTGCTCCAGGACCTCGTCGGGGGTGGGGAGCACCAGGCCCGGGTGGGCGTCCGGGTCCCACGAGGGGCTTCCCGCGTGGCCGGCCACCAGGAGGATCCCGCCCGGGGCCACGGCCGCGGCGGCCGCGCGCAGCACCCGGGGACGCGGGAACTCCCCGTAGGTGTGCAGGAAGCAGGCCGAGACCAGGTCGAAGCGCCCCGTGGGGAAGGATGCGGCGAAGTCGTGCCGCTGCCACTCCACGCGGTCGGCGACCCCCGCCTCGGCGGCGTGCCCGGCCGCCCGTTGCAGGGCCACGCCGGAGATGTCGGCCCCGGTGACCTGCCAGCCCTGCCGGGCCAGCCACACCGCGTCGGCCCCCTCGCCGCAGCCCAGGTCCAGGGCCCGGCCGGGGGGCGTCCCCTCGACCTCCCGGACCAGGACGGCGTTCGGGTTGCCGCTCCATACCCGGTCGCTCCCGCGGTAGCGGTCGTCCCAGAACTCCTCGCCGCCGGCGGGCTGCGTGCCGGGGGTGTGCGCGTGCTCGGTCACGGCGTCCTCTTCCTCGTCGGTGCCTGTGCCGCCGATGCTCCGCCGGGTCCCGCGGGCGGGCAAACTTCTTTGCCGTTCCTGCAAAAGCGCGCGGGCCGGCCCGGCCTGCCTCGCCCGCCTCAGCCCTGCGGCGGTTCCGCGATCAGCGCCGTCGCCACCCGGCGGAAGCCGGCCCGGGCGTAGACCCGGGCCACGTCCTCGTCGCCCGCGGAGAGGAAGACCGTGCGCACCCCCCGTGCGCGGGCCTGCGCGACCAGGGCCGCCGTCACCGCGAGGGCCAGGCCCCGGCGCCGGGCCGCGGGCAGCGTGCCGACGCCCACCACCTCGCCGACCTCGCCGACCGGGTTGTACTGGCCCGAGCACAGCACCACGCCGTCGCGGACGGCCGCCGCCATCACGGTCCGGCCGGACGCCAGCATCGCCGACACCTGGCCCGCCCGGGCCCGCGCCTGCGGATCGACGGACGCCGCGGCCAGTTCGGCCGCGCCGGCCTCGCCCAGTGCCGTACCGGGGTCCGCGAAGGCCAGGGCGGGAACCGTGACGGCCGCCGTGAGCAGCGGGTCGTCCGCCTCGATCAGGCGGACCTCCGGGTGCGGGGGCAGTGCCTCGGCCGAGGGGTCCAGGACCATCAGCGGGTGGGCGTGCACGTGCAGGCCCGCCGCCTCGGCCGCGGCCCGGAACCCGGGGCTGGTCTCGGCCACCCACTCGAAGGCCTCGGGCACCTCCAGTTCCCGCTGCCGGGCCCGGACCCGCTGCACGTCCTCCGCGGTCGCCGCGGAGCCGCCGAGCGCGGGCCGCGCGTAGTAGGGCCAGCCCTCGCCCTCCTGCACGAACAAGGTCAGCGGGCCGAAGTCCTCGGCCCGCGCCCCGCCCACCCGGGGCGCCGTGTCGTAGTACCGCTCCAGGGCGGGCAGCGTCATGTCGATCAAGTGCTCGGTCATCCGGCCATCCAAGCAAAACGGGCCGGACCGGGCACCTGGTTTCGGGACCCGCGGCGGGAGCCTGCTCAGGCGCCCTCCTTGAGCACGCGGGAGACCAGCGCCCGCTGGGCGTCCGAGAGGTGCGGATCGCGGCAGGACACGGTCCGCCCGTCCACGGTGATCCGGTACGAGAACCCGTCCCGCACCCCGTCCGCCCCGGGGCCCGGCGGACCCGGTTCCAGGGCCCGCAGGGCCAGGGCCCGCCACTCGTCCCGGTCGGGCAGGTCCGAGGTGTCCACCTCGGCCCGGCGCTCGATGCCCGCGAAGCCGCCCGTCCTCACCACCTGGATGCGCATGGGGAGGGTCCTACCCCGCCAGCGGGACGCCCACCGCGGACCAGGCCTTCTGCAGGGCCTGGTGCTCGGCGCCGCCGTCCCCGTACCGGGCCGCGGCGGCCGCCGCCGACACCCGGGCGAAGTCCGCGAAGTCGGCGTCCGGGGCCAGCTCCCCGCCGGTCAGGGCGTCGTACCAAACCTGGCCCGCGCGTTCCCAGGCCTTGCCGCCCAGTTCGGTCGCCGCCAGGTAGAAGGCGTGGTTGGGGATGCCGGAATTGATGTGCACCCCGCCGTTGTCGCGCGAGGTCCGCACGTACCCGTCCATCGTCGCGGGCTGCGGGTCCTTGCCCAGCTCGTCGTCGTCGTACGCGGTCCCCGGGGCCTTCATCGAGCGCAGCGCGACCCCGCTCACCGCGGGCCCCAGCAGCCCGGCCCCGATCAGCCAGTCCGCCTCCTGCGCCGTCTGCCCCAGTGAGAACTGCTTGATCAGCGAGCCGAAGACGTCCGACATGGATTCGTTGAGCGCGCCGGACTGCTGGTAGTAGTCGAGGTTCGCCGTGTACTGGGTGACCCCGTGGGCCAGTTCGTGGCCGATGACGTCGAGCGACACCGTGAAGTCGAGGAAGAGCTCCCCGTCCCCGTCGCCGAAGACCATCTGCCGGCCGTCCCAGAAGGCGTTGTTGTACTCCCGGCCGTAGTGCACGGTCGCGTCCAGGGCCAGTCCGGCATCGTCGATCGAGCGCCGGCCGAAGCCCTTCAGGAACAGCTCGAAGGTCGCCCCGAGTCCTGCGTAGGCGCGGTTGACGGTGGCGTCCCGGCCGGCGGGTCCGCCCTCCGTGCGCACCGTCGCGCCGGGCAGCGCGGTGCCGTGCTCCGCGTCGTGGATGGTCCGGTTCGGCTCGTCGGAGACCGGGGCCCCCGGCGCGGGGAGGAGTCCCCGGACCGCGCTGACGCGGCGGCGCGTGCGGAGCAGGGAGTCGCGCTCCAGGGTGCGCTGGGCGAGGTCGGCGCGCCGGGGGTCGGAGGACCGGGCGATCCGGTCGAGGAGGTGGGGCGGCACGACGGTGCAGAAGACCGGGCGGCGGTGGGTGAAGGAGGCATCCATGTCCCGCAATGTGGCAGTGCGTCACTCCCTTGTCACCAGATGCGACGACGATTCATTCACTTGTCTGAAAGAGGTGACCCTGCGTTGACGGATCGAACCGACCTGGCAAGGTCAAAAGAGTCGTAGCTCACATAGGGTGCAAAGCAGACAGGCGGGTCTTGCATACTGAAACAGGTCCTCGCGTCACGGCGCGGCTCGGCTAGGCTCGGTCCATCATGCGTTTCGGGCTGCTTCTCCTTAGCTGCCGCGGCGAGGGTCTGTAGTCGTAGGCCGACCCCCTCCCCGCGGAGTTCGGTGTTGCGGTTTCCACTACCGCCGTCGGCCGTCCCAGCGAACTACGCGGACACGCGAGGAGCCCAACGCCATGAGCCAGCAGCCTTTTGTCGGTCGCCCCACGCCCATCACGAACGCGACCCACACCCAGCAGCCCTCCGGGATGCCGATCCACAAGTACGGCCGGTACGAGCAGGTGGACATCCCGGACCGCACCTGGCCGGACGCCCGTGTCACCAAGGCCCCCCGCTGGCTGTCCACCGACCTGCGCGACGGCAACCAGTCGCTGATCGACCCGATGACCCCCGCCCGCAAGCGCGAGATGTTCGACCTGCTGGTGCGCATGGGCTACAAGGAGATCGAGGTCGGATTCCCCTCCTCCGGCGAGACCGACTTCGCCTTCGTGCGCTCGATCATCGAAGAGGGCGCCATCCCGGACGACGTCACCATCTCCGTACTGACCCAGGCCCGCGAGGACCTGATCGAGCGGACCGTGGAGTCCCTGGTCGGCGCCCGGCGCGCCACCGTCCACCTGTACAACGCGACCGCCCCCACCTTCCGCCGCGTGGTCTTCCGCGGCTCGAAGGAGCAGATCAAGCAGATCGCCGTGGACGGCACCCGCCTGGTCATGGAGTACGCCGACAAGCTGCTGGGCCCCGAGACCGTCTTCGGCTACCAGTACAGCCCGGAGATCTTCACCGACACCGAGCTGGACTTCGCCCTGGAGGTCTGCGAGGCCGTCTGCGACGTCTGGCAGCCGGCCGAGGGCCGGGAGATCATCCTGAACCTGCCCGCCACCGTGGAGCGCTCGACCCCCTCCACCCACGCGGACCGCTTCGAGTGGATGGCCCGCAACCTGACCCGCCGCGCGAACGTCTGCATCTCCGTGCACCCGCACAATGACCGCGGCACCGCCGTCGCCGCCGCCGAGCTGGCCCTGATGGCCGGCGCCGACCGCATCGAGGGCTGCCTGTTCGGGCAGGGCGAGCGCACCGGCAACGTCGACCTGATCACCCTGGGCATGAACCTGTTCTCCCAGGGCATCGACCCGCAGATCGACTTCTCGCAGATCGACGAGATCCGCCGCACCAGCGAGTACTGCAACCAGATGGAGGTCCACCCGCGCCACCCCTACGCGGGCGACCTGGTCTACACCGCCTTCTCCGGCTCCCACCAGGACGCCATCAAGAAGGGCTTCGACGCCATGGAGGCCGACGCGGCCGCCGCCGGCAAGACCGTGGACGACATCGAATGGGCGGTCCCCTACCTGCCCATCGACCCCAAGGACGTGGGCCGCTCCTACGAGGCGGTCATCCGGGTCAACTCGCAGTCCGGCAAGGGCGGCATCGCCTACGTCCTGAAGAACGACCACAAGCTGGACCTGCCGCGCCGCATGCAGATCGAGTTCTCCCGGATCATCCAGGCCAAGACCGACGCCGAGGGCGGCGAGGTCACGCCGAAGGCCATCTGGGACGCCTTCGCGGACGAGTACCTGCCCAACCCCGAGAACCCGTGGGGCCGCATCCAGCTGCGCTCCGGCCAGACCACCACCGACAAGGACGGCACCGACACGCTGACCGTCGAGGCGGTCGTGGACGGCGTGGACACCGTGCTGGACGGCACCGGCAACGGTCCGATCTCGGCCTTCTTCGACGCACTGGCCGGCATCGGCGTCGACGCCCGCCTGCTGGACTACACCGAGCACACCATGAGCGAGGGCGCCTCCGCCGTGGCCGCCTCGTACATCGAGTGCGCGATCGACGGCCGGGTCCTGTGGGGCATCGGCATCGACGCCAACACCACCCGAGCCTCCCTGAAGGCGGTCATCTCCGCCGTCAACCGCGCGGGCCGCTGACACCCGTAGGGACCCCGTACGGGACCCCGCTCCCGCGGCGTGCGCGGGAGCGGGGCCCCGCCGTTTCCGGGGCCGGAGGCGGGGGCGCAGTTCGGCCAAGTCCGGGTCCCGGGGGATGTTGTCTTGTCACACGACTGACGCATCCTCACCGATGTGGCTAACATCACGCCAACCCGGCGATGTTGCCGGAAGGTTACGGAGGTGCGACGTGCTGCCAGTTCGGGGTGGGGACGGCCGGAAGCTGACGGTCTGGGGCATCCGTACCACCTGGAGCACCGTGGGTGACGGGGAGTTCTTCTGCCCCGACTGCGGTGGTGACCGCAACTACCGCAGGCGGACCGGGCGCCGCCGCTTCACCGTCCTCGGGGTGCCGCTGCTGCCGCGCGGACAGGCCGGGCCGGTCGTCGAGTGCCAGGGCTGCCGGGAGCGCTTCGACACCGAGGTGCTGGACCACCTCACCACGACCCGCTTCACGGCGCTGCTGCGCGACGCCGTGCACACCGTGACCCTGGCCGTGCTCGCCGCGGGCGGGACGGCCTCGCGCACGGCCCTGGAGGCCGCCGTGTGCGCCGTACGGGCCGTGGGCTTCCAGGACTGCTCCGAGGGCCAGCTGGAAGCCCTCGTGGAGGCGCTGTCCACCGAGGAGGGCCGGCTCGGCCTGTACGACGTCCCGGAGTGCTGCGGGGCCGCCCTGTCGATAGAGCTGCACGAGGCCCTGGAACCGCTGGCCCCGCACCTGGCCGGCCCCGGCCGGGAGTCGATCCTGCTCCAGGGCGCCCGCATCGCGCTCGCGGACGGCCCGTACACCCCGGCCGAGCGGGAGGTGCTCGCCACGGTGGGCGCGGCGCTGCGGATCGGCACGGACGAGGTGCACCGGCTGCTGTCGGCGGTCCGCGCCCCCTGAGCGACTCCGAGCGATCCGGCCTTCCGGCCGAACGGGCCCGGCGGAACCCTCCGCCGGGCCCGTCTCCTTGCGTGGGCCGGGCCCCGAGCCGACCGAAACCACCCTGCGGGACGTAACGATCCGGCCTCGTGCGGCCGGATCCGTACCGTCCGGACGGGCTGAGGACGGTGTCTGGGGCGGTGGTGGGCCCTGGCTGTCCCGCCCCTCGGACGCTCACGTCCGGGGCGCCGTGTTTGCGGATCCGAAGCGCAGGGCGGGGCAGGGCGTGGGGAGTTGGGGGAGGGGTTCGCGAGTGCGGGGGCGCAGGGCGGTCCCCCGGAGGGTCCGCTGCATACCCCGGCGCGCAGGGCCCGGCCAGGGGAGAAACCTACAGATCGAAGATCGCGCAGCGTCAACAGTTTGTAGAGGTCGACGATATCTGTGAGGCCGCCCACAGGCGTTCAATTCCGGTCACACGACGAGACGCCGCCCGCACACAGCGGGGCTCCGCTCCACGTGACCCCCCCCCGTGGCAACCGGCCACCCTGACGGATCAACGGGTTCGCGACCCACTCCGGCCAGGGGGCCTCCCGATCTCCTCTCAGTCACCTACCTCTTTGAAGGGCCAGGCAGAGATGGCACGTGTCGCCGCCCGGCTCTCCGGCAACGGAGAGCAGAGCACCCACCCGGTCGACGAGGTGCTCCCCCTCCCCAAGCTCGCGCTGTACGGCTTCCAGCACGTACTCGCCTTCTACGCCGGTGCGGTGATCGTCCCGATCATCGTCGGCAACGCACTGAAACTCAGCCCCGAGCAGTTGGTCTACCTGATCAACGCGGACCTCTTCACCTGCGGCATCGCCTCGATCATCCAGGCCTGGGGCATCGGCCGGGTCGGCGCGCGCCTCCCGCTGATCCAGGGCGTCACCTTCACCGCCGTCTCGCCGATGATCGCGATAGGCCTCGGGGCCGGCGGCGGAACCGCCGCCCTGCTGGTCATCTACGGGGCGGTCATCACCGCCGGCCTCGCGACCTTCGCCTTCGCCTGGCTGCCCGCCCGCGCGTTCCGGGCCGTCATGCGGCTGTTCCCGCCGGTCGTCACCGGCACGGTCATCACGGTCCTCGGCATCGTCCTGATCCCCGTCGGCCTCAACGACGCGGCCGGCGGCCTCGGCAGCCCCGACTTCGGCGCCCCGCGGCACTTCGCCTACGCTGGCGGCACGATGCTCTTCATCCTGGTCCTGATGAAGATCGGCAAGCCCTTCCTCTCCAGCATCTCGATCCTCCTCGGCCTGGTCGGCGGCACCCTCGTGGCCTTCCTCCTGGGCGACGCGAAGTTCGGCGACGTGGGTGACTCGGGCTGGATCGGCGTCACCACGCCCTTCCACTTCGGGGTCCCGAAGTTCGAGTGGTTCCCCATCGTCCTGATGCTCATCGTGATGCTGATCACCATGGTCGAGACGACCGGCGACACCTACGCCGTCGGCGAGATCGTCGAGAAGGACATCGACAGTGAGACCGTGGCCCGCGCCCTGCGCGCCGACGGCGCCGCGACCGCCCTCGGCGGCGTCCTCAACTCCTTCCCCTACGTCGCCTTCGCCGAGAACGTCGGCCTGGTGCGGATGACGAAGGTCAAGAGCCGGTTCGTGGTCGTCGCCGCAGGTGTGTTCATGATCGTCCTGGGTCTGCTGCCCAAGGCCGCCGCGATCGTCGCCGCCGTACCGCACGGGGTGCTCGGCGGCGCCGCGACCGTGATGTTCGCCATGGTCGCCCTGGCCGGCATCCAGACCCTGGGCAAGGTGGAGCTCAAGGAGGAGAAGAACGCGCTGATCGTGGGCGTCTCCCTGGCCTTCGCCCTGCTCCCGGCGACCGTCCCGGCCTTCTTCACCACGCACATGGACGCGGACCTGGCCTCGCTGCTCAACAGCGGTGTCACCCTCGGCGCCACGAGCGCCATCGTCCTCAACCTCGTCTTCAACGGCCTGGCCAAGGACGAGGCCCACGGCCGCGCCGCCCTGCCGGCCGAGGCCGCCGCAGCGGTCGCGGTGGCGGTGCCCGCCCAGGCGGCGGCCCCCGTGGCGGGCCCCGGACCGGGGCGCTCCACGGTGGAGGACGGCCCGGCGTCCGGTGGTGCGGCCGCCGGCGGCCCCGTCGAGGACGGCGGGCCCGCGGGTGGAGCGCCCGCGGGCGGAGGGGGAGGTTCCGCCCGCTGACCCCGCCCGGGGACGCACGCCCCCGCCCGGACCCCCGTCCGGGCGGGGGCGGACGCCGTCGCCGCCACCACCGCCGGGCGGGTGACAATGGGCGCATGAGTCTGTTCCGCGACGACGGCATCGTGCTGCGCACCCAGAAGCTGGGTGAGGCGGACCGCATCATCACGCTGCTGACCCGGGGCCACGGCCGGGTACGGGCCGTGGCCCGCGGGGTCCGGCGTACGAAGTCCAAGTTCGGCGCCGGACTGGAACCCTTCTCCCACGCCGACGTGCAGTTCTTCTCCCGCGGCAGCGATCTCGTCGGCCGCAGCCTCCCGCTCTGCACCCAGACCGAGATCATCGCCCCGTACGGCAACGGCATCGCCACCGACTACGCCCGCTACACCGCGGGCACCGCCATGCTGGAGACCGCCGAGCGGTTCACCGAGAACGAGGGCGAGCCCTCCGTGCAGCAGTACCTGCTGCTCGTCGGGGCCCTGCGGACGCTCTCCCGCGGCGAGCACGAGCCGCACCTGATCCTCGACGCCTTCCTGCTGCGCTCCCTCGCCGTCAACGGCTACGCGCCGAGCTTCGACGACTGCGCGAAATGCGGCATGCACGGCCCCAACCGGCACTTCTCCGTGGCCGCGGGCGGGGTGGTGTGCGGGGACTGCCGGGTCGCCGGCAGCGTCGTACCCTCATCGGAGGCCATCGCCCTGCTCAGCGCCCTGCTGACGGGCGACTGGACCCACGCCGACGCGTGCGAGGCGCGTCACGTGCGGGAGGGCAGCGGGCTCGTCTCCGCCTATTTGCACTGGCATCTGGAGCGCGGGCTACGCTCCCTGCGTTACGTCGAGAAATAGGAGCTGGGCACATGGCACGACGCGGGATTCTGGGACGCTCTCGCCGCGAGTACAAGGTTCCCGAGCCGCACCCGTCCGGTGAGCGCCCGCCGAGGATCCCCGGCGAGCTTGTCCCGAACCACGTCGCCGTGGTCATGGACGGCAACGGCCGCTGGGCCAAGGAGCGCGGACTGCCGCGCACCGAGGGCCACAAGGTCGGCGAGGGCGTCGTCCTGGACGTGCTCAAGGGCTGCCTGGAGATGGGCGTCAAGAACCTCTCCCTCTACGCCTTCTCGACGGAGAACTGGAAGCGCTCGCCCGACGAGGTCCGCTTCCTCATGAACTTCAACCGCGACGTCATCCGGCGCCGCCGCGACGAGATGAACGAGCTGGGCATCCGCATCCGCTGGGTCGGCCGCATGCCGAAGATGTGGAAGTCGGTCGTCCAGGAGCTCCAGGTCGCGCAGGAGCAGACCGTCGACAACGACGCCATGACCCTGTACTTCTGCGTGAACTACGGCGGCCGCGCGGAGATCGCCGACGCGGCGCAGGCCATCGCGCGCGACGTGGCGGCCGGCCGGCTCGACCCGTCGAAGGTCAACGAGAAGACCCTCGCGAAGTACATGTACTACCCGGACATGCCGGACGTGGACCTCTTCCTGCGGCCCAGCGGCGAGCAGCGCACCTCGAACTACCTGCTCTGGCAGAGCGCGTACGCCGAGATGGTCTTCCAGGACGTGCTGTGGCCCGACTTCGACCGCCGCGACCTGTGGGCGGCCTGCCTGGAGTACGCCCAGCGCGACCGCCGCTTCGGCGGCGCGGTCCCGAACCAGGCGGAGGGCTCCGCCGCCGGCTGACCTTGACCCGGCCCCCGACCGCTTCCGGCCTGGCCGGAAGCGGTCTGGCCGCCGCCGCCCGCCCGCTGACATCATCTGCCGCCGTACGCACGCGCTGCGTCCAGGGAGGCTGCGGATGGGATCGGTACGCCGGCGGGCCGCTCCCGCACTGCGCCGCCACGTGCTCGGGTACACCGGCTTCCGCACCGGCTTCCCCGAGCCGCGCCGCCGCCTGGAGCTGCCCAACGGCACCTTCACCCTGGTCCTGTCCTTCGCGGACGGACTGCACGTCACCGGCTCGGACGGCCTCCTGCGCCCCGCCCCCGCCGCCATGATCAGCGGCCTGCACACCGGCCCCGTGACCGGCGTGCACCGCGGCGAGGTCCACGGCCTGGAGGTCAACCTGACCCCGACCGGTGCCTACCGCCTCCTCGGCACACCGATGCGGCACTTCCGCGACGTCTACCTCGACCTCGCCGACGTGCTCGGACCGTACTGGCCGAGGCTCACCGAGCGGCTGCGCGAACTGCGCGGCTGGGAAGCCCGGTTCACCCTCCTCGACCAGGCGCTGGCCGCACGGCTCGACGCGGGCCGCCGACAGCTGTCACCCGAGGTCGGCCACGCCCTGTCCCGGCTGCGCGGCGCCGACCCCTCCCTGTCCGGGGCCACCGCCGAGACCGGCTGGAGCGCCCGCACCCTGCGGGCCCGCTTCCAGCAGGAGGTCGGCCTGTCGCCCAAGGGCGTCGCCCGGGTGTACCGGCTCCAGCGGGCCCTGCTCGCGCTGTCCGGCGGGCTGCCCGCCGCCGAGACCGCCGCGCTGTGCGGCTACCACGACCAGGCGCACCTGAGCCGCGACATCAAGGCGATGACCGGATTGAGCCCCTCCGCGCTGATCAGGCTGCGTGCAGGGGTCCCGCCCGGTTCCCCGCTGGACCGGGTCCCGGGCCGGATCACGAGCGTCCTGCTCCCCGGCCGGCCGACCCCCGCACGGCCGGCCGGGGACGGGCGGGCGGCACCGCCGTACCGCCCGCCCGGGGAGGGGCGTCCCGGTCAGCAGTAGCTCCAGGTGCCGCTGACGTAGTTGAGGTTGTCCGAGGACATGTAGCCCTTGTCGTCGGTGCCGGAGACCCGCCCGTAGAACCACAGCACGCCCGAGTCCGGGTTGACCGCGCCGCACCACACGTAGAAGACGGTGCCGCCGCTGACCGAGCGGACGTTGCCGCAGACCGAGCCGATGCCGTTCTTGAGGTTGTAGGTGCCCTTCAGCGTCGTCTTCAAGCTGGAGTTGTTCGGCTTGTTCGACGACCAGCAGGTCGCGGTCGGAGCGGCCTGCGCCGAGGACGCGGCGAGGCCGGACACGGCCGTGAGCAGGGTGGTGGCCGCGAGGACGACGCCGGCCTTGCGCTTGATGCCCTGGAATGCCATGGAGACTCCTTCGTCGGAGGGACGGACGGCTCCGACGATGGCAACGGCAGGCGGGCCCGGTCTTGTAGAAACCGGCAGCCCGGACGCAATGGCCGAGAACCGCCGGGCCCGGGGCCCCGGCGGTTCAGCGGGCGGTACGGGTGGGGGCGTCAGCCGGCCTGGCCCGCGGGAGCGGCGGCCGCGCAGTCCGCGCAGGTGCCGAAGATCTCCACGGTGTGGGCCACGTTCACGTAGCCGTGCTCGGCCGCGATGGACTCCGCCCACTTCTCCACCGCCGGGCCCTCCACCTCGACGGCCTTGCCGCACTTGCGGCAGACCAGGTGGTGGTGGTGGTCCTCGGTGGAGCAGCGCCGGTAGACCGACTCCCCGTCGCTGGTGCGCAGCACGTCGACCTCGCCGGCGTCCGCGAGTGACTGGAGGGTGCGGTAGACGGTGGTCAGGCCCACCGAGTCGCCCCGGTGCCGGAGCATGTCGTGCAGTTCCTGGGCGCTGCGGAACTCGTCCACCTCGTCCAGGGCCGCCGCCACGGCCGCCCGCTGCCGGGTGGACCGCCCTCGTACTGGCGCGGTATTCATCTCGCCAGGCGCAGTCGCCACCGGTTCCTCCTCGTTTCGGCCTCGGCCGCCCATTGTGCCAGGCGGCCGGTCTTCCTAGACCTTCACATCGTCGCGCGTGCACACCTCTTCGGCCTCGCGGGCTGCCCTGGCACGGCGCCTGGCCAGCGGAGTCGAGAGAGCCGTCATGATCATGAAGACGGCGATGGCGAGGAGCACGATGGTCGCTCCGGACGGTGCGTCCAGGTAGTACGTGGAGGCCGTGCCGGCCAGCGACACCAGCAGGGCGATCACCATGGCCAGGGACAGCGTCGCGGTGAACCCGCGGGTGACCCGCTGGGCGGCCGCGACCGGGATCACCATCATGGCGCTGACCAGCAGCAGCCCCACGATGCGCATCGCGACGGTCACGGTGACGGCGGCGGTGACGGCGATCAGCAGGTTGAGCAGGCGTACCGGCAGGCCGGTGACCCGGGCGAACTCCTCGTCCTGGCAGACGGCGAACAGCTGCCGGCGCAGGCCCAGGGTGACGGCCAGGACGAAGGCGGCGAGGACGGCCATCGCGGTGACGTCCGCGGGGGCGACCGTGGTGATCGATCCGAACATGGCGCTGACCAGATTGGTCGTGGACCCGCCCGGAGCCATGTTGATGATCAGGACGCCGCCGGCCAGCCCGCCGTAGAAGAGCATGGCGAGCGCGACGTCGCCGCTGGTCTTGCCGCGGGAGCGGATCAGCTCCATGCCGACGGCGCCGAGCACCGCGACCAGCGTGGCCATCCACACCGGGCTGGTGTTGAGCAGGAAGCCGAGCGCGACGCCGGTCATGGCCACGTGGCCGAGGCCGTCGCCCATGACGGCCTGGCGCCGCTGCACGAGGTACGTGCCGATCGCGGGAGCGGTGACGCCGACCAGGCCGGCGGCGATCAGCGCCCGCTGCATGAAGGCGTAGGTGAGGAGGTCCATCAGCTCAGCAGTCCCGTCCGCAGGGGCTCGGCGTCGTGCGCCGCGTGGGGGTGTACGTGGTCGTGGCCGGGCAGGGCGTGCTGTCCGACGGCCTCCGGGGGCGGGCCGTCGTACACGACGCAGCCGTCGCGCAGGACGACCGCCCGGTCGATCAGCGGTTCCAGCGGGCCCAGTTCGTGCAGGACCAGGAGGACGGCGCTGCCCGCGGAGACCTGCTCGCGCAGGGCGGTCGCGAGGACCTCCTGGTTGGCGAGGTCCACGCCCGCCATCGGCTCGTCCATGATCAGCAGTTCGGGTTCCCCGGCGAGCGCCCGCGCGATGAGCACCCGCTGGTGCTGGCCGCCGGAGAGGGCGTTGACCGACAGGTCGGCGTACGCGTCCATGTCCACCAGTGCCAGGGCCCGCTCGACGGCGGCCTTGTCGGCCTTGCGCAGGAGGCCGAAGCGGCTGCGGGCCAGCCGGCCGGAGGAGACGACCTCGCGGACGGTGGCCGGGACGCCGCTGGCGGCGGTGGTGCGCTGCGGGACGTACCCGATGCGGGACCAGTCCCGAAAGCGCCTGAAGTCGGTGCCGAACAGGGACAGGGAGCCGTCGGTGAGCGGGACCTGGCCGACGACGGCGCGGACGGCGGTGGACTTCCCGGAGCCGTTGGCCCCGAGCAGGGCGACGACCTCGCCGGAGCGGACGGTGAGGTCGATCCCGCGCAGCACGGGGCGCGAGCCGAGCGAGGCCGTGGCCCCGCGCAGGGATATGACGGGCTGGCCCGCTGCCGGCCGGGGCGTGGACTGCATGGCTCGCGCCTCCGTTGCTGCTGTCATCAGTTGGTTCCGAGTGCCTTCTGGAGGTTCTTCAGGTTGGACCGCATGACCTCGACGTAGTCAGCGCCCTGGGAGGACTCCGTGATTCCCTCAAGGGGGTCGAGGACGTCTGTCTTCAGGCCGGTGTCCGCCGCGAGGGTCTTGGCCGTCTTGTCACTGGCCAGGGTCTCGAAGAAGACGGTGGAGACGTTGTCCTTCCTCGCCACCGCCTGGAGCTCCTTCATCCGGGCCGGGCTCGGCTCGGACTCGGGGTCGACGCCGGAGATGCCCTCCTGGTCCAGGCCGTAGCGCTCGGCGAGGTAGCCGAAGGCGGCGTGCGTGGTGATGAAGGTCTTGCCCGCGGCGCCGGCGAGGCCGTCCTTGAACTCCGTGTCGAGCCCGGTCAGCCGGGTGACCAGCTCGTCGGTGTTCTTCCGGTAGTCGGCGGCGTGGTCCGGGTCGGCCTTCTCCAGTGCCTTGCCGACGCCCTGGGCGACTTCGGCGTACTTGGCCGGGTCGAGCCACACGTGCGGGTCGGTGCCGGCCTGGCCCTCCTCGGAGTGGCCGTCCCCGCCCTCCTGGCCGTGGTCGTGGTCGTGGCCGGAGGCGCCGTGGGACTCCAGCGTGGTGAGGGTGGCGGCGTCGACGATGTTCTTCCCGCCGGACTGGGCGACGGCCTTGTCCACGGCGGGCTGCAGGCTCTTGAGGTAGAGGATCACATCGGCCTCGCCCAGCTGGGCGGTCTGCTTCGGGGTGATCTCCAGGTCGTGCGGTTCGACACCCGGCTTGGTCAGGGTGTCGACCTTCACGTGGTCCTTGCCGATCTGCTCGGCGAGGAACTGCATCGGGTAGAACGACGCCGTCACGCGGAGCGTGCCGTCCGCGCCCCCGGTACCGGCGGCTCCGGAGCAGGCGGTGAGGGCCGTGGCGCCGAGGGCGACGGCTCCGGCGAGGGCGGCGGCGGGTATGAGGCGTCGTACGTTCATGACATCCATTTTCATCAAAGATGGAAACGATTGTCAAAAACCCAGGTGGGACGCACGGCGCCGGAGCGGCCGGCCGCCCCGCCGCCGCCCTGCCCTCCGGCGCCCCGCGACGGAGCCGGGGCGCGGTGCGGGCCGCGAAGGGGGATCCGATTTGAAAGCGGGGGTGCGGGCGCCGGTAACCTAAAGGCTTCGCCGTTCGTCCTCGTAATGAAGAGAGCACCGTGGCCGCCGACAAGATCGAAACCATCGTCAGCCTGAGCAAGCGCCGTGGCTTCGTTTTCCCTTGCAGTGACATCTACGGCGGTTCCAGGGCTGCCTGGGATTACGGTCCGCTCGGTGTCGAGCTCAAGGAGAACATCAAGCGCCAGTGGTGGAAGGCGATGGTCACCGGACGTGAGGACATCGTCGGCCTCGACTCCTCCGTGATCCTGGCCCCCGAGGTCTGGGTGGCCTCCGGCCACGTCGCGACCTTCTCGGACCCGCTCACCGAGTGCACCGCCTGCCACAAGCGCCACCGCGCGGACCACCTGGAAGAGGCGTACGAGGCCAAGCACGGCCGACTGCCCGCCAACGGCCTCGCCGACATCAACTGCCCCCACTGCGGTGTGAAGGGCCAGTTCACCGAGCCCAAGCAGTTCTCCGGCATGCTGGAGACCCACCTCGGCCCGACCCAGGACTCGAAGGCTTACCTGCGCCCCGAGACCGCGCAGGGCATCTTCACCAACTTCGGCCACGTGCAGACCACTTCGCGCAAGAAGCCGCCCTTCGGCATCGCGCAGATGGGCAAGTCCTTCCGGAACGAGATCACTCCGGGCAACTTCATCTTCCGCACCCGTGAGTTCGAGCAGATGGAGATGGAGTTCTTCGTCAAGCCGGGCGAGGACGAGCAGTGGCAGGAGTACTGGATGGCCGAGCGGTGGAACTGGTACCGCGGCCTCGGCATCCGCGAGGAGAACATCCGCTGGTACGAGCACCCGAAGGAGAAGCTGTCCCACTACTCGAAGCGCACCGCTGACATCGAGTACCGCTTCAACTTCGGCGGCAACGAGTTCTCCGAGCTCGAAGGCGTCGCCAACCGCACCGACTTCGACCTCAAGGCCCACTCCGCCGCCTCCGGCCAGGACCTCGTGTACTTCGACCAGGAGACGAAGGAGAAGTACACGCCGTACGTCATCGAGCCGGCGGCCGGCGTCAACCGCGCCATGCTCGCCTTCATGCTCGACGCGTACAACGAGGACGAGGCGCCCAACGCGAAGGGCGTCATGGAGAAGCGCACCGTGATGCGCCTCGACCCGCGCCTGGCCCCGGTCAAGGTCGCCGTCCTGCCGCTGTCCCGCAACGCGCAGCTGTCGCCGAAGGCCAAGGGCCTCGCCGCCGACCTGCGCACCTTCTGGAACATCGAGTTCGACGACGCCGGCGCCATCGGCCGCCGCTACCGCCGCCAGGACGAGATCGGTACGCCGTTCTGCGTCACCGTCGACTTCGACACCCTTGAGGACAACGCGGTGACGGTGCGCGAGCGCGACACCATGAAGCAGGAGCGCGTCTCCCTGGACCAGATCCAGAGCTACCTCGGCAGCCGCCTGCTCGGCTGCTAGGACCCGCACCTGGAAAGAAGACCGGTGGCCCGGTGCGCATGCCGCGCACCGGGCCACCGGTCTTCCCGCGTACGGCTCGTCCTGCGTACGGCTCGTCCTGCGTACGGGTCCGGGCCGTCCGGGTTCAGCCCTGCGCGGCGGGGGTCTCGGCCGCCGGCGTGGACCCGGACCCGGACCCGGACCCGGCCGCGGCGGCGGCGGCGCGGCGTTCGCCCTCGGCCTGGGAGCGCTTGGCGTAGCGGGCGGTCCACACCGCGAGGGCGGCCAGCACCCCGTAGATCATGAACGGGCTGAGGGCCACCATGGTCCCGGTGTCCAGGCTGTACGCCAGCACGATCCGGACCAGCGACTCCGCCACGTAGGCCAGGCCCCAGACGAGGGTGATGCGCCGCATGGTCGTGCGGAACCCCTCGTACTGCCACATGCCGTTCCACCAGGCGGTGCTCTCCGGGGTGCCGTCGGTGGCGAACTTGCGGCCGAAGTAGAACATCAGCGGGCGGGCCGCCAGCAGGGTGGCCAGGCAGAGCAGCCCGAACAGGCCGGTGACGGCGGAGTCCTTCACCAGCAGGGCCCGCGCCGAATGGGCGCCGACGAGCGAGACGACGGCCGTGATCACCAGGAACACCAGGGTGACGAGCGCGAACTCGTCGAGCTTGCGCCGCCAGGCCACATGGATGGCGCTGTCCAGGACCGGCCAGGCACTGCTGAGGAGCAGGGCCGAGAACTCGCTCCACCCGTGGCCGTCGGTGAGCGTGTTGTACGTGATGACCGGTGCGACCACGTTCAGGCCGATGGTCAGGATCCAGCCGAGGGCCGTGGATGTGCCGGAACGGGCGGGAGGGGCGGGACGGTCGGGTCGTGCGGTGTGGGTGGACAAGGTTCCCCCTGGAACGTGCCTGATGACGTGCGGTAAGGGGACCGTAGGGACAGCGGGATGGCATGTACAAGGCGAAGGGATCAAAATGATCGCCAAGGTGTCCGGACCGGCAGGTTCCGGACAGGCCCGGCCCCCCCTCGCGGGCTGTCAGGCCCGCAGGCCCCGGATGACCAGGCCGGTGACCGCCTCGAACTCCGCCGTGATCGTCGGCGAGAGCCAGTCGGCCGCGTACTGCGGGTCGTGGAAGCGGCCGGTCGCATCGAACACCGCCCGGGCGGCGGCCGGTACGTCCCCGGCGGCCAGCGTGCCGGCGGCGACCCCCTCCGCGATGATCCGGGCCAGCTGGGCGATCAGCTCGTTGAGGTGGTCGTCCACCACCCCGCTGCTCTCGCCGAGCAGCACGGTGTAGGTCGCGAACAGCTCCGGGTCCTCACCCGCCTTGCGCCGCTTCGCCGCGAACAGGGCCTCCAGCCAGGCCTCCAGTTTGGACGGCGCGCTCCGGCCGGGGGCCGAGGCGATCTCCTCCAGCAGGACCACGCTCTTGGCGAGCCAGCGGTCCGTGACGGCCTCGCGCAGCGCCGCCTTCGACGGGAAGTGGCGGTACACGCTGCCGTGGCTCACCCCGAGGGCGCGCGCCACGTCCACCACCGTCGCCTTGGAGGGGCCGAAGCGGCGCAGCACCTCCTCGGTGGTCTCCAGGATGCGCTCGGGTGTCAGGGGCTCGGCCGTTGCGGGGGGCATGGGGACGACCGTACCGCCGGATCAGTGCTCGCTGTCGAGGTGGGCCATCTGCGCGGCCGGGTACCGCTCGCCGGCCGCGGCGCCCGCGGGTACGGCCTCCTCGATCGCGGCCAGGTCGGCGTCGTCGAGCCGGACGTCCATGGCACCCAGTGCCTCCTGGAGCCGGTCGCGTCGGCGGGCGCCGACCAGCGGCACGATGTCGGCCCCGTGCCGCGGCCCCTGGGCCAGCACCCAGGCGATGGCGGTCTGGGCCACGCTCACGCCCTTGGCCTCCGCGACCTTGCGCAGGGCGTCCACCAGGTCGAGGTTGCGGTCGAGGTTCTCGCCCTGGAAGCGCGGGCTCATGCCGCGGAAGTCGCCGGGGGCCAGCGCCCGGTCGCGGGTGAAGTGGCCGCTGATCAGGCCCCGGGACAGCACCCCGTACGCCGTGATGCCCACGCCCAGCTCGCGGGCGGCCGGCAGGATCTCCGCCTCGATGCCGCGGGAGATCAGGGAGTACTCGATCTGCAGGTCCGAGATCGGGGCCGTGGCGGCGGCCCGGCGCAGGGTGTCGGCGCCGACCTCGGAGAGGCCGATGTGCCGGACGTGCCCGGCCTCGACGGCCTCGGCGATGGCACCGACGGTCTCCTCGATCGGGACGTCCGGGTCCACGCGGGCGATGCGGTAGATGTCGACGTGGTCCCGGCCGAGCCGCTGGAGCGAGTAGGCGAGGAAGTTCTTCACGGCCTCGGGCCGGCCGTCGTACCCGGTGAAGCCGCCCTCGACGGTGCGCAGGGCCCCGAACTTGACGCTGATCTGCGCCTGCTCGCGGGCGGCGGCGGGTGCGGTGCGCAGGGCCTCGTTGATGAGCAGTTCGTTGTGGCCCATGCCGTAGAAGTCGCCGGTGTCCAGCAGGGTCACCCCGGCGTCCAGGGCGGCGTGGACGGTCGCCAGGGACTCGGCGCGGTCGGCGGCCCCGTACAGGGCGGACATCCCCATGCAGCCGAGACCGAGCGGGAAGACTGCGGGGCCGGTGGTGCCGAGCGGGCGGAGGCCGGGGGTGTTCTCGTAGGTGGTCATGGGACGAGCATGCCATGACGAGTGACAGATTTCCATATCTGTCACCCGTCAGGGTGGTGGACCCGCTGCCGCGCGGCTGGTCCGTGGTTCAGTGCGGGTCTCCGCAAGGGGGTGCGCGGTCGGGCTGACGGCCGCCGGAGCCCTCCAGGGTGCGGGCCGTCCGCTCGGCCGTCGCCAGGGCCCAGCGCCCGCTGGTCGCCACGCCGACGACCAGGACGAGCACCCCGCAGAGGGTGATGAACCACCAGGCCGGACGGGCCGCGGCGGTGAACCCGGCGCCGCCCGCCAGCCCCGCCGACAGGACCGCGCCCGCGATCGCGACGCCGAGGGCGCCACCGGTCTGCCGACTGGTGGAGGCGATCGCGGCCGCCACGCCGGCCTGGGAGCGGGGCATCCCGGAGACCGCCGTATTGGTGATCGGAGCGTTGACCATGCCGAAGCCGATCCCGAAGAGCACGTACCCCACGAAGAGCAGGGGAGTGGAGGTCTCGGCCGAGAAGAGCGCGAAGAGCAGCCCGCTCCCCGCCATGGTCACCCCCGCGATCAGCAGCGGGAGCCGGGGTCCGCGGGTGGCGACCAGGCGTCCCGCCAGCGGGGCGCACAGGAAGGTCAGGGTGGCCATCGGCAGCAGGTAGAGCCCGGCGTCCAGCGCACTGAGGCCCCGTACGTCCTGGAGGTAGAGGGTGTTCAGGAACAACACCCCGGACAGGCCCGCGAAGGCGCTCACGGCGATCACCGTTGCCCCGCTGAAGGGGGCGCTGCGGAAGAACCGCGGGTCGATCAGCGGGTCGGACCTCCGCGGCTCGTAGAGCAGCAGCCCCACCAGCGAGGCCAGGGCCAGCGCCGCACAGCCGATGATCACCGGGGAGCGCCAGCCCTCGGCGGGGGCCTCGATGATGGCGTACGTCACCGTGCCGAGCAGGGTCATGACCAGCAGCTGGCCGACGGGGTCCGGGCGCCGGGCCCGGGCGGCGCGGGACTCCGGGACGTAGCGCAGGGTCAGCAGCAGGGCCGCCAGGCCGACCGGCAGGTTCACCCAGAAGATGGACCGCCAGCCCACCGAGTCCACCAGGACCCCGCCGATCAGCGGGCCCGCGGCCATGGAGATGCCGGCCACCGCACCCCAGACGCCGATGGCGCGGGCCCGCTGCGCCGGCTCGGTGAAGGTGTTGGTGATGATCGACATGGCGACGGGGTTGAGCATCGATCCGCCCACCGCCTGGATCATCCGGAACACGATCAGCCACTCCAGGCTCGGGGTGAGCGAGCACAGCACCGAGCCCAGGGTGAAGAGGGCCAGTCCCGTGAGGAAGACCTTGCGCCGCCCGATCCGGTCGGCCGTGGAGCCGGCCAGCATCAGCAGCGAGGCCAGGACCAGCGTGTAGGCGTCGATCGTCCACTGCATCCCCGCGACACTGGCGTCGAGGTCCCGCCGCATGGAGGGGAGGGCGACGTTCAGGACGGTGTTGTCGAGGCTGACGATGAACAGGCTCGTGCAGCAGATCCCCAGCACGAGCATGCGACGCCGGTGGCTCAAGTCGGACATAACGGGGATAGTACGTCAAACTAACGATCTGGCCGTGCGCGACAATGGGGTAATGACCACGCTCCCTCCCCCTCTCGCGATCGGCCCGCACACCGTGCAGCCCCCGGTGGTGCTCGCGCCCATGGCCGGCATCACCAATGCCCCGTTCCGAACCCTCTGCCGCGAGTTCTCCGGCGGCAAGGGGCTGTTCGTGAGCGAGATGATCACGACGCGCGCCCTGGTCGAGCGCAACGAGAAGACCATGCAGCTGATCCACTTCGACGCGACCGAGAAGCCCCGCTCGATCCAGCTCTACGGGGTCGACCCCGTGACGGTCGGCAAGGCGGTCCGGATGATCGTGGAAGAGGACCGCGCCGACCACATCGACCTGAACTTCGGCTGCCCCGTCCCCAAGGTGACCCGCAAGGGCGGCGGCTCGGCCCTGCCCTACAAGCGCCACCTGCTGCGGGCGATCCTGCGCGAGGCCGTCGCCGGCGCCGGGGACCTGCCGGTGACCATGAAGATGCGCAAGGGCATCAATGACGACCACCTCACCTATCTCGACGCCGGCCGGATCGCCGTCGAGGAGGGGGTCACCGCCATCGCGCTGCACGGCCGCACCACCGCCCAGCACTACGGCGGCACCGCCGACTGGGAGGCCATCGCCCGGCTCAAGGAGCACGTGCCGGAGATCCCGGTGCTCGGCAACGGCGACATCTGGTGCGCCGAGGACGCCCTGCGCATGGTCCGCGAGACCGGCTGCGACGGTGTGGTCGTGGGCCGCGGCTGCCTCGGCCGGCCCTGGCTGTTCAACGACCTGGTGGCGGCCTTCGAGGGGCGCCCGCAGGACTTCCGCAAGCCCGCCCTGCGCGAGGTCGCCGCCACCATGCACCGGCACGCGCAGCTGCTGGGGGAGTGGATCGGCGACGAGGCGCGCGGGGTGATCGACTTCCGTAAGCACGTGGCCTGGTACCTCAAGGGCTTCGCCGTGGGGTCCGAGATGCGTCAGAAGCTGGCGGTCACCTCCTCCCTGGCCGAACTGGACGCTCATCTGAGCGAGCTCGATCTGGATCAGCCGTGGCCCGAGAGCGCGGATGGTCCACGGGGACGGACGTCCGGAAACAACCGAGTTGTCCTGCCGGAGGGCTGGTTGAACGACCCTTACGACTGCGCAGGCGTCGGCGAGGAAGCTGAACTGGACACCTCCGGAGGCTGACAAATCGCCCTCCGTGCCGCGTGATATACGCCACGCATGGGTAAGGTTTCGCTCAGATGAGCACTGAAGTCACGGGTAAGACTTTCAAAGGGTGGCACTGGGTGCCACCCTTTGTGTGTTCAACTCTTGAACGCAAATGGATCGATGATCGCTCATCCGAGCGCAATCAAGCCTCAATAGCCCCGCTCCCGTTCGGGATCTGAACGTTCTTCGTACGTTCACATGACTCATCGGTCACTTTCGATCTGCTGGCGCACGGGTGGTTACGGCCGTATGACGAGCATGTGGACGTACCCAGAAGCCTTCGATCTGGGTATGTTCCTGGCCGTCAGGGCAGCCACCGAGCCTCGAGGAGTCGAGACCCGTGTCGGAAAACAAAGATCAGAAGCTCGTCTACGACTTCACCGAGGGCAACCGCGACCTCAAGGACCTTCTCGGCGGCAAGGGTGCCAACCTCGCCGAGATGACCAACCTGGGTCTGCCGGTTCCTCCCGGCTTCACCATCACCACCGAGGCCTGCAAGGTCTACCTCGACAGCGGCACGGCCCCGGCCGCGCTGCAGGACGAGGTCAGCGCGCACCTGGCGGCCCTCGAGACGAAGATGGGCAAGAAGCTCGGGCAGTCGGACGACCCGCTGCTGGTCTCCGTGCGTTCCGGCGCCAAGTTCTCGATGCCCGGCATGATGGACACCGTCCTCAACATCGGCCTCTCCGACGAGTCGGTCGCCGGCCTCGCCGCCCAGGCCGGCGACGAGCGCTTCGCGTGGGACTCGTACCGCCGCCTCATCCAGATGTTCGGCAAGACCGTCCTGGACGTGGACGGCGAGCTCTTCGAGGAGGCCCTCGAAGAGGCCAAGGCCGCCAAGAAGGTCACCGTCGACACCGACCTCGACGCCGCCGACCTGAAGAAGCTCGTCAAGACCTTCAAGGACATCGTGGCCAAGGAGGCCGGTCGCGCGTTCCCGCAGGACGCCCGCGAGCAGATGGACCTCGCCGTCGAGGCGGTCTTCAACTCCTGGAACACCGACCGCGCCAAGCTGTACCGCCGCCAGGAGCGCATCCCCGGCGACCTCGGCACCGCGGTCAACATCTGCTCCATGGTCTTCGGCAACCTCGGCCCCGACTCCGGCACCGGCGTCGCCTTCACCCGCGACCCCGCCAGCGGCCACCAGGGCGTCTACGGCGACTACCTGCAGAACGCGCAGGGCGAGGACGTCGTCGCGGGCATCCGCAACACCGTGCCGCTCGCCGATCTGGAGCAGATCGACAAGAAGTCCTACGACCAGCTCATGGGCATCATGGAGACCCTCGAAACGCACTACAAGGACCTGTGCGACATCGAGTTCACCATCGAGCGCGGCCAGCTGTGGATGCTCCAGACCCGCGTGGGCAAGCGCACGGCCGGAGCCGCCTTCCGCATCGCCACGCAGCTCGTGGACCAGGGCCTGATCGACGAGGCCGAGGCCCTCCAGCGCGTCAACGGCGCCCAGCTGGCCCAGCTGATGTTCCCGCGCTTCGACGCGGACGCCAAGACCCAGCTGCTCGGCCGCGGCATCGCCGCCTCCCCGGGCGCGGCCGTCGGCAAGGCCGTATTCGACTCCTACACCGCGGTCAAGTGGTCCCGGTCCGGCGAGAAGGTCATCCTGATCCGCCGCGAGACCAACCCGGACGACCTCGACGGCATGATCGCCTCCGAGGGCATCCTGACCTCCCGCGGCGGCAAGACCTCGCACGCCGCCGTCGTCGCCCGCGGCATGGGCAAGACCTGTGTCTGCGGCGCCGAGGAACTCGACGTCGACACCAAGCGCCGCCGGATGACCGTGGGCGGGACGGTCATCGAGGAGGGCGACGTCGTCTCCATCGACGGCTCCACCGGCAAGGTCTACCTGGGCGAGGTACCCGTCGTACCGTCCCCGGTCGTCGAATACTTCGAGGGCCGCATGCACGCGGGCGCCGACGACGCCGACGAACTGGTCGCCGCCGTGCACCGGATCATGGCCTACGCCGACCGCGTCCGCCGCCTGCGCGTGCGCGCCAACGCCGACAACGCCGAGGATGCGCTGCGCGCCCGCCGCTTCGGCGCCCAGGGCATCGGCCTGTGCCGCACCGAGCACATGTTCCTCGGCGAGCGCCGCGAGATGGTCGAGCGCCTGATCCTCGCGGACACCGACGAGGAGCGCGAGTCCGCGCTCAGCGCCCTCCTGCCGCTGCAGAAGAAGGACTTCACCGAGCTGTTCGAGGCGATGGACGGCCTGCCCGTCACCGTCCGCCTGCTCGACCCGCCGCTGCACGAGTTCCTGCCCGACATCACCGAGCTGTCGGTGCGCGTCGCCCTCGCCGAGTCCCGCAAGGACGCCAACGAGAACGACCTGCGCCTGCTCCAGGCCGTGCACAAGCTGCACGAGCAGAACCCCATGCTGGGTCTGCGCGGCGTCCGCCTCGGCCTGGTCATCCCCGGCCTGTTCGCCATGCAGGTGCGGGCGATCGCCGAGGCCGCCGCCGAGCGCGCGAACGCCAAGGGCGATCCGCGGGTCGAGATCATGATTCCGCTCGTGGGCACCGTCCAGGAGCTGGAGATCGTCCGCGAGGAGGCCGACCAGGTCATCGCCGAGGTCGAGGCCGCCACCGGCACCAGCCTCAAGCTCTCCATCGGCACGATGATCGAGCTGCCGCGCGCCGCCCTGACCGCCGGCCAGATCGCCGAGGCCGCACAGTTCTTCTCCTTCGGCACGAACGACCTCACCCAGACGGTCTGGGGCTTCTCCCGCGACGACGTGGAGGCCTCCTTCTTCACCGCGTACCTGGAGAAGGGCATCTTCGGGGTCTCGCCCTTCGAGACCATCGACAAGGACGGCGTGGGCGCCCTCGTGCGCAGCGCGGTCGTGGCCGGCCGGGCCACCCGCCCCGACCTCAAGCTCGGCGTCTGCGGCGAGCACGGCGGCGACCCGGAGTCGGTGCACTTCTTCCACGAGGTCGGCCTCGACTACGTCTCCTGCTCGCCCTTCCGGATCCCGGTGGCGCGCCTGGAGGCCGGCCGTGCGGCCGCCGAGTCCAAGGGCAGCGACAGCCGCTGACCCCACGGCCCGTGAAGGGCCCCACCGACCGCGCCTGCCCCCGGGTTCCCTGACGCCCCGGGGGCGGGCGCGCCCCGTTTTCCGTTGTTCGGCAAATCTTTACGCCAGCAGGCGGTGGACGGATCCCCACCCGTCCACCGCCGCTGTCATTCTGCCGGGCACGTCGGCGCTTCCCGTGCGACCGACCGCCAGGCCCCGTAAAGCCCCCCACGGCCTTCACGGAGCGTTTCGGTCGCATCGGAGTGTGCCCGGCGGAGTACAGGATTTCGCTTGTCACGCCCCTGCCGAAAGGGGTTTCAACTGTGGCCGAAAGGGCGTGGTGACCACGTGTGACGGCATGCATACTCATGGGGCGGGGGGATTGCGGTTGCACAGGTGGGGGTTCGGTGCTGCGTATCCATTTCACTGGAGTGGACCTGGCACGCGTACGGATGGCAGGGCGTCCCGATGCGTTGTGGGAGACGATTCTCAGCTTTCACCGTTTACGGGACCGGCGTGACGCCCGGCTGTTCGGTGAATGGCGAACGGAAACTCGGAGCAGGTTGAACAGTGAAACACGCATGCTCGGCATGCTCATACCGAGCCGCGGTTATTTCCCGGATTTCCTGACCCCCGTGGAGGGGCAGTACGGGTGGGACGTGGGGCTCGACTCGCTCCGCGGCATCCGCCCCGAGCGCATGCGCCGCGAGGTGGCGCTGCTGGGGGCGTCGGCCCGCCTGGGAGCCGCCTTCGGCATGCCCTCCGCCGCCAGCGGGGGCACGGACACCACGCTGCCGCGGCGGCTGCGGGAGTTCATGGACGGGGGGACGGAGCAGCTGCCCAGGCTGCTGGGCGAGCTGCGGGCTTACCACCGGGCGGCCGTGGAGCCGTACTGGACGCACATCCAGGCCCAGATCGAGGCCGAGCGGGCCGCCCGCGGCCGGGCCCTGCTGGACGGGGGCGCGGACGAGCTGCTGGCCTCGCTGCCGACGATGCTCCGCTGGCGGGCCCCGGTGCTGGAGTGCGACTACCCGGTGGACCGGGACGTCCGGCTGCGGGGGCGCGGGCTGCTGTTGCAGCCGTCGTTCTTCTGCCGGCGCACCGCGGTGACCCTGCACGACCCGGAGCTGCCGCCGGTGCTGGTCTATCCGGCAGCGGCGCAGCTGGTCTCGGCGCCGACCGGCGCGGAATCCATGCATCCGGTCGTCGAGGACCAGCGGGTGCGGACGCTGGGCAAGCTGGTGGGGCACACCCGGTCGGTGGTGCTGCGGGCCATCGGGGACGGCGCGACCACCACCGAGCTCGCCCGCCGGGCCGGGGTCTCCCTGGCCTCCGCGAGCCAGCACGCCTGCGTGATGCGCGAGGCGGGCCTGGTGACCACGCTGCGGCACGGCAACGCGGTGCTGCACACGGTGACCCCGCTGGGAGCCGCCCTCCTCAGGGGCGGCGCGGTGGCCTCGTAGGAGGGCCGGACGGCGCGGCCCCGGGAGCGCCCGGGCCGCGCCGCCCGCCCGGGTCACACCCGGAAGGGGCCGGTGACCTCGTAGGTGATGCCGCCGGTGGAGCTGCCGCTCGTGCCGCGCTGGCTGGAGAAGTACAGCCGGTTGCCGGCGGGGGAGAAGGCCGGGCCGGTGATCTCCGAGGAGGACTGGCCGGTGATCCGCAGGAACGGGGTGACCACGTCGTCGGGGGTGATCAGGCAGATCTCCATGGTGCCGCCGTCCTCCGCGATGTACAGGTCCCCGTACGAGGAGCCGGTGACGTTGTCCACGCCCGTCAGCGGGGCCGCGCCGCCGGGGACCAGGGAGTCGTCGTAGGCCAGCTCGTAGGTGCCGGCGGCCAGGTTGAGCTGCCAGACCCGGTTGTCGCCCTTGGTGGTGAACCAGACCGTGTCGTTGGCGTAGTGGCAGCCCTCGCCGCCGTTGAACTTCTTGGCCCCCGAGACCTGGCTGCGGGTGGCGGTCGGGGAGCCGTCGCGGTCCGGGACGGTGGCCCAGGTGAAGGAGCCCGAGGTGGCGGTGGAGGCCTTGAGGACCTGGAGGGTGCCCGAGGAAAGGTTTCCCCAGGTGGTGGGGACGAAGCGGTAGAAGCAACCGTCCGTCTCGTCCTCCGTCAGGTAGACCACCTTGCGGACCGGGTCGGCGGCAGCCGCCTCGTGCTTGAACTGCCCCATCGCCGGCCGCTGGACGGCCGCGTTCACCCCGTACGGGTCGGTCTCGTACACGTAGCCCCGGCTGACCTCCTCGCAGGACAGCCAGGTGTTCCACGGGGTCTTGCCGCCCGCGCAGTTCTGCCGGGTGCCGGACAGGATGCGGTAGGCGCCGGTGATCGCGCCCGTGGCGGAGAACTTCACCGCGCTCGCGCCGCCGCTCGGGTTGATCTCCGAGTTCGACACGTAGATCCAGCCCGTGCCGTCCGCGAAGCAGGCGCCGCCGTCCGGGGCACTGTGCCACGGGTACGAGGTGGAGCCGACGTTCTGGCCGGACCGGGCGACCACCCGGCTGGTGAACCCTGCAGGCAGCTGGATGCCGTTCGCATCCGCGGCGCCGAGGGCCCCGTAGGGCCCCGCTCCGGGCTGGGCGGGCGCCGCGTAGGCGGCGCCGTGCATCAGCGTGCCGCCGAAGGCGGCCGCCGACGAGCCGATGACGGCGCCGCGCAGGAAGGTACGACGTTCCACGGTCACTCCTGTGGGAGGAAGGCCCCGCACCCGGTCGGGCGCGGGGTCGCACGCGTCGAGGAACCTAGGAGCACGGAGTTGACGTGACCCCACATCCTCATGACGCCCGAGCGACCACTGCGCGTGCAACCTCCCTGCGGGTACTTCCGGACGACGGACGACGGACGACGGACGACGGACGACAACCGGCTGGGCAGGCGCGCCCGGGCCGTGCGGAAAAAGTCCGGGGGAATCGCGGCGGCGGCGATGAGTTTCGCCGCCGCCCCCGGTCCACCCCTCGACACACCGCCGCGACCCCGCGAGAGAAAGAGGGACCGAGATGTCCGCCACCATGATCTTCGTCAACCTGCCCGTCAAGGACCTGGGCGCCGCCCGGACCTTCTGGGGCACGCTGGGCTACTCCTTCAACGACCGGTTCAGCGACGAGAACTGCACCTCCGTGGTGATCAGCGACACCATCGTGGCGATGCTCCTGACCGAGGCCCGCTACAAGGACTTCACCCACAAGGAGATCGCGGACGCCACCAGGACCTCCGAGGTCCTGCTGTGCCTGAGCGCCGAAAGCCGCGCCAAGGTCGACGAGCTCGTGGGCGCGGCCCTCGCGGCCGGTGCCACCGAGCCCCGGCCGGCCCAGGACCTCGGCTTCATGTACGGCCGCGCCTTCGACGACCTCGACGGCCACACCTGGGAGATCATGTGGATGGACCCGGCGGCCGTCCAGGGCTGACGGCCGCGGCTCACGAGGTGGCGGCGGTCCGCACCCGGTAGGTCCGGACCGCCACGTCCTCGTCGTCCAGGCAGCGCCCCGACTCCAGGTCGAAGCGCTGCTTGAGCAGCGGAGAGGCGACGAAGGTCCGGCCCTGCGCACACCCCAGCAGCCCCCGCGAGAGCACCTGGGCGCCGGTGAAGGGGTCCTGGTTGGCGATCGCGTACGTGCGCCCCGAGCGGTCCGTGAACACCGCGGCCTGACTCCCGTCGGGCAGCAGAGCGGCCACCCCGCGCCCGGGGACCAGCGCCGACAGCTCGCACACCGTCAGCCAGCCCTCGGTCACTTCCAGTTCGACGGTCATCGGCGGCCTCCCACGGGCTCCAGGGTGAGAACGGCCAGGTCGGGCTTGACCTGGTCCCGTTCGGGGACGAACTTCACGGTCGGGTCGGGGGCGCCGGGCGCGTTGACGAAGGACACGAACCGGCGCAGCCGCTCAGGGTCCTGGAGCGTCTCGGCCCACTCGTCGCGGTAGTGCGCCACGTGGTCGGCCATCAGCAGCTCCAGCTCCGCGCACAGGCCGAGCGAGTCGTGCACGACCACGTCCCGCAGGTGGTCCAGGCCCCCCTCCAGCCGGTCCAGCCAGGTGGAGGTCCGCTCCAGCCGGTCCGCGGTGCGGATGTAGAACATCAGGAACCGGTCGATGAGGCGTACCAGTTCGGCGTCGGAGAGGTCCTGGGCGAGCAGGTCGGCGTGGCGCGGGGTGGCCCCGCCGTTGCCGCCGACGTACAGGTTCCAGCCACTGGCCGTCGCGATCACCCCGAAGTCCTTGCTCTGCGCCTCCGCGCATTCGCGGGCGCAGCCGGAGACCGCCGACTTCAGCTTGTGCGGGGCGCGCAGACCCCGGTAGCGCAGCTCCAGGTCGATGGCCATCCGCACGCTGTCCTGGACCCCGTACCGGCACCAGGTCTGCCCGACGCAGGACTTCACCGTCCGCAGGGCCTTCCCGTACGCGTGCCCGGACTCGAATCCGGCGTCGACGAGCCGGGCCCAGATCCGGGGGAGCTGGTCCACGCTCGCGCCGAAGAGGTCGATCCGCTGCCCACCGGTGATCTTCGTGTAGAGGCCGAAGTCCCGGGCCACCTCGCCGATCACGATCAGCTTGTCCGGGGTGATCTCACCGCCGGGGATGCGCGGGACGACCGAGTACGAACCGTTGCGCTGGAGGTTGGCGAGGAAGTGGTCGTTGGTGTCCTGGAGGGCGGCCTGCTCCCCGTCCAGCACGTACCCGCTCGCGCCCAGCGTCGGGGCCAGGGAGGCGATGATCGAGCCGACGGTGGGCTTGCAGACCTCGCAGCCGTCGCCGCCGCGGGCCTCCGGGCGGCCGTGCCCGTCGAGGAGCTGGTCGTACGAGGTCAGCCGGCGGGTGCGGACGATCTCGTAGAGCTCGGCCCGGGTGTGCGGGAAGCAGGCGCACAGCCCCGTGTCGGCGGCGGCGGGCAGCAGCTGGCCGATCACCTTCAGGCAGCTGCCGCAGCCCGTGCCCGCCTTCGTGCACTTCTTGACCTCGGGCAGCGAGGAGCAGGCGGCGATGGCCTTCTTGGTCACGTTGTGGCAGGAGCAGATCACTGCGTCGTCGGGGAGGGAGGCGGGGCCGAGTGCGACGGGCGCGCCGAGGCCGGCGGGCAGCACCAGCTGCTCCGGGGCGATCGGCGGGACGCTGCCGGTCAGCGGGCGCAGCAGCCCGTACGCGTCGGCGTCGCCGACCAGGACCCCGCCGAGGAGCACCCCCTCGGGGGAGACGACCAGCTTCTTGTAGATCCCGGAGCGGGAGTCGGACCAGACCACGTCCAGGCTGCCCTCCGCACTGCCGTGGGCGTCGCCGAAGGAGGCCACGTCCACGCCCAGCAGCTTCAGCTTGGTGGAGAGGTCGGCCCCGGTGAACTCCTTCTCCCGGCCCAGCAGGTCCTGCACGGCGGTCTCCGCCATCTCGTAGCCCGGGGCCACCAGTCCGTAGACGCGGCCGTCGCAGGCCAGCGCGCACTCCCCGATGGCGTAGACCCGCGGGTCGGAGGTCCGGCAGCGGGCGTCGACGGCGATGCCCCCGCGCTCGCCGACCTCCAGGCCCGCGGCACGGGCCAGCTGGTCGCGGGGGCGCACCCCGGCGGAGAAGACGACGAGGTCGGTGTCGACGGTGGACCCGTCGGACAGCCGCATGCCGCAGACCCGGCCGTCCTCGCCGGTCAGCACCTCCTGGGTGCCGACCCCGGTGTGCACGGTGAGGCCCATGGACTCGATCGTGCGCAGCAGGGCGGCCCCGCCGCCCTCGTCGACCTGTACGGGCATCAGGCGCGGGGCGAACTCCACGACGCGGGTGGCGAGACCGAGCCCCTGGAGCGCCCCGGCCGCCTCCAGCCCGAGCAGGCCGCCGCCGACGACCGCGCCGTGCGTGCGGGAGGCGGCGTACTCCTCGATCGCGAGGAGGTCCTCGATGGTGCGGTACACGAAGCAGCCGGGGGCGTCCTTGCCGGGGACGGGCGGCACGAAGGGGTGGCTGCCGGTCGCCAGGACCAGCACGTCGTACGGGAAGACCCGCCCGGAGCGGGAGGTCACGGTGCGGGCGGCCCGGTCCACGTGCTCGGCCGGGTCGCCGAGGTGCAGGGAGATGCCGTGCTGCTCCATGAAGTCCGGCGGTGTCATCGACAGGTCCTCGACGCTGCTGCCGGAGAAGTACGAGGTCAGGTGCACGCGGTCGTAGGCGGGCCGGGGCTCCTCGCACAGCACGGTGACCTGGTGCGTGAGGGTGGCTCCGTGCTCGGCGAGCGCTTCGAGGTAGCGCTGGCCGACCATGCCGTGCCCGATGAGCACGATCGTGGGCAGGGGCTCGGTCATGTCAGTGGCCTCCGTCGTCGGTGAGCAGGTGGAACAGGTCGGCGGTCTCGGGCAGCCGGGCATCGTCGTCCCAGGTGCGGGCGAGGGCCCCCACGGTGGAGAGTTCGCCGAGCAGCACGCCGCCGACGAGGCGGTCGCCGCGGACGACAACCTTCCGGTAGGTCCGGCGGGTGGCGTCGGACAGGCGCAGCACGTCGTCCCCGGGGAGCGGGGTGGTCTCGCCGAAGGCGGCGAGGTCCAGCGGGCCGCCCCCGGCGCAGCCGAGGGTCAGGCGGGTCAGGGCGCGGGTGCCGGTGTACGGGGTCCCCGGGCCGGACAGGAGCCCGGCGAGCGCGTCGGCCTGCTCCAGGGCGGGACCGGCCAGGCCGTACACCCGGCCCGCGTGCTCGGCGCAGTCGCCGACGGCGTGCACGTCGGGGTCGGAGGTGCGCAGCCGGTCGTCGACCACGATCCCGGTGCGCACCTCCAGCCCGGCGGCCGAGGCCAGACCGGTGCGGGGGCGCACCCCGCAGGCCAGCACGACGAGGTCGGCGTCCAGCCGGTACCCGTCCGCGAACTCGACGCCGGTGACCCTCCGGTCCCCGCCGTCGTCCCGCGGCTTCCCCGGCTCGGCCCGGACCCGCCGGTGCGGGGGCCGCGCCGGCGGCTGCGCCGTGGTCAGGCCGCGGACCCGGCACTCCGTGTGGATCTCCAGCCCCAGCGCGCACAGGTGCGCGTGCAGCAGGGCGGAGGCGTCCGCGTCCAGCTGGCGCTCCATCAGCCGCTCGCCCTGCTGGGCCAGCACCACCTGCGCGCCGCGTTCGGCCAGGGCGCGGGCCGCCGAGACGCCGAGCAGGCCGCCGCCGATCACCACCGCCCGCACGCCGGGCCGCACCGCCGCCGACAGTGCCAGGCAGTCGTCCATGGTGCGGAAGGCGTGCACCCCGGCCGGCAGGTCCCGTCCCCCCGGGGCGAAGAGGCCGCGCAGCGGCGGCAGGACCGGGTTGGACCCGGTGGCCAGCACCAGCGTGTCGTACGCCTCCACCGTGCCGTCGTCGCAGCGCACGGCCCGCTCGGCGCGGTCGATCCGCACCGCCCGGACACCGCGGCGCAGCACCGGGCCGGGCTCCGGCAGGGCGATCACCTCCGGTGCGTACCGGCCCGCCAGGACCTCCGCGAGGAGGACGCGGTTGTACGGCGCGTACGGCTCCTCGCCGAGGACCGTCACCGAGGTGCCGGCCTGCGCGGCGAGTCTCCGCGCGAGCCGCAGGCCCGCGAGGCCGCCGCCGATCACCACCACACGCTGGTCCGAGGTCATGCCCCGAGCGTGCGCGGCTGCTGTTTCCCCTCCGCACCGCCCGTGTTACCCGGGCGGAACGCCCACCTCAGCGCGGTGGTTAAGGCTCGGTGAGGCCTTCCTCAAGGCCGCCTTAAGCACCGTCCCCGCTGCCCCGGCGGCCCTTAGCGTGACCCGTATGCGAGACGTGGCGGGGCGGGTCAGGGGCGGGATGCTGGGCGGGGCGGGGGCGGTGTCCCTGCTGTGGGCGGCGCAGGTCCGCCCGTCCGCCCGGCCCGACGCCCTGTTCGCCACGGCCGCCCACCTCACCGGCCTGCTCGCCGGGTACGGGGTGCTGGTCCTGCTGTTCCTGATGGCCCGGGTGCCCGCCGTCGAGCACGGCGTCGGCGCCGGCCGGCTGGCCCGCTGGCACGCCCTGGGCGGCCGGTACGTGCTGCTCCTGTGCTTCGGCCACGGGCTGTTCGCCCTGCTCGGATACGCCGTACACCAGGGGCTCGACCTGGTCTCGGCGGGCCGCGGGCTCCTCGGCTACCCGGCGCTGGCCGCCGCCGCACTGGGCACCGTGCTGCTCGCCGCGGTCGGCGCGAGCTCCGCCCGTGCGGTGCGCCGCCGGGTCTCCCACGAGACCTGGCGCGGGGTGCACCTGCTGGTCTACCTCGCCGCCGCCCTGGCCTTCGGCCACCAGCTCGTCGGCCCCGACCTCGCTCCGGCCGCCTGGTTCTGGGCCCTTGCCCACAGCGTGGTCGCGGTCCTGCTGCTCTGGTACCGCGCGGTGGTCCCCGTACGCCAGGCCCTGCGGCACGCCCTGCGGGTGGCGGAGGTCAGGGCCGAGGGGCCCGGGACGGTCTCCGTGGTGATGCACGGGCAGCACCTCGCGGAACTCCGGGCGGAGCCGGGCCAGTTCCTGCGCTGGCGGTTCCTGCAGCGGCGGCTGTGGCACACGGCTCTGCCGTTCTCCCTGTCGGCGCCGGTCCGCGGGGACACCCTCCGGATCACCGTCAAGGGGCTGGGCGGGCACTCCCGCCGCATCCGCCGGCTGCGTCCCGGCACCCGGGTGCTGGCCACCGGCCCGTTCGGGGCGCTCACCGCCGCCCGCCGCACGCGGCCGAAGGTGCTGCTGATTGCGGGCGGGGTCGGCATCACCCCGCTGCGGGCCCTGTTCGAGACGCTGCCCGGCGGACCCGGCGACCTCACCCTGCTCTACCGGGCCGGGGCCGAGGAACAGCTCGTCCTGCGGGCCGAGCTGGAGGCCATCGCCGCCGAGCGGCAGGCCGGGCTGCACTACCTGCTCGGGCCCTCGGGCGGCGCCTGGGACCCGCTCGCCCCGCTGGCGCTCGCCGCGCTGGTCCCGGACCTGGCCGAGCACGACGTGTACCTGTGCGGCCCGCCGGGGATGACCGAGGCCACCCGCTCGGCGCTGCTGCGGGCCGGGGTCCCGGCGGGGCGCATCCACTGCGAGTGCTTCACCTTCTGAGCCCCAGTCCCTGTCCCCGAGCCGCCGGGGCCCGCGCCCGTCCACCCGGCCCGTCCACCGGGCCCGCCCGGGTCCGTCCGCCGGGTCCGTCCGCCAGCCCGTCCGCCGGGTCCGTACACCGGGCCCGTCCACCCGGCCCGCCCGGTCCGTTCGCCGGGTCCGTCCACCCGGCCCGCCCGGGTCCGTCCGCCGGGCCCGTCCGCCGGGCCCGTCCGCCGGGCCCGTCCGCCAGGCCCGCCCGGGTCTCCGCCCGGTCTGTCCGCGTCCGAGAGGTCACCGCGCCATGCGTCACCCGCTGCACGTCCCCTTGTCCATGCCCGTGCCCGCGCCCATGCCCATGCCCATGCCCGCGCCCGTGCCCGCGCCCGGCCCGGACCGTCCGGCCCCCGCCGCGGCCCGGCACCGCAGACCCTCCCCCTGGCAGCCGCGGCACGCCGCGCGCGCCGCGCTGGCCGCCGTACCGCCCGCACGGCGGCTGGCCGCGGGGCTGGGGCTGGCGAGCGTGCTGGCCGCGAGCGCGCTGACGGCAGTCGCGGAACCGGCCGCCCCGGTGGCTCCCGACCGGGCTCCCGCCGGGCAAAGCTCAACCTTTGCGCAAGTTTCCGGCCCCTGACGGCCGCTGCGCGCATCAGGTCCATAGGGTCAGGACGTGCCTGACATATCGACAACCATGATCATCGTGCTGTGCGTGGCCGCCGCGGCGGCCGGCTGGATCGACGCGGTGGTGGGCGGCGGCGGCCTGCTGCTCCTGCCCGCCCTGCTGCTCGGCCTGCCGAACGCCCACCCCGCCACGGTCCTCGGCACCAACAAGGCCGTGGCCATCGTCGGCACCGGCGGCGCCGCCGTCACGTACCTGCGCAAGGCCCCGGTGGACGTGAAGCTGGCCGTCCGCATCGGCGCCGCCGCGCTCGCCGGGTCGATGGGCGGCGCCGCGCTCGCCGGAGGCATCAGCAAGGACGCGCTCCGCCCGCTGATCATGGTGGTGCTCGTGGTCGTGGCCGGCTTCGTGCTCTTCCGGCCCGCCTTCGGCGCCGCCCCGGCCGCCTCGCCCGTCAGCCGCCGCCGGGTGCTGCTCGCCATCGCCCTGGCCGGGCTCGGCATCGGCTTCTACGACGGCCTCATCGGGCCGGGCACCGGCACCTTCCTGGTGCTCGCGCTCACCGCGCTGCTCCACCTCGACCTGGTCACCGCCTCCGCCACCGCCAAGATCGTCAACGTGTGCACGAACGCCGGGGCCCTGGCGATGTTCGCCTACCAGGGCATGGTGCTGTGGCAGCTGGCCGCGCTGATGGCGGTGTTCAACCTGGCCGGCGCCATGGTCGGGGCCCGCATGGCCCTGAAGAAGGGCAGCGGCTTCGTCCGCGGCGTACTGCTCACGGTGGTGGGCGCCCTGGTGGTGAAGCTCGGCTTCGAGCAGTGGGGCTGAGTCGGGCCCGTCCCGGACGGAGGGGCCGGGCCCGGACGGGGAGCTCCCCGGGGCGGGCCTCAGTACGTCCCGGTCAGGTGGGCGAAGACCACCACGTTGCCCCGGTAGCCGGTGCGGGGCGAGAATCCGCCCCCGCAGGTGATGATCCGCAGCTCCGCCCGCCGCGAGGGCCCGTACACGCGGGAGTCGGGGAAGGCCCGGGCGTCGTACACCTCGACCGCGTGCACGGTGAACACCGCCGTCCGCCCGTCCGCGCGCGGCACCTCGACCGCGGCCCCGCGGCGCAGCGCACCCAGGCGGTAGAAGACCGCCGGCCCGGTGGCATGGTCCACGTGCCCCGCGACCACGGCCGTCCCGGCGGCGCCCGGGGTGGTGCCCTCGCGGTACCAGCCGGCCAGGTCGCGCCGTGCGGGCGGGGGCACTTCCAGGCTGCCGCCCGGTTCCAGGCCGAGGCCCACCAGCGGGGCGTCGACCCGGATGGACGGGATCCGGATGCGGGTGGGCGGGGAGCCGGGCAGCGGGGCGATGCCCGCTCCCGCAGGGTCGGCCCCGGCGGCGGCCAGCGCCTCAGCGGCCGAGGGCAGGGGCGGTCCGACGGGCTCGTGGGAGCCGGTGTCGACGAGCCAGACGCCGACACAGGCGGCCAGGACGAGGAGGCCGGCATGACGGGCGGTGGGCCTGCGCCCGCTCCGGACGGTGCGGCCCGGACGGGCCCCGGGACCGCCCCGGACGGCTCGGACTTCGCGACCCATGCGCAACCCCCTCGGCTGTCGATTCGGGGTGACTGGCCGTCGCCCGCCCCGCGAACGGGGGGACCTCGCGGGACGGGCGACGGGGGACGGTACCGGTCGGACCGCGGCCGAAGCCGCGGTGGGCGTCCGTCAGCTCCGCGTGCCGCTCGCCCGGCGACGCATGAGCCAGGTACCGCCGACGGCGGTGGCGGCCAGCACTGCCGCTCCCGCCGCGATCTTGGCGGGGTCGGCGGTGGTGGTCATGCCACCGCCCACCCCGGTGTGGACGTGGCCCTGCGGGCCCCGTTCGGTCACGACCAGGTCGCCGGTGGCGAACTTGCCGTCGGCGCAGGTCGCGCCGATGCCGTAGGTGCCCGCGCGGGCGCTGGGGGAGACCTGGAACTGCCCCACCACCACGTCCTTGTGCGTCCCCGGGGCCAGCTTGAAGCGGCCCCCGCCCACCGTGCTGGCATCGCCGTCGGCGTGGCTGCCGTGGCCGCAGGCCGTGGTGTTCACGGTGACGGTGGCGCCGGGGGCGGCGGATTTCGGCCACACCTCCAGCGGGGAGAAGTCACCGGGTGCCGCGAAGCTCGCCGTGCCGAGTTCGGCGGCGGCCACCGCACCGGCGACCGGGCCGGTGAACGCGGCGACCGTCAGCGCGGTGGCGGTGAGCGCGTGGGCGGTGCGTCGGCGCATGGGAGTTCTCCTGGGGACACGGGGTCGTGTTCCCGAGGTAACCCGCCGCCGGGGACGCCCGCCTGCTGAGACACCGTCAGCTCAGGCCGACGGGGCCCGCCGGCCGGGCAGTCTGCGCAGGTCAGGCCGGGTGCGCGGGTGATTACGGCGGACCTCGCCGTCCGGGTGACGGGTGACGCGGGCGCCGATCACCTCCGCCCGGCCGGGCGCGAGCGTCAGCCCCGGCCCGGCGGTGCGTACGGTGGGGCACGCGGCGGAAGTCGGGACCTCCGTCCCGCTCCGCGCACGGTCCGGCGGCGCCGGGCCGCAGCCGTCGTACCCGTAGGAGGGCATCGTGGCACCGGTCGTTCGGCCATCGGACGGGAGCGGGCAGCTCCCCTTCTTCGTCTACGGGACGCTGCGCCCGGGGGAGGTCAACCACGAGCTGTTCCTGCGCGGCCGCACGGCTGCACAGGAACCCGCCGTGCTCCCGGACGCGGCGCTCTACGACGGCCCCGGCTACCCGTACGCGGTCCACCGCCCCGGCCCCGGCATCGTCGGCGAGCTGGTCACCGCCGACCCGGAGGGCTACGGCGACCTGCTGGCCGCCCTGGACCTCCTGGAGGAGTACGAGGGCCCGGGCCGCCCCGGGAACGTCTACGACCGCACCGCCCGCGAGGTGCTGCGCCCCGACGGGACCCGCGTACTGGCCTGGGTCTACCTGGCCTCGGCCCTCCTCGCCCGCGAACTGCGCTCCTCGGGCCGGGAGATACCGGGCGGCGACTGGCTGGGGCGGAGCTAGCTCATCCCGTGCGGCGGGCCGGGCCAGGCCGCCTCTAGAGGCCTTCGGCGCCGCGGTTGCGCAGGCGGCGGCCGTACTGCTGGAGGACCCACAGCTCCTCCTGGACCGCCGCGTGCTGCTCCGGCGGGGCCTGCGGGCTCAGGCGGGTCAGGGTGCCCTGGATCTCCAGGACCCGGCGGTCGACGGCACGCAGGCGGACCTGGACCAACTGGACCCCGGCGTAGATCTCGTCCACCGTCTTGGCGTGGATGGCCTCGACCGCCAGCTCCGTGACCATCGCCCGGACGGTGTCGTTCGGCGCGGCCTCGCGGACCCGGGCCAGGTAGTCGTCCCCGGCCTGCGAGGCGCCGCCCGCGTCCTGGATGGCCTGGCGGACCGCGGCGTAGGGCGGGGCGGTGAACTCGTCGATCCCGTACGCATCGAAGGCGGGGGAGACCAGCGCGGGCCGCTGCAGCGCCAGCTTCAGCAGCTCGCGCTCGGTGCGGTGGGCGGGGCTGCGCAGGTTCAGCGCGGGCCCGCCGCCGACCGGGGCCGCAGCCGGGGCGGCCGGCTGCTCGGGACGGCCCCGGCGCTGCGGCTGCGGCTGGTTGCCGCGCTCCCGGGCCCACCGCGCCAGCTGCGCGACCCGCTTGACGACGAACTGCTCGTCGAGGATGCCCAGCATCCCCGCCAGCTGGACCGCCGACTCGTGCTGGATCGAGAGGTCCTTGATGCTCGCGACGACCGGCGCGGCCTCCGCCAGTGCGGCGGCCCGCCCCGCCGGGTTCTCCAGGTTGTGCCGGGCCACGATGTGCCGCAGCGCGAACTCGAACAGCGGGGTACGGGCTTCCACCAGCCCCGAGACGGCCGCGTCGCCCTGGGCGAGCCGCAGGTCGCAGGGGTCCATCCCGCCCGGGGCGATGGTGATGGAGGTCTCGGCGGCGAACTTCTGGTCGTCCTCGAAAGCGCGCAGGGCGGCCTTCTGTCCGGCCGCGTCACCGTCGAAGGTGAAGATCACTTCGGCGGTGGCGTTGTCCATCAGCAGCCGGCGCAGGATCTTGATGTGGTCCCCGCCGAAGGCGGTGCCGCAGGTGGCGATGGCGGTGGTCACCCCGGCGAGGTGGCAGGCCATCACGTCCGTGTAGCCCTCGACCACGACGGCGCGCGAGGTCTTCGCGATCTCCTTCTTCGCCAGGTCGATGCCGTACAGCACCTGGGACTTCTTGTAGATCGCGGTCTCGGGGGTGTTCAGGTACTTGGGGCCGTTGTCGTCCTCGCGCAGCTTGCGCGCGCCGAAGCCGACGACCTCTCCGCTGATGTCGCGGATCGGCCACATCAGCCGGCCGCGGAAGCGGTCGATGGGCTTGCCGCTGCGGCTGTCCTGGGCGAGCCCGGAGGTGATCAGCTCCTTGTCGCTGAAGCCCCGGCCGCGCAGGAAGCGGGTCAGGTGGTCCCAGCCGGCGGGGCTGTAGCCCACGCTGAAGTGGGCGGCCGCCGCCTGGTCGAAGCCGCGTTCGGCCAGGAACGTGCGGCCGATCTCGGCCTCGGGGCCGTCGAGCTGCTCGATGTAGAACTGCGCCGCGGCCTTGTGCGCCTCGACCAGCCGGATGCGCTCGCCGCGCCCGCTGGTACCGGCGGTGTAGCCGCCCTCCTCGTACCGCAGGGTGATGCCGGCCTGGCCGGCCAGGCGTTCGACCGCCTCCGAGAAGGAGAGGTGGTCGATCTTCATGATGAAGTCGAGGGTGTCCCCGCCGGCCTGGCAGCCGAAGCAGTGGTAGAGCCCCTTGCTCGGGCTGACCTGGAAGGACGGGGACTTCTCGTCGTGGAAGGGGCACAGGCCCTTGAGGTTGCCGCCGCCCGCGTTGCGCAGCTGGAGGTAGTCGGAGACGACGGCGTCGATCGGGACCGCGTCCCGTACCGCCTTCACGTCGTCGTCATTGATCCGTCCTGCCACCCGTGAAGTCTACGGCCGGGCGCGGACGGATCGGTCAGGCACCCTCCGCCGTGATCAGCGATTCAAGCGGAACGGACGGGTCCGCCAGAGCCTCGCGGTCCACCGGAGCCTTGGACCTGATCAAGGCCTGAATGTGCCCTGTGACGTCCCACACATTCACGTTCATTCCGGCCAGCACCCGCCCCTCGGACAGCCAGAAGGCGACGAACTCCCGCTTCCCCAGGTCCCCGCGGATCAGCACCTGGTCGTAGCCGCCGGGCGGGGCGTAGCCCGAGTACTCCAGGCCCACGTCGTACTGGTCGGAGAAGAAGTACGGCACCCGGTCGTACGCGACGTGCTGCCCCAGCATCGCCCGCGCCGCGGCCGGACCGCCGTTCAGGGCATTCGCCCAGTGCTCCACCCGCAGGCGTTCCCCCAGCACCGGGTGGTGGGCGGCGGCCACGTCCCCCACCGCGAACACGTCCGGGTCGGAGGTGCGCAGCGAGGCGTCCACCGCGATCCCGCCCCCGTGCTCCCGGTCCACCAGGGCCAGCCCGGAGGTCTCGGCGAGCGCGGTCCGCGGCGCGGCCCCGATCGCCGCCAGCACCGCGTGCGCCGGGTGCTCCTCGCCGTCGTCGGTCCGGGCGGCCAGCACCATGCCGTCGTGGCCCACGATCTCGGTCAGCCGCGCCCCGAAGTGGAACCGCACCCCGTGGTCGGCGTGCAGGTCCGCGAAGAGCCGGCCGATCTCCGGGCCGAGGACCGCGTGCAGCGGGGTGGCCTCCGGCTCGACCACGGTGACCTCGGCGCCGTACCCGCGGGCCGCCGCGGCCACCTCCAGCCCGATCCACCCGGCGCCCGCGATCAGCAGGTGGCCGTTGTCCCGGCCGAGGCCGGCCAGTACCCCGCGCAGCCGCTCGGCGTGGGCGAGCCGCCGCAGGTGGTGCACCCCGGCCAGCCCCGTGCCGGGGACGTCCAGGCGGTGCGGTTCGGCGCCCGTGGCCAGCAGCAGCTTGTCGTAGTGCAGGGCCGTGCCGTCGCCGAGGACCACCTTCTTGGCGTCCCGGTCCAGCTGCACGGCCGGCTGGCCCAGGTGCAGCTCGATGTCGGAGCGCGCGTACCAGGAGGGCTCGTGGACGAAGACGCTGTCCCGGTCCTCCTTGCCCATCAGGTAGCCCTTGGACAGCGGCGGCCGTTCATAGGGGTGGTCGCGTTCGTCGCCGATCAGGATCACCCGCCCCGTGAAGCCCTCGGACCGCAGCGTCTCGGCTGCCTTGGCCCCGGCAAGCCCCGCGCCGACGATGACGAAAGTCCGGTGTGCGTCGACCACCTGATGCCTCCTCATAACCTCTGCGCCACATGCGACCACATGCGAGCGTCCCGCACTGAGCCTGCCGCGTGAAGGGGCAGTGGCCCGATCGGCTCACCCTTCGGCGCGTCGGGTGCGCCGGGTGAGGCGTGCGTGCAGGGACCGGGCCGATGCGTCGGTCAGGCACGCGATCTGGTCGACGACCGCCCGTTTTCTGGCCCGGTCGTCCCCGGCGGCGTCGAAGGCCGCCCGGAACTGGGGGTCCAGCCCTTCCGGTGCGCGGGCGCTCAACGCCTCGGCGAGTTCGGCCAGGACGATGCGCTGGTCCGCCCGGATCCGCTCCTGCTCGTCGCGCTGTATCACGTACAGGTCGGCGACGGCCTTGAGCACGGCGCATTCGAGGCGCGCCTCGCGAGGGACCACCAGTTCGGCGCCGTACCGGGTCAGCCGCCCGGACCCGTAGGCCTCGCGGGTCGCCCCCTCGGCGGCCAGGCAGAACCGGCCGATCAGCTGGCTGGTCGCGTCCTTCAGCCGGGCCTGCGCGACGGCCGAGCCGTCGTACCCGTGCGGCCACCACTCCTGTTCCATCAACCGGTCCAGGGCCGTGCGCAGTTCCTCGGCCCCGGTGTCCGACGGCACGTAGCGGCCGATGGCCACCCGCCAGATCTCGGCCCGCTCGGGCTCGGAGAACAGCAGGTTGGGATCCAGGTGACCGGCGTGCAGCCCGTCCTCGAAGTCGTGCACGGAGTACGCCACGTCGTCGGCCCAGTCCATGACCTGGGCCTCGAAGCACTTGCGGTCCGCGGGCGCCCCGCGGCGCAGCCAGGCGAAGACGGGCAGGTCGTCCTCGTACGCCCCGAACTTCACCGAGCCGGGGTCGGTGGGGTGCTCCCCGCGGGCCCAGGGGTACTTGGTGGCGGCGTCCAGGCAGGCACGCGTCAGGTTGAGGCCGACGCTGACCAGCCCGCCCGTCGCGGGATCGGGCACGAACCGCTTGGGCTCCAGCCGCGTCAGCAGGCGCAGGGACTGGGCGTTGCCCTCGAAGCCGCCGCAGTCCTCGGCGAACTCGTTGAGCGCTTCCTCGCCGTTGTGGCCGAAGGGCGGGTGGCCCATGTCGTGCGACAGGCAGGCGGCCTCGACCAGGTCGGGATCGCAGCCGAGGGCCGCGCCGAGCTCCCGCCCGACCTGCGCGCACTCCAGGGAGTGGGTCAGGCGGGTGCGCGGGCTCGCGTCCCAGTCGTGGCTGCGGGAGCCGGGCGCGACGACCTGCGTCTTGCCGGCGAGGCGGCGCAGGGCAGCGGAGTGCAGGACGCGGGCCCGGTCGCGCTGGAAGGCGGTGCGCCCCGGCCGCTTGTCCGGTTCGGGCGACCAGCGCTCGACGTCGGCCGGTTCGTACGGCAGGCCGGTGCCGGAGGGGTCTGCTGCGGATCCGTGGACGGGGGCGGTGCCTTGCGTGCCTTCCATGCCCCGACGTTAACCGCAAGCACCGACAATCCGAGCAATCCGAACGAACACGCTGCTCAGGCGGTGGCCAGTTCCCGCCGGGTACGGCGGGCGGCCAGGGCCTCGTCGTAGCGCTGGAGCACCAGGCGGGCCAGCGCCGGGTGCGCGCCGAGCGGGGCGGCGGCCGGGCCGGACGCGGCGGCGGCGCACTGGGCGGCGAACCGGCCGGGAGCGACGAAGTACGAGGCGACCGCGGCCCGGTGGTGTCCGCGGGCGGCCAACGCCCGGACCGCCTCGGCGACGGTGGGGCCGGCGGCGGACGCGTAGGCGGGGACGACGGGCACCCCGCCGAGGCGTTCCGAGAGCAGGGCGGCCGTACGGCGGGTGTCGGCCGCAGCGTCCGGGTCGCGGGACCCGGCGGCGGCCAGGACCACGGCTCCCGCCCCGTCCCGGCCCCCTCCGCGGCCTCGGCTCCAGCCCGCCTCCAGCAGCCGTTCGTACAGGGCCTCGACGAGCAGCGGGTGCGGGCCGAGCGGGGCGGCGACCGCCGTGTCGAGGTGGGCGGCCCGGGCGGCGGCCGCCGGCAGGTCGCGTTTGACGTGGTGGCCGCGGCCCAGCAGCAGCGGCACGAGGACCGCCGCACCGGAGGTGGCGCGCAGGGTGTCCGGCAGCAGCGGGAGGTTCAGCTCCAGGTGTCCGAGCCGTACGTCGAGCCGGGGGCGGAGCTCGCGGACCGCTTCCAGGAGGGCCAGGGCGGCGGGCAGGGCGAGCGGGTCGCGGCTGCCGTGGGCCACGGCGACGAGGGTGGGGTGCATGGGGCGGCTCCTGGGACGAGCGCGGGGCGGGCCCGGGGCGGGCGCACCGCGCTGAGCTGCGTGCCGAGCTGGGCGGTGAACCGGGTCAGCAGCTCGGCCGTGGTGTCGAGGGGGAGGTGGGGGAGGGCGGGGAGAAGGGGGAGAAGGGGGAGGTGGGGGAGGGACAGGGCTTCAGGCGGGTGCACCGGCTCCGTCATGGACTGATCCTGCGCCCCCCAGGTTGCCTGGGCGTTGCGGCGGGGTGACGGGTGTTTACCGGGTGCTCACTCGCTCATTCGTACGGGTGAAAGGTGGGGGAGGCGGAACTGGGGGCCGGGGGTGGTTCGTCCATCCGTACGAACGACGGGTGAGGTGCGGGACACGAGGGGGAGCCGTGAGGATGCCGAAGTGGACGGGCCGGATGGGCCGGGCGGGTCGGCCGGGTCGGGTGGTCTTGGCGGGCCGGGCGGTCTTGGCGGGCCGGGCGGCGGGGCCGTTGCGGAGTCTGCGGTCCGTGCGGGGCAGGCGGCGGGCCGTGCAGGCCGTGATGGCGGGCTGCGTGCTGGCCCTGCTGCCGTCGGCGTGGACGCACGCGGCGGCGTCGGACCGGCTGCGGACCACGGCGGACGCGCCCGCGGCCGAGGTGGCCGTGGTCTTCGGAGCGGGCCTGTGGCACGGGCGGCCCACGCCGTACCTGGCCGACCGGCTCGACGCCGCCGCCGAGCTGTACCGCACCGGCAAGGTCAAGGTCGTGCTCGTCACGGGCGACAACAGCCGCACGGAGTACGACGAGCCGGACGCGATGCGCACCTACCTCACCGGGGCGGGCGTACCCGACGGCCGGATTGTCAGCGACTACGCGGGCTTCGACACCTGGGACTCCTGCGTCCGGGCCAGACAGATCTTCGGGGTCGACCGAGCCCTGCTGGTCAGCCAGGGGTTCCACATACGCAGGGCCGTCGCCCTGTGCCAGGCGGCGGGCGTGGAGTCGTACGGCATCGGGGTCGCCGATGTGCACGACGCCACCTGGTACTACGGCGGGGCCCGCGAGGTCTTCGCGGCGGGCAAGGCGGCGGTGGACGCGGCCTTCCGGCCCGCGCCGCGGTTCCTGGGCCCCAAGGAGGAGGGGGTGTCGCGCGCACTGGCCGCCCCGGCGGACTGACGCCGCCCAGCCGAACGACCGCGATCCCGCTGCTGCGGGCCATCCAGGCCGGTGCGGGCGACCACCCCGGCGGTGGAATACCTGGCGGGCGCCGGTGACCGGGCACCCGGCCTCACCGCCGGCCCCGGCCGCGGATGAGGGTGAACACCCCGGACCGTAACGCGGGGCGGCGGCGGGTGTAACACCGGCGGCGGAGCGTGGGGGCATGCACACCCAGGAAGCCCCCGCCGCCACCGCCACGCACTGCCCCTACTGCGCCCTGCAGTGCGGGATGGGCCTGCGCCCCGGGCCCGACGGCAGCACCGTGACGGTGGAGGAGCGCGCGGACTTCCCCGTGAACCGGGGCGCGCTGTGCGGCAAGGGCCGCACCGCCCCCGCCGTGCTCTCCTCCCGGGTGCGCCTGACCGAGCCGCTCATCCGCACCCACGCCGGGCGGCTCGAACCGGCCACCTGGGAGGAGGCCCTCGACACGGTCGCCGCGGGCCTGGCCCGTACGGGCCGCGAGCACGGCCCGGACGCCGTCGGGGTCTTCGGCGGCGGCGGCCTCACCAACGAGAAGGCCTACGCCCTCGGCAAGTTCGCCCGGGTCGCCCTGCGCACCTCGCAGATCGACTACAACGGCCGCTTCTGCATGTCCTCGGCCGCCGCCGCCCACCAGCGGGCCTTCGGGCTCGACCGGGGACTGCCCTTCCCCCTGGAGGACATCCCCCGGACCGGCTGCGTCATCCTCGTCGGCTCGAACCTCGCCGAGACCATGCCGCCCGCCCTGCGCTACCTCACCGAACTCAAGGCCAACGGCGGCACCCTGATCGTCATCGACCCCCGCCGCACCCGCACCGCCGAACAGGCCGACCTCCACCTCGCGCCCCGCCCCGGCACCGATCTGGCGCTCGCCCTCGGCATGATGCACCTGGCCGTGGCGGAAGGCCGCACGGACGAGGAGTTCATCGCGTCCCGCACCACCGGCTGGGAGGAGGCGCGGGCGGCCGCCATGGCCCACTGGCCGGAGCTCGTCGAGCGCATCACCGGCATCCCCGTGCCCCGGCTGCGCGAGGCGGTCGAGCTGTTCTGCGCACCGTCCTCGGCCATGGTCCTCACCGCCCGCGGCCCCGAGCAGCAGTCCAAGGGCACCGACACCGTGGGCGCCTGGATCAACCTGTGCCTGGCCACCGGCCGGGCCGGCCGCCCACTGTCCGGCTACGGCTGCCTCACCGGCCAGGGCAACGGCCAGGGCGGCCGCGAGCACGGCCAGAAGGCCGACCAGCTCCCCGGCTACCGCAAGCTGACCGACCCGGCGGCCCGCGCGCACGTCGCCGGGGTCTGGGGCGTCGACCCCGACTCCCTGCCCGGCCCGGGCCGCAGCGCGTACGAACTCCTCGACGCCCTCGGCGGCGACGTCCGGGCCCTGCTGCTGATGGGGTCCAACCCGGTGGTGTCCGCGCCCCGCGCCGCGCACATCGAGGACCGGATCCGCTCGCTCGACTTCCTCGCGGTGGCCGACGTGGTGCTCTCCGAGACGGCCGCCCTCGCCGACGTGGTCCTTCCCGTGACGCAGTGGGCGGAGGAGACGGGCACCACCACCAACCTGGAGGGCCGCGTCCTGCTGCGCCGCCGCGCCCTCACCCCGCCGCCGGGCGTCCGCACCGACCTGGAGGTCCTGCACGGCCTGGCCGTCCGGCTGGGCATCGAGAAGGGCTTCCCCACCGATCCCGAGGAGGTCTTCGGGGAACTGCGCCGCGCCTCGGCCGGCGGTCCCGCGGACTACTCGGGCATCTCCTACGCGCGCATCGCCGCCGAACAGGGCGTGTTCTGGCCCTGTTCCGAGGAGACGGCCGAACCCGGCGGCACCCCGCGCCTCTTCCTCGACGCCTTCGCCACCCCTGACGGCCGGGCCCGCTTCGTGCCGGTCTCCCACCGGGACTCCGCGGAGGTCCCTGACGCCGAATACCCCGTGCTGCTCACCACCGGCCGGGTCGTCGCCCAGTACCAGTCCGGGGCGCAGACCCGCCGGGTGGAGGAGCTCAACGCGGCGGCGCCCGGCCCCTTCGGGGAACTCCACCCGCGGCTCGCCGCCCGCATCGGCGCGGTCGACGGCAGCCCCCTGGCGGTCGTCTCCCGCCGCGGCCGCGCGGTGGCCCCGGCCCGGATCACGGACACCATCCGCGCCGACACCGTCTTCATGCCCTTCCACTGGCCCGGCGAAGGCCGGGCCAACACCCTCACCAACCCGGCCCTCGACCCCGTCTCCCGCATGCCCGAGTTCAAGGTGTGCGCAGTCCGCGTGGAACCGGCCTGAGAAAGGCCCGGACGAGCCCCCGCCTCCCGGACCGGCGCCGCGTCCCACCCCTCGAAGGCGGGCGCCTGCGCCGCGGCCGGCCGGGCGGCGTGGGCACCGGCCGGCCGCCGCCGCGCCTCCCACCGGCGCAGCCGCAGCCCGGGGTCGCCGCCCGCCGCGACCACGGGCCGGCAGGCCTGCCCCGGAGTGCCTGAGTACCGGGTCGAACGCCCGCTGCGGGTGCGCCACTTCACCCACCCCGGGCGGTCAGCGCCCCCGGTCCCCGTGCCCCGCGGCGCAGGCGCTCGGCCCGACTCCGCCGGACCCCCCGGCCCCCCGGGCTGCCCGCGATCGTCCGCCCGGAGCCCGGCCGGCGTCCCCGGGTCCGCGCAGCGCGCCGTCTCGCGGGCCCCGTCCTCGGCCACGGCGCCGGCCCTCTCGGACATGCGTCCGATCCGCATCGGGGTTCTGCCCGGCGGGTAACCATCCGGTCACGCACCGGACCCAGAAAGTGGTCGCACGCCCCTCGTGGCCGCGATGTGTCGTACCCCACACTGAGAATGCGGTGCCCCCGTCCTCGGAGCCCTGGAGGCCGCCCCCGTGCAGACCGAGACCCTGACCGTGAACGAGACCGTGAGCGAGTCCTCGGAGGCCGCAGAGGCCGGGACAGAGGCCGAAGCCGTGGACGAAGAGCCCGAGCCCGGACCCGAGGTGCCGGAACTCGCCGAGCAGGTGCCCGTACAGCGCAGGCGCACCGGCGACAGCGGCGGAGCGGGCCCCTCCGCGGATCTCTTCCGGCAGTACCTCCGCGAGATAGGCAGGATCCCGCTGCTCACCGCGGAGGAGGAGGTGGACCTCGCGCGGCGCGTGGAAGCCGGCCTGTTCGCCGAGGAGAAGCTCGCCGGCACCCCCGACCTGGACTCGCGGCTCGCCCTGGACCTCGACAAGCTCGTCGTCATGGGCCGGATGGCCAAGCGCCGCCTCATCGAGTCGAACCTGCGCCTGGTCGTGTCCGTCGCGAAGCGGTACGTGGGCCGCGGGCTCACCATGCTCGACCTGGTGCAGGAGGGCAACCTCGGACTGATCCGGGCCGTCGAGAAGTTCGACTACGCCCGCGGGTACAAGTTCTCCACCTACGCCACCTGGTGGATCCGCCAGGCCATGTCCCGGGCCCTCGCCGACCAGGCCCGGACCATCCGCGTCCCCGTCCACGTCGTCGAGCTGATCAACCGGGTCGTCCGCGTCCAGCGCCGCATGCTCCAGGAGCGCGGGTACGAGCCCACCGCCGAAGAGGTCGCCGTCCACCTGGAGTTGACCCCCGAGCGGGTCATGGAGGTCCTGCGCCTCGCCCAGGAGCCGGTCTCGCTGCACGCCCCCGTCGGCGAGGAGGACGACGTCGCCCTCGGCGACCTGATCGAGGACGGGGACGCCGCGTCCCCCGTGGAGTCCGCGGCCTTCTTCCTGCTGCGCGAGCACCTGGAAGCAGTGCTCTCCACCCTGGGGGAGCGGGAGCGCAAGGTGGTCCAGCTCCGGTACGGGCTCGCCGACGGGCGCCCCCGCACCCTGGAGGAGATCGGGCGGATCTTCGGCGTGACCCGGGAGCGGATCCGGCAGATCGAGTCGAAGACCCTCAACAAGCTGCGGGACCACGCCTTCGCCGACCAGCTCCGGGGCTACCTGGACTGACGCCGGGGGGCGCCCCGCACTCCACCGCGGGACGCCCCGGTCCGTGCCGTCAGCCCGGTCACCGCGCTAGTCGACCTCGGCGACCGCCTGGGCGAACTGCGCCGCGTACAGGCGGGCGTAGGCGCCGCCGGACTCCAGCAGCTCCCCGTGCGTGCCCTGTTCCACGATCGAACCGCTCTCCATGACCAGGATCACGTCCGCGTCGCGGATCGTGGAGAGCCGGTGCGCGATCACGAAGGACGTCCGGCCGTGCGCCAGGCGGGCCATCGCCTTCTGGATCAGGACCTCGGTACGGGTGTCCACCGAGCTCGTCGCCTCGTCGAGGACCAGGATCACCGGGTCCGACAGGAACGCCCGGGCGATCGTGATCAACTGCTTCTCGCCCGCGCTGACCCCCGCGCCCTCGTCGTCGAGCACGGTGTCGTAGCCGTCCGGCAGGGTGCGGACGAAGCGGTCCGCGTGGGCCGCCCTCGCCGCCTCCTCGATCTCGGAGCGGGTGACCTCGCGCGAGGCGCCGTACGCGATGTTCTCCGCGATCGTCCCGCCGAACAGCCAGGTGTCCTGGAGGACCATGCCGATGTCGCCGCGCAGCTCCTCGCGCGTCATCTTCGCGATGTCCACCCCGTCCAGGGCGATCTCGCCGCCCGTGACCTCGTAGAACCGCATCAGCAGATTGACCAGGGTGGTCTTGCCCGCGCCCGTCGGGCCGACGATTGCGACCGTCTGGCCCGGCTGGACGTCCAGCGACAGGTTCTCGATGAGCGGCTTGTCCGGCGCGTAGCGGAAGGCCACCTTGTCGAGCGTGACCCGGCCGCGCACCCGCTCGGGGCGCTGCGAGACCTCGGCGTCCGGCTCCTGCTCCGGGGCGTCCAGCAGCTCGTACACCCGCTCCGCCGAGGCGACGCCGGACTGCACCAGGTTCGCCATCGAGGCCACCTGCGTCAGCGGCATCGAGAACTGGCGCGAGTACTGGATGAAGGCCTGCACGTCACCGATCGACAGGGTGCCGGAGGCGACCCGCAGACCGCCGACGACCGCCACCAGCACGTAGTTGATGTTCGACAGGAAGGCCATCACCGGCTGCATGAACCCGCTGACGAGCTGCGCCCTGAACGAGGCCCTGAACAGGGCCTCGTTCTGCTCGGCGAAAAGCTCCGCGGACTCCTTCTGCCGCCCGAACACCTTGACCACCGTGTGGCCCGAGTACATCTCCTCGATGTGGGCGTTCAGGGTGCCGGTGCTCTTCCACTGCGCCACGAAGTGCGGCTGCGACTTCTTGCCGATCTTCGCCGCGACGAACACCGAGGCCGGCACGGTCACCAGGGCGACCAGCGCGAGCAGCGGCGAGATCCAGAACATCATCGCCAGCACGCCGACGATCGTCAGCAGCGAGTTCAGCAGCTGCCCCATCGTCTGCTGGAGCGTCTGCCCGATGTTGTCGATGTCGTTGGTGGCGCGGCTGAGCACCTCGCCGCGCTTCTGCTGGTCGAAGTACGACAGCGGCAGCCGCGACAGCTTCGCCTGCAGCTCCTCGCGCATCCGGTAGACGGTGCCGTTCATGACGTGGTTCGACAGCCGTGTCGCGACCAGCATCAGCAGACCCGCCAGGGTGAAGACCACCAGGGCCCACACGGCCACGGTCCCGACCGCACCGAAGTCGATGCCCTCGCCGGGGGTGAAGTCCGTACCGGCCAGCATGTCCGCCATGCCGCCCTTGCCGTCGGCGCGCAGCCGCTCCAGCGCCTGCTGCTTGGTGAGGCCGGCCGGCATCGCCCGGCCCACGATCCCCGCGAAGACCAGGTCGGTGGCCCGGCCGAGGATCTTGGGGCCGATCACGCTGAAGGCGACGCTGCCGAAGACGGCGGCGATCATGCCCCACAGCTTGAGCCGGTCCTGCGCGAGCTGCCCCAGCAGCCGCTTGCCCGAGCCCTTGAAGTCCAGGGACCGTTGGGCCGGCCCCGTCATCATCCGTCCTCCGGGCCCGCTCATGCGGCCTCCGCCTCCGTCAGCTGGGAGAGCACGATCTCCCGGTAGGTCTCGTTGCCGTCCATCAGCTCGTGGTGCCGGCCCACGCCGACGACCCGGCCCTCGTCCAGGACGACGATCCGGTCGGCGTCGCGGATGGTGGACACGCGCTGGGCGACGATCACCACGGTCGCGTCCCGGGTCTCCCGCGCGAGCGCCGCGCGCAGCGCCGCGTCCGTCGCGTAGTCCAGGGCGGAGAAGGAGTCGTCGAAGAGGTAGATCTCGGGTCGCTGCACCAGCGTCCGGGCGATCGCCAGGCGTTGGCGCTGGCCACCGGAGACGTTCGTCCCGCCCTGGGAGACCGGGGCGTCCAGACCGCCCTCCAGCAGGGACACGAACTCCTTGGCCTGGGCCACCTCCAGGGCCTGCCACAGCTCCTCGTCGGTCGCCTCAGGCCGGCCGTAGCGCAGGTTGGAGGCCACCGTCCCGGAGAACAGGTACGGCTTCTGCGGCACCATGCCGACCGTCCTGGCCAGCAGCTCCGGATCGATGCGGCGGACGTCCTGGCCGTCGACCAGCACCTCGCCGCCGGTCGCGTCGAACAGGCGCGGCACCAGCCCGAGAAGGGTGGACTTGCCGCTGCCGGTCGAGCCGATCACGGCGGTCGTCTCGCCGGGGCGGGCCACCAGGTCCACCCCGCGCAGCACCGGCGCCTCGGCTCCCGGATAGCGGAAGTCGGCGCCGCGCAGCTCCAGCCGGCCGCTGAACGGCAGCTCGCGCACCGGGTCGGCGGGCGGGACCACACTGGACTCGGTGTCCAGGACCTCCTGGATGCGCTCGGCGCAGACCTCGGCGCGCGGCACCATCATGAACATGAAGGTGGCCATCATCACGGACATGACGATCTGCATCAGGTAGGCCAGGAAAGCCGTCAGCTGTCCGATCTCCATGCTGCCGCTGTCGACGCGCATCGCCCCGAACCAGATGACGGCGACGCTGGAGATGTTCACGACCAGGATCACGGTGGGGAACATCAGGGCGAGCAGCTTGCCGGTGGCCAGCGAGACACCCGTCAGGTCGGCGTTGGCCTTCTCGAAGCGGTCCCGCTCGTAGGCGTCGCGGACGAAGGCGCGGATCACCCGGTTGCCGGTGATCTGCTCGCGCAGCACCCGGTTCACGGTGTCCAGGCGCTCCTGCATCTGCCGGAACAGCGGACGGGTCCGGTAGACGATCGCGCCGACGGAGACGCCGAGGACGGGGACCACGGCCAGCAGTACGCCGGACAGCTGCACGTCCAGCGAGAGCGCCATGGCGATCCCGCCGACGCACATGATCGGCGCGGCGACCATCAGCGTGAACGACATCAGCACGAGCATCTGGACCTGCTGGACGTCGTTCGTCGTCCGGGTGATCAGCGACGGGGCCCCGAACTGCCCCAGCTCGCGGGCGGAGAAGCTCTGCACCCGGTCGAAGACCCCGGCCCGCACGTCCCGGCCCAGCGCCGCCGCCGTCCGGGCCCCGTAGTAGACGGCCCCCGCATTGCAGACGAGCTGGACGAGGGAGACGCCGAGCATCAGGGTGCCGAAGCGCAGGATGTAGCCGGTGTCGCCGTTGACCACGCCCCTGTCGATGATGTCCGCGTTCAGCGTCGGCAGGTAGAGGGTCGCGCTGGTCTGCAGCAGCTGCAGCAGGACCAGCAGCCCGATGGCTTTGCGGTACGGAGCCAGGTGGGTCCGCAGAAGTCGTATGAGCACGCGCAGGCTCCGGTCGGCAAGATCGAGGGGGGGGTCCCTCCATCTTGGGCCACACGGACGCCTGATCCCCACCGGATTTCGCAAAGGCAGGTCAAAAGGAGTAGCCCCGGGCAACCGGAGTCCTACGTCCCCCGGCCCGCCGGCGAGAGGGGGCCCAGGTCAGAAGGCCCCGGGGTGGATCTCCTCGCGCGTGGCCACGTACTGCTGGCGGACCGCCTGCCACGCCGCGAACTCCTCGCCCGGCTCGAACACCTGCGCCGCGGGCGCCGGCCAGACCGGCGGGGTGTGCGGGGACAGCGTGCCCCGCTGCGCCCCCAGCGCCCACGCGGCCTGCCGCGCCGCGCCCAGCGCCGCGTAGTCGGCCGGCTCCGGCACCACGATCTGCGTCCCGAACAGCCCCGGCGCCGCCGCCTGCACGGCGGGCAGCCCGGCCGCCGCGCCGAGCAGGAACACCCGGCGGATGCCGACCCCGCGCGAGCGCAGCACGTCGAGTGCGTCCACCAGCCCGCACAGCATGCCCTCGAAGGCGGCCCGCGCCAGGTGCTCCGGCTTCATGGAGTCCCGGCGCAGCCCCGAGAGGGTCCCGGCGGTGTGCGGCAGGTTCGGCGTCCGCTCACCCTCCAGGTACGGCAGCAGCACGAGGCCGTGCGCCCCCGGCGTCGACTTCAGGGCCAGGTCGGACAGCCCCTCCAGGTCGGTGCCCAGCAGCTCGGCCGTGCCGCGCAGCGCCCGTACGGCATTGGAGGTGTTCACCACGGGCAGGTGCATGCCGCCCGCGTCGGCCAGCGAGGTGATCAGTCCGCCCGGCTCCGACAGCGCCTCGTGGTGCACGGCCATCACGGAACCGGAGGCACCCAGCGAGACCACCGCGTCCCCGGGGCCGACACCCAGCCCGAGCGCGGCGGCCATCGTCTCCCCGGTGCCCGCGGAGATCAGCAGCCCCTCGGGGGTGGTCCCGGCGGCATCGGCCGGACCGAGCACCTCCGGCAGCAGCGCCTGGTGCCCGAGCGCCAGCTCGACCAGGTCGGGCCGCCAGGTGCCGGTGGCCGCCGACCAGTACCCGGTGCCGGAGGCTCCGCCGCGGTCGGTGGTCCGCCTCACGGGCCGGCCCAGCAGCTGCCAGACCAGCCAGTCGTGCGGGGACATCAGGACGGCCACCCGGCGGGCGGCCTCCGGTTCGGTGCGGGCCAGCCAGGCCAGCTTGGCGATCGGCTGCGCCGCGTGCGGGACCGAGCCCACCGCCTCCGCCCAGGCGCCCCGGCCGCCGAGCGCGTCCACAAGGTCGGCGGCGGCGACCTGGCCGCGCTTGTCGTTGCCGACCAGGGCCGGCCGGACCAGCGCGCCCTGCGCGTCCAGGGGGAGCAGACCGTGCTGCTGCGCCGAGACGCCGATGGCCTGGACCCCTTCGAGGAGCCCGCCGCCGGCGGCCTCGCCGAGGGAGAGCAGCCACGCCTGCGGGTCGGTCTCGTGGGGGTGCGCGCCGGAGGGTTCGCCGGCTGGCTGCGGATGGGGCGCGTAGCCCTGGCGCAGCACGGCGCCCGTCTCGGTGTCACAGACGACGATGCGAGTGAAGGCGGAAGAACTGTCCAGCCCGGCGACTATCCCCATACGGAGGATTCTGCCGCACGCGGGCCCGGACGCACCGCCCCGGAGCCCCCGGGACCTCGCGGGTCCCGGGGGCTCCGAGTGCCGCGGACTGCGCGGAGCCCGCCGTCATGCCGTCAGGTGTTGGTGGTGCCCCACTCGTCCTCGCCGCCGCCCGTCCGGCCGCGCAGCCCGCGCACCCGCTCGGAGAACGAAGCCGGCACCGCGTCGCCGACCTTCTCGCTCACCGCGGCGAAGGCCTTCCCGGCGTAGACGCGCCCGTTCTGTCCGGCGGTTTCGGCGGCGTTGCGCACCGCCGGGTTCTGCGCGAACTCGCGAGCCGACTTCTTCAGCTGCTCGTAGCGCTCGCGTCCGGCCCGGGTCCCGAGCACGTACCCGAGGGCCAGTCCGACCGTGAACGCGACCTTGTACCGCATGCCTGTCACCCTTCGTCGTGTGGTGCCCGGCCCGCTGGCGATACCGATTGGCGGAGCACCCCCCTGCTTGCGCTAATCTATGACTCGCAGCGGAAGCTCGCCCCCCCGGCAAGGCCGGAGGTGGGCTGTTCGATGCACCGCAGCAATCCCCTGTAGCTCAATTGGCAGAGCAGCCGGCTGTTAACCGGCAGGTTACTGGTTCGAGTCCAGTCGGGGGAGCGCGGTCCCCTGTAGCTCAATTGGCAGAGCATTCGGCTGTTAACCGGAGGGTTGCTGGTTCGAGTCCAGCCGGGGGAGCAGGAGAAGAAGAGGAGACCCCAGCGGGTCTCCTCTTCTTTTTTTCCTCTTTCCTGTCCGGTCCGGGAACCGGGCAGGGCCCGGCGCGGTCTCTCTGGACAGGCGAAGCCGATCATGCGAGGCATCCGAGGCAGGAGATCGTATGAGCGGCTATGCTGCGGCAGACGGCGCGCACACATGTACGCGCCACGCCGTGAAGGGGCGGTAGCTCAGCCGGTTAGAGCAGCGGACTCATAATCCGTCGGCCGTGGGTTCGAGTCCCACCCGCCCCACTGCAAGCCGCAGGTGCAGAAACGATCGCGCCTGCGGCTTTGGCGTTTTCCGGGGACAGCGTCCCGGGCCGCCAGGACGAGTCGTCAGTACGCCTCCGTCTCTTCCGTCAGGTGGCGCAGGACGTCCGCCAGGTCCTGGTGGCGGGCGAAGGCCGCGCGCTGGCGGTGGGCGCCCGAGCCGCCGCGCAGCAGGGCGCCCAGGGTGGCCGCCGCGTGGTCGAGGTCGCCGGCCGCGGCCAGCTCGGGGGCGGTCAGCTCCAGCAGGGCCTCCGCGAGGTCGGCCGCCGGGAGTTCGGTGCCCGTGTACGGGTCGAGCCCGAAGCCCTCCAGCCCGTCGTGGGCGGCCCGCCAGCGCGCGAGGCGCAGGACGTCGTCCCGTACGGCCGGCTCCGGGCGGCGCTCCTCGATCTCGCGCAGGGCCGTGGCCACCAGGGCCCGGGCCAGTTCGGCCTGGAGGATCGCGCTGTCGATGTCCGGCGACATGTCGGGGGCCCGGATTTCGAGCGTCGGCCAGTTGCCGGACGGGCGGAGGTCCCAGTAGACCATCTTGGTGTCCAGGGCCGCCCCCGAGCCGAGCAGGGTCTGCACCGAGCGCCGGAAGTGCGCCGTGGACGTGAAGTGCGGGGGCAGGCCGGCGGAGGGCCAGCCGGCCCAGGCCATCGCCCGCCAGCTGGCGTGGCCGGTGTCACGCCCGCCCCAGAACGGCGAGTTGGCCGCCAGCGCGATCAGCGTCGGCAGCCAGGGCCGCACCCGGTTGGACACCGCCACGGCCGTGTCCACGTCCAGCGTGCCGATGTGGATGTGGCGGCCGCAGCTCACGAGGGTGTCGGTGAGCGCCCCGAACCGCCGGTGCTGCTCGCGCTGGCGCGGCTCGTCGTCGGTCAGGTGCAGCGGCCCCTCCACGGCCATCACCGGGGAGGGCGCGGCCAGCAGCCGGCAGCCGTGGGCGGCGGCCGCCCGGCCCAGGGTGCGCCGCAGCGAGACGAGTTCCGTGCGCAGGGTGGCCGCCGAACGGGCGACGGGGGTGGAGATCTCCACCTGGTAGCGGGTGCCCTCGGGGTGCAGCTCGCCCGGCAGGCCGGCGGCCGTGGCGAGGACGAGCGGGGCGGCCGGAACCACCCGGAAGGTCCGGGCATCGACGAGGAGGAACTCCTCCTCGACACCGAGGGTGAGGGGGACGGTGGTGCGCACCGTGTTCTGCGTGGTGCCCGTGCTCGTGCTGCTGTTGCCAGGTTCGATCACTACGCCTCCCTGGACATACGAGTCTTTTCATCATGAGCGGAACGGCAAGCCGGAAGCGCACGCCGATTCGGTCAAATCACCGGTGACGATGGCGGGTTACCGGCAGGATTCGGCCGGGCGCGGGGCCGGGGGTCCGGGTGGGGCGACTGTTGCCGGTGGATGAATGCGGGAAAACGCCCGGGAGGCGGCGGACGGCCGGTGGTTATCATCCGGCGTGACCCGCACCGCCGAGACCTCCCGCCCCGAACGCCGCATATTCGCCGACCTCACGCCCCTGCGCACCTCCGTGCACTACCGGCGGCTGTGGGTCGGCGGGACGATCTCCTGGCTGGGCCAAGCGATGACCGCCCTCGCGATCTCGCTGCAGGTCTACGAGATCACCGGGTCCAGCTTCTCGGTCGGTCTCGTGGGCCTCTTCTCCCTCGTCCCGCTCATCGTCTTCGGGCTGTACGGCGGGGCGATCGCCGACACCGTGGACCGGCGCAGGCTCGGCCTGCACAGCTCCCTGGGGTCCGCGGGCCTGTCGATCGCCCTGGCCGCGGCGGCGCTGCTCGACTTCCACCGCGTCTGGTTCCTGTACGCGATCGTGGCGCTCCAGTCCGTCTGCGGGGCGCTCAACGGACCGGCGCGGTCCGCGATGACCCCGCGGCTGCTGCCCGTGGAGCAGCTGCCCGCCGCCAACGCCCTGAACTCGGTGACCATGACCTCCGGGATGATGGTCGGGCCGATGCTGGGCGGCCTCATCGTCGGCTGGTGGGGCTACCAGGCCGCCTACCTCATCGACGCCGTGACCTTCGGCGCCGCCCTGTACGCGATGTGGCGGCTGCCGTCGATGAAGCCGGACCGGGCCGAGGGGACCCGCGGCCGGGCCTCCGTCCTGGACGGGCTGCGCTTCCTCGGGACCCGCCCCAACGTCCGGATGACCTTCTTCTCCGACCTGGCCGCCATGGTGCTGGCGCACCCGAGGGCGCTGTTCCCGGCCGTGGCTGTGCTCTGGTTCGGCGGGGACGCCAAGACGGTCGGCCTGCTGGTGGCGGCGCCCGCCGTCGGGGCGCTGCTGGGCGGGCTGTTCTCCGGCTGGCACGGCCGCATCCGCCGGCACGGTGTGGCGATCCTGCTGTCCGTGGCGGCCTGGGGGCTGGCGGTCGCCGTCTTCGGGCTCAGCCGCAACCTGTGGCTCGGACTGCTCTTCCTCGCCCTCGCCGGGTACGCGGACACCACCTCGATGGTGTTCCGCACCACCATGCTCCAGGCCGCCACCCCGGACGACATGCGCGGCCGGCTGCAGGGCGTCTTCATCGTGGTCGTGGCGGGCGGGCCGCGGCTGGGGGACTTCCTCGCCGGCACCGTCGCCGACGTGGCCTCCCCGGCCGTGGCGATCACGGGCGGCGGCCTGGGATGCGTGCTGGTCCTGGCCCTGCTGGCGCTGCGCTGGCCGGACTTCGCCCGCTACGACGCCCGCTCGCCGAAGGCGTAGCGCCCTGCCGGGACCGGCGGGGTTCAGTGCACGATCCCCCGGGCCACCCCCAGGGCCACCAGGTCCTGGGGGCGGATGCGGAGCTGGTCCGCCGTGGACGCGGCGGCCGTCGGGGAGCGCTTGAGGATGGCCGTCGCCAGTTCCGGGGCGATCACCGAGAAGTAGCTGTCCGGGGTGACCCAGGTGTTGCCGGGCGCGGCCAGTGCGAGGGCGCCGCCCGAACCGCCCTCGCCGATCAGCAGGGTGGTGACGGGCACCGAGGCCGCGGCCAGCGCCGCGAAGGCGTCCGCGATGGCGGGCCCGGCGCCCGCCCGCTCCGCCGCGGCGTCGTTGGCCGCGCCCGGGGTGTCCACCAGGGTGAGCACCGGGATGCCGAGCCGGTCGGCGAGGCGGACGACCCGGGCGGCCGTCCGGTACCCCGCGGGCCGGGTGGCGGTGCCGCACTGGGCCGCGTACGCCACGGCCCGGCCCTCCCGCAGCCCGAACCCGCACAGCATGCCGGGGTCGGCGCCGCCCGCCCGGTCCCCCGAGAGGGGCAGGCGGAGCTCGAAGTACGCGTCCAGGTACGCCTCGGCGCGGGGCCGGTCCGGGTGCCTGGCCTGGAGCACGGCGGCCCAGCCGGTCTCCGGCGGCGCTGCGGACGCGAGCGCCGCCGGCGGCGGGACGGGCCCGTCCGGCTCCGCGCGGCGGGGCGCCGCCAGCACCCGGAGCCAGTCGGCGAGGGCGGCGGGCAGCTGCGCCGGTTCGAGGACGGCGTCCACGTGCCCGGCGGCGTACTGGCCCTCGGCCGAGTACGCCGCCGGGTCCGCGTCCGCCGGGCGCACCCGGGACCCCGCGAAGCCGACCTGGGCACCGGCCAGTGCCAGGACGACGTCCGCCCCCGCGCCGAGCGTGGCCCACCCGCCGCCCGTGGTGGGATCGCGCAGGACGGCGACCTGCGGGAGTCCGGCGGCCCGGGTCAGGACGCACTGCCGGGCCACCCGCTGGAGCTGCGCCAGCGCGAGCATCCCCTCCTGCATGCGGGAGCCGCCGGTGGCGATGAGGGAGACGAGCGGCAGGCGGCGCTCCCGAGCGTGGGTGTAGGCCGCCTCCAACAGGTCTCCGGTGCGCTCGCCGAGGGAGCCGCCGAGGAAGCCGAACTCGAAGGAGACGAACGCCGCTTCGCGCCCGCCGATGCGGGCGGTGCCGGCCACCACCGACTCCTGCTCCCCGGTGCGCGCCGCGGCGCGGGCCCGGGAGTCGTCGTAGCCTTCCCAGGTCAGCGGCCCGTCGGGAACGGACTCGCGGTACGGAACGGGCAGTTCGGCGAAGCTGCCGGGGTCGGCAACGGAGGCGATGGCCGCGCGGGCCGAGAGGCGGGTCGTCGTCACACCGGTCAGCCTAGGTCGTCCTTTCGGGGTCCTGCCGGTCGGGCCGGCGCACGATCCCCGGTCACAGGGCCGACTCCCAGGTCGCCGTCGTGCCGCGGGCGCCCGACTCGGTGCGGCCGTCGTCCACCACCGACAGGCGGGCCCGGGAGGGGTTCGCGTCGATCTCGACCTCGATCGAGGTGACCCCGTTGCGCCGGTGCGCCGCCGCGAGGGCGCCGCGCAGCGCCGAGAGCAGGCCGGCCGCCACCGGTTCCGGGATCAGGGCGTCGACCGGGCCCGCGAAGTGCACCGACGGCTGGAAGCCCAGGACGACCCCCGCGCCGCCCGTCTCCCGCAGGACCCGGCCCCGGAAGGTGGTCGGGGCGTCGGACGGCGGCTGTTGAAGGGCGAAGATGGCCGTGCGGACCTCCTGGATCGTCGAGTCGAGCTCGTCGACGGCGCGGCTGAGCTCATCGCCGACCGTGTCCCCGGAGGGCGCGTTCGCGGCCCGCCGCCGGGTGCTCTCCAGCATCATCTCGGTCGCGAACAGCCGCTGGACGACGAGGTCGTGGAGGTCCCGCGCGATCCGGTCGCGGTCCTCGTACACGGCCAGCTGCTCCCGGTCGTGCTGGGCGTCGGCGAGCACCAGGGCGAGCGCCGCCTGCGAGGCGAACTGCGAGGCGAGCAGCCGGTCCACGGCGTCGTACGGGCGGCCGCCGCGGGTGCGCGGCAGGGCCAGGGTGCCGATGAGCTGGCCGCCGCTCTGCAGCGGCAGCATCATGCTGGGCCCGAACCGCTCCCGGACGGGCGTGGTCATCCGCGGGTCGGTGGCCGAGTCCTCGATGAAGACGGGTTCCCCGCCCAGCAGTTGCTCCAGTACCGGGGAGCCGGGGGCGATGGCGGTCCCGACCAGGTCCCCGGGGTCCCCCTGGGTGGAGGCGGCCACGATCTCCATGCCGCCCTCCGGGGTCGGCTGGAGCACCACCCCCGCCTCGGCGTCCGCCAGCAGCCGGGCCCGTTCGGCCACGCACCGCAGGGCGTCCGCCGCCGGGCGGCCCGCCAGCAGGGTCGTGGTCACCGCGGCGGCGCCCTCGATCCAGCGCTCCCGGCGGCGGGCGGTGTCGTACAGCCGGGCGTTGCCGATCGCCATGCCCGCCTGCGAGGCCAGGACCCGCACCAGCGCCAGGTCCTCGCCGGTGAAGGCGCCGCCGCCGCGCTTCTCGGTGAGGTAGAGGTTCCCGAACACCTCGGTGTGCACCCGGATCGGGACGCCCAGGAAGCTGCGCATCGGCGGGTGGCCGGGCGGGAAGCCGACTGCGCGGGGGTCCTGCCCGAGGTCGTCCAGCAGCAGCGGGCGCGGGTCGTGGACGAGGGCGCCGAGCAGGCCCGAGCGGCCGTCCGGCAGGCGGGCGACCGCGGCGCGCTCCGCCTCGCTCATCCCGGCCGTGAACAGCCCGGTCAGCCGGGCGCGCTCGGGGTCGATGACCCCGAGCGCCGCGTAGCGCGCCGCGCACAGCTCGGCCGCCGAGTCCACGATGTGCTGGAGGGTGGCGTGCAGCTCCAGCTCGGAGCCGACGCTGAGCACCGCCTCCAGCAGGACCGGCAGCCCGGACGGCGCCGGTCCGGGGCCGTCCGGCTGCGCGGCGGGTCCGGGCCGTCCGGGTGCGGGGTGCGGGTCCGTCATCCGGCCAGCGGATTGAGCACCATGGGGGCGATCTTCCCTTCGAGCATCGCGCCGAGACCGAGTACGGCGCACACGTCCGGCCGCTCGGCGATGGCGACGGGCATCCCGGTGGCGTCGCGCAGCATCTGGTCCAGGCCCGGCAGCAGGGCGCTGCCGCCCACCATCATGATCCCCCGGTCGGTCAGGTCCGCGACCAGATCCGGCGGGCAGTCCCGCAGCACCTTGCCGATGCCGTCGATCACGGCCGTCAGGGGGGTGTGGATGGCGTCCCGCACGGCTGCGGTGTCCACGTGCACCGACCGGGCCAGGCCGGTGGCCACGTCCCGGCCGTGGATGAGGGTCGAGGCGGGGCCCTCGGCCGTGATGCCGTTGCCGTGCAGGGCCAGCTGGAGCGGCCGGACGGCCTGGCTCGGCAGCATCAGCTCGTGGGCGTGGCGCAGGTGCTGGACGACGGCGTGGTCGATGGCCTCGCCGCCGATCGGGATCCGCTGGGCGGTGACGATCGAGCCGAGGGAGAGGACGGCCACCTGGGTGGCCGCCGCCCCGCACACCATGATCATCGTCGCGGTCGGCTGCTCCACGGGGAGGCCGCAGCCGACGGCCGCGGCGATCAGGGTGTCGACCAGCTCGACGCGCCGGGCCCCGAGGCCGACGAGGGTCTCCACGGTCGCCCGCTGGGCCAGCGGGTCCGCGTCGTGCGGGGTGCAGGCCGCGGCCCGCAGCCGGGGCTTGCGGCGCAGGGCGCGCCGCAGCTTCTCGCCGAGCAGGTGGCGCAGCATCCGCTGGGCCATCTCGATGTCGACGACCGTGCCGCCGGAGACGGGGCGCACGACCCGGATGTAGTCGGGCGTGCGGCCGGTCATCCGTTCGGCGAAGGTCCCGACGGCGATGAGCGCGCCGGTGCGCGTGTTCACCGCGGCGACGCTGGGCTCGTCGACGACCAGGCCGGCTCCCTTGACGTACACGCGGGTCCTGGCCGCGCCCAGGTCGACGGCGACGTGGCAGCGGCGCAACTGCTCAAGACTGACGGTCACGGCAGATCCTCCCGAGAGCGCTGACGCATGAAGACCGACGGGCCGCCGGTCGCGTTTCATATCATCTCGGACATTTGGGTCCCAGCGCCCGTTGGGCTGCTCCGGCCGGGGGGCACGGCCGCCTGCATGGGGGTGGATTTCTGTACCGACAGGCAGCACCATGCGCGCACTGCACGCGCTACCCACGCGTAACAAGGTAAAGGGGACCTGATGCTGACGGCCCGCCAGAGACTGCTGGCACTCCTGACACTCTGCCTGGCGCTGCTGGCGCCCTTCCCGTCCCATGCCGCCGGCCGGGGCGCCGCAGCCGCCGCTGACCGGACGTCATCGCACCGCCCGGTCATCTTCGTGCACGGCTACAACGCCGATCCCGGGGTCTGGGGGAGCCTGCGCGAGGACCTGCGGACCGCCGGATACGCCGACGCGGACCTCTTCTCCTGGGGCTACGACACCCACCAGTCGGTCAACGAGGTGCTCGCCGGGCGGCTGGCCGCGTACGTCGACCAGGTCCGCCGGGAGACCGGCGCCGCGAAGGTCGACGTGGTCGGGCACTCCTTCGGCTCGCTGGTGAGCCGCTGGTACGTCAAGTACGGCGGTGGCGCGGACTCCGTGGAGCACTGGGTCTCGCTGGCCGGACCCAACCGGGGCACCTCCACCGCCTGGGCCTGCGCGCTCTGGGACCAGGCCTGCCGGGACATGACCCCCGGCTCGTACGTGGTGAAGAACCTCAACGCCGGGGACGAGACCCCGGGCGCGGTGAAGTACGCGACCTTCTGGTCGAACTGCGACGAGGTCGTCAACCCGGACGACAGCGTCCCGCTGGCCGGGGCCGCCAACACGCCGGTCGGCTGCCTGAAGCACAACGACCTGCTGGGCGACGACGCCACCTCGGCCGGGGTGCGGGCCTTCCTCGCCTCCTGACGTCCCGTCCCCCTCACCCCGTCTCCGCGCAGGACACCCGCTGGAGCAGGCCGTAGGTGAACTCCGCGACGCACGGCCGGCCCGCCGCGGCGAAGGCCAGGCGCCAGCGGGTCGGCGCGGTCCCCTCCATCGGACGGGCCGGGGGGAAGGCCCGGGCCACCTCGTCCACCGTCGCCGACCAGGGCAGCAGGTCCTGCGCGGACTCCAGTACGGGCCCCCGCGCACCGGGGGCCCTGACCAGCCACTCGTTCCACACCGCCCCGTCCCGCGCCGCAAGCACCTCGAAACGCAGATCGGGCCAGAGCGGCACCGGCCACAGCAGGGCCTCGCACTCCAGGTCGCCGATCCGGCGCGGCTCGGCGGACTCCGGCGGGCCCAGCACCGAGCGGTAGCGGGCCAGCGCCCCGCGGGAGCGCGGCGAGCGGACCATGGCCTGCCAGCGCTTGTTGGCCTCCCGCTGCTCCGCGAGCGTGGCGCCCAGCCGGTGGCGGGCCCGGTCGGCGAGGTCGGGCTGGAAGTCCGCCATCCGCCGCAGCAGCACCAGCTGGAAGGACGCCGGCCCGAAGGCCTCCCGGCGCGGGGTCGGGTTCGCTGTCATGGACCCAACGATTCCACACAGGATCCTTACGTTCCCGGGACACTGATGTTGCCGCGGACCCCGTAGCCTGCGGGCGCCATGAACTACTGCCCAGCTTGCCGGAGGCACCTCAACGGCGCACTCGCGTGTGCCGGGTGCGGAACCCCGGCCCAGTACCTGCTGCCCGCCGCGCCGCCCGCGCACGACGTACCCGGTGCGCCCGGCGCCCCTGCCGCGCCCGGGGCGTACGACCCGGTGGACGCGCCCGCCCCGCACGCCACGCTGGCCGAGGTGTACGCGGACTCGCTCGTCGTGCTGTCCGGGCCCCAGCAGGAGCGCAGACCCGGCGCCCGGCGCCGCGCCACGCACCGCAGGCGCCGCCGGACGGTGCTGACCGTCGGGCTCGGACTGCTGCTCGCCACCGGCGGCACCCTGGCGGCGGCGCGGATGGCCGCCGAGGGGGACCGCACCGACCGGGCCGCCACCGTGGTGCTGACCGACGACGCCGCTCCGCAGAAGCCCGTCCCGGCGCCGGACGCGCCGACGGCGGGCTCGCCCGCGGCCAAGGGGTCCGGCCCGGCCAAGGGGTCCGGTACCGCGAAGCCGGGAGCGGGACCTGCGAAGACGACCGGTACGGGGTCCCCCTCGGCGGCGTCGGTGGCGCCGGGGCCGACCTCCTCCGCCCCGGCGCCCTCCGCCTCGGCGCCGACGGCCGCCACCCCCGGCCCCTCGGGCACCGCGGGGCCGTCCGTCTCGGGGCAGCCCTCGCCGAGCGGCTCCGGGAGTGCCCAGCCGCCGTCCCCGGCGCCGCCGAAGCCCACGCCCACCCCGAAGCCCACGAAGAGCTGCGTGTTCTGGATCTTCTGCGGCTGAGCCGCCTCCGGTCCTCGGCGGCGGCCCGCCGGATCAGCTCAGCATCCGCCTGAGCAGGTCCCGCAGTGCCGTCCGCTCGGCCTCCGACAGGCCGGCCAGCGGCTCGCGGGCGAAGTCCAGCGACTCGCGCAGCCGGTCGGCGGTCTGGAGCCCCTCCTCGGTGGGGGCGGCCAGCTTGACCCGGCGGTCGGCGGGATCCGGGCGGCGCTCGACGAGGCCGCGGGTCTCCAGCCGGTCGATGATGCCGGTGATGTTGGAGGGCTCGCACTTCAGCTTCTGCGCGATGCGCCGCATCGGCAGCGGCTCCAGGGAGAGCAGCCCGAGCACCCGGGCCTGGGCGCCGGTGAGCTGGTGGCGGGCGGCGGCGTGCTCGTACTCCTCGTGGTAGCGGGCCACGACGTCGCCGATGAGTTCGACGACCTCAAGGGTCACTGGGTCTGCGCGACGACTGGGCATGCAGCCAGCGTACCCATTTACTTGACAACATGAAATATCCAGGCGCATGGTTGTTTCACTGAGTGAAGCACTTTCCGTGCCGACCTTCCGTGAAGCACCGTCTTACCCCTCAGGAGCGCCGCATGTCCGAGATCCCCGCCGTCAGCCGCGAATGGCACCTGGTCCGACGCCCGCAGGGCTGGCCCGTCGCCGAGGACTTCGCCCTGCGCGAGGTGCCCGTGTCTGCCGAGCCCGCCCCCGGCCGGATCCTGGTCCGCAACCTGCACATGTCCGTGGACCCGTACATGCGCGGCCGGATGAACGACGTGAAGTCCTACGTGCCGCCCTTCCGGCTGGACCAGCCGATGGACGGCGGGGCGGTCGGCGAGGTCGTCGCCTCCGCCGACGAGCGCTTCGCGGTCGGCGACCACGTGCTGCACGGCCTGGGCTGGCGCGAGTACGCCGACGTGGACGCCCGGCACGCCACCAAGGTCGACGCCGGCCTCGCCCCGCTCTCCACCTACCTCGGCGTGCTCGGCATGCCGGGCCTGACCGCCTACGCCGGGCTCTTCGAGGTCGCCTCCTTCACGGAGGGCGACGCGGTGTTCGTCTCCGGTGCGGCGGGCGCGGTCGGCAGCCTCGTCGGGCAGTTCGCCCGCATCAAGGGCGCCTCCCGGGTGATCGGCTCCGCCGGCTCCGACGAGAAGGTGACGCTCCTCACAGAGAAGTACGGCTTCGACGCCGCCTTCAACTACAAGAACGGCCCCGTCGGCGAGCAGCTGAAGGAGGCCGCCCCCGAGGGCATCGACGTCTACTTCGACAACGTCGGCGGGGACCACCTGGAGGCGGCCATCTCCTCCCTGAAGGTGCACGGCCGCGCCACCCTGTGCGGGGCGATCGCGCAGTACAACGCCACCGAGCCCACGCCCGGCCCGCGGAACCTGACCCTGGTCATCGGCAAGCGCCTGCGCCTGCAGGGCGTGCTGGTCGGCGACCACGCCGGCATCCAGGAGCAGTTCGTCCAGGACGTGGCCGGATGGCTGCGTTCCGGGGAGCTGCGGTACGACGAGACGGTCGTCGAGGGCGTCGAGAACGCGACCGAGGCCTTCCTCGGCATGCTGCGGGGCGAGAACACCGGAAAGATGATCGTTTCTTTCACCGGTTAGGCTCACCCCACACCGTTGCGGCCGTGGGCGCGAGTCGTGACGACTACCAGGAGGATCTTCTTTCATGTCCATCCAGCAGTCCGATGTCGCGTACACCGCTGTCGCCACCGCCGAGAACGGCCGTGACGGCCGCGTCGCCACCAACGACGGCCGGCTCGACGTCGTCGTGAACCCGCCGAAGGAGCTCGGCGGCAGCGGCGCCGGCACCAACCCGGAGCAGCTGTTCGCCGCCGGCTACAGCGCCTGCTTCCAGGGCGCCCTCGGTGTCGTCGCCAAGAACGAGAACGCCGACATCTCCGGCTCGACCGTCACCGCCGAGGTCGGCATCGGCAAGAACGACGACGGCTTCGGCCTGATCGTCAAGATCTCCGCCGCGATCCCGAACGTGGACGCCGCCACCGCCAAGGACCTCATCGAGAAGGCCCACCAGGTCTGCCCGTACTCCAAGGCCACCCGCGGCAACATCACCGTCGAGCTCGCCGTCTGATCCGGCCGCAGCCAGGCGAAGGCCGCACCCCTGCAGGGGTGCGGCCTTCGCCGTGCGGCCGTCCGGGCCCGCACGGCGTTCCGGACCGCACGGCCCCCGGGGCCCGGCCCGGTCGGGGAGCCACCCCCTAAACTGGCCGCATGAGCGATCTTGCGGGGGGCTTCCGGTATCTGCTGGCCGGACAGCGGTGGGTGCTGGGACACGGGCGCTGGCTGGGACTCGGGCTGCTGCCCGGGCTCGTCACCCTCGTCCTCTACGCGGGCGCACTGATCGGGCTCGGCGCCGGCGCCGACGACCTGACCGCCTGGGCCACGCCCTTCGCCGACGACTGGTCCGCGCCGTGGATCGGCCTCTTCCGCGGCTTCCTCACCGCGCTGGTCTTCTGCCTCGGCCTCTTCCTCGCGGTGATCACCTTCACCGCCGTGACCCTGCTCATCGGCCAGCCGTTCTACGAGTCCCTCTCCGAGGCCGTCGACCGCAGCGAGGGCGGCGAGGTCCCCGAATCCGGGCTGTCGCTCCCGGCCGAGCTGTGGATCTCCGCCCGGGACAGCGTGCGGGTGCTCGCCAGGGTCCTGCTGTACGGGATCCTGCTCTTCGCCCTCGGCTTCGTCCCGGTGCTCGGGCAGACCGTGGTCCCGGCCCTCGGGTTCTGCGTCTCCGGCTACTTCCTGACCCAGGAGCTCACCGCCGTCGCCCTGCAGCGCCGCCGCGTCGAGCTGAAGGACCGGCTGGCCCTGCTGCGGTCGCGCCGGATGATGGTCCTGGGCTTCGGCGTCCCGCTGGTGCTGTCCTTCCTGGTGCCCCTGGTCGCGGTGTTCCTGATGCCCGGCGCGGTCGCGGGCGCCACCCTGATGGCGCGGGACCTGCTGCCGGCCCCCGCACCGCACGAGCCGCAGGACGGGCAGGCCCCCGCGGGCCACGCCCACCCCGAGCAGCCCGCGCCCCACGGCGTCCGGGCGCAGGGCAGGGGCCGGGACGGCCAGGCCGGTCAGCCGGCCGCCCCGGGCGGCCAGGCCAAGGGCTTCGGCCCGCCGCCGCCCGGCTTCTAGTGCTGTGACCGGAAGGGTTCACCGGGTCGCGGCGCCCGGCACACCTTTCCGGTCACAGCACCAGGCCGTCTCCCGCGGATCCGGCCGGGCTCCCGTCAGGCCGCGGTGCGGGGCTGCACCCAGAGTGCCTCCGCGACGGCGCACAGTTCGCCGGAAGCAGTGGCCAGGGCCGTGCCCGCGGTGTACTTGCGGCCTGAGGACGTCAGCAGCCAGGCGTAGGAGACGAGTCCCACGCCGACCGGTACCGGCCGCAGCAGGCGGGCGTGCAGGGCGGCCGTGACCGCCCCGGCGGGCCGGCCGTCGAGCAGCCGCCCGGCCGCGTTGCCGGGGCAGTCCAGGGCGCCCCACACCAGCTCGGGAGCCAGCATCCCGTCGGGCCCCGCGAGTTCCGCCGCCGGGGTCCAGGCCGCGGCGACCACCGCGCTGCCCGGCACCCGGCCGCAGTGCAGGCGCAGCCCGGTGGCGGGCGTACGGTCCAGGCCGCAGCCGAAGCAGTCGACCGTGCCGTCCGGCGGGGCCGCCCGGTAGGCCTCGGCCGCTGCCGACGCCTGCTCCCAGGTGGGGGCCGCGGGCACCGGCGGCTCCGCCGGTCCGGCGGGGCTCGCCCCGGCCAGCAGCAGGTCGCCGTCCGTCAGTGCGGCGCCGCCGTCGGCGGCCGGCGACAGGCGGAGCGAAGTCCCGGTCGGCACCGGCCGCCGGAAGTCCACCCGTACGTCCTGCGCGGTCGAGCGGCCGGCCAGCAGGCCCGCCACGTAGCCGCCGAAGGCCACCCCGGGATATCCGTGGAGCCGCTCCGGGACCGTGACCGTCCCATCGCCGTCCCTGCCGTCGCGTGCGCTGTCGTCCATGGCCGACACCCCATCACACCCGTGGGCCGCTACGTCCCCTCGGGTCCGCGCAGCAGGGCCAGGAAGGAGCGGAAGGCGGCGGGCATGTCCACCGACTCCGGTGCCAGCAGCCACTGGTACTGGAGGCCGTCCATGACGGCCGTGAGCAGCGGGGCGGCCTGCTCCGGGGTGAGGCCCGAGGGCAGGCGGTCGCCGAACTCGGCGCGCAGGACCGCGGCCGTCTCCGCGCGGACCTGGGCGTAGCGGTCGGTGAAGAACTCCCGCGCGGGGTGCCCGTCGGTGACGCTCTCGCCCAGCAGGGCCGAGAAGGTCTGCACGATGCCGGGGCGCATCGCGTTGTAGTCCACCAGCGAGGCCAGCAGGTCCAGCCGCCAGGTGTCGGCCGCGGCGCGCGAGCCGCCGCCGGTGTCCCAGCGGTCCCGCTCCTCCAGTACCGCGACCAGCAGGGCCTCCTTCGTCGGGAAGTAGTGCAGCAGCCCCTGCTGGGTGAGGCCCACGCGTTCGGCCACGGCGCCCAGGGACGCCCCCCGGTAGCCGCGTTCCGCGATCACTTCGAGGGCCGCCCGGACGATCTCCGCGCGCCGTTCCTCGCTCCTCGCCCTGACCATCGTCCGGCACCCCTCTTCCGCCCGCACCTGCCAGCAGGACCGTACGACATCACGATGTCACGAATGGGTGACGAACCCTACCGGTCTACAGGTGGCGGGTCCACGATGGGGGCACCGCACGCACCCCGCGCACCGCACACGACGAGGAGGCACGGCCGTGACCGATGCCGATCAGGCCCGCGACACCACCCGTGAACAGATCCGCGAGGACGCCGTGGAGACGGCCCTCGGCAAGCTCGACCTCGACGCCAAGGCCCGTCTGCTGTCCGGGCAGGACATGTGGTCGCTGCCCGCCCTCCCCGGCATCGGGCTGGAGTCCCTGGTCATGTCCGACGGCCCCGTCGGGGTGCGCGGTGTGCGCTGGACGGCCGACGACCCGTCCATCGCCCTGCCCTCCCCGACCGCGCTCGCCGCGGCCTGGGACCCGGCCCTCGCCCGCCGGGCCGGCCGCCTCCTGGCCCAGGAGGCCCGCCGCAAGGGGGTCCACGTCCTGCTGGCGCCGACGGTGAACCTGCACCGCTCCCCGCTCGGCGGCCGGCACTTCGAGTGCTACTCCGAGGACCCGTACCTCACCGGCGCCGTCGGCAGCGGCTACGTCAACGGCGTCCAGGACGGCGGCGTCGGCACCACGGTCAAGCACTTCGTCGGCAACGACGCCGAGACCGAGCGGTTCACCGTGGACAACGCCATCGCCCCGCGCCCGCTGCGCGAGCTGTACCTGGCGCCCTTCGAGGCCATCGTCGCGGGCGCCCGCCCGTGGGGGATCATGACGTCCTACAACCGGATCAACGGCACGACCATGACCGAGAACGGGCACCTGGTCAACGGGGTCCTGCGCGGCGCCTGGGGCTTCGACGGCTGCAACGTCTCGGACTGGATGGCCGCCCGCTCCACCACCGGCGCCATCGAAGGCGGCCTCGACGTGGCCATGCCCGGCCCGCAGACCGTCTACGGCCCCGCCCTCGCCGCCGCCGTCCGCGCCGGCGAGGTCGCCGAGGCGGCCGTGGACGAGGCCGTGCGCAACGTGCTGCGCCTGGCCGCACGCGTCGGCCTGCTGGAAGGCGCCCCCGCCGTGGTCGCCGAGCCCCCCGCCCCGGTCGACGGCCCGGCCCTCGCCAGGGAACTCGCCGTCCGCGGCTTCGTCCTCGTCCGCAACGAGGCCGGCCCGGACGGGCGGCCCGCGCTGCCCCTGGACGCCGCCGCGGGCCGCACCGTCGCCCTCCTCGGCGCCGCCGCCCGCGATGCCCGCATCCTCGGCGGCGGCTCCGCCACCGTCTTCCCCGAGCGCGTCGTCTCCCCGCTCGACGGCCTGAGCGCAGCCCTGCCCGCCGGGTCGCTGACCTTCGCCGTCGGCGCCGACCCCTCCGACGAACTGACCCCCGCCGACCAGGGCTTCGAGCTGCGCGCCGTCTGCCGCGACGCCTCCGGCGCCGTCCTCGGCGCGGGCAGCCTGCCGTCGGGCCAGGTCCAGTGGATCGGGGACGACCTGCCCGCGGGCGCCTCCTACGCGACCATGGCGAGCATCGAGGTCACCGGCCGGTTCGTGCCGCGCGAGAGCGGGGAGCACTGCTTCGGGACCCGCGGCCTCGGCGCCTTCACCCTCGCCGTCGGCGGCCGGACCCTCTGGGAGGGCGTCCAGGACAGGGGCGACGAGGCCGATCCCTTCGAGGCCTTCTTCGGCGCCCCCTGCGAACGGGGCCGGGCCACCCTCACCGCGGGCGAGCCCGTCGAGGTGTCGCTGACCTTCCAGGTCCCCGACGTGGCCGGCCTGCCGGTCAAGGCGATCATGTTCTCGCTGCTCCACCTCGGCCCGCGCCGCGACGCCGACGAGCTGATCGCCGAGGCCGTGGCCGCCGCCCGCGGGGCCGACACCGCCGTCGTGGTCGTCGCCACCACCGAGCGGGTCGAGTCCGAGGGCTTCGACCGCCGTGACCTGCGCCTGCCCGGCCGCCAGGACGACCTGGTCCGGGCCGTCGCCGCCGTCAACCCGAACACCGTGGTCGTCGTCAACGCCGGCTCCCCGGTGGAGCTGCCCTGGCGTGAGGACGTGGCCGCCGTCCTGCTGACCTGGTTCCCCGGACAGGAGGGCGGGGCCGCGCTGGCCGACGTCCTGCGGGGCGACGCCGAACCGGGCGGCCGGCTGCCCACCACCTGGCCCGCGGCGCTCACGGACGCCCCGGTCACGGAGGTCGTCCCCGGCGACGGGCGCCTGGAGTACGCGGAGGGGCTCTTCATCGGCTACCGGGCCTACGAGAAGCACGGGATCGCCCCGGCCTACCCGTTCGGGCACGGCCTCGGCTACACCGACTGGACGTACGAGTCCCTGCAGGCCACCGCCGACACCGTGCGGGTACGCCTCACCAACACCGGCACCCGGCCCGGCCGCGAGGTCGTCCAGGTCTACCTGGCGCCCGCCGCCGACCCCGTGGAGCGCCCGGCCAGCTGGCTGGCCGCCTTCGCGGGCGTCGAGGCCGGCCCCGGCGAGAGCGTGGAGGCCGTGATCGACCTGCCCGCCCGGGCCTTCGAGATCTGGGACGAGGCCGCCGACGGCTGGCAGCGGATCGGCGGCGTCCACGAGGTCCGGGCGGGCCGCTCGCACGGCGATACGCGGTTGACGGCCACGCTCGACCTGGGATGACACGCCGCATAGGGCGAAATGGCCGGAAACAGCCCCTGATCCGGTCCCGATGACAGGACCGGGGGCGGGCCCTGACACCCGCCCCCGGTCCGCCGCACCCCCTCCGGGGGGACCGCGTCAACGCGGCGGTTCGGCCGCCGTCACCTGCCGGTGGGCCAGTTCCGCGAGCCGCGCCTGACCGTCCTTGCCCGGGTGGAACCAGTCCCACCGGCTCAACTGCTCCGCCGAGAAGGGGTACTGGAACACCGCTCCACCGTCGTAGCGGCACAGCGGGTCCTTCCCGCAGACCTCGCGCAGCACCTCGTTGTACTCCACCACCCGCGCCCGCACCTGCTCGCGACGGGCCGTCGCCCCCGTGGCCGCCGACAGCGGGTCGGCGAGCATCGACTGGCAGATGCCCAGCCTCCAGACCTGCCGGACCATCGGGAGGTCCTTGCCCTGCTCCCACAGGCGCTGCAGGTCCGGCACGCTGGAGACGTAGACCTGGGAGGCGGGGGACGCCGCCCGCAGCTGCGCGAGCGCCGTCTCGAAGCCGGACCGGAACTCCGGCACCGGGGTCATCGACGAAGCCGTGGGGCGGCAGGCGTCGTTGGAGCCCACCATGACCGTGACCAGGTCGGGCCGGTGCTCCGCCGCCGCGGCCAGCTGCCCCGGAAGATCCGCCATCCGCGCGCCCGTCACCGCGTGGTTCCAGCTCCGGGCCGGCGCCTGCGCATCCCCCAGCAGCCGGGCGGCGAGGGAGCGGACCGCGGGGTCGTTGCCGGTGGCCCAGGACACCTCCGGGCAGTCGGCCAGCACCGAACAGGCGTCGAAACCGCGCGTGATGGAGTCGCCGACCGCCGCGATCGAGGAAGGTGCGGTGTTCCAGCGCGGGGCCTGCCTGGTCGGGCGCTCCGACGGCTCCCGGCCCCCACCCGACTGGCACCCCGTCACCGCGGCCGCCAGGACGGCGACCGCCGCCCCCGCACCGACGAGGCTCCGGCGCTTCCTGCGGCGCGCGGCGGTGGTGCGCATCGGGTTGGTCCCCTCCTTGCCGCCCCGCATCGCGCGGGGGCGTCCTGCTGAGTGAAAGCTCGGTGATTGCGGGTCTGGGAGCGACCGTACGTCACTCCGCGCCCCCTGACGCACGGTAGCTTTTTCCCGTGGTGTTTCGGCCGCACGTCCCGTTGCGCAATGTCAAATAATTTCCGTTACATTACATCACGTCACATACTGTCCGTTTTCTGGAGTTTATTCCCGACCTCGTCCCACACTGGAGGTCCCGGTGACGACACGTGGAGTCCTGTACGTGCATTCCGCACCGCGCGCGCTCTGCCCGCATGTGGAATGGGCTGTGGCGGGTGTGCTGGGGGTGCGGGTCAACCTCGACTGGATCAGGCAGCCCGCCTCCCCGGGCACCTGGAGAGCCGAGTTCTCCTGGCAGGCCGAAGCGGGTACCGCCTCGAAGCTCGCCTCCGCCCTGCGGGGCTGGCACCTCCTGCGCTTCGAGGTGACCGCGGAACCCTGCCCGACCGCCGAGGGCGAGCGCTACAGCTCCACCCCCGAGCTCGGCATCTTCCACGCCGTCACCGGCCTGCACGGCGACATCCTGATCCCCGAGGACCGGCTGCGCGCCGCCCTCGCCCGCTCCACGCGCGGCGAGAGCGACCTGGAGGCCGAGATCGCCAAACTGCTCGGCAAACCCTGGGACGACGAGCTGGAGCCCTTCCGCCACGCCGGCGAGGGCGCCCCGGTCCGCTGGCTCCACCAGGTCGTCTGACCCCGTACGGCACGCGGAGGGCCCCGCACCGGCGACTGCCGGTGCGGGGCCCTCCGCGTCACTGCGGGTCAGACGGTGCGGAACGCCAGGGTGACGTTGTGCCCGCCGAAGCCGAAGGAGTTGTTGATGGCGGAGATCGGGCCGTCGGCCGGCAGCTTGCGGGCCTCGCCGCGCACGATGTCCGCGTCGATGTCGTCGTCGAGCGCCTCGACGTTGATCGTCGGCGGCGCCATCCGGTGGTACAGCGCCAGCACGGTCGCCACCGTCTCGATGCCGCCCGCGCCACCCAGCAGGTGACCGGTCATCGACTTCGTCGCGGAGATCGCGATGTGGTCCAGGTCGTCGCCGAGGACCTTGCGCAGGGCCTTCAGCTCGGCCGTGTCACCCTGCGGGGTGGACGTGGCGTGCGCGTTCAGGTGGACCAGCTCGGCCGGGTCCAGACCCGTGTTGTCGAGCAGGTTCTGCACCGCGGCCGCGACACCGCGGCCGGTCGGCTCGGGCTGCGCGATGTGGTGGCTGTCCGCGGACAGGCCCTGGCCCAGCACCTCGCAGTACACCCGGGCGCCGCGCGCGGCGGCGTGCTCCGCGGACTCCAGGACGACGACGCCGGCGCCCTCGCCCAGGACGAAGCCGTCACGGGCCTTGTCGTAGGGGCGCGAGGCCTGCTCGGGGTGCTCGTTGTTCTTGGACATCGCCATCATGTTGGCGAAGGCCGCGATCGGCAGCGGGTGGATGGCCGCCTCGGTGCCGCCGGCGACGACCACGTCGGCGCGGCCGCTGCGGATCATCTCGACGGCGTAGCCGATGGCCTCGGCGCCGGAGGCGCACGCGCTGACCGGGGTGTGCACGCCCGCCCGGGCGTTCACCTCCAGGCCCACGTTGGCCGACGGGCCGTTCGGCATGAGCATGGGGACGGTGTGCGGGGAGACCCGGCGCACACCCTTCTCCTTCAGGACGTCGTACTGGTCGAGCAGGGTGGTCACGCCGCCGATGCCGGAGGCGATCACGGTGCCCAGCCGCTCGGGGGCGATGCTCTCGTCCTCGCCCGCCGCAGCGGTGTAGCCGGCGTCGGCCCAGGCTTCACGGGCCGCGATGACGGCGAACTGCGCCGAGCGGTCCAGCTTGCGGGCCAGCGGCCGGGGCAGGACCTCGCCGGGGTCCACGGCGGCCGGAGCGGCGATGCGGACCGGGAGCTCGGCGAAGCGCTCGCCCTCCAGGGGCTTGACGCCCGAACGGCCGGCGAGCAGACCTTCCCAGGTCGAAGCGCTGTCGCCACCCAGCGGAGTGGTTGCGCCGATACCGGTGACGACCACGGTGCGATTGGTCGGGCTCACAGGAATTCTTTCTCCACGTCTCAGGGGGTGCTGAATTGTCACGGCGCCACCGCCAGGTGGCGACAAACGCTCGTCAGGCTCAGGCCTGGTGCTTCAGGATGTAGTCGGCGGCGTCGCCGACCGTCTTCAGGTTCTTGACGTCCTCGTCCGGGATCTTGACGTCGAAGCGCTCTTCGGCGGCGACGACGACCTCGACCATGGACAGGGAGTCGACGTCCAGGTCGTCCGTGAAGGACTTGCCGATCTCGACGTCCTCGACCGGGATGCCCGCGATCTCGTTGACGATCTCGGCGAGACCCGCGACGATTTCTTCCTGCGTGGCGGCCATGTGGCGCTCCTTCTTTAGCTGACTGGGTGGGGGACCGGGAAGGGGATCCCGGTCCTAGGGGAGGGTAACGACCGTGGCGGCGTAGACGAGTCCCGCCCCGAAGCCGATGACGAGCGCGGTGTCGCCGCTCTTCGCCGCTCCGGTCGCCAGGAGCCGCTCCATCGCGAGCGGGATCGAGGCGGCCGAGGTGTTGCCGGTGGTTTCCACGTCACGGGCGACCGTCACGTGCTCCGGCAGCTTCAGAGTCTTCACCATCGAGTCGATGATCCGCATGTTTGCCTGGTGCGGAATGAAGACGTCCAGGTCATCCACGGTGATTCCGGCGGCGTCGAGCGCCTGCTGGGCCACCTTGGCCATCTCGAAGACGGCCCAGCGGAAGACCGCCTGGCCCTCCTGCGTGATGGCCGGGAACTTCTCGCCGCCGTCCTTGCCGAGGTACTCGTCCCACGGCACGGTCTGCTTGATGGTCTCGGACTTGTCGCCCTCCGAACCCCACACGGTGGGGCCGATGGCCGGCTCGTCCGAGGGGCCGACGACGACGGCGCCCGCGCCGTCGCCGAACAGGAAGGCCGTTGCGCGGTCTTCCAGGTCGGTGAGGTCGGAGAGCCGCTCCACGCCGATGACCAGCACGTATTCGGCGGACCCCTCGACGACCAGGCCCTTGGCCAGGGTCAGTCCGTAACCGAAGCCGGCGCAGCCCGCGGAGATGTCGAAGGCGGCGGGCCGCCCCGCACCGATCCGGTGGGCGATCTCGGTCGCGACCGCAGGCGTCTGCTTGAAGTGCGAGACCGTCGAGACGATCACGGCGCCGATCTTCTCCGGTGCGACACCGGCGTCCGCCAGCGCCTTCCCCGAGGCCTCCACCGACATCGCGGCGACGGTCTCCTGCGGCGAGGCCCAGTGCCGGGTCGCGATGCCGGAGCGGGACCGGATCCACTCGTCGGACGAGTCGATCGTCTCCAGGATGACCTCGTTGGGCACCACACGGGTCGGACGGTAGCCGCCGACGCCGAGGATGCGGGCGTACGGGGAGCCCTTGGCCGGCTTGATCTTGGACATGCTGTGTGGGCTCCTTCTCTCAGACCGCGTGCTCGGCGATGAGCGCCGCGGCCTTGTCGAGATCGTCCGGGGTCTTCAGGGCGACGCTCGGAACGCCCTTCAGGGCCCGCTTGGCCAGACCCGTCAGCGTGCCCCCGGGACTGAGCTCGATGATCCCGGTGACGCCCAGCTCGGCGAACGTCTCCATGCACAGGTCCCAGCGGACCGGGTTCGCGACCTGTCCGACGAGACGGGCGAGGACGTCGCCACCGTCGGAGACGACCTGCCCGTCCTTGTTCGACACGTACGCCAGCGCCGGGTCGGCCGGGGCGAGGGACTGTGCCGCCTTCTCCAGCGTGGTGACCGCGGGGGCCATGTGCTCCGTGTGGAAGGCGCCCGCGACCTTGAGGGCGACGACCTTCATGGCGCCTTCGGGCTTCTCGGCGACCAGCGCGGCGATCTGCTCCGCGGTGCCGGCGGCCACGATCTGGCCCGCCCCGTTGATGTTGGCCGGGGTCAGACCCAGCTTCTCCAGGTGCGCGAGCACCACCTCGTGGTCCCCGCCGAGGACCGCGGCCATGCCCGTCTCCGTGACCGCGGCGGCCTCGGCCATGCCCAGGCCGCGCGTGCGGACGAAGGACAGGGCGTCGGCGTCGGACAGCACCCCCGCGTACGCGGCGGCGGTGATCTCGCCGACGCTGTGGCCCGCGACGGCACCGAAAGCCGTACGGGGGCCGAGCGCGGCGGCCGACAGCAGACCCGCGGCCACCAGCAGCGGCTGGGCCACCGCCGTGTCGCGGATCTCGTCGGCGTCGGCGTGCGTGCCGTAGTGGGCAAGGTCGAGCCCGATGGCGTCGGACCACTCGGCGACGCGGTCGGCGGCGCCGGGAAGGTCGAGCCAGGGAGTCAGGAAGCCAGGCGTCTGGGCGCCTTGGCCGGGAGCGACGAGTACGAGCACCCTCACACTCTCTCTTGTGGATGGCCCTTGTCGCCCGTGGGGACAGGGACCAAGAACGGCCGGGGTAATTGTTGATGTCCGACAAAAGTCTAGGACTGCGGATCTCCGTCGGCCAGACGCCCGAGGATCAGGGCGATCCGCAGGGTGAAGGCCGAACGGACATCGGAGGGCGACCAGCCGGTGACGTCTGTCACACGTCGGAGCCGGTAGCGCACCGTGTTGGGGTGCACGAACAGCATGCGGGCTGCCCCTTCCAAACTGCTCGCCTGTTCCAGATACACGCTGAGTGTCTCGAGCAGAGCTGAGCCCGCTTCTTCAAGCGGTCTGTAGATCTCCTCTACCAGCTGCTCCCTCGCCGCCGGATCCGAGGCGATCGCGCGCTCCGGCAGGAGATCGTCTGCCAGGACCGGCCGCGGCGCGTCCTGCCAGGCCGTGCCGGCCTTCAGCCCGGCCGCCGCCGCCTGCGCCGACTTCGTCGCGTTCAACAGGTCGGGCACCACCGGACCGGCGACCACCGGCCCCGCCGCGAACGGTCCGATCAGGGACTTCGCCACCTGCAACGGGTTGTCGCTGCCGCCCGCGATGACCACCAGCCGGTCCCCGAGCACGCCCGTCAGGACCTGCAGCTTGTGGTGGCGGGCCGCACGCCGGATCGCCTCGACCGTCAACTCGCTGTCGCCCTCCGGCGCGGTGCCCAGCACCACGCACACGTGCTCGGGCGCGTTCCAGCCCAGCGCCGCCGCCCGCGACAGGGCCCCCTCGTCGGCCTCGCCGGACAGCACCGCGTTGACCACGAGGGATTCCAGGCGCGCGTCCCACGCCCCGCGCGCCTCGGCGGCCTGCGCGTACACCTGGGCGGTCGCGAAGGCGATCTCCCGGGCGTACACCAGGAGCGCCTCGCGCAGGATCTGCTCGTCGCCCGGCGCCGCCACCTCGTCGATCGCGGTCTCCATCACCTCGATCGTGGTGCGGACCATCTCCACGGTCTGGCGCAGCGTGATCGCCCGCGTCAGCTCCCGCGGAGCCGTCCCGAAGACGTCGGTGGAGATCGCCTGGGGGGTCTCCGGGTGCCGGAACCACTCCGTGAACGCGGCGATGCCGGCCTGGGCGACCAGTCCGATCCAGGACCGGTTCTCCGGGGGCATCGCCCGGTACCACGGCAGCGTCTCGTCCATCCGCGCGATGGCATTCGCGGCGAGCCGGCCGGAAGACTTCTCCAGTCGGCGCAGCGTCGCGGTGTGCGGATGCACGGGCACGGGATGCGCGGGGTGTGGCGCGGGGGAATGCTCACGTTCGGGTTCGGGCACGTGACAAGACTGCCTTATCGGGACGGCTGCGCGGAGTCCGGTACCGGGAGCGGGGTCTACCGTGGCCCTCATGATTGAAGTACGCCGCGGCGCCGACCGGTACGAGGGCGGGGACCGGGAGTCGGGGATCACCACCCGGCACGCCTTCTCCTTCGGGTCCTTCTACGACCCGGACAACCTGCGCTTCGGGCCGGTCCTGGCCTGCAACGAGGAGATCCTCGCCCCCGGCGCGGGCTTCGAGGAGCACCCGCACAGCCACACCGAGATCGTCACCTGGGTCGTCGAGGGCGAACTCACCCACAAGGACAGCACCGGGGAGACCGGTGTGGTCCGGGCCGGCGACGTGCAGCACCTCGCCGCCGGCTCCGGGGTCCGCCACGTCGAGCGCAACGACGGCGCCGTACGGCTGCGCTTCGTGCAGATGTGGCTGGCGCCGCTCGGCCCGGGCGGCGCGCCCTCGTACGAGGTGGTGCGGGCGCTCGGCGACGGCACGCCCCACGAGGTCCCCGCGGCCGGGGCGGTCCTGCGCGTACGGCGGCCCGGCGCGGGCGAGCGGGTCCCGGTGCCGGCCGCGGAGCGGGTGTACCTGCACGTGGTGCGGGGCGACCTGCGCCTGGACGGCGAGGAGCTCGGTCCGGGGGACTCGGCGCGGATCACCGGCGAGAAGGACCTGGAGATCACCGCGGGATCACCCGGCGAGGTGCTGATCTGGGAACTGGGCGCGCCGGCGGACGCGCCGGAAGAGACGGGTTAGCAGGCGGCCAGTTCGGCGAGGACCGCGTCCGTGAAGGGGGGCCAGGCCTCGACGGCCCACGGCCCGAAGGGGCGGTCGGCCAGCGCCACGCACGCGGCCCGCGCGTCCGGGTCCACCCACAGGAAGGTGCCGGACTGCCCGAAGTGGCCGAAGGAGCGCGGCGAGGAGGAGGCGCCCGTCCAGTGCGGGGACTTGCCGTCGCGGATCTCCAGGCCGAGGCCCCAGTCGTTGGGGGACTGGTGGCCGTAGCCGGGCAGGACGCCCCCCAGTCCGGGATGCACCACCGAGGTGGCCGCGGCGACCGTGCGGACGTCCAGCAGCCGGGGGGCGAGCAGTTCGGCCGCGAAGCGCGTCAGGTCGCGGACCGTGGAGACGCCGTCCTTGGCGGGCGAGCCCTCCAGGGCGGACGAGGTCATGCCCAGCGGCTCGAAGACGGCCTGGTGCAGGTACTCCGGGAAGGGGATGCCGGTCGACTTGGCGATGTGGTCGCCGAGGACCTCGAAGCCCGCGTTGGAGTACAGCCGGCGCTGTCCGGGCGGGGCCGTCACCCGGTGCTCGTCGAAGGCCAGGCCGCTGGTGTGTGCCAGCAGGTGACGGACCGTCGACCCCTCGGGCCCGGCCGGCTCGTCCAGCTCGACGGCGCCCTCCTCGTAGGCGACGAGGACGGCGTACGCGGTGAGCGGCTTGGTGACCGAGGCCAGCCGGAAGCGGTGGTCCACCGGCCCGTGGGCACCGGCGAGGCTCCCGTCGGCGCGCACGACGGCCGCCGCGACGGCCGGCACCGGCCAGCTCTCGATGATCCGCAGGCTTTCCATGCTGTCGACCGCCTCCATGCTCTCCATGCGGCCGAGCCTACTTGCTTGGAGTGCGCTCCAGGGTTTTAGCGTGGGGCCATGAGCCAGAGCCTGACGCCGACGCGGTACACGATCAGCGAGGTCGAGGCCCGGACCGGTCTGACCCAGCACACCCTGCGCTGGTACGAGCGGATCGGCCTGATGCCGCAGGTGGACCGCTCGCACTCGGGCCAGCGGCGCTTCACCGACCAGGACCTGGACTGGCTCGGATTCGTGGGGAAGCTGCGCGCCACCGGGATGTCGGTGGCGGACATGGTCCGGTACGCCGAACTGGTGCGGGCGGGCGGCCACACCGTCGAGGAGCGCCGCGCACTCCTGGAGCAGACCCGGCGCGAGGTACGGGCCCGGCTGTCGGAGCTGACGGACGCGCTCGCCGTACTGGACTACAAGATCGACACGTACACGAGGGACACGGGGACGGGAAAGGTGCGGACATGACGGACGGCGCAACCGCCATCGGGCGGATCGAGCTGGGCAGGGGCGGGCCGCTGGTCGGCGTCCAGGGCCTGGGCTGCATGGGCATGAGCGAGTTCTACGGGGACACCGACGAGGGGGCGGCCCGCGCCACCCTGGAGGCGGCGCTGGCGGCGGGGGTCACCCTCTTCGACACCGCCGACATCTACGGACGGGGCCGCAACGAGGAGTTCCTCGCGCCGTTCGTCGCCGCGCACCGCGACGGGATCACGCTGGCGACGAAGTTCGCGATAGAGCGCACCGACGACCCGCAGTACCGGGCCGTCCGCAACGACCCCGCCTACCTCCGGCAGGCCGTCGAGGCCAGTCTGCGGCGGCTGGGCACCGATGTCATCGACCTCTACTACATGCACCGCCGCGATCCCGCCGTGCCGTTCTCCGAGTCGGTCGGCGCCATGGCGGACCTGGTGCGCGAGGGCAAGGTGCGCCACCTGGGACTGAGCGAGGTCACCGGGGCGGAGCTGCGCGAGGCGTACGCGGTGCACCCGATCGCGGCCCTCCAGTCGGAGTGGTCCCTCTTCAGCCGGGACGTGGAGGTCAGCGCGGTGGCCGCGGCGGCCGAGCTGGGCGTGGCCTTCGTGCCGTACTCCCCGCTGGGGCGGGGCTTTTTGACGGGCGCGTTCGCCGATGCGCAGAAGGAGCTGACGGCGGGGGACTTCCGGGCCTACCAGCCCCGCTTCACCGGGGACAACGCCCGTGCCAACGCGGCGCTGCTGGCCCCGGTGCGGGAGATCGCCCGGGCGCACGGGGCGAGCCCCGCGCAGATCGCCCTGGCCTGGGTGCACCAGCGGGCGCAGGTGCACGGGCTGCCGGTGGTCCCGATCCCGGGCACCCGCCGGCCGGAGCGGGTCGCGGAGAACACGGCGGCCGCCCGGATCACCCTGTCGCCGGCAGAGCTGGCGGCCCTGGAGCCGATCGCCGGCCGCGTCGCGGGGGACCGCTACCCGGACATGGGCTCCACCTCGGCCGCGCGCGAGGCCTGAGCCACCGCCGGGGGGCCCACCGCCGGGGGCGCCCCGCGCCGTGGACGCCCGGCCGGCGGGAGTCCGCGCAGGTCAGACGTCGGCGGCTGAGGCGAATCGGTTCTTCAGGTCTGCGTACTCGGCATCCGTCAGCAGCCCCGCGCCGTGCAGTTCGCCCAGGTGCCGCAACCGCTCGTCGTCGGGGCGGGGCCGGGGGACGGCGGCGGCCGGGGCGCGGCCGCGCAGGGCGGCGAGGACGGCCGCGGCGAACGGCAGGGACTCGTGCACGGCCCCGTAGCCCACCCCGAAGACCGCGGCGGCCAGGTCGTGGTCGGGGCGCGGGTCGGCGGGCGATTGGCGCGGCTCCCGGGGGAGCAGCCGCAGGTGGCCGCGGGAGCCCTCGGGCGAGCACCATTCGACACCGGCGAGGTCGGACAGCCGGTAGTGCTGGTCGCCGGCCTTCCACTTGGTGCTCGTGGCACCGGTGCGGGACCAGCGCAGGCTGACCGCCCGGCCGTCGAAGCCCAGCCGGGCGTCATAGGCCTTCAGGTGGACCGGCGGCTGCGCCGCCTCGACCAGGAAGTGCGGGGCCGGCCCGGCGGCGTCCGGCCCGAGCCGGGAGCGCAGCGCGTCGGCGAAGGCGGCCGCCTGCGGGGCCCGTTCGCCCGGCAGCACCAGCCGGTACGGGTCGCAGGCCTCCTTCAGCTGCCCGGCGGCAGCCTCCATCAGCGGATCCGCCCCCGGCCGGGGTACGGCCCGCAGCACCACCGTGTCCCGCTTGCCGGGGGAGAGGACCACCTCGCGGACCGCCGCCACGGGAATCCGGCGCGAGCCCAGGGCGGTCCACAGGCGCGGCGTCCGAATCCCCCGTGCGAAGCGGATGTGCACCGAGTCGGCGTCCGAGTCGAGCTCCCAGACGGCATGGTTTCCGGCCAGTACGTCACCCATGCGGCTCATCGTAAACGGCAGCGCCCCCGGCCGTCCCCTGGCCGGGAAGACCGTTTTCCAGGGCTCTACGCGCGTCAGTCCCCTTCTGTACCGGAGATTCCGCTGCCGCACTCGGCATCCGGGACGGCGCAGACCACGGAACCGAATGCGCCGGTTCCGATTTTGGCGAAGTTGTCCACCGCCACGGTCCCTGGCGTGAAATAGCCGGTGTGGCTCCCGGCTCCGGCCGAGGACAGCAGCCGCGCCCCGAACTCCGGGGAGACCGGGTCCGCACCGTGGCCGAGCCCGCCGACCTCCAGGTGGGGGACGTCGGCGATCCAGTCCCCGTCGTCACGCATCGCCCACACCCGGGCCGAGGTGTCCAGGGCGGCTGCGCTCTGCGCCCGCATGCCGGGGCTGCCCGCCACTGCAAGGTCCGTCACCCGGCCCGGCAGGTCGTGGGCGGCGACCCCGCACACCACCGAGCCGTAGCTGTGGCAGAACAGCGCCACCCGCGAACTGCGCGGCAGGCCGATGACCAGGGACCGCAGGCGGACGGCGCCGTCGAAGGCCAGCCGCCCGGTGGCCGCGTCCATGCCCACGCCGGTCGGCGCGGTGTAGCCCGCCCAGGCGATGACCGCGGTCCGGCTGCCCGGGGCGGCCGCACGCTCCGCCTCGTACAGCGACTGCGCCATGCCGACCGGGGCGGTGAACCGGCGCTGGCTGCGCTCGAAGGTGACCAGGTCCGTGTCGACCCCGGGGACCACCACCGAGACCCGGTCGGCCCGGTCGAGGTCGCCGAAGACCTCCGCGACGCGGCCGCCCCCGGTCGGGTCGAAGGCGAGGATCTGACGACCGGGCTCCGCCAGGGACGCGAGGCGGTGCGCGCGGCGGGCGGCCGTCGCACGGTCGGCCGGGGTCAGCGCCACGTCCCGGGCGCGGGCGTCCTCGATGCCCCGGGCCTGCTCCAGTCCGCGCAGGTTGGCCCGGTAGCGGGTCGCCACCGGCACCCCGTCCAGATTGCCCACGACCAGCGGGTGGCCCTCGGCGAGGACCGCCCGCTCGGCCCCGTCGAGGCCGGCGAAGAAACGGGCCACCGTGCGCACCGGGGCGTCGGCGGCCGGCACGGGACGCCCGCCGACACGGGCCGAGGCCCAGGCGGCAAGCGCCGTGGCCCGCAGCGGGGTGCCCGCCTCGGGGCGGTGCACCGCGGTCCAGCCGGTGGTCGCAAGCATGATGAAGACCACCAGCAGCGCGAGCAGGGTGCGCAGGGCGGCGCGCGGCGGGGCGGCGTCGGATACGGCGGAGAGGGCGGGGCCGGGCAGGTTCACTGGAGCCAGCCTAGGAGACCCCCGCAGCCCACGGCGCGTCGGGTGACACGGCTCACGGCCCCCGCAGCGGCCATGACCGGCGGGCCGGCGGCGACGGCCGGCGGCAGCCGCACGGCTGCCTACGGGGCGCGGTCCGCGGCGGGCGCGCGGCGCCAGTGCGCGGCCAGCGCAGGGCCGATCTGGTCGAGGTAGGCCTCCGTCATCCGGCGGATCGCCTCCACGCTGGCGTCCTCGCCCTGGCCCCACAGCCGCCCGGTGACCCGCATCACGCCGGAGAAGGCGGCGACGGCCACCCGGGGCCGCGGGTCGGCGTCCACGTCCAGTCCCTCACGGGCTGCGATCAGCTCCGCGATCCGCTCCTCCAGCTCGCTGGAGCGGCGCAGGTGCACGGCCAGCAGCGCCGGGGTCGACTCGATGAGCTGGTAGCTGCGCATGTAGAGGTCGACCGGCACCACCTCCGAGATGGCCTCCTCGACGGTGTCCCAGGCGGCGAGCACGGCGTTGCGCATCGCTTCCAGGGGGCCCTCGTGGTCCGGCCGGGAGCTGAGCTCGGCGAAGTAGTGGGACTCCACCAGGTCCTGTACGGCGAAGGCGACCTCCTCCTTGTTGGCGAAGTAGCGGAAGAAGGTGCGCTGCGAGACGTCCACCGCGTCGGTGATCTCGTCGACGGTGGTCCGCTCGTACCCCTGGGAGACGAACAGGAGCAGGGCCGCGCGCAGCAGGGCGTCACGGGTGCGCTGCTTCTTGCGTTCGCGCAGTCCCGCCGCCGGGGCCGCCGCGGGCCGCTCTTCGGTCATCACCGTGGGGGTCTCTCCTGCCGATCCGACGCCGAGTGAGCGGTCAGGGTACCTGTGACGGACCTGACAGCGACTGTCCCGCTCACCCGTCTGTGAAGTGTCAGTCGCTGTCATTAGCCTGTATGCATGACTAGTCAGATCACCGTCGACGATCAGGTTCCCGCCAAGGAGCCAGGCCCCGCCCCCGCCCGGTCCGGACTGCGCGGCCACCCCTGGCTGACCCTCTTCGCCGTCGCGATCGGCGTCATGATGGTCACCCTGGACGGCACGATCGTCGCCGTCGCCAACCCCGCGATCCAGAAGGACCTCGACGCCTCCCTCGCCGAGGTGCAGTGGATCACCAACGGCTACCTGCTGGCCCTCGCGGTCTCCCTGATCACCGCGGGCAAGCTCGGCGACCGCTTCGGCCACCGCCAGACCTTCCTCATCGGCATCGCCGGCTTCGCCGCCTCCTCCGCGGCCATCGGCCTGTCCACCGGAGTCGAGCTCGTCATCGGCTTCCGCGTCGCCCAGGGCCTGTTCGGCGCCCTGCTGATGCCCGCCGCCCTCGGCCTGCTGCGCGCCACCTTCCCCGCCGAGAAGCTCAACATGGCCATCGGCATCTGGGGCATGGTCATCGGCGCCTCGACCGCCGCCGGACCCATCGTCGGCGGCCTGCTCGTCGAGCACGTCAGCTGGCAGTCCGTCTTCTTCATCAACGTGCCCGTCGGCATCGTCGCGCTGCTGTTCGGCCTGGTCATCCTGGTCGACCACCGGGCCAAGAACGCCCCGCGCTCCTTCGACGTACTCGGCATCCTGCTGCTGTCCGGCGCGATGTTCTCCCTGATCTGGGCCCTCATCAAGGCCGCCGAGTGGGGCTGGGGCGACTCCAGGACCCTGCTCTTCCTGGCCGCCTCCGTGCTCGGCTTCGCGCTCTTCGCCTTCTGGGAGGGCAAGGTCGCCGAACCGCTCATCCCGCTCGGCATGTTCCGCTCCGTACCGCTGTCCGCGGGCACGGTGCTGATGGTGCTCATGGCCTTCGCCTTCATGGGCGGCCTGTTCTTCGTCACCTTCTACCTGCAGAACGTGCACCTCCTGAGCCCCGTCGACAGCGGCCTGCACCTGCTGCCCCTCACCGGAATGATGATCATCGGTTCCCCGCTGGCCGGCGCCGCGATCACCAAGACCGGGCCGCGCATCCCGCTCGTCGCCGGCATGGTCGCCACCGCCGCCGCCTGCTTCGGGATGGCGCAGCTCACCCCCGACACCGGCACCCTCACCATGTCGCTCTGGTTCGCCCTCCTCGGCCTCGGCCTCGCCCCCGTCATGGTCGGCGCCACCGAGGTCATCGTCGGCAACGCCCCGCTGGAGCTGTCCGGCGTGGCCGGCGGGCTCCAGCAGGCCGCCATGCAGGTCGGCGGCAGCCTCGGCACCGCCGTCCTCGGCGCGGTCATGGCCGGCACGGTCAGCAGCTCGTTCGGGGACAACTGGCGGGGCGCGCAACTGCCCCCGCTCAGCCCCGAACAGCAGGAACTCGCCGAGAAGGGCATCCAGGTGGGCCTCGCCCCCGTCCCCCCGCAGACCCCGGAACCGGTCGCCCGGGCCATCACCGAGGTCGCGCACGACACCTTCGTGTCCGGCATGAGCACCGCCTTCACCGTCGCGGGCACCGTCGCGGTCCTCGCCGCCGTTGTGGCCTGCTTCACCAAGCGCGGCGAGAACGCCGCCGCCGGAGCGGGCGCCGCCCACGTCTGAGCCCCGCCGCCCCGCCCCCGCCGGGGCGCCCGGGCGTCAACCCCATACGCACGACAGCCCCGCCGGACGGTTCCGGCGGGGCTGTCGCCTATCCGGGTGGACCCCGCCGAGACCCCTTCCGCCCGGCCGTCACCGCAGGTCAGCGTGGTGTCATCAAGGCCCCGGCACACCCCGGGGCACCCTTCGTCCACCAGGAGTTGACCCGTCATGCGTACGAGTCACCGCGCCCGCCTCAGCACCGTCCTCACCGCGACCGCGCTGGCGCTGACCGCCCTCGTCCCCAGTACCGCCACCCACGCGCACGCCGCAGGCCCGCCGACGCTCGGCTCCTGCGCCACCGGCCAGCTCTGCCTGTGGGCCAAGCCGGAGTTCAAGGGCGCCCGCCAGACCCACGAGCTGAGCACCCTGGACATCAACAGCTGCACCGCGCTGCCGGCCGGCTCCAGCGCCCAGTCCCTCACCAACCGCACCGGCCGCCCGGTCACCACCTACCAGTCCGCGGAATGCGCGGAGACCGGCGAGTTCCAGACCTACCCCGGCGACGGGGTCTGGCTGCCGCAATCGCCCTACCAGGTAAGGGCGTTCAAGGTGTGGGAGCGGTAGCCGGCGCGCACGGCGCGGAGGCGCCCGCCAGGTCCGCACGGCCCCCGGCCGGACGGACCGCCTCCGCGCCGCCGAGCCGGGCGACCTCGCCACGCAGCGCCCGCACCTCCTCCTGAAGCTCCCGGATGGCGGCCAGCTGCAGCCGCTCCGCCTGGTCGTCACGCTCGAAACGGGCGATGAACCAGGCCGCGATGTTCGCGGTGACCACACCCAGCAGCGCGATCCCCGACAGCATCAGGCCCACGGCCAGCACCCGGCCCAGCCCGGTCGTGGGGGAGTGGTCGCCGTACCCGACCGTCGTCATCGTGGTGAAGGACCACCACACCGCGTCGCCCAGGTTCCGGATGTTCCCCTCGGGGGCGTCCCGCTCCACGCTCAGCACCGCCAGCGAGCCGAACATCAGCAGCCCCACCACCGCCCCGGCCACATAGGTCGTCAGCCGGATCTGCGGAGCCATCCGCGCCCGCCGGCCCACCAGCATCAAGGTGGCCACCAGCCGCAGCAGCCGCAGCGGCTGGACCAGCGGCAGCACCACCGCCGCCAGGTCCAGCCAGTGCGTGCGCACGAAATGCCTGCGGTCCGCCGTCAGGCCCAGCCGCACCAGGTAGTCGACCGCGAAGGCACCCCACACCCCCCACTCCGCCCAGGTGCACGCCCGGTGCACACCGGGGTCCGCGTCCGGGGCGACGATGGGCACCGCATAGGCGACGGCGAACGTGACGGCCAGCACGAGCAGCGGCGTCTGGCTCCGCCGCTCCCACCGCAGCTGACGGGATGCTTCCTTCATGCGGAGCATCGTAGGCACCCCGCGCACGGGCGCGGGCCCCGGCCGAAGCCGGGACCCGCGCCCCTCGTGCCCTGCCCGCCGCCGCGGCAGGCGTCAGGCGTCGCCGCCCGCCGCGCCCGGGTCCGCCGCGCTCACGTCGAGGAGCTGGTACCGGTCGACGGCCTGCTTGAGCACCGAACGGTCGATCTTCCCCTCCTTGGCGAGCTCGGTGAGCGTCGCCAGGACCACCGACTGCGCGTCGATGTGGAAGAAGCGCCGCGCGGCACCGCGGGTGTCCGCGAAACCGAACCCGTCCGCACCCAGCGAGGTGTACGGGCCCGGCACCCACCGCGAGATCTGGTCCGGGACCGACCGCATCCAGTCCGACACCGCCACGAACGGCCCCTCCGCACCCGCGAGCTTGCGCGTCACGTACGGGACCCGCTGCTCCTCCTCCGGGTGCAGCAGGTTGTGCTCCTCCACCGCGACGGCCTCGCGCCGCAGCTCGTTCCAGGAGGTCGCCGACCACACGTCCGCCCGCACGTTCCAGTCCGCGGCGAGGATGCGCTGCGCCTCCAGGGCCCACGGCACCGCCACACCCGAGGCCAGGAGCTGCGCCCCGACCGCGCCCGCGTCGCCCGCCGACACCCGGTGGATGCCCTTGAGGATGCCGTCGACGTCCACGTCGGCCGGCTCGGCCGGGTGCTGGATCGGCTCGTTGTAGACGGTCAGGTAGTAGAAGACGTCCTCGGCCTGCGGCCCGTACATCCGCCGCAGGCCGTCCCGGACGATGTGCGCGATCTCGTACCCGTACGCCGGGTCGTAGGCCACACAGCCCGGGTTCGTCGACGCCAGCAGCTGGGAGTGGCCGTCGGCGTGCTGCAGGCCCTCACCCGTGAGGGTGGTCCGCCCGGCGGTCGCACCGAGGACGAAACCGCGCGCCAACTGGTCGGCCATCTGCCAGAACTGGTCACCCGTGCGCTGGAAGCCGAACATCGAGTAGAAGACGTACACCGGGATCAGCGGCTCGCCGTGCGTCGCGTACGCCGAACCCGCCGCGATCAGCGAGGCCGTGCAGCCCGCCTCGGAGATCCCGTCGTGCAGCATCTGCCCGGTCGGCGACTCCTTGTACGCGAGCAGCAGGTCGCGGTCGACGGCCTCGTACTGCTGGCCCAGCGGGTTGTAGATCTTGGCGCTCGGGAAGAACGCGTCCATGCCGAAGGTGCGGTACTCGTCCGGGGCGATCAGCACGAACCGCTTGCCGATCTCCTTGTCCCGCATCAGGTCCTTCAGGATGCGGACGAAGGCCATGGTCGTGGCGATCGACTGCTGCCCCGACCCCTTCTTCGCCGCCGCGTACGCCGCGTCGCCCGGCAGCTCCAGCGGCTTCGCGCGCACCACCCGGGTCGGCACGTAACCGCCGTGCGCGCTGCGCTGGTCGTGCATGTACTGGATCTCAGGGGAGTTGCGGCCCGGGTGGTAGTACGGCGGCGCGCCGCCCTCCAGCTGCGCGTCCGTGATCGGGATGTGCAGGCGGTCGCGGAAGCGCTTGAGGTCGTCGACCGTCAGCTTCTTCATCTGGTGCGTCGCGTTGCGGCCCTCGAAGTTCGGGCCCAGCGTCCAGCCCTTGACCGTCTGCGCCAGGATCACCGTCGGCTGGCCCTTGTGGGCCTTGGCCGCCGCGTACGCCGCGTAGACCTTCTTGTGGTCGTGGCCGCCGCGGCCCAGGTGCTGGATCTGGTAGTCGGTCATGTTCTCGACCATCGCGCGCAGCCGCTGGTCGCCGCCGAAGAAGTGCTCGCGGATGTAGGCGCCCGACTCCGTCGCGTACGTCTGGAACTGCCCGTCCGGCGTCGAGTTCATCTTGTTGACCAGGATGCCGTCACGGTCCTGCGCCAGCAGCGGGTCCCAGGAGCGGTCCCAGATCAGCTTGATGACGTTCCAGCCGGCCCCGCGGAACTGGGATTCCAGCTCCTGGATGATCTTCCCGTTGCCGCGCACCGGCCCGTCGAGGCGCTGCAGGTTGCAGTTGACGACGAAGGTCAGGTTGTCCAGGCCCTCGCGGGCCGCGATCGACAGCTGGCCGAGCGACTCCGGCTCGTCCATCTCGCCGTCGCCCAGGTACGCCCACACGTGGGACCGGGAGGTGTCCGCGATCCCGCGCGCCTCCATGTACCGGTTCATCCGGGCCTGGTAGATCGCCCCCAGCGGACCCAGGCCCATGGAGACGGTCGGGAACTCCCAGAAGTCCGGCATCAACCGCGGGTGCGGGTAGCTGGACAGCCCGTACGGCGCCTTCGACTTCTCCTGCCGGAACGCGTCGAGCTGCTGCTCGGAGAGCCGGTCCAGGAGGTAGGCGCGGGCGTAGATGCCGGGGGAGGCGTGCCCCTGGAAGAAGATCTGGTCGCCGCCGTCACCCTCGTCCTTGCCCCGGAAGAAGTGGTTGAAGCCCACGTCGTAGAGGGAGGCGGAGGACGCGAAGGTGGCGATGTGGCCGCCGACCCCGATGCCCGGCCGCTGGGCGCGCGAGACCATCACGGCCGCGTTCCACCGGGTGGCGTTCAGGACCTTGCGCTCGATCTCCTCGTTGCCCGGGAAGAAGGGCTCATCCTTCGTGGCGATCGTGTTGACGTAGTCCGAGCTGCGCATCTCGGGCACGGCCACGCGCTTCTCGCGGGCCCGCTCGATCAACCGCAGCATCAGGTAGCGGGCCCGTTCACGGCCGCGCTCGTCGACTGCGGCGTCCAGGGAGTCGAGCCACTCCTGCGTCTCCTCCGGATCGAAGTCCGGGACCTGACTCGGCAGGCCGCCAATGATGATCGGATTGCGATCGGATGCGGAAGCCACGCTGTTCCTTCGCTGTCGGGGGGAGTCGTGCCGAAGCCGTACCTGGGTGCGCCGCCTCCCATGGTCTTACGCTCGGCCCCGATCGTCACCTTTACCACTGGGTAATCCCTGGAGTGAGCGGGGAGCCCGGGAGCGAGGAGGACCGCAGGGTGCGGGCAAACCGCAACCTTACGCCCGAGTCGGCCGGTGATTTCGTAAGGCCGTTCGGCCCCCGAGCAGCTGCAATGGTCCTCTGACAAGGTCCGATGAGATGAAATGGTGTGGGATGAATCACCGCGGGCGTATGCGGGGAGGCTGAAAGTTGCGGCGAGACGGCCGCAATCGTCACCGTTTCGACGGTCTCGGCGGCCGGGTACTTGCGCGATCCGCCGCGCCCGTGTGGACTACGACCAATGCTGCGCGTACGCGCGCCGCCGAAGACATTCACCGAACATGAGCAGGAGGCACCCCGTGAGCGCGACCGCGGACCACGCGGAGAACCTGGCCGCCCGGCTGGGTTTCCAGTCCGAACAGGTGGTCCAGGAGATCGGCTACGACGACGACGTCGATCAGGAATTCCGTGATGTCGTTGATGAGCTCGTCGGCGACCTCGTCGACGAGGACTACGACGACGTCGCCGACGCCGTGTTGCTGTGGTTCCGGGAGGACGACGGCGATCTGGCGGACGCACTGGTCGATGCCACCGAGCTGATCGAGGACGGCGCACTGATCCTGCTGCTGACCCCCAAGACGGGCCGTCCCGGCTACGTCGAGGCCAGCGACATCAAGGAAGCCGCGGAGACCGCCGGTCTCTCGCTGGCCAAGGGCGCCCCCGTCGGCAAGGAGTGGGCCGCCACCAAGCTGGTGACGCCCAAGGCAGCCGTCAAGTCCAAGCGCTGAGCCGCGCCCCGCAGCCGAGCGGATACGTACGCACACCCCGTCGACCCCGGTCGGCGGGGTGTGCGCGTTCGCACCACCGGGGAGCGGTCCCTAGAGTTGGCTCACCCGAACAGCCCAACGCAGCGATGCAGGATCGAAGGGAAGCAGGAGATGGCGATCGAGGTCGGCCACAAGGCCCCGGACTTCGAACTCAAGGACAACCACGGCGCCACCGTGCGGCTCTCGGACTTCCGGGGGGAGAAGGCCGTCGTGCTGCTCTTCTACCCGTTCGCCTTCACCGGCGTCTGCACCGGCGAGCTGTGCGAGCTGCGCGACCAGCTGCCGCGGTTCCAGAACGACGACGTCCAGCTCCTCGCCGTGTCCAACGACTCCGTGCCGACCCTGCGGGTCTTCGCGGACCAGGAGGGCCTGGAGTACCCGCTGCTGTCGGACTTCTGGCCGCACGGCGAGACCTCGCGGGCCTACGGCGTCTTCGACGAGGACAAGGGCTGCGCGGTCCGCGGCACCTTCGTCATCGACAAGGACGGCGTGGTCCGCTGGAGCGTCGTCAACGGACTGCCCGACGCACGTGACCTGAACGAGTACATCAAGGCCCTCGACAGCCTCTGAGGTGCCCGCCGCACGGTTCCGTGCGAAAACCGTCTCCAGGCGGGAACCCGTCACTAGGATCGGAACGTTGATCCTGTAGCACGTGCACGACGGGGGCCCCGCCCCACACATTCACCCAATGGAGGACCCGTGGGAGTCAGCCTCAGCAAGGGCGGCAACGTCTCGCTGACCAAGGCCGCACCTAACCTGACGGCGGTCATCGTCGGTCTCGGCTGGGATGCTCGCACCACCACCGGTGTCGACTTCGACCTCGACGCCAGCGCCATCCTGACCAACGACCAGGGCAAGGTCGCCAGCGACGCCAACTTCGTCTTCTTCAACAACCTGAAGAGCCCCGACGGCTCCGTCGAGCACACCGGTGACAACACCACCGGCGAGGGCGAGGGCGACGACGAGGCGATCAAGGTCAATCTGGCCGGCGTCCCCGCCGATGTCGCCAAGATCGTCTTCCCGGTCTCGATCTACGAGGCGGAGAGCCGGCAGCAGAGCTTCGGCCAGGTCCGCAACGCGTACATCCGCGTCGTGAACCAGGCCGACAACAGCGAGCTCGCCCGCTACGACCTCTCCGAGGACGCCTCGACCGAGACCGCCATGGTCTTCGGCGAGCTCTACCGCAACGGTGCGGAGTGGAAGTTCCGCGCCATCGGCCAGGGCTACGCCTCGGGCCTGCGCGGCATCGCGCAGGACTTCGGCGTCAACGTCTGAGCCGAAGGCAGTCCACCCGTCCGGCGCCGTGCACTGTGTGTACGGCGCCGGACCGGCTTTGGCGCCCGTCCGCGGCGCCGAACCGTCCGCTGCACTGCTGCACCGCTTCACTGCTGCCGCACCGCCGTACCCGTTCCAGTGCTCCAGCCACACCGTCGTCCGGGGAGGACCAACATCATGGGCGTCACACTCGCCAAGGGGGGCAATGTCTCCCTCTCCAAGGCCGCACCGAACCTCACCCGGGTTCTGATCGGACTCGGATGGGACGCACGCTCGACCACGGGAGCCGACTTCGACCTCGACGCGAGCGCGCTGCTGTGCAGCAGCGGCCGGGTGCTGGGGGACGAGTACTTCGTGTTCTACAACAACCTCACGAGCCCCGAGGGCTCCGTCGAACACACGGGGGACAACCTCACCGGTGAGGGCGAGGGCGACGACGAGTCGATCATCATCGACCTCACCAAGGTCCCGGACCGTGTGGACAAGATCGTCTTTCCGGTCTCGATCCACGAGGCGGACAGCCGCCGGCAGAGCTTCGGCCAGGTCAGCAACGCCTTCATCCGTGTGGTCAACCAGGCCGACGGCCAGGAACTGGCCCGCTACGACCTCTCCGAGGACGCCTCCAGCGAGACCGCGATGATCTTCGGCGAGGTCTACCGGTACGGGGGCGAATGGAAGTTCCGGGCGGTGGGGCAGGGGTACGCGTCGGGCCTCAGGGGCATCGCTCTAGACTTCGGGGTCAACGTTTCGTAAAGCCGTACAAGACGATGGGGTGCCAGTGGTTCTCAAAACCTTCGGCTGGTCGTTCGCAATCACTGCGCTCGGTCTGGTCGCAGCGGTGTTCTACGGGGGGTGGCAGGCGTTCGGGATCGTGGCGATCCTGACGGTCCTCGAGATCTCGCTGTCTTTCGACAACGCGGTGGTCAACGCCGGAATCCTGAAGAAGATGAATGCCTTCTGGCAGAAGATCTTCCTCACCATCGGCGTCCTCATCGCCGTGTTCGGCATGCGCCTGATCTTCCCCGTCGTGATCGTCGCGATCAGTGCCAAGATCGGGCCCATCGAGGCCGTCGACCTGGCCCTCTCCGACAAGGACAGGTACCAGCAGCTCGTCACGGACGCCCACCCGTCCATCGCGGCCTTCGGCGGCATGTTCCTGCTGATGATCTTCCTCGACTTCATCTTCGAGGACCGTGACATCAAGTGGCTCGCGTGGCTGGAGCGCCCGCTCGCCAAGCTCGGCAAGATCGACATGCTGTCCGCCTGCATCGCCCTGATCGTCCTGGTCATCACGGCGATGACCTTCGCCACCCACGCCCACCAGCACGGCGGGGTCCACGTGGACAAGGCGCAGACGGTCCTGATCTCCGGCGTCCTCGGCCTGATCACGTACATGGTCGTCGGCGGCCTCTCCGGCTACTTCGAGAACAAGCTGGAGGAAGAGGAGGAGGCCGAGCACGAGGCCGAGGAGCAGGCCAAGAAGTCCGGCAAGCCCGTCACGGCGGTCGCCATGGCCGGCAAGGCCGCGTTCTTCATGTTCCTCTACCTGGAGGTCCTCGACGCCTCGTTCTCCTTCGACGGGGTCATCGGCGCCTTCGCCATCACCAACGACATCGTGCTCATGGCCCTCGGCCTCGGCATCGGTGCCATGTACGTCCGGTCCCTGACGGTCTACCTGGTCCGCCAGGGCACCCTCGACGACTACGTCTACCTGGAGCACGGCGCGCACTACGCCATCGGCGCGCTCGCCGTGATCCTGCTCGTCACCATCCAGTACGAGATCAACGAGGTCATCACCGGCCTCGTCGGCGTCGTCCTGATCGGCTGGTCCTTCTGGTCCTCGGTGCGCCGCAACAAGCGCCTGGAACAGCAGGGTCTCCGCGTCGAGGCATGACCACGCCGTTAATGCGGAACGCTCCTGTGCGGGGCGGCCCACCGGGTCCTCGGACCGGGCGGGCCGCCCCGCTTTTCCGTACGTACGCAGCAGGGGGGTAGGGATGGGCTTCTTCGACGGCATCTTGGGCAGCCGCGCCGTGCAGTTCCAGTCGGGCAGCGCCTCGTCGAACGCGATCGAGCTGACCAAACGACATCCGACGGTGTCGCTCACCAAACAGGGGGCGGTCCACGGCAACCTGCGCGTGAACCTCTCCTGGCGGATGCGCACCTCGGACATCAGCGGCCGTTCCGGGCAGAGCGGCCAGTTGTTCCGGCACCCGTTCAAGCTCTTCAAGCCGGACATGGTGCAGGCGCACACCCAGGGCATGGTCAATGTCGACCTGGACATGGGCTGCCTCTACGAGCTGGCCGACGGCACCCGGGGCGCGGTCCAGCCGCTGGGGAACCTGCTGGGCGATCTCAACGACCCGCCGTTCGTCAAGCTCAGCGGCGACGACCGGTTCGGTTCGGCGTCCGGGGAGACCCTCTACGTCAATCTCGACCACGCGGACGAGATCAAGCGGCTGCTGGTGTTCGTCTACATCTACGACCAGACCCCGGCCTTCGACCGGACGCACGCCATGGTGACCCTCTTCCCGGTCACCGGCCCGCGGATCGAGATCCCGCTGGACGAGCGGCACCCGCAGGCCCGCTCCTGCGCGGTGGTCTCGCTGGAGAAGGTCAAGGGCGAGCTGGTCGTGCGGCGGGAGGTCAAGTTCGTGTACGGGTTCCAGGCGGAGCTGGACCGGTTGTACGGCTGGGGCCTGCAGTGGGGGAGGGGCTACAAGAGCACCAAGGCCTGAGGCGCCCGGGGCGGCTGGGGAAGCCCGGGGGCGCCGGAGCGCGCCCGGGGGTGCGCCTGACCGGGCGTGGGAGGCCGGGCCCCGGTGCGGCGGGCGCCGCCGTACCCGGGGGCGGGCAGCCGCCGTGCCCGGGGGCGGGCAGCCGCCGTACCCGGGGCGGTCAGCGCCGGATGAACTGGGGGCCCTGCACCGGCAGCCGGAAGGCCGGGTCGCCGCCCGGCCCGGGCGGCGGGGACACCGGCTGCGGGTACCCGTAGGCGGGCGGCGCGGTGGGCGGGGCCTGGGTAGGCGGCGCCGGTGCGGTGCGGGGCGCGGGTGCGGTGCGTGGCGCGGGCGGGGCCATCGCGGCCGTCTGCTCCGCGGTCGGCCCACCCGCCGCCGGGCTCCCGGCGGACCCGGAGCCGGTCTGCGGGGCGTTCTCGTCGACCGAGATCCCGTGGTCGGTCGCCAGTCCCACCAGGCCGTCGGAGTAGCCCTCGCCGAGCGCGCGGAACTTCCACCCCTCGCCTCGGCGGTACAGCTCTCCGCAGATCAGCGCCGTCTCGGCGCCGGTCTCGGGCCGGACGTCGAAGTAGGCGAGCGGTTCGGAGCCGCCGCTGCCGGTGGCGTCGTAGAGCAGGATGCGCAGATCGTGCACGCGTTCGAAGGGGACGTCCTCGGCCGAGGCGACCACCAGGATCCGGTCCACCGCCGCGGTCACGGCCCGAAGATCGGCCTGGACGGCATCGGTGACCCCGTCGCCCAGCTGCTTCTTGCCCAGGCGCCACACCGCTCCCGAAGGGTGGCGGGGCTGGTTGTAGAAGACGAAGTCCTCGTCCGAGCGCACCCGGCCGTCCGGGCCGACGAGCAGCGCGGAGGCGTCCACGTCCGGTACGTCGGGGCCGTCGGTCCAGCGCAGCACCGCCCGGACCGCCACGGCGGACACCGGGATGTTCGAGCCCTTCTGCATCGCGTGCGTCATGCCCGTCATCCTGCCCTCCCGGGGTGGAGCGGGACAATGCGGCCCCCCGTAGGGCCTTGTATCGAACGCGAGACCTGGGCATGGTGCAAGAGGGTTACCTGAACTTCATGTGCTTGAGGAACTCTTGACTTACGTTCGTACGTACTATTACCGGCCACGCCAGTTGGGCCGCCGAGGCAGTACGGGGGAAGCACATGCGTCACTTCGGGCACATATCGCCCACCGTCCGCAAGGACCTCTTCCACCAGGAGCCTGCCGAGTTCACCGCAACCTCCCCGGCCCGCATCCTCGCGGCCGCCCTCGGCGCCACCCTCTACAGCCCGGCCACCCGCCCCCAGCTCGCCGCTGACATCCGCAAGCAGGCCGCCCGCGGAGTCGTCTCCATGGTCCTCTGCCTGGAGGATTCCATCAGCGACGGCGACGTCGACGGGGCCGAGGAGAACCTCGTCCGACAGTTCGCCGCCCTCGACGAGGACACCGAGGAGCTCCCGCTCCTCTTCATCCGGGTGCGCACCCCCGAGCAGATACCCGACCTCGTGCGGCGCCTGGGCGGCTCCGCCCGCAAACTGGCCGGATTCGTCCTACCCAAATTCGATGAGAAGCGCGGTATCGCCTTCCTCGACGCCGTCGCCGACGCCGAGATCTCCGGCAGCCACGCCGGCCTGTACGCCATGCCGGTACTGGAGACCCCCGAGCTCCTCCACCTGGAGACCCGCGTCGAAGCCCTCGCCGGCATCTCGCGCACCGTCAACGCCTACCGCGAGCGGGTCCTGGCCCTGCGGCTCGGCGTGACCGACTTCTGCTCCGCGTACGGCCTGCGCCGCACCCCCGACATGACCGCCTACGACGTCCAGATCGTCGCCGGCGTCATCGCGGACGTCGTGAACGTGCTCAGCCGCGCCGACGGCACCGGCTTCACCGTCACCGGCCCGGTGTGGGAGTACTTCCGCAGCCAGCAGCGCCTCTTCAAGCCCCAGCTGCGCCGCAGCCCCTTCCTGGAGGAGGGCGTCGAGGAACTGCGCACCGCCCTCATCGAGCACGACCTGGACGGACTGCTGCGCGAGATCGAACTCGACCGGGCCAACGGACTGCTCGGCAAGACCTGCATCCACCCCGCGCACGTCACCCCCGTGCACGCCCTGTCCGTCGTCTCCCACGAGGAGTTCAGCGACGCGCAGGACATCCTGCGCCCCGAACGCGGCGGCGGCGGCGTCATGCGTTCCGCCTACACGAACAAGATGAACGAAGTGAAGCCCCACCGCGCCTGGGCCGAGCGCACCATGCTGCGCGCCGAGGTCTTCGGTGTGGCGAAGGAGGAGGTCGGCTTCGTCGACCTCCTCACGGCCGGACTCCACGTATGAGCCGGTGAACCGATGAAGAAGGGCAAGACGATCGAAGCAGTGTGGTCGGGAACCTGGGTCGCGGACCGGCTGGGCGTCCGCCTGGAGGAGGCCGCCGCCGCACCGGGCGCGCCCCGCCTCGCGGACCTCCTCGGGCTGGGGCTGCGCCGCAACCCCAAACGGGCGCACCTGCTCGTCTCGCAGGTGCTGGGCAAGCACGTCCCGCAGTCCCCGCGGACCGTGTACGCCGCCGGGTACGGGCTCGGCGAACGGGTCCGGGCCCTCCTCGGCCCCGAGCAGGCCGCCCGCGCCGTGGTCCTCGGCTACGCCGAGACCGCCACCGGGCTCGGCCACTGCGTCGCCGACGGCCTGGGCCCCGCCCCCTACCTGCACTCCACCCGCCGGCCGGTGCCGGGCGTGGAGCCCGCGGGCGGCTTCGAGGAGGCCCACTCCCACGCCACCTCGCACCTGCTGCTCCCCGAGGACCCCCGCCTGCTCGCGGGCAGCGGGCCGCTGGTCCTGGTCGACGACGAGTTCTCCACCGGCAGCACCGTCCTGAACACCATCCGCGACCTGCACGCCCGCCACCCCCGCCCGCACTACGTGGTCGTGGCCCTCGTCGACATGCGCTCCGCGGCCGACCGGGACCGGCTCACGGCCTTCGCCGCCGGGCTCGGCGCCCGCGTCGACCTGATCGCCCTCGCCTCGGGCACGGTCCGACTGCCCGAGGGGGTCCTGGCCAAGGGGCAGGCCCTGGTCGAGGAGTACGAGACCCGGCAGCCGACCGCACCGCCCGCCGCCGCGCAGGACCTGGCTGCTGCCGCGCAGGGCCGGACTGCTGCCGCGCAGGGCCGGGCCGCTGCCGCGCAGGGCCGGGCCGCTGACCGGGGCCCGGCTGCTGACCAGGGTCCGGCCGCCGGCCAGGACCAGGCCGCTGAGGTCGGGGCCTCCGCGAGCGGGGCTTCGGCGGGGTCCGGGGCCGTCTGCGAGCGCGTCGCCCTCGGCTGGCCCGCCGGCCTGCCCGACGGCGGACGGCACGGCTTCACCCCCGCCCACCGCGCCGCCCTCGAAGCGGCCCTGCCCGCCATGGCCGGCCGCCTCGCGGACGCGCTGGGCACCGGGGCCGGAAGGGTCCTCGTCCTCGGCAGCGAAGAGCTGATGTACGCGCCCCTGCGCCTCGCCAAGGCCCTGGAGGAGCGGGGCGCCGCCCGCGAGGTGCGCTTCTCCACCACCACCCGCTCACCCGTGCTCGCCGTGGACGACCCCGGCTACGCCATCCGCACCCGGCTCGTCTTCCCCGCCCACGACGATCCCGCCGACGGCCCCGGCGACCGCTACGCCTACAACGTGCGCGCCGCCGCGCCGGACGCCCGCTTCGACACCGTCGTCGCCGTCGTCGACTCCGTCGCGGACACCCCCGCCCTGCACAGCGGCCTGCTCACCGCCCTCGCCCCGCACACCGGCCGGGTCCTGCTGGCCGTCGTACCGTCCTACACGCCCGACGTACCCGACGTACCCGACGTACCCGACCGGCGGGAGCCGATCATGACCGAGCCCCTGCGCGGACCCGCCTTCTCCTCGTACGCACCCGAGGACGTCGGCTGGCTCCTCCAGGACTTCTCCGACGTCGAGCTGGAGGCGCCCACCGAGGAACGCGAGGAGGCGATCCAGGCGGGCGGCGCCCACTACGCCGAATCGCTGCCCGTCGAATACCAGCCGTCCCCCCAGTACCAGGAGCTCTACAACAGCGCCCTGGCCGCCTCCGCCGCCCGCGTCGCCCGGGCCGTCGGCACCGTCACCGAGACCGTCCTGGCCGAACGCACCCCCTCCCCGGTCCTGGTCTCCCTGGCCCGCGCCGGCACCCCCGTCGGCGTGCTCATGCGCCGCTGGGCCCGCGCCCGTCACGGTCTGGACCTGCCGCACTACGCCGTGTCGATCGTGCGCGGCCGCGGCATCGACGCCAACGCCCTGCGCTGGCTCGCCGCCCACCACGACCCCGCCGACATCGTCTTCGTCGACGGCTGGACCGGCAAGGGCGCCATCACCCGCGAGCTCCGCGAGGCCCTCGGCGCGTTCGAGGGCTTCAACCCCGACATCGTCGTCCTCGCCGACCCCGGCTCCTGCGTGCAGACGTACGGCACCCGCGAGGACTTCCTCATCCCCTCGGCCTGTCTCAATTCCACCGTCTCCGGCCTCGTCTCGCGTACGGTTCTCAGGTCCGACCTGGTCGGACCCGACGACTTCCACGGCGCGAAGTTCTACCGCGAACTCGCCGGGGCCGACGTCTCCGCCGATTTCGTCACCGCCGTCGCCGCCCACTTCGACGAGGTCGCCGAAGCCGTCGACGACGAGGTCAAGGAACTGCTCGCCGCCGACCGCACCCCCACCTGGGAGGGCTGGGCGGCCGTCGAACGCATCAGCGAGGAGTACGGCATCCACGACGTGAACCTGGTCAAGCCCGGCGTCGGCGAGACCACCCGGGTCCTGCTGCGCCGCGTGCCGTGGAAGATCCTCGCCCAGCGGGGCGCCGGCGCCGACCTGGACCACGTGCGCCTCCTCGCCGAGCAGCGCGGCGTCCCGGTGGAAGAGGTCGACGGGCTGCCCTACACCTGCGTGGGACTCATCCACCCCCGGTTCACACGCGGCGCCACCGGCGCCGACGGAAAGGCTGTGGCCTCGAAGTGACTGTCCTGATAGCCAGCGACCTCGACCGGACGCTCATCTACTCCTCGGCCGCCCTCGCCCTGACCATGCCCGACCCGGTGGCCCCCCGGCTGCTGTGCGTCGAGGTCCACGAGAGCAAGCCGCTGTCGTACATGACGGAGACGGCCGCCGCACTGCTGGCTGAACTGACGGCCGACCCCGCGGTCGTCTTCGTCCCGACGACCACCCGCACCCGCAAGCAGTACCAGCGCATCCGCTTCCCCGGCCGCCCCGCCCCGTACGCGATCTGCGCGAACGGCGGCCAGCTGCTCGTCGACGGCGTCCCCGACCGGGACTGGCGGCGCCAGGTCGACGCCCGCCTCGCACAGGAGTGCGCCCCGCTGGAAGAAGTCCACGCCCACCTGCTGGCGACGGCCGACCCGGCCTGGCTGCGCAAGCTGCGCCTCGCCGAGGACCTCTTCGCCTACCTCGTCGTCGAACGCGCCCTGCTGCCCGACGCATGGCTCGCGTCCCTGACGACCTGGGCCGAGCCCCGGGGCTGGACCGTCTCCCTCCAGGGCCGCAAGGTGTACGCCGTTCCGCGTCCGCTCACCAAGAGCGCAGCCATGTACGAGGTGGCCCGCCGCACCGGCGCCACCACGACCCTCGCCGCGGGCGACTCCCTCCTCGACGCCGACCTGCTGCTGGCGGCGGACGCGGGCTGGCGCCCGGGCCACGGCGAACTCGCCGACGCCGGATGGACGGCGCCGACGGTGACCGCACTGGTGACGCCCGGCGTACTCGCCGGCGAGGAGATCGTCCGCGCATTCGCCCACGAGGCGGCCCGGCTCGGCACACTGGGCGCATGACCAAGGGCAACAGCACCAAGATCACCGACGAGCTGTACCGGTACATGCTCGACCACAACCCCCCGCTGGACGCGGTCCAGCGGGAGCTGGTGGCCACCACCTACGAGAAGTTCCCCGACGTCGCCGGCATGCAGTCCGCCGAGGAGCAGGGCCCCCTGCTGGCGTTCCTGGTCCGCCTCACCGGCGCCCGCCACATCGTCGAGATCGGCACCTTCACCGGCTTCTCGACCCTCTCGATGGCCCAGGCCCTGCCCGCTGACGGGCGGATCGTCGCCTGCGACGTCTCCGAGGAGTGGACGGCGTACGGGCGCCGGGCCTGGGAGGCCGCGGGCGTCGCGGACCGCATCGACCTGCGGATCGCCCCGGCCCTGGACACCCTCCGCGCCATGCCGGCCACACCCCACGTCGACCTGGCCTACATCGACGCGGACAAGGAGAACCAGATCGCGTACTGGGAGGAACTCGTCCCGCGGATGCGTCCCGGCGCACTGATCGTCACCGACAACACCCTGTACCACGGCACCGTCCTCGACGCGTCGGCCACCGGCTCGGCGGCCGGGGTCCGCGCCTTCAACGACCACGTCGCCGCGGATCCCCGCACGGACTCCGTCCTGCTGGCGATCTCGGACGGCCTGACCCTGTCGCGCAGGATCTAGCCCCACTCCGGCACCGGCGAGACGGAACGGGAGGGCGGGACCGGGAGCGGAGACGGGCCGACGTGCCGCCCGCCCCGCACGGGCCGTGGAGGGCTCGCCGCGCCCGGGACGGAGAGGGCCGCCCCGCCCGGGCCCGGGACGGTCAGCCGCAGCCGCCGCCACCGCAGCAGCCGCCGCCCCCGCCGCCCATGGCGGGCGCGGGCGCGCTGCCGGCGCCCGCACTGCCACCCACGGCGACGGCGGACAGCAGCTTCACGGTGTCGGCGTGGCCCGCGGGGCAGTCGGCGGGCGCGGAGGACTCGGCCATCGGCCGGCTGACCTCAAAGGTGTCGTCACAGGTGCGGCAGCGGTACTCGTATCGAGGCATGCGGCCAGACTAAAGCGTCCTGCGGCCCGAACGGGCGCGTTGCTCCCGGTCCGCCTGCTCGGGGTGGCGGGCCCGCCAGTAAGGGTTGTCGTGCGGCAGGGCGCTGCCCACCCGCCCGTACATGCCGAACCACATCAGCATCACGCCGACGACGAAGCTGAACAGCACGTTCGGAATCCTGAACGCCAGGAAGTTCAGCCCCGTGTCCAGCAGCGCGAGGTTCACGAAGCCACTGGCGATGAACAGCACGCCCAGCACGATGTTCAGCGTCGAGGCGAAGTTCCCGCCCACGACCATCCCCGAGAACAGCAGCAGTCCCACCACGATCGACAGGACGCTCAGCGCGCCGTTGGTGTTCAGCGTCAGGACGGTGTCCCCGCCGGTGTCGAAGAACCCGATCCGGTCCACCAGCCCGAGAATCCCGAACACCACCAGAAGCAGCCCGGTCAGCCCCGCCCCCACCCGGTAGACCCGGCTGAGCTTGTGGTCGACGGGCAGCGCCTCGTCCAGCCGGGCCGTGACCGGCCGGCGCCGACGCATGTGCGAAGCCGCGTGGGAAGCCATACCGCCTCCTCGGTCCGTCCGGTCCGGCCTGCTCCGGCCCGTCCGGGGGCCGGGCGCCGGGCGGTGTCGGCTGCTTCGGTGCAGTGGGGGCCGGCCGGGTACCGGCCTGGACGACTACCGGCCCGGACGGCTGCCCTCCCCGCCCTTCCGTGCCCTTCCATGCCCTTCCGTGCCCTTCCAGCATCCGCCGCCCCGGCGGGCCCGACAACTCGGCCCGGCAGCCCGGACCGACGAAGAGCTCAGCTCGGGTGGCCGAGCTGCTCCCTGATCTCCGACACCACCCGGTTCACCGCGACCCGGACGTCCTCCATCTCCAGCAGGAAAGCCCAGTAGTCCGGGTGGCGCCCCTCCAGCCCGGCCGTCGCCCGCTCCACCCGCGCCACCGCCTCGTCCAGCGGACGAGCGTGCCGCGGATCGGGCACGCTGCGGCCCGCCATCGCCAGCCGCTGCGCATCCCGGATCGCGAACCGGGTCCGGTCCACCTCCGCCCGCGGATCCCACGCCACCGCCTCCAGCCGCGTCAGCCGGTCCTGCGCCGCCGACACCGCCTCATCGGTCGCGTCCAGCGAACTCCGGACCGCCTCGATCAACGCCCCCGCGGCCTCCCAGCGCTGCTCCTCCCGCGCCCGCGACGCGTCTCGCAAGGCCTCCTCGGCCCGCGCCACATCCCGTACCGCCTCGTCCGGCACCTGCTGCAGGTCCTGCCAGCAGGCCGCACTGAACCTCCGCCGCAACTCGCTGAGCACCGGATCCACCCGGTCCGCCCGATGGCGCAGCGCCTGCGCCCGCGTCCGCAGGCTCACCAGCCGCCGGTCGATTTCCGCCGCCCGCTCCGGCAGCCGCGCGGCCTCCGCCCGTACCGCCTCGGCGTCCCGCAGGATACGGTCGGCCCGCTGCACCGTCGCCTGCACACCGTGCGCCGCGGCGCCCTGGTTGAGCAGCGTCAGCTCCGGCCCCAGCGCCGCCAGCCGCGCCGCCAGCTCATCGGCCCGCAACCCCTGGGCCCGCGCCCCGTCCAACGCCTCACTCGCCGCCAGCAGAGCCGCCCGCGCCCGCTCCCGCGCCGGAGCCACCCGCGCCAGCTGCGTCTCGGCCTTGTCCAGCAACGGCTGCAACCCCAGCGCGTACCGGTCCAGCTCCGCCTTCACCCGTATCAGCTCGTCCCGCGCCCGGGTCAGCTGCTGCACGGCCCGCGCCGCCACCGAGGCCTCCAGCTCGGGACGGTCCAGGTCATACGCATCCACCGCCTCGATGTACACGTGGCTGACCTGGTCGATGCGCTGCCCGAGCGCCCCGAACCCGTCGGCCGCCTGCCGCGCGGCGGGCGACCCGTCCGCCGCGACGATCGTCTCCACCGAGATCCGCAGGTCCCGCTGCGCGGTGTCCAACTCGTAGAACGCGGCAGCAGCGGCATCCTTCGCCGCCTGCGCATCCGCCCGCCGACTCTCGTCCCGCCCACCGAACCACCGCCGGGATGCCGTCGTCACAATCCCTCTCCCGTGCCGCGTCGTCCGCTCGTGCCCCGCTCCATTCTCCCCCACGGGAACGGGTTTGCGTGGGGGCCGGGACCCCCATGTAGGCTGTCCACTCATCCACGGGTGTGTAGCTCAGGGGTAGAGCGCTGCTCTTACAAAGCAGATGTCGGCGGTTCGAAACCGTCCACGCCCACCAGCGAAAAGGCCCCCAACCGGTCACGGTTGGGGGCCTCTGGCGTCCCTCTGCGGCGGCGGCCAGCCACCAGCCAGCGGGTGCGGCCGGGCGGTTCTTCACGTGCCGGTCCGTGCTGCCCAAGGGGGGTGGGGTGCGCGGGTGTTGCTCGGGGTGGGGTTCGCTGTCGGGGTGTGGAGGCCCCCGGTCCTGGTGGGCGGAGGGCCGGTTGCGTCAGGCGTTGGGGCGCTTGCCGTGGTTGGCCTTCTTCTTCTTGCGGGCGCGCCGCTTGTTGCCTCGCTTGGCCATGGTGCACCTCTCCCTCGTGCGGGAACTGCAGGGCCTTCGCCAGTCTAGGTTCCGGCCGCGGGGGTCGCATCAGAAGGGCCTGGTCATGAAGGCGTCCGGTCCGGGTGGTGCCGTGCGCGGGGCCCGAGCGCGATAGTGGGAGCATGTGCCGTTCCATTAAGACCCTTCGCCCGCCCGCCATCCCCGAGAAGGCCACCGAGGAGGAGATCCGCGCCGCCGCGCTGCAGTACGTGCGCAAGGTGTCCGGCTTCCGGGCTCCCGCCGCGCACAACCGCGAGGTGTTCGAGGACGCCGTGGACGCCGTCGCCGAAGCCACCCGTGTGCTGCTCGAAGGGGTGCACGTGCGGGGCCAGAGCGCCGCCGTGTGACGGCGCGGCCCCTGCCGCCCGTTCTGCGCGGTGGCGGGGGCCGGGTGGGTCGTGCGCGTGCGCGGGGTCAGGCCGCCTGGGAGCGGCGGCGCAGCAGCCACACCCCGGCGCCGAGCGCGCTCGCGGCGAGCGCGCCGCCCACGGCGACCTGCCCCGTGCTGACCGAGCCGACGCTGCCACCCGTACCGCCACGCGCCGCCCCGATGATGACCTGCAGCGATACGGTGACGCGCTGGCCTCCCGCGCCGCCGCACTCGAAGGTCACGCGGTGGGTGCCGGGGCTGGCGTTGTTGTAGACGGTGGCGTTGCCGAACAGGTTGGTGGCCTGCGCGTTGCCCGGGGTCAGCTGCACGTCGCCGAAGGCGGTGGACGTGGCCCTGCCGGTCCTCGTGCCGCAGCCCGAGATGTCCAGGCCGACGCGTCCGCCCGGCGCGACCGTGTTGGGGGAGACGGAAGCGGTCGGGGCGGCGTAGGCCGTGCCGGCGGTGGCGGGCATGGCGGCGGCGACGATGAAGGCCGTCGCCGCGACCCTCAGCAGACGGCCGGACACGGCGGGGGGCGTTGCGTGCGTCGTGGCGGGCATGAGAGAACTCCTCTGGCTCCTCGAACGGCGCGGCCAGGGCACGGATGTGACGCGGTTCGGTTGCGCACCGTGCTCAGGACGCTAGGAGCCCGGCCCGGCCGGGGCGATCGGGGCCGGGTGAACGGGTGAAGGCACTGCTCCGCCCGGGGGACCCGACCGCGCCGCTGCCCGCCCCGCCCGGCGTGGCCGATCTACGACGCCGGGGAGGCTACGACGCCGGGGAGGCTGCCGCCGGCGGCGGACGCCGTACGAGGAAGGCCGCCAGGGCGCCCGCCGCGAACAAGGCGACGAGCGACAGCGCGGTACCGAGCCACTGGGTGCCTAGCCACTGCGTACCGAAATAGCCCAGGCCCACGCTGTAGCCCGCCCAGGCCATGCCCGCCAGGACCGACCACGGCAGGAACTCCATCACCGTGCGATGGGTCTTGCCCGCGCCGAGGGACACCACGGACCGCCCCGCCGGAGCGAAGCGGGCGATCACCACGAGCGCGCCGCCACCCCGGGCCAAGGCCGTTCCGAGGCGCTCGTGGGCCCGCGTCAGCCGACGCGAACGCGCGATGGCCCGGTCCAGGCGGGCCCCGCCGCGCCGCCCCAGCCGGTACGCGGCCATGTCACCCAGGACGGAGGCGGTCGTGGCGATGACGAGCAGCGCCAGGATGTCCGGGACCTGGGCGGGCACCGGCACCGGCCCGGCAGCTCCCGCTGCTGCCGCAGCAGCAGCCGCGGTGATCACCAGAACCCCGCTCGGCAGCACCGGAAGGAAGACGTCGAGCACGATGGACACCGCCACCACGGCGTAGATCCATGGGCTCGTGGTCAGCGCACCCAGCGTCTCAAACAAAGCGGGACTCCCCAGTCCGGTTGACGTTCAGCGGCACGAAGCGCCGCGACGTCGCGGGGGAGCGGCAGGAGCGGCTTGACAGCCTCACAGAGTACGCCCGGCGTCCACCCACCGGACCCCCGGGGGCCGCCCCTGCGCCCCCGCATGCGGCCGGCAGGCCGAGCGCCGTGAGAACCGCCTTCACGACGGCATCCCGGACCTTCGCCATCCCCCCGCCCCCGCCCCGCCCCCGCCGTCCCTACGCGTCGTCTCGTATCGACTCGTCTCGCCTCGGGTGGTGTGGTCCTGCAGTGCCTCCGGGCTGCTGCGAACTGCTGCCCGGCTGCCGCCCCGGCTCCGCCGCGTACGCCTTTTCCCCGGCCGCCTACTCCGCCACCGGATCCGGAGCGGTCAGGTCCCGGTCCAGGACCGTCACCAACGTGGCGCGCTTGCGCTCCTTGTGCGCCTGGTCCAGCCGCAGCTGCGCCGTACGCCCCGCCAGCGCCAGCGTCATCAGCTGGTTCCCGAACCACGGCCCTCCCGTACGCCGCCAGCTCACCGGCGGCCGGCCCGTCCGGCCGTGTCGGGAGAAGGCGCGCCCCAGCCACCGTCCCGTCCGCGACCAGCCCAGCCGGAAACCCCACTTCACCGCCGTGTGGATGGAGTTGTGCACCGGGGAGCACGTCAGCTGGAACACCCGCGCCGTACTCGGTATCCGCGGCTCGGCCACATACGCGTGGTGCACGTCTCCCGACAGCACGCACACCGTCGCCGGGGCCCGCGGACCCGTCCCGACCTCCTCGATCAGGTCCGTGAGCGCCGCGAACGAGGCCGGGAACGCCGCCCAGTGCTCCAGATCGCTGCGCCGCCGCAAATCCTCCCCGATCCGCGCCCAGCGCGGCCCCCGCTCACCGCGGCACAGCGCCGCATTCCACGCCTCGGCGTCGTGGATCAGCGGAGGCATCAGCCAGGGCAGCGAGGACCCGATCAACAGGTGGTCGTAACTCCCGTGCCCCGCCAGTGCATTGTCCCGGAGCCACTGCTGCTCGGCCGGGTCGAGCATCGCCCGCCCGTCCTCGGCCAGGACCCGAGCCGCCCTGGTATCCACCATCAGCAGCCGGTTGCGCCCGAAGTCACGCCGGTAGCTCCACCGCACCGTGCTCGGATCGGCATCGGCCCGCGCAGCGAAGGTGCGCAGCAGGTCCGTACCGTCCGGGGCGTCGCGCACCGCCCCGTACAGCGCGTCGGACTCCAGTTCGGCGGGCGAGAGGTTGCCGAGGTGCTGATACACCCAGTACGACATCAGCCCGCTGAGGATCCGCTCCCGCCACCACGGCGTCGCCCGTATCTCCGCCAGCCACGACGCGCTCGTGTTCCAGTCGTCGATCACATCGTGGTCGTCGAATATCTGCAGGCTCGGCACCGTCGACAGCAGCCAGCGGATCTCCGGGTCCAGCCAGGACTCGTAGTAGAGGCGGGTGTACTCCTCGTAGTCCGCGACCTGGGCTCCGGGTGCCTCCCGCAGGTCCCGCCGGGCCGCCAGCCACCGCCGGGTCTCCTGCGACAGCGCGTCCGCATACACCTGGTCGCCCAGCAGCAGCAGGAGGTCCGGGCGCACCGCCTCCGGGTCGGCGGCCAACTGCGCCGCGAGGGTGTCCAGGGCGTCCGGGCCGTGCGGCCCGTGCCGGCCCGGCGGCGGTACGGCCTGCCGGCAGGAGCCGAACGTGACCCGCAGCCCGGGCGCTGGCCGCCCAGGGCCGGACGGGGCAGGGGTGCTGATCGTGCTCGGCGGGAAGCCGCTGTCGGGCAGCGGCCACACCGGGGCGCCGTCGAGCAACACCTCGTACTCCGTGGTGGTGCCCGGAGTCAGGCCGGTGACCTGGACGAGGGCATAGTGGTGGCCCTCTATCTGGAAGGTGCGCACGCTGCCGCCCGCCCCGTCCGCGCACCGCACCTCGGCCGTGCACGGGCGGTCGGCCTCGACCCACAGCGTGGCCGAACCGCCCGTGTCCCAGTCGACGTGGCGCAGCAGTGGTCCCAGCCGCAGTCCGGCCATGAGACTCCCCCTCGATCGTGTCCCCTGTGATCACGGTACGACGGGGGAGGGGAGGGACGCCTCCCCCTGACGGGGGAGAGTTGGGGGAGCTTTGTCGTTCCGTTCCCATCCGCCCGTCCCGTCCCGTCCCGTCCCGCCTCGCCTCGCCTCGTCCCCTCCTCCCGTTCTTCTCGGCCCTTGCCGCCCTTACCTCCGTGCGGGGCGGGCGGTGGACCGTGTCAGCAGCCGTTCAGGATGTTCACCAGCGCGGACTTCTCCCCGGAGTCCATGCTCAGGGCCCAGTACTGCTTCACGTTGACCCACATGCGTGCGTACGTGCAGCGGTACGCGGTGCGCGACGGGAGCCACTTGCCGGGGTCGAGGTCGCCCTTGGCCTGGTTCACGTTGTCGGTGACGGCGATGAGCTGCGGGCGGCTGAGGTCGTTGGCGAACTGCTGGCGCTTGCTCGTGGTCCAGGAGTTGGCACCGGAGCGCCAGGCCTCCGCGAGCGGGACCATGTGGTCGATGTCGACGTCCGAGGCGGCGGTCCAGGTGGCGCCGTCGTACTCCGAGTACCAGCTGCCGCTCACCGCGGCGCAGGAGGAGTCCTGCGTGACGTTGACGCCGTCCCGCTTGAGCACGGTCTCGCTGGTGTTACAGCTGCCGGAGACGGTGCTCCAGTGCGGGAAGAGGTCGCGGCTGTATCCGCTGGTGGACCCCTCAGCCCTGGGGGTGACGGTGGCGAGGTACGAGCGGGCCGCCGCGGCGCTGATGGGGGCGGGCGGGGAGGCCGCGGCGGTGGGGGCGTTGACGAGCGAGGTGAGGGAGGCGAGCGCGGCTGCTGACGCGAGCACGCCAATGCGACGCGCGTAGACGGTGGATATGAGTGCCATGAGGGGCTCCCTGGGTGCGGGGGGTGTGGCCGTGCGACCCCGGTGGGGCGCGGCCATGCTGGCGGCGCCAGGTTTCGCGGGGATGGGCGCCGGGTGACAGCTTGGCGACATGGGCACGTCACATCAACCCAGGCAAGGGGCCCTTTTTATACGGAGGTTGAGATTCCGGGGGGATTGGGGGAGTGCGTGTCGACAATTCGCGACCGGGGGAGGAGGCGGGTGGGCAGGCCCGGGGGCTTCGAGGTGCATCGGGCGTGGGAACGGAGCAGCGGAGCGTGGGGCCGGACGAGAGGGCGGCCGCGGGTGTCGCGGGGGCCGCGGGGGCCGCGGCGGCCGCGGGTGTTGGCGGCTGCGGGGGCCGGCGGTCAGGGGCCGGCCTGTCGCCGGGCGCCCAGGCCGGGGGGTGGAAGGGCCGGTCCGCACCTCGACGCCGCTCGTGCGGCGAAAGTGGCCTCGGCGGGCCGCGCCATCCGGGGGCCAAAGGTCCCTGGGGCTGGCGGTGGTGTGTCGAGTACCCTTGCGGGAGCAGAAGGGGAGTAGCTCTTCGCCGGACCGTCGACATACTGCTGGGTCACACCAGCCGGCGCCCGGAGGCAGGCCGCGGACAGCGGTCGGCCAGTGAGACCTTCGGCCGCAGTGTCCTGTTCAGGCGTGGTCGCGCTCATGCGCGCATACGCCAGCCAGGACGCCGCCGAGCCGAAGCGACCCCTGACTCAACCCAGGTCTCTCGGTGCCGACGGTGTCCTGCCCGACCGATCGAGGTTCCCCTCCGTGTTCAGCTTCACCGTCATGGCCATCGCCTTCGGCGTCGTCTTCCTTGCCGAGCTCCCGGACAAGACCGCCCTGGCCGGCCTGATGCTCGGCACCCGCTACCGCGCCTCCTACGTCTTCGTCGGCGTCGCCGCCGCCTTCGCCGTGCACGTCGCCCTCGCCATCGCCGCCGGCAGCGTGCTCACCCTGCTCCCGCACCGGCTCGTACAGGCCGTCGTCGGCCTCCTCTTCCTCGCGGGCGCGGCCATGCTGCTCCTGAAGAAGGACGACGGGGAGGAAGAGGTCAAGCCGCCGTCCGACCAGTCCTTCTGGAAGGTGTCCGGGGCCGGGTTCATGCTGATCCTGGTGGCCGAGTTCGGTGACCTGACGCAGATCATGACCGCGAACCTCGCCGCCCGGTACGACAACCCGGTCTCCGTCGGCCTCGGCGCGGTACTGGCCCTGTGGGCGGTGGCGGGCATCGGCATCCTGGGCGGACGCACCCTGATGAAGTACGTGCCGCTGCGGCTGATCACCAAGGTCGCGGCCGGAGTCATGGCGGCGCTGGCCGTGTTCTCGCTGTACGAGGCCATCGCCGGCTAGAGCCCGGCCGCCTGGTCCTCCCGGGTCGGGCCCGGTCCGGCCTGGTTGGGCTTGGTCGGACCCGGTTTGGCCGTGGCCGGGCCTGGTTCGGCCGTGGCGGGTCCGCATCGGGTTCGGTCCGGCCCGGAACGGATGGTTCTGCACCGTTCCAGGCCGTGGCCGGGCGCGTACAAGGTCGCTCGGCACGGCCCGGCCCGGCGGGGTCCGGTCTCAGGCGCCGGGGTGGATCGTGACCGCGATCGAGCCGTCCGGGGTGGTGGTGACGCGGAGGGCGGTCAGGTCCGCGACGTGGGCCGTCGGAGCGTGCGCGGCAGCGCGGGGGCCGACACCGACGACCCGCATGCCGGCGGCCTGGCCTGCGGCGATGCCCACGGCCGAGTCCTCGAACACGATGCAGTCGGCCGGGTCCATGCCCAGGGCGGCCGCGCCCATGAGGAAACCCTCGGGGTGGGGCTTGCTCGCCTGGACGGATTCGGCCGTGACGCGGACCTCGGGCATCGGCAGGTCGGCAGCCGTCATGCGGGCCTCGGCGAGGGCGGCGTCGGCGGAGGTGACCAGGGCGTGCGGCAGAGCGCCGATCGCGGCCATGAACTCGGGGGCGCCGGCGACCGGCACCACCCCGTCGGTGTCAGCGGTCTCGCGGGCGAGCATCACCGCGTTCTCCGCGAAGTTGACCTCCATCGGCCGCTCCGGGAGGAGGACGGCCATGGTGGCGTAGCCCTGGCGGCCGTGGACCACCTTGAGGGCCTCCTGCGGGTCCAGGCCGTGGGACACCGCCCACTCGCGCCAGCAGCGCTCGACCACCGCGTCGGAGTTGACGATGGTGCCGTCCATGTCCAGGAGCAGGGCCTTGGCGTGGAGGACGACGGGTGCGGTGGTGGTGCTGGCCGGCATCGGCGGGGCTCCAGACGGGGCGGGGAAAAAGAACAAGTGGTTCCGTCCACCGGTCAGGGATTGAGGACGGAACCACTTTGTTTCTCCAAGATACAAAATGGGGGACGGTCTGCGCCAATCGACGCGTTGTGACCCTCGTCCCTCCAGACGTCGCGGTCCCTATCCCTCCAGCGCCCGACGGGTGGCCGGTCCGTAGACGCCCCACTCGTCCTCGATGCCGCGGTCGTACTGGAACGTCGACACCGCGTTCTCCACCCGCCAGTCGTACTTGCCGTTGAACCTGCCCTGGTACAGGCCCTGCGCCGCCAGCAGCCGCTGGAGCTTCTCCACCTCCGCGCCCGAATCCCCGTACCGGAGCGTGGGGCCCTGCGCGGGCGGCGGCGCCGCCGGGCTGGGGGCACGGCTCGTACTCGGCGTCCGGCTCGGGGTGGGCGCCGCGGAAGAGCGGGACGCGGACGGCGACGCCGCGGAGGTCGGGGAAGCGGAGGGCGAGGGAGAGGACGAGGCCGAGGCTGACGGCGAAGGACTCGCCGACGGGGAAGCAGAGGGGGAGGGCGACGGGGAAGCCCCCGCCGTCGCGGTGGCGGATGCGGACGGCGAGGGGTCGGCCGGAGCCGCACTCACCGAAGGGGCCGCCGACGGCTTCCTGTCCTGCAACGCGACGTCATCCCCGGAGGTCCCCGGCAGCACCCACAGCGCCAGTGCGGTCCCCCCGAGACCGACCACCGCGGCAGCCCCGACGAGCAGGGGCAGCAGACCTCGGAAGGCCCGTTCACCGCCGCTCCGTCGGGTGGGGCCCCCGCCCCCGCCCCCGCCCCCTCCCCCCTCCCCGGTTCCGGTGGTGCCGTGCAGGACCGGGCCGCCCGGCACGCTGCCGTCCGGGCCGACACCGTGCACCTCGGCGCCATACGGGCCCGGACCATACGGGTCCGTGCCACGCGGCTCCGCGTCGTACGGGCTCGTGCCGCGCTGCTCCGTGCTGTGCAGCTCGGTGCCATACGCGCCCTCACCGTGCGGTTCCGCACCGTACGCACCCGCGCCGTGCGGCTCCGCGCCATACGCGGCCGCGCCAAGCGGCTCAGAGCCGCACACCGCGCCATACGCGCCCGCGCCGTGCTGCTCAGCGTCGTGGTCCGCGCCGTGCGCCCGCGCCCCCTGCGGGTCCGCGCCGTGCGCCCCCGCGCGCTGCGGCCCCGCGCCCTGCCGCCCGGGGCTGGGGCGTATCGCGGCGGGCATCCCCTGGGTGGGCAGGTCGGGGGTCGGCTGTCCTGGCCCCGGTGTGCTCGGGCCGGGGGGCGGGGTGGCCGGGTCCTCGGGCCAGGCGGGGTGGGCCTGTGTGACGGGGGTTCCGTAGGCCGGGCTGTGCGCTCCGCCCGGGACGGCGGGTATCCCGTACGGCGGGGTGGGGTCGTGCGCGGGGTCCGGCGAGACCACGCCCATCACCGGCTGGGGCGGCGGCGCGGGGTCGCCGGGGGCGGTCGGGTCGGGCAGGGCGACGTACGGGCGGATGCGCAAGGGGTTGAAGCCCACACCCGGCGCACACCCGCAGGCGGCGCCGGTGGCGCCGCATTCTGGACAGTGCTCACGGCTCACTGGAATTCCCTCTCCCCTGGCGACTGCCTGCGATTATGCAGACCCGTGGACCCCCTCCCAACCCTCCGAGAGGCCATAACCGGACACACCGCTCAGGATGGAGATGTTGATCCGGCCTGAGGAGGAGTTGATGGCCCAGGATGTGACCACAGAGCCCGGGGACCCCGGTCCCGGCCCGCAGTCGTCCGGACCGGGCGGTGAGCGCGCCTCCCGCGAGGTGCTGGTGTCGATCGGCGCCCTGCTGCTGGGCCTGCTGATCGCCGCACTCGACCAGACCATCGTCTCCACCGCCCTGCCCACCATCGTCAGCGAGCTCGGCGGCATGGCCCACCTCTCGTGGGTCGTCACCGCCTATATGCTCGCCTCGACCGCCGCCACCCCGCTGTGGGGCAAGCTGGGCGACCAGTACGGGCGCAAGAAGCTGTTCCAGTACGCCATCGTCCTCTTCCTGATCGGGTCGGCCCTGTGCGGGCTCGCCCAGGACATGCCGCAGCTCATCGGTTTCCGTGCCTTGCAGGGCCTGGGCGGCGGCGGACTCATCGTGCTGTCCATGGCGATCGTCGGCGACATCGTCCCGCCCCGCGAACGCGGCAAGTACCAGGGCCTCTTCGGTGCCGTCTTCGGGGCGACCAGTGTGCTCGGCCCACTGCTGGGCGGGCTGTTCGTCGACCACCTGTCCTGGCGCTGGGTCTTCTACATCAACCTGCCCATCGGGCTCGTTGCGCTCGCCGTCATCGCCGCCGCGCTCCACATCCCGGTGCGCTCCTCGAAGCACACCATCGACTACCTGGGCACCCTCCTGATCGCCTCGGTCGCCACCTGCCTCGTGCTCGTCGCCTCCCTCGGTGGCACCACCTGGCCCTGGGCCTCGCCGCAGATCATCGGCCTCGCCGTCCTCGGCCTGCTCCTGCTCGTCGCCTTCGTACTCGTGGAGCGCAGGGCAGCCGAACCCGTGCTGCCCCTGAAACTGTTCCGGATCCGCACCTTCACCCTCTGCTCGGTGATCAGCTTCATCGTCGGCTTCTCCATGTTCGGCGCGATGGTCTACCTGCCGACCTTCCTCCAGGTCGTCCAAGGCGTCTCCCCGACCCTGTCCGGCGTCCACATGCTGCCGATGGTGCTCGGCATGCTGATCTCCTCCACCGCCTCCGGCCAGATCGTCAGCCGCACCGGCCGGTGGAAGGTCTTCCCCATCCTCGGCACCGGCGTCACCGCCCTCGGCCTGCTCCTCCTGCACCAGCTGCACCGCACCAGCTCCACCTGGGAGATGAGCGTCTACTTCTTCGTTTTCGGCGCCGGACTCGGCCTGGTCATGCAGGTGCTCGTCCTGGTGGTGCAGAACGCCGTCAGCTACGCCGATCTCGGTGTCGCCACCTCCGGTGCCACCTTCTTCCGCTCGATCGGCGCCTCCTTCGGCGTCGCCATCTTCGGCACGATCTTCACCAACCAGCTCGACGGCAAGCTGACCGGCGCGCTCGCCGGTGTCCCGCTGCCGCCCGGCGCGGACGCCGCACGGCTGGAGGCCGACCCGCGCGCCATCGGCGCCCTCCCCGCAGAGCTGCGCCCCCGCGTCCTCGACGCCTATGCCACCTCCATCACCGACGTCTTCCTCTACGCCGTGCCGATCGTCCTGGTCGCCTTCGTCGTCGCCTGCTTCCTCAAGGAGGACAAGCTGCGCGCCTCCGTCACCGCACCTGATGTGACGGAGACCCTCGCCTCCAACCCCGTGGAGCGCTCCTCGCGCGACGAAGTGGCCCGGGCCCTGTGCGTGCTCGGCTCGCGTGAGGGCCGCCGGCACGTCTACGAGAAGATCACCGAGAAGGCCGGCTACGACCTGCTGCCCGCCGCCAGCTGGCTGCTGCTGCGGATCAACAAGTACGGCTCAGCGGAGCCGGCGATGCTCGCCGAACGCACCGTGGTGCCGCTGAAGGCCGTCACCGACGCCGCCCGGCAGACCGAGGAGCGCGGGCTCGCCGTGCGCGAGGGGTTGGCGCTGGTGCTGACCGACAAGGGGCGCGAGGCCGCCGGGAAGCTGGCTGCGGCCCGGCAGGAGTCCCTTGCCGAACTGCTCGGCGACTGGTGGGGCCCCGACCGCCCCACCGACCTGGTCAAGCTGGTCGCAGAGATCAACGCGGAGCTGTGCGGTTCGGACGAGGAGGAGCCCTACGAGGCTCCGGCGCGGCGGGACCACGCCCTGCACTGAGCTGCGCCGGGCAGCCGCCGGCCTCCTCAGACGAGGCTCTTCTCGAACCAGTGCTGTGCATACGCACCGGAGTTGTAGGCGGGTATCTCCCGGTACCCGTGGCGCGCATACAGGGCGCGGGCCTCCACGAGGTCCGACCGGGTGTCCAGCCGGATCCGTTCGGCGCCCAGGGCGCGGGCCTGCGCCTCCAGGGCCTCCAGCAGCGCCGCGCCGCCGCCGGTGCCGCGGGCGGACCGGTCGACATACACCCTGGTGAGCTCCGCGGTGGCCGGGTCGAGCAGACGTATCCCGCCACAGGCCAGGGCCTTGCCTTGGAGGCGTCCGACGACGAACTGGCCCGTGGGCGGGGTCAGCCCGTCGTCCGGGTCGTCCGCGAGGCCCTGGTCGATCTCGGCCTCGGTGGCGGTCCGCTTCCAGAATCGGCCCGCGATCTCGGCGAAGTAGGCACGCCGCAGGGCCTTGGAGTCGGCGGTGTCGCTGCGTTCAGGCGTGACCGTCCAGTGCGCTGCCGGTGGTGGGACCGGTGGTGTCGTGGGGGCGGGGGGCTGGGTGATCGGTTCGGTGTTCATGGCGTCATTGTGGAGCCGGGGCGGGGGAGGGTGGCGTGGAATATCCACAGGGACGGGCTGATGATAGGAAAAAGCACAAACCGCCCACGGGAAGAGCGTGAACCGTCATGACGGAGCATCCGGACTGTGCGCTGATCCGCCGCGGCTACGAGGCCTTCGGCAAGGGGGACATGGAGACGCTGGGCTCGATGATGACGGCCGACGTCATCCACCACGTGCCCGGCGGCAGCCCGGTGTCCGGGCACCACAAGGGGCGTGAAGCCGTCCTCGACCTCTACCGCAGGCTCGGCGAGGAGACCCACGGCACCTACCGCGTCGACCTGCACACCGTCCTCGCCGACGGCCGCGGCCACGTGATGACCTTCCACACCGCGCGCGCCGACCGGGGCGACCGCGGCATCGAGATCCGCGGCGGCCTCTTCCTCACCATCGTCGGCCACAAGATCACCGACATCGACGAGTGCACCGAGGACATCGAGGAAGCCGACGCCTTCTGGTGCTGATCCGGATTTGACCGACTGAACCGTACCGACCGGACCGGACCGTACCGACCGGTCCGGACCGTACCGACCGGACCGGACCGGTCCGGACCGACCGGACCGGTCCGACCGGCCCCGTCCCGCCTCGCAGCCCCGTCCCGCCTCGCAGCCCCGCCCCGTCCCGCCTCGCTGCCCTGCACGCCCGCGCGCCCGCACGCCCGTAACCCTGCCCCCGCGCCCCGCGTACGCGTGAGGCCCGGGGCAGCGCCCCGGGCCTCACACACGGCGCAACATGGACCGGCCGGTTCAGGCCTGCTTCGGCGCCGCCTGCTGCACGACCTCGAACGACCACACCGAGGAACCCGAGGCCGCCGGCTTCGGCCGCTCGCCGCCCCCGGCCGCCCCGCCCCCGGCCGCCCCGCCGCCGGCCGCGCCGCCCTGGTGGGCGGCCTTCATCGGCCCGTCCATCCACGCCTGGAAGTCCTCCTCCGAGCGCCACCGCGTGTACACCAGGTACTGGTCGGTGCCCTCCACGGGCCGCAGCAGCTCGAACCACTCGAACCCGTCCGAGCCCTCCACGGCTCCCGCCCTCGACGCGAACCGCTGCTCCAGCACCTCCCGCTGCTCGGCGGGGACGGTCAGCGCATTGATCTTCACGATGCTCATGCAGCCATCCTAGGGATGCCGCGGGGGATATCGTCGTCCCCAGGTAAGGAAGCGGTGCATGAAACGCGGCAGCCAGGCGAAGTCGAGGTTGCGGTCAACACGGCGGGAGGCCGGCGAGGCGTGGCTAACGCGGCGGAGCACAGCAATGCGAACGGACATGCCGGGGTCATAGGCGGTAGCGGCCGACTGGGAGCGGCCCGCCTCCTCCTGTGGGCACTGGCCGGAGCACTCGCGGTCAGGCAGGCCGCCGTGGTGCTGCGGGTGCCGCCGGGCGAGTGGCTCAGCGGGTTCCACCTCCCCGGCGGCCTGCCCGGATCGCTGTACGACGCCGGCCAGTTCACCGGAACCCCCTTCGCCGGACTCGTCCTCAAGCCGCTCACCGGTTTCGCGGCGCCCTCCCTGGAGGTGGCCTGGACCTGCGTGACCCTGCTGCTCGTCGCCGCGATCGGGCTGGTCGCCGCGCGGGCGCTGCCCGACCCGGTGCCGCGGCGCACCGCCCTGCTGGCCGCGCCCGTCCTGGTCACCCTGATGATGGTCTCGCTGCCCGTGCGCGAGGCCGCTTCCCCGGGGCAGACCGCCGTACTGCCGGTGCTGCTGGTGCTCCTGGCCCTCTTCCGGGTGCCCGGCGAGCGGCCCGCCGGCTTCCTCGTCGGTCTCGCCGCCGCCCTCCAGCCCGCCCTGCTGCTGTTCGCCGCGCTGCTGTGGCTGTCCGGGCGCCGCAGCACCGCCGGGACCGCCGCCGCGACCTTCGCCGGAGCCTCCGCCCTGTCCTGGGCGGCGATGCCCCGCGACTCGTGGACGTACTGGGTCGAGCACCTGGCCGGGGCCGGCCTGGGCGGCGCCCCCGACAGTCTCGCCAACCAGTCCGTGCACGGGGTGCTGCTGCGCCTCGGGATGAGCGGACCCGGCGAAGTGCTGGCGTACGCGGCCCTGGCCGCCGCGATCGCCTGGATCGGCCTGCGCCGCGCCGCCCGCTACGCCCGCGACGGGCAGCTGCTGCTCGCCGTCGCCGTCACCGGCTGCGTCGCCGTCGCCGTGTCCCCGGCGGGCTGGCGCCACCAGCTGCTGTGGGTACTGCTCGCGGTGGCCGGGAAGGTCGGCAGGCGGGCCGCCGACCGACCCGTGTGGCCGGTGGCCGTGGTCCTGGCCATGACCCTGCCCAGCACGGTGCTCCTGCCGAACCTGGCCGCGCTGGCCCCCGTGCGCGACAACGTGCTGCTGCTCGCCGCGCTCGCGGCGGCCTGCGCCGTGCCGTTCCTGCCGCGCTCGGCACCGTACTGGCGGGAGCCGGTGCCGACGGCGTACGGGAGGCCGGCCGAGGCCCGCTGGTCGCGGGTGCCGCTGCTGCCGCTGTGGCGGCGCGTGCTGTCCCGCCCCAACCTGCTGCTGGAACTGCTGTTGATACGGGTCGGGTACTCGCTGTACTCGCACATCCGGGCCGCCGCACCCGCCAGCCGCAGCCTCGCGGAGGGCAACGGCCGCCATATCCACGGCATCGAGCAGGCCCTGGGCATCGACATCGAGTACGCCGTCAACCGGGCCGTGGCCAAAACGCCCTGGCTGGAGGCCTTCTTCGACTTCTACTACACCTCCTTCCACTTCGTGGTGCCGCTGACGATCCTCGCCGTCCTGTACTGGCGCCGCCCCGGGGACTACCGGTGGGCGCGCGCCTCGCTCGGCCTGGCCACCGTCCTCGCCCTCGCAGGGTTCTGGCTCTACCCGCTCGCGCCGCCGCGCCTGATGCCCGGCCTCGGCTTCATCGACACCGTGCACGGACCGCAGGACCTGGCCAATCCCTCCTACGGAGCCATGACCGCGATCTCCAACCAGTACGCGGCCATGCCCTCACTGCACTTCGGCTGGTCGCTGTGGTGCGGCATCGTCATCGTCGTCCTCGCACCGAAGGGCTGGCAGAAGCTCCTCGGCGCCCTGCACCCCCTGATCACGGTCTGCGCGATCGTCGCCACCGCCAACCACTGGGTGCTGGACGCGGCGGGCGGCGCGGCGGTCGTCGCGGCCGGATTCGGCCTGGTGTACGCGCTGTCCGGGCCGCGGACGCTGCGGGTGACGCTGCCCGGACAGCGCCCGCCCGCCGGCAAGGAGTCGCAGAAGTCGCAGGAGCGGCAAGAATCGCAGGAGCGGCAGGAGCCGCAGGAGCCGCAGGAGCGGGGGACACGGGCCGCCGCGGCCCGGAGCTCCTAGCGGTCCCCGGACCTTCCGGAAGATGCCGCCGCCCCGCTCACCGCGCTAGGCGGCGTGTGCCGGGCGGGCACCGGGGTCGGGGCCGGCGGGATGTTCTGGTTGAGGCGGAAGAGGTTGCCGGGGTCGTAGCGGCGCTTCAGCTCCTGCAGGCGCCGGTACTTCTGCGGCCCGTACGCCTGCCGGACCCGGTCCTCGCCCTCCTCCATCAGGAAGTTCGCGTACACGCCGGTCTGATGGGGAGCGAGCGCCGACCAGAGGCCGCGCGCCCAGTCGCGTTCCGCCTCGAAACCCTCCGGGCCCTCCGTGGTCGCGTTGATGTTGAAGGTGTGACCGCTGTGGCGGCCGCCGAAGGCCGTCGCGTCCTCCGGGACCCGGGCGACGGCCCCGCCGAGCTGGAAGATCGGGAAAGCGGTCAGCGGGGAGGCGATCCGGGACGCGTGCTCGGCGGTCCGGTCGATGACCTCGTCGCTGAGCCGGTCCACGTCGCAGGACTTGAAGTAGTACCAGCGGCCGTGCGGGAAGGACGGGTCGAACAACGCCTGGTGTTCGGTGAACGGCTTGGGCGTGCACAGGTCCAGTAGCGGCGGCCCCCAGGCGCGCAGCGGCCGGAGCACCTCCTGCCCCTCCTCGACCGGCCCCGCGTAGCAGCAGACCACCATGACCACCGGCTTCCCGTGGACCTCCGGCGGCAGGTACCCGACCGCCGGCGCCTTGCGGTGGACGACGGCCGTGGTCAGCTCGTCCGGTACCGAGGTGATCCACTCGCGGTAGAAGCGCAGCAGCCGCGCCGATTCGGCCATCGGCCACAGGATCGGTCCGGCCAGCACCACCGGGCCGACCGGGTGGAGCCGGTACGTGAACTCGGTGACGATCCCGAAGTTGCCGCCGCCGCCGCGCACCCCCCAGAACAGGTCCGGGTTCTCGTCCGCGGAGGCCTTCACCAGGGCGCCGTCCGCGGTGACCAGGTCCACCGCGAGCAACTGGTCCACGGTCAGCCCGTACTTGCGCATCAGCCAGCCGATCCCGCCGCCGAGGGTGAGCCCGGCGATTCCCGTGTGGGTGACGATCCCGGACGGGACGGCCAGGCCGAAGGCCTGCGTCTCGCGGTCCAGTTCGCCGAGGAGCACCCCGGCCTGGGCCCGGACGGTCCGCGCCGCCGGGTCCACGCGGATGCCGCGCAGGGCGGAGAGGTCGATGACGGTGCCGCCGTCGCACACCGACTGGCCGGGGAAGCTGTGCCCGCCGGAGCGGACCGCGACGGGAGCCCCGGAGGCCGCGGCGAAACGGACCGCGTCGATGACGTCGGCGACGCCCGCGCAGTGCGCGATGAGGGCGGGGGAGCGGTCCACGGAGCCGTTCCAGACGCGCCGGTCCTCGTCGTAGTCCGGGTCGCCGGGGCGCACCAGGCGGCCCCCGAAGGACGGGCCGAGCGGAGCCGTGGCCATGCCCCCAGTCTGGCACCGGGCGGTACGCGGTGCACCGCGGGCCGGCGGACGGCAGGGGCCGGGGCCGGGCGGTACGCGGTGCACCGCGGGCCAGCGGACGGCAGGGGCCGGGGCGTGGGAGGAGCGGCCCCTGCCGCCCTGGGTCGCGGGTCAGCCGTGGCTGACCCGGAGTTCCTTGATGCCGTTGAGCCAGGCCGCGCGCAGCCGCCGCGGGCCCTCGCCGGCCAGCCGCAACTCGGGCAGGGCGTCGGCGAGCGCGTTGAAGATCAGGTCGATCTCCATGATCGCCAGGGATTTGCCGAGGCAGAAGTGCGGGCCGCCGCCGCCGAACCCCAGGTGCGGGTTGGGGTCGCGGGTGATGTCGAAGGCGTCCGGGTCGGTGAAGACCTCGGGGTCGTGGTTGGCGGAGGAGTAGAAGAGCCCCACACGGTCACCGGCTTTGATCTTCTGCCCGCCCAGTTCGGTGTCCTGGGTGGCGGTGCGCTGGAAGGACACCACCGGGGTGGCCCAGCGGACGATCTCCTCCGCGGTGGTGGACGGGCGGGTCGCCTTGTACAGCTCCCATTGCCCGGGGTGGGTGAGGAAGGCGTGCATGCCGTGGCTGATGGCGTTGCGGGTGGTCTCGTTGCCCGCCACGGCCAGCAGCAGGACGAAGAAACCGAACTCGTCGGAGCCGAGGTTGCCCTCGCCCTCGGCCGCCACCAGCTGCGTCACGATGTTCTTGGCCGGGCACTCCTTGCGCTCCGCGGAGAGGTTCATGGCGTAGCCGATGAGCTCCATCGCCGCGTTGGCGCCGACCTCCTCGGTGATCGCGTACTCCGGGTCGTCGTAGGCGATCATCTTGTTCGACCAGTCGAAGATCCGGGACCGGTCCTCCTGCGGTACGCCGATCAGCTCGGCGATGGCCTGCAGCGGGAGTTCGCACGCCACCTGCGTGACGAAGTCGAAGCTGCCGTCCGCGGAGACCGCCAGGGCCTCCTCGACGATCTTGCGGGCACGGTCCCGCAGGGCGGCCTCCAGGCCGCGGATGGCCCGCGGGGTGAAGCCGCGCTGCACGATCTGGCGCACGCGCGTGTGTTCCGGCGGATCCATGTTCAGCATGATCAGCCGCTGGGCATCAATGGCATCACGCTGGATGTGCTCGTTGAAGCGGATGATCGCCGTATTGGTGGTGGAGGAGTACAACTCCGGATGCGTGGAGACGTATTTGACGTCCGCGTGCCGGGTCACGGCCCAGTAGCCCTCGTCGTCGAAGCCGGTGATCCCCCGCCGCTGCGGGCACCACCACACCGGAGCGGTCTGCCGCAGCCGAGCGAACTCCGGCAGCGGGACCCGGCTTTGGAGCAGGTCGGGGTCGGTGGCGTCGAAGCCTTCGGGCAGCGCGGGACAGGACATCGGGGCAACTCCAAAGTCTGACGGACCATCAGAAGTTGGCTTGAAGGTAGTAACGAGTTCCAGAAGTGACAAGGGGAGGCGCGTCAACTGTTGCGTGTGGAATCCGTGCAGGGCACGTGCAAGACCCTTGCGTGACGGGCCTCCGATTCATAAGACTGCGAGTCGAACTAGAACGCGTACTAGTTCAAGGCGGGGCGCCGGGACGGCCCGCCGCGCCGGCGCTGTGCAGGAGAGGACGAGCTCATGGCCGCGGAACCCGTCATCGTCGAAGCCGTACGCACCCCGATCGGCAAGCGCGGGGGCGCGCTCGCCAACCTCCATCCCGCCTACCTGCTCGGCGAGACCTACCGCGAACTCCTCGCCCGGACCGGAATCCAGCCGGACTGCGTGGAACAGATCGTCGGCGGCACCGTCACCCACGCCGGCGAGCAGTCGATGAACCCCGCCCGCAACGCCTGGCTCGCCATGGGCCTCCCGTACGAGACCGCCGCCACGACGGTGGACTGCCAGTGCGGCAGCTCGCAGCAGGCCAACCACATGGTCGCCAACATGATCTCCGGCGGCGTCATGGACATCGGCATCGCCTGCGGCGTGGAGGCCATGAGCCGGGTGCCGCTGGGCTCCGGGTCCAAGCACGGCCCGGGCAAGCCCTTCCCGGACGAGTGGAACGTCGACCTCCCGAACCAGTTCGAGGCCGCCGAGCGGATCGCCCGCCACCGTGGCCTGACCCGGCAGGACGTGGACCGCCTCGGCCTGCTCTCCCAGGAACGGGCCGCCGCCGCATGGGCCGAGGAGCGGTTCAAGCGCGAGACCTTCGCCGTGCAGGTGCCGACCACCGAGGAGGAGCAGGCCGCGGGCCAGGGCATGTGGCGCCTGGTCGACCGGGACGAGGGCCTGCGCGACACCAGCATGGAGGCGCTGGCCCGGCTCAAGCCGGTCATGCCCACCGCCGTGCACACCGCAGGGAACTCCTCGCAGATCTCCGACGGAGCCGCCGCCGTGATGTGGGCCTCACGCAAGATGGCCCGCGCCCTCAAACTCAAGCCGCGCGCCCGGATCGTCGCCCAAACCCTCGTCGGCGCCGACCCGCACTACCACCTGGACGGGCCGATCGACGCGACGCGGGCCGTGCTCGGCAAGGCCGGGATGTCACTGCGGGACATCGACCTCGTCGAGATCAACGAGGCCTTCGCCTCCGTGGTCCTCAGCTGGGCCAAGGTCTTCGACCAGGACCTGGAGAAGGTCAACGTCAACGGCGGCGGCATCGCCCTCGGCCATCCCGTCGGGGCGACCGGAGCCCGACTGATCACCACGGCGCTGCACGAGCTGGAACGCCGCGACAAGGAGTTCGCCCTGATCACCATGTGCGCGGGCGGCGCGCTGGCGACCGGGACGATCATCCAGCGCCTGTGAGCCGCGGGGGCGCCCCACCGTCGGCCCAGGCCGCCGGGACGCCCCCCGGTGCACCCCCGAACCCAGTGGGATGGGAAAAAGACGAAGGCCCCGTGGGCCGGACCTGGGGAGGCCGGCCACCGGGGCCTTCGCACGCGCTGCGTCGTTCTGCTGCGTACTGCTTCCACCGCTGACGCGGGAGCAGTGACGGGTGATGCCGGTGGTGGTGTTGCGGCTGTTGCGGCTGCTGCCACGGGTCTGCCGTACCGGGTCCGTGGGACCGGGGTCGGCTCAGTACCAGTGGTGGGACTGCCAGAAGTTCCAGGCGCCGACGGGGCTGCCGTAGCGGGAGTTCATGTAGTCCAGGCCCCACTTGATCTGGGTGGCCGGGTTGGTCTTCCAGTCCGAGC
>NZ_JAEBEE010000006.1:0-580788 GCF_046548835.1 Streptomyces sp. cmx-4-9 | reverse complement strand
CCCGCGGAGCGGGTCCCACAGCGCTGCGCGCTGTGCCAACGAACCGCCGCGCGGCGCGCGGCGGGCGCGGCGTTGCCGAGCAAGGCCGGCCGTCGGCCGGGGTCCTCCGCTTCGCTTCGGACTGCCCGGGTTCCGCTGCGCTACCCCCGGGCGGGGCCCGCTGCGCGGGCCCATGGGCTCCCCCGCTTCGCGGGGGAGGTGACCCCGTTTCACGGGGTCCAGGCCTTCGGCCTGTTGGGGTGTCCGCTTCGCTCCCACCCCGGCCCTTCCGGCTTCGCCTCCAGGACCAGGGCCCGCTTCGCGGTCCCGGCTGGCAGCAGCGAGAGGGGTACTGCCTTCGCTCGGCTGACGGTCGGTGGGGAGTCCCCATAAGCAGGGTAAGAACCTCTCCGCACGGGCATCCACGGCGGGGTTCCTCGGTCGGTTGCTGGTTTCCTGCTACGGGGTCTCATGGGCCTTCACCGAGAGGCCGTCGAGGGCCAGGTTTCATCCTACCTGTGTGTGCTTCATTCTGGTGCCCGGATAGATACGGGAATCGGTCCGCTACGGCGATCCGGGGTACAGCGGGCGGGTCCGCCTACGTGTACGCGGCGAATGCGAACACGGCCTCGCAGCTGGGCCGCTGACTGTCCCTCATGCCCTGTGAAGCTGCGGGTCTGCTGGAAGGCCAGTGTCATCGAGGTGACGCCGACCGGTGCAACGAGGTGACGGATTCACCGTCCGGCAGTCAGCGGTGCTGACATCCTGCATGAAGGTGTCGTCGCCCTCGGCTGCAGACCCCGGGCTCGGTGCGAAGCCCGCGGGAGACCCCGTACTCCTCCGACGGGCCCCCAGCGCAGCCGGAGCCCCGGGCGGCGCACTGCGGCGTGAAAGCGGCCGTACGGCCCGCAGGGCCACGGCGAAGGCGCCCATGACTCCATGTCCGGACGGGGCGCAGCAGCCTGCCAGACGGGCGCCCAGGCCCTCATGCAGTACCTGGAGCGGGAGGTCGTCGGTCTGCTGGGGCGCGGCCACGTCGAGCGGCTCTCGGACAGTGACAGGACACGCGCGCGGGACTGACGGGAACTTCCGGGGTGTTCACGCGCGGGGTAGCCGTGCCCGGCAGGCGGGTACTCCCGGCCCGGCAGCTCCGCCACCCCGTACAAGACGATCCGCTCGAACTCCGACAGCTCCCCTCCCTGCCCGAGACCGTCGTCGGCGGCCTCGTCGATCGCCTTCAGCAACCGCATCGACCGCTCCTGGTCCGCCTTGGCCCGCGCCGAGGACAGCGGCGGCGTGGCGATGTCCGGCGCCGGCTCGGCAGCCTGCGGAAGGTGCAGGGCGCCTGAGCGCCACGCACCGCCCAGCACCACAATCCCGGCCAGCAGCGTCAAGGCCAGGCCCACGACCTCGTACCCGGACCACTGCGCCCACCAGCCGGTCGTGGCCAGCCCGGTCCCCGCCAGCGCACTGCCACCAGCCCGGCGCTGCCTGCCCGTCATCACCATCCGCTTCCCCCTTCCTCGCAGTTCTCGCCGGTCATGCTGTGGGCCCGGCGCCCGCCTCGCGGGCCGCGTGCTGCTGGACTTCCTCCGAGGGCCGCACCAACGGCCCCGCCGGAGACGGCCCGGTGCCCGGCCGCCGGTAGACCAGGGCCCGGTAGATGGTGGCCAGGGCGACGAACCCGCTCAGGGCGGTCAGGACATAGTCCGCCTGCTCCAGGCCGACCTGACCCGCCCGCCAGCCCAGCACCTGCATGGGGACGGCGATCAGCATCCCCTCCACTCCGATCCGGTCCCGGCCGGTGGGCGCCCACCGGCCCGTCCGCGCCCGTACGCGATCCGTCCACACCCGGAAGCGGACACCGCGCCCGCGGCGTCCGAGTGTGGGAGCCGCCGCCGTCACCGCGTACGCCCCGCACCCCTGGCCGGTGCGACCTGCTGCCGGTGAGCAGGGACGGCAGCTTCCGTCGGGGCCTGCTGTCCAGGGGCCGCGGCGGCGGGCGTGGTGGCGGAGCGGGATCGGGCCGCCGTCGGGGAGACGCGGACCCGGGACACGGGCGCGGCCGGAGTCGAGGGCGGTGTCGTCAGCGAATGCAGGGTCGCGTCCACGAGACGGCCGACCGTGGTGGAGCCAGAGGTCTCCTTCCAGGTGGTGTCGGTCCCCAGGCGGGCCAGGTGCGCGGCAAGGAGACCGGTGCCGCCCTGGTCGCGGATCTGGTCCATGCGGTGCGCCAGCAGCGGCCACTGACGGGAGCCGACCAGGAGACCCGCCTCCGACTCGGGGAGGACGTCCTTGACGACGCCGACGATCGCGGCGTGCGCGAGCCGGTTGACGCCAAGCTGTTCCAGCGCCTTCGCGCGGTCGCCGAGGTCCAGGTCCCGGGGCACGTTCAACCCCTCGGTCAGCGGGCCCCAGGAGCGCTTCGCGTCCGTACTCGCGGGTGGCGCCCACGGGTCGGCGGCCTCCCGCACCGGCGCAGCAGCGGGGGCGGGGGCGGGGGTGGGCGCGGTGCCCGGAGCCGGGGCGGGAGCGGGTGCGGGTACGCGTCCCGCCGGAGGCGCGCCCCACGGGTCGCCGGAGCCGCCCATGCGCGAGGCCAGCCCGTCCCGGGCCGGCGGCGCTACAGCACCGGGAGCACCGGGAGCAGCGGGAGCGGGGGCGGGAACGGGGGCGGTGGTGGGCGCCGGGGTGGCCGGGGCGGCGGTGGGCGCCGGGGTGGCCGGGGCGGGCGCGGGTGCTTTGGCGGCGGCCGCGGTGGTGACGGCGGCGACGGCCTGGTCGACGCCCGCTCCGGCGGCGTGCGCGTCGAGGAGGATCCGGGCCACGTCGATGCCCTTGGCGTCGAGCTGGCCCATCGCGGCCGCGATGTCCGGCCAGGCCGGGGAGGCAAGGATCGCGTCGCGCACCATGCCCTCCGGCATCGTGGACTTCAGGAGGTCTGCCCACCGGTCGGTGCCCTCCGCCTTCGTCCGGGCCGCGTTGGCCACGACGGCCTGGTGGACTGCGGCGGTCATGCGGCCCATCTGCGGCAGGAACGTGCCGAGGTCGACTCCGGCCTGCTGGAGGCCGACGAGCTGGCGGGCCATCACCGGCCAGTCCGCGCCCGCCATCAGCTCGGCGAGGATGTCGTCGCCGAGGACGCCGCGCAGCTGGTCGGCCGACCAGCCCGGGGCCATCTTCTCCGCGTCCTCGCTGAGTTCCTCCTCCTTGCCCGTGATCCGTTTTTGGGTGGCGCGGCGGACCGCGTCGGTGATGGTCATCATCAGCCGGTAGGCCATCGCGGCGGTCTGCGCGGCTTCCCCGAGCGCTTCGGAGAACGGCTCGGGCTGGGGCGGGTACGTCATCGGCAGGAGCTCCCTCAGTCAGGGGTCAGCGCGTACGGGACGGGCCCGGCCGGCCGGGATCCGGGCGCGGCCGGACCGATACACCGGTAACAGGCGCAGCCCCGGGCAGGCCACGGCCCTGTGTGCGCACCACCCGACCGGTACGCGGCTTCGTGGTCGGGGGCGGGGTGCCGGTCAGGCCGGCTGCTTCCCGCAGCAGGACGGCGGCTTCGGCAGCGGCTTTCGCCTGCGCGCGGAAGGCCTGCGCCCGGTGCCAGTCGGCGGCGGCCTCCACCGCCTCCACGAGGGCGAGCAGCAGCGTGAGGACGACCGCGGCGCCGCCGCCCCGGGCCGCGCGCGGGGCCCGCTCCAAGGCCCGGGTCGAGGCGCGCCATCCGGCACGGGCGCGGCCTTCGAGGGAGCGGGCGCCGGGGGCGCGGGCGGCCTGCTCGAAGGCGTCGGCCGCTGCCTGGACGCGGTCGCGGACCAGGGCCGGAGCGTGGGCGGCGGCCACGGCCAGGAGGTCACCGAGGGCGGCGACGTCGCCCGCGCCTTCGTCCTGCCCGGCGCGGCCCAACAGGGCGGACGCTTCCCGGATCCGGTGTTCGGCCAGCGCCCACTCCGCCGGGGTGACGAGCGGGTCGAACCGCTCGCGGACCCGGGGCAGCGACAGGTCGTAGGCGAGCGTCGAGCCCGCGAACCAGACCGGGCGGGTGCCGCCGTCGGCACGGTCCCCCGGCAGCGCGACCGAGTACCCGACCAGGGCGCCGTCGTCGCCCCGGCGTTCGCGCACGCGCAAGCCCGCGTCGCGAAGCCGGTCAAGGAAATCCGTGTCGCCGTGAGCGAGGGCGGCGGCCTGGCGGACCGTGCGCTGCAGGGACTCCCGGGCGGTCTCCGTCAGGCCGCGGCGGGCGGCTTTCTCGGCCTCGCCGGTGACGGGGCGGCGGCGCGCGGTGCGGTCCAGGGGCGACATCGGGGTGAGGCCCCAGCGGGCTTCGAAGACGCGGGCGGCGGTGTGCATGTTGAGGATGTCGCCGCGCACGCGGGGGTGCCGGCCGTCCTGGCGGGCGAGGGTCGCCAGGATGTGGATGTGGTCGTCCGCGTGCCGTACCGCGACCCACCGGCAGGCCTGCTCGTCGCCGCGGGCGGCGATGCCCGCGGCGTGCACCATGGCGGCGGCGACCTCCGCCCATTCCTCGTCCGACAGCAGCCGGTCGTCGGCGTGATTGCGGACCGAGATGTGCCACACGTGTTCCTCCGGCTTTGGTCCGCGCAGCGCTTCGACCGGGGCGTCCAGGAGGAGCGCCAGGTCGGCGAGCGTCATACGGGCCGGGGTGCGGGCAGGGCACGGCAGGTCCGGGTCCCAGCCCGCGACGAGGTGCGGGTCGACGTGCTCGTCGCGCTCGCCCGGACCGAAGAGGTAGTCCAGGAGGTCGATCGTCGTCGAACCCGTCTCCGCCTTCTTCGGCATCACGACCGCGGGCGCCTCTCCCGCATCACCGCGACCGTCGCCGCGTCGAGGCGGGCCACCGCCTTCAGCGTCTCCTCCACCACGGTCGCGGCCGACTCCGGAAGGCCGGCCCCGGACGGGCCGGTGACGGTCAGCGAGCGAAGCGCGGCGACGGTCTCCCGCAGGTGGACCCGAGCCTGGACCAGCTCCCGCAGTACGTCCCCAGCGTCCCGGGAGACCGGCACCAGCACGTGCTGCGCGACCGCCATCACCTGGCGCCCGGCCCATGCCGCCGACGCCATCCCCTCGCGTTCCGCAGCGGTGCGCACGACGGCCAGTTCGGTGTCGCTGAAGGACACGTAGAAGCGCTTCTTCCGTGGTTCACCGGCCTGGCGTTCACGACGCCGCCCACCCGTATTCCCGTCCGCGCCGACTGCCACCCAAGGCCCCTCATAATCCGTGCCAGCCGATACCGGCTTTCCGGCGCCCCGGGGGCTTACTGCCCCCATTACGTACTAACTGGCTGCCAATTTCTAATGCCTGAAAAATGGTGCAGGACCGTGCGACCGCGAGCCGGGAAACCAGGCGCGCCGACACCGGACATCACCCCCACCAACGACCCCGCACCCCGCCCCGACACCCCCGCACCGCACCGCGCCACACCGCAACCGCGCCACACCGCAACCGCGCCACACCCGCCACCCACACCACCACCACCACCACGCCACACCACCACGCCACGCGCCCCACCCCCACCACCCCACCCCCACCACACCGGACACAAAGAAGCGACGACCACCCCGCGGTTGAACTGCAACTACCTCGCAGCGGACACATCGGTTGCCGCCACCAGACGGCGCCGAAACACCCGTAGCCGGGCGTCTGTGTCCCGGTAAGCTGCCTCGCCAGGAGGGCGGCGAAAACGCCGATCCAGGCGTACGGGGGGGTCTTGTGGCAGTCACGTTCGCAGTCGCCGAGATCAATCTCACCGGAGATGTCACGATCCATCCGCCGAAGAACGGGATGACTCTCTTCATCGGCCCCAACAACAGCGGTAAGTCCCTGCTGCTTCACGAGCTGGCGCCATTCGTCACCAGTCCCGGGATGGTGGCGAGCAACCCCCACTGGGTGCGCACTGCCCGGTCGGAGGCCGAAGGCAGCGGGAAGGAGTTCCTCGCGTGGCTCAAGGAACGGGGACACCGGTCCTGGCAGCCAGCCTCGGACAGCGCGGTGCAGTACCGAACCGGCACCGGGGCGGCGCTCCCGCTGGACATGCTCTCGCAGTGGTGGGAACACGGGCGCTGGGACCAGTTCAGCGGGCTGCTGACCCAAGCACAGTGGACCGATGACCGCCTTCGGGTCGAAGCCCAGGATTCCCTGTGGGACTTTCTTGAGCCCGGGCACTCCCCCGTCCAGCACCTCTTCGAGGACCGTGACGCGGAGCGGCAGTTTTCCGACCTCATGCAACAGGCGTTCGCCGAGCCGGTCGTCGTCGACCGCTACGGCCCTTCGATCACCCTGCGCGTGGGCGACCCGCAGGTAGCCGAAGGAGCCCCTCCGCCGGCGCCCGAAGTGGTCTCAGCCTTCCGCCGCCTCCCGACCGTCGAGTCGCAGGGCGATGGATTCAAGAGCTTCGCCCAGCTGCTCCTGCACACCATGGTCCGCCCCGCACCCGTGGTCATCATCGACGAACCGGAAGCCTTCCTCCACCCTCCTCAGGCGCGCCTCCTGGGTCGGCTGCTCGCGAGCATGCCGGGGCCCTCGCAAGTGTTCGTAGCCACGCATAGTGCCGACTTCCTCGCTGGCGTCCTCGACGCGGAAGCCGACCGCGAACTTGCTCTCGTGCGCCTCGACCGCAGCGGCACTCCAACAGCGAGGGTCCTCGAACCAGGCACCGTCCGGGAGCTGCTGCGTACTCCACTGCTGCGCTACTCCAACATCATCTCCGGGCTGTTCCACGACCGCGTCGTGCTCTGCGAGTCCGAGGGTGACTGTCAGTTCTACGCAGCCGCCTTCGACGCCACGAAGGACCCGGCGAAGCCGGAGAACACCCTCTTCCTGCACACCAACGGCAAACCCCGCCTCACCGCTACCGCCGACCGCCTGCAGCAGTGCGGCATCCCGACCGCCGTCATTGCAGACCTCGACTTCCTGCGCAACAGCGTCGACGTCCGGAATGCTGTCACCACACTCCGTGGGTCCTGGGAGGACGTCTCCAGCGACGTCAAGACTCTTAACGACCAGGCCAACCAGAGCCGGACCACTCTGACGGTCGCCGAGTTCCGCAAGCAGATGAACGAGGCCATCGGCAGGGCCAGCGAGGGCAATCCCCTCCCGGCAGCAGCAGCCTCCAGGATCGGCGACCTGGTCAAGGCTTCGAGCGGCTGGAAGCACCTCAAGAAGGCCGGGCTCAGCGCGCTCAACGGGACGAATGCCCACGGGGCAGCCACACGCCTGATCAATGCTCTGGCCAAGCTCGGTGTCTTTCTCGTTCCTGTGGGCGAACTCGAATGCTGGGTCCCCAGCATCTCCGCAAGCAACAAGCTCGCGTGGCTGGAGACCGTCTTCGCGCAAGGACACCACCTGAGCCCGGATCCTCAGCTGACAAGTTTCTGTGTCCAGATCCGCAAGCATCTCGGAACGTGGACTGAGGCATAGCTCTCACGGGCGGTCCTCCCCGCCTACGGCGGCACCGCCCGCTCATCCATGGTGAGACCCAGAACTGGCGCCAGGGAACCGCAACCTCTCAGGGAACGTCAGCAGCAAGGAGCAGCAGCCCCACGTGATCAACAACCACGACAGCACCCGTCGGCAGGGCCTCGATACCCGAACCGAGCGCGTTCCTCTGTCGCCCGATCAGAGCGCTGCGCTCCTGCGAGATCGCCACCGGCGCTTCCTCTACCACCCCGTCGCTCTTCTGGGCATGGTCACTGCCGAGACCCGATGGACCGAAGACCAGCCAAGCCCCGATCCGGAATTCGTAAAGGCCGTGAAAGCGAACATGGCCTCGGTCGGGCTGCCCCTGCTGGGGCACGTCACCGTGGACCGGGATGGCGACCTCAAAGCCCGGCTGGAGCGCGATCGCAACCCGTCGACGGTGGTCACGGCACCCCTTGATCACGGTGTGTTCGCGGCAGCGCAAGCCATCCACGCGCGCCGCTGACCCGCACAGGCGGTGGGTACTTCTTCGCATCAGCTGCGCATCGGCCCGGCGGAGACAGCAGGTCCGTTTCTTCGGTGAATACGGGCACCCGCACCAGTGAGTTGTCCACCGAAGGCCTGTTGTGGCCGGGGCCAAGCCCGCTACACCCGCCTGTGTGATCAAGAACCTGATGCTGCGTGGCCTGCCCGCGCTCGCCCTCTGCGCCCTTCCCGTCCTCGCCGCACCGGCCGCGAACTCCGCCCCTACCACCACGGCCGCACCGGCGGCCGCCGGTGTGGCCGGCCCGGCCGGGGTGCTTGCTCCGCTGCCGCTCTTCGAAGCGATCGACCGGCTGCCCGTGGCCGCCGAGCACCGCGAGGGCTACCAGCGGAACCTGTACAAGCACTGGAACCGCGGCTTGAACGCCGGGGACGGCTGCGACACCCGCAAGGAAGTCATCCTCGCCGAGGCCGCGGTAGCGCCGGAGGTAGCGGCCGGATGCAAGCTGACCGGCGGATCCTGGCGCAGCGCCTACGACAACGTCGTGGTGACGGACTCGGCGCGGCTCGACGTCGACCACTTCGTGCCCCTCGCCGAGGTATTCGACTCGGACGAGGCGGTGGAGTGCCCTGAAGCGCGCCAATCCGTGGCGATACGATGATCAGCGGCTGCTGGATCGGCGTATCCCGGGGAGTGCGCTTGAGCGACATGACGGTCGGTGCGGGCGGTTCTGAAGAGGTGGAGGACTTCCTGGGGATGCTCCACGACTACAACTCATGGCTCGTCCTGGCACGGCACCCCCACCTGTACGAAACGCTGGAGTGGGAAGACCCTCCGTTGATCGTCAAGCAGGTGCTGGGCCACACGCGGGCCGGACAGACACGGATCTGCCGGGACCTGCTGCGCGTTACGGGTGGCTCGGTGCTCACCGACGAGGCCCCAGAGTTCGTTCCGCCGGTCGACCACCCTGAGCTCTACCTGCATCTCCTGGTGACCAGGATGAGGCACCGGCAGCTCAGCATGGCGGCCCTGGTTGCCGATGCCCAGGCCGAGGCCTACCGGTGTGGCGCACGACTGCTCCGGACGCACTGCTGGGCCGGCGAGGACGGCCGCCTGGTGCGCGAGTACGAGGAGCTGGGGTTCACGGCGACCCTGGAGTTCGAGGTGCTGCGTTGGGACGGGTCGTTCTGGCCGGGCCAGGTGTTGCAGATCCGGCTGTGACGGTCAGCCCTCCACCCTCAGGTCGGTCGGCATCGCCCAACACATCCTCAGGGTGTGTTCCCAGGTCGCAAGCAGGGCACTCCTGGCTGGGCCCGCCGCCGCACGGTCGAGACGCCTGCTCGGGCTACGCAGCCATTGGGGCAGACAGGAATACCGCACGGTTCGAATGACGCTCCCCGCCAGCTGAACGAGTCCCGTGGTCGGCGGCTCGCCGGGAGGCGTACGCGAACGACCAGGCGTCGCCGGACACGCTGATCGCGGTGTCCGCAGCCTCCAACCGGTCCAAGGCGGACCGGGACCCGGCCGAGTGGCTGCCGTCCGACGGGTCCTACCACTGCACCTACGCGGCGACCTGGGTCGGAACCAAGCTCCGCTGGGACCTGGCCGTCGACGAGACCCAGCGCCAGGCCCTCCTCGGGCTCGCCGAAGACTGCTCCACCACCACCGTCGTGTACGAACCCGCCTCGTAGAAGCGGACCGGCTTCCGTCTTGTTGTCCGGCCACCAGACAACAAGACGGGGTATGAGCCACCAGCTCGTCGCGGAGGGCTCGCAGGCGCAACTACCCCGGCACCGACACTGCTACTGCCCCACCATCTCACTACAAGCGGGGGCGCCCAGGCCGGAAAGGTTCTGCCGCTCGAAGCCTATAGAGCTCGAAGGCGCGATCGGTCATGTGAGTGCGGCGTTGGTGATGACAAGCAGCGCCATTGCGGATCCAGTGAGCTTGAGCTGGCTGACGCGGCCGTCCGTCGCAGTGACCTCTCGGTCCAGGAAGGCGACTGTGCCGGACAGATCTCTGTATGCAAGGGGACTGCACGCACTCCAGAACAGCTCAGCCCGCTCGCCGCCGAGCGAAGTGCGAGTGCCAGCCCGCCGTTCGTCATGGCTTCAAGGTAGTAGACACAGCCGGACGCAGCGGCAGACCTTGAAAGATCATAAAGAACAAGCGCAGTATCCGATCCCGGCCGAGCCCACACAGGAGTCAACGCATACGTCCAGCACGATCCTCCACCAGCCGTCGTCCGCTGGCGCTGCGGTCAAATAGCACCAGGACCCGCCGACTAAGCAGCGGGTCCCAGAGAATACTAAGGAAGTTGGCAGGAACTATACCGAACAGAGAGTTCGGTTTCCGTAACCTGAGAAGACTTCCAGCCAGTCAGAAGCGTCCACGAATCTACCCGCGGGCCCCAATAGGGCCTCACTACTTCTTTGAGACCATCGAGATCCCGCCCATAGCAAGGGAGAACATTCGAGCAAGCGCCCTTCGAACATCCGGCTCTCGATCGAGTCGCTCCAAGGATTCAAACCTCGCCGGATCAAGATCGATCGTGGCAATTCCGCCGGAACCCTCGCCATCGGCAGCCGAGAACAACACAAGGCATCGATAGGCCCGGATAGCATTTCCTCGCTCCTCGCGCATCAGGGACTGGATGAGAACAACTCCTCCTTTAACCTGACTACGAAGAGCGTCCACCGAGGACCATCGAGTTGCCCATCCTCGCTTCTCCGCCTCCAACTGGATCGCGAGCAGCGTTTCGAAATCAATCTGGCAGACACGGAAATCTGGGTCGTTCCAATGAATCATAGGCACGAGCCACTACTCCCCACCATAGACGTCGATACGGATTGGCGTGTTTGGATCGATACGCCCATCCCTGATCCTCGTTTGGAGCTCGTCCCAGCGATGATGACCTCCAAGGATCGTTCCCCCTGGCGAGACGGCGATTCCGTCTCCCTCGGCGGCGTTGTTGATTGCGGCCAAGAGTTCGTCGTTGCTCAGTTCCTCGTGATACCACTGCGACGCTGGATCTCGAGTCGTCTGCCCCTGGGTGTACTTGCCCGCAAGGTCGCCAGCTCTCGCCTGATTCGATACCCACTTCGGGCATGTCCCAGAGTTGTGAACGAGGACCGGAGTCTTACCCGCCAGCACATAGTACGTGTGAAGGTCGTCGACCGTGAGGTTGTAGGCGGGCTGAAGCGTCTTCCGGTGCCGGACCTCAGTTACCTGGACTGCATCTCCGCTGGATGCCAACAGGGTACCGCCGACCTTCAGGTTGGCTGCATTCGTCCACTCCCGAGACCCTACTGACCAGAATGGGTGATGATCCGTCGCTGTGACGGAACCTCCCCCGTCCCGTCCCGCCAGGGTTACATCGGTAAAGTCCCGATCATCCGGCGTATAGATAACTGCCGCAACGCGGCGGGGTCCGGTGATTCCTGTGACGGGATCTGCCGCCTTTACCTTGTCCCCGACTTCAATTTCTTCAATAGGCAGACTAGTACCGTCGCCCATCAACACCGGCGTGCCTGCCGGGAAGCTGTTCTTGCCCACCTTACAGATGGGAACCTTCTTGAGCAGGTCCCTTAGGTCGTTGAAGAGCGCCTTGGCGCCTGGGCCGTACCTTTCAGAATACCGAGCCCATTTGTAGGGCGTGGTGAGCCAGCCTGCGATGGGGACCATGGAGGCACAAGCCAGACCCGCATCCTTCCATACGCCGTCACGGCCCCAGGGATGGAAGAATTCGACGATGCCTTCGATGGCGTATATCGCGCAGTTGGCGCCGTCGGCGAACTCGCCGGGTCCCGGGAACAAGCCGAGGACGTCCAGCACGCCGTGAAGTACGTCGAGGCGGGCTTCGACCGAGATCTCCGTCGGCATTTTGACGAGGGCGCCGAGGAAGCGCACTCCGAGCTGCGTCAGGATGCTCCTGAGCGACGCTGCCTCTTCGGCCTGGCGCTTTTGAACCTCCTTGCTGTACGCGTCGGTCACGTAGCGCTGGACGGTCTGCTGGTGCTTGAGCTGGGCTTCCTGGGCACTCATGCCAGCGTTGGCGGCGGAGCGGCGTGCCTGCTCGGCCGCCTGGAAGGCGCTTTCGGCATAGCCCGCCGCAGCCTGGGAGCTGGCGTAGGCGGACATTGCCGAGTACTCAGCGCGTGCGGCGCTGTTGGCTGCCTGCTTTTCGGCGTTGCGTGCAGTGGTGGCGGATGCGGCGGCGTCGTTGGAGGACTTGCGGGCGTTGTCGGCCGACTGCTTGGCTTGGGTGGCGTGGCCGTTAGCCTGAGCGGCGTACTCGGCGGCCTTGTTCGCGTGTCCGGCGGCGTCGTTGGCGTGGCCCTGAGCGGCAGAGGCGGCCTTGGCCGCGTTGTAGGCATCCTCGTAGGCACGGGCGGCTACCTCGCTGGAGGTAGCAATGATCGCCTTGACCTGGGCGATGTGGGCCTCGTTGAGCTGGTCACGTCGCTTGGCCCGGTGCTGGCCGGACTCCACAAATGTCCGCAGATTCGTGTCCGGGCTAGCGAGGGCGGTCTCGGCCGCGGCCTTGACCTCAGGGGTGCCACCCTCGGCGAGGCGGGCAGCCTCGACCCGGTCGTCCTCCAAGCGCGCCTGATACTGCCCGAACTGCAGAAACTCTTCGAGGGCCTTGGGGTTGGAGTTATGCAGCGCGGCGGTTGCCGCCTCCTTCACCCCACGTCCACCCGCCTCGGCGATGCGAGCGACCTCGACGCGACGGTCCGGGGCCGCGGCCTGGTACTGGCCAGTTGCCAGGAACACCCGCACCTGTTCAACGGTTCCCGCGACCGCAGTGGTCGCGGCGTCGCGCAGGTCCTTGTACTCGCCGTTCTGGGCGATCTGGTTGACCTGCTGGCGGTCGTCCTGCTCGGCAGCCTTCTTCCAGCCGTCGGTGGCAAAGGCGATCACGCCCGCGTCGTCACCGGCGAGTGCGGCCTCGGCTGCAGCGCGAACCCATGGGCCGCGGACCTGAAGTGCGGTCAGGGCCATCTTGCGGCCAGCAATGGCGATCTGGGCGGGAACGGCGCCGGGCTGTTCGGCCTGAGTGGCGAGCTGTGTGAAGTCGCTGTCGAGCTTGACCCTCTCCTGCAGGAGCCGGTTGGCCTCGGTCTTACCTTGGTCGAAGAGGTCCTTGGCGTCGCGGGCCTCGTTGACCTGGCTGTTAGTGCGGGCCGCGACCTCCTCGGCCTCGCGCTGGCGGGCCTTGTCCTGCACCGCCTGCGCCTGCGTGACCGCAGTCCCGGCGCGCTGGGCGGCTGCCATGGCCTCCGCGGCATTGGCCTTGGCCTGGTCTGCGGCGGCTTGGGCATTGCCGGCGTGCTGGGCGGCGTTGCGAGCGGCGGCCGCGGCGTTGCGGGCGTGACCTGCTGCGGAGCGGGCCGCGGCAGCGGACTCGCTGGCGGCGGCGGCTGCGGCATTGGCGTGGGCTCGGGCGGCTTCTGAGGCGCGTTTGGCCTCGGCGGCATGCCGGCGCGCGGAGGCGGATGCTGCGGCGGCCTGGCCGTAGTGGGCGCCGGACTGCTTGGCCCAGTTGTCGGACTCCATCGCCAAATCGGCGGAGGTGTTCATGTCGACGATGGCCGACATGGAGGCGTCCAGCGCGGCGCTGGAGTGCAGGAGGGTCTGGCGGACCGCGTCGGTCGAGTCCGCGATCCGGCTGGCCTCATCGGCTGCTCGCGTGGCTTCGGCAGCGATGTTTTCGTGGACCTGGCCCGATGACGCCGCGTCCCAGGCGCGGCTGGCGGCCTGGGAGGCGTACAGGGCGGCGGTGGAGGCGTTGTACGCGGCGATCGCCGCGGCCTGCGCAGCCGCGTTGGCGGCGCGAGCCGCCGCAACCGCGGTGCGAGCAGCTGCTGCGGCGCGGCGGGCGGACTCGGCTGCTCGGCGGGCGGCGTCAGCGGCCCGCAGGGCGTCGTTCTTGGCGGCCTTGGTCTCCGCGGCCGCCTTCGCGGTCTCCGCCTTGGCGAGAGCGGCGGAGGTCTTGGCCTTCTCGGCCTGTTCCTGAGCGCTCTTCTTCGCCTTCTCCGCGGCGGCTTGGGCGTCCTTGGTCTGCTGGGCCAGGTCGGTGATGGTGGCGTGTTCCTGGTCCTGGGCGCGGGTGATGTGTTGCCCGTAGGTCAGGAAGTCGCGGACGTCGTCGATCGAGCCCTTCAGCGCTTCGCCCGCGGCCCGCTTCGTGGCTGGCCCACCGGCGGCCTCGATCTGGGCGACGCGTACGCGGGCGTCGTCGTCGCGCTGCCGGTACTGGCCCTCGGTGAGGAAGGCCTTGATGTCGTCGAGGGTGCCGCGCATGGCCTGGTCGCCGGCCGCGCGGGTACCGGGGCCACCGCCCTCGGTGATCCGGGCGGCCTCGACGCGCTGGTCGTCGGCGAGCGGGGCCTTCCAGCCATCTTTCATGAACGTGGCCAGCTGCTCGGGCGTGCCGTTCAGCGCATTACGGGCGGCCTCGCTCAGGCCTGGCCCTGCCTCGGTGGCCAGCTTGAGCGCGGCCTCGCGCAGATCGAGCTCGTCAGCGACCTTCTGGCCTTCGGCCAGGTAGGCGCGGAGCTGCTCGTCATTGCCGAGGAGCGCTGATCCAGCGGCCGACTTAGCGGCTGGCCCGCCGGACTTCCAACTCTCAAGGACACGCTGACGGTCGGACAGCGGTGGCGTGCCTGGCTCCTCGGCGGCAGCAGGTGCCGCGGAGACCAGCCCGGCAAGCAGGGCGAGCGGAAGCAAAATGCGGCTGGCTCGGCCAGCGGACGCATATCCCTGCCGCCACAACCTGGCCTGACGGCCTGTGTGGTGACGCACGGAAATAACCCCCCGATATTTCTAGGGCGCCAGCCGAATGGCGGCGCGCGAAAGGGCGCCGCCTCTCGGCGGCGCCAGTTGTTGTCCTTCGTTGCTCGTGACGATCCGCCACCCCACGTTTCGCGGCTCCCCCAGGCCGGAGGCGTGGATTATCACTGAGCACGCACACTGTATTCAGGGCATCGGGGTACACGCAAGAATCGCTTCCATGTTCGAGATTGACTTCCGCTCACAGCGCACGTCCGCTCCCGCAAGGACTGGGTGTGGACGGAAGAGTTGTACGCAGGCAGCGCTGTTCACCATCTCTTCAATGGCCATCTCGCTGTGTGTTCCTCTTGACGAACGCGGGTGCGCGCGTCCCGATAGAGCGGCTACTCTTCCTGCGGCCCCCCCAGGCGATCTTCAACCGCCCGCGCTCCCGCGCGGATGGTCTCCACGTCGTTGAAGGCCCGCCCCCTCCACTCCGAGTGCGGGCGGGACCTTACTGAAAGCGAAGACAACACCAGTGCGTATACGCAGCTGGCTGCCCGCAGCCATCGCCGTCGCGGCCGTCGCCGGGGCGCCTGCCCCGCTCGCCTCCGCCGAGCCGGTCACCCCCGCCAACGGCGGAGCTCCCTTCGCCGTCGAGGACGGCGCCTACCCCTTCGGACCTGGTTTCCAGACCGTGACGGGTGCCGACCTGATCGCCGGTGACGGCAACATCACCCTTGCCTCTTGCACCGGTAGCGACTACCAGATCATGGTGTGGGCCCGGAAGTTGCTCACCCATGAGTCCCGGATCTGCTTCAAGGCAGCGAACACCGGCTACCTGAAGGTGAACATCCCGCAGGCCTACCGGATCGAGACCGTCGACCGCTCCATCAGGGCCAGCTTCTCCATCGGCGGTGCGACCCCCCAGACCCTCGATGTTCCCGAAGACACCACAAAGGGCTTCGGCGAGGCCAACCCCGCTGACCCCAAGGATTCCGTCCTGCTGGAAATGCGGGTCACCGGGTCCAGCTCCCCGGCCCCGCAGCCCCCGGCCGGCGGCGACCACCCGCTGGCGTTCACGGGCAAGCTGAAGGTAGGTGACACGCGGTCCTGCACCGCCGCGCTGGTCGACCCGCGCTGGGTCGTCACCGCCAAGAGCTGCTTCGCCGACAAGCCCGCCGAGAGCAACACCGTCCCCGCCGGGGCCCCCAAGAACAAGACGGTGCTGACCCTCGGGCGGGCCGACCTGGTCTCCACCGACGGCCACACCAGCGACATCGTCGATCTAGTACCGCACGCCGACCGCGACCTCGTGCTGGCCCGTCTCGCCGTACCCGCGGCAGGCATCGCCCCCGTCCCGCTGTCGGCCGCCGCCCCCGCGGCGGGACAGGAACTCACGCTCGCCGGCTACGGCCGAACTAGCAATGAGTGGGTCCCCTCGAAGCTGCACTCCGCGACCTACACGACCGGCACTGCAACCGCGACGGGCTTCGACATCGCCGCCAAGGCCCCCGTGGACGCCAGCCTGTGCAAGGGCGACGCCGGCGCACCGGCCCTGCGTACCGAGAATGGCAAGCCCGCCCTCGCAGCCATCGCCAGCCGCTCCTGGCAGAACAACTGCTTCGACAGCGCCGAAACCAAAGCCGGCGCCTTCACCACTCGCGTCGGCGACCTCGGCGGTTGGATCAGCCAGACCACGAAGGCGGCAGCAAGCGTGGCGGGCGGTCAGCAGATCGCCACCTCGGCGGTCGGCTCCACCGCGCACATCAGCCTCATCGGCACCCACGGCGCCGTGTACAACACCGCCGGGAACTACGGGGCCGGTCAGTGGACGCAGCAGTGGACACGCGGCGACGGTGAAGGCATGACCTCCCTGACCAGTGTCACGATCAAGAACGTGGTGCGGGTCTTCGGCATCGGTGCCGAGGGCAAGGTCTTCGGTAAGGACTTCGATCCCGCCAGTGGCCAGTGGACCGGCTGGAGTGAGATTCCCGGCGGGGCCGCCGGCGCGAAGGGCGTGACCGCGACGGCCACCGGCAACACGGTCCGCCTGAACATCATCGGCACCGACGGCACCCTGTACAACGCGGACGCCAACTACGACACCGGTCAGCGGACTCTGTGGACGCGGCTGGACGGCAGCGGTCTGACCGCCCTCACGAGTGTCACGGCCAACAACGTCGTGCACATCTACGGTATCGGGGCCGACGGCAAGGTCTTCAACAAGGACGCCAACTACAACACCGGCAACTGGTCCAACTGGGTCGAAGTTCCCGGTGGTGCAGCCGGCGCGAAAAGCGTGACCGCCGCCGCCAACGCCAACACCGTCCACCTCAACATCACCGGCACGGACAACCTACTGTACGTCTCGTACGCGAACTACGACGCCGGGCAGTGGGGCTCCTGGATCCATCCCGGCGACAACCGGAAGCTCGCCTCCCTCTCCAGCACGGTAATCAGCAACGTCCTGCACCTCTACGGCATCGGTATCGACGGCCGCGCTTACAACATCGACGCCAACTTCAACACCCGCCAGTGGGGCACCAACTGGGTGGAGATCCCCGGCGGACTGGGCTCCTGACCACCGGCTTTCTGGAGCCCGTGGCTGCAGACAGCCCCCTGACCCAACGTATGGCCGCTTGTAGGTGGCAGCAGAGGAACACACCTCTGCTGCCACCTGCCATGGCCTGGGCCCGGCAGCCCACCTTTGGGTGCGATCATCTGCGGTGCGTCGCCCACTGGCCTGGCGTGATCAGGAACGTGAAAGGACGGCATCCGCCTTCACCGGCGAGATGGAGTTTGCAGGTCAGACCGCCCCGTGACCGTCCGAGCCCTTCATCAGGGCGGTGGTGCCGGGGCGTCGATCTTTTTTTTCAGAGCGCCCGGCTTCTTCTTGCGGGCCCCGGCTGCGTGCTGATGCGCACGGCAGGATGTCGAGTCGACGCTCACAACTCCAGTCGATACGACCCGCGAGGTTGGCGTCAGCCTGGACGGCATGCAGGATCCGGTCCCACATGCCGTCCCCGACCAGCGTCGATGCCGTTCATAGACGGTCTTCCAGCTGCCGAAACGCTCGGTTGCCGGCCTGAGGTGTAGGGCTGTTGGTAGGCCCATTCCTCGAGCAGGGTGCGTTGGAAGCGTTCGACCTTGCCGTTGGTCTGCGGCCGCCAAGGCTGGTCCAGCGGGGGCGGATGCCCAGGTCACGGCCGGTCTGGCGCCAGGTGTTCTTGCTGTGGGCCCCGGGGTTGTCGGTCAGGACGTTCAACGGTGATGCCCAGGCTCGCGAACCAGGCGGTGGCGCGGGTGAGGAAAGCGGCGCAGCTGGCGGCGGTTTCGTCGGGCAGGTCTTCGGTGTAAGCCAGGCGGGTGTGGTCGTCGAGGGCGGGGTGGAGGTAGGCCCAGCCGGCACCGTTGCGGCGGTCTTTGTTGGGGCTGCCGGCCGCGCGACCGTGGCCGCCGCCATCGGGAATCCGGCCGAGCTTCTTGACGTCGATGTGGACGAGTTCGCCGGGCCGAACCCGTTCGTAGCTGCGGACGGGCTCGCCGGTGGCCCGGTTCAGTGCTGCTAGGGGCGGCAGGCCGTGCCGGGTGAGGATGCGGTAGGCGGTTGAGGGGGCGATCCCGCAGCTGGCGGCCAGTCGCAGGGGCCCGATCCGGTGTTCGCGGCGCAGCCGCAGGACGTGTTCCTCGGTCTCGGCCAGGGTCCGCAGCGGTTGGTGGTGCGGGCGGCTGGTCTCGGTCAGCGGGGCAGTACGGTGGACCACGAGGACCTCCTGGGATCGATGTAGATGTCGCAATCCACACCGAACCCGGAGGCCCTCACCCATTCAAGAACCCAGCACACGTGCCACCAACGTCCCGGAACAACACACCTAGACCGTCTCTGCCCCGCTGCTGGCGCGTCAGGAGAGCTCGTAAATTGCCATCCGGTCGTTGTCGAATACCTTCTTCGCAAGGTCGTGGAGGCGAGGTGATTCGACGCCCGACGGCCGGTGCACCACCATGTAGCGGACTCGATATTGGTCGTGGAGCCGCCGCAATGTCGCAGTCGTAGGGGTGTAGATGGCGCCCTCGTTCAGTTTGAACAGTTCCTGGTCCCAGAAGGGGCCGCCATATGCTGCCGCGCCACCTGCCATGGCCATGGCGCGCGGCGCGTACGCCCATCCTTCGACCAGCACGGACCGTTCCGAGTATGCACTGAGCCACTGGGAGCGGACGTTGTCGCAGCCGCCACCGTCGGCGTAGTCCTCGAACTGCCAGCAGTGGCTGTTGGTAACCAGCACGTCCTCGGGCTCGCTGTGCGCTCGAATCCAGCGTGCCGCCTGGACCTGCGTCCCCGGCATCACCCACGAGTACGTCCACCGGGTCTCACGGGTTTGGAGGGCGTCGTGGAAAAGACCGGGAGTGCTTACGGCGAGGGCGGCGGTCAACAGTACGATGCCGCCGCGGCCAGCGAGGGCTGGCCTCACCCGGCTGGATGCCCACCACAGAAGGCCGGATATGAGGGCGATCAGGGCCAGTGCGGCTGCGGCGGCAAGTGCGGGGAGGAGCTGGGAGTAGGAGGTGGCGGCACGGTCGTCCCCGGTGGACCGCAGGACGAACCTGGCCCAGTCGTCCGAGTAGCGGTAGATCACCAGGGTGAGCAGCGCGACGAAGGCTACGGTGCCGGCGGCGAGGGCTGCTCTGGCTGGTTTGGGCAGTGCGGCGCGTTCGAACGACTCGCAGTACCCCCAGGCTGAGAGGACCGCTCCGAAGGGAAGGGCGGCGATCGTGAAGTAGCTGGAGTTGTAGCCGTTGACGAGCAGGTAGGCGGCCGGTCCTGCGACCGCGGCGCCGAGCAGGAACCATTGGACCGGTTCCAGCTGGAACCGGCGGCGCCGGAGGAGCGGGATCGCACCGAGCAGTTTCAGCTGGTGGTTCACTGCGAAGGCGAGCAGGGTGGCTGCGACCACGAGGGCCTGGAGTGCCGTCGTGCGCGGGTGTCCCCCGTCGGCCCAGTACTGTCGCACGTTGCCGAAGGGGACGATCTCCAGGCCGTAGCTCTCGAAGTTGAAGATGGCCGCGGTGGCGAACACCTGGGCGCCTGCGACGATCGCTCCCAGGCCGACCACGGTCCAGGGGACGCGTCGCGTGCTGACCAGCAGCATCAGTCCGGCGAGGGCGAGTCCGGCGAGGGTGACGGGCAGGGTGCTCGCTTTGGCGGCGCTGGAGGCCACAGCGAACAGGGCGACCAAGACGAAGGCCCCGCAACCGATCGGCGGGGCGGAGTTGGTGCCCTGGCTGTGATCTTTGCTGTGATGGCGACCTCGCAGTGCCTCGCCTATGACGCCCAGCAGCGCTATGAGCAGGGGCTGGCTGTAGGTCAGGGAGAGACTTGCCCAGTAGACCAGCCGGACCGCGGGCGCTCCGAATGTCCAGCTGTCCACACCGTTGGGGTAGCTCGCGGTGAACTCGCCTGCGGCGAAGACCAGCAGTGCGGCAAGCGGGCCTGCCCAGGCCCGTCCGATGAGACGCCGAGCCACGACGGCCGTGATCACCATGGCGAGCGCGGCCAGGGCCGGGACCATGAGCCGGGACTGGATCACGGCCAGGTCAAGGTGTCCGACCATGTCGGTCATCGCCATGTGGGCGAAGGTGAACCAGTGGTAGTGCAGCGGCTCGCCGGCGGCCTGGGGAAGGGTCAGCGGGACGTTGTGCTTGGCGTTGGCGGCGAGCGACAGCATGTAGGGCATGTCGCCGAAGATCCGGCTGGTCTCCTCGTTCGCCAGGACCGGGTACTGGGACAGGAAGACCTGGTGGAAGTAGGCACTGCTGAGCATGACGGTCCCGGCGACCGACCAGGACCAGCCCAGAGAGGGGCTGCGGTAGCCGCGCGGCCGCCAGTGCCGGCGCAGACGCGGCACCACAGCGAAGGGGATCACCACGGCGAGGGGCCAGGCGATGGCGACCGTCTGGGCTCCGATGCCGACGAAGAGGGCCCAGGCGGCCAGTTCCAGGACGAGGCCGGTGACAGCGCCGAACGCAAGGTCCTCGACCAGGGTGTACGGCGTGCGGCGAAGTGCCCGGAACACCAGGGTGCCGGGGAGCAGGATGCCCCAGAGCACGTAGAAGGTGTACCGGGCGACGTCGCTGACGGTGGTGTCGGTGGCCAGGAGCAGGGAGACCAGAAGGAGGTAGGCCGCAACCGCCGGCAAGAACCGCCAGACGGCGTGTGCCGGGGAACGACTGGCACGGCCGGACGGGACGGGGTGCCCAGGTCGGCGCCCCGGGGAGACCGCTTGGTCGGTCTTGGCGCTGTCAGTTGTAGCCATGCGTCTGTGTCTTCCTACCGGCTGTGCGTCGTCCTCCCCGCGGCGGAGAGGGCAGGTCAGGCCGCGTATTCGGCGGTCTGGTCGCTGCGCGCGGGGGCGCTGGCCTCGGCCGAGTCATAGCCGACGAAGTAGGCCGGTCGGGCTTGGACGGCCGAGTAGATCCGTCCTATGTACTCGCCGAGCAGGCCTACGCAGATGAGCTGGACTCCGCCGATGAAGAGCATGGCCATGAAGAGCGAGGACCAGCCGGGCACGGGTGACCCGAATGCGTACTGGAGTGTGGTGTAGATCGTCAGGGCGAAGCAGACCAGGAAGCTCAGCAGGCCGAGCCATGTGGCGAGCCGCAACGGGCTGGCGGAGAAGTTGGTGATGCTGTCCAGGGCCAGGCGGACCATTTTGGACAGCGGGTAGTGGGTACTGCCAGCGATGCGTTCCTCACGGACGTAGACGACCTCGCCGCTGCTGAAGCCGAGCCAGGGTACGAGCAGCCGGTAGACCGGCTGATGCTCGGGCAGGGACTTCAGGGCGTCGACTGCAGCCCGGCTCAGGAGGCGGAAGTCGCCTGCTTGGTTCGGCATGTTCTTGCCGACGAGCTTGCGCATCAGCCAGTAGTAGGCCCCGGCTGTGCGGCGCTTGAAGAAGGTGTCGGTGCCGCGGTCGCCCCGTACGCCGTAGACGATGTCCAGGTCCTTGTCGCGGGCGAGCGCGAACATCTCAGCGATCTTCTCTGGCGGGTCCTGGAGGTCGGCGTCGATGCTGACGACGTAGGCACCGTGAGCCCGATGGATGCCGGCGGTCAAGGCGGCCTGATGTCCGGAATTACGGGCAAAACGGACTATTCGAAATTCAGGCCACTCCTGTCGGAGCCTCTGCATGATCATCGGGGTCGCGTCGGTGCTGCCGTCGTCGATGCCGACGACCTCGTAGCTGACCTCCAGCCCGTCCAGGATCGGACGCAGGCGGGCAACCGTCAGCGGCAGCGCTTCCTGCTCGTTGTAGATCGGGATTACCACCGACAACACGGGAACCGGCGAGGAGGCTTCGTTGCGTGCCGGGGCTACTGCGTTGTGCATGCTGTCCGCTTGTCTCAATCTGCGAGGGCGAGAGGCCGCCGGCGGCGCGCCGACGGCCTTGACCGGCCGGGCGCGGCCGATCACAAACGTATCGCCGGGCCGAAGGAGACCCACCGGCTCCAAGCGCCCCTCGGCACGTAGGCCAGAGACGAGCAACCCGGTCGATCGGCAACAATATCATTTGACGACAATCGCCATTCGGCCCGATTCCGGACCGTTGGCGGCCCGGATCGGTGCTCGCCACACAGGTGTGGGACACGCCATGCGCAGCACCTTGGCCCGGGATACCCCTGGAGACCCTTCCGGGATGCGGTGACGCGACCGCTGGCTCGGCCCCAGGCCCCGGCTCCCACCGTCGGTATGACCCAAGCGCTTCCTATCCCGCCTTGCACGACGGGCTCGAGTTCCGTCAGGCCCGCGCCAGTTCCTCCCCGGCCGGAGCACCAGACCCCGCCTGCGTCGGCTGCGTGTCGTCCTCCCGGCGGAGAAACGCCCGGTGCAGAAGCACGAGGGAGAAGACCACGTTGACCGCTGCCACGGAGTAAGCCCAGTTGAACATCGCGTCGAGCTTCCAGAACGAGAAGCCGGCGAGGCGTGGGACAAGCACAAGGCCCATCCACACCGAACACGCCGCAGCGCCAGCCCGAGTCACCGAGGCCAGCAGGACCGGCAGCACGATGAAGAGATAGTGATCAAAGGAGGGCTTGCTGGCGATCAGCGGGGCGAGCATGAGCATGGTGCCGCTCTCCACGAGACGCAGCGCTTGGTCGCCTCCCTGGTTCCAGCGGCGCCACGCTCCCACCAGCAGCACCAAGGCGAGTGCCGCCCCAAGTGCTGACGCCACACCGTCGGGTACGCCGAGCCGGGGCAGCAAAGTACCCAGAGAAGCATCGAAGGGACGGGCGAAATCGTCCTGGCCCTGCAGGATGAAGGGGAGCGTCTTGGTGAAGAAGAGAGTGGGCTGCGCCATGAGAGCAGCCGCTCCCAGGGCGAAGACGAGCGGGACAGCCGCAGCGGCCAGGAAGGCCTTCGGCCGGCGGGCGATCAGGAACAGCAGCGCGAACGGGACCAGCATGGGCTTGGTGGCGATGGCAAGGCCGACCACCACGCCGGCCCAGATCCACCGTGAGCGGTGGGCCAGCAGCAGCGCCAGCGGCAGCGCCAACGCTGAGTAGGAGGTCCAGTTCCCCAGCAGCACCAGATTCCGGAACGGGCCGAGGAAGCACATCAGCAGGACACCGAGGACCGCCAGCCGGCTCAGAGCCGATACACGGAACAGCCTCAGCGCGAAGAACCAGCCACCCACGACCATTGCCGCTGTCATGGCCGGTACAAGCCAGGGCAGCAGGCGCACGGGTATGTAGATCTGCGGTAGGGCGATCAGGACAGAACTGGGGAAGTAGAGGAACCGTTTGTCCGCGTACGGCGATCCGCCGTCAGCGAAGGTCTGCGCAGCACGCAGGACGAAGTTGTTGTCCAGCATGTTGCCCTCACCGTGTCGGGCGTTGTAGACGGTGATGCAGAACATGGCAATCGCCGCACCCAGCGCGGGAAGCGATGCCCGTCGGTGCAGCCACGCCCCTTGCTCCGACCCGACTGTCATCCGCTTTCCCATGCTTACCCTTAAAAAATTTTTGATGAGTGGGATGTCATGGTAAGTGAAGAGATCGTGACGGGATTGCCAAGCCCGGTGCTGGCCGTCGCCCCCCGGGGGCTCCGTACTCACCGCCAGCCTGCACCACCGTCTGCCTCCGGCACGGAGAGTGCGGCCTCCCCGGGGCGACCTCGCTGAAGCGCGAGCGTCGGTTCGCAGCCCGTCGTCCGGCATGCCGACAGCCGACTCGGACAACCCACCGCCGAGGACCACCTTCACAGGGCCTCGTCTCGGCCTCCGGGCCCACCGACACCGTGCTGCCCAACTGCGCTGACCTCGGTCCCCCACCGAGAAAGAGCTGGCGTGGGCTGCCCGCATCCCGGCATGCATACTTCTCCGAAGGGTGAGTAGCCGGTCCGCTCGCCGGCCGTCGCCCGTGCACAACCAGCAGGAAGTAGTCATGAGAAAGCTGTCCCCAGTTGCCCCTCGCCACGGCAGAAGAGCTTTTCTCGACAGCCTCGACAGGCAGGTAGGCACAGTCATGGACCCGGCCGAATCCCGACCAAACCTTTCGCCGGGGACTGCTCGCCTCGCGCTCCTGGGCCCCGGAGTCTTCCATGCAGGCCTCGTGACCACGGGTTCGGAGTGCAGAGTCCGATGAGCCGCCGGGAACAGCTCGGCCAGATCTTCCGCTTCGCCCTCGTGGGCGGGGTGAACACCGCCGCCTTCTTCGGCATCTACCTGCTCCTGCACCCGTGGATGCCGTACTTCGCCGCCTACTCGCTCGCCTTCGTGCTGGCGATGGTCGGCTCCTTCTTCATGAACACCTACTTCACCTACCGGACCCGGCCGACCTGGAAGAAGTTCCTCCTCTTCCCGCTGACGAACGTGACGAACTACGTCGTCCAGTCGGCCGGCCTCTACGCCCTGGTGGCGTGGGCCGACCTGGATACCCGGATCGCCCCACTCGTCGCCGCGGTCGCGGCCATCCCCTTCACCTTCCTCCTCTCCCGCAAGATCCTTCTCCCAGGTGCCGCACGGATCGACTCACCCGATACGGCTCGTGGCTCGTCCACTGCTGACCCCCAACATGACGTTGCAAGCCATTCATAGCCACGCTGCCAGGATCGGCCAACTCCTACACAACGGCGGATCCGCGCAGGCGGGCCGGTCGGGGTCAACTGACAGTGCGGCCGCAGCCAGCTGTCTCCTACCCGCGTCGGTACCGGTCGAAGGCCGAAGCCGGCCCACCCCTAACGAAACAGCCTCCGTGGGTGTACCCGGACCGCGGCGCGGCGTTGTCCCGGCATGGACATGGACGACGAAGACTTCCTCGGCGTACTCCTGGACGCCGTCACCGACACCCGCCTCAGGCTGCTGACCGGCGACGAAGCCCGCGCGGTCATGATGCTGCTGGGCGTCCTTGAAGAAGAGGCGCGCTCCGAAGAGGTACGCGCCGCCGCAGGCGAGATGCGGTTCCGCCTCGGATCCCGCTTCGCCCTGCCCGCCGAGGCCACCCGGCCCGCGCGGCGCTGAAGCCCCGCTCGTACGTCCGTCAACGTACGCACGGGCAGAGCGTGACCTCCCGGCAGCGCCACCCGTTGCCAGCAGGCCGCGACGAATTTGCCTTCCACTCACGTGACCGCGGCATTCCGGCGGTGGGCACCCTTTGCCCGGACCCCAACCACCGCACCCCTTCCCGCGGAAACCAGAACAGGCTGACCGCCCAGCTGAACGAACTCTCGGCCCCTGCGCACCCGCCACCTCGCCAACAGCGGCGCCTGACCACCCGCAATTGGCCTTGCTTCAAGCACCCCGCTCGGGGCAAGGCCGCCCCACCAACCAGCACCCAAGGACCGCCGCCGACCGCCCGCGCTCCCGTACCCCTGCTGGGTGTGCAGGAGGCGGCCCCGGACACGCGACAGCGCGGGCCGCCACCAGCTGGTGGCGGCCCGCGCTGGAATAGAAGGTCCCCCCACCCCGAGAGCAGCGCCATGACCTGCCCTGCCCCGGTCACCCCCTGTCGACAGGGAGGCCGCCCCCGGCCACGGCGCCGGGGTGAACTCCACCAGCGTGCCGCCGCAGTCGGCTGCGAGGTCCAGCAGCCGGGCCCCGCTCCAGCTCATCCACCGCCAGGCCCCGGCGCAGCTTCGTCGCCGTCCCGGTGCCCGCCGTACCTCAGCTCGAAGGCGATCGTGGAGCGCGGGTCCGCGGGCGGGGTCTCCTCCGCGGCCTGTGCCAGGTAGGGAGTGAAGTGGCCGAAGAGAAGACCGGCGTAGCCGGGAAGGGCCCTGCACCGCTCTTACCACGTGCCCGGAGCCAAATGGGAGCGCTCGCTTGTTCCAGTCACCTTCGACCGGGGCTCAGGCGTACGGGCTCCACCGGCCGAAGCGGGCCATCAAGTGGATCGCGGCCTGCTCGTCCACTCCGAGCGCGGCTGCGGCTTGAGCGGTCGTGAGGTCGGCGCGGGTGCCACGAGCAGCCCAGTACCCGACTCGCTCGGCCGTGACCTCCAACTGGCGGGCTGCCCGCACCGCGGCCGCCGGGGACGTCCTGGTCAGCCGGTCGATCTCCTCTTCCAGCTGCTCCAGCAGCACGGTCACCGACTCCGGCAGCGGAACGGCGCCGGCCTCGACCCGGGCGGTGTGGCCGTCCCAGTCCCGCTCACAGGCATCCGCCTGCTCATCGCCAGCCTCCTCCAGCCCTTCGCCCGCGATCGATACCCCGTCGAGACGATGCTCCGGACCTGTCCAGCCACAGGAACACACCGCGCGCAGTACGGCCGCCCGGGGAATGCGCGGGGAGCTCCCGTCATAGACGCTCCACCGCGTCACCGACCGGCCGGCCGAACCCGAGCCGGTATCGACATACACCGGGCCAGGAAGGCTTCCGTCGGCCAGAAGCACTCCGACCCAGGCCTCGTGCGAGATGCCGAACTCCTCCGTCGTCCACCTGTCTAGATCGACCACGAGACCCTGCCCGTCACCCGGCCGCCGGGCAGGGCCCGGCCGGACCCGCCTCGCCTCGCCTCGCCTCGCCTCCGAGCATGCCGCAATCCCGCCCCGGTGCGGGACCGAACCACGGCGGCCCAACTTCCCCCGGTTGTGGCTTCCCACGATCGCAGCGCCGCGGTCCTTGCGCCCACACCCAAGCGATCGCCACTTCCAGGTACGACCTGTACGACCTGCTCGCCCTCCAGCGCGCCCGCGTCCGCAGCATCAGCCTGCGCGCACAGGACCTCTGCCCAGCAAGCACCGCCACCCAGCAGCTCGCCCTTGGCCCCGGCGACGGCCGCGCCCTGGCAATCGAAGCGGTCACCGACCGTGCGGACCGGACTCGCTCCAAGCCGGCGGCCTCCCGAGGTGCCGGCGTACCCGCCGGTAGCGACCAGGGATACGGGGTGCCGATGTCGGTCACGGCGCTCAGAAAATTGACGGTGCACGTCCCCGGTTCACACGGCGGCTGATCCCGCGGCGGCCAGCTCGGGGAAGGACCTCTCCCAGACCTCTCGTAGGTGCCGGGGGACCAGCGTGCGCAGGACGGGCCACTGGTCGATGAGCAGATCGCGGTTGAGCAGGCGCACGAGGTCCTCGTGCTGGCCCTCCGCCAGGACAGTGCGATACATGCCCATCCGCAGGCGCGGGCGGTCCAGGTCATAGGAGCGCAGACCGGACCAGGCCACGTGCAGTGGAAGGTGAACCACGCCGCGGGCAGGGCCCGCAAGCGTCTCGAGTGAAACGGGCAGCCGGTTGGCGTACCTGGCGTGCAGTACCTCCGCCGCGGAAGGCTCAGGGCCAGTGGCGGACAGTGTGACCATGGACCTGAGTCTCCCGCGTCCTCTGCGTCTGGGGCAGCGCAGAGGCGATACGCCATGGGCGTCAGGCTCGCTTCTCGGAAGCGGTGCGGACCAGCAAAACGATCCGGGCGGCCTCGGCATCCGGCGGCGCTCGCGGATGCTGAGAAAGGCATCGCGGCCTGACCAGCTGCCCCGGTCCCATGGCAGGCGTGCCGCGCACCCCGGGCGAGGAGGCCATGCGTGCCAGGCCGGGTCACACGCTCAGCCGCTCACCAGGCGCATCAGGCCCAGCACAGTGCGAGGCTGGACTGAGGCGGCAGCGACCTGGAGGCTCTGGTGCGTCCCATCTGGTCCGGTGCGATCTCCTTCGGCCTGGTCACTTCTCTGAACTAACTGCATCGCCTCCGAGTGAGGGATCAACGTTCGCACTTCGCTTCCGGCGGGGTGCTTCTTCGTTTCTCGGGGGGCACGCGACCTTCGTACGACTGCGGCGGGTTCTGCGGCGCTGTTAGCCTGCGGTCCATGATCAAGGGGGGTTTGGCAGGCCGAATAGGCCGGATGGCCGGGGACAGTGGGCCGGAGCGAGTGCTGGTCGCCGCCAGTTTCGTCAACCGCGTCGGCAATGGTCTGTTCAACGCGGCGTCGGCCCTCTATTTCACCTTGGTCGTGGGCCTGCCCGCGGTGCAGGTCGGCGCCGCCCTCACCATCGCCGGAGTGCTCGGCTTGTGCGCGGGCATACCTGGGGGTCATCTCGCTGACCGGCGCGGCGCACGCGTAATCATGATGCTGGCCCTCGCGGTCCAGGCGGTGTCGATGGCGGCCCTCGTCCTCGTCGAAAGCTGGGCCGTACTCACGCTCGTCGCAACGGTCGACCAGATCGCCGCGGCGGTCGGAGGGGCGGCGTGGGGGGCTCTGGTAGCCCGGGTCGGGGGTGAGCGACCGGCCATGTTCCGGGCGAAGCTGCGCACCTTCGTCAACCTGGGCGTCGTCCTGGGAACGGTGGGTGCCGGGCTGGCGCTGGCCGCGGACACCCGCGGCGCCTACGTCACGCTGATCCTCGGCAACGCGGCGAGCTTCGCCCTGTGCGCGGTGCTGTTGCTCCTGCTGCCCCGCTATCCGGTGCCGGAAGCGCCGCCACGCCAGCGTCGCTGGCTCGTCTTCGCGGACCGTCCGTTCCTGACGTTCACCGCCCTCTACGGGGCCATGGGACTGCAGTACCCGGTAGTCTCCCTGCTCCTGCCGATCTGGATCTCCGAGCACACCGAAGCGCCGCGCTGGACGGTGGCCGCGCTCTTCGCAGTCAATTCCGCCTTCTGCGTACTGATGCAGACCAAGATCGGCTCCCGTATCGAGACCCCGTACGACGGCGGCAGGGCGTTTCGCACTGCGGGGCTCCTCTTCCTCGCCAGCTGTCCGATGATGGCGCTGGCGGCGTACGCCCCTGTCTGGGCCGCGGTAGGACTGATCCTGGCGGCGATCTTCGTCCATAGCCTGGGAGAGGTCTGGGAGTCCTCGGCGGGCTTCGCCCTGGGTTTCGGTCTTGCCCCCAACCATGCCCAGGGCCAGTACCAAGGTGTCCTCGGCCTTGGCTTCAACGCGGGCCAAGCTCTTGCCCCTGCGGTCCTCACCACGGTTGTGCTAGGCCTCGGCACGGCGGGCTGGCTGCTGCTGGCGTTGTTCTTCGCAATGCTGGGTGCTGCTGGCCCATCTCTTGCCCGCTGGGGCATGCGGACCCGGCCGCAGCCGGACGTTGCTGCGGAAGCGACGAGATGACCAGGGAGTAGGTGCCGCAGAACGTACGCCGGGCGGAATTGCGCCGGAAGCCGGCCGATGGCGCCAGTGGACACGGACCGGCTTCGGCGCGATCTGCATCCAGCGGGCGAAGTCCCGCGCATCGACCCGCGTCGCCCGGTCCCACCCCAGCCCCCAGCCGGCTAACAACCGCCACCAGCGCAACAGGTCCATTCCGTACGAGCGGACCGTCGACTGCGGTTGCCCACACGCCTGGAGCTCCGCGAAGAATGCCTCCACCGGACCCACCACGGCCCCGCCCGCGTCCAGCAGCAGGTACGGCCGTCCCGGATCCGCCGTCTTGACCAGCCGGCCCGATTCCGGCAGCACGAAGCCCACCAGATCTCGTGCGGCAGCGCCCGCTTCAATCATGCCGGGAAGCTAGCAGAAACCCCATCTGAACTGCGAATATGCAGCTTTTAGTTCAGTCAACGGGACAGACCGAAGGAGATCGCACCGGACCAGATGGGACGCATCCGTGATCCCCTTCCGTGAAACCCGCCGATACCTCCAGCCTCGCACCGGCCCGGACCGGCTGCCCCGGACAAGCCGCCGAACGGGTACCCGCACGCGGACACCAGCAAGGTCATCCGTCCGAAGGGTGGCCGGAGCCGCCAGACCCGCAGAGCACTGCCGATGCGGCATGGTGACGGCATGCGCCGCTGGCCCCTACCCCTGCTCCTCGCCACCCTGATCGAGTGAACGTCTGGGTGGGAGTGTCTGCGGCAGCAGCGGGACACGCCAGTAGATCGGTGGCCTGGGGCCCGGCCGGTCCGTGTCCCTCCCTCCGTATTTCCGTGGCCCGTGATGGTGGGCCTTGCTCAACCGGGACGCAGCGGTCGATCATTCGCAGATGAGACCCGAAGTCCGTGCGTTCGTCGCTGATGGCCCGCTCCCCGATTGGGACATCGACGACGAGGAAGAAATCGACCGCCGCTCCAATCAGCTCGAAGCCATCTCTCGGCCTGTCACGGCAGAGGAGGCGCATGCTCTGGCCACCTGCTTCGGCCCAGACGACTGCTATGGCGTCGCTTGGTCGCTGGTGCACCTCATTGAGACCGGTCCAGGCCCGGTTCCGCCCGTGACCCGGCCCGGACCCAGCTCCGGAGTCTGGCAGCAAACACTCTGGAATCGGTGGGGAACCGGGGATCTCCCCGACGACGACCTCACGAGTTAGGGCCTGCTGGGCCGGTCAGAGTGTACGTCGCTCGGCCTCGGTGACGCGGAACCGGTAGGACTCGGTGCCGGTCTGGAGGAGGGTGCAGCGGAAGGTGATCCGGTCGGCGATGGCCGCGCAGAGACGAGGGTCGCCGAAGGTCTCGTCCCACTCGGCGAACGGTGAGTTCGCGGCCACGGCGGTCGCCTTGCATTCCTCGCGCTCGGTGAAAATCTGGAACAGGAGTTTGGCGCCCTTCTTGTCCAGGTTGAGATACCCGAACTCGTCCAGGCAGAGCAGGTCGACCTTGCTGTAGCGGGCGATCACGACGACAGGCGGCGGCCTGCTTCCGCCTCGGCCAAACCACGGCGGTCAGGCGCCTGCCAGCAGCGTGCCAAAGGCCGTGCGCCGGTGGGTGACCGAGCGGCCTGTGCGGGTCGTCGTCGCCATGCCTGCCGATCTGAGCGCCGCCGCGTGGGACGAGGCCGTCGCGTTGCTGACGTGGAGGGCGCGGGCCAGGGATGTCGTGGTGTGAGGCTGGGCGAGGAGGCGCAGGGCGTCCAGCCGGGTGCGGCCCATGACGGCGGCCAGCGTCTCGGCGGGGACGGCCGGGCGTCCCGCGGTGGGCGGGAGCCCGGGACCGGCTGGGTACGTCAGGACTGCGGGATGGCCTGGGGTGTCCTGGAGAAGTGGGCCCGCCGGGTGGTGGAAGGTGGGCAGGAGAACCAGGCCGCGCCCGTCGAGGCAGACGTCGCGGTCCGGCGCTGCGCCGGGCCATTCCCACACACCCTCGTGGAGTCGGTTGCCCGGGGCCAGGCCGGTCAGCGTGGCGGCTACGCCGTGCTCGGCGACCGTCAGGGCGTAGCGGGTGAACTCCTCGCGGTGCAGATCTTGTACGACGGACCAGACGGGGGCGAGGACCTTCTCATACGCGGCCTGCTGGGCGCGGTGCAGGGTGCGCCAGGCCGTCTCGTCGCCCGCGTGCAGGCTGCGGATCCAGTGAGGGGCGGGCATCGTCCCGTAGACCTGCTCCAGCTCGGAGCGCACGAGACCGGGGCTGGTGGCGCGGATCTGTTCGAAGCCGTCAGCCATGGTGTCGCCGAGGACGTCGAGGAAGGAGGGCGGGCGGCCTGCCGGAACCAGGTCGGCGAGTGGGTTGGTTGCGGCGGGGAGGGAGCGCAGGACGCGGCCGCGCCATGGCGCGAACAGAGGCCCGCCATGCGGGGTCACGGCTGTCGTCAGAGCGGCGTGCAGCTCCTGGAGCGGCGCCGGGCGGGGTGCGAAGCGGATCCGGGCGAAGTCCTGCGCGGTGAAGTGGATTCGCAGCACCCTCACAACTCCTCGTCCTGGGACAGCCTTTCGGCCAGGGCCTGAACCTTCGCATCGTGACGACCCCCGCCCAAGGATGTTCGTATGACTTCTCGACGCACTGTTCTGAAAGGCACCCTATTCGGGAGTGCCGCCGCCCTGCTGCCCACGGCTGCGTCCGCCTCCGGCGGCGGCTCGATCCTCCGGCTGCCCGCGCCCGCCGGCCCGTACCCCGTAGGCATGCAGACGGTGTATCTGACGGACCCGGCCCGTACGGACCCGTGGGTGGGCGGCGTGCGGGAGTTGATGCTGACCGTCCTGTACCCGGCCCGATCGGTACGCGGCTTCTCCCGTGCGTCGCAGCTCACCCCGGCCGAGGCTGCGGTATTCGCCGAGTACGCCCCGGGTCGCCACCCGGGGCTGCCGGAGTCGGGAGTGGTGGACTGGGGCGCGGTCCTCACCCACGGGTACGTGGGCGCGCCGCCGCTGCCTGGGCGGCGGCCGGTGCTGGTGTACTCACCCGGCGGCGGTGACTCCCGCACGCTCGGCACAACCCTCGCCGAGGACCTGGCGAGCCACGGTCGAGTGGTCGTGCTCGTCGACCACCCCGGTGACGCTTCTCAGGTGGAGCTGCCGACCGGGTTGCGGACGACCGTCCTGATCGGGCCGCCGGACCCGGCGACCTTTCGCACGATGGTGGACACCCGGATCGCGGACCTCCGCCTGGTCCTGGAGCGGCTCAGCGACCTGCCGCTCGCACCGGTCATGGACTCCTGCCGGGTCGGGTTGTACGGGCACTCCGCAGGCGGCACGGCGGCGGTGTACGCAGCCCGCCACGACCGCAGGGTCGGCGCGGTGGCGAACCTGGAGGGCTATCTCGACCTGTACCCGACGCCGGTCGAAGTCGACCGTCCACTGCTGCTGTTCCGCACCGACGGATTCGAGGGCGCCGGCCGTATCGAGTCTTCCTGGGCGAGCCTTCCCGGCCGCCGTGTGCTGCTCGCCGACGCGAACCACTGGGCGTTCACCGATTACGGCTCGCTCGTCGCGCGGCTCCAGACCGCCCGTCTTGTGACAGCGACAACGCGGGCCGCGCTCGTCGGCACCGGCGACCCACTTGTGACCCTCGCCGAGGTACGACGCCGGGTGGGGACCTTCTTCGCCCGCCATCTGTTGTAGCGGGTCCTGGAGGCGCCGACGAGGAGCTAAACCAATCTCTGCACCTAAAGAACCTCGTCTCGAACCGCGACGAGAAACCCATCGAGAGCAACTTCACAGGCTCTAACAGTTTTATCGAACGCCACAAAATCCAATGGTTTCGCATTCAGCATCGTGTCCCGAAGGAGAGCCACCATGAGGTCTCGACCCTTTTCGAAGTTTTTCACCTTACGGCGCGCGGCGTCCGTGGCGACCAAATCAACCGTTACCACCATCTGAAAAGACCTGTCAACGGCAGGAATAAAATCGCTGTTGAACAGCTCGCCAGCCTTCGCCCACGAGTCATCCTTGTATTTCTGGGTCACCTCTTGTGAGATCGGCTTCACGGCAGCGAAAATATAATTTCGGAGGGTATTTCCCTTGATTTTGAGAGACTGGAATTGCGTGGCCAACTCCACATAACTCTTTCGCCGAATGTCCGCTTGCCTTTGCTCTTGAGCAATCTTCCGGCTATCCGCTGCCTGAAAGAAACCGCCGACTGTACCGGCGAACCCGCCTACAGCGCCGATGAGAGCTCCCACAATTCCTGCCAGGGCAATCCACCGCGGATTTGCATCAGTCGCGCTCAAGTTTGCCACCATTTTTGCAGGAAAAATGAAGACTTACACCGGCGCAGACCATCCCGGACTGAACCCTGCATCCTGCATACCGTGACTTGGCAGTACAAGCACCCCGGGAGAGCCATCTGCCAGCGGGAAGCTGTTCGGCCTCCAGGCCTGGCGGGCCGGGCGTGCTATTCCAGTCCGGCCGCGCCCGCAGTTCTACGAACAGCACGGTCGTCAGTTTGTTGGTCAGGCGGCAGGCTGGTTCTCCTGCGCGCGGGGGTCGGCGTCGGCGGTGGCGGTGATGCCGTGGCGGAGGCCTTCGAGGCCTTGTGCGAGCGCGTGCCGGCCATCGGGGGTCATCGCGTCCAGGACGAGGGCGAGACGGCGTTCGCGGGTGGCGCGGATCTCGGCGAGGTGCTGGTGGCCGGTGGGGGTGAGGCGGAGGGTGACTTCGCGGCCGTCGCCGGAGCAGGGTTGGCGGCGGAGGTATCCGGCGGCTTCGAGGCGGTCGCAGAGCCGGGTCATCGAGGGGCCGGCGGTGCCCAGGAGCTGGGCCAGGGCGCGCATGTGCAGGCCGGGTCGGCGGTCGATGAGGCACATCAGGCGTAGTTGCGTCGCAGTGACCGGTGACGTCGTGGCGCTGTGGCGGGTGGTCTCGTAGAGGACGTCGAGGAGTTCTGCAATGTCGCCGACCGATCGCGTCAGGTCGGTGGTGAGGGTGGTGTGGTGGGGCCCGGGGGCCGGTGTGGGCATCTGCATTCCCTCGTGGGCGGGGTGTGGCCCGCGGGTGTCGGTCAGGTGGTGTTCCTCGGCATCGCGGTGTCGGCCAGCCGAGGGTCTTCGACTCCGCCGCCCCGCATCTGTTTGGTGGAGAATGCCAGGCGGTTGTCCTGGCTGTTGCAGGTGAAGTGGTCCAGGGTGCCGGTGACCTTCAGCATGCGCTCCAGCTCCTGGGGCCGGTTGTCGAGATGCAGCTGCACCCCGGCCGTATCGGTGTGTCGCCGGGTCATCAGCAGGACGGACAGGCCGCTGGAGTCGACGGTGGCCGCGCCCGCGAAGTCCACACGGACATCGAGGGGCCGGCCGGGCTCGGCGAGCGCGGCGGTGACCATGTCGAGGAGCGCATGGGCGTCGGGGTAGTCGAAGTCGCCCTGCAGGGTGATCCGCACGGCGTCCGCCGTGTCGGTGCGGATCAGGCGCAGCGGCCCGGGTGTGGAAGTCATTGGGCGCCGCCGACGGTGACCGGCGTAGTGGTGAGGCGTGCGGTCGCGTGGCGCAGGATGTCGGTTGCCCGCGGGAAGTCCTTGAGCTCGCGTTCCAGGATGTTCAGGGCGGGCGGGAGGCTCTGGGCTGGTACGCCGCGGGCTTGGAGGATGCTTGCGGTCCACAGCAGGAAGCGGGAGAAGAGTGCTTCGTCGCCGGTGTAGAGGGCGACGCCGAGGAATTCCACGATGTGCGCCAGGTCCTCGGCGGTGCGTTCGCGCTGTGCCTCGTCGTAGCCGCGCATGGCCGGGTACTGCTCCTGCAGCGCGGTGAAGACGGTCCGTACGAGTTGGGGGCGGGTGCGGGCGACCATCGTGTACTCCTGGTCGGCCAGGTGCGGGAGGTCGTCGATGGGCTGGTGGTCGGGCTGCGGGCGCGGCAGCGGGTGGTGTTCCAGTCGGTCCGCGGCCGCACGGGCATCCGGTGCCCATGCGTCGGCGCCGAGCAGGCGGGCGTACTCGCCGTCGGGGCCGAAGGCGGCTCCGCCGGCGAGGACGGGGGTGCCGGCGGCCTGGCAGGCGGTGATCGTGGCGTGCGCGGTCGGCAACCGGGTCGGGATCGAACTCGACAGCGCGATGACGTCGGGGCCGGTGCGGTGGATGTGCGCGACGAGGTGCGGGGTGGGGACGTGGGCGCCGAGGTAGTCGACGTGCCAGCCGCGCAGCTTGAGGACTTCGGCGACCAGGCGGGCCGGCAGGCCGTGCCATTCACCGTCCACGCACGCCACCAAAACCCGCCCGCGCGACGGCTCGGTGCGCGCCGCGGGGTGTTCGGTGACCACCGTGACGGCGCGCTCATTGATCGCGGTTGCGGCGTGTTCCTGCGCGACGGTGATGTTGTTGGCGGCCCATTCCTCGCCGACCCGGCCCTGCACCCGGGCGATCACATCCAGCAGGACCTGCTCGGGGTCCGCACCGTCATCGAGTGCCTGGCGGACCACGGCAGTCGCGGTCCGCTCGTCACCGGCCAGGACCGCAGCCCACATCCTGTCCACCATGGATATGAGCGGCTCTGCGGTGACCTGCTGGGTACTCACGCTGTGAACCTGCCCCTCGTGTGTCCGTCCACCGCGCTGAGGTGGTTGCTCTTAGGTGCGGTGATCACCACGACGGCCATGTCGTCGTGGGCGCCGGTGCCGACCCACTCGGAGGCGAGCATCTGCACCCGTTCCACCACTGCTTCCGCCGGCATCCCTACGCACTCGGCCAGTGCCCGCTGCAGGCGGGTATCACCGAACATGGCGCCGCCCAGCGGTCCCCCGCGGGCCTCGGTGATCCCGTCCGTGTAGAGGACGCACGTCTCGCCCGGCGCGAGGGTCACCTCGGCTGTTCCGGCGGTCACGGCCGGCAGGGCCCCCACCAGCGTGCCGTGCGTTGCCGCTTCCTCAACTCTTCCGTCCGCGCGCACGATCAAGGGCGCGGGATGCCCGGCACTGGTCAGCCGCAGCTTCACCGCGTTGCCCTCACGGACGGCGGAGGCCAAGACCATGGTCGCGAAGCGCGTGTGGTGGGAGCTGAGGAGCGCAGTGTTCAGGAGGTTCAGCATCCGCTGGTGGTCATCCGCCATCGGCAGCAGGGCGTGGAGGGTGTTACGGATCTTGCCCGTCATCACCGCCGCTTCCAAGCCCTTCCCGCACACATCCCCCAGGACGATGAGGGAGGCCTCACCCTCCACGGCGGCGGGGTGGACGTCGTAGAAGTCCCCGCCGATCCGCTCGTGGTCCTGCGAAGGCCGGTAGCCGCCCGCGTACTCCACCCCCGAAATCTGGTGCAGCGTCGGCGGCAACAGGTCGTGCATCAGGGTCTCGCTGATCGACGCCTGCTCCGCATACAGACGTGCCGCCGACATCGCTGCCCCGGCCCGGGCTGCGAACAAGCGGGCGAAGACCTCTTCCTGCTCGCTGAAGTGGTCATTGCCCGCGCGGCGCAGCAGGACCAGGGCGCCGGCGGGGACACCGTGCCCGGGGAGCGGCGTGATCACTATCGACCCCACCGTGCCGAACGCCTCGGGGATGAGCCAGTGCGGGGCGGTCGCGGGGTCGATCCAGCGCGAGGGCACCGGCGGGAACCCCTGCAGGGCCTCGGCCAGCCCGGGCACGTCCTCCGCGGACGCAGTGACCTTCGACGACTGCGGCGTCCCGCCGCTCAGGCAGGACACGACCGGCAGCTTTCGGCCGCGGGCGGGAGAGATGACCAGGGCCGCGTCAGCGAGGTGCTCGGCGGCCATCTGCGCGGTCACGTCCATGCACCGCTCCAGGTTCAGCGAGGACAACAGCAGGTTCGACGCCTGCGTCAAGAAAGCGGTGCGCTCCCGCTCGATCCGCAGCGCCTCACGGGCCAGGCGGTGGTCGGTGTCATCGACCAGCCACCACACCACCGTCCCGTCGTCGCACACGGTCGGATGGGCTTCATAGGAGCGGTGGCCGACCAGGCCTTCGACCAGCCGGTCGGTGCCGGTATCGCCCGCCGGCGGTCCGGCGGGCGCCGGAATCAGACAGCGGGCGTGGGCATCCGACAGCCACGCAGGCACGGCATCCGCGATCGGGGCGCCGGGGCGGGCGTCGGGGAACAGCAGACCGGCGACCTCGTTGACGAACATCACAGTGTTCTCGGCGTCGACCACGAGCACGGGGTAGGGGGCCTCACTCCACGGCGCGCGCACCGCGGTGGCGGCTTCCTGGGTGGGATTCAGCAAATTTGTTGAGGCCCGCTGTGCGAACCCCTCACCTCATAGGCTCTCGGAGAAATTTGGTTGCCTTCCGGCAACCATCCCGCATCCGTCGCCATTCCGGCAACCGGCCACCCCTTCCAGCACCGTCCCACACCGCCCGCACACCCCTCCCACACAACGCTTTCACGAACGAAGTGAGAACCGTCACCGCAGCAGTACGGCAACCAACCCCGACGTACGCTCAGGACCGGTCTGCCAGACCGGGTAACTCCATATCTGGGCGCCTGCCGCCGGGTCACCCGCGACTCGGAGCAGCGGACGCGTGTACGAGGATGGCGGACATGATCGGAGACAGAGACGAGACAGACGCTACGGTGGCCAGCGAGATTACCCCCGAGGGTGTCACCGTGATCAGCGTCCACGGCTATCTGGACGACGACACCAGCCCCGCCCTCAGTGAAGCCCTGACCGCAGCCGCCTCAGACAACGGCTGTTCACGCACCGTGCTCGACCTGTCGATGGTGAAGTTCGCGGACTCCTCCGCCCTCCACACACTCCTGGCCGGCCAGGAGACACACGAGACGACCGGCACCGTCATGATCCTCGCCGGGCCCTTGCAAGCCGCCGTGAACCGCCTGTTCGAGGTCACCAGTACCGGGCCTGTCTTCCGGTGGGCCGACACCGTGCAGCAGGGAATGACATGCTGACCATCGCACCGCGACCGGTCCGGTGTGCGACTCCTCACCACAGGGCAGGCGAAACCACATGATCCCGCCCGCGGCAGCCGACCACACCCCAGACCCTGGGCACCATCACGACAGTGCCCAGCCGGCAGCCGCCACCCCGGCGACGGCCCGCCGCCAGGTCACTGCCCTGCTCCGCACCGCGGGCAAGGACCTTGAGAGCGTCGCGGCCATCGACGCGCTCCTGGTGACCTCAGAACTCGTCACCAACGCGATCCGCCACGGCGGAGGCATCATCGCCTTCCACGCAGCCCTCACCGACGGCATCCTCCGTCTGACCGTCAGCGACGCCAGCCCCCACCACCCCATCCCCAGCCCCACCGACCACGGGACGTCCGGCGGATACGGATGGCCCCTCATCCAACGCCTCACCGACCACATCGACATCACCCCCCACCCCCACGGCGGCAAGACCATCACCACCCGCCAACGCCTGGCACCGTAACCGCCCGCATTTTCGGGGCAGACCAGCGCAGCAGCGGCATCAGGGTCTGGACCATGGCAATACATCGGGGACCCTTCGCGAACGAAGCCTCCCGCGCGTCGTCGGGTCACAACGTGCGTGCTGGGCGCCTGCCACTCGCCACGGGGCGAGCGTGATGAGCCAATGTCTCAGGCGGCGCGCACGACGTGGGAGGAGCCGCCCCCGCCACTCCACCAGCTGGGTCGTCGAGCGCGTTGGCCGGCTCGATACCCCCGAAGGCTTCCATCAAGACAATCAAGTCGTGGTCCGAGTAGGCCAGGCCCAAGACCTCCTCGCGCACGTCACGGTGCCTGGTGACCTGCCGGCCGGCGCTGGCATGGCACCGGTGCTGCACAACGATGGGCACATTCCACATGCCTCCAGGGTGCGCTGCGGGGAACGTCCACGCCCCCGACCAGCGGAAAGGTCTTCTCATCGTGCCCGGGTCTGTCGGGGCGTACTGCACTCTGCGCCGAGCATGAAGCGCCCCTGTTTCCGGGTTGTCGTGCGTCGATGGAGCCGGGCGCGGCATCGCACCCTGGCCCCATTCACGGCCCGGCCTCAAGGTGACTCAAGGGCTCACACCACGTTCACACCCGTTCCAGGCCCGGAACGGAATGCCGGTGGTGCCGGGGAGGCTGGTGTTCACTCGGTGAGGCTGGCCAGGGGGTCAGACCTCGCCGCGCCAGGAGCCGGTCTCGTGGCCGCGGCCCTCGATGTAGTCCTTGAACCGCTTCAGGTCACCGGTGATCTGTCGCTTGACGACACCGAGCTTGTCGCCGACGTTCTCGGCGAGACCGTGCGGTTCATAGTCGAGCTGCAGCATCACCTTGGTCCGGCTGTCGTCCAGACGGTGGAAAGTGACCACGCCCGCCTGCTTGACCTCGCCGCCCAGCGTCGTCCAAGCCACCCGCTCGTCCGGGATCTGCTCGGTGATCTCCGCCTCGAACTCCTTGGTCACTCCGCCGATCTTCGTCACCCAGTGCGTCATGGTGTCGGTCCGCTGTTCGATGCGCTCCACACCGTCCATGAAGTGCGGGAACGACTCGAACTGCGTCCACTGGTTGTAGGCGGTACGCACGGGGACCTCGACCTCGATGGACTCTTCGACCTGCGACACGGGAGCATCCTTCCTCTTCGCCGGCCGGACGGCGTCCGGCCGTACTCTCGGAGCCCTTCCCCTACCCCGCTGCGGTGTCCCCGTTTCCTGTGTCCATGACCCCGGACAGACGCACGATGGCCGGGCCTGCCTCCTCTTTCGCATGCCGCATGCCGCACGCCGCCTGCCGTGTGTACCCTCGCTCGTCACTCCGCCACCCGGCCGGGACGGGCGGTTCGCCACCTTGCGCCTTTCCACCGGCGTCGGCTGTGCGCCGACGCGACCTGGCCAGTCCGGCTTGTCAGTACCCCTCTTTACAGTTGCACTGTGAACGAGAAGGAGCTGAAGCCGCTGGTGGACGAGATCCGCCACGTACTTGCTGCTGGCGGTTTCGCGGACCTTGAAGGCACTGACCGAGGGCCGATCGTTCAAGAAGAGGCGCACGGCGTGCTCATCACCTGGCAGGCAAGCGTGCACGCCGTCCTCAGCATGGACGGGCGCGGCGACCAGCTGGAGCGCCTGGTGTCCCTGCACGACATACGGCAAGTCGTCGGCCATGCCCTGACAGCGATTCTCGAACGCGCCGGACTCCTCGTCGACCCCAGCCCGGCTGATGGCCTCTTGGTGACTCGAGCGGGCTGACAGCCGTCCCGGGCGGTTGTTTCGGTAACGCCCTACCCGTCGACCGGCACCGGCACATGCCGGTGGCGGCTTGAGCAGCGGGGTGACGGCGCCGTCACAGCCGTTGTCTATCCGGTACGCGTTCCACGGCAGGGGCGCGGCGCGGTCGACCACGCGCACGTGCAGGGCATGGAGGACGACGGCGTCGGACGGCGACCGGCCCTGGACTGTGATCCGCACCGTCGCCTCCCCGCCGTGTACGGCACCGTGCGTCCCGGCCCACGCCTCGGAGTCGGCCGCGACCGGCGGCGGGGCCGCGGTGTGTTCGCACCGCCAGCGCCGGAACGTGTGCGGTGGTGAGGGCCCCGCCGACAGCCGCAGCAGGTGCCAAGGTGTGCCAAGTCGCTCATGCGGCGCCAGTAGTGGGCGAGGTCTCCCCGCCATTCGACGATGTGTGGATCGTCGATCACGTTGGCTGCCTCGACCACTCCGGCGGATTCGAGGAGAACGATCAGGTCGTTGGTCCGAGTGGGCCACCCCCAGGACGGCCTCTCTTCCTTCACGGTGCAGGGTGACCTGGCGGCCGCCGCTGGGATGGCACCGGTGGACGACAACGGGCGCGCTGTCCATACCTCCAGGGTGCTCCGCGGGAAGCTCCGGTGCAGCCCGTCCGCCCTCACCTTCCCCATACGAGCAGTCACCCTGGGATCGAAGCATGATCGTGTGCTCATAGGCCACGGGAATGTCAGTAAGGTCCGGGGTGACAGCGTCTGCCGGAGGCCGGCCGTAAGAGAATCAGGACGGGCAACCCCATGGATATGGCAGGGGAGGGTGTCGATCGACGCCCGCTCATAGCGTTCTCCGCTGTCTTCGAGGGCACCGAAGAGATCGCAGAAGCCCGGCGCCTTGCCTGCGCGTTCCTGGACGAGGTGGAGAGCGTCCACGGGCTCAAGGTTTGCGACCGCGCCGTGGCCCTGGTCGAGCTGGTCGTCAGCGAGCTCGTCACCAATACCCGCAAGTACGCCCCCGGTCCCAGCGAGATGACGCTCGAGGTCCACGACGGCTGCGTCGAGGTGTCCGTCTGGGACAGCAACCCGAACCCACCCGCCGTACTGCCGCCCGACCCGTTCCGGGTGGGCCAGCACGGCCTGGAGATCATCGTCGCTGCCGCACGCACCTTCCGCGTCCACCGGGAGCCGTTCGGCAAACGGATCACAGCGTCCATCACGTTGGCCGACGACCCCGGTCCGAACTGAGGCCGGTACCTCTGGCGCAGGCGCCGGCTTCAGACATCTGCCCGCTCGGCTCTGATTCCTCGCCGCCCAGATCATTCCGCTCGTCTGAAGCGCCCGGCCGGCTGGGAGCACCCGGCCGGCTGGTGAGACCAGCTGAGAACCGAGCCAGCCCCTCTGGCCCGGCAGACACCGGACAGGCGACATCGCAGACCGCCCGGCCGTATGACCAGCGCAGGAGGGCGCAGGCAGCGCCCCGGATGCTGAAACGATGCATATACGTCGAGACCGGTCATGCATCAGGCGCCGAGCCAAAGGTGTGTGAGGATGCAAAGCACGGACGGCAGCCAGCCATCCACGCCCGTGGGGCGGATCCGATGGCCCGCATACGTGAAGGAGACGGTTATCCAAGGCGACCAGGTAGAGGTACTGCCTGACGAGAACGGGGCTCGGGTGATCATGTGCCGGGGATCTTTCGACCTGGACACTCTTGCCCCATTTGCTGCGGCCGCGCAGGCCGCCGCGGTGGATCCCTCCGTCCGGCGGATCATCCTTGACATGTCGCACGTGAGTTTCGCCGACTCATCCCTGCTCAATCTCCTCGTAGTCCTTCACCGCACCGGACGCCTGATCCTGGCCGGCCCCCTCCCTGACCGGGTCACCCAGCTTCTGCAGCTCACCGGCATGGACGCGGTGCTGACCATCGCCGAAGGTCTGCCCGGCGCCCGGGCCCTTCCCTGACCACGCGTTCGAGTGGGCTCCGGGCCGGTTCGCTGGGCGAGTCGACCCGGGGGTGTCAGGAAGTGCCGTGCGGACCGGTCCCAGTGGTTCCGCTCTCCGGGGCGCGGGTCGTACAGGGCGCGGCCGCCGGCGCCGAACTGCCCGAGCTAGGTCCGGGTGCGTTGATCTGGCCCGGGGCCACAGAGCACAAGCGGCCGGAGATTGGCCAGCCCTGATGAGGGACCTGGCCCATGAGGACTATGGGGTGTCTGGGCCTGCCCGACCCGGCGCATTACGTCCAGCCTCATGGCCAGCGTGGGCGCCTTGTCCAACCGCGTCGGCGTGACAGGCTGGTCCGTGGAACCCGCCCCGGTCCTCATTTGCACGTCGGCCCGGGCGGGCCGCCACCACCCCGGAGCGGCAGTCCCGGGTCAGAGGTAAGGGCGCCACCGTCCGAAGCGGGCCAGCGAGGCCGGTCGCCACGCGCGCATGCTGGCAACGCGTCGGACAGTCAGGACGGCTTCCTCGACCAGAGCAGCCATCCCGCCATGCCCGCCCCCACGGCGCACGAAGACGTCCAACAGGCCCTCCGCCGCCGCCCCTAGGGCTGGGCTTGCCTGCCCACGATTCGGGCTAGCACCGGTGAGACCAGTGGTCGCTGGACGGCATGTGCGGCGACAAGGTGCGGGCAAGCTCCCACATGCCCCTCGCCTGCTCCTCCGGGCGTTGCTGCTCGCCGTGCAGGGCGTTCAGGATGAGTACGCCGCCAGTCAGCGCGGGGACCAGCCACTGCGCGTACGAGAGGTGCCGCTCCGCCTTGCCCGTATCGAAGGAAGCAGCGGCTTCCTCCGCGTCCTGGGGGTCCGTGGAGGAAGCGAGTTCGATCTTCTTGCCGAGCATCCGGGCGTAGCCCGTGGCAGCCAGTGCAGCGCCAGTCAGAACGGTCTTGGCCAGCGTGGACGCTGCCACTCCCTGCTGCGTGGCGACCCGGGGTGCGTTCACGGCGAGCAGCCCACTGGCGCCGACCAGATGTGCGCCGATCGCCGCCGCGTTCACCGGCGTCCACTTCGCCCAGCCGTCGCTGGCGATCCGGGCATTGTCCCGCCAGCTGCCGCTGTAACCCTTGGCGGCCCCGTTGAGGCCGACCGCCCCCATCAGCGATCCTCCGAACCAGGCGGCCAGGCCCACATCGTGCAGGCTGCGCAAGACGGTATTGCGTTCGGACATGTCAGGGGCTCCTCAACAGGACGCGGTGCGGTATGCCGGCGTGCGTCGGCACCACGGTCACCGTCGCCCGCGCCTTCACGTTCTGCCAGGGCGGCTGGGCCGAACGGCCGCTTCCACCGAGCGCTACGACGGGTGGCGGTTCGTAGTCCACTCACCGGGCAGCGCGCTCGCCATCCGCCTCACCGGTGCAGGTCAGGCGCAGTAGCCCGGGCGTGCGGGCTATTCGGCATCGGCGCCCTCCACAGTTACAGGCGCCCTGAACATCCTGGAACGAGAGCTGAAGGACTTCCGCGGGCAACCGGCATCCTGCCCTACCCGGCCGTGCGCCTGACCACTACGACGGGTGGCAGGCTCTGGCTTGAACGCCGCGGCCTTGAGGATGTGTGCGGTCCACAGCAGGAAGCCGGAGGGAAGTGCTTCGGCGGTGTAGAGGGCGACGCTCAGGAATTGCACGATGTGCCAGGTCCTCAGGGCGGTGTGCTCGCGCAGCCGCCGCGGGCAGCAGATATTCACCCACCGTAGTCGCCCTGCCGACGTGAAGTTCGCGGGTTCCTCCGCCGCCCTTCCTGACCGCCCAGCAAGCACACCAGGTCCAGGGGCACCGTCCATGTCCTCGCCGAGGCCCTGCAGGCCGCCGTGAACGATGTTCAAGGTCACCGGTACCAGGGACTGTTTTACGCTGGGCTGACAGCGTGCAGCAGGGGATGACATGCTGACCATCGCACCGCGAGAGGTCCGGTGTGCGGCTCCTCACCTCAGGGCAGGCGAAACCACATGATCCCGCCCGCTGCAGCGGACCACCCTCCCGCCCGCCAGCACCCCACGCCCATGCCGGCGCGGTAGCCGCCACCCCGGCGACGGCCCGCAGCCAGGTCACCGCGTTGCTGCGCACCGCGGGCAGCGACCTCGAGAGCATCGAGGCAGTCGACGCGCTCCTGGTGACCTCGGAACTCGTCACCAACGCGATCCGTCACGGCGGCGGCATCACTGCCTTCCACGCCGCCGTCACCGACGATGGCCTGCGTCTGATCGTCAGCGACGCCAGCCCCCAGCACCCTGTCCCCCGCCCCATCGACCATGAGATTTCCGGCGGATACGGCTGGCCCCTCATCCAACGCCTCACCGACTACATCGACATCACCCCCCAAGCAGACGGCGGCAAGACCATCACGACCCACCAACGTCTGTCCTGACCCGGGATCCACCCATCGCCTAGCCCCGTTTTTTCGGGCAGCAACACACAAGGCACATGAGCGACGCAGCCGCAGCCCAGGCGATCGCCGCATACCTGGCATGGTCCACCCACCGAGCCGAACCCCGACGGCGTCGGCGGTCAAACCGCACGCCATTGCCGTACCGACCCGTGCTAGGGCCTGTCTGACACATGATCACCCGTGGACTCGCGGAGCCAGAGGATCAAGGAAGCCAGGACAACTCCGGCACGGTAGCGGTCGCCGAGCTTGTCGAACCGGGTCGCGATCGCGCGGAACTGCTTGAGGCGGGCGAAGCATCGTTCGACGACGTTGCGGTCGCGGTAGGTGACCTTGTCGAAGGCCGGCGGCCGGCCGCCGAGGGCTCCGCGTCGGCGGCGGTTCGCCGCCTAGTCGCGGCGCTGGGGGATCGTGGCAGCGATGCCCCGGCGCCTCAGCAGATGACGGATGGACCTGCTGGAATACGCCTTGTCACCCAGCCCACGGTCCGGTGTCGTGCGCGGGCGGCCCGTGCCGAGGCGCGGGGTGCGGATGCCGTCGAGGACCTGGCCGAACGCCGTAGCGTCGTTGGCGTTGCCGGGCGTGAGCACAATCGACAGGGGCAGGCCCCGGCCATCGACGGCGAGATGGACTTTGGTGGTCAGTCCGCCTCGGGAGCGGCCGAGGGCCTGGCGCGCCTGCGAGCGGCCCGGAACTTCCAGTTCGTCCCCGTTCGCATCCCCTTTTTGCGGGCGCCGACTGCGTGCTGGTGGGCTCGGTTGATGGTGGAGTCGACGGAGACGGTCCATTCCACCCGGCCCACCGCGTCATCGCGGACCTGAACATGCTCCAGCAACCGTGCCCAGGTGCCGTCCGCCTCCCCGCGGGCGAACCGCTCGTAGACTGTCTGCCACGGCCCGAACCGGTCGGGAAGATCCCGCCGCGGAGCCCCGGTCCGCAGCCGCCACAGCACCCCGTTGACCACCTGCCGGTGATCACGCCACGGACGGCCCCGTCCGTCCACCCGAGGCAAAAGGGGCTCTATCCACCTCCATGCCGCATCCGTCAACTCACCTCGACCTACCACAAGATCAATTATCAGACCGCTATAGAGTCCTGCCCGTGGCGAATCACCAGGACGAGACCAGGACGGCCTACGACGGTGTCGTCGAGCTATACGCATCGCTGTTCGCAAACCGGCTGGAGACACAGCCTTTCTCCCGGGCCATGATCGGCACCTTCGCCGAACTGGTGCGCGCGACGGGCAACCTGCGGGCAGCGGACGTCGGGTGCGGGCCCGGACATCTGACAGCCATGCTGCACGAACTCGGCCTGGACGCCTTCGGACTCGACCTTGCCTCCGGCATGGTCGACCACGCCCGGCAGGCCCATCCGGCGCTGCGCTTCCAAGAGGCGCGGATGGAATCCCTGCCGATCGAGGACGCCGCGCTCGGCGGCGTACTGGCCCACTACTCAATGATCCACACCCCTCCTGGAGAACTTCCGGAACTGCTCACCGAACAGGTGCGCGTCCTGGCGCCGGACGGTCTGCTCCTGGTCTCCTTCTTCGGGACCGACGGACAAGAACCGGTCCGGTTCGACCACAAGGTGGCGCCCGCCTACAGCTGGCCGGTGGATCGCCTCGCCGAACTGCTGGGCGATGCTGGGCTCGATCCCTTCGCCCGGCTGCTCCACGATCCAGCCTCTGATCGGGGCTTCCTCGACGCCCATCTACTGGCCCGCCGTTCGTAGCCACTGCCCAGTCCCCCAGCCGATCGGCGCACCTCCAGATTGCCAGCTCAGCCGAATCTCGCTGATCAGACTGGAATTGTCAGACAGGCCCTAGCCCTGCTGGAGGCGATGATCTCGGCCGCCAGTTCGGTGGGATCGGTCTGCCGTTGCTTGTGGGTGTAGCCGCGCACGAATGCTTCGTACAAGGGCCGGCCGATAAGCGAGATCGCCTTCTGTTCGAGGTTGGCCGCGGCGGCGGTATCGGCGGGTGACCGTGCGCCGCCCGTTGCGGTCGGCGCCTGACTGTCGGGAGTCGGCGGCCCGTGGCTCCGCCGGCCGTTGTGTCTGCGCGCTGCGCCGCGCGCTGTTCCGGGGTGGGTCAGGCTTCGCCGCGTCAGGCACCGGTTTCGGTGCCGCTCTCCTCGATGAACTTTTTGAACCGCTGGAGGTTTCCGGTGACCTTGCGGTCGATGAAGCCGAACTTGTCGGCCATCGTTTCCGCCAGTCCGTCGGGGTCGAAGTCCATGCGCAGGGTGACTGCGGTGCGGGTGGGATGGATGGGGTGGAAGGTGACGACGCCGGACTGCTCGGTCTCTCCGCCGATGGTGACCCAGGCAATTCGCTCGTCCGGGACCTGCTCGGTGATCTCGGCATCGAACTCCCGGTCCACCCCGCCGATCTTGGTCACCCAGTGAGTGAGGGTGTCATCGACCTGCTCGACACGCTGCACGCCGTCCATGAACAGCGGGAACGTCTCGAACTGGGTCCACTGGTTGTAGGCGGCGCGGACAGGGACGTCGACCTCAATGGATTCCATCACCTGGGACACGGTGGAGGGTTCCTTCCGGTAGGGCTGTGGGGCGGCGATCTGGGACGGGTGGATACCTGCCCGCTGACCGCGTCCGCCTGCCGGCCGGGCCGGTGAACCGCTCGGACGGACGCTCGCTTTCGACAAGACGGCGGCCCAGTGCCGTAGGACCTGGGTCCGCAGACCTCCGGTGTCGGCGTGGTGGAGCCCGGACGGGGCAGGCGCAGTCCTGGGGGAAGCGCGTGGAGGAGGTAGTCATGCTTCGTCCTTTGACCGTGGCCCGGGCCCCGGGACTGATGAACGTGGCGGGTGGTCTGTGGCCGGTGGTCTCGTTGCGGACGTGCGGGCGGTTCCACGGTGCCGCGACAGACGGTTGGCTTCAGAAGAGGAGCAGCCGATTCCTGGCGTTGGCGGGAGCCGGCATGCTGGTGACGTTCTTCGCCATTGACCTGGTCTATGTTCTGCGACGGCGTATCCCAGCCACCTACCTGATGGACGCGGCCGAGGGAGCAGCCTGGTGCTCAGCGGCCGACACCAAGGCATGTCGCGGGCGCGCCAACGGGGCGCGTGGTCGGCGCACGTCGGCGGGATGAGGTCCGGCCATGTATGCCCGCGGCACCGGCCGGCTGGAGATCGAAGTCGTCGGAAACGCCACTCTGCTGCTGAGGTACGGCAACGTCACTTTGCTGACCGACCCCAACTTCCTCCACCGAGGCCAGTACGCCTACCTGGGCAACGGGCTGGTCAGCCGACGTCTGCGCGAGCCCGCACGTGCGGTGGAGGAACTACCCGAGCTCGATGCCATCGTGCTCTCGCATCTGCACGGTGACCACTTCGACCGCGTGGCCCGGCGCAGCCTGGATCACCACCTGCCGGTATTCACCACGCCCCACGCGGCACGCCGCCTGCATACCCTGTACGGGTTCCGTGCGGCGCAGAGCCTGCCGATCTGGCAGGACGCGTGGGTCCGCAAGGCCGATACGCAGGTGCGGATCACCGCTCTGCCGGCCCGGCACGCGGGCCACCCAATACTGCGTCGGCTGCTGCCGCCCGTCATGGGCACACTCTTGCAGTTCGGGCCGTTGGACGGTCCGGCAGGCGTCAGCCTGTACCTCACCGGCGACACCCTGCTCTTCGAGGGGCTGAGCGAGATTCCCCGGCGGTTCCCGGGTATCGACCTCGCCGTGCTGCACCTGGGAGGGACCACTCTGCCGGGCGGCCTGCTCGTCACGATGGACGCCGAGCAGGGAGTCGAACTCGCGCGCAGGCTGGACCCGGTCCGAATCATGCCCGTGCACTACGAGCAGTACACCGTGATGAAGTCGCCCCTGTCCGCCTTCCTCGACGCTGCGCAGCGCGCCGGTCTGTCCGACCACATCGTGCACTGCGCGCCCGGAGCCACCACGGTCTTCAACGGCGCCGACAGCCAGCGCGGGCAGCGCCCGCATCTGCCCGGTCCGGACGGGACCGCCGAGTAAACGACCGTAGTCCGAAGTTGCCGGTCTACCGGGCCCCGTCTGTGGGGGAGCGGCGACTGCACACGGAACGAGACGGTGTGGTGTTCTGGGCCGTGACGTGACACGCTCATGGCACAACCAGCCTGGTCTGGTGGGAGACCCCGCGCTGCCGTACGGCCACATTTGGGTGGCTGGTGGACGGTACGGGTGGTCTCGCTCGGCTGTGGGCGGCTTCGATGGCCGCCCGCCTGACGGCCTACCCGTCCCTTTTCCCGGGGGCCGACCGTGATGGGCCTGATCCGAGACGGCGGATCGAACCATGCATCACACCCTCGACATCGACGTCACCGTACAGCCAGACCGGGCTGTCGTGACCGTGGCGGGCGAACTCGACACGACCACCTGCCCCCACGTCACGGCAGCGACGGATGCGATCGTCCTGCACGGCAGGACCCTGATCCTCGATCTGTCCGGCGTATCGTTCATGGACTCCAGCGCCCTCAACATGCTCCTCGCCCTGCGACAGCGCACTTGCGCCGAGGACGGCGCGCTGGAGCTGTGGGGTCTGCATGATCAGGCTCTGCGTCTGCTGGACCTTACCGCCACTCGCTCTGCGTTCGTGCTGCGTACCGGCCTGGCGCGATGACGACCATTCCTGCCGCGGCAACGATGCGCGGGGAAGGCCGCCGCGTCGTGAAGGAAGCAGAGAGTGGGGCGGCGGCTCGGGGATGGCAGCCAGTGGCCGGTGAACGGGATCAGGCCCGCGGGCTGCTCGCCGGCCTCGCTGCTGCGCAACCGGCCACAACGATGGACGCGCGCGTGAACCGGCTGCGGGAGGCGGTGGTGAACTGCGCCGAGATCGGAGCCGCAGCACACACCCGCCTCGGGCAGCTCGTCGGTGCATTCGTCGTTATCCTCGCACCCATCATGCTCTGGCATGCCGACGGCCCTGCCTCCCACTCCCCCGACACCAGTGAGATAGACGACGCGGAAGCCGCGGTACAGGAACTCAGAACACTCCTGGCCACCGTGTACCACCTCTGATGTCCGCGCCTCAGGACGCGAGGGCGTCTCCCGCCCGGCGCCGCGCGCCCACCGCGGCTCCCCGGCCGCCATGGCGGGAACGCCGATCGCCGGCAGCACGCCCGCCACGCCGCCCATCAAGCCCTACAGCACGTTTGCCGCGGGATGAGGCCGTAACGCATTGGGGCGGGCGGGTGCCGTCGTGTGGCGCGTCGCACGGTATTGCGTGGGGTGGGCCCGGACGATGAGTGCGATCCGATTCCCCACTGTGCGGAGGTGTGTCGTGTTGCAACGCAAGCCGGTAAAGGACCGTACCGAGGTCACATTCGTCCTGCCCGCCGACATCCCGTCCGGGCCGGTCAGTGTGGTGGGTGATTTCAACAACTGGCAGCCTGGTGTCCACACCCTGGCCCTGCGCAGTGATGGCACCCGGGCGGTGACTGTCGTCCTGCCCGGCAAAAGCGAGCACTCCTTCCGGTACCTGGCAGCCGGTGACTACTGGTTCAACGAGGAGCATGCGGACAGCCACGAGGGCGCCAACAGCCTCCTGCGCACCTGAACCAGGCGAACACGCCGTGAGCGCGGGGCCCGGACACGGCCTGTGTGAAGCCCGCGCCGCATCAGGGGTCCTGCCCTTGCGGCGGCGGCGCATGCTGGGAGGGGGACATCCTTGGAGGATAAGGACGTGGACCGGTCGCCGGACATGTTGAAGATGCTTACCCGGGTCCTGGACGACGGGCACCTGCGCTCGTTCGATCAGCTGCCGGCCCTGGTGGCCGCCCATGCCGGTCAGGCAGGCATGGACGACGTGCGGATCTTCCTGGCCGACCTGCGTGAGCAAGTCCTGCGAGAGGCCACCGGCCTAGGCAACGACGCCGCCGAAGGCGGCGAGACGCTCCCCATCGAGGGCACCCTGCCCGGCCGCGTATTCACCACCATCCGTCCCCTGCCAGGCCCGGACGGCACCCCCCGCCGGTGGTGGGTGCCCATCCTCGACGGCACCGAACGCATCGGTGTCCTTGGCGCCGACCTCGCCGACGGCATCGAGCCGGACCAGCTGAACACCCTGGCCTCCCTCGTAGGCCTGCTCGTGGTCGCCAAACGACCCCATAGCGACGCCTACCCCCGCCTGGTACGCACCGAGGCGATGAACCTCGCGGCCGAGTTGCAGTGGAATTTGATGCCGCCGCGCTCGTTCGCCAACGAAAAGGTTGTGGTCGCCGCAGCGATGGAGCCTGCCTACGAGGTCGGCGGCGACGCGTTCGACTACGCGACCGCCGGTGATCAAGTGCATTTGGGCATTTTCGACGCCATGGGTCACGACAGCCACGCCGGGCTGGCGGCGAACCTGGCGGTGGCGGCCTGCCGCAACGAGCGTCGCAAGGACACCGGCCTGGTCACCACCAGTGAACGCGTTGAGGAACGCCTGATCGAACACTTCGGGCACAGCACCTACGTCACCGCCGTCCTCGGTGACGTCAACGCCGACACCGGACTCTTCAGCTGGATCAACCGGGGCCACCACCCGCCCATCCTCATCCGCTCCGGCCGCTGGACCACGGCCCTGTCCTGCCCGCCCGCCCACCCCCTGGGCACCGCTTTGGGCCTGCCCGTCACCCTGTGCCGCGAACAGCTGGAGCCCGGCGACCGCATCCTGCTCTACACCGACGGCATCACCGAAGCCCGCGACCAGAACGGTCGCCCCTTCGGCATGGACCAGTTCACCGACTTCGTCATCCGTCACCACGCCAACGGCCTGCCCGTCGCAGAGACCCTGCGCCGACTCATGCGGGCCGTCCTGGACCACCACAACGGACGCCTGGCCGACGATGCCACCGTCCTGTGCCTGGAATGGAACGGCCCCAGCCGCAACAGAGAACTCCGCCCCACAGGCCCCGAACACCCCGCATGATCCGTGGCAACGGGCGCACCAAGCCTTGGATCTGCACCGCGCAGGTGTCGGGACAGCGGCATCAGGACGCCGTACCGAGATGCCCGTGGCCACGTTGATGACGGCGCTGGGCGAGCCGTGCACCCGCTTGGTGGAACACCGCGCCAGGATGGGGCCCGTAGGCGCCACGCGCCTGTGGGCGGGAGGAGACCCTTTGATCAATGTGGACGTCCAGCATCGCGGCAATTCGGTTCTGCTCAGCGTCACGGGCGAGCTCGACGAGGACGCGGGCGCCACGCTTCAACGCTCTCTGGACGGTCTCACCGCCGGGAAGCGGGACCTCCTGGTCGACCTGCACGGCGTGCTCTCCATGGACCGCGACGGCCTCCTGCACCTGCTTGAGCTGCACCGGCGCGCAGAGAGTCTGGGCCTGCGGGTCCTTGTCACCGGCTGGCAACCCCAACCCCAGCAGGTGATGGCCGAGGTCGCCGGGATCCCCGGACCAGGGTCGGCAATCGGCGAACGGTACGCCCTGGCGGGCTTCCGCCGGCTGATCGAACAACGCGCACAGTCCTCACGCGACCTGGCGGATTTCAGTGCCTCATGGCTGCCTCCCGGACGGCTGCCTCACGGATAGAAACCCGGCAGCCCGTAGCTGGGCGCGCCCGGCGTGCGGCCGCTGCAGTCCGACAGGTTCACCCCGGACGACCGGCGCGGGCGCGTCCCGGCGCGGCGGGAGCGCTCAACCGCCACCAGGTCTCGGCCTGCCGCGGCGTGATCCTCTCCGGCGCCTCCGGCACGGGCAAGACGACCGCGCTCACCCAGCTCGGCCGCGCGCACGAGCTGGCCACCCGCAAGCGCCACCAGCACGACCGCTCCCGCCTGCCGGTCGTCTATGTCGCTGTTCCGCTTGCGACCACCCCCAAGATGCTCGCGATGGAGTTCGCCCGGTTCTTCGGGCTGACCTTCCCGGCCCGGGCCACCCACACCGACGTCGTCGACGCCGTCTGCCACCGCCGCGCACGTCGACCTGGTCCTGGTGGACGGGATGCAAACCTCAACCTCGGCTCCCGCTCCGGGGCGGAAGCATCCGACCAGCTGAAGTACTTCGCCGAGCGGCTGCCGGCCACGTTCGCCTACGCGGGCATCGACATCGAGAGCCAGGGCCCGTTCGCCGGCACGCGCGGCCGGCAGATCGCCGGACGGTTCGTCGTCATCCCCGCCGCCCCGTTCTCCTACGCCACCACCGGCGACAAGGACGCCTGGCGGGGCCTGATCGGCACGCTGCAATCCATGCTCCGCCTCCACGAGCACGCGCCGGGTACGCTCAGTGCGATGAGCGACTACCCCTTCCACCGCACCGGCGGCATGATCGGCAGCCTGTCGCACCTCATCCGCGGCGCCGCCGTGCTGGCCATCGAGGACGGCAGCGAGGCCATCACCCAGGATCTGCTGGAGATCGTCCCGATCGACTTCGCCGCCGAGCAGTCCGAACAGCTCACCTCTCCGGCCAAGGCGACCGGGCGGCGGAGGCGCGCGGCCTGATGCTCCGCACGCTCCCCGACCCCGTCCCGCCCGCCCGGCACGAGATCCCCCCGTCCTACATCAGCCGCCTGGCCACCCTGCACGGCCTGGGCATCAACGGCCTGTGGTTACAGGTCGCCCAGCCCGCCTACCCGAGAGGCGGCCGCCGCGTCGTCGTCCGCGAACGGCTCGCCGCGCTGACCGGCCGCAGCGTCCACGCCCTGGCCGGGGCGCGATGCCGAAACTGCGCGACCAGCCGCCGAACTGGTAGATGTTCCGCCACCAGCCGCAGACCGGCTGCCACCTCTGCGACGCCCGCCATCCCGGCGGCCGTGTGGTCCGGCTCCTGCCCGCCACACCTACGTCTGCCTGCGGCACGGCACCTGGATCGGCCCGCCCGACATCGACCACCCCGCCGTCGATCTCACCCGGCTCCCGGACATCATCGACGCGCAGCGGCGCCACCTGCTCTGCGGCGCTACGGCTGGGCCGCCACCGACGACGCGGTGCTGACCGGCCTCATGCTCTGCGCGCACATGTGGTCCCCGGAGGGGCGCCCGTCGCCCTTCGGCCGCTGGGACCTCGACATCCTCATCCCCTTCGACCGGGAGAAGCACAGGACTATGTCGGCTTCAGCACCTCGAAGCTGTACGCCGCGGTCTATCCCGAAGCCATCGCCCTCGCACCGCTGATCGCCTCCCCCTACTGGCGACGGCTGGCCGGCCGCACTGAAGCCGAGCAGGCCCGGTTCTTCGCGGAGGTCGCGGGCCGCGTCACCTACCCCTACAGCCCGCCGGACCGGAGCGCTGACGCCGTCGCGCACTGGGCCCTCGCCGACTGGCGACCGCCCAGCCGGCCCCTGACCACCTACACACCCGGCCGCGTCCGCGGCACCCTGCCCGGCGTCGCCGCGAACCGCCTCGTCCGGCACGGCACGAAAAGAGCGCGTTGTGGTTCAGCCGGCTCCGTCGGAACCAGGGCCGCACGCTCCTCTTCCATAGCCACCTCAAACCGGTTCTCCTGCGTGACGGCGCACCCCAGTACGTGAAGTGGAAAGGCACCGTCTGGCACAGCACACGTACTGACGACCAGATGAAGGAACAGGTCGCGAAGATGCGCCGCGTAGCTGGGTGAGATGGGAAGGAAGTCAGGCAGGTCGAAGCCGTGGCTTCCCTCGCGGGGGCGGCGGTGAGGGGTCAGGTGGATCAAGCGTTGAGGTAGGTGAGGACGGCCTGTACGCGTCGGTGGGTGTCGTGGGTGAGGGGGAGGTCGAGTTTGGCGAGGATGTTGGAGATGTGTTTTTCGACGGAGACGGGGGCGAGGACGAGGCGTTCGGCGATGGCGGAGTTGGACAGGCCCTGGGCCATGAGGGCGAGGACTTCGTGTTCGCGGGGAGTCAGGCGGGCGAGGCCGGTGTCCTGGCTGTTGCGGGCGAAGATCTGGGCGACGACTTCGGGATCGAGGGCGGTGCCACCGGCGGCGACGCGGTCGAGGGCGTCGAGGAAGGCGTCGATGTCGGTGACGCGGTCCTTGAGGAGGTAGCCGACGGCGCCGTGGCCGTCGGCCAGCAGTTCGGCGGCGTAGGTGCGCTCGACGTACTGCGACAGAATGATCACGGGCAGGGTGGGGGTGTGGCGGGCGCGGACCTCGATGGCGGCGCGCAGTCCTTCGTCACGGAAGCCGGGCGGAAGGCGGACGTCGATCAGGGCGAGGTCTGGCCGGTGCATGTCCACGGCGGTGATCAGGTCGGGCCCGGAGTCGACGCCGGCCAGGACCTCGTGGCCGGTGGCGGTGAGCAGGCGGATGAGCCCTTCGCGCAGCAGGAGCAGGTCTTCGGCGATTACAAGGCGCATGGGATCTCCGCGTGCATGGTGGTGGGACCTCCGCTGGGGCTGGTGAGGGTGCAGGTGCCGTCGAGTGCTTCGACGCGGCGGCGCAGTCCTGTTAGGCCGGAGCCCTCCGGGTCGGCTCCGCCCTGTCCGTCGTCGGTGACCGTGACGGCCAGCGTGCCGTCGGGGCGGGTGTCGACGGTGACGGTGACGGTGGTGGCGTGGGCGTGTTTGGTGATGTTGGTGAGAGCTTCGGCGATCAGGAAGTAGGCGGCGGCCTCCAGCGCGGGTGCCAGGCGGTGGGGCAGGCGGATGTCGGCGGTGACGGGCAGCGGGTGGCCGGCGAAGAGGGCGGTCAGGGCACCGTCCAGGCCGCGGTCGGTGAGGATCGGGGGGTGGATGCCTCGTACGAGGTGGCGTAGTTCGTCCAGGGCGGTGTTGACGTCGGCGCGTGCTGCGGCGAGGTCGGTGCGGGCCTGGTCGGCGGCGGGTCCGAGGGCTTTCAGGCGCCGTTCGGCCAGGGCCAGGGTCATGCCGAGGGCGACGATGCGGGCCTGGGCGCCGTCGTGGAGGTCGCGTTCGATGCGGCGCAGTTCGGCGGCCTGGGCGTCGATGGCGCGGCTGCGGGTGCGAGCCAGGTGGTCGGTGCGTTCGCTCAGTCGCTGGGTGCGGCCGGGCTTGAGCAGTCCGGCCGCCAGGCGGGCCTGGCCGGCGGCCAGGGCGCGTACGAGCCACGCAGCGGCGGGCAGCAGGATCAGCGCGGCCAGCGCCGTCGTGGCCTGCCTTCCTGGTGTCGTGAGCGTCATGAATCCTGGGTCGCCGCGGCGTTCCGGCGGGAGGGCCCAGGCCCAAGCCGGCGAGGTGAGGGCCGCGAGGTCCACGGCGAGGACGACCACGGCGAGGACGGCACAGACCAGGGTCAGCGGGAAGAGGATCGTCATCCAGACCGTGTCGCGCCAGGTGGCGGGGTGGGCGGCCCGTTGCCGGGCACGTCCGGCGACGGTGGCGGGCTCGGCGGCCGGGTAGGGAGTGGGGATTGGGGCGGGCAGGATGAGGGCGGCGCGGCGTCGTTCGAGTCCGGCAAGCCGGCGCACCGCGGTGGTCGCGACTAGGAAGGCGGGGGCGCCCAGGTGGGTGACGACCAGGACCGCGCAGCCGGTGGCCCCGGCCACGACGGTCACCAGGGCCCCGCTGCCTGCGGCCAGGCCCAGCAGCAGATATTGCAGAGACCGGACGGTGCGCTGGAGCATGTCCCGCACTTTACGAACCCCTGGCTTCGTCCGAGCGGCATGGGGGTCGGCCGCCGTCTGGTGTGTTGGCTTCACTGCGCGCTCCGTCCGCCGTGGGCCGTCGCGGTGCGCAGGACCAGGCGGGTGGGCAGGGCTGCGGCGGCCAGACCGAGCAGGCCGGTACCGGTGAGGAGCCCGGTGTACCAGAGAGGGTCGACGATGATGCGCCACTGGCCGTCCTGGGCGCTGCTGAACGTTCCCACGACCACCGCGGCGATCCCCGCACCGACCACGAGGCCGGCAGTGACCGTCAGTACCGCTTCGCGTACGGCCATCGCCCAAACCTGGCGGGCGGTGGCGCCCAGCAGTCGCAGAGCGGCGTACTCGCCGCGGCGGCCGAGGGCGGCCATGGCGAAGGTGTTGAGGACGGCGACGCCGGTGAAGACGAGGGAGATACCGGTCAGCAGGCGCAGCGCTGCCTGCTGGGAGGCGGTTTCTGCGTCCTGCCGACTGGTTGCTGCCTCGTCACCGTACGCGGACAGCTGCGGAAACTGCGCCCGCAACTCCTTCACGGCCGCCGGACTAGGGTTCTGGCCGAGGTGCACGGCTGACACAAGAGGCCGAGTGGTGTGCGCGGCGGCCAGTGAGCCGGGCAGCAGCATGTCGCCGAACCCGGCGGACCGGCCGTACAGGGCCACCACCGGCCGCGAGACATACGTACCGTCCGGCAACCACAGCCCGACCGTTTCACCCACCCGCCAGTGCTGGCTACCGGCCAGGTCCGTACCGACCGCCACCCCCTCGGCGAGCCCGTCCAGGGAACCGCTGGTGACGTTCAGATCCAGCACACCGCCTCCGGTGCGGTACAAGCCCTGGGCGGGATAGTGCTGCGGCTTGCCGCCCTTGCGGACCATGACCTCGCTCGACACGGTCGCATCCACATCCCGTACCCCCGACATCCTGGCCGCCTCTTCGTAGGCGCCCAGCGGCAGGCCGGGGCCGCCGGCCGCGGTCAAGCTCTGGCGGGCGGAGGCGACCCGGGCGTGGGCAGCCTGATCGGTGAGGTCGCTGAGCAGGGTGGAGTTAAGCAACATGGTGGCGTTGAGAGCGAACAGGAGCGCCAGCGGCATCGCCGCCCCCGCCGTCCGCAGCGGGAAGCGCCGGGTGTTGGCCGCGGCCAGACGGCCGGTCGCCCCTGGCAGGACACCGCCCAGCACCGCACCCACCAGCCGGACCAGCCAGGGTCCCAGGGCGGCAGCGGCACAGATCAGCAGCGCGCAGCCGATGAATCCCATGCCCACCCCGATCCCGCCGCGCATCGGCGTGAACACCAGCACCGCCACCGCACCGGCGACCAGTACCGCACCGGTCACCACGCGCCAGATGCCGCCGCTGGCCGGAGCCGCAGCCGCCTCCCGCATCGCCTCAGTCGGAGCGATCCGCGCCACCCGCCGACCGGCGAAGTACGCCGCCAGCCGCGCCGCCCCCACCCCGCAACCGGCCGCGATCAGCAGCGGCAGTGCGCTGCCATGCACGTCAAGAGATGCGGGAACCGCGCCGGTGGCCACGAAACGCTCACCCATCCAGCCTGCCAGACACGACCCGAGCGGAGTCCCCACCACGGCGGCGGCCACGCCCACCGCCCATGCCTCCAGGCCCATCAGCCGGCGCACCTGGCGCGGCGTGGCACCGAGCGTGCGCAGCAGCGCCAGCTCGCGCAGTCGCTGCCGGGCGGCGAAAGCTATGGTCCCGGCGATGACGAACAGGGCCGCGAACACGGTGATGCCGGCCATCGAGCCGAACACTCCGACCGCCCCGGTGTAGCTGACCAGCACAGCCGGTGCGTCGGCCTGTACCCGTTCATCTCCGGTGAGCACTCGCACGTCCGGCCCGGCCGCCGACCGCACCTTGTCCAGCACTGTGCGGCTGTCGGCGTCCGGAGCGAAGCGCAGGGCGAGCGCGGTCACATCGCCCGGCTGGGACAGCCGTTCCGCGTCCGAGGCGGAGAAGAACACCGCGCCTTGCGAGGAAAGCTGCGGCCCGCCGGGGGCGGCGACGGTGCCGGCGAGTCGGAACGAGGCGACCTTGTGCGGCAGGGCCATGTGCACGCGGTCCCCCACATGCACATCGGCATGCCGGGCCAGGCCCGCGTCGAGCACCACCTCGCCGTCCTGGGGTGCGTGTCCGGCAAGAAGCCGGAAGGGGGTCAGGGAGGCGGAGGACCAGGCATGGCCCATCACCGGCGCGGTCGCGTCCGAGCCGCCACCGACCGGTTTTCCGCGCGGTGTGAGCGGCTGGGCGTAGAACGACGTGTCCTCGGTGACCTGCGTGACTCCGGGCACGGTGGCCAGGCGGCCGGTCAGGCCATCGGGGAGCGCGGGCGCACCGGACAGCGGGCGGGTCTCGGTGTCGTCCCCGTCTTGCACGGACACCTGACGCGCGGCGCTGACCACGGCGTCAGCGGCGGTGTACCTGTTGGCTCCGGCCGGGGAGGACAGAGCGGAGAACAGCAGCGTGCCGCAGGCGGCGACCAGCGCCACCGCCAGGGCTGTGCCGAGAAAGGTCCCGGCGAATGACCACCAGCGGTGGCGCACGGTGGCAAGAGCGAGACGGATCATCGGGCACTCAGCTCCGTCATCACCGCGGCCACCCGCGCGGCCGAAACGTCGCTCGTGGAGGAGTGGACCTGACCGTCGGCAAGGAACAGGACCTGGTCCGCCCAGGCAGCGGCAGCCGGGTCATGCGTGACCATCACCACCGTCTGCCCCAGCTCGTCCACCGCCTCCCGTAGCAACGCCAACACCTCATGCCCGGCAGCCAGATCCAGCGCTCCGGTCGGCTCATCGGCGAACAGCACCTGCGGGCGTCCGGCCAGCGCCCGCGCGACCGCAACCCGCTGCTGCTGGCCGCCCGAGAGCTGATCCGGGCGAGCACTCTTGCGCCCGGACAACCCCACGCGTGCCAGCACTTCATCCGCCCAGCGCCGGTCCGGCCGCACCCCGGCCAGCCGCTGCGGCAGCAGCACGTTCTGCCACACCGACAACGCCGGAACCAGGTTGAACGACTGGAACACGAAACCCGCCCGACGACGGCGCGCCCGCGTCAGGGCCGGCTCCCGCAGCGCACCGATGTCCTCCCCGGCCAGCCGGACACGCCCGGCACTGGGACGCTCCAGGCCAGCCGCGCAGTTCAGCAGCGTGGACTTCCCGGACCCGGAAGGACCCATCACCGCCGAGAACGTGCCCGCCGCCAACCGTGCGCTCACCCCCCGCAGCGCGGGCGTCCCGCCACCGCCGGGGTAGGTCTTCGACACGTCTTCCAGCTCAACCGCAGCGGCTACCGGATCACTCGCGAGGTACATGCTCTCAAGCCTCGCGAAAACGCAGCCGCACGCCCACATGGCCCACTCGTAACCTCAAGGTAGGGATAGCCCTACCTTGCAAGCAGGGCGGCTACGTACAGCGAACAAAACACCAGATGACCGCTGACGGCCCGCGCGCCCGTGTTGTCAGGCACCGACACGGAAACCGCAAGATCGAATTTCACACGCCGTCCTTACCGCCTGCACTCCCCAGTTTCGTCCCGCAGGTAGTCGCTGTGCACGCCCGAAAGGTCGCACGACACCAGACATTGATCTCCCGCCTAGGTCCCACGCAATCCGGACCGACATCTCAACGCGGGGTGACGCACTGGGATTTCAACCCGGTTGTCAGTCCGAAGTGGGCAGTGAAATCTCAGCGTTTCGTCCCCAGGGGGCACGGTTGCCCAGGCAGGCGCAGTAGGCGGGTGCCGGGAGCACGGCTATCGGGCATTCCTGGGAGCGGTCATGCGCCGTTGCCGTAGCGTCCGCCGGTCCACGAGGTATGTGAGGATCGGCGCGGGGGAGCATGATTTCGACTCTGGCTACTGCAGTGGGCGCGTGAAGGGATAGATGAGAATGGACAGCGACGGCGTGCTCGTGCTGCCCGACGAAGGAGACGGCGCACGGGTCATCGTGTGCCGGGGCGAGTTCGACAGGGACACCCTTCCGCCCCCCACCGCAGCCCTTGCAGCAGCCGTGGCGCATCCGAGCAGCCGAATCATCATCGACGTGGCCCAGGTGCGGTTCGCCGACTCCTCCATGCTCAACGCGCTGCTGCGCGCACACCGCACCGGGCGCTTGGTCCTGGCGGGTCCCCTGCAACGTCAGCTCGCCCGGCTGTTGGAGATGACCGGCGCAAGCACCGTTTTGGCCGTCACAGACGGCCTCAGCACCGCCCGCACCGCGTCCCTAGGCTGACAGGAGCCGCCGGCACCCCAAAGTCGAGTGCCCGATGGGGTGTCCGGACGTGGCCCAAGCACCTACGCGCGTGTGAACGGAGAGGACGAGGAGTCAGCCCTGCACCCCAGGGGGCCGGCGTATCGAGAGCGCCCTCGGTGGGCGGCGAGTGCCGTGCCAGATTTCCGCTCCCGTATACCGGGCAGGTGCTTGCGAGGAAGGAGCAACAGGTGAGTACAGCGGTCCTTGATCAGTCTCTGTCGCATAGCAGTCGGCCTGCCGCAGCAGCACGTGACGCCACCCGTGCATTCCTGGCCCGCGCCGCCCGTCTACAAGCCCCTGCCGAGGCCGGCAGCATGGACGCCGTGCTCTTGGTGGTGGCCGAGCTCGTCGCCAACGCAGTCCGGCACACCGACGGCCCCTGTACTTTGCACCTCGAGCTGCTGGACCACTCCATCAACGTCTGCGTCGCCGACCTCAGCCCACAGCCTCCCCTGCCCCGAGCCCCCGCTATGGACGGCACCGGCGGGTGGGGATGGTTCCTGGTCAAGCACCTCGCCACCCGCATCCGCATCACCGCGGTGCCGGAAGGCGGCAAGACCATCTGCGCGGAACTTCCCTGGTAGCCGCATCGCGGCCTCCCTGCGCCATCGGCATCAGCGGGACGGGTCCCGCGCTTCGAGGAGGGCGCCTCTCCATCCACCGACGGTGAGGTCCGCGTCCTCGCGTCCGGCGGCAGTGAAGACGACGCGGATGCCGGCCGGGCAATTAGCGGCCCCACTGGCGACACCGTCGTTTGGGCTCCAAGGCATCCGGCGGGTAGACGATCAAGGGAGATGTGGCCCCAGCTCCGCTCCGAAAGCACCTGGCCACAGCCGGATGGACGGCAGCGGGTCACTCCTCGGGGCGTCGACCCTGCCGTTCCTCTACAGCGTGTGGAAGACGGCCAAGTTCGCACCCCGTGTCGAGGTCGACGATCACGCCGACCCCACCAGACCGCGGATCGGGAGGGATCGGGCCACCCCCTCCCCAGTGCGGTTCAGTCGTGCCGCCATGAGGTCACCGGCCCGACCGGTCTCCGCCGTGATCGCCGTGTCCGGCTCCTCCGGTGGCGTGCCGCCCCTCGGGATACGGACGACGTCGCTCGGACGAGGAGGACCAGGCCTGATCCTCGCACTCCCCACTGGGCCGCAGCGACCATGGTGGGTGGGTGGATCGCGAAGTCAGGTGGTCATGGCTGCGCGGACGCCGGCCGAATCCACGATCTGCTCGAAACTCGGATCGAGGCCGCCGGATTCCCCCTGGCCGGCACCTACCGCACCCCGGACTGGGTGATCAGCGGCGTGTTCGAGCAGCTCGCTGCGCCTGGGATGACTGGATCCCCCATGACGACACCTACGTCGTCGACGGTGAGCGGGTCGTCGTGCTCGGCCGTTACAGCGCGGTCAACATGGCCACCCGCAAGGCGATGGACGTCCGCGTCGCGCACTCCTTCTCCGTGCGCGGCGGGAAGATCGTCAAGGTCCCCCGTGGCCGACGCCAGGTACTGACGGCACCACGGCGGCGGGCGCGTCCGCCGCCGTGGCCGCAGGTGACAGTACCGGCCTCAGAACATGCCGTTGTCGTTGGCCGCCCGGGTGGGGACGTCCTGGATGACGTCCCAGTGCTCCACGACCTTGCCGTTCTCCAAGCGGAAGAAGTCCGCCGGCGCACGACCGTGGTTGTCGGGGTTGCCAGGCTCAAGGTCGAGGTGGGAGCGGGTGCCGACCATGTCGCCTTCGGCGATGACCCTCTTGATGTCCAGGCGCAGGTTCGGGTGGAGAGGCAGCGGCGGTCGATGACGAAGGCCGGTGGCTCCGAGGCGGGTGACTTCCTGTTCGTCGGCGCGGACGGCATCAAGGTAGCCGTGGGGCGAGCCCCTCACTGGTCGCCATCTTGGCCCCTGCAAGTCCACGCCGGGCCCTGGGGGCCCGGGGTTTGTCGGCCAGTATCCGCTGCACCGGCGGTCACCTCGAATCCGCTGATGCCCCTCACCGAGGGTGTGTAACGCGAGGCGAAGCGATCACATGCTGTGGCAGGTCCCGCCGCGGACCATCTCCAGGTGCATGGCAACCACGGGGCGGGCCTTCTTGGCCGCGGTGGTGGTCTCGGTGTCCTTGCCGTGGTTGATCTGCTGGTCGATCAGCGCGAGCGTCTTGGTGTGGCCGGCATCCTGGGCCATCAGCCAAGCCTTGTCATAGTCGGCGCTGCCGGCTTTGGACCGGACATCAGCCAGCGTCATCTGCTGCTCACGGGTCGGGCTCCCCGGCAGTGAGACATCGCCCTTCTTTGCCAGCGCGGAAAGCTCGGCATCGAGCTTGGTGTGATCGCTGACGAGGGTGGCACCGGCCTGCTTGACGCACGCGGTGGTCGCGTTCTTCTGGGCGTCCTGACCTGCGGCGATCTCCGCCAGGTTGCTCTGGTGGGCCATCTGCACGAAACGGGCATCGGCGGTGTTCGGAGCAGGTGCTGCGGTCACCGCCGCCACGCTGGAACATGCCAGGGAAGCCGTGAACACTGCGATCGTCAACACTCTTGCACGCATGATTCCTCCCAGACCGCAGCCGGCCCGGGCGGGTCGCGAGACCGCGGCACCCGGGCGCCTTTCCATACCGCCTGAAAACAAACCAACCGCTCGGGCCTCCCGACGGACAGGCCTACCCGGCAGTGCAGCCTCGCCCGGACCGGCGCCGGGCACCTCTCTGCGTTACGGCAGATGTCCCCTCGCTGCGGCAGACAGGACGCAGTCCCCCCAGCAGGCAACAACAACGAGAAGCCCGGCCGCCGCCCGCGGGTGGCGCTCGACCGCATGCGGGAGCAGCGTTGAGGGCAGGTGCCCAACGACAGGACCTTTCCGTCATCACGCTCTGGAGGAGGACTGATCGTCATGCCCACTGCACGCGAGATCATGACTCCCGACGCAACCTGCATCGGAGCCCAGGACACGGTTTTGGCAGCGGCGGAGAAGATGGCCGCCATGAGGGTCGGGTCCCTGCCCATCTGTGGCACGGACAACAAGCTCAAGGGAATGCTGACCGACCGCGACATCGTCGTGAAGGTTCTGGCCGCCGGCAAGGACCCCGCGTCCTGCCTGGCAGGCGATCTTGCCCAGGGCGAAGCCGTCACCATCGGCGCGGACGACGACGCCGGCGAGATACTGCGGACCATGACCGAGCACAAGGTCCGTCGCCTACCCGTCATAGACGGCCACACCCTCGTCGGAATCGTCGCGCAGGCCGACGTGGCCCGCGCCCTGCCGGACCCCCAGGTCGGCGACCTTCTCCAAGCCCTGTCCGTCTGACCGCGCCTCAGAGGAGCCGTCCCCGACCGCAGCGTTCCTGGGCCGGTGCGGTCCGCACGTGCGCCAAGGGGTTGGCCCATGACAGCAGCACTCATCGTCGTCGACATGCTGAACACCTACGAACATCAGGATGCCGACGCGCTCGTCCCCTCGGTACGGGAGGCGCTGCCGACCGTGCAGCAGCTCCTGGAACGCGGCCGGGCCGTTTCAGCGCCGATCATCTACGTGAACGACAATTTCGGCCAGTGGCGCTCCCACCACGGGGAACTGGTCCGTACCGCTCTGGCCGGGCGTCACCCTGAGCTTGTGGAGAGCATCACCCCGGACGAGGACTCTCTCTTCGTCGTCAAGGCCCGGCACTCGAACTTCTACGAAACTCCGCTCGCTACCTCCTGGGGCAGCTGAACGTGGGGCGACTGGTCCTGTGCGGCCATGTCACCGAACAGTGCATCCTCTACTCCGCGCTCGACGCGCACATCCGCCACTACGATGTCACCGTCGTCCCCGAGGGCACAGCCCACATCAACGCGGAACTCGCCGACGCCGCGGTGCGCATGATGCAAACCAACATGTCCACCACACTCGTCGAGCTGAACGACGGCGTTTTCGGCGGTGGCCGTCCCTGACGGTCTCGGCGTCATCCGCGCGGCCGACTGGGCTGCTCAGGCACCGGTGGATGGAGACGGGTGCGATCAAGGCGGCCGCTGGGGAGGCTCCCAGCACAACCGTGACGACGTACAGGCCTCGGCGGAAGGCGGACAGGCTCTCGAACCTCGTGGTGAAGGCGATACTCAGCAGCAGCCCGAACAGGATCTGGCCGCCTGTCTGCGCGACCCGGATCTCCTGGAGGATTTCGGCCCAACGCCGGTTCACCCGTTCCCGCCTTCAGGAACCGCGGCTGCGGTGGTCGCGGCGGGCGGGTTTGCACGGCGATAGGCCGGAGTGTCCAGGGGTACTGCTGATGGGGCGTTGACTCAGCGGCTTGCTCATCGGGCGCTCCTTCTTGCGGCCGCTGCTCTGCTTGGGGCGAGCGGGCAGCTATACGAAGGCCATGGGGCGCGGGACTGCTACAGCTCGTCGCCCTCGACGTCTCCCTCCTTCACCATGTCTTCCTCACGGCGGCGCTTGGTCTCCTCGTCCAGATGGTGTGAGGACCTTTGCCGCCCCGCCAGGTCCTGACCTGGTCCCTTGTGTTCCGCCGCCTTGTAGGGTCCGTTGCCCGGCTGATCCGGCTGCCACCGCTTGTCCTGTGTAGCGCCCATGACGGCGACTCCTCGCGATCGTGAGGTCTGTGCGATCTACGCTGGCCCGGCCAGCAACGGTGCGCATCGACGGGGCGGCGCGAACTCACATCGTCCAGGTCCCACGGGTTCAGCCGCCGCGACCTGGCCCCGGCCGCCCCGGCCGGCGTGGGCTCGCAGGGTCCGGACATGGGCGAAGCCGGTGGGCAGGCAGCGTCGTAATCCATCGCCGCCGCGGCCCCTCTGTCGGCACGTCCCGCCCCGCAGCCGCCGCCCGGTCCTGAGGACCGGATGGTAAGTCTTCGGTCAGCGCTGCACGAGCGAAAGTCCCGGCCGCGTCCGGTATGCGATCTGAGGTTCGCAGCCAGAACGACCCAGTCCCTCCGCGCAGCGGCCACCCCGGTTCGTTGACCAAACGGCACCGCACGGGTGCGCCCCTCGGTCCGAGCCGTCAGTAGGAGGAGATGGGGCGGGGCGGGGCTGACGAGGCAATGGCGATGGGGCTGCCGCACCAGAGGAACAGCCCCATCACCGTCGGCCGTACCGGGAGCCGGGGAAGGAACGGTGGGCGCCAGTCGCACGACTTGGCATGCCCCCTGTACTGCCGGTGGTGGGCCAGGCTCGTCGTGTCTCGCATTCCGAGGAGGAAGTGCACCAAACGAGTCCGGCCCACCAGGTATCTGCCCTCCCTGTGACGTCCCATGCCAACAGACACCAACTCGATTTACCGCTTATGTGACGTTCCTATCGGACATTCCGGGTAGTCGCCGGAGGGGACAGCGTCGATATGACGTGACCCGGCCCATGGAGCGCACCAGGTGCGTTCCGCAAAAGGATTGGATTTCCCATGACCTCCCCGATTTCTGGCGGCGCTCCTGCAGGCCGCTCCACGAGCCACACCGATGTCTCAGGGCACGGCACGCGCCGTCTGTCGACCGAGACGAAGTCGGCCCTGAAGACGACGGAGTTTTTCGTCTACATCGCCTGCGTGATCGCCGTCCTGATCGCCTCCATGGTGGTGGGCACCGACGACGGACACCGCGACTACTTCCGCGCCGACATGGCCTGGCTGTACATCGTGATCCTCACCTTCGGCTACATGATCAGCCGCGGCCTGGCCAAATCCGGCAGCCGGGACCACTACGACGGCCCCTGACCAGCCGACCCCGCCCGAAAAAGGCAGACTCGCCGGCGCACACCGCCCGGCCTGACGTCTGCCCGCATGCTCGTCAACGTGTGTTCCGCAGACCGTGACCTTCAGCATCACCCGTTGCCCATGAGCCGTGGTGGTTTGTCCCGCTCACCGCCCGCAGTCTCGGCGGCGGGGAACCCTCTCCCGGACACCTCGCCGCCCCCTTCCCCGCCTGGCAGGTCAGCTGGCCTCGGTTGCGTCATCGACAATCGAACACGGCCAGCACACCCGTCATCTCATCGGCCGGGCCGCGACTGCCTGGTGGAAGACGCCGAGTCGCTGTCCTGGCTGTGACGGGTGAAGTGGTCCAGGGTGCCGGTGATCCTCAACCCCTGCAGGGCTTCGGCCAGCCCAGGCACGTCCTCCGCGGACGCGGTAACCCGCGACGACTGCGGCGTCCTGCCGCTCAGGCAGGACACCACCGGCAGCTCCCTGCCGCGGGCGGGAGAGATGGCAGAGCCGCGTCGGCAAGGTGCTCGGCAGCCATCTGCGCGGTCACGTCCATGCACCGCTCCAGGTTCAGCGAGGACAACAGCAGGTTCGACGCCTGCGTCAGGAACGCAGTGCGTTCCCGCTCGATCCGCAGCACCTCGCGCGGTGAGCGGTGGTCGGTGTCGTCAACCAGCCACCACAGCAGCGTCCCGTCGTCACGGGCCGTCGGGTGGGCCTCGTAGGTTTGATGGCCGACGAAGCCCTCCACCAGTTCCCGGCTTCAGTCTCGCACCACCGGGCCGGCGGGTGCCGGGGTCAGGCAGCGGGCGTGGGCGTCGGACAGCCGCGCGGGCACGGCATCCGACATCGAGGCACCAGGGCGGGCGTCGGGGAACAACAGACCGGCGACCTCGTTGACGAACACCAACGTGTTGTCGGCGTCGACCGTGAGCACGGGACAGGGGGCCTCACTCCACGGCGCGCGCACCGCGGTGGCGGCTTCCTGGGTGGGATTCAAGACACGTGGTTCGTCAGCAGGGGGATGCCCGCCATCAGTTCGTCTCCGGCCCGAACCGACGCTTGTACGCCGACGGTGTGATGCCGGTCTCGCGGCGCATCAGCTTGCGCAGATTGGCAGCGGTGCCAAGCCCGCTGCGTCGCGCGACTACCTCGAACCGGGACTCGCCTCGCTCGATCAACCGGCACGCCAGAGCGAGCCGTTCCCCCGTCAGCCACGCCAGTGGCGTCGTGCCCAGTTGCGCCCGGAAGCGGCGATGCAGCGTCGCCGGGCTCACCGCCGCACGCGCCGCCAGGCCGGACACAGTGAGCGGTGAGTCCAGCCGTTCGTGAGCCCAGGCCAGGACAGGCGCCAAGGACTCGTCCTGCAGGTCGGGCATGGGACGCTCCACGAACTGCCGCTGCCCACCGTCCCGGTTTGCCGCGAAGACCAGCCGTCGGCTCACAGAGTTGGCGACCTCCGCGCCGTAGTCGCGGCGGACCAGATGCAGCCCGAGATCGAGAGCAGCTGCACTTCCTGCCGCAGTGAGGATGTCACCGTCATCCACGAACAGCACGTCTGCTTCGAGCTGGACAGAGGGGAAGCGGGCCCGGAAGGAATCCGCCCACTGCCAGTGCGCGGTGGCTCGGCGCCCGTCGAGGACGCCAGCCTCGGCCAGTGTGAAAGCGCCGCTGCAGAAGCCGACCAGGCGCGCACCGCGGGCGTGTGCCCGGCGGACGGCATCGAGCACGGCGGGACGGCGGGGCACTTCTGTGTCCGGCCGGTTGGGGACGATCAAGGTATCCGCCGCGTCGGCCGCCTCCAGGTCGGCGACTCCCGTGAGCGTGAAGAATCCGTCTCGCATCAGGGTGCGGGGCTCGGGCGAACAGAGCCTGAAGTCATAGAGATCACGGCGGACCTCCGGTCTGCGCAGGCCGAAGATCTCGGTCGCGCAGCCCAGCTCGAAGGGGTTCGAGTTCTCGTCCACGATCACGACGACCCTGTGTACGCCCGCCGTGCGAGCTGCCTGCGAGGATTCTTTCGCCATATGCGATTACTAGCACTCACGGCGGCCACGCGAAACGGCTCAGGATGAGCCCATGAGCAGCGAACCCATCTCCCTCAACCAGGCTCTGGCCTCCTTCGATGCCTTTTGGAGCCCCCGCATCGTCACTCGCGTCAACGACCATGACGTCCGCATAGCCAAGGTCGAGGGCGAACACATCTGGCACGTACACGACGACACCGACGAGTTCTTCCTGGTACTCGACGGTGAGCTGCGCATCTCCCTGCGTGAGCCCGACGGGGAGCGCACGGTCCTGCTCCCACAGGGGGCGGTCTTCACCGTCCCCCGAGGCACAGAGCACAAGCCGTACGCTCCCTCTGGCGCCGCCATCCTCATGTTCGAGCCCACCGGGACACCGACGGTGGGCGATCGCCACGACGAGATCCCAGAGCACGTCGACTCGACAACGGGACACACACTCAGCACCTGACCCGACGGGCTTCGGACACGCCACTGCCCATGACGTCGGCCTGCCGCCGGCTCGGTTACGTTCGCCGACTGCCCGGCGAGAGCGGCGCGGGACTCAATCCTCGGCGTTGTCCGGATCGCGCAGGGGGGCGCATTCCGCCAGGCAGGCCGGGAAGCCGGAAGGAGTACCGGCCGAGGACGTTGATGTGGTGACGCGCGAGAGCCGGGCGATGTCCTCTTCGGGCACCTCGAAGCCATCGGCGCGGAGCAGGGTGAGGGGGGCGTCCATATAGCGGGTATCGAACAGCGCGAGCGCTCTCGCGCTCCGCCTCGGCCAGCAGCTTCGTCGCGATCAGGACCTCCAGCAGGTCGTGACCGTGACGGCCTGCGCCGTCGTGCTGGGAGACGCTGCCGGGCACCGCACCGGCCTGCTGCTCGGCAGCCGACTGCGGGCGGGCCGGCTCGGACGCCGCCTGCCGGCCCGAGGTTGGGCAAGGAATGAAGCGTTGATGGAACGTCGCGGAGGGCAGTCCGTCCTGCTGTGCCGGTTCCTGCCGGTCCTGCGCACCCTGGCGCCGCACATAACCGGTGCCACGGGGTTGCTGTACCGCAAGATAGCCCCTTACAGCGCCATCGCCGCCGTGCTGTGGGTGGGGGCCGAGGTGGGTGCGGTTACGCGGCCGCGACTTCCGTCCAGCACTTGTCCCACATCGGAGGCATCGCCCTGGCCGCCTGCGCCATGACCTGCGTGCTGGCCCTGTGGGCCTACAGCCGCTTCCGCCCGACCACCGCCTACGCACCCGCACTGAGGGCGTGTCAGGCTGGTGTGGGACCGACCGCCCACCTCCCAGGCTTGAGTACTGGCGATCTTCATTGCCTGCGGCTAGGCTCTGCGTTGCTCATTCGAGGGCCGTGAGCACTGGCGACGTGTCCGATGGGGGACAGTGCTTCAATCTCAACAGGCAATGAGCACGATGAGCCTCTAATCGTCGCAGAGCCTCAGCAGGCCATCCGCAAACGGTGGTCGAGCTGAGGCTGCCCGCCGACTGGTCGATCACCTTGGTGAAAGGGATCGACTGGTGAGGCTGAGTTTTCTCGTTCAGGTACTTCTTACACTTCTGTCCTTCGTATCGTCGCTGCTGGTAGCGGTGGTGGCGGCGGTACTTTCGCACAAGGCTGGGTCGCCGGTAGCTGGTGCAGTGCTGTATGGCGGCGGCGCGTTCATCGGCTGGATGACGCTCTGCGTCACTGTGCTGACGGCACTCGGCCTGCTCGGGCGTCACAGCCACCCCAGCGCGTGAGGGTGCCCGGCTCTCAGGAGTACAGCCAGACGCTCGTCAACGTACGTTCTGGCAGACCGTGACCATCAGGCTGCATCACCCGTTGCCCATGGGGCCGCGGCGGTTTGTCTCCGCTCACCGCCCGCGGCCTCGGCGGCGGGGAACCCTTGCCCGGACACCCCGCCGCCCCCTTCCCCGCCTGGGCGGGACAACCCGCCTCGGTTGCGCCACCGACCTCGAACACGGCCGGCACGCCTGTCATCTCCAACAACCGCAGCAGCTGTGCTGACAACGGTCCTGCAAGCCGTAGCCGGCGTTCCTGGTTCAGGCGGACCAGGACGCTCAGGAACATCGAGTCGGCGAACGTCACCCCGCTCACGTCCATCTCGATCCGCCCACCCGCCGAACCACCGGGAGGGGCCACGTGCTGGTGCTGCAGCTGGCACGCGGAGCGGCGTGTTCAGGCGCTGCGAGGCTTGCGCGCGATGGTCTTCTTCGCAGCGGGCATATTCTTCGCCGCTTTCTTGGCGGCCTCCTTCTTCGTGGCCTCCTTCTTCGCGTCGCGGATCTCGCTCATGTCGATCCCGGGCAGGGTCTCGGCCAACGTGACCGCTGCCTGGACCTCGGCGTCGGAGACAGCCACGTCCGGCACCGTACCTGGGATGAGGAGCGGATCTCATCGGGCCAGCGCATCGCGTGCAGCACGATGACCTTGTCCAGGCGCGTAGCAGGCCCAGGCGCTCACGGTCCCGCATCGCGAACTTGGCGACGGCTACCTTGCTGCTGCGCTGCAGGGCGCGGCGCAGGAGTTCGTACGGCTTCGCGGCGACGCCCTCGGCCGCCAGGTTGTAGGAGGCGCCGATCTGGATCGGGTCGATGCTCTCTATGGGAGTACGGACGGGTTCCTTCCCGCCGGCTCAGCGACGTAGGTGGCGCGCCAGGCCGTCATGACCGCCGGCTCCGTCCTGGGTCGCTGAGCCTGCTGGTGATAACCGCTGCCCCCAACCTGGCCGTCTTCGCCGCCGGTTGGCTGCTCGCCGGAGCGGCGATGGCCGTCATCCTCTACCAGCCCGCCTTCGCCGCCCTCACCCGCTGGTGGGGCCCGTGCGGGGGCCTCGGTGGTCCAGTACGCGGCCGACGTAGATCCCGGCTCCGGCGGAGACGACGAGGGCCGTGGTGGTCGCGCCCGCGCTCCAGCCGGTGTCGGCGGTGATGGCCGGGTTGAGGACGAGGAAGGCGTAGTAGAGATGCCCCAGCTGGTGATCTGAGTGAGGCACAGGGCGGGCAGGACGGCGCGTGGCCGCGACCGGACCCCCGTCCCGGTCGCGGCCACGCCGCTTTGAAGGTTGCTCACCTCAGCAGCCGCCGGCGGAAGCGGGAGTGGCGCCGATGGTGAGGGTGGCCGGGGCCGCGCAGCACCCGCCGCCGGTCTCCTCCGCGGCGGCGGGCTCGTCGAAGAGGCCCGCGCCGCCGCACACCCCGGTCTCGGGCAGGGTGAGTTCGACGCGCGCGGCGGCCTCGTGGTCGCCTGCGAGGTGGGCGGCGATGGAGCGGACCTGCTCGTAGCCGGTCAAGGCGAGGAAGGTGGGAGCGCGGCCGTAGGACTTCATGCCCACGAGGTAGACGTCCTTCTCCAGGTGGGACAGCTCGCCCACGCCGTGCGGGTAGACGGTGCCGCAAGAGTGCTGGTTCGGGTCGATGAGCGGGGCGAGTCCGGTCGGGGCCTGGAGGCGCTCGTCGAGCCCGAGGCGCAGCTCGTCCAGGAAGGACAGGTCGGGGCGGAAACCTGTCAGGACGACGACCTCGTCGACCGGGTCCAGGCGGCGGCCGTCCTCGCCCACCAGGGTGACGCGGCCGTCGTAGGTGCGCTCGATGGTGTCGGTGCGGAAGCCGGTGACCGCGTCGGCGAAGCCGCCGTCGACGGCTGCCTTGGCCGCCAGGCCGAGGGCGCCGCGGGCGGGGAGCTCGTCGGCCTCGCCGCCGCCGAAGGTCGAGCCGGAGATCCCGCGGCGCAGGATCCACGTGGCGTGCGTGCCCTGGCCGTCTTCGGACTTGGCAAGGTCGGCGAGATGGGCGAGGGCGGTGAAGGCGGAGGCGCCGGAGCCGATGACCGCGGTGCGCTTCCCGGCGTAGCGGGCGCGGACGGCGGGGTCCTTCAGGTCCGGGACGCGGTAGGTGATGTGGTCGGCGGCGGCCTTCTCGCCGAGGGCGGCGAGTCCGCTGCCGCCGGCGGGGCCGGGGGTGGACCAGGTGCCGGAGGCGTCGATGACGGCACGGGCAAAGAGGCGGTGCTCGTTGCCGTCGGCGTTCACGTAGTGCACGACGAAGGGCTGGGTGTCGCGGTCGGCGTCGACGATGCGGTCGCGGCCGGTGCGGGAGACGCCGGTGACACGGGCGTCGTAGCGGACCTGCCCGCCGAGCACGTCGGCCAGCGGCTGGAGATAGTGCTCGGCCCAGTCCCCGCCGGAGGGGTAGGTGTCCTCGGCGGGCTTGAACCAGCCGGTCGGGGCCAGGAGCTTCTCGGCGGCAGGGTCGACGAGCTCGCCCCAACGGGAGAACAGCCGCACGTGGGCCCACTCGCGCACGGCGGCCCCGGCGTGCGGGCCGGCTTCCAGGACGAGGGGCGTGATGTCGCGGTCGAGGAGGTGGGCCGCGGCGGCGAGTCCGGCGGGGCCGGCCCCGATGACGACGACAGGCAGCTCGGTGATGGTCTCGCTCATGACAGGTCTCCGGGTTTTCGTACACGCGGGCGGGGGGCGATGGGGCTTGGGGTGGTCAGCAGCAGCCGGCGCCGGTGGTGACGGCTTCGCGCTTGGCCTGCGGGTCGCAGCAGGCTCCGGCTGCCTCCGCGCTCTGGCTGATGCCGCAGCAGGGTGCGGACGGGGCGAGTGCCAGCTCGGCGGCGGGCTGCGCCGGGGCCGCGCTGCAGCAGGAGGCCGTCGTCGTCGCACGGTTCGGGCTGGTGGGGGTCATCGGTTCGTTCATCACGACCTCCCGTGTTTCGAAGCTTGTCTATGGCTCCCGTGATCAGCATGACACCTGTATCGATAGGCGTCAACATAGATGCTTATCTAACTCTTGAGGTTGTCGTAGAACCCGTGGAAGCCGTCGTCATCGGGGGCGGGCAGTCGGGACTGGCCGCCGCGCACGCGCTGATCAGGGCAGGGCTGAAGCCAGTGGCATCGGAGGCGTCGGAGCGTGCGGCGGGGTCGTGGCCGCGCTACCACGACAGCCTGACCCTGTTCTCCCCGGCCCGGCAGCGCACCGCCCGGCATGCCGTTCGGCGGGAATCCGGACCGCTGCCCGCACCAGGACGAGGCCGTCGCCTACCTGACCGCCTACGCCGACCGCCTGCAGGCCGACATCCGCACCAGCCAGCGCGTGACGGCGGTCCAGGCCGACGGCGCCGGCTTCACGGTCGAGCTGGAGGGCGGCGGGCGGCTGTCGGCACGGGCGGTGATCGCCGCCTCGGGCAGCTTCGGCCGGCCGCACCGCCCTGACCTGCCGGGCCTGGAGGCCTTCGCCGGGCAGGTCCTGCACGCGGCCGACTACCGCGGCCCGGCATCGTTCGCCGGGCAGCGTGTGGTGGTGGTCGGGGCGGGGACTCCGCGGTGCAGATCGCCGCCGAGCTCGCCCGCGACAGCCGCGTGAGCCTGGCCACGCGGGCGCCGGTGAAGTTCACCCGGCAGCACCTGCTGGGCAGAGACCTGCACTTTCTGGCTCACCCGAACCGGCCTGGACGCCGCCCCGCTCGGCCGACTGCTGAAGACCCCGCCCGCCCCGCCGGTCCTGGACTACGGCCGCTACCGCGCCGCCCTCACCACCGGCGCCCCCGACCGCCGCCCGATGTTCACGCGCCCCGACGACGACCAGGTCGCATGGGCCGAGGGCACCACGGAGCGGCTGGACAAGCTGATCCTCGCCACCAGCTACCGCCCCCACCTGCCCTACCTTGCCGGACTCGACGGCGCCCTCGACCCGGCCGGGCACCCGCGCCACCGCAGCGGCACCTCGCCCTCTCGTCCGGGCCTGGAGTTCGTCGGGCTGGAGTGGCAGCGCAGCTTGTCCTCGAACACGCTGCGCGGGGTCGGCCGGGATGCCGCCCGGGCGGCCCGCCGCCTGGCCTTCCACCTGGCCCGCACCTGACCCAATGACCCTTGGTTCGATGTGTGTCAACATAGACGTATGTCGAATGTGAAGGTTCTGCCGCTGCCGGAGCCCGACGTCGTCGCGGCCTGCTGCCCGCCGCTGAACGAGCACCCGATGTCGGCCGAGGAGGCCGAGGTCGCCGCGAAGATGTTCAAGGCCCTCGGTGACCCCGTGCGCCTGCGCCTGTTCTCCGCCGTCGCCTCCCACGAGGGCGGAGAGGCGTGCGTGTGCGACATCTCCGACGTCGGCGTCTCCCAGCCCACCGTCTCCCACCACCTCAAGAAGCTGAAGGAGGCCGGGCTGCTGTCCTCCGAACGCAGGGGGACATGGGTGTACTACCGGGTCGAGCCGTCCGTGCTCGCCGCCATGGGCGCGCTGCTGGCCGGCGCCGCGAAGACGGCGTGACCGCGGTGCACATCGAAGCACTGCTGCCCGAGCACGCCGAGCAGGTGCTGGGCATCTACCAGGCCGGGATCGACGAGGGCAACGCGACCTTCGAGACGCAGGCCCCGGACCGGGCGGCGTTCGACAAGGCGAAGCTGCCCGGCCACCGCTTCGTCGTCCTCGACGACGGCGCCGTGCTGGGGAGGGTCGCGGCGAGCGCTGTCTCGGACCGGTGCGCGTACGCGGGCGTGGTCGAGCACTCCGTCTACGTCCGCCCCGAGGCCCGCGGCCGCGGCGTTGCCCGCGCCCTGCTGGACGCCCTGGTCGCCCCCACCGAGGCCGCCGGATTTGGACCATCCAGTCCGGGATCTTCCCCGAGAACGCCGCCGGCCTCGCCGTCCACGCGCGAGCCGGGTTCCGGATCATCGGCCCCCGAGAGCGGAACGGCCGGCACCACGGGGCCTGGCGGAACGTGGTCCTGCTGGAGCGCCGGAGCCCTCTGATCGACTGAACAGGGTCCGGCGGCTTTGTCCGCAGGCGCGTCAAAGGCGTGCAGAGGCGTGCAGAGGCGTCTCGCCGAACTCAGTCGTGGCGCGCGAGCTTGACTGCGGATACGAGGAGGATCACGGCGAGCAGGGGGATGAGGATCAGGTCCGGGAAGACGCCGAGGAGCAGCCCGCCCAGCACCGCGCCCACGATCGAGCCGGCGGCCATGACCGCCGTGAAGCGGAGCTTGGCACCGAGGACAGCGAAGCTGCCATCGCGGCTGTAGCGGGCGAACGCGACGAGCATGGTGGGCAGGGAGACCAGCAGGGAGAGCTTCCAGCGGTTTTGACGTCCTCGCCGAAGAGCAGCACGATCGTCGGGATCAGCAGCTCACCGCCTGCCACGCCCACAATCGCGGCGACCACGCCGATGCCGAACCCGGCGACCACACCGGCGGGTACCTGCGCCCACAGCGGCAGATCCAGGGTGCCCAATGCGGTGGTGTGGGTGACCAAGAGGGCGGCGGCCATGAGCACCATCAGGGCGGCCAGCACCTTGTAGAGGGTGCTGCTGCGCATGCGTACCGCCCAGGTCGCTCCCGCCCACGCTCCCAGCGGGCTGCCGGACAGGAGGTTGACCGCGACCGGCCAGCGCGCCGCGATCTCGGCGGCCGGGACGGCGCCCAGACGGGCGGGCAGCGCGACCAGGACGACGACCAGGCTCATCGCCTTGTTCAGGATGACCGCCGAGAGCGCGGCGAACCCGAAGAGGCCGATCAGCAACGGCAGACGGAACTCGGCGCCGCCCAGCCCGATCATCCCGCCCAGAACACCGGCATCGAATGGGCGCGGTCACACCCGCGCCGGGTGACTGTAATGCGCATGTCGTGCGCCCCGCCGAATGGGTGAGGGCCGCCGGATTTCGGCCCGGTCCGTGATGTTTGAACTCGACACTTGGCAGGTCGGGATGGGTTGACGTACGTGGAGAATGTCATGGCGAACGGTAGTGTCCTGCTGGCTTTCCGCGAGGACCCCTTGGGCCGGGGCGTCGGCGGTGACCAACTGCGAAGGATCGGCAAGGAGCTGGAGAATCGCGGCCTGGAGGTGCGGTGGGCGCGGACCGTCGAGGCGGCCTGCGCCGCCCTGCGTACGGAGGCGGGGCTGTCGGCCGCGGTCGTCGCCTGGGATCTGCCGTCCGAGGCCGGCGAGGACAGCGACGGCCGGGGAGCGGCCGTCTTGCGCCAGATCACTCGTCGGTTCACAGCCCTGCCCGTCTTCGTCGTCATGAGCGAGGAGTCGGACCACGGCCTGGACCGCCTCCCCCTGTGGGTGGCGGAGACCGCGGTCGGATACATCTGGCCTCTGGAGGACACGCCGTCCTTCATCGCGGGCCGGGTCTTCAACGCCGCCCGGGAATACGGCGACTCCGTCCTGCCGCCGTTCTTCAAAGCGCTGCGACGGTTCGACGACGCCCACGAGTACTCCTGGCACACCCCGGCGCACTCGGGCGGTGTGGCCTTCTTGAAGTCGCCTGTCGGCCGGGCCTTCTTCGACTACTACGGCGAGCGGCTCTTCCGCACCGACCTGTCGATCTCGGTGGAGGAGCTGGGTTCCCTCTTCGAGCACAGCGGCCCCATCGGGGAAGCCGAGCGCAACGCCGCCCGCGTCTTCGGCGCCGACCGTACGTACTTCGTGCTCCACGGCGACTCCACAGCCGACCGAATGGTCGGCCACTACTGCGTCACCACCGACGAGATCGCCCTCGTGGACCGCAACTGCCACAAGTCGGTGCTGCACGGCCTGGTGATCTCGGGTGCGCGCCCGGTCTACCTCGTCCCGACCCGCAACGGATACGGGCTGGCCGGACCACTGCCGGCGCGCGAGACGGCGCCCGCCGCGGTCGCCGCCAGGATCGCCGCCCACCCGCTGACGCCGGGCGCGGTATCGCCCCAGGCCCAGTACGCGGTGATCACGAACTCGACGTACGACGGCCTGTGCTACGACACCGTGCAGACGGCGCGCGCCCTGGCACCCAGTACTCCACGGCTGCACTTCGACGAGGCCTGGTTCGCCTACGCCCGCTTCCACCCCCTGTACGCGGGCCGGTACGGCATGGCCGTGGGGCCGGACACCTTCGAGGGTGACGAGCGTCCCACGGTCTTCGCGACCCAGTCGACGCACAAGCTGCTGGCCGCCCTGTCGCAGAGCGCCATGGTCCACGTGAAGTCCTCACCCCGAGCGCCGGTCGAACATCACCGGTTCAACGAGACGTTCATGATGCACGGCACCACCTCGGCGCTGTACCCGGTGATCGCTTCGCTGGACGTGGCCGCGGCGATGATGGACGGACCGCAGGGCGAGTGGCTGGTGAACGAGGCGGTGACCGAGGCTGTACGGTTCCGGCAGGCCCTCGTCCGTACCGGGCGCCGGATCGCAGAGGCCGGGGACCGGCCGACGTGGTTCTTCGGCGTCTGGCAGCCCGACACCGTCACCGACCCGGCCGACGGGACCACCGTCGCCTTCGCAGACGCCTCCCCGGCGCTCCTGGCCTCCGATCCCCGCTGCTGGGAGCTCGTCCCAGAGGCGGACTGGCACGGCTTCAAGGGACTCAGCGAGGGCCAGTGCCTGCTGGACCCCATCAAGGTGACGTTGACCTGCCCCGGCGTGGATGCGCGAGGCGAGGCGGATTCCTGGGGCATCCCCGCCCGTATCCCCACCGCGTACCTGGCCGGCCGCGGCATCGTCGTGGAGAAGACCGACACCTACACCACCCTCGTCCTGTTCTCCATGGGCATCACCAAGGGCAAGTGGGGCACCCTGATGGACGCCCTCATGGACTTCAAGGCCCTCCATGACGCCGACACCCCGCTGCGCCAAGTACTGCCGGACCTCGTCGCGCGCTACCCGCAGCGCTACAGCGGCACGACCCTGCGCGGTCTGTGCCAGGACATGCACGAACACCTCACCCGGGCGGAGCTGATCGACGCCCTGGACACCGCCTTCCAGCAACTGCCCGAGCCCGCAGTCCCGCCCCAGGCGTGCTACCGGCAGCTGATCCGGGGCGGCACGGAACGGATTCCCCTCGCCCAGGCCGCCGGCAGGGTGGCTGCGGCCATGGTGACCGTGACTCCCCCGGGGATCCCCGTCCTGATGCCCGGAGAAGCACTCGGCGCGCCAGGCGGTCCGGTCCTGCGCTACCTGTCCGCGCTGGAGGCGTTCGACCGGGCCTTCCCCGGATTCCACAGCGAGGCCCACGGTGTCACCATCGATGCCGACACCGGGAACTACCTCATCGAGTGCGTACGCCTGGGCACCCAGATGACGTGAGCCTCACGTCGCGTCGTCTTCTGGCCCGGGCAGTTCGAGTGCCGCTCTCCGCCACCTGGCCTTGACGGGTCACCGTCAAGGCCGCCACCCGGCCCGGCGTACGCCATCGCGTGATGGACCACCCGGCTGCCCACTTCTCCGCAGCAGCGCCCCGCAGGCCAGACGGGCACGCCAGCGTCACCCCGCAGGCCGCCCGACCCCGACCGGAACGGGTCGATCACCCGCACTGGCCAAGCACCCGCGACGCTTGCCAGCCGACGCCGAGGGCTCGGAGACGGCCAAGCTCCGCCGGGAAATACACCGTCGCATGCTCGGGATACTGCGCTCGCCAGGTCGAGTTGGACTGCCACTTCGAGTCGATCTACGAGTCCTGCACGTTCTTTGTCATCACGATCGAGGTCCGCGGCGAAACGGCGCTGCACCCCTACCCTGGCGTGTCTACGTCACCAGCGGCACGCTCTGCCGGCCACACCGGGCTGCAGCACATGGACGGCCTCGACACGTCCACAGTCAGGAACGGGGTACGGGCCAGAGGCGACGTCCAAGACCTGGGCGTAGCCCGAACATTTCACACGAGCCCGCCAAACCGAGGCGGTGGCTCCCCAAGCCCGCATACCGGGATCTTGCTGGCAGCAGGGGTGTACCGCTGTCTGCTCCAGGCCGAGGGCGACGTGCCGGTTGACCAGGGCGGGCAGGTCCCGGTAGCGGGTGAGCACGGCCACCTGGTTTGGATGGACGTTGGGGAACCCGGCGTCCCCGCCGAGGCAGACCCGCAGGCCCGATCGAGCCCGTCACGTCCAGACGAGGCCGTGACGTCACGGCATCCTCGCGCCCGCCATCGTCAGCTGTCGTCCACTTTGGAACCGCTGTTCTACAAAATCGCGACTTCTTCGAGAACGTCGGACAAAGGCTCGCTGCCCTTTGCCTGGGTGGATTGCGCATCGCACAGCAAGGCAGTCCCTCCCGTGACAGGTGAACCCAGCTTGGCAAGGAGCTGCGCCTGACCGTCCGGCACCTTGGCGGGCACACAGGGCAGATCCGCCCCACCACAGTGATTCAGGGCTGCAGTGGCCGGGAGCTGACCCAACAGGGCGTTGGCGATCCCCGGGCCGGCGGTGGTGGCACCCTGCGGCCTCGTGCCGGTGCGCTGGTGGGCGCAGGAATTGTCGTGGGACGGCGAACCAACCACGACGATCCCGCCAGCCAGGGCAGGAGTAGCGGTGAAAGCGATACCAGCCGCCGCGAGAACGGCAGTGGCAACAGGACGACGCGACATGAGCTGCTCCAACAATCGGAGAACAAGACGCCCTGCCAACGAGACTCGACCTTGATCGACACCTCACGTCACCCGGCCGCAGCGACAAGGCCCTGACGGAAACGCGCTGTTCCGGCACGGTCCTGCGAGCCGTAGCCGGCGTTCGCCATTCAGGCGGACCGGGACACTCAGGAACATCGAGTCGGCGAACGTCACGTGGGTCGAGCCGGTCGATCCCGGCCAGGACTTCAGCGCGTGCGTCGGGTTCCTCGTCCCGGTTGCGCGCAGGGCGGGGAGTGCGATCGCGGTCGTGCGGGTGTGGGACAGCCGCGGGTCGGCGGACCTCTGGCTCCAGGGAGGCGAGCAGGGGCAAGTAGCAACGGAAGCCGGCCGCCGCCTTGAGTGAGGGTGACGCAGTAGGGGTGGCCGGCGAGGAGGCGGTGGGTCACGGATCGTACGTCCTCGCACGGGGGGGCCGGTCTGCCGTACGGGGTGCGTCCGCGCTTGCCCGTGGGCGCTGGCGTTGGCTGATATGGCCTGCTGGGAGCCGTTCGGAGATTTGCTAACCCAATTTAATGATGAGTAAATTTCTTCGGCGGAGCCGCGGAGACGTCGACAGCGCGTCGGCCTTCTTCCGCCAAGCAGGCCAGCATCCTCCACGCCAGTAGCGGGAGGCGGCAGCCGTGCGCTATACCGTTACTAATCGTTTACCGACGCGGGGGGCAGACATGCCGGCAACCACATCCGGGACTGCCTCAAGCGAGGGGAAGTCCCGGCCGACAGCCAAGAACGTCGCAGAGGCGGCAGGTGTGTCACGGTCGGCGGTCTCGTTCGCGTTCAACAGCCCCGAAAAGCTCTCGGTGGCCACCCGGGACCGCATCCTGCGGGTGGCCCAGGAGCTCGGCTACACCCCGAACACCCTGGCCCGCATGCTCAAGGCAGGCCAAACCCAGTCCCTCGGCGTGCTGCTCCCGCAGAACCTCGCACGCGTGATGGAGAACCCGTACTACTCCCGGTTCCTCACCGGTGTGGGGCAGGTCTGCGACGAGCAGGGGTACACACTGCTGCTGACGCCGCCGCTGCGGGATTCCATGCTGAAGGCGATTCCGTATGCGGCGGTCGACGGCTTCATCGTCTGCGGCCTGGAGCACGATCGTGGTGAGGTCGCCGAGCTGCGCCGGCACGGGATTCCTTTCGTGCTGGTCGACAGCAGTTCCCACGAGGGTGTTTCCAGTGTCGACGTCGACGACGAGGGCGGTGCGTACGAGGCGGTACGTCACGTCTTGGACCTAGGGCACCGCCGGATCACGCTGCTGTCGATCGATCCGGGTCCCGAGCGCGCCGAACGCGGCTACCGGGGGCCGCTCGCCCGCCGGATGGCGGGCGTGACCCGGGCTTTGGAGGATTCCGGGATGGGCCTGGAGGACATTGAGGTGGTCGAGGTGCCCGCCACGCGCATGGACGGGTTCAAGGCCACCAAAAGGTTCATGGCCGCGCAGCCCGCCACCGCGGTCGTCGCCATGTCGGACATTCTTGCCCTCGGCGCGATCGACGCCCTGCAGGACATGGGTCTGGAGGTACCGCGGGATGTTTCCGTCACGGGCTACGACGATCTTCCCGACGCCTCGTGGATGAGGCCCCGCCTGACGACGGTACGGCAAGCGATCGCGGCCAAGGGCCGAACTGCGGCGGATCTGTTGTTCTCCACCATCCGGGGCGAGGATCAGCATCCTCACCAGCTCTTGGGAACGCACCTGATCGTGCGCGATTCGACGGCCCATCCCCCCACCACCGACTGATGGGCCAGCCTCGCCGCCCGACCACATCGGGCCCACTCCTTTCGTGACCCCGCCCGCCGTTCTCCCGGCGCAGCGGGGTTCGTTGTTTCCGCAGGTCAGACGCCATCGGAGAGGTGCACCCCGAGGCCGCCGCGTCAGGGACTGCATTCGAAATCCACGTTACAGAAACGTTAACTAACTGCTGTTAATAACCTGCTAACGTCTGCGACATCAAAGAGCTCGCGAGGTGCTCGACCCGCCACCCGGAACGGAACCCGTTCCCATCGGTGGACGAGTCCACCCGCGGCCCGGCCTTCCGCACAACCGATATGTGCGAAAGGTGCATGATTGCTAGCTGCCGCCGGTTCCGTCCCGCTCCGGCGGCAGTGCCCGGGTCGCCTTCCGGTCAGCCTTTTCTCCGAGGAGTTCCCCATGCGCCGTGGTCTTGCGGCAGCCGTCGTTGTAGCGGCTCTCACCATCTCTGCTTCTGCCTGTTCCGGCGGCAGCTCCGGCTCCGACACGTCCGGCCCGGTGACGATCACCTGGTGGGACACCTCCGACGCCACGAACGAGGCCGGGACCTTCAAGGGCCTGGTCGCCGAGTTCGAGAAGGCCAACCCCGACGTCAAGGTCGAGTACGTCAGCGTGCCGTTCGGTGACGCGCAGACGAAGTTCCAGACCGCGGCGGGCAGCAAGGGTGCCCCGGATGTGCTGCGCGCCGACGTCGGCTGGACCCCGGGCTTCGTCGAGGCAGGTTTCCTCGCTCCGCTCGACGGCACTGCCGCAGCCGCGGAAAGCGCGAAGTTCAAGCCGAATTTGATCGAGCAGGCGAAGTACCAGGGCAAGCTTTACGGCGTCCCGCAGGTCACCGACACGCTCGCGCTGATGTACAACAAGGAGCTGTTCGCGAAGGCGGGCATCACCACGGCTCCGACCACCTGGGACGCGCTCAAGGCGGACCTGGCCAAGGTGAAGGAGAAGACCGGCGTCGACGGTTTCGCCTTCAACCCGCAGTCGTACTACGCCATGCCATTCCTGTACGGCGAGGGCGCTGACATGGTCGACGCGGGGAAGAAGCAGATCACGCTGAACTCCCCGGCCGCAGTGAAGGGCATCGACACCCTGAACTCTGTCCTGGAAACCCCGGGCATCCGCAAGCTGGACACCACCAGCAACGCGTACGCCAACATCATGGACGCCTTCAACAGCGGCAAGGTCGCCTCGATCATCCAGGGCCCGTGGGAGAACGCGAACGTCTTCAAGGGCGCCGCGTTCAAGGACAAGAACAACCTCGGCATCGTTGCCCTGCCCGCGGGCAGCGCCGGCCAGGGTGCCCCGCTGGGGGGCCACAACCTTGTCGCCTACGCCGGTTCGGACGCCAAGCACCAGGAGGCGTCGCAGAAGTTCATCGCCTTCATGACCTCCGCGCCGTCCCAGGTGAAGGTCGCGCTCGCCAACGGCACTCTGCCGACCCGGGATGACGCCTACACCGCCGAGGTGAACGCGAACCCGGGCATCGCCGGTTACTCCCCGCTCCTGGCCGGCGGCAAGCCGCGCCAGCCGCTCGCGCAGTACTCCTCGCTCTACACCCCGTTCGAGACCCAGCTGATCAAGATCGTCTCGAAGCAGGAGACCACGAAGCCCGGCCTGGACAAGGCCGCCGCGGAGGCGAAGAAGCTGCTGCCGGAGTTCAGCACCCAGTAAGACCACCGCGGGCTGCCCCCTGCCGCGCCAGGGGGCAGCCCGCTCCGCTGACGCTCCTTCCCGTCCTTGTCCCATGAGGTGCCGAGATGACCACAGTCGTCGAGGGCGAATCCGCCCGCCAGAGCCAACAAGGCCGGGGCTCCGGCCGCGGCCCGATGCAACGCATCAAGAACTCCTACAACCAGCACTGGTACGCCTGGGCCATGTGCGTACCGGTCGTCCTGGTCCTGCTGGCCGTCGTCGCCTACCCCCTGATCCAGGGGATCTACCTGACGTTCACGGATGCCACCAGCCAGAACGTCGGACGCACCATCGGTGCCAACGAGATTCCGAGCACCTTCTCCTGGGTCGGACTGAAGAACTACACCGAGGTCCTCACCGGCTCCAACAACCAGTTCTGGCCCCACTTCGCCTGGACCGTGATCTGGACCATCGCCTGCGTCGCCCTGACCTACGCCCTCGGCCTGGCCCTGGCGGTGGCGATCAACCGGCAGATCAAGGCCCGCGGCTTCTACCGCATGCTGCTGATCCTGCCCTGGGCCGTGCCGACCTTCGTGACGATCTTCGCGTGGCGGCTGATCCTCGCTGACGACGGTGTCGTCAACCAGCTCCTGGTCAGCCTCGGTCTCGACGGCCCGTCCTGGCTCAGCGACCCCTTCGCTCAGAAGGTCGCCGCGATCGGCGTGAACATCTGGTGCGGCTTCCCGTTCATCACGATTTCCATGCTCGGCGGATTGCAGTCCATCCCCCGGGAGATGTACGAGGCAGCGGCCATGGACGGCGCCACCCCCTGGCAGCGATTCGTCCACGTCACCCTGCCCGGCTTGCGCCCCGTCAGCAGCACCGTCATCCTGCTCGGCGTGATCTGGACCTTCAACCAGTTCAACGTGATCTTCCTGCTTTTCGGCGGCAACAGCGACAGCGTCCAGATCCTGGTGACCTACGCCTACCGGCTCTTCTTCGGACAGCAGCCCCAGGACTACGCCCGTTCCGCGACCGTCGGCATCCTGTGCCTGTCCCTCCTCGTGGTCTTCACGAGCGTCTACCGCCGCTGGCTCAAGCGCAACGACCAAGGGGCCCTGTGATGACCACCATCCCCACCCCTCCGGCCGGGACCATTCAGGCCCCCACCAGCCCCCGCCGCCTGCTCAGCCGCCGCAGCCGCACATCGTCCGTGTCCCTGCACGCGGTCTTGGCCGTCTGCGCCTTCATCGCGGTCTTCCCGGTCTTGTGGATCTTCTACATCTCCCTCGGCCCGGACAAGAACGACTACCAGCATCCTTCGCGCATCCTGAGCAACGCGACGCTGGACAACTACACCTACGTCCTCCAGAAGACCGACTTCGGCACGTGGATGCTCAACAGCATCATCGTCGCCTTCGGGACCACGCTCGTCGGCGTCCTCATCGCCGCGAGCGCCGGCTACGCGGTGTCCCGGATGAAGTTCCTCGGCCGCGGCTCGCTGATGTACACCTTCCTGCTGACGCAGATGTTCCCGGTCGCCGTCCTCATGGTTCCGCTCTACAAGATCATGGGCAGTCTCGGTCTCCTGGACACCTACGGCGGCCTGATCGTCATCTACTGCTCGACCGCGGTGCCGTACTGCGCGTGGCTCCTCAAGGGCTACTTCGACACCATCCCGGCCGAGATCGACGAGGCCGGCCGCATCGACGGCCTGACCCCGTTCGGCACCTTCTGGCGTCTGATCCTGCCCTTGGCCCGCCCCGGCCTGGCCGTCGCCGCGTTCTACACCTTCATCACCGCGTGGGGCGAGGTCGCGTTCGCCTCGAAGTTCATGCTCACCGAGCCGAGGTACACCCTCGCGGTCGGCCTGCAGAGCTACATCAGCCAGTTCAACTCCCAGTGGAACTACTTGGCCGCCACCTCGGTCCTCATCGCCATCCCTGCCGCCGCTGTGTTCTACGTCGTGCAACGGCACCTCGTGGCCGGCCTGACGGCCGGCGGCACCAAGGGCTGATGCCCGGCCCACCGCCCGAAGCACCTCAAGGCCTTCCTTCCCGCAAGGCCCGTTCGTGCCCGCGTATGGCGCTACCGAAGGCCACTGAGCCGGCCACGGCCGCCGGCTCCCCGGCTCCGTACTACGACCCACTTGTTCACGCCCGGCGCCATGCCTGCCGCGCCTCTGACGTGAGGACTCCTCCCACATGACCCAGCCGCTCGCCGCCACCCAGCCCGCACACACCAACCCCGCAACCGACTGGTGGCGGGAAGCGGTGATCTATCAGGTCTACCCCCGCAGCTTCGCCGATGCCAACGGCGACGGCATGGGAGACCTGCCCGGCATCACCAGCCGCCTGCCCTATCTGCGCGACCTCGGTGTCGACGCGGTGTGGTTGTCGCCGTTCTACTCCTCCCCTCAGGCCGACGCCGGCTACGACGTGGCCGACTACCGGGTGGTCGACCCCATGTTCGGCACCCTGGAGGACGCCGTGGAACTCATCGGCGAAGCACACCGCCTGGGCCTGCGGATACTCGTCGACCTGGTTCCCAACCACTGCTCTGACCAGCACGTCTGGTTCCAGCAGGCGCTGCGCGAGGGTCCCGGATCCCGCATACGGGAACGGTTCCACTTCCGCGATGGCAAGGGCCCGGACGGGGACCTGGCGCCCAACGACTGGGAGTCCGTTTTCGGCGGACCTGCCTGGACCCGTACCAAGAACCCCGACGGCACCCCGGGACAGTGGTACCTGCACCTCTTCGCACCCCAGCAGCCGGACTTCAACTGGGAACACCGCTCGGTGCGAGACGAGTTCGGCTCCATTCTCAGGTTCTGGCTCGACCTCGGGGCCGACGGGTTCCGCATTGATGTGGCGCACGGCCTGGTGAAGGCCGACGGCCTGCCCGACCTCGGTGACCACGAGCGGATGCGGCTGCTGGGCAACGACGCGGGCCCGTGCTTCGACCAGGACGGCGTCCACGAGATCTACCGGCACTGGCACACGATCTTCGCCGAGTACGCAGGCGAGCGAATCGGCGTGGCCGAAGCCTGGGCGCCGACCCTGGAACGGACGGCGAACTACGTCCGCCCCGACGAACTCCACCAGGCGTTCAACTTCCAGTACCTCGCCACCGCCTGGCAGGCCGACCCACTCCGCGAGGTGATCGAGGGAACCCTGAACGCCATGCGCCCGGTCGGAGCCCCGGCCACCTGGGTCCTGTCGAACCACGACGTCACCCGGCACGCCACCCGCTTCGCCAACCCGCCGGGCCTGGGCACCCAGATCCGCGAGGCCGGCGACCGCACGCTCGGACTGCGCCGTGCGCGCGCCGCCAGCCTCCTCATGCTCGCCCTGCCCGGATCCGCGTACATCTACCAGGGCGAGGAGCTCGGGCTGCCCGACGTCACCGACCTGCCCGACGACGTCCGCCAGGACCCCGCCTACTTCCGTGGCGCCGGACAGGACGGATTCCGTGACGGCTGCCGGGTTCCCATCCCCTGGTCCGGCACCAGCGCCCCCTACGGCTTCAACCAGGTCCAGGACGGTCCGAGCTGGCTGCCGCAGCCCGACACATGGGCGGAGTTGAGCGTCGAGGCTCAGACCGGCCAGGACGGTTCCACGCTGGAGATGTACCGCAGCGCGCTCGCCCTGCGCCGCAGCCACCCCTCGCTCGGCAGCACCGACAACCTGCGCTGGCTCCCGAGCCCGGACGGCGTCCTCTGCTTCGAGCGCACCGCCGACGACGGGCCGACGTTCCTGTGCACCGTCAACGTTACGGGAGAGGCGGTCACCATCGACACCCCCGGCAAGGCCCTGATGGCCAGCAACCACACCACCACGGGCAACGACCGGACCGTACTGCCCGCGGACACCACTGTGTGGTGGACCACCGCCTGACCCTCACCACCTCCTGCTGACGGCCTCGTACCCGCACCACCGCGGGGCCGTCAGCAGGCGTACCCGCAACTCGCAACACGTCCCCACCCCCGCGACACAACGAGGTGTTCCATGACGTCACGTTCCACCTCCGCGCGCGGCCGCGGCCGCCTGACCAGAAGGTCGGCCGTCCTGGCCCTGAGCCTCGTCGCCGGCACGGCCGCGCTACCGGGCTTCGCCGCCGCCACCGATACCCCCCAGCCCACCGCGGTCGCGGTCGCCTCCGACTTCGACAGCCAGCTCGGCTGCGCCGGGGACTGGTCCCCGGACTGCGACGAAGCCCAGATGCGGCTGCGCGCCGACGGGACCTGGGCGCTCACCGCCCGCCTGACAGCCGGAACCTACAGCTACAAGGCCGCCCTCGACCGAAGCTGGGCCGTCAACTACGGGCTCAACGCCGCCCTGGGTGGTGCGAACATCCCGCTGAGCGTCCCCGCCGACGGCGCCGAGGTCACCTTCGTCTACGACCCGGTCACCCACTGGATCACCGACACGCTGAATACCACCCTGGCCACCGCTCTCGGAAGTTTCCAGAGCGAACTGGGCTGCGCGAGTGACACGGACCCCTCCTGTCTGGCGTCCTGGCTGACGGACCCCGACGGCGACGGCATCGCCACCTTCACCACCACCAGGCTCCCGGCCGGCACCTACACTGCCCAGCCCGGCCTCGGCCTGCCCGCCCGGGCGACCGGCGACCAGAGCACCTTCACCGTGGCCGCCGACGGGGCCGAGACCACTTTCGGCTTCAGCACAGCCTCCAAGACGCTGAGCGTCTACCCGGGCAAGCCCAAGCCGAGCCTCGCGCCCCGCTCCGGATACTGGCTGACCCCTGACCTCATCGCCTGGGACACCACCGCGAACCCGTCCGGAACCACCTACCAGCTCGCGACCGCCCCCGACGGCGGCCTCGCCGCCGGAGGCACCGGCATCAGCGGCGGTACCGCCATCCCGCTGCAGTACGACGCCAAGGGCCTGCCGGAAGCCCTCAAGAAAAAGTACCCGCACCTGGCGAAGCTCGGCGCGCTCCGCGTTCCCGCCGCATGGGCCGCCAAGGCTAGCGACCTGGTCAAGGGGCAGAGCGCCATCGCGGCCATCAACCCCGGCGGGCAGCTCGTCAATGCCACCGGACTGCAGACCGCCGGCGTCCTCGACGCCCTGTACGCGGCCAAGGCGAAGGAAGCCTCCCTCGGCCCCGTCTTCCACGGCGGCCAGCCGGCCCTGTCCCTGTGGGCACCCACCGCCCAGTCCGTCAGCGTCGAGCTGTACGACACCCCGGCCTCGACCACGGCCCGGATCGTACCGCTGGCGCTCGATCGGGACACCGGCGTTTGGGCGGTGCGCGGCGAGAAGAGCTGGAAGGGCCTCTACTACCGCTACCAGGTGAAGGTCTGGGCCCCCGCAGCACAAAGGACCGTGACCAACGCCGTCACCGACCCCTACTCGCTGTCGCTGTCGGCGAACTCCCAGCGCAGCCAGATCGTCGACCTCGACGACCGCACCACCGCACCGCAGGGCTGGGAGAAGTCGCACGCTCCGAAAGCGCTGCCCCTGGAGAAGCAGCAGATCCAGGAAGTCCACATCCGTGACTTCTCCACCGCCGACGACGGCGTCCCCGCGGACAAGCGGGGAACCTACCTCGCTTTCACCGAGCCGGGGTCCCTGGGCATGAAGCACCTGAGGGGCCTCAAGGCGGCCGGTGTCACCACCGTCCAGCTCCTGCCCGCCTTCGACTTCGCCGGCACCGCCGAACTCCGTGCAGACCAGTCGACCCCGGCATGCGACATGGCCTCCATGGCGCCGGACTCGCCCGAGCAGCAGGCCTGCGTCGCCTCGACCCAGGCCCGGGATGCCTACAACTGGGGCTACAACCCGCAGCACTTCACCGTTCCCGAGGGCGCCTACGCCACCACCCCCGACGGCACGGACCGCATCGTCCAGTTCCGCCAGATGGTCAAGGCCCTGCACGAAGCCGGCCTCAGCGTCGTCATGGACGTCGTCTACAACCACACGGCCGCCGCCGGACAGGACACCGCCTCGGTCCTCGACAAGATAGTCCCCGGCTACTACCAGCGCCTCGACGCCACAGGCGCCGTCACCCGTGACAGCTGCTGCGCCGACACCGCCCCCGAGAACGCGATGATGAACAAGCTCGTCGTCGACTCCGTGACCACCTGGGCCAAGCAGTACCGCATCGACGGCTTCCGCTTCGACCTCATGGGACTCGACCCCAAGCAGACCATGCTCGACGTCAAGTCCTCCCTGGCCCGCCTCACCCCCGGCCGCGACGGCATCAACGGCAAGGCCAGCCTGCTGTACGGCGAGGGCTGGGACTACGGAATCGTTGCGAACGACGCCCGCTTCGAGCAGGCCACCCAGCGCAACATGGCCGGCACCGGCATCGGCACCTTCAACGACCGGCTCCGCGACGGCGCCCGCGGCGGCGGCATCTCCGACGCCGACCCCCGCCGCCAGGGCTTCGCCAGCGGCCTGTACACGGCCCCCAACGGCGCCGACGCCAACGGCACCCCCGAGCAGCAGAAGGCCCGCCTGCTCCACGACATGGACCTGGTCAAGATCGGCCTGACCGGCAACCTCGCCCGCTACACCTTCACCACCAGCGACGGCACCCGCCGCACCGGTGCCCAGATCGACTACAACGGCCAGCCCGCCGGCTACACCGCCTCACCCGGCGAAGCCGTCAACTACGTCGAGGCCCACGACAACCTCGCCCTCTACGACGCCCTCGCCTACAAACTCGCCCCCACCACCTCCCCGGCAGACCGAGCCCGCCTCCAGGCCCTCGCACTCGCCACCAGCACGCTCTCCCAGAGCCCCTCCATGGCACAGGGCGGCACCGACCTGCTCCGCTCCAAGTCCCTGGACCACAACTCCTACGACAGCGGCGACTGGTTCAACGCCATCCAATGGGACTGCAACAACGGCAACGGCTTCGGCAGGGGTCTGCCCCTGGCCGAGTCCAACAACGCCCAGTGGCCGCTCGCGAAACCGCTGCTGGCCGACCCAGAGCTGCGTCCCGGCTGCACCGAGATCAACACAGCCACCGCGCAGTTTCGCCAGTACCTCGCCATCAAGAAGTCCACACCGCTCTTCTCCCTCGGCACCGCCGGTGCCATCCAGCAGCGTCTGACCTTCCCACTGTCGGGCACGGCCGGGGAGAAGCCCGGCGTCATCACCCAGCACCTCGACGGACGCGGCCTGGGCACCTACCGGTCCGTCACCGTCGTCTACAACGCCACCCCCAACGCCCAGACCCAGACGGTTAACAGCCTCGCAGGGACGCGGCAGGACCTGCACCCCGTCCAGAGCGGCGGCAGCGACCCCGTGGTCAAGCAGGCCGCCTTCGACCGGGCAACGGGCACGTTCACCGTCCCCGCCTGCACCGTAGCCGTCTTCGTTCAGCACTGACCCCGCCCACCCGAACAGCCCGGCAGGACAGCAGACACGCTGTCCTGCCGGGCTACAGGTGCTGGCATCCAGGGGGCCGTCCGCTCGATCTTAGGCCCGTCACCCACCACGACTGGATTCCGGCAGCCTGCCGCGTCGGCAAGGCGACCGCCGGAGGCGGAGGGTACGAATGCCTCCGTGCACGGGAGAGCGCCGTCCGCGCCGGCCTGGGCTGCAGCGCGCGGCGAAGGTCGCCGGGGTCCCACCTGCGAAGGTCGCCGTGACGGCCGCACCCCGCACCCATGTCCGGCCCGGGCCTGGCTTCGTGCGCCGAGGGGAGCACAGGGGAAACGGTTCGCGTGGATCCTGCGCAATCCATTGACTCTCCTCAACTTGGCACGTTATTAACTGGAGTTAGACACGGATTAGCAACCGCCGGTTCACCTCCGGCAACGCTGTCCGTTCCGGCAGGCGTAGATCTGCCGTGGAGCCGCGCCGCTGGTGAACCGACCAGCGTCCGCCTTCCCTCACCACCCGCAACGGCGCTCTCGCCGCACAGACGGGTGATCCCCTCCAGAGGAGGCACCACCTTGCACGGCACCCCCACGCGCCCCTCCCGGCGCAACAGCGCCCGGACCGCGGCTGCGGTCCTGGCAGCGACCGCCATGGGACTGGCGCTCGTACCCGCACTGACCACCTCCGCCCAGGCTGAGACGGCCGCTACCGCCGTCTCTGTCCCCGGCACCTTCAACAGCGAGATCGGCTGCGCCGGCGACTGGTCCATTGACTGCGCCCAGGCGCAGCTCACCGCCCGCATCGACGGCTCCGGCGCCTGGTCCAAGACATTCAGCCTTCCGGCCGGGTCCCATGCCTACAAGGCGGCCATCAACAAGAGCTGGGCCGAGAACTACGGCGCCAAGGCGCAGCACTTCGGCGCCAATATCCCGCTCCAGGTCCCGGCCGGCGGCAAGAACGTCACCTTCGTCTACGACCCCGTCACGCACTGGATCACCGACGACATCAACAGCAGGATCGTCACCGCTGGCGGATCCTTCCAGTCAGAGATCGGCTGTGCGGCCGACTGGGCCCCCGACTGTCTCAAGTCCTGGCTCAAGGACATCGACGGTGACGGGGTCTACACCTGGTCCACCGAGTCCATCCCTGCCGGCACCTATACCGTGAAGGCCGCCGTCGGCCAGTCCTGGACCGAGAGCTACGGCCAGGGCGGAAGCCCTGCCGGCGCCGACATCGCCTTCACCGTCCCGGAGACCGGGTCCACCGTCGACTTCCGGTACAACAGCACCACCCACGTCCTGAGCGTCCAGACGGAGGAACCGCCCGGCCCCGCCCTCGACGGCACCCTCGGCGCGCTCTACACGCCCACCGAGACCACGTTCCGGATCTGGTCTCCCGGCAGCTCCCAGGTGTCCGTTACGGTCGGGGGCCAGTCCCACACCCTCCAGCCCGCGGACGTCAGCGGTTACACGGACGTCTACCAGGCCGTCGTGCCCGGAAACTGGAAGAACCAGGCCTATCAGTTCCGCGTCGGCAACAACACCGTGCGCGACCCCTACGCCCGCATGGTCAAGCCCGGCACCACCGAGGGCATCGTCATGGACATCGAGTCCATCCAGCCCACCGGCGGCTGGGCTCCCACGCCTGCGCTGATCAAGCGCGAGGACGCCGTCATCTATGAGATGAGCGTCCGCAACTTCACCATCGACGCCAGCTCCGGCGTGGACAGCTCCAAGCGGGGCAAGTTCGCCGGACTGACCCAGACCGGTACCACCAGCAACGGCGCCAAGACGGGCATCGACCACCTCAAGGAGCTCGGCGTCACCCACGTCCAGCTGCTGCCCTCGTACGACTTCAACAGCACCGTGCCCAACTGGGGCTACGACCCGCTCAACTACAACGTTCCCGAAGAGCAGTTCTCGCAGTTCACCGCGCCCGAGGACCGCGTGCGGGAGTTCCAGAACATGGTGAACGAGTACCACAAGAACGGCATCCGGGTCCTCATGGACGTGGTCTACAACCACACCGCGAGCAAGGACGTCTTCCAGAACATCACCGGGAAGTACTACCACGAGACCCAGCTCTCCGGCACCGGCAACTCCATCGACGACGGCAACCCGATGGTCAGCCGCATGATCCTCGACTCGCTTGAGTACTGGATCGACACCTACAACCTCGACGGATTCCGCTTCGACCTCATCGGTGTCCACCAGTACAAGAACGTCGACCAGTGGGCCAAGTACCTCCAGTCCACCTTTCCCGGCCGCACCCTGCAGATCCACGGTGAGCCCTGGAGCGGCGGCGTCGACGACCCGCTGCAGGCCCAGAAGGTCCGCTACGGCACCACCCCCGCCATCGCCGGCGGCCACGTCGGAGTCTTCAACGGCACCTACCGCGACGCCATCAAGGGCGGCACCCGCGACCAGCTCCTCGGCTACATGGGCGGCTCCTCCTCCAACGCCTCCTCCATCGCCCTCGGAATGCGCGGCTCCCCCCTCGCCACCAAGAGCACCAGCCCGCTCGCCGACCCCTGGGCAGCGGCCTTCGCCTACGACCCCGAGCAGACCATCAACTACGTTTCCGCCCACGACGACCTCAACATCTGGGACAAGATCACCTACTCGGGCGTCACCGGCGGCCCCACCGGCCGCGCCGGGCAGATGAGCCGCTTCGCCGCCGGCATGGTCCTCACCTCCCAGGGCATCCCCTTCTTCCACGAAGGTGACGAGTTCCTGCACTCCAAGGTCGTGGGCGGCGACTACGAGGCCGCGAAGAACTCCTACGAATCCGGCGACAACGTCAACGCCATCCAGTGGGGCGAGAAGACCGCCAACAACGCGATCTTCCAGTACTACAAGGACGCCATCGCCCTCCGCAAGAACACCCCCGCCCTGCGCCTGAGCACCTGGGACGCGGTCAACACCCAGATGGCCACCACCATCAACGGCTCGATCGTCACCTCGGCGATCAGCTCCAACGCCGCCGCCCCCACCAGCCACGACACCGTCGTGGTCTACAACCCCACCAACAGCGCCACCAGCGTGAGCCTGCCCGCCGGCAACTGGAAGAAGGTCCTCGGCACCAACGGGGCCACCGACTCCACCAGTACCGCCGCCGACCCGCTCGCCGTAACCGTCTTCAAGAAGTCCTGACCTGCCCCACCTCCCTGCTGTGTGCCGCCGTCCCGGGCGGCACACAGCAGGCCCTCCTCCGGAGCCGCACGCGCCCCTACTCGGTGCCGCCCCAGCTGGTCGCCAGAATCAGTGCCGTGGAGCCTGCGGCAATGTAGGCGATGGCCGGGTAATTGATGAGGGGACGCATCACGGGTCTGCGGGAGCGAAGGCGTCGGGGAACCGGTCCTGGACGAGAGAGTCGCGCCGGGTCTGCAGGAGCAGCCGCAAAGTTCGACACCGTCTGGGTCGGCCAGCACGTCAGCGGGGGTGATCCCCGGTCGCTCGAAGTGGACACTTGCATAGCGGACCGCTTCGCGGGGCGTCCCACCCACGCCAACTGCTGCCAGCAGCGTCCCACCCGAGTTGGGTGGGACACAGGCACGCTGTCCGGGGTGGGCAAGGGCTACCTGGGCTGGCCCGAGTCGAGGGCGGTGAGGGAGCCGTCGTCGTTGCGCAGGTCGAAGCGGCCCTGGGAAGGACGCCAGATCCCGACATTGACCGCGGGCCCGCCATTGCCGGCGTCCCAGTTGGCACCGACGGGCAGGTCACCCGACGGACCCCAGTCCAGCTTGTTGATTGAACCGTCGTCGTTGCGCAGGTGGAAGACACCACTGCGCCACACACCCACGTTCGCCGCCGCGCCCCCGTCCCAGTTACCCGACACCGGCACATCACCCTGGGTGGCGGCGTCTTCCACGATGTTCTTGTACCGGTACGGGATGTAGGAGCCCGAATTCTTGAAGTACGCGTAGGGGATAACGCGGCGCACTGCGTGCGGCGGGGTCTCCTCGATGCCGATGTAGGACGACATCGAGGAGTCGGTCCAGCTTTCGAAGAGGACGCCGTGCGATCCGCTCACCGGGTTGGCGGAGTTGTGGAAGAGCAGCATGTCGCCCTTGCGCAGCTCGCCCTTGGTGATCCGGTCGGCGTAGGTGTCGAGGTTGCCGGTCCAGGCGTTGGTCCCGATGTTCCAGCCGCAGCTGTTCGGGCGGATTGCGGCCCGGTCCGGCTTCCAGCTCATCCACCAGACCGACCAGGAGCACACCGACTACACCAGGGGCGACTTCACCCGCCGTCCCTACCGGCTTCGCGTGGGGCGAGCCGCTCGCGCGGTACTGGCTCCCCAAAGACGAGGTTCGACCGGCGGGTGGGGATCCTGATGGCGCGGTACGCGTCCATCGGCATGGACCGGGCCGGGCGCGAGCACGACATCACCTTCGCCGCCGCCTAGATGATCAATTCCAAGGGGTCAGTGGTGTCAGCAACCAGGGACCAGGTACCAAACACTTCCTAGCCTTCACGAGCATCGCCTGCACCCTCACCTGCCACCGCTGGCTCACTCAGTGAGACGAGCATCGACGTTTGCTCTTGCTCACGGCTAAACGGGCTCTCGCTCAAGGCGGCCTTGAACGCATACAAGGGGAACCGGCGCCTCGTCACTCAGCTCAACTGCTGGCGGTCGCCTCCAGTTCCCTTTACAGATGTGACATTTCACCAGATCAGATTGCCTTTCACTGCGGGTCCGGCGCCGTGCATAGTCCTGGGCGGCAAGAGGGCTTTCAGGAAGGGGAATTCGGCACACCATGAGGACCGGTAAGACTTCAGGCGGCACGTCGGCAGACATACCACCGCAGTCACGGTGGCGGCCTCGGCCGTCGTGGCTGATCGGGCGAGGGGTGCTGCTCGAACGCGGTCCGCGGCGGACGCTGGCGCTGGCGACGTTCATCAGCATGATCGGCAACGGTCTCTTCATGACCGGCGCCGCTCTCTTCTTTACCCGCTCGGTCGGCCTGTCGGTGACGCAGGTCGGTCTGGCCATGGGGGTGGCGGCCCTGGTGAGCCTGGTGGCTGGAGTGCCAGCGGGGCGGGTAGCCGACCGGCACGGGCCGCGTGAGACGTACCTGGTGATCCAGTGCGTGCAGGCCGCGGCGATGGCGGCGCTGGTGCTCGTGGACTCGTTCTGGGCGTTCGTACTGACCATCTCCCTCAGCCAGTTCGCGGCCTCGGCCGGAGCTGCGGCCCGAGGGCCGCTAACGCGCGGCTTCGGGGGGCCGAACCCGACGAAGTACCGGTCCTACCTGCGGGCGACGGCCAACCTCGCCGGAGCGTGCGGTGCGGTCATGGCCGGCGTGGTGGTGCAGGTGGACACGCGGGGGGCGTACGTGACACTGATCCTGACCAACGCCCTGAGTTTCCTGCTCTGCGCGGCCGTGGTGACCCGACTGCCACACCTGCCGCCTGTGCGTGAACCGGAGCCCACATCCGCATCGGAGGCGCCCTCTGCCAGCCAGTGGGGCGTGCTGAAGGACCTCCCGTACACGGTGGTGACCGCGCTCGATTCACTCCTCTCGCTTCAGGGACACGTGCTGGTGTTCGCGCTACCGCTGTGGATCGTCGGCCACAGCCAAGCGCCCCACTGGCTGATCGGGGCATGCGGGGTGGTCAACACGCTGATGGTGGTGGCATTCCAGGTACGGGCGAGCCGGGGTGTCGTCGACAACGCCTCTGCGGGACGGGGCGCGGTCCGTTCCGGCGTGGCGTTCCTACTCGGCATGGCGGCGATCGCGGCCGCCGCGGGGATGCCAGGGTGGCTCGCCGCCGTGCTGATCGTCGCGGGTGTCGTCGTGCACACGATCGGCGAGCTCTGGCACGCGGCGGCCTCGTTCGAGCTGAGTTTCGGACTCGCACCCGCCCGGGCTCAGGGGCAGTACTCCGGACTTCAAGCCACCGGCACCGGCCTGGCGAGCTCCCTGGCGCCGTCGGTCCTGGCCCTGTTCTGCATCACCTGGGGAGTTCCCGGCTGGCTGGCGCTGGGCGGCGTCTTCGTGCTTGCGGGACTGGCGATGCCGTATGCGGTCCGGTGGGCCGAGCAGAGCCGCGCGGCAGCAGCCGGACAGGGCGCTGTTCTGGCATGACCGGAGCGGTGCGGTCAGAACCGCTGCCGCGGCCCCGCAGCGCCGCCCGGACCGCTCCCCAGCACGACCGCCCCGGCCTGCACCACGGCAACAGGCAAGCCAGCCGTGCTGGGCACGCCTCCCCGCCATACGAACCGCCTTGTCCGGCCGGGCGGTGCACGGCCGGATTGGCCGCCGGGCCCGAACTCGCCATCCTTGCTGCCGAGCCACCTGCCAGCTCATCGCCAAGGCGTACTGACACCCTCGCGACTACCACGCGCGAGCTGGCCCACCAGCATCACCATGAGGCCAGTCACCAGAATCGCGCCGCCGGTCAAGGTCCCCCAATGCCGGGTGCCAGCGTCGCTGATCACCAAACCGAAGACCACCTGCCAGCACAGCGCGAAAGCCGACACCAACTGGCCCGAGCCGTAGAGGCGGGGGCTGCGGATGTGGCGCCTGTTCCTGGGAAGCACCCACCCACGCATGACCGCCGCCACCCCGGAGGCGGCGAGGAGCAGAGCGATAAGGACCAGAGGTGCGGCGAAGTACAGTTTCATGTCTCTCTCCTGAGTGCCGGACCCGTGCCGCGCGCGAGCGTGATCATGACACCCACCGCTCCCTGCGTCCACAGACATCACCACGGGCGAGTGATCCACTGAAGAGAACCTGGGCGCGGCGAGCGATCCGAAGGCGAGTCAGGCCGGCTCAGCACGCGGCCGGGATGATCGAAACCCGGCCCCGCCAGCCTGGTGCCATTGCGCGCGACGACCACCTGGCTGCCCCCTTGCGCAGCGTCTCTGGACGCGGACTCAAGGGCCCTTTCGCATGAGAACGCACACCGTGTCGTGACGACGGATCGATCCGTCCGGCCGCTCCACGTCCCAGGCTTCCCATTCGCGGCCGTATGCGACATAGACCAGGCGCTCGTACAGGGCACGTGCCCGGGGGTTGTCCTCCTCCACCGCAAGTTCAGTCCTGCGCAGCCCGCGGTGCCGGATCGGCTGTTCCGCAGCGCGGACGAGCAGCGTTCCCAAGCCGCAGGACTGCAGCGCAGGCAGCACGGCGAGCCGCCACAAGGTTCCGACTTCCAAGGAGACCTGGTAATCGATACCGCCGATCGCCTCCGGCAGACCCGCCCACAGGAGTGCACACCGCCAGGCAATCCACCTCGCCCGACGCAGCTCGCACCAGCTCTCGCTCTACGTGGCGCAGGTGGGCGGCCGAGCCGGACCAGGCGCACGCTGGCACATCCTGGGGCAGCAGATTGTGCACCCTGACAGGTGTGGCGGCGGTGGGATGGAGGCGATCCGTACCTGGCTTCGCCGTCGCGGCATCGCCCACACCATTCCAGAGCGGTCCGAACAGGTCCGCAACCGTGCCCGGCGAGGCAGCCTTGGCGGCCGCCCGCCGGCCTTCGACCAGCAGGTCTACAAACGCCGCAACGTCGTGGAACGTTGCTGAGCAATGGGCTCCATCACCACCAGGTACGACAAGACCACCCAGTCCTACTCAAGCAGCCGTCAGCCTCGCATCGCTCCTGATGTGAGCGTGACACTTTGACGACAACTCCTAGGGGGCGTCGCTCCCGCTTGCGGTGAACATCGAACATGACATTGCTGGAGTGCCCGCCGGAACGCTGAGCGACTGCTGTCGGTTCATGGACAAAGCCAACCGAGCTGGTAGTCAAACCGGATGCGATGCGTGCCGTCAGCATCAACGGCCAACTCTCCGGCCCCGGAGATCCCGGCAAGTTCGCCGGTGCCGCTCGAAGGCACGATAGTGAAGAACTCCGCCGTCCTGTCACTGCCGGATGTTGTCGCCGAGTGCACGAAGTTGAAGGAACCCACCCGTCCCTTCAGCGAGCCTTCGAACGACTCCATAGCCACATAGGTGCCGACGCCGGTCGACTGGTCGAACGCGGAGGTGAACAGGGTCGCCGAGCGTCCCACGGCTTCTCCCTCGAAGTGTTTCTCCATCGTTGCGACACCTACAGGCAGGCCAGTGGACACGGCAGGCTCGGGCCTCAGCTCAGTGAGGACGAACGCCTTGACGGTGAAAGTTGCCGTAGCTCTCATGTGCAGACCGTACCGATGGGGTCTGACAAACGCCCCTCGGCCGGGAGCGGCCAGCCGGATGCTCGCGGCGAGGGGGCCCCGCACCCCGATCCCCGCAGCTGCAACCGGGCACCGCCGAACCCATGACGGCCCGGGGGCGGCAGCCTGGCGAGGCTACGCATGGCTCGGGTCGGTTGCGAGCGCTTGGAGTAGTCGTTCGATGTCGCGGTCGGTGGTGTGGAGGTGGGGGCTGATCCGCAGTACGGCTCCGCGGGCTCCTACGTGGACGTGGGCTTCGCTGAGCGTGCGCAGCAGACGGGCTCGTCGGTATTCCGGCATCTCGATGCCGAGCATGTGCGGGCCACGTGGTTCGGGGACGTGTAGGCCGAGGCCGCGTGCGGCCTCGGCGATCCGTCCGGTGACGACCTCCAAGGTCGTGGCGATGCTCGGCACCGTCCAGTCCGCGACCTGTTCGAGGGCGGCGATGGCCATCGGGGTGAGCTCGAAGGCGGTGCGCTGTCCCATGTCGAAGCGGCGCGCACCGTGCTGATAGGTGTCGCGGTAATCGGCCAGACGGGCGAAGTCCTGGGCGTCCTCGCGTACGATCCAGTTCTCCTCCAGCGGTCGGCCGTTCTGCCGAGCAGGGGCGACGTAGAGGTAGCCCAGCCCGAAAGGGCCGAGCAACCATTTGTAGCCGACGGTGACCACGAACTCCGGGCGGAGTGCGGTGACATCCAGAGGCATGGCCCCTACGGACTGGCTGGCGTCGATGACCAGGGCTGCTCCGGCGTCGTGGGCAGCCTGTGCAATGGGCGGGAGGTCGATCAGGGTGCCGTCGGTCCAGTGCACCTGGGGCACCGAGACCACTGCGACCGTCTCGTCGAGGTCTTGGAGGACCGCGTCCGTCCAGGTCCCGCCGGGCTCGCGGTGAACGGTGTGTACGGTGGTGCCGGTGCGGGCGGCGAAGCGGCGCCAGGTGTAGACGCCGGAGGGGTACTCCTCTGCGAGGACCAGAACGCGCTGGCCCGGGCGGCCGTGGAGGTTGGCGGCGGCGGTTGCGATGCCATAGCTGGTGGCAGAGATCAGCGCGATGTCGTCAGCTTCGGCGCCGATGAGGCGGGCGAAGAGGGCCCGGCGTTGCTCGGCGGCGGTGAACCAGTCCGATGCGGTGATCATCCAAGGCTGCGCTCGGCGTTCCAGGGACGCCCGCCCTGCGGCCAGCACGCCGTTCAGGGTGGGCGCGAGGCTTGCGGTGTTGAAGTATGCGATGTCTTCGGGGATGTGGAAAAGGCGGCGTGCGTTGGGAAGGACGCGTCCACGGGTGCGGGTAGTCACAGGAATTGTTGCCTTCCCCTGAGCGGGCTGATGATGTGGCTGTTCTGGCCCGGCCAGCACCCTGAACGACAGCTCAACACGTGGTGGGCCGTCTCTTTCGGCCAGACACGCCCTGGTCAGCCGATCGCAGGAGTTGAACAGTGCGGCGTTGGTCCGGGGCGGCTCGCACGGGACGGCCTTGTTCCACAACCGGGAGGCAGGGACCTCTCTCTAGGGTGCTTAGCGCGTGGGGGCGCCGAACCAGGTGGGCAGCGCGCCGAGTAGGTCCTGTTGGTCGTCGCCGACCCAGGCCATGTGGCCGTCGGGGCGCAGGAGAACCGCGGGCGCGTCGAGTTCCTCGGTGGTGTCGACGATGTGGTCGATCCGGTCAGCCCAGCCGGTTACGGAGAGCCGGCCGGTGCGATCGAGCAGGAGGCCGCGGCCGCTGTGCATCCGCTCGTAGAGGCGGCCCTGCTTCAGTTGGATGTCCCGCAGCCGGCGTCCGAGGAATTTGTGGCCTTCGCCGAGGTCGTAGCGGACCCCGACGGCAGTGATGGTCTCGGTCAGTTTCCGGTTCACCTCCTCGATGTCCATCAGCTCTTCGAACAACTCCCGCAGCGCCTTGGCACCCGCGTCGTCCCCCAGCAGCACCCCTTGTGCGAGGGTGCTGGACAGGACGCGGGCGCCCTCGGGGTGGCGTTCGGTGTGGTAGCTGTCCAGGAGGCCTTTCGGCGCCCAGCCGTTGATCTCGGCCGCAAGCTTCCAGCCGAGGTTGAAGGCGTCCTGGATGCCGAGGTTGAGGCCTTGTCCGCCGGTCGGCGGGTGGATGTGCGCTGCATCTCCGGCCAGGAACACCCGCCCGGAACGGTACTGCTCGGCCTGGCGGCTGGCGTCACCGACCCGGGAGAGCCAGCGCGGGGAATGGACGCCGAAGTCGCTACCGGCGAAATCGCGCAGCCGTTGTTTGAACTCCTCGAGGGTCGGAGCCGGAGCGCCGCTCGCGGAGACGTTCTCGGCGGGCACGATGACGCGGTACACGCCGTCGCCCATGGGGACGGCGCCGAAACGGATGTGTTTGCGGCGGATCTCGCCCGTCACCCTCATCAGCGTCGCCGGGTCCTCGGTCACTTCCACGTCGCCCAGCCAGGTTTCCAGCCTGGTCGGCTCGCCGGGGAAGCCGATGTTGAGAAGCTTGCGGACCGTGCTGCGGCCGCCGTCGCAGCCGACGACGTAGCGTGCACGCAGCCGGGTGCCGTCGGCGAGCTCGACCGTCACCGCGTCCTCGTCCTGACTCAGCCCGGCCACCTCGCAGGAGCGCCGGATCTCGGCGCCGGACTCGATGGCCTGCTCGGCCAGCAGTCGCTCGGTGACCGGTTGCGCGATCGACAGGCCGTACGGGTGGGAGGTGTCCAGTGCCTCGGGCCATGGCTTGAGAATGGTGGCGAAGAAGCCGCCCACCTGGAATTTCTGGCCCAGGTGCAGGAACCGCTCCAGCAGGCCCCGCTGGTCCAACACCTCGATGCTTCGCACGTGCAGACCGCGGGCTCGGGTCTGCTCGGTCGGCTCGGCCGACTTCTCCAGTACGACCACGCCCACGCCGTGCAGTCGCAGCTCGGCAGCCAGCATCAGGCCGGTCGGTCCGCCGCCGGCCACGATCACGTCAATCATCGATCCCCCATGTGTTTGTGCGGGCCCCGGCCACGGTCGCCGGTTCTGCGGCATCCCCACAGCCTTGTGGCCAGCTCCCCGCCGCACCCTACTTTGATCTTCAAACGGAGCGGGCGTAGCCAGGTCTCCCCCACCGGGTGGTACGACGGCCGGTGGGCCGCTTACCCGGTAGGGCATGCCTTCGTTCCCCCCGGAGCTTGCCGGGCCAGGGTCGGTCACAGGTCGAGCTGGCATTCGTGGGCGACGTGAGTGGGGAGGTAGCCGAGGGCGTCGTTGACGCGGCGCATGTACGGGTTGTTGTCGGCGGTGTCGGTGCGCAGGCCGTCGAGTTCGGGATGCTTGCGACGGGCGGTGAGGATCGCGGCGGCCTTCATACGTCGGGCCAGGCCGTGGCCCCGGTGTTCGGGCAGGACGGCTGTGCCGTAGTGCAGGGCGTCGCCGATGCCGTCGGAGGGGACCACGAGTTCCGTGAAGCCGACGATGACTCCGTTGGACCTGTCGATGGCGGCGACGGTGTGCAGGCTTTCCCCCCGTGCTTCGACGGCCGCGGTGGCGGCTCGTATCCGGTCGAGGTCCCAGCTCACCGTGCCGTAGTCGACGGCGCCCATCGGCATGTCGTCCATCGCCCGCCGTGACGCCACGTAGGTGTCGGCGAGTTCATCGGGAACCATGCCGTCCCATGTCGTCAACCGGTATCCGGCGTCGTCGGCTCGGGTGAGCGCGGTGAGGGCGGCAAGGTCCGCGTCGGCCAGGGCGAGGCGGGCGTACGTCAGGGTCAACGCGGTCCGGAACCCGCTGGCGGTCAGGAAACCGAGGCCGGGGCTGTCGTTCTGGGCCTGGGCGATGACGCTGCGGCGGCCGTCCTCGCGTGCTGCCCTCACGGCCGCCGCGAGCAGTCGGGTGCCTACCTGCTGGCGTCGCTCGGCGGGATGGACCTGGATGTCCAGTTCGGCGAGGTGACGCTGGCCCTCCCCGGTGAACAGATGCAGGAACGCGGCCCCGAGGGGGCTTCCGTCGGCGTCGGAGGCCAGCCAGGCCAAACGGCGTCTGGAAGAGGTCTCTTCGAGATCGGTCAGGGCGGTTATGCGGACGGACAAGCTGTCTCCGTTGCTGGTGGGTGGGGTGGTGCGGTGGCGCTGTGCAGTCGTGGTGGAGGGGAGCTGTTCAGGCGGCGTACTGACGTGTCGTCATTGAGCCCAGGGCAAGGGCCGTGTGCCTTCGGTGCCCGGTACGCGAGCTACGCCGTCGACACGCATGACGACGTGGGCCTCGGCGTCCTTCGGGGCGTGAATGCGGCGGAGTGCGTCCGGGGGGAGGACGAAGGTCCGTCCCACCGGAACGGTTTCGGTGCGTCCGCCGCAACTCACCTCAAGCACGCCGGAGGTAACGGTCCAGACCTGTTCGCGGCTGATGGCGTGTTCGGGCCCACTCTGCCCCGCCGCCATGGCGACGGTCCAGGTGCTCAACTCGCTGCTGCCGCGACTGGGTGCCGCCAGACCGGTCATGCGGGCGTTCGGTGACTCGACGACGTGCTCGTCGGCCGGAGCGATCACGTGCACGGCCGGCTCTCCTGCCGGTGCGACCTCGGCTGAAGCCGCTTCGACGGGGGTAGCCGCGGCAGTAGGGGCTTCAGTGGGGGCAACCCATTCGACCAGCTGTACGACGATTCCGTTCGGGTCGGTGAGTTGGAAAAGCCGCTCTCCCCAAGGTTCTTCACGCAGCGGAAGAGTGATGGGGGCTCCGGCTTCCCGCAGGCGGCGCTCCTCGGCGTGGAGGCCGGTGACGGTGAGCGCGAGGATCAGGCCGCCGGCCTTCAGGTCGCGCTGTTCGGGCGGGAGTACTCCGGTGCCGGTACGGAGCAGCACGATGTCGACGGCGGCATCTTCGCGGGTCAGGGAGACGAAGCCATCGGCTGCGACGGCGACCTGGAAGCCGAGATGCGTACAGAGGAACTCACGGGAGGCGTCGACGTCCTCGACGGTCAGGGACACGGTGGAAGTGGTGACGTTCAGGGCAACTCCAGGGAGTGGGGTCAACGAGGGGCAGCAGGATGCTGCGGGGGTACTGCGGCCGGAATGACACATTGCGGACAGGCACCGGTGGGCGGCCCCGGACGTACTGGGAGGCGAGCACTTCGCCGACGTGGTTGCAGGCTGTCTTCAAAGCCGAGGGGCCTCGGCGTAGCGGGAGCACGCCACCGGAAGGGGACCCACGATCCGGATGCCGAGCCATGTGGGGCTCTCCGGACGCTCCAGCCGTGAGGCCGGGTAGTTGCCGCGATCACCTTGGCGGCCGGGTCCAGACGCGTGCCGGGTGAACGGGACGAGAGGACCCGCCGAATGCGGACGAAGAAATCGGCCGGTCCAACGGCCACGCCGGGCGGCTCAGGGTGCGGCGGGGGAGCTCGGGTTCGGACCAGCGGGTGCCGGTGACCACCGGAACCACGGCGGCGTGAGTCGGGCCGGGCAGTCCGCGCACGTGTTCTCCCAGCAGATGCTGCAGGACACGTCCGGTGTGGTCGCCCATGGGGTCGGCGCCCCCCGTGGGGAGGGCGAAGGGGCCGTTGTCGTTGCGGTCCGGGAAGTGGTGGGGGTGGCGCAATCCAGGTCCATTCAGTCAGGCGAATTTTGCGACAGACGTAAACTTAGATCGATACTCCCTGGCCGTCAAGACTAATTTTGCTACCGGTGTAAGATTCCTCGACATGGCTACCGAGATGGGACTCCGCGAGTCCAAGAAGCAGGAGACCAGGCAGCTGATCTCCGACTGCGCAACCCGACTGTTCATCGAACATGGTTTCGAGCAGACCACCATCGCCGAGATCGCCAGCGCCGCCCGGGTCGCCAAAAAGACGGTGACCAACTACTTCCCTCGCAAAGAGGACCTGGCCCTCGACCACCACGAGGAGTTCACCCAGGGCCTGGCCCGGGCGGTCGCCGAACGCAACCCGGACGAGGTGCCACTCGCCGCACTGGGCCGCACCTTCCGCAGCGCCCTACTGGAACACAGCCCCGTGGTCGGCTTCACCGGCTCCGCGTTCGCCCGCATGGTCGCCGACAGCCCCACTCTCACCGCCCGACTGCGTGAACTCCACGACCGGCGCGAGGAGGCACTGGCTCACGCTCTCACCAACGCCGCACCGGCCGACGTCCCGGAGATCGCCCCCCGGGCCGCCGCCGCAATGATCGCCGCGTCCGACCGCCTGCTGTTCCACCGCATCCAACAACTCACCCTGGCCGGACACACCAACGACGAGATCGAAACCACCCTCCTCCCTGAAGCCGACCACCTCCGCACCCTCCTCGCCGCCGCCCTCACCAACGACCCCACCGGCGCCATCTGGTGACAACCCACGCCGACCGTTCAACCGCTCGAATCGCCCAGTCTCGGTGCGGCTGGGCCGGAGCCGTTCGCGGAGGTCGATCTCCTCGCCCGTGAGCGGGCCAGGCTGAAGGAGCGGCGGCTGGTCGACGACCTGCCGCTGCCGCCCCCGTGCGCATCCGCCGGCCCGGACGGCAGTCAAGGGCAACCACGGCGACATCCATGCCTTCGCCGTCGCGCTCAAGGACCAGGGCGTCCCCGTCCCTCAGATCGTGAAGGGGCGAGTGCGGAGCCCTGCCTCCTCGTGCGGCCGGGAACCCGGTAGCAGTCGGATCTCGGTGCCGGGGGCGGCCGTGGGTGCGCCCCACACGGACGCTCTCGTTCCTTGTCCCGCTACCGCCTTCACCTCATTCGGGCACGCCTTGGGTGGACGGGGCGGGGCGCGGAGCGAGTCCACCCAGGATGCGGGCCGCTGGTGCGGGTTCGACGAGCCATTTCAGGTGGCTGCCCTCCAGGGTGTGTACGTCGTACGGGTTGTCGGGTGTCAGTTCGTTGCCCTCGCGGATCAGGCGGTCCTGTAGGGCGAGGGGCAGGCTCGTGTCGCCGGCCAGGCGGATGTAGGTCTTGGGGATGCGGCCCCAGGTCGCGGCCTGCGCTCGGTCGGCGGAGCCGCCGACGTCCAGGTTTTCGTCGGGCTGGAAGGTGTTGAGGAAGCTGAGGAACTGCTCGTCGGTGCCGTCGGCGAGGAAGGCGGCCTTGAACATGGCGAGCACGTCCGGGTCCGCGGTTCGGAAGTTGACCCGGAGCAGGCCCAGGTCGGCGGGGCTCCCGGCCAGCGCCGGGGCGAAGGCGGCGGGATCGACCGCGGTCATCTCCGGCTCGGCGTAGTAGTCGTTGACGTCGAGGTGGACCGGGGCCCAGGCAGAGACGTAGACAAGGTGGTCAATCAGGTCCGGACGCGCGTTGGCGGCGGCCGTGATCGTGGCGCCGCCGCGGCTGTGGGCGACGAGGATCACGGGCCCGTTCTGCTTGGCCCGTTCCAGGATCCCGATCAGGTGCTCGACGTTGTCGGCGAGTGTGACGCCCTTGATCGAGCCGGGCGCGCTCGCGAGACCCGCGGGGTCCTGCGGGGTCTGATAGGCGTGGATGAAGGTCGACTGGAACCCGTGGCCGGGCAGGTCGATGGCCACCGAGCGGTGTCCGAGGAGACCGAGTTCGGCCTGGAGGGGCGCGAAGGAGAAGGAGTTCGCGAATGCTCCGTGGACGAGTACGAACGTGGGTTGCATCTGTTTCTCGCTTTCAGGCTGCCGCGGGGCGGCCGGCCATGCCGGGCCCCGGGTGGCGGGGGTCGTCTTGGGTGCGCGGGCCTGTCGGTGGCCTACGCGATCACTCCGAGGTTCGGCGCAGGACCAGGCAGAGGAAGCCGAAGCTGTCCCGGTATCCGTGCAGCCATTGCGAGCGCTGGACGGTGGCTGTTTCCAGGGCTTGGGCGCCAGCTGGGTCGGCGGGGTGGTCCAGAGCCCAGGAGGCCAGTGAGCCCCAGCAGGACCACTCGTAGGTGTCCAGCTCGCCGCGGGTGCTGACGTGGCCGTGGACGGGGGTCCACCCGTCGGCTACCACCTGGTCCACGGTGGTTGCCAGGTCGGCGAGGTCGCCGAACATCTCGACAGCCTCCGGTGAAGGGGTGCGGTCCCAGAACGACTCGCCCACCAGAACGCGGCCGCCGGGGGCCAGGTGCTTGCGGGCTGCCGCAAGGGTGGGAAGAAGGCCGCCGAAAGCATGGGTGGCGCCGACGCTGATCACCAGGTCGAACGGCTCCGCAGAGACGAAGTCCGCGGCTTCCTGCCGGTGGAGCACCAGCCGCTCGCTGACCCCGCGTTCGCGCGCTGCCCGGCTGGCCTGCCGCAGGGCTACTTCGGAGACGTCGACGCCCTCGGCACGTAGGTTCGGGCGTGCTGTCAGGGCGCGCAGAAGCCATTCCGCCGTGCCGCATCCCAGGTCGAGCACGCGCTCGTCGCCTTGTGGAAGGCCGCGTTCGAGCAGTCGGCTGACCGAGTCGTCATCGAGCGGAGACTTGATCGGGTGGTCGGTGTGAGCGATCGCGGAGATCTGTTCGCGGTTCATCGGCGCGACGTGGCCCGTGCCGGTGAGCAGCTTCGCGGCCACCGTCGCCCCGTCGGTGCGGATCGTGCTGGCGACGGTCTTCGCCCGGGCTAGTGTCTCGGGGGCCAGGGCCGTCCTGAGCGCGGCCGATGCGGACTCGAAGGTCGGCGTCGGACCGTCGTGTGCCGCGCCGATGCCCAGCTCGGCCACGCGGGCGGCCCAGTGCGGCTGGTCCACGAACTGGGGCACCACTACCTGGGGTGCGCCGGCCCGGGCGGCGGTGGTCGTGGTACCCGCACCGCCGTGGTGCACGACGGCGGCGACCCGGGGGAACAGGAGCTGGTGGTTGACGTCACCGACGGCGAAGCAGTCGTCCGAGTCGTCCACGAGGGCCAGTTCCGCCCAGCCGCGGGAGACGAGCACGCGGCGGCCCTGAGCGCGGGCCGCCTCGACGGTCGTGCGGGCGATGTCGGTGGCCGTGCTCATGGGCATGCTGCCGAAGCCGACGTACACCGGTGGCGTGCCGGCCTCCAGGAACGCTTCCAGATCGGCGGGCAGGGGGCGCTCGTCGGGCAGGATCCACGCCCCGGTCTGCACAAGGTCGAGGTTCGTCAGCTGCTCCCAAGGGCCCAGGACCGGGTCCACCGCCAGCCACGGCCGTTCGGTGAAGACGTGGTCGCGGACGTTGTCCACCGGTTCGAGACCGATCGCCGCGCGGTGGGTGTTGAGGGGCTGGAGGTAGAGGGCGTTGACCTTCTGTGCGTCCAGGTCCCACAGGGCCTGGTTGTCGGTCATGTCGGGCGGAACCGGGGGGCCGGGCCGCCCCGACGGCCGGTAGTGCACGGAAGGCATCTCGAACGGGTGGAAGCCTGCGTACACATAGCGGATGCCCAGCTTCTCGGCCACCGAGCGGGCACCGGCCGGCATCAGACCGCTCGCCACCAGCACGTCACAGCCCTCGGCCGCCTTGCCGACCGTCTGGAAGTGCGCGGCGACCAGCTCGGCTGCGAACGCGGCCGCGTCCGACGGCGGCGCTCCCGTCTGCAACGCGCGCACGTCCCGCCCGAAGGGCACGTGCTCCGCGCCGACACGGGCCAGAAGTTCCGCGAACTCCTCGTCCGGCGGCGCACACACACGTACCTCCGCGCCGAGATCCCGCAGCTGCGCCGCCAGCGCCGCCAGCGGCGCGATGTCGCCGCGCGATCCGTACGCCATCAACAGCACACGCATATCGTGTCTCTCATTCCATGTGGGTGGCCGGCCTTGGCCGGCGAATTTCGAGGGAGAGATCCGGGCGTTGCCGAAACCTCTGGAGCAGGGGGGCAGGCTCGTTCGCGGCAGCTGCGGTCATCGTGCCCATGGCAGTTACCGGGTGCCCTGGGTGCCCTGGGTGCCGGGAACGGAGACAATCCCGTCGGAGCGCATCGAGACGTGGGCCTGGGCACGTTCCGGGGCATGGATCCGACGGACGAGGCCGCGCGGGAGGACCAGGCTCGGGGCCCGCAAGAAGCGGCGGCTGCCGGGGCGGGCCGGGTGAGCTGGGCATGAACCTGTCCGAGGCTGGAGCCAGTACTCGGGCAGGTCGTGGGGCGTCGAGGCGACGACGACGCGCTGCCACGCGGCGGATTCTGGTGTCCGAGGCGGGCTGGAGCGGAGCGACATGTACAGGTGGGGACATCGTGGCATTCGTGGTAGAGGCCGAGGGGTGAATTCAGCGGGGCGATGGACGGCGGGCGGCGTGTGGTGAAGGTGGGTCAGGCCGTGGTTCCCGGGCTCCAGCGGTCGAGAGCGATGTAGGCCGGGATCCATCGGGCGGTGCAGTCGGCGTACATGTGCGCGGGCAGCTGGGCGAGGAGCCTGGTCGTGGTCAGCTCGTCAGCGCCGTCCAGGAGCCACGGCAGCAGCAGTGGTGCGTCCTTGCCCATGCGCTGGGCATGGACCTGGCTGAAATGGGCCCACTGCTCGGCGGTCAGTGACCGCCGCATCAGTGGGAAGGCAGTCTCCTCTTCATGCCTAAGGTGTCCGGCCAGGCCGCGGGCCAGCGCGTCAGTGAGCTGGCCCAGCTGCAACGTGTCGGCTTCGGGTTCGGCCAGCAGCTCGTCGATGGCCTCGATCACCGGAGCAATGGCGGCGTGCTCGGCTTCCATCACCTCCAACAACGCCAGGTCCTTCGGCCTGTCGGCAAGGTTTCGACGCAGTGACGGCCACAGCGCGCCGTCCTCGGCCGTGTGATGGGCGCGCAGAGCCTGCTTGAACAGTGTCCATCCGGCAGCGGTGGCCAGTACGCGCGCGGGGTCACGGTCCGCGGCGATGGTGACCCGGTCGAGCTGGGCCAGATCCCGGCGCAGGGCGCCATGCATCGCGTACATCAAGGTCAGGTCTATGGCGGCGCTCATCGGGCCGGACGAACGCGGCGTTCTTCACAGTTCTTCATGCGTGAATCCATGCCTTCAACGATCTGCCGATCCCTGCATATGATCAAGTCATACTTATGCGCGGTTCGTTAACCGCTGGGTTATCGATACAGGGGGCGGGGGCCGGTGGAGCTGCGGGACATCGAGATCTTCCTCGTACTGGCGGAGGAGCTGCATTTCGGCCGGGCCGCGCAGCGGCTGCACGTCTCCCAGGCACGCGTCAGCCAGGCCATCAAGAAGCAGGAACGGCGCATCGGCGCGGAGTTGTTCGCCCGCAGCAGCCGCTCGGTCAGCTTGACCGAGGTTGGCAGGCAGTTCCGTGACGACCTGCAACCCGTCTACACGGGCCTGCACGAATCCCTGGAGCGAGCCCAGCTGGCCGCCCGGGGCATCACCGCCCAGCTGCGCGTCAGCCTGATGCCTTTCAATGTGGGCGATCTGCACCCCTACTGGAAGGCTTTCCGGGCGCGGCACCCGCAGTGGGGACTCCAGGTCCGTCAGGCAACCTTCACCGATGTGTTCGGCCAGCTCCGCAGTGGTGCCATGGACGTGCTGGTCGCCTGGCTGCCTGTGGAAGAGCCGGATTTCACCGTTGGGCCGATCCTGTGCACCGACTCCCGGATCCTTGCCGTAGCCGCCGACCACCGGTTCGCGGAACGCGAATCCGTGTCACTGGAACTGCTCGCCGAGTTCCCGCACGGCACCGCCCACGGCCTGGCGGACTACTGGGAGGACAGCTACCTGCCGTTCCAGACCCCACGAGGCCGCACGATCGAGCGCACCGCATCCGCAGCCTCGGACAACTCCGACGAGCTGATCAGTCACGTCGGCATGGGTGAGATCATCCACATGTTCCCCGGCCACGTCACCAGGCACTGGGGCATGTCCCACATCCGGTGGCTCCCCGTCCCCGACATGGCCACCATGGACTTCGCCCTGGTCTGGCGGACCGAAGCCGAAAACGACCTCATCCGCGCCCTGGCCGCCACGGTGCGCGACCTGGGTGTATTCCGCTTTGAGGCCAGCCTGACGGGCTCCACCACACCGTAGGCACCGCAGCCTGTCGCATTCTTTACCAACCCTCGACACTTCATTCGTACCGGCAGGGCAGGTTGCCCGCCGCAGCTTGCTCCTGTCCCGCGGCTGTCCGTGTTGGCCGCGGCCTCAGCTGCGGGCCGGGCAGCCCGTGCACGATCACGTGCTGTCCCGCGCCCGCTCGGCGGCAAGTCCTCCCCTGTACAGCTGGGCGCCGCCGCACCGTGCAGTGGCTACCCAAGGTGCTCCTTGACCTGTTCGTAGACCGTCCGGTCGATGCGCAGTCCGTTGTGGTCGAGGCAGCGGTGGTGGTGTTCACGGCGCCGGTAAGGGCGACGCTGGTGGCGGCGTTGGGTGCGGTCGCAGGGTGAGGCCCAGGTGGCGTAGCGGGGCGAGCCGGGGGTCTCGTCACCGGAGTTGAGGCTGTTGAGGAAGGCGGATCCCGGTCGCATCTCGATGCATGGGTGCCGCTGCACCGGCGTGCGGTATGCGTGCCGTGGTTGGGTCCGGCCAGGGAGACCCACGCGTGGACCCGGGAGGTGCCACCGAGGCTTTTGAGGTAGTGGCGGGAGGACAGGGCGCCCATCTGATGAGTGACGATATCGACCTCGGTGGCGCCCGTGGTGTGCAGGACCGCTCGATCTCCTCGGCAGCTGCTCGGCGGTGGTGGTGTTGGACTGGGTGAAGTGCCGCCCGCCGACGTCCATCCTGACCACCGGTCAGGCGGCCGACAGTCCGCTATGCACTGCGGTCCTGAGAAAGATCCGGGCTTGGGGCACGGTCACCTGACCCCGCGCCCGGCCGGACGCAGCCGCCCGGGATCAGGCGTACTCCTCCCATGCAAGCCACTCCCATGTGCGGACACGCCGGATTAATGTCGTCATCCCGGAGAAGGAGGACCGGCGCCCCATGACCGGGATCAACGACCTCACGCGGAGGACGTGATCACGGCTCACCATGGCGTGCCCTGCGGTGTGTGTCCTGGACGATCTGGCGTGCTGCGCGGATGAGGTCGGCGTTGCCTGCGGCCGGCGTGCCGTCGGGGAGGTGGAGCACGTCTTCCAAGCCGATGCGGGCGTCCAGACGGCGGGAGGCCGCAAGATGCAGGATGGGCCACGCGGCGGTGTCCTCACCGTGGATGAGAATCGGCGCGACAGCCGATGCAAGTTCGTCCAGCAGGACGTCTGCGGCATGGAGCGCATCCTGTGGGGTGGCCTCGGTGATCTCGGCCAAGACGCGCAGGACCCGGCGGGATCCGGGCCAGTCCAGAAACCGTTGTGCTGCGGGGGTACCAGAGTAGATTCCGGCTTCGATGCCGATCCCCCGGTCCAGCAAGGCTGCAGCAACATCGGTGGCACCGTCCTCGTGCCAGTTTACGGAGGCGTGGTCAGGTAGCACGGTCCAGGCTCGAACCTGCGCGGCACGGGCGTAAGGGTCGGCCGTGGCCCATGCACCGGTGGTGACCCCGACCGGAATGCCTGGGACAGCAGCCCGCACCGCGCTCACAGCGGCGGCGACGGCGGTGGCTTCCAGCGTGTCCTGACCGGCGAGGTTCTTGGGGTGCAGATGGACATCCTCGGCGCCGGCCGCGACAGCCTCACGGGCCGCCACCGCCAGCTCGTCGGCGGTCAGCGGCAATTGAGAACACTCGGCACGGCTTCGAGCACCGTTGAGACAAACCTGCAGCATGGCGTCATCTTCGCAGGTCGCGCCCTGGGTCTCCCTGGGCAGGCGACCGGACTCGGGGCGGCATCGACTCCCGCCGATTGATCACGACCTGACACAGGCCCTTGGGGCAGCGGAGCGGCACCCGCAGAAGAGGTGCTCCCGGCCCCGTGAAGCCATCGGCTTCGGGGTGGCTAGTGCTGTGACACCTCGCCCCACCCGCAGCCCCGACTGGTGCCTCCACAGCCCCACCCGACCGGCAATATGAGCTTCAAGAGCCCCGGCGCCCCAGGGAGCCACGCCGCAGCCGAGGGCGCCCCGCTCCCACGGCTGCCGACCTCATAGGCGGGGGCGCGGGGTAGCCTGGCGGCTCGGTAGCCTGAGCGGTACGTCGAACCGCGACGCACCGCCCGCACGGCCGGTGGCCGGGCGCAGTGTGCGCTGCGTTCGACGCAAGGAGCTTGCGCCGAGCGCGGCCGACTTTCGGCTGTCGGTCTTCTCAGCGATGGTGTGCCGGATGCCACGTCGGCGCAGGTACTCGCGGCAGGGCCCCTTGCTGTAAACCTTGTCGGCCGCGACCCTTCCGGTTTCTTTCGGGGCCTGCCGGGCCCAGTCTTCGGAACCCGGATCTTCTTCAGGACCGGCATGAACTGCGTACAGTCCGCCCTCTGACCTAGCGTGACGATCAGGGACAACGGGCGGCAGCGGCCGCCCGCACTCAGGTGGAGTTTGCCGGTGAACCCACAGCCGGATGGACAAGCGCACCAGGCATCCGGCCTCCCCCCACTAGGTTTCCACATCTGATACACCCTCTGAACAGCAGAAAGGGCGCTGGCGAGCCAGAAGGAGCGGCCCGTTCGCCGACGGGGAACGCAGTACGGGCCCAGCCGTTACACGATGTGACGGCCTCCGTCGACGGTAAGGACGTCCCCTGTCGTATAGGCGGCGTTGACGAGGTAGAGCGTGGCCTCGGCGACGTCCTGCGGGGCGCCGACGCGGCGCAGCGGGGTGTGCGCGGTGATCCACTCGCGTGAGCTCTCCCAGACCTCCTCCGCCTCGTCGTACCAGGGGGTCTCGACCAGCCCCGGCGCGACGGCGTTCACCCGGACGTCCGGACCGAGCTGGGAGGCCAGCAAGCGGGTCATGTGGTTCAGGGACGCCTTGCTGACTGCGTAGGGGACCGAGCTCCCCAGCGCCCGGGTGCCGGAGACGGAGGAGATGTTCACGATCGCGCCGGCGCCGGAAGCACGCAGGTGCGGGACGGCGGCAGTGGCCATCTGCCAAGCCCCGATGACGTTGACCTCGAAGATCTCGCGCCAGGCGGCAGCGTCGGCTCCCTCGAGGTCGTCCAGGGCGATGAAGCGGGTGGTCCCGGCGTTGTTGACGAGCACGTCGAAGCGCCCGTACGTGTCAATGGCGCTCTGGACGATGCGGCCGACGTCCCGTAGGTCGGTCACGTCACCCCGGACGTACACGGCATCCGGGAGCTCCTCGGCAAGCGCCCGGCCGGCAGCCTCGCTGCGGGCGGAGTTCACGACGATCCGCATCCCCTCCGATGCGAGCCGTCGGGCGATCGCGGCGCCGATGCCGGAAGAAGAGCCAGTGATCAGGGCTACGCGGTCCTCGTTCATTCTGCCTCCCTTGAGAACGAGATCGCAGCCTAACTCTCACTTTGCGGAAATTGAATTCCACATCGTGGAACACACCCTGTCGCGATGGGTCCCACGGCCTGGGCGTCATCGGCCGATACCTGGGGCGGCGTGTCACTCGGCCGACCAGCCTCGTCGACTGGAGGACGACGCCGTGGTGATGGACCGCGTCCGCGGGGTCGGAGGTCTTGTAGGGGTCCCCACGGCACCGACCGGACCACACACGTCCTGCCCCACCTCCGGCCACACCTACGGCCCCCCGCTGAAAGCAACCCTCCGGGCAACGGTCCAGCCTCCTCCCGGTGCAACCCCAGTTCGGCCTCTACGTGCGCCTCAGCGCGCCGTACACCGGCCCGAAGCCGTACCAGGCCACGATGGATGGGACCCCGTAGGTCCGGATCCTTCGGGTGACGGGAGCAGAACAATGATCAACGTGGAAGTCCGGCACTGCGGCAGCTCGATTCTGATCAGCGCCAACGGGGAGCTCGACGAGCGTGCAGGAGAAGCCTTCCAGCGCGCGTTGGACCACGTGACCATGGACGAGCGAGATCTCCTGGTGGACCTGCACGCTGTTGCTTCCATGGACGTCGACGGCCTGCTCCACCTCCTGAACCTGCACCGGCGTGCCGAACGCATGCGCTTGAGGGTGCTGGTCACCGGCTGGCAGCCGCAGCCTCAGCAATGCATGGCCACCGTGGCCGGCATCCCCGGGCCCAGGGCGGGCACCGGGGAACGCTACGCCCTGGCAGGCTTCCGCCTTCTCCTCGAGGAGAAGGCGCAGCGCGCACGGGAGCGCTCCGACTCCGCCGATGGTTGGCGCACCCAGCTTCTCCTGGAGTAGCAGGAGTGGCTGGCGAAGCTGGGCGTACAGCAACCGTTCCAGCACGGCTTGGCAGCTGTCGCGCAGTGGCGTCGCTGTTTACCGTCAGCATGCGGCAGTGGTGGCGCCGCACGTATCGGCACCGTGCTGCAGTTCGTCCGCGAAGAGCTGCCATGTCTGGGTGTAGCCCTGGACGAGTTCGGCCATCACGCCGCGGCAGTGGGGTGGAAGGCTGGCCGCGATGGCCTCGCGGTCCCGGGCGAAGGCGGCCCAGGTGTCGAGCATCCGCAGCACGGCGCGGCCGCGTTCGGTGTGCCGCATGGAGGGGTCCCGCCGCATGGCGGTGGCAAGGGTCTCCAGCTCGGCCGCCGATTTCCCCGGTTCCGGGCGGTCGTAGGCCGGGAGGGCTTGCACGGCGGTAAGTGTCGCTGCGCCGCCAGCCGCTGTGTTTCCCGCGGCTTGTCGTCGGCGCAGCGGTACGGGACCTTCTCCGCGGGCCAGGCGGTCGCGTACGTCGGCCACGGTTGCAGGGGAGATCCCGGCCTGCCGTGCGATCTGGCGCAGTGAGGCTTCGGGGTTCTGGCGCAGCAGCTCGGCGGCCAGTTCCCGCCCGCGTGCAGGGTCGACGGGCCGGGCGCGTCCGTCGCGCCCGACTCGGGCGTCCTTGGTCTCGTGCCCGTTCCCGGGCCCGTTGCTGTCGGCGGCGGCCTGGGCCTGTCGCCGGATTTCGGCGACTTTCCTGGCCGAGACTCCGGCGACTGCGGCGACCGCCCGGTCGGACCAGTCGCGGTGGGCGACGAGCATCCGCTCGGCGGCCGCGCAGCGGTCGTCCAGAGAGAGCGGGAGGCCGTGGGCGACGTTGAGGGCTACGGCCAGCAGTCGGCTGTCCGATTCGGATCCGTCGAACAGCCGGGCCTGGATGTGGGTGAGTCCGCGCTCCGCGGCGGCCCGCAGGCGGTGGATTCCGTCGATGACCCGCATCGTTGGGCGGTGGACGAGAATAGGCGGGAGTTCGGTTACCGATTCGGTGAGGGTCCTGATGTGGGCGGGGTCCTCCCCCCGCATCCGAGGGGAGTGGGTGATGCGGATTTGCGCGAGGGCGAGGTTTTCCGTAGGCGCCCGGAGCAGTTCGTCGCGGAGTTTCAGCACATAGTCGGAGTCGGTGTTCTGAGTGGTGCGCACGGTCGGTTCCATGTGTTCGACTACCAGGTCGACTACTTGGGCTTCCTACTGCCAGCCCGCGTCGCCTACGGCAAAGGGGTCGACCGGCGGGGCCGGGTTCTGCCAGCCGGCGTCGGCGCGTACCTGGTGGGTTGTGGACACCTTGGATGACGTCGTGGACGGGCCTACGGGCAGTGTGGTGCCGACTGCGACGGCGGCGACCAGTGCGACGAGGAGCTTGATGAGTTTGGTCCGGTTCTTCATGTTTTTACCCCCTGGTGTTTCAACATTTTGTTGAGGGCTCCAGTGTTGCCGAGGCAATGCCCAGGACTGAAGGGGAAGCGGGGCGGGCAATCCGGCCATGTCCAGAAAGGGACACCGCCGCGCTTCGCCGGTCACCAGTCGAGGTCGGGCAGCAGCAGTGGAATCTCAGCCCGTACCAGTACCCAGGGGCGCAGCTGTGGGTGGACGGCGGAGGCACTGTGCCAGATCGCACCTGCGCGCTCCTCCGCCGCCTCCAGACTGGACGCCCGTATGTACACCCCCACCACGGGGTGCGGCTCTACCTGCGGATGCGCGACGACCAGTTCGCAACCGTCCGCGTCAGCCGCGGAGCCGGCCAGCAGCTCCTCTGTTTCACGAGGGAGCGGGCGGCCACACTCGGGCGGGCGCAGATAAATGTGGACGAGGTGCATGGAAAACCGGCTTATTCAAGGAACGGACAGGTGGGGACGAATTACGGCATTCATCGACTCATTAGCTCTTTGACAGAGAAGTCGCCATACCCTCCACGGCCGGGTTTCACTCCGCTGCACGGGCTCGGTTAGCCTTCCAGCCACCATGCCGTTCACCCAGCGGCATGGAGTTCAGAGAGAGAAACGGTCCATGTTTACAAAACTGGGACTGGATGCTGTCACCGAGGCCGTGTACCGCGGCAAGCTGGCCCATCCGCAGGACGGCATAGCCGAGCTGGCGGCGCGTCTGGAGATGAACGGGCGGGACGTGCGCCAAGCGTTGATCCGGCTAAGCGAGATGGCGCTGGTGCGCATCTCCGGCGAGGACCGCTCCCAGGTCCGGGCGGTCGATCCCCGGCTCGGCATGGAGATCCTCCTTGCCCGGCAGCAGGCCGAGCTGTCGGCGCAGCAGCAGCGGATAGAGGCCACGCGTGCGGCCGCCGCCGAACTCATCGCCGAGTACGCGGACAGCGCCCTGCCCGGATCCCAGGCGGGGCTGCGCTACCTGCAGGGGATCGACGCCATCCGCGACCAGATCGAACTGCTCAGCAGCGAGGTCCGGGAAGAGTTGCTGACCTTCGCCCCCGGCGGGCCGCAGGCTCCGGGGAACATGAAGGCGTCGAAGCCGCTCAACCGCGCACTGCTCGAGCGCGGCATCAGGATGCGCACCATCTACCTGGACAGCATCCGCCGCGACCAGCCGACCTATGAGCACGCCGAATGGCTGGAGAGCCTGGGCGCCCAGGTCCGCACCGTGCCTACGCTGCCCAACCGCGTCATCGTCTTCGACCGCCGGGCCGCGCTGATTGCAGCCGACACCGACAACACCGGGGCGGGCGCAGCGCTCGTCACCAGTCCCGGAATGATCACACTTCTGTGTTCGCTCTTCGAGCACGTCTGGCAGTCGGCCGAGCCCCTCGGCGCCACGGTCCGATCCGATTCGGGCTCCCTGACCAAGCAGCAGCTGGCGGTACTGCGCATGATGGCGGAGGGCAGGACCGACGAGTCCATCGCCAACAGCCTGGGAGTCTCCACCCGTACGGTGCGCCGGACAGTCACGTGCCTGCTCTCAGACCTGGACGCGCGCAGCCGCTTCCAGGCTGGTGTCCATGCCGTCCAGCTCGGCCACCTGCCCTCCACCCGGGACTGAGCCGCTAACGGCCCCGGTCCTGGCGGCCCTGCGCGAGCAGTTCCGCCAGGCGGGCGCCGGTGAAATCGATGAAGGGGATGCTGTCCATCAGCTGGCAGGGGGCCAGGCCGATGGTGCGGTGGCGGATCAGGCCGGCTGCGTCGGCTTCGGCGCCCAGCTGCGGGAAGAAGCGGCCGTTGTCGTCGCCGACGTCCGGGGCCTCCACCCAGACCCGCTCGTCCCCCATCGCGTAGGGGAAGCGACGCAGCTTCGTGCGGTGCTCTGGCACGAGCGACTCGGCGTAGTGGAGGAAGGAATTGCGGTTGTGGCCCACACCCAACAACAGGATGTGGGCACCCATGCCGTACATCCGGTCGAACGGGGAGTCCTTGCCGAGCGCGTAGTTCAGGGGCTGGTTCCCGGTGATCTCCTCGGCACGGGGGCCAATGGCGGCGACCGAGGCCTGCGGGTGGCGGCCGCGCAGGCGCCCTGGCACCGCCAGCGCCGCGTTCGGGATCGCTCCCATCGGGGTGGGGAGGGCGTCGTGGAACAGAGGAACGCCGAGGCGGTCCGCGTCGGCCCCGCTGTCCTGGAAGGGCCGCAGCCCCGGGTGGGGGTCGCTGATCTGCGGGGTGAAGGTCGGCACGACGACCGTGCCGGACTCCCCCACACACCCGCGCAGCGCGTTCAGCACCGCGTGTGCACCTCCCTGCACGGATCCGAAGGCGGACAGGGAGGCGTGGACCATGACGACGGCGCCTCTCGGCAGCCCCAGGGCCTCGAACTCCTTCTGTAGGAATCCTCCGTCAACGGGGCCTTCGCACGGGTTCAGCATGGTGTTTCTCATTTCTGTACCGGTGTCCGCTTCTCAATGCCCGGGTAGTCGGGCATGCCGTTCCATTTGAATGTCGCCGACACACCCTCGCCGCAGCCGCCCGCGTGCTGGTAGTCCCACAGCGGGATCACGGGGAGGTCGCGTAGCAGGATGCTCTGCGCGTGCCGGACATGAGCGTCGCACTGTTCGGCCCCGGAAGCTGCCTTGGCCGCCGTGAGCTGTGCCTCGAACTCTGGGGACCGGTAGCCGACCTCGTTGCCGGGGGCGCCGGACGAGAACAGCGGAGCCAGGAAGTTGATCAGAGACGGGTAGTCGCCGCGCCAGCCGGTACGGAAGGCCGACTTCAGCGACCCGTCGGCGATGCTGTCTCGGATGCTTTTGAACGTCGGATGGGCCATCGTGGCCACGTCGATGCCGAGGACCCCGCGCAGCTGTCCGGCGAGTGCGTCGATCCACACGTCATAGCCGCCGCTCTCGTTGTACGCGATGCGGAACACCCCGTCCCACGGCGAGAGGGCGTTCGCCTCGGCCCACAACGCCCTGGCTGCATCCGGGTCGAAGGACAGCACCTGCGCGCCGGGCAGCGGGCCACCGGCTCCGGGCAGGGCCCGGGCGGTGAAGTCCTTCGCGGGTGAACGCGTGTGGTGCAGCAGCTGCTCGGTGATGCGGGTGCGGTCGATGGCCCGGGAGATGGCGGCGCGGCGCAGTCTCCCTTCCGGTCCGCTGAAGTGCGGCAGGTCCAGGGGGATGGCTAGGTGGTTGTTGAGAGCGATCGGCCGGCTCACCGCTCTCGCGCCCATGTCCCGGTGGTAGGTGGCCAGCACACTGTCGGGAACGCTGTCCAGGACGTCGAGGCGGCCGTCCAGCAGGTCGGCGTAGGCCGTGGTGAGGCTGTCGTAGAAGACGAAAGAGATCCCCTGGTTGCGCGGTCTTCCCGGCCCCCGGTAGGCGGGGTTGGGCACCAGGTCGAGCCCTTCGTGATGTCGCCAGGCCCCCTGCCCCGCCATCATGTACGGGCCGTTGCCGATGGGGTTTTCCCCGAAGGCCTGGGCGCCCAGCTCGAAGAACGCGCGGGGCAAAGGCCGTGCGGGCAGGCAGCCCAGGGTGCGCGGGAAGTCGGAGTCGGGCCTGCGCAGGGTGACGGTGAAGGTGAGGTCGTCGCGCACGCTCAAGCCGGACAGGGTGCGGGCACGCGGCGGGGTCGCGGCCACGTCGGCGTATCCCTCGACGGGTGCGAAGAAGCTGCGTTGCGCCTGCCCATTGGTGGACAAGGCGGCATGGTTCCAGGCGTCGACGTAGCTGTGGGCGGTGACCGGGGTGCCGTCGGTGAATGTCCATCCGGCCCGCAGGGTGATGGTGTAGTGCCGGTTGTCCTCGGTCCGCAGCGTGTCGAGCATGGCGGCCCGGATTTTCCCGTCGGCCCCGTAGTGGTAAAGCCCGGTGAAGATCTGTTCAACGATGCGGCCGCCGTGGCCCTCCACCGTGTCGGACGGGACGAGGCCGTTCTGTGGTTCTGCCCCGTTGACCCGGACCGGTCCGGCGATGCCGGATTCCGCCCTCACTTGGGGCTCCTCGGGAGCAGGCCGGCCACCACGCTGAGCCCCCCCGCGGCAAGAAAGCCGTATGCCATGTGTTCCGCGGGGACGAGACCGGCCAGGGCCAAGCCCAGGGTTCCCACGCCGACCTTGAGGCCGGCCATCGTGACGAAGACCGACTCCCGCAGATCCGGCGGGGAGGCCTCTCGGCGGATGGCGAGGGCCGCAGTGTTCAGCAGGGCCTGGCAGCCGCCGACGACGAGGAAGGCGACGCCGGCTACCCAGACCCCGGTGAAGGCCGGAACGACCATGAAGACACCGCTGATCACCGCGCTCCACTTCGCCGCCGTGACCACGTCCAAGGCGAGCGGCCGGACGATGAGCCATGCCGCGACGAGCAACGACCCCAGTCCCATGACGGACAGCAGCAGCGCGCCGACCGAGGCGGGCAGGCCGTGGCTGCGGGCGAAGGTGGTGGAGAGGACGATCAGGCTGCCGTAGCCGATCACGTTGCCGTACGTGATGATGACGATGTCCCGCAGCTGCTTGATGCGCACCATGGCCAGCAGCACGTTCTTCATGGACGCCCGCGCCTTGGAGGCGCGGTCCGTGTCCTCCAGCGGGAGCGCGGAGGTGAGGACGGCTGCTGCGGCAGCCAGCCCGCACAGCATGAACACGGTGGCCAACGGGGAGACCACAGCGGCGGCGGCCCCGACCAGGGAGTTGCCCACGCTGTTGCTGATCGCGTAGGTGAGGGAGTCGGCGGACTGAGCGCGGCGCTGGGAGCGCTGCTCCACGGGAACCAGCGAGCTGAGGTGGCTGCTGAGGCCGCCGGTGACGATGGGGCCGAGGAAACCCGTGACGGCGAGGGCTGCGGCCGCGAGTAGGGGGCTGTCGCGGTGGATGAGCACGCCTGCGGCGCCGAACGTCACCGCGAACACCGCGAAGGAGACGCAGAGGCCGCTGCGGGCGGAGGGCATCAGCGACAGGAACCGCGCGGAGAGCGGGCCGAGCATGTGCGGGATGGTCAGGCAGGCGGCAAGCAGGCCTGAATAGGCTGCGGCTCCCTCGGCGCCGGCGCCCGCGGTGCTCAGGGCCAGCAGTACGACCGCGGCCGCCGTTCCGGCGTCGGACGTACGGATGGCCAGGGCGGCGGCGTAGTACGCCACCAGCCCGGCCGGGCGCGAGCGGGCTTCCTTCTTCTCGGGCTTGTCGAGGACCTGCTTCATGTCCTGCCTTACGGGTCGGCGGGGCGAGGGGGTGGGGGGCGTCAGTCGGTACGGCGAGGTGTACGGAAGCGGGTCGGGTCACGGCCGCGTCCGGCACCCGTGGCACGGCACCGCCGGATCACGGCGGACCGGCCCCGGGGGCCGGGGCTTCGGGGGAAGGCCCCTCAGGGCGAGGGGCTGGCGTCGGCGACGACGCGGTGGGTAAGGCACCAGTCGCCGATGGTCTGGTACGTCTTTTCGAAGCCCTCGTTGTCGGGCGCCTCGACGATGAACACCTGGATGGCGTCCACACTTGACGTGGCTCCGTCCCGGATCTTCCCGACGCCGGCGAGCACGTCGTAGCCGACGACTCCCGGCAGCCCGCACTGCTCCGGCACTGACAGCAGCCGGCCCTTGGGCGCGTATTCCAGGTAGAAGCCGAACCGGGCGCTCCGGTCGGGCCGGCCTACGGCTGGCAGTACCTCGTCAGCGAGGCCGCACTGCAGGAGGGCGTGCGCGCGGGTGAGGTGGATGCCGGTCGCCAGCTCGCAGCTCTTCCGGATTCCTCCGCCGCCGGTCCGGCTGGCCACCTCGCAGAAGTGGACCTCGCCGTCCCCGGTCACGAAGAACTCGGCATGGAAGGAACTGCCCCCGGTGCACGGCAGGGCCCGCACCACCTTGCGCGCACTGTCCACCAGCAGCTCGTACCGCTCGCTGCCCGGTTCGACCATGGTTGAGGTCAGTGAGCGGGAGTTCTGGTGGGCCAGGGCGTTGGAGCCGTAGGCGGAGACGGTGACCCCGTGTACCTCGCCTTCGGCAGTGAGCCCGTCCACGTGGTACATGGCGCCGTCGACGTACTTCTGCACCAGCACCGGACGCGCCCAGGCCAGTGGATGGGAATGCAGCCAGCGGTCGGTGTCTGCCTGATCGCGGAGCACATGGGTGTCCACGGAGGCGGCGCCGTCCACAGGCTTGACGACCACCGGAAGTCCGAAATCGCGGACCGCAGCCGCCACCTCGAAGGACGTGGACGCCACCGCGTATTCGGGCACCCGGACACTGCCGGCCACCGCTTCGTACATCCGGCTCTTGACGCGGTAGGCCATCGCCGACTCGATGCTCTGGCCGGTGCAGGTGCCGAGGAGTTCGCGGATGCGCGCGGCGCTGATGAGTCCGAACTCGTCCAGGCAGACGACGTGCTGGATGCCGTATCGCTCATGCCAGGCCAGCGCCTGCTCGACGGTCGCGTAGTTGTCGAACACGTCGTCGATCCAGCGCCATTCCTCGGCTTCCGCGGCCACCTCTGCGAAGGCGGCCGGCTCGTGGGGGCTGGAGGCGTTGCGCGAGGCGATCAGCAGGACCCGGAAGCGGTCGGAGAGCCAGGAGACCACGGGAACGCTCTTCAGGTCGTAGCCGGTGAGGACGAGGACGGTCTCCCGGGTGCCGGTGCCTGCCGTACCCGTCACGCCGCTACCGCCTGTGCTGCGCGGGACACGGCGGCCCCCAGCAGTGCGTCCAGTTCCTGTTCCGACTCGCTGCGCACCAGCACGAAGCCGTCGAGGTCCACGGAGGACATCTGGCGGCCGGCCACCGAGGTGTTGTGCATGCGCTCCCCGACCAGATTGGCCCGGGGAATGCCCGCCTGTACGACGGATGGGTCGCAGGCCTTGGGGACTCCGACCCATCCGACCAGGGGTCGCTCGGTGTCGGCTGCGGGCTCGGGGACCTCGCCTCCGAAGGTGGCCGCCAGCAGCAGCTCGAAGGTGTTGAGGCCGAAGTACGCGTCGACCTGGTCCACGATGCCCAGGCCACCGGGGCGCGCCGCCACTTCGCACAGGACGGGGCCGTCGGGGGTGTCGAAGGCCTCGCAGTGGAAGTAGCTGTGAATGCCGGGCTTCAGCAGGCCCAGCTCGGCCAGCACTGCGCCGGTGAATTCGCTGAGCCGGTGGGCCAGGGGAGAGCGCTGGTCGACCATGCGCGTCGATACGGCGGTGGAGAACTCCAGGACGTCCGAGCGGTACTTGCTGACCGTGTGCAGGCGTATGACGCCGTCCAGGACCAGGCCGTCGACATGGTAGAGGTCTCCTGCCACGAACTCCTCCGCCTCCAGGTGGGCGGGGGTGTAGAAGTTGGGGCGCAGGCCCTTGGACAGCAGTGCGCGAAGTGCCGCCTCGTCGCGGACCACTGTGGCGCCGATCGAGCCGCCGCCCATTCGCGGCTTGACCACGAAGGGGTAGCCGTAGTCGGCGGCGGCCGCCATCAGGTCGAGGCCGCTGTCGACGGTGGTGAACCGTGGCACCCGCAGGCCCGCCTCGCGCAGGGCTTCCTTCATGAGGACCTTGTCGCGGAACAGACGGGCGGTCGGGTACGTCAGGCCCGGGATCCCGTACCGGGTGCGCAGTTGCGCGGCACGGAGCATGTCCACTTCGGAGAGGGCGATGATGCCGCGGCAGTCCGTCGATTCAATGATCCGTGCGGCGTCGAACTCCACGAGGTCGTTGGTCTCGTAGTCGGGGTACGCCGTGATGTGCTCAGGGTTGACGCCGCCGGAGGTCCGGCGCATCTGGCTCTTGGTCTCGTGGCACAGCAGCCGCATGTCGAGGCCGTCGGGGAGCGTTTCGTATGAGAACTGGGTTAGCGGGTGCCTGACCAGTGCGAGGCCGGTGGCCATCATGCCCCCAGCTGCTGGGCGTAGGCGTGGTCGGTGACGAAGGCGGCGGGCTGCTTCACGTAGCGGTCGGAAGCGGTGAACAGGTCCTTGATCATCCGGCTGTAGTTAACGGTCGTGTCGTGCATCGAGTAGTACATGTCCCAGGCCCACAGGCCGGCGAAATAGCGGCCGTCCTTCTCGAAGTGGATGTCGGGGAGGAAGGTGGTCCACTCGAACGCCTCGACGGGCGAACGCCGGTAGGGGGTGCCGCCGATGAGGTCCACGATTACCGTGCCCCGCCGGATGTCCTTGTCCACGTGCCGGTCGGTGACGATGTAATCGCTCTGGCCCGGGGTCTCAGCGCCGTTGATGACCAGGTCGGCGCTGCGCAGCCACTTGCCGAGCGCGTCCGGGGCGGTCTGCTTGCGGCCCAGGACGGTGAATTCCACGCCCGCCGTCCGCAGCTGCTCGAAAGCCCCCATGGAGACGTTGCCGTAGCCCAGGACGACCGCCCTGGGGCTACGGCCGTGCACCTTGCGGAACAGCCCGACTCCGTAGCGGGTGGCGCCGATACCGACCTGGCGGGTCTGGCCGACGGCCCGGCCCGACTTGGTGAGCTCCTCGGCGACCATGCTCTCGTCGCCACCCGCCTCGGAGGAGGTGTTGAGGTCGTACAGCTCGCCGGCGGCGGTGCGCAAGTAGGCTCCGGACCGGGTGACGCAGAGGTTGGAGGTGGCGTCCTCGATGCCGGTCTGCGGAGAGTCGCCCTTGAGGTAGCTGACGCTGAGGGGCCCGCGGCCGTTCCGCATGAGGGCTCGGAACAGGCCGTTGAGGTAGTCCTGGTCGGCCGAGTCGAGGACGTGGACGTGCGGGTTGGGCCCCAGAGCGTCCTCCTTGACCCGGGCGCCGGCGCGGATGCCTGCCAGGAATCGCTCGGAGACCTCCTGCGTCTTGCGCACACCCTCCATTGCGATGACCTTGACCTGGCGTTCGGCCAGCTGCTGCGTGCGCTCGGGGAAGCAGTACAGGTGCGCCATCGTGAGCATGATCGTGCCGGGGGACATGCAGCCGATCTCGGCGGCGGTGGCGCCCTTCAGCTTGACGATCAGGTCCTTGCCCGCGTAGCACTCCGGGCCCTGCTCGACACGGGCACCTTCCATCTCGTACTGGTTGTCGATGTAGCCGATGCCTTCGCCGAGGCCGCTCTGCACGACCACGTCGAAGCCGGCGTCCAGGTAGCCGCGTACGTCCGCCGGGACCAGGACGGTGCGGCGGTCGTGGCCGGCGGGGTCCTCGGTGCAGGCACTTTCCTTGCCGAAGAGAAGGGTGGTCATGGTGACGGAGTCCTGTCGCTTTGAAGAGGAGGAGGGGGCGGAATCCGATTCCGCCTTGGGCCGTGGTCTTGCGGCGGCTTCACACCGCGGCAGGGCCGAGTGCCGCGGTGGGGGGTTCCAGGAGACGGAACTCTCTGCGGATCGCGCGGACGTCGGAAACGATCAGCGCGACCAGGTCCTTCGAGGAGGCGCCGCTTTGGACGCGGCGTGACCAGGTGCGGTCTTTGCCGGGGCCGTCGTGGATGGCGTGGAAGTGGAGCCGGCCGGTGTCCCGGAGCTCGCGCAGGCTGATGCGGAAGGAGATACCGGAAAGCTCGATCTTGACGTCGTCGAGCAGGCAGGACCAGCTGACGAGTTCGTCGATGTGCGTGTCCGTGAGGTGCCGGGCCAGATGGATGGCGTTGCCTTCGATCTGGAATCCCTGGCTGGTGGCTGTCATGGCTGTCTCTCGTTGAGGTCCGTGCATGTCCATGGGAGCCCTGGGAGCTCCGGGCGGCCGCTCGAGTGCCTGCTCAGATGCCCTGCCAGGCGCTCTCGCCCCGTGCGTCCCTGCTGCCGCCCCCCGAGCCTGCGCCCTCGATTTCGGGGTGTCCGAAGGTTCTCGGGAAGGACGGGGGTGGGGGTGCGGTGATCTCGTAGGTCTCGAACCGCGCCGTCTGGGGGGCGTCGCCGAAGTCATCGTGGTCCTGGGTCACGGGGTGGCTCCACCGCGGTGCCCCAGGTCCGCCGCGGCCCAGTGCGCGAGCACGTTCTGCGCGTCGCTTGTGGTGAGAGCGGCCAGCAGCTCAGACACCTTCTGTTCGCCTCGGACGACGTTCAGGGTGCGGCAGCCGCGCGTGATCAGGACGGTGCCGTCTTTGCGCTGGTGATAGCCGAAAAAACGCGGAGGGGACATGGTGGTCACCTGCTGAGCGCCGACTCCGGGAGTCGCGGCTCTTCCTTCCGGTGGTCGGCGGTAGGCACCGGCACGGGATCGGCCGTGCGCAGCACACGCAGTAGCGGTCCGGCCATGGCCGTGGTGATGAGTGCCATCAGCACCATCACCGTGAACAGGTCGGCGTCGATGAGCCCCATCTGGCGGCCGATTCCGAGGATGACGATCTCGGTGAGGCCGCGGGTGTTCATCAGGGCACCGAAAGCAGCGGATTCGCGCCAGCTCATCCCCCACATCCGGGCCGGGATGGAGGCCCCCGCGAACTTGCCGGCCACTGCGGCGGCCAGGACGACGAGGAGGGTCAGCAGACCGGACCAGCCGAGCCCGGTGATGTCGACGGACAGGCCGGTGACGACGAAGAAGACGGGCAGGAGCAAGCCGGTCACCTTCTCCAGGGGGACGGCCACCTGATCGTGCAGGTGGGGTGCCGCCTGCCGGGGCATGGCCAAGCCGAACGCGAAGGCCCCGAAAATGGCGTGGATGCCGATCCAGGTGGTCAGGACGGAAGACAGCAGCACGCCGGAGCTGATGACCGCGAGCAATACGGCGCCGTCCGCCCGCCCGAAGGACCGGGCCAGTACCCGTTCGACGGCTGGACGTACCAGGAAGGCCATGGCCAGCCCGTACGCGACCGTGAGTGCGACGACGGTGAAGAACTCGCCGGTGCCGCCCGCGCCGGCCAGTGCCACGACGAGGACCAGGACGCACCAGGCCACCGCGTCACCGACCGCGGCGCAGGCCATGGCCAGGGAGCCCACCCTGGTCCGGGACAGACCGCGGTCGCGGATGATGCGCGCCAATACGGGGAAAGCGGTGATGGAGAACGCCGTGGCCATGTAGAGCACGAAGGTCGAGGTGCTCACGCCCGCAGGAGCGGCGGATCCGTACAGCAGGGCGGCCGCGCCGGCGCCGAGGGCGAACGGGACCAGCATGGCTGTCCCGGCGGTGGTGCTCAGGGCCTTGCCGCGGCCGCGCAGGCGGCTCAGGTCCAGGTCCCAGCCCGCGAGGAACATGAACAGGACGAGACCTACCTGGGCCAGTACGGAGAGCAGGGGCCGGGCCTCGGGCGGGAAGATGAGCTCTGGCAGGTTGCCGGGGAGCAGCCCCAGAAGGCTGGGCCCGAGCATGATGCCCACCGCGATCTCCGCGACGACGGGTGGTTGGTGCAGGCGCCGGCTCAGCCGCACCATTGCGGCCCCGGCTACCAGGACGATCGCGACATCGGCCAAGACGATCGCGTCAAGGGGCAGGGCGCTAGCCGTTGCCATCTCTCCTCCATGACGAGCGGTGGGAAAAAGCGGGCCACCCGGGCACATCCGGGCGGCCCGCCAAGCGGTCGACGCAGTGCTCGATCAGTCGGTGTAGACGGCGTTGGTGGTCTCGTAGGACTTCTCCTCGAGCCAGTCGCGGAAGCTGGCGAAGGTCAGGTTGATGATGATGCGCTCCACGCCCTCGGTCTCGATCGGGACCGTGCGGTGCAGGCTGGTGTCCGTCTTGAAGATGTAGGACTCACCGGCACCGTGGTAGTAGGTGCGGATGGTGCCCTCGGCAAGGCGCTCGTGGACGGCCGGGTTGGTCTTGTCCCAGGCGGTGTGCGGGCAGGACTGGAGCATGCCGCCGTGCTCGATGGAGGGGGCCTCGGAGATGAAGATGAACGCGAACTCGTGGTCGCCCCAGTGCCAGCCGTGCGTGTCGCCGACGCGGCTCTGGTGAGTACCGGTGATCTTCTCGTCCTCGAAGGTGGCGTCCAGGATCGGGGTCTGGATGACCTCCGAGAGCAGGGCGCGGAACTCGGCGGAGTTGTAGAGGGCGGTAAAGAGCTCGCTGTGCTCCTGGAAGAGCGGGTTGGGCAGGCTGCCCAGGCGGCGCGGGGTGTTGCCGGTGACCGGCACCTTGATGTCGATCCGGCGGGTGTTGGTGTCGGCCAGCTTGCGTGCCTCGACGCGCAGCGCGCTGACCAGCTCGGCCGGGAGGAGGCCGGTGGTGCGGGCGTAGTGCTCCATTGAGTACTGCTTCTTCGCCACGGCAAGGGCCTCACCTACCTGGCCCTTGTTCCGCGCGAGGATCCCGTCGATCTCGGTGATTTTGTCGCGGTTCACGTAGTCGCCGGGGATGTTGCCCGCTTCGATGAGCTGCCGGGCGGCGGAACGGGTTACGGCGGCGTTGTCCACGCCAGCGTCCATGATCGTCACAGGAAATGCCTTTCAGAAGTGAGGTAGAGCCCTGCCGTATTAGATTCGGCGGCATTGTCAAGTCCGGTCAGGAGAGAAGGCTGAACAGCCCTGCCTCCTCGCCGGAATTGAACGCTTCCGATTCTTGGCGGGTCACCGTTTAGCGGCGACGGAAGAAATCCTGCGGCAGGTCTTCGAAAGGGTCAACGAGCAAATGACTGAGACCTTGAACAGCGGATTCTTGGCACGCAAAGGCCGACTCCGAACCAGTTTCGGAGTGTTCGGCGAAGTGCGTGGAAGAGCGGCCCGTGTTCAACTGCTCCCGGGAGCAGTTGAACACCCCTTCACTGCTGACAGCGGCATGTGCCCGATGCGCCAGACCAGGCAGCGCGGGGATCAGGCGAGTCGGTCGAAGCCCCGGTAGCCGGGTGGTCGTCCCGCCAAGCGGTCATGGGCGCCGTCCTCGGGCGGTACACGATCCAGGCAAGGGCCTACTGGACGTTGCCCTCGCGGTCGCGCGGTACCTATCGCATGCGGCGCCAGAATGCGAATCCGCCGGTGCCGACTTGGGGGCAGTGGTTGCCGATGAGCCAGAGTTTGTGGGTGGGGGCGAAGGAGAAGAAGTCCTGGCGCATGCGGCGAGCCTTGATGCGGTCGCCGCCGGTGAGCAGTTTGACGCGGGCTTTGTCGAACTTGTCGCCGGGCTTGACCTCCGAGCAGACGATCACACGGCGTCCGTGGAGTTCGGCGAGTTCGGTGGGGTGTCCGTCGAAGGTTCGGGCCATGAGGAAACCGGGCGGTGCAGCGTCCGCGTAGTCGCCCAGGAGCTTCATCAGTACGTCCAGGAGGACGGACTTGCCGTTCTTGCCGGACCCGAAGAGGAAGGGCATGACCTGTGCGCCGACCTCTCCGGTGATGGAGTAGCCCAGCATCAGGTGGAGGAAGTCAATCATCTCGCGGCCTGCGGTGTCGTCACCGAAGGTGTCGGCAAGGAACAGCTCCCAGCGTGGGGTCGGCTGGGCTTCGGGGCCGGTGGACGTGGAGCGGAGTGGAAGTCCTTGTCGGGGCGCGGGGCGCGGATGTTGCCGGTGCGCAGGTCGACGATGCCCGCCGGGGTGCAGAGCGCGTAGGGGTCTGTATCCAGCAGCTCGGCCCGCAGCACCATGCCGGGGGCGGATTTGGCCTGGGTGAGCATCGCGTTCATTCCGGAGGTGCTGAGAGCCCTGCGGCGGTGTTTTTGGAGCGACTGGTTGCTGTGGATACCGCGGGGGTCTGTGGTGGCGATGGCTTCTGCAAGGTCGCCGGCTGCCCCAGGCCACGATGAAGGGTACGCCCGGCCCCGCCGCGACACCCTGCGCCGTGACCATCAGCCGGCGACACCGACGGAGATGTCCAGGCGGTCGCTCAGCGGGGTGAGCAGGCCGACGGGCATCAGCTCAGTGGTGAGGAAGACGAACAGACTGGCCGTGATGGCGGAGACACCGAGCCATGCCCGTCATGCTGAAGGCGGGCGTTCTTCCTATCGGATCACTTCCTGCTGTGTGACCCCTTCGTCGCTCCGATAGATTCAGGCTGTAGGGCTTACGGACTTCTCCAAAGCGTCTCACCGGATCAATGCACCTTCTTGGCTCGGGTACCGCTGGTCGCGTCGCGGTGAAGAGGCACGTGTGGGCCGGGCTTTTGCAGCTTGGCCGGCCGGGGTTGCGCTAGCAGCATGGCTGTGAGAATCGATACGACACCGATCAGCTGCAGAATCGACAACGTCTCGTGGAGAAACACGTATCCGAGGATGGTGGCGACGATCGGGCTGCCCAGGGCGAGGAAGGAGACCGCCAGCGCCGGCAACCTCTCCATCCCGCGGAACCAGATCATGTAACTGATGACAGCACCGAGGGAGACGAGATAGGCGAACCCGAGGAGGTTGGTTCCCGCGATGCTGGACGGCAGTCCCTCGATGGCCAGCGTGAACGGCAGCAAGACCAGTCCGCCCACGGTGAGTTGCCAGCCGGTGAAGGGAAGCAGCCCCACTCCGTCCGGGCGCCCCCACCGCTTGGTCAGCGTGATGCCGGTGGCCATGCACATCGCGCCGCCCAGCGCTGCCACCACACCGACGTAGTCGAGTTCCACCGTTCCTCTGAACACGAGCAACACGACACCGACCACGCCGAGGACACACGCCACGACATGGGGGAACCGGATTCTGTCGCCGATGAACAGCGCCGCCAGGATGAGTACGAACATCGGCTGCGCCGACATGATCACCGCCGCGATGCCACCGGGAAGCCGGTAGGCCGCGACGAACAGCAGGAAGTTGAATGCGCCAATGTTCAGGGTTCCGAGCACCAGGGTGCGCCACAGCCAGACCCCGGTTGGCAGCGTGCGGGCGAGGGCCAGCAGAAGCAGGCCCCCTGGAAGCGCCCGCACGGTGGTGGCCAGCAGGGGACGGTCCGGCGGCAGCCACTCGGTCGTCACCAGATAGGTGCTGCCCCAGACCGCCGGCGCCAGTGCTGTCACACCGGCGGTGAAGAGTTGCCGCTCGCTCTTCATGTCACGCCGCTTCCCGTACCGGACACCTGTCATCGACATCGCCGATGACAGGCAGGGCAAATGCATTCACGTTCAACTGATTCCTTGATGAAGGAGGTCGCTCTCCGCGACCAGATGGTGGTTTTGGACGGTGACGATTTCGTCGGGAAGGAGCGGCATCCAGGTGGTGCGGCGACAGGCCACCCACCTACCTCAGTCGAGGATTGCTTCGCGGGTGCGGATGCGCTTGATTTCGAAGAAGCCGTCGGTGCTCGCCACGGCGAGGACACCGTCCCAGAGGCGTCCGGCAGCCTCGCCGCGCGGAGTGGGGCTGATCACCGGTCCGAAAAAGGCGACAGGCTCGCCGTCGGGGCCGGGAACATGGATGACGGGGGTGCCGACCTCGGAGCCGACGGGGTCCATGCCGGCGTGGTGACTGACGCACAGCGCCTCGTCGTAGTCCGTCGTGTCCGCCGCCTCGATCAGGTGGCCCGGCAGATCGGCATCGGCAAAGGCCGCGAGCATCATGTCCCCCGCCAGCCGGCCTGCTCGAGATGAATGCGGGTTCCCATGGCGTTGTAGGGCGGACGCAGCGCCTCGGAACCGAACTTCTCCTGGGCCGCGATGCAGACGCGCACCACCTCCAGCCCTCGATCATGCCCTTCCTGTATTTCTCCGGTACTTCCCGTCCCTCGTTGAGCACCGAAAGGCTCACCATGTGGAAGCGCGTTTCGACAGGGCGCACCTGTTCGACTTCCAGCAACCAGCGGGAGGTGATCCATGCCCACGGACAGCGCGGATCGACCCACATGTCGGCGACGGTGACGTCTGCCGCTTCGGTGGAGTAAGGCTCATAACCGGCTCGTCCTCTCGGTTGAACTCTGGTTGCGCCAGCTTGCTCAGGCTCGGGAGAGAGCACCGTGAAAACGGGCGAGGGCGGAATTCCCCAAGGAACACCGACGCGGGTCCGTGAGAAAGCCCGGGGTGCGGCAGCTGGACTTGGCACACACACACAGTCTCAGTTCGCACCGATCAATGAGTCCAACACATGCTTGTCACTTGATCTATCGTGATACACGATAGATTATGGAACTTCAGCAGATGCGCTACGTGGTTGCCGTTGCCGAGACGAACAGCTTCACCCGGGCCGCCGAACGGTGTCTGGTCGTACAGTCCGCCCTCAGCCACCAAGTCGCCCGCCTCGAAAAGGAACTGGGCGCGAGACTCTTCGAGCGGACCAGCCGCCGGGTGCGGCTGACGCCGGCCGGTGCGGCCTTCCTTCCCGCAGCCCAGCAGTGTCTGGACGCCGCCGAGCGTGCGGCCAACGAGGTTGCCGCGGCTGTCGGCGAGGTACGCGGACGGCTCGCCGTGGGCGTCATCCCGTCCGTCGCCGCAGTCGACATCCCGGGCGCCCTGCGGGACTTCCACCAGCAGTATCCGAACGTGCGCATCAGCCTGAGGGTGGGCGCGAGCGACGGACTGGTCGAGCAGGTGAAGATGGGAGGCATCGAGGTGGCCTTCCTCGGACTGCCGACGACGGTGCGTCCCGAAGGCGTCAACTCCCGCGAACTCGCCCGTGACCGGCTGGTCGCGGTGGTGGGGCCGGACCATCCGCTGGCCCAGGAGTCGGAGGTCGACCTGCGCAGGCTGTCCTCCGAGGTGTTCGTGGACCTGCCGGCCAAGACGGCCGGACGTGTCCAGTCCGACCTGGCCTTCTCGGCCGCCGGCGTCCACCGCGACGTCGCCTTCGAGGTGACCAACGCGGACTTCCTTGCGCGCCTGGTCGGACAGGGCCTCGGCGTCGCCATGCTCCCCTCCGCCTACGTGGCCCAACTCAGCGGCGTCACCACCATCGAGGTCACCGACGCCCCGACCCGCGTCGAGTACATCATCTGGAGCCGCGACAACAGCACGCCCGCGGCCACCGCCTTCCTCGCCGTCCTCGGCATCTCGGTCGATGACAAGTGAAGCGGAGGTCGCCGCCCCGGCTACCCGGGCAGTGACCTCGACGTGCACTCAGCGGGGAGCCGCGAGAGCGTGCTTCTTGAGCTCACTGCGTTGCGGTGGAACTCGAGTGTCGCCGTCGAGTGGTTCAACGTGATGTAGTGCAGTCCGGGGGCCCCTTCTACCTGGGCGGTGCCGAAGGTTCCTTGGACATGTCCTTGCCGGAGAAGGCGCCGCCGCCGTGGCGGGCCATGCCGCCGTAGGCGTCGATGATGATCTTGCGGCGGGTCGGTGCGGGTCTCACCACCCGCTGCGAGGCCAAGATGGCGTACGCCATCGGCAAGGCCGAGCCGGTCGCTCTGTTCGTCGAGCCGGTCAGGCCGGCGTCACCGTCGGGCCGCCGATCTCGAAGCGGCCATTGGGGGTTGACCAGGAGGCGGTAGTTCACCGTGTCGAGCTTGATGCCCTCGTCGAGCAGCGCCTTGAGCTCCGGGTCGACCACGAACTCCTCGATGTCTGGAGCCAGGAACGAGTCCAGGCCGATGGCGGAGGCTACTTGGGGAAGGGCGCCTGCACCAGGAGCGTGCGGACCACTGAAGCGCGATCCGCCCAGTTCATGGCGCAGACGACTGTTCTCCACCGTGGCCTGGTGCAGCGCACCCACCAGTGCCTCGACATCAGCTTTGAGCTGGGTGATCTCCTTATGACGGCCAGGAGCAGCCGTACGCATCGGCGGCCTGCGGGTGAGCCGCGCCGCCGACGGCCCCCATCCGCACCCGCTCACCCCGGCCGACCTCCCGCCCGGGGACGAGTGACTGTCGGGCTGCGGGGAGTGCCACATCCCGATCCAGGGCGGTGCGGCCGGCCTCGCCGCGCACCGCCGCACCATTCACGACCCGCGCCGCGACTACGGCGACCGCCGCGCCCCCACCACCATATACACGCCCTCGCCTACCCGGAACCGCCCGCCTCGCCGCTCTGGCACCGCCACGGACCCAGGCTCCGGCCGATCACGCCCGGCCAGCAGCAGCACAACTGCGAGCTGCTGCTCCGCGCCAAGTCCACCCCCCGACCCCACTCTGTCTGATCTCCATGCCGGTGATCCTCACGTGAGCGTCCGCGTAGACAACACTGGCAAGGACGCGCAGAAGGTCTTCGACCTGGGTCTGAGCCTGGACCACCTGGAGCGGGCCGGCATGACCCGCGACCAGCTCCAGGTCGAGGTCTACAGCAAGGACGAGAACGGTGTTCTCGGCTGGCACCCGACCTACGAGCGCATCGGGGACAACGACCACTTCGGCTACGAGCTCGCGTCCGGGGCGATCGGCAGCGGCAAGTCCTTCGACGTGCAGGTCCGGATCCGCGTATCGGCGGATGCACCCAAGGGCGACTTCAGCATCCGCATCTGGGGCAGTGGACCGTTCGACGAGGAGAACAACTCGCAGGTCCGCTCCCGTTCCAAGGCCCGCCTGACCAAGATCGTCGCAGCCGGAGCGAACAACGGCGGCAACGGCGACAACAGCGGCGGGAGCACCGGAAACGGGAACCCTGGCGGTACCGGCAGCACCCCCAACCAGCCGAAGCCCGACGGTGGTGCGACCCCGATCGGCACGGGCACAGCGACCGGCACAGGTACGGGCACGGCCCCCGCCGGTGGCGAGCTCGCCGCGACCGGAGCGGACCCGGCCACCTCATGGGCCCTCGGCGGTGCAGGGCTGGCCGTAGCCATGGGAGCCGCCCTGGTCGCAGGCACCGGCCGCCGACGCCGTACCACCGCCTGAGGCCCAGCCCCGCCCCGCCGGCAGGGGACCCGGACCGCGCCTCATGGTCCGGGCGACGCGCCCCAAGCAGCAGACCCGCCCGATCCCCACCCCGGGCGGGCCCTGCAACATCCCCGCAGCTCCGCCTCACCCCCCGGTGACAACACGCCTGCCTGGCTACCAACTCTCGAACTTCGCCTCAGCTCGGCTGAGGCGAAGCACGACATCTGTCACCGGCAAAGCCGAATGGGCTGGACGACAACCGAAATCAAGGAGACGTGCACTTTTAGCGCTTGACTGCGAAAAAGGCTCACGCACCGCGTACTTGCGGCCTGGGTCAACCCGTAGGGCCGCGCCGACGAGGTGGTCCCCGGAGACCCTTGAGGCCGAACTCTCCGCCACCCTGGCGCCTGCACGACGCACGCGGGCAGACCGGGGCGCCGTACACGACCTCATCGCCGCCCAGACTGATGCCGTGCACCGATGCACCGGCGAACTGCAGCGGCTGACCATCGTGCCGATGACGGAATGACCGGACCGGACTCGCTCCAGGCCCGCGGCCTCCCGAGGTGCCGGCGTACCCGCCGGTAGCGACCAGGGATACGGGGTGCCGACGTCGGTCACGGCGCTCATAAAACCGACAGTGCACGTCCGCGGTTCACACGGCAGCTGATCCCGCGGCGGCCAGCCCAGGGAAGGACCTCTCCCAGACCTCTCTAGGTGCCGGGGGACCAGCGCGCGCAGGGCGGTGCCACTGGTCGATGAGCAGGTCGCGGTTGAGCCGGCGCACGAGGTCCTCGTGCTGGCCCTCCGCCAGGACAGTGCAATACATGCCCATCCGCAGGCGCGGGCGGTCCAGGTCATAGGAGCGCAGACCGGACCAGGCCACGTGGACCTGATTCTCCCGCGTCCTCTGCGTCTGGGGCAGCGCAGATGCGATACGCCAGGGGCGTCAGGCTCGCTTCTCGGAAGCCGTGCGGAACTGCAAGGCGATCGGAGTGGGTGCGCTTCTACAGCGCCTTCCCGACCGTCACCGCTGCCGTCCGCGCCGCCAGCACCGGCGGGGGACCATCGAGGCGTTCATCTCGGAGTACACCGCCTACGTCCAGCGCCTGACCCTCATCGAGGGCAAACCGGTGATCGAGACGGTTATCTGCCCCACCGTCCAGGCCCAGGACGCCTTCGTCGCAGCCTTCCTCAACCACGGCACCAAGGCCGCCGAGACCCTGATCCTGGACGCTCTGCCACACCTCCCGCCCGCCGGTTGATATTCACCAAGTGGCTAAGGTCATCGTTTCAGCTGCAGGATTGTAAATCTTGACGCTGCCGTGATCTTTGAAGCGTTCCGTACGCCATGCGGTAAATGCGGTTGCCAACCGTTCCGCTTTTTCTTGATCTGGCGAGTCGGGCGCTCGAAGGTCGCGGTCGAGGCTGGTGATGATCTGAGCGGATAGACCAGAGTCCGCCCCCTCGATCTTCACGTCAATGAAGATTGCGGTGAGGTTTCTAGTACTTTCATTCTCGAGCAGATACTTGTGGAACTCTCTCGTGTCTTGATTAGCCTCCTTTCCCGGCATGGTGCGGGGAGTCTCCTGATACGAAGCTGTCGCCTTACCGCCTGGTTCGTCTCCGCTGGCGTCGCATCCGAGGAGAGCGATCATCAGGAAGACAGTGATGGCCACTGCCGTCCCGTTCCTGCGTCGACGGCTGGGACGGCCGCCGGCCGGAGGTGCCGCGTACGGGTCGGTAACCTTCATGCGCTTCCCCTTCGTTGATGCTGCTCTCAGAAGGAGACGACCTTCTTCAGCCGAGGGTTCCGAGCAGAACCTTGGCAGGTGACGGCGGCTTGCGACGGCCGCCCGGGCAGTTCGACGAACGCGTGCTGAGTGTTTGGGGGATAGGGAGCTGGGACCAGGGGTTGGCCGGCTGACCCTGGAGCGCGGGTCAGCCTGCCAGAGCGCTGTCAGCCCCTTTTGCGCGTCTCGGCGTTGATGCTGGAGACGCCGGCCGTTCCGTTCAGCGAGCATGTCGGCCTGATCGAGATGCGTGGCTTTGTTCACGAGTTGTGAAGTCCATTGTTCACGGGTTCGGGAGGCACCTGCGCGGTGTTCTGTTCGATGTTCATGGGAGGTGACAGCGCCCCGGTCCGAAAACTGCCTCGCCTATTGCAGGCTCCAAAGGTGCGGGTGCCCGGGCTCGGTGGGGCAGGCGAAGATGTTCAGCAGACCGTCTCGGCCGATCGTGAGCCTCGTGGGGCAGCGGTCCGTAGGCGCTCGGCGACGTCCCATTCCTCGGTGGGCATCCAGCTGCCGTCGGCGCCGCTCCACTCCCAGCTGTCGACGGTCAGCAGCAGGACCATTGGTGCGGCACAAACCTCGCAGATGATCGGGTGGGGGTCGGTCGTGTGCCAGGAGGGGAATCCACCCACTCGGCAGCCCTGTGGAATCGACAGGTCATGGTGGTAAGTGACCGGCTCGTCGCCCAGGCCGCGCTTTTCCCCCTTGCGTTCCTCCGCATCCTCCCAGGCATCGATTCTTCTCCACAGCCCCGTCGGCAGTGAGCCGGCGTACGGGTAGGTGACGACCTGTTCGGGGTGCAGCACACATGGCTCTGCGACCGCGCCCTCGAAGCCGACCAGCGCCGGCTGCGGCGAAGCGTCCAGCGGCACGGCAACCTGGTCGGAGTGGCGCCAGCGCACACGCGGGGCCAAGCCGTGACGGCTCGGGCCATGTGCCTCGAACGGACACCAGAGGACCTGGAGCAGGTCGCATCCGTCCGGGCCTGGCGGGAGGCCGGGCACGTCCCGCCGGTACACCTGGACCAAGTTGATCAGCGGGATCGGGTCGGTGTCGGCGATCTCCCGTTCGCGGTGCCTGCGGCCGAGCTCCTTGAGGAGGACCCGTTCCTCGTCGGTGGGCCGGTCACGGGCCCAGGCATCCGCGAGCACCTGACGCCCCCGATGAATGTCCGCGACGCGGTACCCGCTGCTGCGCTTGTGCGGCTCGGTGCAGACCGGCCACGGCTCGTCGGCCGGCCACAGCAGAGGACCACCGACCGAGCTGACCGACGCGTCCGGACGCCCCGGCCGCGGGTGCAGTCGCGTCGTCACACCCCGAAACGCTCCCAGCTTTGGGAAGAGTTCCTCAACGTGCACGGGGCGCGGCGGCGTAGTTCTGGTCATGGCGAGACCCTAAGCCACCACATCGGCCGTGATCACACGTGCCGTTGCTGTCCGAACCCGTGAGCATTTCGATTCGAGAGAGCGGTCCAGGTGACTCCCAATCTGGTGAACAAGTGCTGTCCGTTCTCGCGTACATAGCCAAGATGCGGGTGCGCGACAGCGGCGACACGTTCTCTTGGGGGTCTGGGTCTCCTTGAGCGAAGCGAGCTTCGCCCGGACGCACGACCTGTGGAGCGACCCGGCAACAGGGCCCGCAAGCATCTCGAGAGAAGTGGGCAGCCGGTTGGTGTACCTGGCGGTAGTACTGCCGCCGCGGAAGGCTCAGGGCCAGTGGCGGACAGTGTGACCATGGGCCTGAGTCTCCCGCGTCCTCTGCGTTTGGGGCAGCGCAGAGGCGATACGCCATGGGCGTCAGGCTCGCTTCTCGGAAGCGGTGCGGAACTGCACGGCGATCTGGGCGGCCTCGGCAAGGGTCTGCTGATCCGGCGGCGCTCGCGGATTCTGAGGAAGGCATCGCGGCCTGACCAGCTGCCCCGGTCGCATGGCAGGCGTGCCGGGCACGCCGGGCGAGGAGGCCGTGCGTGCCAGGCCGGGTCACACGCTCAGCCGCTCACCAGGCGCATCGGGCCCCGCACAGTGCGAGGCTGGAGAGGGGGCTGCGACCTGGAGGTTCTGGTGCGTCCCATCTGGTCCGGTGCGATCTCCTTCGGCCTGGTCACCATCCCGGTCAAGGTGCTCCCGGCGACCGAGTCGCACGCCATCGGCTTCCGGCAGATCCACACCACAGACGGCGGCCGGGTCCGCAACCGCAAGGTGTGCGAGATCGACGGGCAGGAGCTGCGGTAGGACGAGATCACCCGCGGCTATGAGACCTCGACCGGCACTCTCATCCCCGTCACCGACCAAGACCTCGATGGCCTCCCCCTGCCGACCGCGAAGGCCATCGAGATCGTCTCCTTCGTGCCGGCGTCCTCGATCGATCCGATCCAGATCGGCGCCTCCTACTACCTCGCGGCCACCGAGACCGTCGCCGCGAAACCGTACGAGCTGCTGCGTCAGGCCCTGCAACGGTCCTCGAAGGTGGCGGTGGCGAAGTTCGCGATGCGCGACCGGGAGCGGCTCGGGCTGCTGCGGGTGAAAGACAAGGCGATCATGCTCCATGCGCTGCGTTGGCCGGACGAGATCCGCTCCCCCGCCCAGATCCCCGTCCCCGACATCACCGTCTCCGATGCCGAAATCGATGGCCGCCGTCCGGCTCGCCGAAACCCTCACCGGCACCGACCTGGCCGCAATCCGCGACGAGTACCGGGACGCCCTGGAGCAGGTCATCGCCGCCAAAACCGGCACCGCAGCCCTGCCGGTGCCCGACGAGCAGAGGCCGGCCGCTTCGGCTGAGGTCGTCGACCTCATGGCCATGCTGGAGAAGTCAGTCCAGGACGCCAAGACCTCCCGCAGCCAGGAAGCCACCGTCCACGACCTCCCCACCAGAAAGAAGACCGCGAAGAAGACCGCGGCCAAGAAGGCGGCTGCCGCGAAGCGGAAGCCGCCGCGCAGCGCCTAAGCCTGCCGTTCAACGTCTCCGCGTGCTGAGGCAGCGACGCAGGCCTGTCCCCCACAGCGTCTCACCCCACCGTCCGTCGTCGGGCGAGTGTGCCGAAGCGCGATAGGTGTCACTACCGCAGCCCGCTGACCTATGGCTACACGCGATCTTCGGCCTTGGGACTGCCAGGAACCTCAGTACAGCCATTGACACCAAGATTGATCATGGTCGGTTGACGCAGTGATCATCTCCGGACAGGGGTTCGTTGAAAGCCGCTGCCCGCCCCGGACTCGATCGAACTTGACGAGGGCGATGATGACTAGGACATGGTCGTACCGAAGTTTGCTCGGCACCTGCCGAACGGCACGCCGCGTGAGTTAGGCGGGTGGCGTCTGGGTGGGCGGCGGCGCACTCCCGATCGAGGTCTGTTCTCGTTGGCCTCCTGCCCATTGGCTGACATGTTGGGTGCCCACCTCTTCGATGGCGGCAAGCAGCTGCGCCCGCGCTTCGGCGTCCCGCTCGGACGCCGGGAGCAGCCGATAACGGTTGACCGCGCGGCGCAGGGACTCACGGGCCTGGGCCGCCAGCACCCAGCGGGGACCAGGAGTGAAAACCTGGCGGAACCCCGTACAGAACAGGGCGCCCCCGGCAACCATCGCCGTCACCCAAGCTGGGGCATGTAGTCCTGCTGCTACCACCGTCACGGAGGCACTGGCCAAAGCGCCGAGCTCTATCGCGCGGTGCGCGCGCCGCGCGACATCCCCCGCGCGCTCGTAGAACGCCAATTCCCGTTCGGCCAGCGCCAGCAGGGGGTCGGGGGCGGTGGCCCAGGCATCAGTTTCCGGAGTAGGTCTGCGCATGCCGAGCATCATCGTCACCGCCGCAGGTCGGTGTCAGCCGATTCTTCAACATATGAGCTGCCCAGCCCCAGAGCCGATCTTGTGAGCTGAGGCTCACCCAGCAGATCGCAGAGGCCGTCACGGGTTAAGCTTGTCATTTAACGAAGCGGGGCCCTGGGTTGCCGCCCTTGTGGTGCGGGAGTGGTGAAAGCGGCCGTCGTGCTGATGAATCTGCGCCAGGATGAAGTCGTGGATGACATCGCTTGCCGCCCTGTCCAGCCCCATGAGTTACCCGCCGTCGCCGAGTTGCGGTGGCGGTGGGTGGAGGAGCTCTACGGAACGCCCGACACCACCCTGGACGAGTTCGTTCCCCGGTTCGTGGCATGGGCCCGGCAGACCGACTCCTCGCATCGGTGCATGGTGATGGTCCGTGACAACGTGGTGATCGGCATAGCCTGGCTGGCGATCATGCAGCGTGTGCCGCATCCGCGCGCGTTCGAGCGGATGTCGGGGGATGTTCAGTGCACGTACGTCGTGCCCGATGAGCGTGACCGCGGCCTGGGCGGCGAGCTGATCGAGGCAGTCTTGGCGTGGGCGAGGGACCTCGGCCTTGAGCGGGTGACCGTTCACTCCAGCGACCGGGCGGTTTCGGCATACTCCCGCCATGGGTTCAAGGTCTGTCCGCGCCTGCTCCAGGCCGAGGTGGGGCAGGGCCGCGCGGGGTGAATCCTCTGACCGGTGGCCGGAGCGAGTCGCTGGCCATGTTGTCGCAGTTCCGGACGGATTTCTATGGATGTCTCACGGGTCGCTCGGACGCGTTGTTCGAGCTGACGGACGCCCTTCTGTGCACGGAGGGCCCGGTCAAAACGCTGGTGGATCTCGCGCTCGCGCCAGAACACCGCCGGGGTCACGGAGCTCTGTACGGCGGGCTCAACCAGGGGCGGATCGACTTCGGCCGGCTCCGTCGGGCCCTGGCCGGCCTGCCGTTGCCGAGAGCGGCGGACGGCAGGCTGGTCCTGGTCGTCGACGTATCGCCCTGGCTGAGGCCGGACGCCGCGACCTGCCACACCCTCGCCGGCAGCGAGTGGATCAGGAAGAGCCAGCCGTTCTGCCTGATCGGCGACTCCGGGACCGGCAAGTCCCACATGCTGATCGCGCTTGGAACCGAGGCCGCGATGGCCGGCTACCGGGTCAAGTACGTGCTGGCGACGAAGCTGGTCAACGAGCTCGTCGAGGCCGCCGACGAGAAGCAGCTGGCCAAGAGGATCGCCCGCTACGGCCGCGTCGGTCTTTTCTGCATCGATGAGCTCGGCTACATGGAACTCGACCGCCGAGGCGCCGAACTCCTCTTCCCGGTCCTGACCGAACGCGAGGAGAAGAACAGCGTCGCCATCGCCTCCAACGAGTCCTTCGGAAAAGCGCACATGTTCCGCTCAACCTGTGCGAGGCAGCGCCGATGGTCAACGGGTTCGGGGGGGTCAGGCTGCCGGGTCGGACCGGTGCGTGCGCCAGAGCGACCTGAGGGCTTCGAGCTCGGTGCGGGGGAAGTGTTCGCCCCACTTGCCGCGATAGCCGCTCTCGCCGTATTTCGTGGCGACTTCGTCGAAGCAGCGGATCACCGCTCGTGCCACGGCGTCGACGCTCTGCTGGGTCGACCAGGTCTCGGTGCCGGCGTTGTCGTGCTTGGCGCCATCGGGTAGTCGAAGGAGACGGATCCACACGTCGTTGCCTGCGCGGTAGAAGATCCACCGGAAAGCTGTGGGCTCTGCCTCGAACTGGGCACGTGTCTCGGCTTCACCGCTGACCGGTCGGGTGATCGCCGTCAGGAGTTCCTCGGGGGCGGTGGTGATGTACGAGGCTGTGGCTTCGGCGTCGGTTTGCTCGTCAGCGATACTGCAGTCCGCCCACCCGTGTCCGTTGAGCGTCCAGACGAGCCGCAGATCAACCACGGCCGCCGTCCTCCTGGGTGAGGAAGTGTCGGATATCTGCCGCGAGGGCGGACATCTGCTCGCCGGCGTCGAGCCAGGTCGTGACGGATGCCTCCCAGCCGCCGGCCGCTGTTGTCCATGGGCGAAGAGTCCAGGTCAGCCCGACGTGGCCGCCGGAGCGGCAGACCGCGCTGATGGTGAGATCTCGGTCGGTGGTGTGCCAGACCCGCTGCCCCTCCCAGCCGCGGAAGTCGGCCGCCAGTCCCTCCAGGAAGGGCGCCAGTTCGGCGCCCCAGTTCCAGGCGACCACCTCGTCAACGCGCGTGGTCAGCCCCGGCGCGGACGCCTCGACGGTGTACTGAACGCGGTCCTCGTCGGGCCGGGACGAGTCGTAGAGCCGCACGCTGACAGAACGGTTGTTCTGGCAGCGGACGGTCACGGCGGTCGGCGTGTTGAGGTCGATGTCGCGGGAGCTCATCGGTTGAACGGTAAATCACGGAGGCCTCACCCGTCGCGGAAATTACGCGCTGGGGAGGCGTCCTGCATCGACGTGATCGGCGAGGTAGATCATGACGCCCTGGGGATCCATGCCGAGGGCTGCAGCGACGAGTTTGGGGTCCAGGGTGTTCACGAGGTCGGCAAGGCGGGTGCATCGCAGAGTCCGAGGCGCAACGCCGCAGGGGTCCAGGAGGTGGCTGACATAGGCGGTCGACGCCGGTGCCCAACTCTTGGTGAACGTGGTGACGATCACGTGGGGTTGTCGGTGCGCTGGTCCGTGCGGTGCGCCAGGCAGCGTTGGAGCGCCGACCAGCTGATCGGGTCCATAGGCACCGGATGGGGGCGTTTGCCCAGGCGAATGGTGCGGTTGACAGGATCGAGGTCGTCCATACGCAGGCGCCGGACCTCGCTGCTGGAGGCCGCGTGAAGGAGAGTCAGGATTCCGAGCAGTGCCTCGTGCGGGTGCGCGTCGGTGCCGGTGGCCCAGCGGCGGAACAGCTGCCGTTGCCGGTCCACGGCGGCGGTGGTGCCGCTGAACCCTGACGGGCCTTTGGCCTTCACTCCCCGGGTGGGGTCGATGAGCACGACCTTGCGGGAGCGGGCGAAGCGGAAGTACTGCCGCAGCACGGTCAGCTGGCGTTGCCGGGCCTTGGGCATGGTCACCAGGAAGGCCTCGACGTCGTGCACGTCGGCCAGGGCCCAGTCCTGCTCGTTGCGCGTGCCGGTCAGAAAGCGGGCGAGGTCACGGACGGTGGCCAGGGCCACCTCGATGGTGCTGTCCGTGCGAGGCAGAGTGCCGGCCTTGAGAGCGCGCTCGCGTGCTCGCAACATGGACTCGGCGAACGCCTGCACCTGCGGCCGCAGCGGGAGCGGGGTGGCGTCGATGCGACGTCGGCGGCGACCGGCGGCAAGCGGTTGCGCCTGGTCGGTGGGAAGAACAAGGCCGCGCTGAGTGAAGAAGCCTTCGAGCGCCCGGGCGAGGGAGCCCATCGACCGGCCGGGGCGGCGGGCACGGTCCAGCAGAGCCTGCGGGTGGTCGGGCTGATCGTCCTCCAGCAGCCTGCCAAGGATGCTGATCATGGTGCAGGCGCGGCTCGCGCAGTGCCGTTCGGCGAGATGGCCGGCGAAGCACTCAGCCAGGGCACCGGCTCAGCGAGCCGCGCGGCCAGATTCTCAGCGGCGACGAGGGGTCGGTCGGGGTGCTTCTGCCAGCAGGCCGAACAGAGTCCGAGCCCGGCATGACGCCGCATCTCGCCGTAGCCGATCCACTGCCGCGGTGGCTGCGTGGTCTGCCGCTGGCGCGAGCAGTGGCCGCACCATCCGGTGCCGTCCTGCAGAAAGCCGGGCCGCCGGCAGCGAGGACAGACCTGCTTCGCGGCCCGCCAGTTGGCTTCGCATCGGCAGATCCCACAGTGGCTGGCGGCCGGTGAGCGGACTGGGCGGCCGCAGCCCGCGCAGGTCCGCGAGCAGGTGATGACCGTCCGGTGTCGGCCTGCAGGACCAGTGACCTCCCGCAGGCAGGACAGGACGCGCGGGCCGCCTCGTCCTTCAACCGGGCTGTGCAGCGACAGCAGTGCTGCCGGCCGATGAAGCCGACCGGCGCCCCGCACCCGACACAGTCCCGCTGGCGCTTGCCCATGCCTCACCCCCACCTCCTTCTGTCAGATCGGTGGCATGGATCGAACCCGGGCCGAGGCGACCTTCGGCAGGTCGGCTGCCGGTCGAGGAGGAGCCACAGGGCGTTCGACGGGGGTGGTGTCGACCTCGATCAGGTCGTTGGGGGTGCACTCCAGCGCGGTGCACAACGCTGCGAGCGTGGACATCTTCACCTGCGAGGGTCCCTTGGTGAACAGGGCCGACACCGACGCGGAGGACAGTTCCAGGCCTGCCCTCTCGGCCAGGAGCCGCCTCAACTGGGCTCCGGTCCAGACCTCGCGCTGGGCGGCGGCCATCCGCAGCTTCCGTTTGATGTTCACGGCGTGGGTTCCTCTCCGATGAGCTCGCCGAGTGTGCTGGTCACGGCGCGTCGATACGCGTCCTCGATGAACGTGGCCGAGGGGCGGACGTATCTCATGGTCGAACTGACTGTCCAGTGACCGAGTAGCTGCTGGATGGCCACCAGGTCCACTCCGAGCTCGTAGTTGTGGGTCGCGCAGGCTCTCCGCAGGGCATGCGGGCTGAAACGGTCGGCGGCCGGACGGCCCTCCAGCCCCATCAGATAGCGCAGACGATTGCGGACGGTGCCCTGGTGCAGGTGGCCGCCCGACTCGTCGGCGAACAGCGCGGGCGAGTCGGGGAACTTGCCGCGGACGTCGTCGAGGAACCAGCGCAGGACCAGGTCCAGCTGGTCGAGCATGGGAACCCAGCGCGGACGAGGCCCTGAGGTGTGGGCGCCCTTGCCGAAGCGCACGTGCAGCTTGCCGAACGGTCCGCGGCCGAAGTGTACGTCCGGGCGGTCCAGGAGCGAGGCCTCCTCCGAGCGCAGGCCGGCGTAATACAGCGTCCGGAACAGTGCGTAGTCGCGGGCGGCAGGCGCGTACTTGCGGGCGGTGGCGATCCGGGTCTTCAGGAAGTCGAAGAACTCCTCGACCCGCTCGGGGGTCGGCGGCGGCAGCAGGGCCGGGGAGTCGTCGCCGACATGCCGCGAGGCGTTGAACTCGTCCACCAGGCAGACCAGCCGGACCTCGAACGCGGCCTCGATCTCGGCGGCCTTGCGGGCTTGCAGGAACCGGTGGAAGCCTTTGCAGATCTGGACGTATCCGCGGCGGGTGGACGGAGCCCGCCCCTCCACGGCCAGGCCACCGACCACACGGTCGATGTCCTCGGGCGTGACATCCCATGCCGGCCGCCCCAGCGCCCCAACGTCCGCTCCAGCAGGCCGATGTCGGTGTCGACCGTCACCGGACTGAACCCCCGGCCCGCCAGGAGGCCACGAACGCCTCCACACACAGCGCCTGGAACTCCCACGGATCCCAGGTACCGGGCATCTCGGGCACCGTCCGGCCCTCGATCACCCGCAGACGCGGCTCCACCATCCGGCACACCTTCCTCGCACCTGACCAATGAAGGTACCGCCTACAAAACCGCTAGCAAGACAATCAAAGAGACACTCAGACCCCTGAAACGGCCAGGTCGCAGGGCACTCTCGCCATAAGGAACAAGTGCCAGCCCCAGTTGGCTGGAACAAGACGTTCACCGATTCCCGCCTCTGCGCGGCCATCGTCGACCGCCTCACCTTCAACGGCACCATCATCGAGACCGGCACCGACTCCTACCGCCTCGCCAGCACACGAGCCCGCGCCGAAGCCGCGGCCAGCTAGCTCCGCCAGGGCCGTCGGCCACCTCTCCAGCCTCACGGGGAGTTGGCCAGCGGCCCATCAGCGCGAAGAGCGGTCCGCTACTCGCCGGAGGCAGCAGGCTCTGGGTCAGGCACTGGCTGGCCGACGTCGGATGACCAATTAGGGCGGAAGCGTTCGAAAAAGGCTGTGAAGTCGCTCCGCAGATACCGGGAATCGCACGGCACCAGCCGGATCTGTTGGCGGCCATCAGCCCAAAAGACCTTGAAATCGGCAACCGTGCCTTCCGCTGGCCAGTCCTCGATCTCGCCCGACAGCCACAGGGCGTCGACAAACCCTCCGACGCTCAGGCCGATGTCAACGAAGATCCCGATCGTACCGGGCCGGGGAACCAACACCACGGTGCCTTCGAATACCTGCCCGAAGCGCAAGCCCCTCCGGATCCGAGTCCACTCGGCATCTGTCACCACCAACAGATCATCGCACCTTCCTCCGGGACGCCAGCATCCGGGACTCAACGTGAACCGAACCAGCTTCCCCTCACGATGTTCGCCTCAGCGACACGGCACTGCCGCTACTTCTCATGAACATCCATGAGCCAGATGCTGACCAACCGCTGCTGTAACCCATCGACAAACGCTGCTGCTGAACGTGAACAAAGCCCAGCGGGGGCACGACCTCGGTGGCGGGACGCCCGCGGTGCGTACGCGCGAACTCCGCGAAGGCCTGCTGATAGGGAGCGCCGTCGGCGCCGGACTGTCCGCGAGCATCCGCTCCAGGTGCTCCCTGCTCACCCCGTCCCGGCCGGCTGCTCCGGCCTTCGTCTTCGACGCTGCGGATCGGGTCTGACAGTGAGGATGTACTCGGCATTCCTCAGGGGTCTGACTCTGGGTCTGACTGATTCCCAATGATTCTTGTCAACCCCGCGAGCCGTAAGGTGCGGCCCATGGAATCGTTGATCGCTGCCGTCCGTGAGCAGGGCGAAGCTGCCCGTTTTCTCGCTTGGCCGGGTGACTTCGACCTGGACCGAGGTGACCATGTCGAAGAAGTCCACCTTGCCTCGGGCGCCGCGCTCGAGGGTTTCGCCGGCGACGGCGCCGGGGGCACGTACTTCTTCTGCGGTGAAGGGGGCGAGGATCGTCCCATCCTCTATGCCGACTCCGAAGGAGGTGCGGCTCTGGTTGCGATCGGCCTGCCCGAGCTCCTGCGGCTGCTGCTGGTCGCCCCGTGGTGGCGCGACTGCGAGGCGTGCACGGACGAGGAGAGTCGCGCACTCGCGGCCGAGTACCTGGATGACATGCCGGATCTCGTGGCCCGGAGAGACCGTGCCGCGGCAGCTCTGGGCCTCGACCTGCCGGCCCAGGCAGATGTCTTGGCCCGGCTGCGGGAGGTAGCTGTTCGGATGGGAGAGGATTTCGTCCTCATCTTCACGCCGGAGGGCCACCCCTACGAGCCTCGCATCAGAAACTGAGACGCACCGCAACAGCAAGTAGCCACCGTCCCAGGCAACAGGGATCAGCCCACGGCGAGACCGCGCTGAGGTGGTAGGACGTCGAAGGTTCGCTGGTCGCGGATAAGGGCCCAGAGAACGTCGAGGCGGCGGCGGGCGAGGGCGAGGATCGCCTGCTTGTGGTTCTTGCCCTCGGCTCGTTTGCGGTCGTAGAAAGTCCTCGAGGTGGGGCAGAAGCGGGCAGCGATCTGGGCGGAGGGGTAGAAGACGCGTAGGAGTCGGCGGTGGTAGCGGTGGGGTCTGCCCATGTTGCCGCGCTGATGCGACCGGAGTCCCGTGGGACCGGTGCGAGGCCGGCGACCCCGGCAAGCCGGCCCGCACTGCCGAAGGCGTCCATGTCACCGCCGGTGCAGGCGATGAACTCGGCCCCGAGCAACGGGCCCATGCCCGGCATGCTGAGGACAACTTCCGCGTGACGGTGCTCTCCGAAACGAGCCGCGATCTTCGCGTCGATGTCAGCGATCTCGTCGTCCAGAGCCAGCACCGCCCTGGCCAGGGTGTTCACCACGGTTGCGGCTGTGTTCTCCCCGGCCACGGAGGTGTGCTGGGCCTGTGCCGCAGCGACTGCCGCCTCGGCCATCGCCTGGGCGGCATGGACTTTGCGGTTCTTCAGCCAGGTCGCGAGCCGGCTCGGGCCGGTCCGGCGCAGGCCGGCCGGGGTCTGGTAGCCGGTCAGGAGGATGAGTGCGGCTTTGGAGGCGGCGTAGTCGAAGGACCGCTCCAGCGCTGGGAAGTACTCCAGGAGCTGGGCTCGCAGCCGGTTGATGGCGCGGCTGCGGTCGGCGGCGAGGTCGTAGCGGCGGGCGGTGAGGATTTTCAAGTCCACCGCGATCTCGTCCCACTCCTGCAAGGGCTGCAGGTCCCGGCGCATCCGTGCCTGGTCGGCGATGACGTAGGCGTCCTTCGCATCGGTCTTGCCGTCGCCTCGGTAGCCACGGGAGGCGTGGTGGACGGTTCGGCCAGGGATATGGAGGAGCCGCTGGTCGTGGTTGGCCAGGAGAGCGATGAGCAGAGCCCCGCCGCCGGCGTTCAGGTCGACGGCCCAGGTCACCGGGCTGCCCTCGGCGAGTGCGAGGACATCGCCTATCAGCTCCAGGAGCTCGGGCTCGTTGTTGGGCACCCGGCGCGAGAGCACCTTCGTCCCGTCCGTGTCGATCACCGTGCAGTGACGCGCGGCCTTGCCGGCATCTGTCCCCGCCCAGAGCTCGGGCACCCGAGCCTCCCTCGTCGTCCGGTTGACTGGTCCCTGCAGGCGACCACGCCGACGTGTCCTTACGAAGCGATCTCTGTTCGCTTATCCCAATGAGTGGCCGTGTCGTCGCGGGGCACTGGGCGGCCAATCAGTCAAAGCCACAACCACGGCATGAGCGCTGTAAAGCCACACCCAGGCCCCTGGGTCTCCCGATCGTACGAAGGACCGGAATGAACCCGCCAACACGGTAAGGAGCGTTTTCAGCTTCGCCACTCCAGGGTGACGCCGCGGCCCTCGCTTGAGCCTGGAAGCTCCTCGGCCGGGCCCGCCGGGCACGGTGGATTGTCTGTGAGAAGTCGCGGGCGGTCACTTCGCTGAGGGGCCGGTCCTGCGCTTCGGGGCGGAAGGTGATTGTGGGGAAGGATGGAACGCATGCTCGAAGTACCATCCCTGCAAGGTTCTCCGGCCGCTACTTCCCAACCTCCGCAGTGGCGTAGTCGGACGGAGACATCCCTGTAGAGAGGACAGAGGGCATAGGGCGATGAGTGTGGCTGAGAGTTGGTCGCGTGTGATGAGCCTTCTTCGAAAGCACGCGCCGGCCGATCACGCGGATCTGCCGGGGCCCGCTACGGAGCAGATGCTCGCGGCAGCCGAGGAACGGATGCGGATCTCCCTCCATGGGGACCTGCGGACGTGGCTGTTGCAGAACAATCTGGATCTGCCGGAGGAAGACGTCGACGACGACGTGATGTGCTGCGGCTTCGACGGGTTCCCCGACGAGGGAAGCTTCTTTCTGGGCATCCGGGCGATGGAGAGGCTCTACGCGAATCACCCCGTGTCCGGTGGGAGCGAATGGCGCGAGGAGTGGATCCCGTTCCTGTCGGACCGGGACGGCTGGATGGGAAAGTTCATCGACGCGAGGGACGGACGTATCGGCAGATGGTTCGTGGGTGCGCCCACGGTCACCGGCGAGTACGCGTCACTGGCTCACTACTTCGACTCCGTGGCTGAGATGCTGACGAGGATCGGCGCGGGGGACTATCCGGTCTGTTCCGTTGCCGAAGGGCGACTTGTCTGGGCGTGAGACGGTTCCCAACTGGATGACGGCCATTGCCAATCCGTCCTCACCCTGGAACGGCAATGAGATGCATCAGCGTTGACGTTCCAGGGTGAGGATGGCTGCGGCGATGACGGTCATCCGGTTGGGGCTGCAGCGGGCCCGGCGCAGGCCTGCAGGACTTGAGTCGCGCGATGCTTCGTTCGACCGGTGCCCGTGCCGCTGACAGGGCCCGGTTGATCGTCTGCTGGGTTGTGGTGAGGTCCTGGCCGGGTAGCCGTCTGATGGGCGTGGTCACCCAGGGGCCGGCACCGATGTAGGCGCGGTCGGCGAGCACGGGGACGCCCTGGCGTTCGCAGATCCGGATGATGCGGTGGGTGCGGGCCGCGGTCAGGTCATGGGTGCGGTCGGGCAGCGCGGGTGAGATCCACAGCAGGTTGCCGGTGGGATCGGCCACGACCTGCACGTTCACCCCGTGACGGTGGTGCTTCTGGGAGAAGTCGGCTCGGCTGTCGCCGACCCGGTCGCACTCGGCGAGCGTCCCGTCGAGCAGGACGTGATCAGGATGCGTCTCACGCAGGACCCGCAGCAGACCGGGTGCCCGGCGGGACAGGTGGTTGACGACGGCCGTGACGTAGGCGTGGGCGGTCCCGACGGATATGCCGAAGCCGGCGGCGATCTGCGCGAGCGTCTCGTGCCGGCGCAGGTAGACCAGGCCGACGAGGGCGCGCTGGTGGGGCGGGAGCTTGCAGGGTCGGTCACCCTCACGGGTGACGATGAGCATCGATACCCACTCGACCAGAGCGGGCGGCAGGTCGAGTGCGGCAGGACGGGGGACCAACGAGGTTCCTGTGTTGATGATTTGAGACGTCAAGCACTTCCCTCAACGGCACGGGAGCCTCGTGCGTTGCGGGACGCTGGCCCGTCACCCGATCAGTGGCCACTCTGAAAGAGCTCAGTGGTTGGTCTTCAACCGAGCCGATGGCACCTTCGAGGGCGTCCAGGACGAGTAGGCGGGCAAGTTACGGCGGGGTGAACCCCGGTACCCCTGCGTCTCCACGACGCGAACACCCAGGAGCACCTCGACATAACCGAGCACCGCAGCGGGCAGGGACAAACGCGACTACATCTTCAACGGCACGCTGACCACAGCGCCACCGTGATCTGGCTCCGCGACCTCATCAAGGAGCCATCAGACCTGCCTAGTGCCGTCGTTGCCGGCGCGGCGGTGACCGGTCCTCTCACCTGTGTGCTGACAGGACATCGCGGAGAACGAGAGGGGAGCGGCCCGTCAGCTGGGTGTAGTCGTTTCGGACTCGGTCCCAGCGCTGTTCGCGCACTGAGGCGAACATGGACGAGAAGGCGTAGAGCCACCAGGGATCCAGGCCGGTCGCCGCCGTCTCGGCGCAGTACGTGTCATCCGGGATGTTTACATAGGCGACAGGCGTCTCCCACGCCTCCGCCGCGGTCGCGGCGATGCTTGCCAGGTCCACCGACTCAGGTCCCGTGATGTCATGGTGGCGGCCGGTCGGCTCACCCACCGCGAGTGCGGCAAGGGCGCGGGCCACGTCATCCCGCGCCACCAGAGAGACCCTGCCGTCCGCTGCCGGGAGCCTCAGCAGCCCGGTCGCACGTGCCTCGGTGAGCCAGCCTTGGAAGAACTCGATGTAGAGCGAAGCCCTGGCGAACGAGCACGGGACGCCGGAGGCCAGAAGCAGATCCTCGGTGAGCCGGTTGACCACGGCGTAGCAGAACGGGGACGCCACGTCAGCGTCGACACTGCTCAGCGCCGCTACATGGCCGACACACTCACCCGCCACGGCAGCGACAACGTTGCGGTGGTGCAGCAGCACCCGCGCATCCGGCCCGTCACTGGAGACGAAGACCAGCGTGTCCACGCCCTTCAGCGCCGCACGCAGCGCCGGCAGATCGGCGTAGTCGGCAACGGCGACCTCCACCTGCGGCGGCAACGCCTCGGCAGGCAGCCTCTTCCTGGTCATCGCTACGACGTCCACGTCGGGCCGGTCCGCGAGCAACTGCACGACCCGCCTGCCCAGGCTGCCTGCCGCCCCAGTCACCGCGATGCGCATCGTTGCCCCCGTCACCGTGTCATCAGTGGTACAACCGTAGGCAGCTAAGACCGACCGGCAATAGGCGCCCTGGAGGTGGCGGTGGGCATCAGAACGGCCACGGGCCCACGTGATCACGGAGTCCTCTACGCTCAGTAATCACAAAGGGTGGCCTGGCCGCGCTGCCATTTTGCTCGCCTGAACCCGCCCAGATGGCGGTGCAGGGTGGCTCCATGACATGGACAGCACCACCGGTCGAGCGCACCAAGCAGCTGGGCGGCCTGGGTACCGTAACTGAGCGTCAGATGTTGGAGGTTGGCTGAGCTGGCACCGGGAAACGTTGCTGGCCAAGTGCGCGGGGCTTGAGCCGGCCCAATTGACGCGGACGGCCGTAGAGCCGTCAAACCTCTCCCTCCTTGGCTTGGTCCGGCACATGGCGGAGAAAGAGCGATGGTGGTTCCGGCGAAGCTTCGCAGGTGAGGCTCTCGGCGATGTCTTCACCGGCCCGTCAGATGGCAATGAGGGCCTCGACGGAGTTCGCGCAGCCGATGCGGAGAGAGACTTCGGACTGTTCCAGGCCGAGGTCAGAGCGTGCGACGCCGCGGCCGCTGGGCACGACCTTGACGAGACCTTCATGTCCTCTCGCGGAGTTTCTCTCAGCCTGCGCTGGGTCTACGTGTTGATGATCCAGGAGTACGCTCGCCACAACGGCCACGCCGACTTCCTGAGGGAGCGGACCGACGGGGCAAAGGGTGACTGAGCTTCTTTCTCAGACCAGTCCGGCAGCAGGCGCCCGGGAGATGCAATGAGCATCAGAACGGGCACGGGTCCACGTGATCATGGAGTTCTCTACGCTCAGTGATCGCGAAGGACAGCCGTGCCCGCACTGCCATCGTGCCTGCTCGAACCCCTCTGGAACCAGTTCGTGGCGCTCCTGCCAGCTCGGGAGGAGTTCGCCGCGGGCCACCCGCTTGGCTGCCACCGCCGCCGTGTCCCCGACCGGACCGTGTTCGAGCACGTGGTGCTCGCTTTGGTCCACGGCTCGGGCTACGAACGGGTCTCCAGCCCCGGATGCTCTGGCCGGACCATCCGTTGACGTGTCAAAGAGTGGCTCAGCAGGGGATATCCGAAGTGGTGCACGTTCTCGCCCTGCAAGCGTACGACCGGATGATCGGCCTGGAACTGTCCGAGATATCCGCGGATGGTTGCATCACCAGGCCCGTGTGGCGGCCAGAGTGCGGGCCGGTCCCCGGTGGACCGCGGGAAGCAGGGCCTGAAGCGCTTGGTCGCCACTGATGCCCGCGGCATCCCGCTCGGCCTGGTAGCGGCGGGACCAACCGCCACGACTCCCTCCTGCTGGGACCGACCCTGCACGCAGCCATGGCCCCGACCGCCGAGGCCCTGCGTCGCTCAGGACTGCTCGACCCGGATTGCGAGCTGCGTCCCGCTCCACGCGGGCCAACCGTCGTCGCGGGGCGCGAAGCGCGAAGCTGCGCGCTCTGCGGCGCCTTCGGCGGCACTGCAGAGATGTGTGCGGCCTGCCGGGCTTGGGCGCTGAGCCGCCCTGACTCCGCCGGTGTCTGTGGGCGCTGTCAGCATCCTGCGCTGGCCATACGGGATGGCTGGTGCCGCACCTGCCTCCTGCACGTCCAGGAGCAGGGCATCGACGCTCACGGCACCGGCTGGTGCCAGCTATGGCTCGCCGACAGCGCCGTCGGGCTGTCCGAACGTCCCATCCAGCTGAGCTGGCGACGCACCGAGCCCTCCTCCCCCACCGACAGGAAAGTGATTGCCGCCCGCACGTCCGTCGGCCTCTCGCCCCACCTGCTCGTTCCTGGACAAGGCGAACTGTTCAAGGTCCGGCGGGACTGGGTGAACGCGCGGACGAGGCTGGAAAGCTACTCCTTGTCACCAGCGGCAGCCAGCATCCTGGATCGGTTCAAGCGCCACGGCCAGGAGCACGGTTGGAGAAGCGAGAACCTTTCCACAGCGCCCTAACCCTTCGCATCCTGTTCGGATGGCTCGGCAACGCGGCTCCGATCCCCGAGCAGGACATCAGGCTCCTCAACGAAGTGGGACTGCGGACCCGCAGGACGCTGCGATTCCTGGCCGACAACAGCCTGGTCATCCCCGATACCGCGCGCCAGAGCGAGCCACGTGGACATGTCTCGCACCGCATCATCGCCAACCTGCCGTCCAGCAGCAGGCCGGAGATCGGAGAGTGGGTCGTGCTGCTGCGAAGGGAAGACCGCAACGGCCGGCCCCACACCCGCTACGCCACGATCAGGAACTACCGCACCTATGCCCACCCGGCCCTGGTCGAGTGGGGGCGACGCTACCGGACACTGCGCGAGGTGACTCCGGCCGACGTCGACGCCGCAATCGAAGCTCAAGCGGGCGAGGCGGCACGACACATGGGGATCGCGCTCCGCAGTATCTTCCGCACGCTCAAGCGCAACAAGACCATCTTTCGCGACTCCACCCGCGGCATCGTCGTGCCTCACGGCCCCACACGGCCGCCGCGCACGCTCCCAGCGATATGGTCTCCGGGCTCATCGACCGCGCGACCGGAGCCGCTGATCGCCTGGCCGTGGCTCTCGTCGCGATCCACGCGGTCGGCCAACGCGAACTCACGCGCATCCTCGTCGACGACCTGTCCGTGAGCCGCAGCCGCTTGCTCATCCGGCGCCGCCACGCACTTCGCGTCATCCACCTCGACGAGGTCACCGTCAGCCTCCTCAACCTGTGGCTGCACGAGCGATACCGCCGCTGGTCCGCAACGCGCAATCCGCACCTGTTCATCAGCCAGCAGACCGCCGCAGAGACCGGGCCCGTCAACGCCTTCTACCTATGGCGCATATTCGAGCCACTGGGCATCAACCTCACCCAGCTGCGACGCGATCGCATCGTCGACGAAGCCCGCGCCACCGTCGATCCAGTCCACCTCATGCGGGTGTTCGGCATCACCGCCGACACTGCGCTGACCTACATCTACGCCGCCCATCCGGATAAGCGCCCCGACCGGCTTCACTGACAGCAACGGCCTCGGGCCTACAACATGCTGCGCATGTTCGGACGCGACGGCCGCGTGGCACGAGACCGGTCGAGTCCGACGAAGTACTCAATCATCGGCCAGAGCCATGAGGAATCGAGTCTCTGCGTCGTCCCGCCCCGCACACATTCTGGGTACCGCGATGGGGGCGGCCAGGGCTCGGCACCAACCCAGCACACGACGAGGAGACATGCCAGGAACCAGCGCCGCCAGCTCCTCGGCCCTCTGCTCCAGCACGGCTGGATCCGCAACCCCTTCAAGCACCCAGTCCACAGCGTCGAAGTCCGGGTCGCCCCACGTCGGCCTCGGATCAATTGCCACCATGCGGGCGCCCGGACCAGACAGCACGTTGGCCGGATGGAGATCACCATGCACGAGTCCCACAGGCCCATTGCCCGCGAGTTCCAGGGCAGCCGATCGCGCCTGCCGAAGCAGTTCAGAGGCAGCCGAATCGTTCACGTCGCCCGCTGCCAGCCTGCGGTCGGCCAAATCAAACACGAAGTCGACGCGGTGTGAGAGAAGCCCCAGTGCCGAGTGCTCACCCGGCGCGGGAGCAGAGGCCCGCAGGTCCCGCAGCAGCGCCGCGACCTCGGCCAAATTCCATGCACGCTGGCTTACTTGAACTCCCGGCTGCACGTCCTCCAGCAGCAGGGCCCCGACGGCCAGATCCTGCGCCAGCAGCGTGACAACCGAGGGCGTCTTCGCCCAAGCCCGCAGAGCTTCGGCTTCCTCCCGGGCAATCTCTGGCTCCGGCGTGAGTTTCAGCCACGCCGAGGCGCCGGTGTCCCGCGTGAAGCAACGGAACACCCGCGAGGTGCCTCCTCCGCCTGCCGCGACAATCGTCAGATCCCAACGGGCAGCGAGTTCGTCCACGAGAGCCGGCAACTCATCACACCAGGCCAGCACGTCAGCTCCGAACCGAACGACGAGCCGGTCCCGAACCTCTGGCGCGACGCAGACCAGCTCTTTCAACTTGTCTCCCCCGGGTAGTAGATGCAGTCTTCGCGCATCCTAAGACCACGGTCCGTGCACGTCTCACAACATTGCAATCGTCACAGAGCGTGAAGAATGATCTCGTCGAACCATCCCGCACAGCGCCCAGGATTATCGACGGTGACCAGCTGTCCGCCGCCATATGCCCAGAGGAACCCACCGCAGATTCGACTACTCTGCAGAACCTGACGCGCGGGTTTCTCGCTCACACCCTCCAAGATTCCGCGAACCCGCGCGGGGGCCCGGCGGACACATCGACGCCGGGGAAGCGCCGTACGTAGCCGCGGCCCGCGAGCTCGCCGAGGAGACCGGCGTCCCGTGCCCGTCGGAGCCCTGCACCAGATCGGCATCTGGGACCAGGTCGGCCGAGACCCGCGCGGCCACTACGTCACCTTCGCCTACATGGCCGTCGTCCCCGACGGCACGACGGCCACCGCCGGCGACGACGCCCGCACCGCCCGCTGGTGGCCCCTGAGCGACCTACCCGAGCAGCTGGCGTTCGACCACGCCGACATCATCCGCGCAGCCACCACCCCCAAACCCTGACCAGCCACCACCCAGAGCGCCGCTCCCCCTTCTCGGCCGGAGCGGCGCTCCGCCGTACTGCTCCTCACCATCGACCTGGAGACACCTCATGCGCCCGATCCGCCTGATTTCATTCGGCTACCTCCACCTGCCCACCGGTCCGGACGGCGCCCCCGTCCCGCTGGTGGTCGACAGCCGACGGTTGCGGATGAGCTGGCTGGAGCGCCACGTCGAGGTCGGCCAGGGACACCTCGCCAAAGCAGGTCCGGCCGGCCTCCAGTCCCTCCGGGACGGCGACCAGCACCGGCTCGCAACCGCGGAAACCTCGCCGAGTACCAAAAGGTAGTCGCGGCCGTGCTGGAGGAGTAGGCGGCCTTCGACGAATACCTCGTACCCAACGAGCGCAGCGGCCGCAGCCGCATGGGCCGGGACATCGTCGACGACCCGCTGGCTCCCGCCTTCCGACACGCCCGCAAACAGCACGAGCGCGACCGCCTGGAACGCATCGTCACCGCCCACGACCACACCGGAGAACCCCACGATGGCCACTGACCGCGACGCCGAACGCGACGCCATCACCGCAGCGATCCAGCGGCTCCTCGACGGCCGTCCAACCCGGTCCACTGGGGCGCTGACCACGCTGCAACTCGCCGCCGAGGCAGGCGTCAAGCGCTGGGTCCTCACCCACAAGCACGTTGACCTGAAAGAAGAATTCAGCCGCCGATAGTCCGAGGTGAACGGCATTCCGCCCGCGTTCCAGCATCTGCACGCCCGCGCAGTAGACGCCGAAGCCGCCGCCCGCGCACTGCGGGAGGACAACGGCCGACTCCGCGAGCACGTCGCCGTCTACGCCCAGGTCATCCACGAGCTGCGTACCGAGTTGGACCGGCGCAGCGACAACACCATTCAGCGCAGCCCTGTCCGGAGCCTCCCTACCAGGATCACCTGACACACGAGGCGGTCGGGGCGGTGAGCGCTTCCAAAGCCCGTTTGTACGCGGGAACGGAGATCTATCCACGCGTGTTCTGGGGCATGTGCATCGAACGAAGTACTTCAGTGTTCGCGAAGGTTTACCGTCTCCTTCCGTTCTTGTCGGTGATGTCCGCTATGCCTGCCGACGCCCTCTGCGGCTTCGACGGGGCGGTAGTGGGTGGGAAGGTCGCGCTGGGTGCGTATCGGACTGAAGGCGAGGATTAGCCAGCAAGGGGCGAGAAGACCCGTCATGATCCACATGGCGGTTCGGGGACCTAGGGCGTCGCCCAGGAAGCCACCGAGCAGGGAACCGAGCGGAATGGTGCTGTGGTTGAGCATCATGCTGGTTGCCACCACCCTCCCCAGGAGATGGGGTGGGCAGTACATCTGGCGGAAGCTGCCCAGGATGACGTTGCACGAGACGATGCCGACACCGATCACGAAGGCGCCGGACGCGAAGAACAGCAAGCCCGCCCCGCCAGACGCCAGCGGCATGAGCAGCGCACACGGTCCGGTGAGCATCTGCATCACCAGCATCCCGCGAGCGGTGCCGAACCGGCTCCCGATGGACTTGGCGAGCGTTGCGCCCAGGATGCCCCCGAGGCTGCCTGCTATCAGAACCAGCCCAACCGTTCCGGGGGTGATTCCGACGGTGCGGACCAGGAAGACGACCTGCACCGCCTGATAGCCCATCAGCGACAGGTTGACGATGGCCCCGTAGATCACCATCGGTCGTAGGTAGCGGTCTCGTTGTACGAATCTCAGCCCCTCGGCGACCTGGCTGCGCAGGTTTCCGTCCCGTTCGTCCTTCTCGGGCGGTGCCTCCTCCGCATGGATCGAACGGAGGCACCACGCCGAGACGAGGAATGTGAGCGCGTCCACTAGCAGCCCGGCCACCGCGCCGAAGGCATGGGCGATCAGACCGGCCAGTCCCGGGCCGGCCACACTCGTCCCGGCTTCACTCACCTGAAGTTTGGAGTTGCCCTCCAGCAGATCCCGCTCGGCCAGGACGGTGGGCAGGTAGACATGGTTGGCGGTGTTGAAGAAGACCGCGGCTGTGCCTCCGGCCAGCGCGACGATCAGCAGATGGGTGAAGGTCAGGGCGTCGAACCAGGCAAGAACCGGCACGCTCGCGTACAGACTCGCCGACACCAGATTGCAGGCGAGCATCACGGGGCGTCGGCGCATTCGGTCTAGCCATGCGCCCGCTGGCAAACCGACCACCAGCCAGGGCAGCCAGATGGCCGCGGATAGCAGACCCACCGCGGTGGCATTTGTGTGCAGCACCACGACGGCGATCAGCGGAAGTGCCACCGAGGTCACGCTGTTGCCGAGCGTACGCGCTGTCTCACCGAACCACAGCAACCGGAAGTCACGCTGCCTCAGCACCCTGCGATGCTCCATCTTCTTCTCCATCTTCTCCATGGAGGCAATCCTGTGTGACTACGAGGGGATGACCGCAAGCCGGTTACCAGGGCGTCTCGTTGAGCCTGGATAACAGCGGCATGTCGTTCTCAACGCGGTCCTACAGCCGTGAGCGATTGGCGTTGAGAGCAGCAGTTCGGAATCGGCGAGAGAACAGGAGGTAGGCACAGGGCACCCGCCCTCACCGAACTCCTCGCCCGCGAACTCCGCGCCCACGGCCGCGAGGTCATCGTCGTGCACCTGCACGTCCATCTGCCCCGAGTCCTCAAGACGCCCGCCACCCACGCCGGACAGGAGACCGCCCGATGACTCGACGCTTCCGCCGCTGCGGCCACACCCCCGGCGCCCTCACCTTCGAGGACCCAGCCGTAGTCGACGAGTTCCGCGCGATGCGCGCGGGCTCAAGTCGTATGTGGGCGGGGTGCTAACGGCGTTAGCACCCCGCCTAAACGGCCTGTCCTTTGACAGCCAAGGGGTCCCCCCCGCGTCGACCTGCCGGGGAGCGGGGGCGGCGGGCGGCTCAACCGCGGCGCCAGAGGGCGGGGACGTTCGGAGGCTCCCAGCCGGGAACGGCGGTGTGGGCCTGGACGCAGGTGTACGCCGCCCCGCCGTAGGCAACCTGGTCGCCGGTCCGGTACGCGGTCCCCGGCGCCCACGTTCCCCCCGGCGGGGTGCTCGGGCCGGGGGGCGTGACTGTGGGGGACGGCGACGGCGTCTGCGGTACGTCCAGGACGAAGTCGAAGGTGCCCTCCCTCCCCGGGCCGTTCTGACGCACGTTCATCAGCAGCCGGGCGTCGAAGATCGAGTCCGTGCTGTTACGCGGTTCCCCCGGGAAGTACAGCTGGGTGGTCAGCACAGGCCTGCCCGGGGCCTGCACCTTGACGTGGAGGTGTCGGGTGCGCCCCGGGTAGAGCCCCGGGACGATGGTCGACAGCCGGAACGCCCCCTGGGCATCGGTGAACTGGTGGCCCCGGAAGGCGAACCCGGTGTTGTCGTACGCGCCGTTCACATCGGCCTGCCAGAAGTCGATCAGGGCCCCCGCGACAGGCAGGCAAGCCCGACCGAAGACGTATCCGCTTACCGTGAGCCGGGTGCCTGGGGTGGACGAGGTCACCAGGGAGGTGCGCAGCGGGGAGTTCGGCTTGAAGTAGGGGCCCTCCGTCTGGGGCACGGTGGGGTGGTCGCCGTCGTCGCAGGCCGGGGTCAGTCCGGGCGCGCCGCCAACCCCGCGCTGGTCACGGGCCAGGGCCGCTCCACCGCCGATGAGCAGCGGCGTGCCGGCGGCGAGGGCGGCAGCCTTGAGGAAGTTCTTGCGGCTGATCCGGCCGGCGGGGGCGGCGCTCGGCGGTGCGGACCGTGACGGGTCGGTGGTGTGTTCTCCGGAGTTGGGCACGGGTCGGGCTCCTTCTCACTCGTGGGCGGGGAGGCGGCGGGCTGATCCGGGCCCCCGGGCCACGGTGGGGCGCGGCCCAGGGGCGGGAGGTGCGCACCCGGTCGCCCGGACCCTTCGGCGTCAACCTACGGTTCGCTCCGCGGCGGCCGCGATGGACGGAATCCTGGGATCATGGTGAATTTCTCCGTCCTGCGGGCTGCTCTCCGGGCCGCCCGCCGCCCGGTATTCCCCCGGGGTGAGGCCGGTTTCGCGCCGGAAGAAGCGGCAGAAGTACGCCGGGTCGGCGAAGCCCGTGTCCCGTGCCACCTGCCGGATCGTGAGGTCGGTACGGGCCAGCAGCCGCTTGGCCTCCAATGTCTGCCGGCGGCGGATCAGCCGACCGGGGGTCTGACCGGTGGCCTCCTTCACCAGCGCGTGCAGGTGCCCGGCGGACACGCCCAGCTCCCTCGCGCAGGAGGCCACGGAGGAGGCCGTACCGCCAGGGGAAGCGATCAGGCGGGTAAACGCGGCGGCCAGCTCGGCGGCACGTCCCGGTGCCGTGGCTTCCCGCCCTAGACCCGGCTCCCGGTTGCGCAGGGCCCGGGTGATCAGGATGTGCAGGTAGGCGCGCAACACCCCGACGTGCCCCTTGCGTAGCGTCCGGTACTCGTGCTCCATCTCTGCCAGCAGATCCGGGATCCCGTCTTGGCGGTCCCTCAGGCGCAGCCACGGCCGGTCGGCCAGCAGGTCCAGGGCGGCGGCGTCGTCGGGATGGGAGAGGAGGAAGTCCTCGTTGAAGAGCATCACCCGGCCGGTGAGTCCCTCGGTGTCCTCCCAGTGGTGGACCTGGCCGGGGGTGATCACGCACAGGTGCGGCGGGTCCAGAGGCCGGTGGGCGAGGTCGAGCACATGTGCGCCGCAACCGCCGGTGACGTGGACGATTTCGTAGAACGCGTGCCGGTGCGGGAAGTTCGCGCGGGAGAGCGGTCCGATGGCGTCGAAGGATCCGATGGCGAAGGGAAGGAGGTGCGGGAACGGGACCTCCAGCCGGTGCAGCGGCAGCTCGCCGGTCCGATGCGTGCTCACGAGGTGATCCGTAACGGGTTCATCGGAACAGTCTGTTACCAGCTCACCCGCTGGTCCAGACCAAAGGCAGCCGCCAGGGTTGGTCGCGGGGCCGAGACGGCGCAAGAGGTTCCGTCCAATCACGTGACCTGACCGTGGCAGATCGCTGCTGTTGATGTCGCAGTAACTCACCCGCGCCCCCGTACCCGCGGGTTGAGGGCTGCCTGGTGCTGGATCGGAGTGCCGGCCTAGGCAGTGTCTGATGGTTCTTGCCCGGGTGGTGGATCTACTGCCCGCAGGTCGCCACCTGGTCCCCGAGCCAGACGGGCCAGGCAGCGATGAGACCGCGAACCCGCCTAAGACCCCTGCGGACTGCCCCGACCAGCATCTCGGATGCCGAGCGGGAGATGCACGGGGGCCGGCAGGGCTCCAGCCAGTCCTACGTCCGCCATGAAGGTTCGCTGGCCCAACTGAAGTTCGGGCACACAAGGGGTGAGCACCTGGCTGGCGTCCGGCGCCCGGCCCGTGGCCGCGCGCCTCGTCGGCGCACTAGGCACGTGGCTCGGTGTCCGGCCCGCCCTGACCGCCCGAACCCTCCTGCTGCTCGTCCGCTCGTTGTTCTTGCCCGCTCTCGGATCCGCGCCCTACGCCAGATGCCGGGCCCACCCGCCACCACCCTGCCGTCGCCTCCCGCAGCCCGGACCGCCCCTCCCACCGTGCCTACTGCAGCGTGCACGGACAACGGGCGGCACGACCGCGACGCATCACGTCCTCATCATGGCTGGAACGATCCTCAGAATGACTTGAAACGCAGATTCGGGGGTGGATATCCGGACCGCTGAAGCAGAACAGGCCAAGGGACGCCGAATCATGCCGGGCGCAGTGGTATTCATTGCGCCATAGCGGCCTGAAATCGCTCACCCTTTGCCCTCGCCCGCCGGATGCTGGGGGGAAACCTCAGTAAGTGCTCAATTCTGTTGATCATCCCATCAGGATCGTTAGTGTTCATTCTGTTCCACCGAACACGACACTATGCGGCTCTGCAACCAGCCGAGCCGTCACGGAGGCCCTGTTGTCGATGGCGCGCTGACTAGTCAGCCGCCGTCTCGTATCGGGCCCTGTGGGCCCTTCAATTGGGGAGGAATCTTTCTTGCACCGCATCGCCAAGGTGGCTGTCCTCGTGACAGCCGCCATCGCTCTCAGCGCCCCCGCCGCCAACGCCGACAGGTCCTACATCTACAACAGCTACAGCGACGACGTCGAGGACTGGCACACCGGCGTCGGCTGGGGGGACGCCATAGCGTGCGACATGGACCAGGATGGGAACTCTGTGAAGGCTCACTTCACGCGGGACAACGGCTCCGCCAACACCAGATGGGCGCAGGCGGGCAACGGCACCTGCAACGGCGGATTCGATCTCAGCAGCACCAACCGGGTCAACAAGCACCGCTCACAGCAGATTCGTGACTGGGCAACCGATCCGTACGGCCCCTGGAAGTACCGTCCCTGATCCAGTACATGCTCATCGCGCGGAGCCGGAAGGTTCGGTACAGCCGGCTCCGCGCTGCCCGGCGGACAACGAGGAAGCATGAGAACCGACCTGCACGATCGAAAGACGGCCGCGGTAGAAGTGAAGGACCTGCACTACAGCATCGGTGATCGGCGTCTTCTGAACGGGCTGTCCCTCAGTGTTGCTGCCGGGTCGTCCGTGGCGGTGACAGGCCCCAGTGGCTCGGGGAAGACGACTCTCCTTTGCTGCTTGAGCGGTCTGATCGCCGCCTCGTCAGGTGTCATTCGCATCGCTGGCGTCGACATCTCGCAGGCATCTTCAGGCGAGCGAGCGGCACTGCGGCTGCGCACAGTCGGTACCATCTACCAGTTCGGTGAGCTGATACCCGAACTGTCGCCCCTGGAGAATGCCGCACTACCGGTCCTGCTTGCCGGAGGCGACGCGAAGAAGGCATACGCGGACGCGCAGAGTCTGCTGGATGGACTCGGCGTACAGGAGTCCTCATCCAAGGACACCGCGTCGCTCTCGGGCGGAGAGCGCCAGCGTGTCGCCGTTGCTCGCGCTCTCATCGGCAGGCCTTCTGTGGTTCTGGCGGACGAACCCACTGGTTCCCTCGACCAGCGCACCGGCGACGTCGTCGCTGATCTGCTGTTCGAGCTGCCCACCCGCTTTCAGTGTGCGCTGATCGTGGTCACCCACAATCCTCAGATTGCAGCCCGAGCCGACCGGACGCTTGAACTCACCGAAGGACGCCTGCTTGCGGACTCGGAGGCGCGCAGGTGAGAAGGCACGTGGCCATGCTCCGACTCGGTCACCGGGTAGGAATGTCCAGCGGCGTATCCGCCCTGGTTCACCGCTTCGGGCTGTTCGCAGCATCCTTCCTCGTCCTGTGGGTGGCCTGGAGCCTCCTGGCCGTGGACGCCGGTCTGGCCGCTCGTCAGGAACGACAGGACGCCCGTTCCCCGGTCATGGTTGAGCAGAGCCAAGAAGCGGTGGCCCTGTGGCTGGAGCGCCCGGATTACGCTGATGGTCAGGCCATATCGGTCATCTTCCTGGAGCCACTCCAGTCAGATGCCAGTCCGCCGTCAGGCCTTGATAGGTGGCCTGAAAAGGGCGAGGCCTTTCTTTCGCCTCAGGCTGCGAAGCACGCGTCCGGGGCCCTCGTCTCCCGCTACGGCACGATGGGTGGGACCATTGGGCGAACGGGCCTCACCGAACCCAATGAGCTGCTGGTGTACACCCGTTCTCCCATCGAGGGAATCTTCGGCGAGACGGGTCATAGAACACGCATATCAGGCTTCGGGAATCCGAACTCTCAGTTCATCGACTACTTCACCGTGAGCCACCAGTTCGAACGCTCCTACGGCGACCTCTGGATACTGCTCCTGCTGTTCACCGTGATGCCGGCCGCGGCCTCTCTCATGGTCGTGGTGCGTGGTGGCGCGGAGCTGAGAGACCGTCGGATCTCGATGCTCGAGGCTCTGGGAGCTTCACCTGTAGCGCGCCTGCTGGTGCTCACCGGTGAAGCTGCGGCCCCTGTACTGGCGGGCTCGCTTCTTGCAGCAGCCGCAGCGTGGGCCACGACCCTGTGGGACACCACTCTCCCCTTCACCGGGTACACCGTCTCAGCTGGTGATGTGGCCTCACTGCGCATATGGACCCCCCTGCTGATCCTTGTCGCGGCCACCCTCGTACTTGGGGTCAGCGCGCTGCGCTACGCCCTACCCCCCAAGCGAACTAGCACCCGCCCACAGCAGACCAGAGCCACGCCCGGACGGACGGTATGGGTCCTGTCCGCGATCGGATCCTTCCTGTGCCTGTATGGAACATGGCGGGCAGACGGTCCGGGACGGGTCGTCTTCTTCTTCGGGGTCATGCTCGTACTCACCGTCCTCCCCGTCCTTGCCGGACGCCTGGCAGGCTCTCTCGGATCGGCGATCGCCTCGCGCGCCCTGCGTAGAGGCGACGCGGCAGGACTCATCGCCGGCCGGTGGCTCGCCGCCAGACCCGTAGTCGTCGCCGTACTCAGTGCGGCAATGATCCTGGGGCTAGGCCTCACCACCCTGGGCCAGGTCGTCACCAGCCAGCTCGAAGGCCCGGAAATCGTTGCCAAGCGCTTGGCCGGCGTAAACAACCACAACGCCGTCCTGATCAAGGCGTCAGGTGATCCATCCCGCTTCGACCAGCTCCGCCAGCAGCTCCCCGACCATCCCACAGCGCTCCTCTACCGCGAGGGCGGACGCACAATACTGTCTGCCGACTGCAACTCACTGGCATTCTTCGGAGCACTCACCACCTGCCCCACGGCGGTCACAGATCTGACTGACGCGATATCGATCGTTGAGACCACGCCCCGCACAGCACTGGCCGTGCTCGGCCTCTCACAGGACAAGGTGAGCATCACCACCCAACGCCCGGGCATCACCGACCCCGCCAACGTCTCCCTCGTGGTCTTCAACACCTCCGGCGGAATCGGAGCCGATCACATCTGGGATACCGCCTACCGGACGCTGGGCTTCCCCATGCTTGACGTGCCGGTGGAGTCCGGGATGCTCGGCGCGCAAGCCCGGAGCGACTACGTCAAGTGGGTGCTGGATGCCTCACTGATCGGCCTGCTCGCCCTCGTCCTCGCGGGAATCGTGGGCGCAGCCTCCGTATTCGACGACCAAGCGCGAAGCCTCGGCCCTGTGGCCTCGTTCCGAAGCGACAGAAACTTCTACCTGAGGGTGGCCCTCTGGAACCTCTCCGTTCCCCTCCTTGTCGTGGGAGCGGGCGCCGGAGTGGCTACGTACCTACTCGGCCAGATGCTGCTCTCCATCGGCGACGGAGGTGAACTCTCCGCCGGACTCGTGGCCGCCGGCTCCGTGAGTATCGCCATCGGCGGTGTCATCGTCGCCGGCATATGCGCCGAGATCGCAACACGTCGGAGCCGAATCTGGCGCCCTACGAACGACTGATGCAGCAGCTCTTCGCACCCTGGCCGCTCCTCTGACCTTCCGTCCTGGATCGCCTGGCTCGCGCGGACGGGGAGGGGGAGGGTTCCCCGGCTACCTCTCCGCGCGAGCTGTGGGACTTCCGCATGGTGACGGTGGTATGGGCAGGCCCAGGGCGACGGCTGCACGGCGGCACCCCGCTCGGACAGCGGCGAGTTCGGCCCGTACGTCCGTCCCGGGCCGCTGGCCGGCGGCCGCTGGAAGCACTGGCTGAGCGGATGGCAGAGAGGGGCAAGCCTTGGACCTTCGTCGCCAGTGGAGCGCCGTTGCGCGAGGACGTCCTCGTGCGAACCGATGCCGCGTCTGTGGAGCAATGCCTCGCAGTGGGCTTGCCCCGCCTGCGTGAGCTGGGCTTTTCGTTCCCTGTGTGAGAGAGCACGTGTGACCGAACCACCACCCTGGACGTCAGTGCCCGGCTGCTTGCATGAGCCCATGGACACCGTGCATACGACCGCCGCCCTCCTCCCGGACCCCGCCGAGCTCCGCGCGCACCTGCGCGCGCTGGCCGTGCTGGACCAGGCGATCTGCCGCGACCCGCGGTTCTCCCGCTACTCCTTCTCCACCACCTGGGGGCCTGGGACGGAGGCGGCCCCGATGGACAACGGCTCGGGTGACGACTTCTCCGTCCTCTTCACCCCGGCCGGTGTGCTCGTCCGCGGCTTCGACCACGAGTCGGAGATGAGCCCGTATGCCACGGACGACGAACAGGTCTGGCCCGGTGTCATCGACGAGGTGCCCGCCGTGCTGCGCCCGCTCCTGGACGACCCGGCCTTCGTCGACGAGGACCTCGGCGCCCCGCGGGTCACCGTATGCCTGTGGTGGGAGACCGGCGGCAGCGCCTGGCGCACCGGCTCGGGCATCGAGTTCCCCTCGGGCAGCCCGGACCCGGACGGCTCCGGGCACCTCTTCCGCCTCCTCACCGACCGCTCCCCCGAGGCCGTCCAGGCGCACTTCGAGGAGGACTACGGGCGGCCCGTCCCCCTCGACACCGTCCGCCACGTCCTTGCGGGCCACCCTCTGACCCCCGAAGCCGCCCGCGGCCTCAACCCGGCCGCCCTCTCCGACGAGGCCCTGCTCCGCCGGATCGCCGCCGACCCCGAGGTCGAGGCGTACCTCGCCTGCGACGGCGAGTTCGACCTCACGCGAACCGACCCCATCGAGTCGATCGCCCTGCCGACCGGTCTCCCGGTGAAGCCCGTGGCCGGCTGCAACGCGGGAGGCACCCACTACCTCTGCGGCCCGGCCGGCTCCGACCGCGTCCGCCCCGTCCTCTACACCGATTCCGAGGGCCAGGCTTCCCTCATCGCGGAGTCCCTCGCCGAGGCCCTGACCCTGGCCATCGTCCTCCCCTCCTGGCACGACGCCCTGGCCGGCTTCCGTCCCCCCGCGCTCAACGCCGACTACCTTGCGGACAACCCGGACCACCCCGAGGTCCGCGACCGCCTCCTCGCCGCCCTGCGCCTCCCCCCGGCCACCGAGCCCGAGGTCCTGGCCCGCCTCCTCACCACGGCCGCCCGCACCGTCCCGGACGGTTTCCTCCCTTCGGTCGAGGGCGAGGAGGACGCGGCCTTCGAACCGATGCTCCGGCTGCCGGCCGAGTAGGGCAGCCCCGCCGCGCGCCGCCTTCCGGACCCGACGCACCGCTAGGGCGAAGCCATGACCGCACCGCCCGACTGGATGCGCCCGCCCCGCGCGGAGGGCTGTTCGCGCAGGACGTGGACCGCCTCCCGAGGTTCGGCCCGGCGCATGCCGAAGTTTCGGCAGAAGACCTCGGGGTGACCAACCTCAAGGACGTGGAGGGATGGGTCGTCACCGGGCATCACAACGGCGTCCTTACCTATGTCAGCCCCGATGAGCCTCAGGAGCAGTCGCAGATCACTGTCGGGCTGTTCGGACGTTCCAGGCGTCACAGGGACGGGCCCTCGTCGGTGTATGACCGGATTCCCTCCCAGCGGGGGGAATCCGGGATGTGCCCCTGAACGGGCAGGCATCGGCAGCGGTGCCGGCCCACCAACAGCAGTCCGCGCTCGCTCGGCAGCCGATGCGCCCGCGTATGAGGTCCAGATGAAGCACCACCTCCGCCGCGGATCTGCCTGGGCTAGTTGACCAGCCGGAAGGCGGGGTGCGCAGCCCAGGCCCGCAGGAACCCCGCCGTTCCCAGCGCCATCCAATCGTCGTCCGCGATTTCCAGTACCCCCGGGAGCACGCCACCATCGCATCGGGCAATACCCGACAGATATCCAGCATTCTGCGCCCGGGCACGAGCACCCGACCGTCTGTCAGCGTCTCCGCCGGGACCTCGGTGGTCGCGGACGCCTCGTAGTCGAAGCCCGAGATACGCAGCCGTCCCTCCGCCGCGTCCAGCATCAGGCCGCCCAGCACAGGCACAGGCGACCGTGACGGCAACGATCTGGCCGCCGAGGCCACGGCCTCGGCGAGAGTGCCGCGCTCGATCCGGAACTCCATCCGTACATCCCCCATCGCGTCGCACCGGTTGGTCCGCGCACGCTCTATGTCGCTACTGACAACGCTCGGTCTGTCCCGGCACACGCCGAACAGGGCAAGGAGCCCACGATCTGGTGGTGACGCCCGACTTGGACTCCCCCGCGACCGCGCTCCACGCGAAAATCGACGACCTGCTAAAGGAGTCGCCGCACCTCGCGCCATGGCGGCACACGGTAGGGATCGCGCCGCAGCTGACCGACGCCGAGCTGGTCACGCTCGTGATGATGCAGGCCATGCTCGGCTTCACCTCCGAGGCCAAGTGGCTCTGCCACGCTAGCTGCCACCTGCGGCATCTCTTCCTGTACCTGCCCCAGCAGCCCGGCTAACAAGCGGCTGCGCAAGGTCGCCGAGCTGCTCCCGCCGGGTCACCAGGCTCCTTGCAGCCGACACTTCCGTGTGGGCCTGGTATGCACCCTGCAGGGACTGCCCGTCGCCTTCGCACTGACCGGAGCGAAGGCCGACGAGCGCGAGACCCTGCTCGACCTGCTCGCGGTCGAACCCGGCCTCGCCGCCGCCCGGCCCGGGCAGACGCTGATCGGCGACAAGAACTACTTCGGCCGCGACTTCGAACATCAACTGGCCGAGCACGCCATCCGACTGCTGCGGCCGGCCCGCGAGAGCGAGCCCGAGCGGCCCGGAGCACACGTGTTCAAGCCGTTGAGGCAGGTCATCGTGTCGATTAACGAGACCTTGAAGGGCCAGCTCGATCTCGCACATCACCGCGGCCACACACCCCGGCGTCATCGCCCGGGTGATGCAGCGGATCCTCGCACTGACCGCCGCGATCTGGCACAACGACCACACGCGACACAGCCCGTCCTATCCTCACTGACCGCCTTCGAGCACTGACCTCTTGGAATCGATCATCTAGCGCGACCCGGTGCTGGGGGTGTTGGTCCCCGACTCGTCGGGGTGGTGTTGGATCTGCAGTCGGGTCGCGGGATCTCCGATGATGATCCGCGAGACTGACCGATTGTTAGGCACTGGCGTGGTGGTAACTTCTCCGCGGATCTCTCCAGGGCTGCTGCTGGCCGCATCCACGGTGTACTCGATCACCATCGCGTCCTTGCTGCAGAGCAGGGAGGCCCAAGCCTTCGCACTGCCGTTGCCAGAAACACTGTTGTAGGGGCCGGCCGGGTAGGGGGCGGTTCCCTGGCCATGTGAGGGCCACTTCGACACGAGGTGGATATCGCTGCGTTGGGGGTCGCTTTTCGGCGTGGCGACGATTCCACAGGAGTCGCTGGTTACGTAGGCGATGAGGCGGACGTCTCCATATTGCACCTCAGAAAGGATCCGAGGGTGATCCTTCAGGTCTTCCAGCGGGTCGCTATCCACCGAAATCCCACGCAACTCGGTCAGTGGAATGTTGCGTCCTTCGCTCGGAGTGGAGTTCTTGTCAGGCGCTCTACCGGAATCGCATCCAAATGTCAGCGCAATCAGGGCTGCCCCGATGGCTAAAGTCCTCTTTGTTTTAGCCATCAAGGCCACCCCTTACTTACGTCGCATGGTCAGACTCTGGTCACTGGTTCCATGAATTGAAGCAGACACCCACCGGCTTGGAGGCGTAGGCGTCCTTGCCCGTGTCCGGACCCCACAGGTTGTAGACGTCACCCTGGTACAGATCGTAGAGCGGGAAGGCCTGTACGACTCCCCACTTGCCGGCGGGTACCTCGTAGCGGTTCTCGTTCTTGACGGTGTAGGTGTTGGTGACGCTCCAGCCCATGCCAGCCGAGATGGCCTTGACCTCGATGCCGATCTCCTTCGTGTAAGTCGCGGCGACGGCCTTCTCGACTGTCAGGACGAGCGTGGTCTTACCGGCTCCGCTCGTCTGTGAGAGGAGGTCGGTTCCGCACTGCTGGCCGATCCAGCGGGCGTTTTTGAGCTGGTAGGCCGCCGCCGTACCTGCCGGGCCCGGGTTGACTGTTGCCAGGGCCTCCCCCGACAGGATGCCGGGGGCAGCCTCACCCGCGTTCCTCTTGACGACCGTGTTCGGGCCCGGCGTGAAAAACTTGCCGTCAGCCGAGACCGCGCCCGGGGATAATCCCTGCAGTGTCTCGGAGTTTGCGTACGAAACTCCCGAAGTCATAGTGGCGGTCAACGCGGCTGCCAATGCCGTCCCGGTAACCACTGTGGCGATGCCACGCTTCTTGGAATGGAAATTCATGCGCTTCACAGCTCTCCTTGAACTCGAAAATCGACTTCGATCGAGTGAGGGGTTGACCCTCCCCACGGGAATCTCCTGGTGCACTGGAAGTTTGTTCCGTGCACCCGAAGACTTCAATCAACCCTAACTAAATGTGGCCCAGGTCACACGGAACCCTCAGGGGCACCTCAAATCTATTGGCCCAATCGAGCCATCACGCCTAGTTCTCAGTCAAACCTAATTCCGGGCCAGAAATGGAGAGCCGCGATAAATTGCCATTTTGGCGAAAATCTGACTGAGTCACTCGAGGGTGCTCACCGCGCCGGGCCGCCTGTACTTCCTGCGCGCCGACGGCATCAGCTGGTCCCGTAAGCCGCTGCACTGCCCCGGTGCGACCCCTCCACCGGTCTGGGGGCGCGACCAATGGTGAGGACTCCATATACACCCGCCGGTGCGGACACATCAGCCGGGACGGACGGCTCAGCCCAGGCAGTGCGGACAACACAGCCGGCAGACCTGGGGGTGAGCACTCGTCCTATGCCCGATACGTCATTGCCATGCAGTAACTCTGTCTGTGCCTACACCGATTTCCGACCCGACCGCGGAGCCGAGTTGGGCGTGGGCATCGATGTCGGCTGGGCACTGTCCGGCAGATCATGCTTCGGGGACGGTGGGCCGGGGGTCGTAGAGGTAGGAGCGGTCGTTTTTGAAGCTGCGCCAGACGGTGGCTGGGGGTTCGGGTTCATCACCGGGGCTGTTGAGGGGACGGGCGGTGACGAGGCCGTCAGCGATCTCGCAGTGCCAGCCGTCTGTCGGCGACCAGACGCACGACACGTTTCCGTCCGTTCGGCGATAGGCGGGGCGGCCGTGGTGCTCGCCGTCGCGTTCGAAGTGGTAGCGGAGCCCATCGGTGTGGCGCACGAAGGTGAAGGATGCAAGTGCCGTCATACCTTCGGCACTGTATGGGACGGCGCTGCTGGCGGCTAAAAGATCGCCCCTCCCCATGCCGGGAACAACGAGCCAGCAGTCCGACAGTCACACGATCCGCCGGACAGTGCCTAAACCCCGGACACCGCTGACCTGCTGAAATCCCATAGAGGGACGACAGGGGCGCGTGCTGCCGAGCTCAGGCGTCGATGGTGGGTCCGGCGTCCGGGAGTATCTCGGGCATCCCCTCCACCAGCACTACGACCCCCGCCACCTGGCCGGCCTCGGTGCGGCCGACCCAGACGGGATAGGTACCGTCCCCTGTCGTTGCGAAGGCCGCCAGCTCGCCGCCGGAGGCGCGGTCCCGGGTACGCAGCAGGTACATGGACTCGCTGAACTCCTCGTAGGCGTCCGGGTCCAGGTCTGGGTCTGGGTCTGCCTTGATCATGCCTTTCTCAAGGAGGGCAAGGAGGGGCTCCCAGGCCCCGGCATCGGCGAAGCAACCGGTGGCACCGTCGGTGACGAATCCGGAGATCTGGTTCTCGATGAACAGCCGAAGGTCGTCTTTGGGCCTGAGCGCCATCTCCCACGACACCGCGGGAGCCTCACTAACGAGGAGGCGGACGGCGAGGGTGTCAGTGCGCGTGACCTCCCTCTGCTCCCACTCGCAGTGGTAGGTGTGGCGGGCCCGCGCCTCGTCCAGTACGTACTCCCCGGGCGGGACACGAACTGTGACGTGGGGTCCGTCTGCATGGTCGATGTCCGGGCCGGAGACCGCCAGTAGCCCGCTAGGCACGCGCAGGGTGCCGATGCACCGCGGCTCCACAACCATCATCTCAGGGTGGTACCCGTCGGTCACGCGCACCCCGGGCCGGAACAGCTCACCAATCGGTCCAGGCTGCGCGGGGCGGGGCGGATGCCAGCAGGTAGCGGGAGCGGGAGCGTGGCCGCTGTAGTCGTCTGCTGTCGGGGCCGCCTGGGCGAACTCGAAGACCGGTGCCTCCGCTACGCCGTGGAACCGGGCCGAGAGAAGCGGCCACTCTCCGAAGACAGGCCGTTCCACCCAGCGCTCGTCCTCACGGAGCTGGGGCACGGTGATGTGGGCGCCTCCGAGCTTGCCCCGGGGCTCCTCCGTCCGCCGGCCCCTCCCATCCGGGAAGAGCTCCACGGTGACACGCGGGCACGCTTGGTCGAATTCCGTCATGTCCGGGCCGGTGTACTTCCAGCAGACGGTGTACCGGGGCAGCAGGCGCATCTGGCTATCCAGCAGCCGCATGTCCAGCTCGCAGGTACGGCGGCCCTGCACGTCGTAGACCAGAAGACCGACATGGTGATCCCGCCAGGAGACGAGCCGGACCTCCAGCGGAGCCTCCCGGCCCGCCGTCCGGTACACCACCACATACGGAAGCCCGGCAAGATCCCGCTCACGGGCCTCCTCCACGGATATCGGTCTCCAGGGGACACGAGCCTCCAGGTCCCACGCCCGGGCGTACCCCGCCTCAACCACCATTGCCGCTCCCCGCTCGCCTCCGTACCGACGAGCTGCAACATAGCCGCCACCTGCGACAACGGCTGTGCCGGGCCGGGCCGGGCCCGGGCCGACTAAGGGCTGTCCCGTAAAGCTGACCGGGGTCGCCGCGACTCGGACCTTGCGCCTGTGGCAGCCTGCCGTCATGCCAGCCGATCTGCGAGAACATGCAGGGCGTCACTACGCCATCCAGTTTCACTACGCCCTGCCCGACGATGCCTGGGCTGTGGAGTTGGGCGAGGCTGTGCCAACTGCAGCCGCGTGGGCCGAGGACCCCAGCGAGAGGTACCGGCCTGGAGCTGCCTTCTTGGTGGCGTTTGTCCCCGACGAGGATCCGGATGCGAACCGACCGTCCACATCCACAGTCATGATGAGCACGTCATCCCCTACGAGATCATGCGCTGGTTCATGGAGCAGGTGGCCGACCAGGTCGAACGCTGCCGCATCGCGTTCCAGAAGGATGGGCAGGACGCACTGGTATGCCCCTTGCCGTGGCTGGTGTGATCAGAGCGTCTGAGCCGTCCCGGATAGCCTCGTTCACCGGGCTGAGCCCGCGCAACTTCGGCAAGCTGGTGACGGTGTTGCGGCGCGGATGCGGTCCGCAGGGGTCGGCCGTGGAGCCTTGCGTTGGAGGACCGTACACTGCTGGTGGCCCCGCGTACTGGCGCACGAACTTGACGATGCGGCAGCTCGTTCCGCTGTTCGGGATCTCGAAGTCGGCGGCGGACTGCATCATCGACCAACTCGGGCCGATGCTCGCGCTCCGGCCCCGCAAGCGATTCGCCGACGGCACCGTGCTCATCGTGGACGGCACGCTGGTTCCCACCCGCGACCACTCCGTGGCGGAGCAGTCGAAGAACTACCGGTACTCCACCGCCCACCAGGTCGTCATCGACGCGGACACCCGTCTCGTCGTCGTGGTCGGCCGGCCTCTGCCGGGCGACCGGCACGACTCCCGCGGATGGGAGAGTCCGGTGCCAAGGCCGCCATCGGCAACACCACCACGATCACCGACGGCGGCTACCAGGGCACCGGACTGGTCATCCCGCATCGAAAGGCGAAGGGCCGGGCAGAACTCCCGGAGTGGAAGAAGGAACACAACCGGTCCCACAAGCAGGTCCGAGCACGCGTCGAGCACGTCTTTGCCCGCATGAAGACCTGGAAGATCCTCCGCGACTGCCGTCTCAAAGGCGACGGCGTCCACCACGCCATGCTCGGCATCGCCCGGATGCACAACCTCGCCCTCGACGGATAGGCGAGCGGGCCGCACGGCGGTTCACCATGCCCGAGGCAACAAGAAGATCACTTACGGGACAACCTTTAGGCGGTCGGCACGCCCGTCCGCAGGACACGCACCACACGCCCCAGGACCTGGTTCTGGGGGCACGGCCCGAAGTGTCGGGAGTCACTGCTGTACGGGCCGTCGCCCTTGACGGCGATGTGCCCGGGAGGCACCGGGCCTTGCTGCGACGATCCGGCGGGCATGGGGTCACCGGGCAGCGCCACGGCGCGCTTGATGTTCCACGGTGACTCATCCAGCCCCCGAGGCGCGGGGTGACCGTCCCGTGGCCAGCCGAAGATGGGATCGGGCTGGGCGATGACGACCAGGTCGTCGGTCTCGAGATGCCGGGAGCCCCTGCGGACGATGACCCGGGCGCCGGGACGGAGCGTGGGTTCCATGCTCCTTCCGTCGACGTTGACGGCAACGTAGGTGCGCTTGACCCACCACACGACGGCGGCCGCAGACACGGGGACGAACCCGAGGAGGTGCCAAGGGCGGATGCGTGCGTTCACAAGGTTGCTCCGGATTCGCTAGTCGCGGTGTAGTTCGACGCCTGAATGGTGAAGAGCCTCGCGTACTCCCCGTCGATGCCCATGAGTTCTCCGTGCGTGCCGGACTCCGTGATGCGGCCGTCCTCCAGAACGATGATGCGGTCGGCGTCGCGGAGGACACCGAGACGGTGCGAGACGAGAAGGCTCGTGGCTCCCTCTCGGTAGACCTTCAGCCGGTCGTGCAGCTGTTGCTCCGCCGCCGGATCCATGCCCGAGCTGGGTTCGTCCAGCACGAGGAGGTCTCGGCCGACGCGCATGAGTGCCCGAGCCAGGGCGAGACGCTGCCACTGTCCGCCGGAGAGCACGACGCCCGCGAAGTCGGTACCGGGGTCGCCGTCCATCTCCGGGAACGTCCGGGAGAGCAGGGTGTGGTAGCCGCGGGGAAGGCTCGTGATGTGGTCGTGGATGCCGGCCTCCCGCGCCGAGGCCTCGATACGGGGCTGGTCGTCGAGCCGCTGTACGTCCCCGATGCCGATGTTCTCGGTGGCGGAGAGGTCGTAGCGGACGAAGTCCTGGAAGACGGCACTGATCCGGTCGCGCAGGGTCGGCAGGTCAAGGTCGCGCAGATCCGTGCCGTCCCAGCGGATGGTGCCCTTCTCCGGGTCGTAGAGGCGCAGCAGCAGCTTGACGAGAGTCGACTTCCCGGCTCCGTTGAGGCCGACGAGCGCGAGGGAGGTTCCCCGCTCGATGCTGAAGGTGACGCCGCGGAGCACCCACGGTCCGTCCTCGCTGTAGCGGAACCAGACGTCGTCGAACGTGATGCGGTGGGTCAGCGCGGGGGTGGTGCCGGCGGTGCGCGCGGTCGGCAGGTCGTTGGGGGTCGTGGTCACCTCCACGTAGTGCCCGTAGAGGACCAGGGCGTGGTGGTAACTCGTCACCAGCGAGACGGTGGAGGTGAGCGAGGCCTGGACGCCGCCGATCGTGGTGATGAAGGCGGTGATGTCACCGGCGTCGAAAGTGCCGGACACCGCGGCGTCGACGATCCAGACCATGCCGCCGCCGGCGATCACGGCGCCGAGAACCGCGAGGGGAGCCTGGGTGAGGAGCGCCTTGCGGTCCACCCCTTCCTCGGCGGCGTTGATGATGCGGGTCTCGCGGTTCATCCGGTCGAGGAGGAACGGGCCGATCCCGAAGAGCTTGGTCTCCTTGATGGCGGAGACGTTGGTCATCAGGCTCTGGTAGAAGATCTGACGCCGGTTGCGTGGGCTGATCGACCACACCATCTTCGCGCGCTGCTTGCTGAGGTGGAGCTGGATGGCCAGTGCCGGAAGGGCGGCCGCCACCGTCAGGACCGTCATCATGGGGGAGATGAAGTAGAGCACCGTGAGCAGGCCGGACACGGACAGCGTGTTCTGGATCAGCCCGAACAGGGACTGGGTGATCGCCTCCGGTGCCCCGATCGCCGACTGCTGGGCGATCTGGAGGCTGTCGAGAAAGCGGGGGGACTCGAACCTCGCGATGCCGTCGAACCTGTTGACCGACGCGAACAGGTCGTTCTGTACGCGCATCGCGATCCTGCGAGTGAGTCGTGAGCGTACGTACTGGGTCGTCAGGGGCAGCACACCGGCGAGCAGTCCCAGAACGGCCATGCCGATGACGAGGCCGAGGGGACCGGGGCGGCTCGGATCGGACTGAGCGGGGTCCTGGCCGATCTGGTTGAGGAGCCACTTCAGCTGAAGGGCGATGCCGGCGGGTATGAGTCCCTGGACGAGGGTGGAGATGAGATAGACGAGGAAGGCGCCCGGGCTGGCGCGCCAGGTGAGAGCGACGATGCTGACCGTGCGGGAGAGGAACTCCCGCCAGCCTCCGACGGTGGTCATAGGAATCCCTCCACTCTGCTCCCGCCGACGGATCGGCGGGAGCAGAGCCGTTTCAGGTCAGGCGCACTGGGGACCGCAGCTGACCCAGGGAGTGCAACCTGGGCCCAACTTGCAGCAGCTGACGTACAGCGTGGCACCGACGCACTTCGAATCCCAGTAGTGACCGTCGGGGCAGCCAGAAGTGCACGGCGACCACGCCGCTGCCGATGTCTCAGGTGCCAACCGGTGAAGCATGGCGTTGCCGAGCCGAGTGAACAAATTCATACGAGTTTCAATCTCCCGTCGAGTGGGCTTCAGCGGTTCGGGCCAGAGGCCCGGGCGGACCCGCGCCGCGTGGGCGAGCCGCACGGAGCATCTGCGGCCTCGCGGCGTCTTCGATGCCGGTCTGTCGCGCGCGGTGCGGGGCCGGTCTTCGTCAAAGCACAAGCTGTTTCAGGTTCAGGCGTACTGAGGGCCGCAGTTGAACCATTGGCTGCAGTCGGCATTCGAAGCGCAACAGCGGGCGTACAGGGTCGCGCCTGCACACTTTGACGAGAAGTACGCGAGGTATTCGCCGCAGGAAGTGCAGGCGGACCAGGCCGCGGTCGCCGTTGCCTCCGGTGCCAGCCGGTGAAGCATGACGTTGCCGAGCCGAGTGAACAGATCTATTCGGGTTTCGTCTCCTACTCAGTAGTCGTGTCAGCAGGAGGGGCCTCAGAGCTGCCAGTTACGGCGGATGCCGGTCGGTCGGGATCTGCAAGCGCTGTCGTCCTCGCATCAGGCCAGGCATGAGCCACGGGCCCGGGCGAGCACGGGCTGTCTCAGATCAGGCGCACTGAAGGCCGCAGTACTGCCACGAGCTGCAATGGTCGATGGTGGTGCAGCAACGGACGTACATCTTGGGGCCGTAGCAGTGCGTCTCCTTGGAGGGGTACGAGGACGGGCACCCCTGGGAGCAGTTGTTCCACGCGGCGGCCGTGGCCTCCGGTGCGAGTCTGTCGAGGATCGCGTCGCCGAGTCGGGTGAAGCGGTTCACGGGCAGATCACCTTCCGCTGGGTCGGTATTTCGGCGGGTTATTCAGCAGTAGGCGCCGCAGAGCTGCCACGGCCCGCAGACGCCTGCGGAGCAGTTCGCGCAGCTGCCGGTGCAGCAGCAGCGCTTGTACAGGTAGGCCCCGGAGCACTTGTTCTGCTTGTATCCGCAGCCCATCTCGATCGCAGAGCAGTCGCCGCAGACGGCCGTCGCCGTGGCCTCCGGCGCGAGTCTGCCGAGAAGGGCGTCGCCCATCCTGGTCAGGAGTTTCACCAGTGCTTTTCCTTCCGGTACGTATCGTGCTCACGCTTCCGGCGTCGACTACGCCGGAAGTGCTTGGAGGTTCGGCTTGGAACCGGTGTGCGTGGCAGTGATGTACTGGTCGGCATCCGCGATCACGGTCGTCGGGGTCGCTGTGATCGAGTAGAGGGAGGAGATGTCGCCGGGAGCCTCCTCGAAGACCACCGTGGCGAGGCCGTCGAGGCGATTCGCCATCTGCCGGGCCTTGCCCTGTTCGCCGGCGATGACGACCACGATGCGGGAATCGTCCAGGCCGGTCTGGGCGGCGAACTCCGGCATGTCCTCGACGAACTCGTCGCACGCGCCGCAGCTGGTGGTGATGAAGGAAAGAGCCGCCGCACCGCCCGCGAGCGATGTGGAGGCGAACACCTCCCCACCCATGGCGGGGGCCGAGAACATCGGCAGCTTCGTGCCCACCTCGGGACCGGAGGGCGCGTGGGGGTCGACGGCTCGGCGCTGCTCCTCCTGGCGCCGCAGCCGGCGCACGATGGCGAGGGACAGGGCCAGGTTGAGAAGGCCGAGCGCACCGACGAGGACCATGCCTGCGACGACAAAGATCATTTCTGCTACTCCGTTATGAGAGAGGCAAGGTCATCGAGGAAGGCGATAACCACGGTGAAGACGAGGGCGAAGGCCGCGGCCAGAGCCAGGCCGGCGAGCTCTCCCATGCCGGAACCCGCAGTGAATACGAGCGCGAGGCCGCCGGCTGCCATCGTGGTGAGCAGGGCGTTTCGGATGACGTGCCGGACACCGAGAGGAGAGGCGGCCCGCCCGAAGCAGGCGCAGACGATCTTCGTCCGGGACCAGGACGAGTGGACGGCCACCCCGGTGAAGACGGAGAAGAGGAGCAGCGCGGCGGCGAACCCGAATCCCTGGAAGGGCAGTCCGGGTGTCAGAGCGATCGCCGTGACCAGCTCCGCACCGACCAGAGCGCCCGCGGCGACCGGTGCGTACCGCCGTAGCCCTGGCGCCGCACGCCCCAGCACCGCCTCCACCATGATCTGGGAGTCCCGCGGGGCACGGATCTTCCCGATACCGGAGACCAGCAGTGTGCCGAGGAGGGACAACTGGATCGCCGCCATGAGGTAGTTCACCGTCCGGCCGCCTTCCTCTTCTCATGGGGCGAGAGGAAGGTGCAGGTCAGCGGCTCCTCGGAGTCGTGACCGCCCGTCCGCATGATCATGAGCTGGAACGTCTCGTAGGCATGGCACGTGGCGGCCAGATATCCGCTGACGTAGTCCCTGAGGATGCGGTAGGCCTCGGTGGCCAGTGCAGGAGAGGACCCCTCGCCTGCGGCGAAGGACACCTCCTGGCAGAGGTCGAGGAAGGCCTTGTCCCGTCGCCGCTCGGGGTACCAGACGAACTGGGACACCGAGCGTTTCGCGATGGTGGACGCCACCTGCCACTCGCCTTCGTGTCCCGGTTCGCCGGCGCGGCACAGGAGGTGAAAGTCGTGCATGACGGGCCGAGGCGCGAACAGTCGCCAGTCCGGCAGCATCAGCAGGGTGGGATCGAACCTGCGGAGCCGGTCGAACGAGCGCAGCGGGTGCTGGCTCAGCACGGTGACGGTCAGGGCGGCACCCAGAGCCACCTCGACGCAGGTGGCGGCGAGCGAGCCCCGGCGGCTGTCCACGTGAGCCTCGCGCAGGACGCGTCGTACGATCCCGCTCACAGCTCACGCTCGCCGGTCGCGAAGGCGGTTGCCGCGGCACGCTCGGCGGTCGCGCAGACGACCGCCGCGGCATGCTCGGCGGCGCGGTGCGAGTGCAGCAGCCGCCCGGGGCGGAAGCCGTCCAGCACGTGGAGTGCCGCCTGGCGGAGGCCGCTGTAGCCGGTCAGGTCAGCATCGCGGTGTGCGACGACCGCCAAGGGCGGCTGCACCCTTGAGAGGAGGGTCTCGTGGACGCCGAGGTCGGCGCTGACGTCCGCTTCCCGTTTGCCCGCCTCCCACAGGCGCGCGTCCCGGTGCTGGTCGTCCGAGAGCCGGGCGCTGTGCTCCGGGAGCGCCCCCGCCCAGGACGGCCGGGGCAGCAGATCGCCGCATCCTACGCGCATCGATCCGATGAAGAGGGGAGAGATCGCGGGGGCGCGGTGACCGCCGGAAGGAGCGGTGATGACGGGTGGTTCGAGCAGTACGGTTGCGGCGACCGCGTCCTTAAGTTCCGCGGCGGCCCGCAGCGCGATCCCCGCGCCCATCGTGTGGCTGACGAGCACGACGCGGCGCTCTCCTCGCGTGTGCCGGATGAGATCGACTAGGTCGGACACGACGGTGCGCGGGGTGAACGGCCGTGATGTCCGGTGCCGACCGCGGCCGTGTCGGCTGCGGCCGTATCCGCTGCGGTCGTAGAACACGGTTGATTCTCTCCCGCTCAATTCCTGGGAGACCCAGGTCCAGTGCTCCATGGTTGCCATGAATCCGGATTCGAAGACGATGAGTGGCCGATCGGGCCCATCGGATTCCGCGGTCGTGTTCGTGCGGAAGGAGATCTTGTTTCCAGAACTGGCGGTCAGGAACTTTTCGTCGCCTCGGCCGGTCAGTACCCTTCTGTGCCGGGCGATCTGGCGCCCCGCCCCGAGGAGTATCGCACCGAATATGGATCCCGCCGCGATCGCGGGGAGTCGGGTCTCAGTGTCCAAGGGTCTCCGCCTTCGAAGCGCGCTTATGTGTGGTGTAAAGAAGCGCGGGGTACGAAGACGTGAATGCCCAGAAGAAGCGCCCCAGGCCCATTACGCCGGAATTCGCCAGATGGAAGCCCCCGACGGGCAGAAGGAACAGTGGTGCGGATTTTCCGTTGTCGACGAAGAAGATCAGCGGGAAGAGACATTCTCCACCGATTGTCGCGTAGCCTGCGAGCCGGGTGGTTCTGGGGTGCCTGGTCGCCCACCGGAAGGCCGCACCACTTCCGTATGTCTCAGTTCGGATAATTCCAGGAAGGGCTTTTCCTGAACGCCAGTGTGCACCGGCGAGTTTCGAGTAGCCGGCCACCGTGTAGGCGAGTGCGGCCTGCAGCGATACGTACCAGAGGCAGGCATCGGCGATCCGCGTGTTCTTTCCGCCGAGACGGGCCGTGGTCGATGCCAGCTGCACCTGGAACAGGAGTTGCTCGGATCCGTCCGACTGGAACCCGTAGCGGCGGTGGCGCAGTGCCGACGTGACGGTGAGGCCGGCCAGGGCGACCGTTCTGGCCCTGCTGTCCCGGCCCGCCACCAGGAGGGTGACGGCCGCCGCGAGCCGCGCAGCCTCCATGAACTCGTCCCGCTTGGCGCCGCTGGTCGCGCTGAGGATACGGGTTAGCCATGTCGCCTCCGCCGGCAGCTTCCGTCGCATCAGCGGCCACTGGAGGATGGCCGACTCGGGGGCTTTCCCCCTCGCGGAGCAGAGGATTTCGAGGCTCGAGGCCACGCAGGAGAGGCCTACGAGGGCCTCGGTGAGGAGGAGGGTCGCAGTCCGGGAGGAATGGCTTCGCCTGAATAACGGATAAGCCCCTCGGAATGCCTTCACCTCAGCCTCTTTCTTGTGTGTCGGGGGTGGCTGCCCCTTGTGCAGGCAGCCACCCGTGGCCGCTGATTAGACGCAGCAGGGGAAGTCGTTGGTCACGAGCACGTCGTCGGCCAGCGTTCCCGCGGAGGTCGAGGTCACGCTGGCGGGCGACTTCGCGGGGGATTCCGCGGAGCCATTGGCGGCAGCCGCAGGACCTGCGGCGAGACCGACGGCGATGATTCCGCTGGCGACGGCGATAAGGCGCGAGCGATCCATGAATATCTCCAGTCTTTGAGCGTGGTCAGGGAATCGGCGAGCGGCTGGCTGATCAGCCGCTCGTCAACGCATCGGAGCCTAGGATTGCCGCTCCCGGATTGTCAACGCGATGGGGGTGCTTATTTCGGTGAGGCAGAAATACGCCTGAGGAACCTCAGGTTTTCCTCAACTCTCGGCGCGTCCACCCAAATGTGTGGCAAGGAAGGCCTCCACGGCCGCGTAGTAGCGCATGCGATTCACGGGACGCACCAGGCCGTGCCCTTCGTCCTCGAAGAGGAGATACTCATGCGGCAGCCCGTTCTTCTGAAGTGCCTTGACGATTTGCTCGGCTTCCGAGACCCTCACTCGGGGGTCGTTGGCACCGTGTGCGACGAGGATCGGAATGGCGATGTCATCGACCCGCGAGAGCGGCGACTGGTCCCACAGGCGCTCGCGCTCGGTCTCCGGGTCGCCCACACGTGCGCGCTGGTACGCGACAGCCGGCTTCCAGTAGGCCGGAGTGGACTCCAGGAGCGTGAGCAGGTTGGACGGGCCGCACAGAGCGACCGCGCACCGGAACGCCTTCGGAGTGAACGCCGCACCCGCCAGAGCGGCGTACCCGCCGTAGGAGGCGCCGAGGATGCCGACCCGGGACGCGTCGATCGTCCCGAGTGCGGCAAGGTGGTCCACCGCGTCGAGGAGGTCCGTCTGCATCTCCCTTCCCCACCTCTTGTCCCCCGCGTTGACGAACGACTTCCCGTATCCGCTGGATCCCCTGTAGTTGACCTGGACGCATGCGTACCCGCGGTTCGCCAGCCACTGCGCCTCAGTACTGAACCCCCAGGCGTTCCTTGCCTCCGGGCCGCCGTGGACGTTGACCACGGCGGGCAGTGCCGTGCGGGGGACACCCAGGGGATAGGTGACGTATCCGTGCACGTGAAGCTTGTCCCTGGCCAGGAAGTCAAACGGCTCCATCGTCGCCAGGGGGGCGCCGGCGAGGGCCGGGGCGTGATGGAAGAGCAGCCGCAGTCGTCTCTCGTCCTGGTCGTACAGATAGAGGTGGAGCGGGCCGTCCGAAGGGCTCACTGTGACGTTCCACAGCCGTCCGCTCCGCTCGTTCCGCTGGATGTCCAGCTCCCCATCCGGCGCTCCCGCCGCGACCAGGGTTTCGCGCAGAAGCTCGACCTCGCGTTCGAAGCCGGTGTCGAGGTACCGCCACTCCAGTCGTTCCTTCTCGAACGACACGGCCTGAGGCCGCTGGGTATGGGAATCGAACACGATCCCCCTCACGTCGTACGAAGGATCGCCGGCGAGCTCCGTCTCGGCACCGGTCGTCATGTCCCGGACGAAGAGCCGGGAGGTGTTCGCGCCCACCGACGAGGTGAAGTAGAGCGAGGAGCCATCGCGTGAGAAGCCCCGGAAGCCACTGCCTCCCGAGTCGACCTGAGGAACGTGCTTCCACGGCCGGAAGCCCTCCTCGGGGCGGCCCAGGTGGAGTACCTTGCCGCCGTCGTCGCTGTAGCTCAGGCCTCCGCGGACCTGCAGGTCCGTATCGATGAGCCAGCCGAAGAAGCCGGGGTTCTCGCACACTGCGGACAAGCCGCCGCCGACGAGGTCGAGCTCGTAGAGGTCGTGGAGGTGGGGCCGGTCACGGTTCAGGCCCAAGACCATGCGGGTGGGGTGCCACGGGTTGTGCGCGAGGACCTGCGTCTGGACGGCCTCGTACGGCGTGACGCACCGTTCTTCCCCGGAACCAAGGTCGCGCAGGTACAGGCGCCAGTTTTCGTTTCCCTCCTTGTCCTTGAGGTAGAAAAGCGTGGCGTCGTCGTGGCAGAACCCGTACGCGCGGATGCCACGCCCGCGATCCCGGGTCGCCGGGCGCGCCGCCTCGGGGTTGTCGCGGGGCCCTATCCATACATTCAGTACCCCCTCATGGGGTGCTAGATAGGCCAGCAGCGTGCCGTCCGGGGAAATACACGGGCCGGCGTACTCGGGGTCACCGAAGAGGACGGATCGGGGGAGTAGACGTACCGCATCGTAGGTCATAGCCACGGATCATAGCCAGGGATTTTCTTTGTCTCGCCGGTCGAGGGGGTTGAACTCCTCTTCTCTGGTCCGGCCGTGCTTGCCGGACTAAGGTGATCCACCCGTACGAAGTTGCGGCCGGGCGGCCGATTCTCAGATTCCGCTTATCCGGCTCGCAGCAGCTGGCCAGGAGGTCCATCAATGACTATGCCCGTTCCTCTTTCGGTTCTTGACCTCGCGATGGTCGGGGTTGGGGAAACGGCCGAACAGGCTCTGCGCACGACCGTGGAGATTGCCCGGTTTGCGGAGCGCCGGGGTTTCCGTCGTTTCTGGGTGGGTGAGCACCATTCATTGCCGTCGGTCTCGAGTTCATCCCCTGCGGTGTTGCTTGCCCACATAGCGGCACACACGAGCACGATCCGTCTGGGGTCCGGCGGGGTCATGCTGCCCAATCACGCACCGTTGGTCATCGCCGAACAGTTCGGCATGCTCCAGGCGCTGGCACCGGGGAGGATCGACCTAGGTCTCGGGCGGGCGACGGGAGCCATGCCCGCTGCCGCGCGGGCCATCCGGAGCTATGCGGCTGAGGGCGGGCCTGATTTCGCGGGACGCCTGGCCGACCTCATCGGCTTTCTCGACAACTCCCTTCCCTCTGGTCATCCCCATGCCGGCGTGCATGCCGTGCCCGGTCCGGTGCAGGGCAGGGCCTTGGGGGGCGGGGACGTTTCGGGACGCCCCGAGGTGTGGATCCTGGGCACGTCGCAGGCCGGCGCCCGTTGTGCCGGGGAGCTCGGGATGCCCTTCGTCGTCGCACACCACTTCTCCACCACTGAGACGCTTCCGGTCCTGGAGGCGTACCGGCGGTCCTTCCGTCCGTCCGCGTTCCTGTCCCGTCCGTACGTCATGGTCTGCACGTCCGCCGTGGTGGCGACGAGCGAGGAAGAGGCCTACGGCCAGGCGCTGACGCACGTGGTGGCAACCATTCGGATGGGAGTGATGCCACCCGGTCTCATTCCCACTCCGGAGGAGGCGAGGGCGCACTCCTTCTCCGCTGACGACCAGGCCTACAAGGAACGATGGCTCTCGCGCATCGCCCATGGGACGCCCGATCGAGTACGCGCCGAACTTGACATACTCGTGAGCGAAACCGGGACAAACGAGCTGATGGTCACCAGCAATACCCATGATTGTGCCGCGCGTCTGCGCTCCTACGAGCTGTTGGCTGATGCGTGCGAGTTGACGAACAGGAATGCAGAGTTCCGGTAAGTCGTTCTCGCGTTTGAGCTTTTCTTGAGGCTTCACACTAGTGCTTGAGGTTGCCATTCGTGTGATGTAGCGTCGCGACGAGGCGATCAACTCGCCCATTCTTCTGGGCGATCTCGCCCGGCTCTAGTAATTCCCCGTACTGCTATGGATTTCGACGCTCAATTCGTTTGCGTCGAGTGCCGCATCTACGTTGGGCTCTTTCTGTAGTGGTCGGCGTTCTTCATCCATGTTCGACATCGATCTGAATCGAGGAATGACATGATTACTGCAACTCTGGCGGCGCCCGTCCTGGACGTGCTCGACTTCGAGCTCGACGTGCAGGAGGTCCCGGACGCCGCGAAGTTCGACCCCGCTGAGATGTGCAGCGACAGCAAGGTCTATTCGATGTGCTGTGGCGCCACCGTCACGCCGACCATGACCTGGTCGGAGCTCGCGATGTGCGGGACGTGCTGCTGAAGGGCTGAGCCCTGATCACCCCTGCCGGGACAATGCGTCCCGGCAGGGCCCGTCCGTCAAGACTCATGCGAAGGTGAGCGGCGATGCGCCCGGATCAATTCACGGCCCAGGGGCCCGTCCTTGTCAGGCTGTCCGCGCGGGCACCTGGCGACTTCTCTCAGATGACGCCCCACCTCCCCGCCGACAGCGGCGAGATTCGGCCCGTTCTCGCCGCCTACATCCGGCACATGGCCTCGGACCCGGTCTTCCGGGAGACGATCAGGGTCTCCAGCAAGTCCCTCTCGGGACTTCTCGACCGGTTCGAGGCGGGTGAGGAGTTCAACCGGAAGCGGCTGATGAGCGTGGCGATCTCCCTCGCCCGGTACGCGATGCGATCGTCCGGGCGCCCGACTCCCTTCGGTCTCGCCGCCGGCGTCACCAAGGCCCACTGGGGTGAGCGGGCAGCCGTCCGCTTCGGTCCTGAGCACCAGAAGTCGGCTCGGATCGATGCCAGCTGGCTGTACGCGGAGATCGTCAAGTGGCTCGATCGGCCCGAGTCCCGGCGGAGCCTCGACGTGGTCGTCAACAACCTCTGCCACGTGCAGGGCGATCGCCTGGTCCTCCCGTACGTACGCGTCCGCTCGGACCGGCACGGTCCTCAGGCGATGCCGCTGCGTGAGGTTAACGTGGCGAACAACCGGTTCGTCCAGTGGCTCCTCGACAACTGCCGCAGGCCCACTCCTTATGGTGATGTGATAGCCCGGGCCATCAGCGAACTATCCGGGGCCACCGAGGAAATCGTCGACAGAGTCCTGCTCGAGCTCCTCAAGAGCGAGGTCCTGGTCACCTCCGTGACACCACACCGGATGAGCGCGGCGGCGCTGGACCGGATCGCCACGGCCACCGGCGGTTCGGGCGAGAACAATCGCGTGCGGCGTGCCGGCCTGCGCCTGCGTGACTATGAGGCGTGCCCCCCGGGGCAGGGCGGCGAGACCTGGGAGGAGATCCAACGCGATCTCGCCAAGGGCTACGACGGCTCCCGGCCCGGTGTACAGGTCGACCTCCGCTTGGACGCCGAGATCTCGCTCCCGCGGTCGGTCGCGAAGGAGATCGAGGCGTACGCGTCGGTCATCTGGCGAATGTCGGGCCGGGTGTCCGGCTACGACCACCTGCGCGAGTACAAGAGCCAGTTCCTGGACAAGTACGGCCCGCATGTGGCCGTGCCCCTGGTGGACGTGGTCCATGCCACCCACGGAATCGGGTTCCCGGCCGGCTACCAGAACCCGACAATGGTCGACCGTCCGCCGCACTTCCCCTCGGACTCCGACGAACAGGAGACGGACTACCTCGACCGGCGGCGCGAGATCGTGGCGACGCTGATGCAGCGGGCCGTGATGAGCCCCGAGCGGGAAGTCGTCCTGAGCGAGCACGACATCGCCGCGCTGGGGTACCGGGACGAGGAAGAGCCGCCGCGTTCCCTCGAACTCTTCTTCCAGCTTCTGTCCAAGAGCCCGGAGGATCTCGACGCGGGACGCTTCACGGTCTTCCCTACACCCAACATCGGGTCGATGACCGCGGGGTCGACCATCGCGCGCTTCTCGGAACTCCTGGAGTGCACCGCGGAGCTGACCGAGCTGATGCGCGCGAACAGCGACGCGGGCCGCATCGAGGCGGAGGTCTCCTTCCTGCCGGTGAACCCGCGGGCGGTCAACATCCTGCCCACCACCCGTATCGGGGAGTACGAGATCCCCCTGGGCAGCTTCGCGGATCCGGAGGCGCCGGGCGTCATCGACTGGCGCGACCTGACCCTGGCCGTCGAGCAGAACGAGTTCAAGCTCTACTGGGCGAAAACGGGGCAGGAAGTCGTGCCGAGGACCCCACACATGCTCGCCGTCGACCAGAACGCGCCCAACCTCGGCCGACTGCTGACCGAGATCGGCTTCGTCCGGGACAAGATGCTCCACCCCTGGCAGTGGACGGGGCTCGAGTCACTCCCCTTCTTCCCGCGCGTGCGGTATGGCAAGGTCGTCGTCTCACCCGCCACCTGGCGTCCCACCCCGGAAGTGCGCGCCGCCGTCGGTGACCCGCGGGGCTGGGCCCGTGCCGTCGGCGCGTGGCGCGACGGGACGGGGTTGCCCCGGCACGTCGTGGTCGCGGTCGGGGACAAGTCGTACAGCCTCGACCTGGACGATTCCTTCCACGTCGAGATGCTGCGGAAGGAGGCCGCGCGCAGCAACGTCCTCGTCACCGAGCAGCTGCACGAGCAGGGGGCGTACTTCGGCTGGTGTGGCGGCCGCAGCAACGAGATCGTCGTCCCGCTGAGGAGCACGGCGATGTCGCAGGGGAGCGACACCGAGCCGGCCCGCGCCTTCGTCCCGCCCGTCGCGTTCCCCAAGGGGGACGAGAACCACACCTTCCTGCCGGGTGAGGAATGGCTCTTCGCCAAGATCTACATCCCGTCCGGCCGGTTCAACACCGTGCTCGCGCAGAAGCTCCCGCAGCTGCTGCAGGAGGTTCGGAGCGACATCGACCGGTGGTTCTACATCCGGTACCGGGACCCGGCCAGCCACATCAGGCTGCGGATGCACGGCGATCCGGAGGCGATCGCGGCGCATGTCCTCCCCTCCCTGGGCCGACACGTTCGCGCCTGGCGGCAGGCGGGGCTGGTGCAGCGGGTGGTGCTGGACACGTACGAGCCCGAGTACGGCAGGTACGGCAGCGGGGCGTTCATGCCACTGGCCGAAGAGGTGTTCTGCGTGGACAGCACGGCAAGTGTCCTCCAGGCCGCTGTGCGGGACAGGCTGCTGCCGGGGCTTCCGGACGAGATCCTCGCAGCGGCGAACTACGCCTTGCTGCTCGAATCCCTGGGCGGCTGGGAATGGTGGCGCTGGGTCGACCACGTCTTCCGCGGTGTGGAGACGAGCGAGATCTACCGGGCGCACCGCCGGGACATCGCGGGGATCATCCGCCCGGGCCGCGTGGCGGCGGGCTTCGCGGCGGCGACGGGTGCGGAGCACGTGGCGGCACTGTGGCGGAACTCGCCCGAGGTGCAGAAGTACGGGTCAGCCCTGCTCTCCAGCGACGTCCCGGACGCGGTTTCCCGGGACCAGGCGCTGATGGGGCTGCTGCACATGCATCACAACCGCCTGTTCGGCATCGACCGGGAGAAGGAGAAGACGAGCTACTCCATCTTGGCCGGATTGGCGAAGGACCACATGTACCGCATGTCGCAGGAGAGGTGAGAGCAGTGTTCGAGAAGGCTGCCCGTGACACGGCAACGCAGGTCATGCGCCTGCTGACCGACCCGTCGACGACACGGGACAAGTCCGCCGGATGGGATCTGGAGGGCAGACCGTTCAACGAGATGGGCTTCCCAGCGTGGGCTCCACTGACCCTGGACCGAGGGCTTGCCGGCATCGCCGTGATGTTCCACAGCAGCGCATCCGAGGACCCGGCCCGACTCCACCACGCGCACCGATACCTCACCGAGATGGTCCAGGAGTGCAAGGGCCGCAAGCAGACCATGGGCGGGCTGTACTTCGGGGTGGGCGCCCTGGCGTTCGCCACCTCGGTCGCTTACGGGGCCACCGGCGGGTACCGGGGTGCCCTCGACTCGCTCGACGAGAAGGTCCACACCGAGGTCGGCGTCATGATGGGCCTCTCGACGCCGGGCGCGCCTGCGCACTACATGGGCGAGTACGACGTCACCAGCGGTCTGACCGGACTCGGACGCTACCTGTTGGCCCGTGGAGACGACTCCTTGCCGGTGCTCCGGCAGGTACTCACCCACCTCGTGGGCCTGACGCGGCCGGTGTCGCACGCCGGCCAGTCCGTCCCCGGGCTGTGGGTCGAGGGGCCTCCGGTGCTCGACGCGGGGCCCCTGCCCCAGTACGAGCACGGGCACCTGAACCTGGGAATGGCCCATGGCATCGCCGGCCCGCTCGCCCTTCTATCCACCGCATGGGCCGCCGGCGTCAGGGTTCCGGGACAGGAGCAGGCCATCGAGGAGATCGCCTCGCTCCTGGTGCGCTGGCGGGCGGAGGACGAGCAGGGATACTACTGGCCGATCGCGGTCGCACTCGACGACTGGGCCTCCGGGGCCCTGCTGAATCCGAAGCGCCAGCGGCCGGGATGGTGCTACGGCACTCCAGGAGTCACACGGGCCCTCCAGCTCGCGGGCCTCGCCCTCGACCGGCCGGAGTGGTGCGCCCTCTCGCGCGAGTCTCTCCTCTCCCTCCTGCGGATTCCCTATGAGGAGTGGGGTGTCGTGGACTCGGGACTGTGCCACGGCTGGGCGGGGAACCTCGTCACGCTCCAGACGCTGAACTCCGAAATGAAGGACGAGCGGGTCGCGGCGGCCATCGACGACATCGCCGGGATCATCGTGTCCGGCTACAGCGAGGAGCACGCCTTCGGATTTCAGGCTCCCGTGAAGCTCGGACTCGGAAATGGTGGGGTGGACGGGGTCGCCGACTACCCGGGACTGCTGACCGGGGCGGCCGGCATCGTCCTGGCCCTGGAGAGCTACGCGCATCCCATGGCCGACCGCTCCTGGCAGGCGAGTCTTCTCCTCGCCTGACGCCGTTCCGACCCAGGGGTGTGAGCGCGATGCCGTGCTCACACCCCTTCTTCCATCTTGCTACACGGGTGAATGGCTATGTCGACGATCGAGGGGTTCTGCCACAGATCTTGGGGAGTCGTCGCGGAGCATTACGAGTTCGGTCGTCCAGATTCCGACAGGATGGTCACTCGGAGGCAGCCACAACTGAGGCTGTGATGCGCGATGCCTCTCGTCAGCCTGCTCATCCCAGTGGAAACGGCCCTCGGCATCAGGCCACGCGACTTGCAGCACGGGAAGAGGCGGCCGCCGGTAGAACCCGATGGCCTGCCCGAAGAAGGTTCGGTACCAGCCGCGGTCAACCGGCCTGAGCGCGACTTGATGACCGGCGACAGCATCAGGATGGCTCTGGCCGTCCGCCAGTGCTTCGCCCACGGCGGACTTCGCTCCGAGTGTGTGGAGCATGCGGTGCATGGCGTGGACATCAAGCCCGAACATGGCGGGTTCAGGTCCGCCGTGCGTGTGCGCGAGACCGACCGTGTAGGCGAATCCAGGACCGATCTCGTCTTCGGGAACCATCACGACGTGCCATCCGTGCTGCCGCACATGCTCGATGACCGTTAGATCCATGCGGTCCGCTTCGTCCCGGTCGCCGTAGTCATGGCAGAGGACACAGTGGCACTGGAACGGATCATCAGTCATGTGCGGAGGGGACGAGGTGAGCCCTCACGTCGATCCACCGGGGTTTGGACCCCTCATTCGAACGGCACCGTCACGCTCCGCGACGACTCCCCAAGATCTGTGCCAGAACCGGCGTCCCGGACGAAGGTGCGATGATCTGTTGGTGGTGACAGATGCCGAGTGGACTCGGATTCGAAGGGGCCTGCGCTTCGGGCAGGTATTCGAAGGCACCGTGGTGCTGGTTCCCCGGCCCGGTACGATCGGGATCTTCGTGGACATCGACCTGAGCGTCGGAGGGTTTGTCGACGCCCTGTGGCTTTCGGGCGAGATCGAGGACTGGCCAGCGGAAGGCACGGTTGCCGATTTCAAGGTCTGGTGGGCTGACGGCCGCCAACAGATCCGGCTGATGCCGTGCGATTCTCGGTATCTGCGGAACGACTTCACAGCCTTGGTCGAACGCTTCCGCCCTAGTTGGTCATCCGACGTCGGCCAGCTCGTACCTGACCCAGAACCTGCGTCCCCCGGTGAGTAGGCGAGTAACGGACCGCTCTTCGCGCTGATGGGCCGCTGGCCAACTCCCCGTGAGGATGGAGAGGTGGCCGACGGCCCTGGCAGGAGCTAGCCGGCCGCGGCTTCGGCGCGGGCTCGTGTGCTGGCGAGGCGGTAGGAGTCGGTTCCGGTTGGACTTCCCCATTGGGAAGCCCCTGAGCGGTTTTGCACCTAGCGCGTTCCAGATGGCCCCTGCTGGTGTAGGAACTGCGCTGAACTGCGTTAATGCCTGGTGGCGGGTGTTGTCCCGCCGCTGCTGTGAGGTAGGAGAGGGGCGAGGGCGTGGAGACGATGGTCGACGATGCCGTTGCGGCGATGTTGCGTGATGGCGACAGGGCGATGCTCCGCCTGTACGTCGCGGCGTGCTCTGAGCGCATGGCACCGCTGTTCATCGGTCTACGGGCTGGGATGACGGGTCGGGAGGCTGACGTGGACTTCTACGTGGCGTCCGTGCGAGACCTCTGGTTCACCGACCAGCCGCTGACCGATGCTGCTGACCGAGTGCGTCTGCTGGAGCAGTTTCCAGAACTCGAACCCAGCGAGGAAGGGATCACCGGTGTCGCGGATACCTACGCGTTCTTCGCCGTCCTTGCCCTGCGCTATGCGTTCGTGGCGAACGGCACCAGCGACGGAGAGGCGGCGGTGTCTTGCGGCCACGCCTCGCTGACCGCGATGGGGATGCTGGACCAGAACATCACGGGCGCCAGGTTCCTGGAGGAGGAGCAGCGCCTTCAGGCGCTCTCTATGAGCGACGGCGGCGGTTCCCTCTGGGACATGAGCGTCACAGCCGGCCGGGAACGGTTGCGTGCTGCGCTGAGCCGCACCACACGCCACCTGGGCTGAGCGCCGGGGTTGGCCGGACGGGCCAACCCCGGCGCTCAGTCACACCTGTGACTCACCGCTCTATTTGGCCCGTCCGGTGAGTGGAGTTGGTGCAGGAGGTGAGGGCCTGGGCCGCTTGCGCGGCGGGTTCACCACCGAGCTCCACCTGGGCGCGGACGGCCGCTGCCGCCCGCTGTCTCTGATTGTTAGCCCAGGTCAGCGGGCGGACTGCACGCAGTTCATCGCCATGATGGAGAAGAGCCAGGCGGGCGGCGAGACCCCACCACGTCGTCTCGTGCTGGTTTTCTGCCGCTGCGTCCCCTTTTGAGGCGGGGGTCGGCGGCGGTTCGGTGGCGGCGCCAGCCGCGTGCTGATGTGCTCGCGCGATGGTGGAGTCGACCGAGATGTCCCAGACGACGTCACCGGCCGCATCGGCCCCGGCCTGCACCTGTTGGAGCAGCCGTTCCCAGGTCCCGTCGGCTGACCACAAGCGATGGCGTTCGTAGACCGTCTTCCACGGACCGAACCGTTCGGGCAGGTCACGCCGGTCCGCACCCGGTGCGGAATCCCGTCGATCACCTGCCGGCGATCCCGTCACCAGTCACAACGCCCGTTGCTGACCGGCAGGAAACGGCCGCAGCCTTTCCCACTCGGCATCCGTCAGATCGCCCCGTCCCATGTCCATAAGAACGATCAGCAGCAAGAGTCAGTCCTAGTCTCTGAGAATCCGAAGATTCCCAGGTGAGTCGGCCCGTCGTCGGAGTAGAGGACGATGTAGTAACTGGTCCACCGATTTTGTCTCCCCTCACCGCCCGCGGTCTCGGCGGCGGGGAACCCTTGCCCGGACACCCCGCCGCTCCTTCCCTGCCTGGCACGTCAGCCCGGCTCGGTTGCTGCACCGATCTCGAACACGGCCAGCACACCCGTCATCTCCGACAGCCTCAGCAGCTGCTCGGGCAATAGTCCTGCGAGCCGTAGCCGGCGTTCCTGGTTCAGGCGGACCAGGACGCTCAGGAACGTGGAGTCGGCGAACGACACCCCGCTCACGTCCAAGACCAGGACTTCCGCGTCCGGCGCTTGGCGGTCGCAGGCGTACGCCAGTAGCCCGACCGTGTCCATGTCGAAGTCTCCCGAGCACACCACCGTGCACCCGTTGCCCGGCTCGGGTCGCACCCTCACCCTCGGCTGCTCCAGCACCGACCCCACTCCCACCGCACCCGGAAACTTGCTCACGACCCTACGAGCCCGGCAGCACAGGCCGATAGCCCGCCCCGCCACCTCCCGCTCCCGCTCCCGCTCCCGCTCCCGCTCCCGGGGCACTCCACCCCGCAGCAGTGCTCCCCTGCCCGAACCCCCGGAACGTCCTGCACCGCCATATCCATGCGCAGGCGCTGGAAGCGGACCGCGTGGCGGAAGACGCCTCCGCGGTCCACAGCCCGGTCCACACTGACCTCCCGCGATCAGCTGGGGGCGGACCAGTGTCACGTCCAGGACGTCGCGGGACCTCCACGCGGCAGAGAAGCGAGCACCCTCCCATGGATGCCCCGGACCGGCTGGGGCCAGGTGATCCGCGAGCTGGCGGGCCTACTCCGGGCGGAGGGCGACCGCGCGCCCGACCATCCGCAGACGCTCCTGCTGGTCGTAGCGGCCCAGGACCAGGGCTTGCGGGCGGGTGAGGGTGCCGGTGATCGCGCCGACCAGAGCCTCGGTGGTGTCCCGCCTTTTGATCTTGGTCCAGCCGCGGCGGCCGGCTTGGTACGGCGATCCGAGGGGCTTGGCGATCACGCTTTCGATACCGGCTACATCGGTCCAGGAGTCGAGCCAGTCCCGGGCCGCATCGATGTCGGTGGTCATGGGACACAGCGTCCACCGGGAGGTCAGCGCCCGGGCGGCGAACAGCTCCTCCAAGCGGCGCTGCCCCTCATCATCCGGCAGCGCGACCAGCTCGATGCCGTCCGCCTGCAGGATGTCGAAAGCGACGTAGAGCGCAGGCCAGCGGGCCATCAGGACGGGCATGGGACGGGGGCGGGCAGCGGCCCTGCGTTGTACGCCCTCGAAGGACAGGGTGCCGGCCTCCGCGTCCCACGCGAGGACTTCGCCATCGAGGACCAGGCCGTCCGGCAACTGATCCTCGGCCGCGGCGACGAGATCGGGGAACGCCTGTTGCACCAGCGTGCCGCGGCGAGTCTGCAGCGGCGTCATCGACAACTGGCCGCGTTCACCGAACTCGGCGTCGATTGGGTCCGGCGGGAGGGGTAGCGGGCAGGGGAGTGAGTCCCTTCTGTACGCCGTGCCAGCCGCCTGCCGCTATCGGTCGTCAGCTTTCCCGTTCTTGATCCACTCCCACTTGACTATGCAGATCACGAAGGGCGAGACCAGCATGGCCATCATCCACAGACCCACACTGGCAGGTGAGTAGAGGTAATAACGCCACGGCTCCGGCAACGGCATCGGCGCGATAAAGAGGGCGATCAGCACGCCCCACGTGCCCAGCACCGCCCTTGCCATACGACATGCAATATCCCCATCACTACTCCCCGAGGCCTCGAGCGGACCGGCCACCAAAAAGGGGCGCGCGAACCCCACAGGGGTTCGCGCGCCCTTTTCCGGGCTCAGCCTTCGCCGTGCATCAGCTCGGCAATCAACGCCCAGAGAGCACGTGCGCTCAATGCGACAGCAATCCGCTTCGCCGCCTCGGCAACCGGCCCTACCCACCGGGTCGACTTCTTGTCATTACCCATACCTGCACTCCTTCGGTTGGGGGTTCGGGCCGCAGGGCCGTAGTACGCCCCTGCGGCCTGCCCCCGAGACCAGGAGGAGTGCAGACAACTGTCAGCCTAGACAGGAAGGTTCGAAGGATGAAAGCCCCTGGCGCCGCTCTGTGCCAACGAACCGTTTCGCTCCGCTCAGCGGGACGGCGCTTCGCGACCTTGATGCCGCCTGTCGAGGGTCCTGGGCCAGGGCGAAGACGCGGCCGAAGGCCCCGGGCCCCGCACCGGGCCCGTCCGATCCGCACGCGGGACGGGCGCGACAGGCATGCGGCAGCTGTGCCGCGCGGCCCAAGGCGTCACCAGCCCGCCATCGCGTCGTTACGCCACCAGACCTACCGCTGATGCAAAGTCCTTTCCGTGGGCGGAGGGGACCGCCCCAAGCCGTCGTCCGTACAGGTGAGCACCCTTTCCCGGCCGTGTCATACCGGTTGCCGCAGGTCTTGGACCGGGCATGCGCACCTCACTTGGAGCCGCCATGGCGGCAGCCGTCATGGCGATGCTGACGGCCAGCCCGGCTCAGTCGGCCACCCCGGGCGCCTCCTCTCTGCACGGTCCCGCCGCACACCAGCAGCCTCACCCAGGATTGGGTGTTGGCTCCCGCTCGGCTACTGCAGAGGTCCCCGCGCGCTGCCCGCGGTCCTCAAGCCTCAGCTCGCCGGCCCGAACCCCCTCCGGGGAGGGCGGCCACCACGAGAGCGACGGCTTCCGCCGGCGTCTCGGTGCGTGCGACCAGCCTGCCTTCGTTCCGCACCCCGTACAGCCCCTCGTCGTACGGCCAGATGGTGTGCCCGACCCGCGTCTTCCAGAACTCCTCGACAGTGGCGGAGAACCCGAGGTTGAAGTGACTGTGGACCGGCATCAGCTGGCGGAGCACCGGCTGGGCGTAGGCCGCCGCCAGCACCGCATGGGGACGCGGGTGCCGGTCGTATGGCGGCATGTGGATGCGGTCGAGCTTGACGCGCCACGTCAACTCGACGACACCGAACGGCTCCCGCTCGTGGACGAGGGCCCAGGGGCTGAAGCGGAGGAATGGGGTGCGTGCCTTGGTCTCCTCGAGGCCCGCGCCGCCCGTCCACGCAGCCGTCGCCCTGACCACTTCGGCCAGGTCTGCGGTCCACCCCCAGGCCAAGGGTGTGCCGTTGTCCTTGAGGCTCACCTGGAAAGTCCGACGCTTCTCGCCGGGCGGGTACACCATCACGCTCCGACCGCTCCTCGCGCCGACGTACTCTGCGAGGCGAAGCAGCTTCCTGCCCGACTCGGGCAGGGCAAGCCCGAGCCCTTCAGCCGTTCGCCCTAGCGCAGCCCGGAGAGCTCCGTCCTCGTCCCAGCCACCCCTCGCCAAACCCCACCCCGAAGTTCATCTCAGCAGTGTGGCCGAGTCACCCCGACCTGACGACCGCCACCTTCCGACTGGCGTACCGGCCTGAGCACGATACCGACCTGCGGCCGCCCTGCCTGAGGAGGTCACGTTCACCTTCCGGTTCGCGCTACCGCAGAGCTGCCTTACGGAGCTTCTCCACTGCCTGGGCAGTGGTGGCATCGACGAACTCGGTGTCGTCACCGGCCGACTCGGCAAAGGTGACCGTGACGGTGGTGGCTCCGACGCGCATCACGATCTCGTCGAATCGCTGACCATTCGCACGTATTTGTACGCCGTAGGACTCGTCCCCGCGCGGCGGTGTGCTCAGCACGCCGTATTCGACGGTGTACGTCCCCACGGCGGCGCCCGAGCACTTCTGCCGCATCTGACGCATCAACTCCACCTTCTGCGTCGCGCCCTCAACGCTGGCAAATGCGTCGACACTCACTCCCACCACGGTCTGCTGGTTGCTCTCCCGCATCGTCCTGGTGGCCACGGCGGTCGCCTTGGCACTGCGGAACGAGCCAGCGACCACCTCATCGCACGCCGCGTCCCCGTCCACGCCGTAGACGCCGTGGTCACGCTCCTTGACGTCCGGAGACAGGTCTTCGCTCGTGGTCTTCCAAGCGCCGCGGAGATCGCCCGGGGCGAGCACCGCGGCCACCGTCTGCGCCCCGGTCAGCGGACCGGCCGCCGGAGTCGGCGCCGAACTCGGAACGGGACTGCTGGAAACCCGAGCTCCGGCCCCATGGGTCGGGGCCCTGCCTCCGAGCGGGGCATCCTGGCCGGCCGAGTCCGCTCCACATCCCAGAACGGCGACCGCGGCCAACGGAACCCACCCCATTGCCGCAACCGTCCGACGGTTCCGCCCTTGCATACCGACCCCTCCCGCTGACATGTACAGAAGGGACACTACCGGCAACAAACGCGGAGCCGCCGCGGCGCAATCACGGGCTCAAGCCCGTACGCACGTGCTCGCCCGGACGCCGTACGAGGCCGTCGGGCTGGCGGCGGTCGAGCGGGTGACCGCCTCGGAGCACACCATCGCGGCACGGCTGGCGCGACCCCAGCCGCGCCACACTCGCCCCCGCCGACACTCACGCAACTCCAGTGGCCGGTCCTAACCGGCGCGGCGGCCGGGAACAGGACCCGTGACCGCGCCAGCCCCCGCGTGCGCGCCGCAGCCTTGAGGAGGATCATGCGATATGTCCCTTCGTTCCGCGATCTGCGGAGCCCGTTAACACGGAGGCGCGATGCACCGTGCACTCGCCCTGATACTTTCCGGGCTGTTCGCCGGCGCGGTGGCCTGCGCAGGGGGGACCAGCGTCACCACCACCCCCGGGAGCGGCACCGCGTCCCCGGAGGCGGTGAACGCCACACAATCGGCGAGCCCCATGCCATCGCCATCCCCCTCTGCAACCGCGTCCGCCGCGGTGGGCGACACCATCGACCTCACCGGCATCCGGGACGGGGAGAAGCTCGCGGTCACCCTCGTGAAGGTGGTTGACCCGGCAGGTGCGAAGAGCGAGTACTCCACCCCGCAGGCCGGCACCCGCTTCGTGGCCGTCCAGTTCCGTCTGAAGAACACCGGCATCGCCGTCTACCAGGACTCCCCCGGCAACGGGTCCAAGGTCGTGGACACCCTTGGCCAGCAGTTCGATACCTCATTCGACGACAGCAACGCCGGTGCGAGCTTCCCCGGAAGCATCACCGTCGCGCCGGGCGACACAGGACTGGGGTTCCTCACCTTCGAGGTGCCCAACGCCTCCAAGATCGCCAAAGTGCAGTTCGCGATGAACAGCGGATACTCCTCGAACACCGGCCAGTGGAACGTGCCCTGACCGACCCCTGAGGACACCGCGGCCGCGCACCACCAGCCCGGGCTGCCCGCGTTGTACTTCCCCACCCCACGCTCCAAGGTTCCCTAGACTTGCTTACCTTCGTGCCCATCCGAGACGGACCTGAATATGCGTAGCCCACGGACGCTAGTCAGCAAGATCGGAAAGCGCATGGCGCTGGGGCACCACATCCCTCGACCGGGCGGGGCGGATCCCGATGCCGCGCGCCGCCTGGTCCGCTGCACCTGGGAACTCTCCCTCGACCAGTTCACCGCCAGCGGCAACGCCTTCGCCCGGCCCGTCCTGCGCCTGCTCGCCCTCTCGCACCCGCCCCGGTACCGGTCTCCTTCCTCAGCCCGGAACTGGTCACCGCGGACTGCGGCCTGCCCGTCACCACCGTGACCGTCGAGAGCGCCGAACACATCAGAGCCCGCTGTCTCTCACGACGCTGTCACCAACCCGGGAGATCGCAGCCACCGGCCACCGCGTGCACCGGGCGTTCCTCGCCTCCGTACGCGTCCCTCGGCGAAGGCGTCGACATCACCCGCGAACGCGGCGTGGAGGCGATCTGCTTCGCCGGCACCCGCGGCTCCCAGGTCGAGATCGTCCAGAACATCGGCCGCGCACTGCGTCTCAACCGCGACGGCAGCACCAAGGTCGCCCGCATCATCCTGCCGGTATTCCTGGAGCCGGGTGAGGACCCGACCGACATGGTCGGCTCCGCTGGCTACAGCCGCTTGTAGCGGTCCTTCAGGGCCTCCGCAGTCATGACGACCGCCTCGTCGAGCAGTTCGCCTCCCGCGCCCTCACCCAGGGCCAGCGCAAGATCAACCTCCGGCGCGACAAGGACGGGCGGATCGTCGGCACCGGCGGCGAGGGCGAGGACCAGGAGGACGGCGCCTACGCCGCAGCCCAATCGGCGCTGCTCCACTTCTCCAGCCCACGCGATGCAGCCACCATCGCCGCGTTCCCACGCACCCGCGTCTACCGGCCCGAGGCCCTGTCGTGGCCGGAGGGCTACCAAGCTCTGCTGCGCTGGCGAGCGGTCGGAGAACGAGATCACCGGTCTCTACGCCGTCCCGTACGACACCGACCGAAGTCGGAGTCACCAAAGCGGTTCCTCTGGGGCGGTGGGTGCACCAGCAGCGCAAGGCCCTGCGGGCCGGGGAGTTGGAGGACCGACGCAGGACCCTGCTGAACGCCCCGGAGGCCGGGATGGTGTGGGAGTCCGGCGAAGAGGGATGGGAGGCCAAACTGCGCCGCGGGGGACCGGCCGGTGGGGGCCTTCCCGTTCTACCCATTGTGTGAGGGCTGTCAGTCCGCGCCGGAATGCCTGCTGTGCCTTGCTTGGTCTCCTCGTCCCGCGGTTGGCTGCAGGGGCGGGGAGAGTGTGCGGTCGGGTTACGCCGAGCTTGGTCAACCGTTCCTGCCGCTGGGGCAGGAGCCGCGCCCAGATGGCCGGCTGCTTCCGTTGCCGGAGCCACCGCCCGATGTCGTCGCCGTCGAAGACGACACCCGGCGCGATGTGGGGCAGGACGCCGTCGATGTCGACCAGGTCCGCGAGCACGCGGTACTGCCGCTGCCAGCCGAGTGGCCTGGGGCAGTTACAGTCCCTGTCGATCGCGCTCAGTTGTGTTGCGCTTACGGCGGAGGACCCAGGCCGCCTGTGGAGGGCCTCGGGTTGTCACCTCTCTGCGCGGGCTGTCAGGTGCCGAGGCTCCCAGTTGGACAGTCGCCACTGCCCGGGCCACGGATCGGGGCGCGGGAGAGCGTGGTCGTCTTCCCTGATCCATCTCAGTCCGGCGGTTACTGTTCGGCCGTCGGGGTGGGTCAGGCGGGCGGTCACTGTGCACGCTGCGGGCATGTCGTGCCCGACAGCGACGATCTCGAATGCGGTGAGTGGAAGGTCCTGGTAGGCGCGGCGTAGTTCGCTGCGTGCCTTATTGCCATGCTTGGTGTGTAGGTCACGGCTGATGAGGTCGCTCATGGATCCGAAGTTGCCGCGTATCCAGTACGTCAACAGACGCTCGGAGAGTTCGTGGGCCGGGTGAGCGGTGAACGCCTCGCTGTCGGGAAGGAACTCGTGCGGTGACCACTGCTCGGTGAGCCGGTTGATCTGGGCTTGATCCACCAACTGCCCGAGAGTGTCCCTGAGCTGTTTCCTCAGTGCCGGCCAGGTAGGAGGTTCGGCGGCTTCCTGCTGCTGTCCCTTCTCCCTTGCGCGTGCCCAGTCGGCGACGGCGAACAGCCGGTTCCATGCCTTCGTGGCGACGACGATGTTGTCGTAGTTGAGGATGCTGCCGTGCACGATGCCGTTGCGGTACAGCTCGTGGACCGGTTCTTCCCGCGTAGCCGTGCGCCCCTTGGTGAAGGTTCGGTGGGCGTGCTGCAGGCCGCGGTGGTGACCCACGACGCTGTCCCAGGCGTGCAGTTCCTCCGGCGCCCGTGCGTGCAGGCTGCGGCGTACGGTCTCGAACTCGTTGACGAACCCGTCCATGACGCTCAACAGGACGTGGACGCAGGAGTAGAGGCGGCCGGCGAAGTAGTCCTCCTGAGCCTTCTCGACCAAGGGCAACCGGCGGCGCATCGCGGGCAGGTTTCGCAGCGGCACGAGCATGAGACGCAGGTGCTTGCTGTCGTTGTAGTGGTCGATGAGCATCTTCTCGGCCTGGTCCGGATCCTCGGGCGCTTCGGTAAGGAGCGCGCGCACCACTGTCAGTGACAAGTGATCGTGGAAGATCCAGTGCTTGTCGCTGAGCAGGTCGTAGAAGGCATCGACGGTCTCGGCGAGCTCCCGCATCTGCCGTTCGATCGCCTTGATCCCTGCTCTCCTGGGCCATGCGAACAGGCGCAGAGCCTGCAGCTGCCGTTCTGATTCCAGAAACGAGGGAAGATCGCGAGTCGAAGCGTAGGACAGGGCTGCATCGTACGAAGTACGGCTGACAGCGCCGCCAGGATCTCCCGAGCGGGCGCTGGCCCTGTACACCCAGCGCGCCGACGAAGCGTGAGCGTCCCCACGCGCCCGAGCCTCCGGTGTCGTCCTCGACCGGGCCCTGTGCCCATCGCGGCCCCGACACGGGTGGCGGCGCACTATCGTGGGGCTGCCGACCTCTGGAGGGACCACCGTGACATCCGCTCCGGGACACCCCTACGGTGTCCCCCCCATGCCCGAGCGCAGCATTCCCGCCCTGCGCGCCGCGATCGCAGCGCACGCTCCTGACCTCCTTGCCGATTTCGAGGCCGGGTGGCGGGCCAAAGTAGCTGATACCTACGATATCGGCGCGGCCCCGGCGTTCCTGGCCCGGTGGTGGGCCGAGTACGGTCTTGCCCGCGACCCCGAGCTCGACCGGCACGTCCGCGACCTGGAAGAGCGTGCTGCGCAGTCCACGGACCCAGACAAGGCCAAGGCGTTCTTGGAGGAAGCGGCCGCTATTCACCAGCGTGCCGCCCGACTCGGACCGGGCGAGTGAGCGAGGAGTTCACCGGACCGCCCTGGGCCGTCGACTGGACCAAGATCGCCTCCGAGTACCGCGACAGCCTCCCCCTCACGGTCAGGGACCTGATCGTCGACGCGGTCGTCGAACTGCTGTCGTCCCGCCACCCCTACCGCGACGACGGCCTGGACATCACCAAGATCAGCATCGAACCCGCCCGCTCCACCCAACCCCGCGGCGCCCACATCCTCAACTTCGACCACAACCGCGGCTGGCTGCGCTACACCTTCATCCACCGCACCGCCGAACCCCAGATCATCATCGAAACCGTCTTCTGGCAGTAGCCCTCGCCCAGTCCGGATCGAAGCACCACGCTGTGCATCCCGGACCGCCGAGCCTTAAGGGCGGGATCATCCCGGACACCACCGACTCCACGGGCAGGGCGAACCTCACAGCCCCTGCCGGCCAGCATGTGAACAGGCACACCCACGGCAGCCAATCATCCTCACGATCGGCATCCGACAGCAGCAGCCTGGTCACCCCATGACAGCCATGATCATTACGCCTGCCTAGCCTGGCCTGCAAACACCGGTACCACCGCGGCTGACGCCCACCCGGTGCCACTGCCGCGCCCATTCACGCCTCACTCTCATGAAGCCGGCACATCGCACTACTTTTGCGGGTGGAATTGCCTGGTGCGCCTCGGCAGGGCCCAGTTGACTCAAGGACACGGCAGGCAGAACCGGAGCCGAGATACGCGTCGCTGGCAGGCTTCAGTGATGCGTCACGTTGTGTTTGCCGACCGGGGTGTGAAGCAGCGTGGCCGGCGCGCCGCAGACCAGGGGGAAGCTCCGGTTCTGATGTGCCGCTTCGCGCTGCCGTCCCCGTTCCACGACTTGGAGAGGTGCGCTCATGAGCGAACGAGATTTGTCCCGACGGTCCTTCACGAGGATCGGTGCTATGGCGCTGGCACTCCCCGCACTGGGGGCGCTGCATGGCGTGGCCGCTCCGCATGCCCACGCAGATACCAATCACCTGTGGTCCGACATGGACTGGCGCATGACGGGCTATGACGGTGAGCGCGGAACCATGGACGCCGCCCGGCAGGGGTCGCAGTACCAGCTTCTGGTGCGCGGGCTGCGTAACCTCACCACCCAGCCGATGATGAGTGCCCAGGGCAATCCCAATTTTCTTGACACGACAAGGCGTGGGGCCGAAAACCCCTCTGAACGCGTCATCCGGATCTTGCTCTGGAACCCCCGCGGCGAGGCCCACGTTGCGCTGTACTTCAACGTCGACAACCTGTACCTGATGGGTTTCAGCTCGCACGGCCACCACTACCGCTTCGACGACGCCTCTTTCAGTCACCTGTCGCGGAGCATCGGTCGCCGCTTCGGTGAGAATCCTCCCTTGGTCAGGGTGATGCATTCCACCGGGCGCTACGCCACGATGCACGCTCCGGCCGAGTGGCGGGGAAACCAGGCATACTCGACGTACAACTTCCAGTCCCACCTGCGAACCCTGGAAAACGTCACCGAGTACAACATGAATTCCCAAGATGTGGGTCGGGCGCTCGCCTTCTTCATCGGCGCCACCTCCGAGGCCGCCCGTTACGGCTGGATCGAGGAACGCATCGCCAGCGTCATCGTGCGAGGATATGACCCGAGCGACTCCAATCGCCCGGTGCACCTCGGCGCTTTCGGCACCGACCTCCAGAACGCCTGGGACCCCCTGTCTGTACTGGCCCACCAGACCCTCCAAGGACGCCCCAACGTCGCTCCGGTGCGCATCGACGGGCGCGATTACCGCGACTTCAGGCAGTTCGTGAACGGGAGCGCCGGTCCCCGCATCGCCCCCTTCATCGGCATTCTCGGTAAGGGCGTCTGATCCGCAGCGCCGTTCCGGCCGGGGTGCGATCCCTCGGTTTCATGTCAGTGCGCCACCTGCACAGGTATGGCCCCATGACAGCGAAATCGCCGCGATCTCTCATACCTATGACAGTGCACTCATGGAGGAAAACCGGGTTGACCTGCGGCAATGTGCTGCCTCACCACTGTCTGTCACTCCGCTGCCCCGAAACCGAGAGATCGCAGCAGCACCCGCCCAGGCCGGAGTCGGTCTGCAGGAATAGGCAAACCCGTGACAGCCACACACGACCGTGCTGGCCACCTCATGGCAGCCGCTTGGGCACTCCATGACAGCCAAGATCACCAGCACCGGACAACCGAAGTCACGAAATCCCCGAGCTAAGACAAGCCCGGTCGAAGCGGCCGCCGCGGGGGAGACGAAGCGTGCTGTGTCGAATGCGGCGGAAGGGCCTTGTTCGAAGGCGAAGCTCCAGCCCGGTCCGGCCCGGCCGACGCTGAGCAGTGCCTAGTCGTCGTAGCTTGAGAAGACGTGCTGGTCGGGTCTGTGGTGCCGCGTAACATCCCACTGCCGCAGGGGCGGGGAGAGCACCGTGCCGGGCTCTGAGCCGAGCAGCGCGGGCAGCTCGTCCGGGGCTACGCCTTGCACGAGGATCATCCGGTAGTCGCTTAATGATGTCTGCCCGGGGCGCAGCCCGCCGGGTTGGACGAGCCAGGACAGCCCGTCGGGGTTCCGGTCGCCGGCGGGGGCCGGGGCCGGGCCGCGCTCGCCGCCGCGTGGGCTCTGCAGGAGCTCGAGGCGCCGTTTGGTGGTCAGGACCGGGGCCAGCAGGGGGTCGGCGAGCAGGCCCACCGGTGCGAGGTGGCCCGGGCCGAGTGGCGCCCACGAGGGGATCGCGGTACGCAGGACGCGGCAGGCGGTATCGGTGTCGCCCCAACGGGCATGCTCGCGGGACTCGTGGACGGCCTCGCCGAACGCTCCACCGGGCTGGTAGCGGTACGTCCCCTCGCGTACGGCTCGCTGGATGTCGGCTGCGGCTCGCGCGGTGTCGGGGAAAATCTTGGGGTCGGAGCAGTGCCAGTCCTCGTCGGGTCGGCCGCTGTGATGAGATCGGCGGCTTTCAGGGGGAGCTGTTCGCTGAGGAAGCGGGGGTTGTCGGGGTGCGGCGGCTGGGCCCCGTACCTGCGCGTGCCGCCAGGAACCCTGCTGCTACCGGGCCGGAATCCATCCCTCACCGATGACGCCCACGCCCCGCCACCACACCCCCCCACTTTTCAGCCGGCGCGGACGAGCGGGCGGCGGCCCAATGGGATGAGGTACTGGAGCGGTTGGGCCAGGTCGTCCAGGCCGAGCAGTTCGTGGGCCAGGTCGTCGTGGAAGCCGCCCAACGGGGTCCCGCCCAGCCCGAGCGCCGAGGCGGTCAGCAGGAGGGTCTGGGCCATGTGGCCGGTCTCCAGGAGGGCCAGGCGCAGGGCGCGCAGGCCGTAGCGGCGGCGCAACAGCCCGAGGTCGGCGTAGAGGGCGAGCACGACCGGGGCGGCGTCGATGCCGATGGCGACGGGGTCCTCGGCGGGCCGGGACAAGTAGGTGGAAAGCGCCTGGACGGCCGCGAGGGGCGGGGGCGGTCCGACGGGGCGCAGGGTCCGCCGTTCGGGCTCGCACGCGTACGTGCCGGCGGGGACCCCGTCGACGTCGAAGACCAGCAGGCGCACCCGTGCGGTGTGCAGGGCGCCGGCGCTCGGGTAGGGCCGGTGGGTGCCGGTCGGGGAGAGGGAGTTCCACAGCAGGGAGCCCAGGGTCGCGGCGTCGAGGGGACCGGTCAGTGGGCCGCGCAGGCAGGAGCGCCCCGCGAGGACCTCACCCAGCGACACGTCGGGCAGCGGGCTTTCGGGCAGGGGCAGTTCGGAGGGTGAGCGGTCCGTGCCGGGAGCCGTCGCGGTCGCGGCGGGGCCCGTCGCCCCGGGCGGCAGGACGCGCAGGGCCGTGTCCTCGCCCCGGCCGATCTGAAACTTGCTCCGCTCCAGGTATTGGATGTCGGCCGCGGTGTGGCCCACCGGGAAGAAGTGGGGCGCCTCCTCCGTCTCCAGCAGGGTCCGGGCGGCCAGTCGGCACACGGCCCGCTCCTCGTCGGGGGTGACGCCGAGCCGGTTGAGCAGCATGTGCAGCTGGGAGCCCCACACCCGGGCCGACTCCGCCTCGGAGAGGCCGGCCCCGTCGGGTGACCGCAGCCGGTCTTCGCTCGCGCGCACCCGGTCGACCCAACGAACCAGCCAAGGCTGCGCGCTGCCGTCCGCGAGCTGTTGCCGTGCGGTCCGGGCGCGGTCGGCGAGGCCCGTGCGCCGTGCGGCGTAGACGGAGTTGACCCGGCTGTGGACGGAGGCACCGGGCAGGAGTTCCACCTCGGTGACCCAACGCCAGCCCGACGCGTGGGAGCGCAGCCGGCGGGCCGCCGTGAGCCGGTCCAGTCCGAGTGCGTACGTGGTGGCATGGACGAGGTCGACGCCGAGCAGCAGCCGGGCGGCGGCGACCTCCGCGGGCCCGGCGGCGGACAGGGCCGGCTCGCGCAGGGCTCCGAGAGCGGCCTGGGTGGAGTGGGCGAAGACCTCTTCGGCGAGGGGGAGGGCGCGGGGGCCTCCGTAGCGGTCGGTCTCGGGCACGTAGGGCACCGTACGGACCTCCGCGTGTCGCGAGGGCCACGGCCCGGGGACGGCGGGGACCTCGGCCGCCGCCCTGGCGAGCTGCGCGGGGAGGCGGGCGGCGGCTTCCGCATCGAGGCCGCGCACGCGCAGGCGCAGGTGGGGGCCGCCTTCGGCGTAGCGGATGAAGAACCAGGCGGAGGCCTCGCCGGCGGCGACCAGGCCGTCGAGGAGGGGGGCCGCGAAGCCGGTCAGGAACGCGTCGGCGTCCTCGGCGCCGGAGTGCAGGAAGACGTGGAAGCCCTGCCAGGTGTCGGCCTGCGGCGCGGTCACAGGGATGGCGGTGGTGGCGGGTGCGGCCACGGGGATGGCGGTGGTGGGTGCGGTGGTGGTGACGGCGGGCTGTCGGGTGCTCATGTGGGGTCCTCGGGCGTCAGGGGAAGGGGTGCGGGTGGAGCGGCAGGTCCGCGTGGCGCAGGGGACGGTCCGTGCGCCCGAGCCGGTGGGGCACCTCCCACAGCCGGGGCAGCCCGACCGTGCGGCGGTTGACGTGCCCGAAGGTCATCGGGAGGGCGCCGGGGACGATGACCTTGACGCAGTGCAGGCCCAGTCGGGCCCGCAGGCCCGGCTCGCTCTGATCCACGGTGATCACCTCCAGGCCCGCTCCGGCCAGGCGTTCCACCGTCCGGGTGAGGAGCGCGGAGAGGTCGTCCACGGGGGTGGGTGCGCCGGGGAACGCCCGCGCGAGCGGGACGGGCGGGGTGTCGGCGAGGAGGAAGGCCAGGCGGGGGGCGGCTTCGGGGAGGGTGTTGAGTCCGACGTGGTCGTCGAGGGTCTCGACCAGGTCGGGCCGCTCCAGCATGGGGCGCAGGCGGAGCGGGTCGCGCGGGCGGCCCTCGGCGAGCGAGCGGTGCGGTGCGTCCAGGACGTTGGTGACGACCTCGGCGACGGCGGAGCGGATCGCCGCGCGCGGATCGTGGTGGGCTCCGGCCGCCAGGAACATGCGGGGCGCGTCGGGGTGCGCCCCCTCGTACCGGCAGGTGGCGATGACGGCCGGGATGCCGAAGTCATTGGTGGCGTCGTGGAGTTCGAGACGGTAGCCGGCGAGGGTCGCTCGGTCGGCGAGGAGAGTGGTGTCGGGGTCGTCGGGCGGCATCTCCAGCCGCCGCAGGGGGGTGGCCGCGTACCAGGCCATCAGGAAGGCGTCGCGTTCCGCGATCTCGAAGAGGCCGTAGAGGGCCGCCTCTTCGGGGCTGTTGCCGAGTCCGCACCCGTTGGAGGACTCGTAGACCACGCGCGGCCGGCCGGGACCCGGCACGTCCCAGTAGGCGGCGTGTTCGGGGACGGCGATCTCCCGCCGCCGGGTGAGCGACCAGGCCCGTACCCAGTCCATGCGCAGTTCGGGGGTGTACGGAACGGTCGTGGACGCCGGGCGGACGGGGCGATGGGTATCGGGGCGGTGGGCGTCGGGGCCGTGGGCATCGGGGCCGTGGGCATCGGGGCCGTGGGCATCGGGGCCGTGGGCATCGGGGCCGTGGGCATCGGGAAGGTGGGCGAGGTCGGGGAGGTGGGCGAGGTCGGGGAGGCCGAGCCGGACGGGGTCCAGCGCCCGGTCGGGTCCGAGTTCGGCGTAGGAGGCGCGCAGGTCGGTGCGGCGCCCGGTGGGACGCATGCCCGCGTACCGTTCGACGGCCTCGAAGAAGGCGATCCGTTCGCTGTCGGGGAAGTCGTGGGCGCGGCCGTATCCCCCGTCGTCGAGGGGGCGGCCGTCCGTGACGTGCGCGGTGGTGAGGCAGAACGCGGACTCCTCGGAGCGCATGAGACGGCGCACCGGACCGAAGCGCTCGTCATGCAGGACGTCCCTCAACTGCGTCCCCGTGGTGCGTGGGTTGGGCTGGCGCAGTCGATACGGGTCGGGCAGCGGGCGCGGCTGCGACGGCAGGGGGGAGGGCGCGGACGCCGAGTCCGCCGGCAGCGGCGAGCACACCGCGCAGCCGCCGACGGGGCGGACGCGGTGGGTGGACCAGGTGCCGCGGCCCTGGTGTACGAGGTGGACGGTGGCGGTCGCGGTCGCGGGGGACCCTGTTCCGCCTTCGGCCGCGGTGGCGGTCGCACCGACGGGTGCGTCCTCGTCGGGGGCGAGGAGGTCGAGGGCGAGGGCTCCGAGGGATGCGACGAGCGCCGGGGAGGGCACGCCGCCCAGGGCCAGTCCCTTGTCGCGCCAGGGAACCCGTCCGCCTGCCGTGGCCAGGCGTTGCTGTTCGGTGCACCCCAGGCAGGCGGCCGCCCCGGGGCGCAGGACGGGGCCGATGATCGCGAGGGGCCCGTCGAGGCGTACGGGGACCAGGGCCACGGGGTGGTTCAGGGCGTGCCGGCTCAGCTCCTCGGCGAGGCCCGGGGTCCACCGGGTCAGCAGGACCACAGCCGGGCCGGAGGTGACGGTGGTCGCGCAGGCCTCGTCGACCACCGGGACGGGCGTCGACCCCGGGGTGGCCAGGGTGGCGGCCAGTGCGGGGGCAAGGGCGTCCAGGGGAACGGGCGGGGTCGGCCGTGCGGAGGTGGTGGTCATGTCGGTTCCTCCGGGGTGTGCAGGACGGTGAACCCGAACGCCGTCAGCAGGTCGGTGAGTTCGCCCGGCGGTGCGGGGCGGAGCGGCTCCCCGGTCAGTCGGCGCAGCGCGCCCTGGAGGCGCTGCTCGCGGTCCGCGAGGTCGGCCGACCAGCGCCCCGTCCCGCCGAGGCCTTCCCAGGGGGCCGTCCGGGCCCCGGCCGCGGCCAGCGGTGCGACGGCAGCGCCCGAGGGGCGGGCGGGACGGTCGGAGGGGGCGCAGACGGCCGCGACGGCGGCGAGGCAGGCGAAGGCGGCGGCATCGGCCGGGGCCGCCTCGACGGCCTCGCCGAGCAGCCGGCCACCGGGCCCCGCCGAGCGCACGACGGCGCGGTACACCTCCTCCCCCGGGGCGACCCGGGTGACGTCCAGGCGGGCGGACACGTCGAGTCGTACGGTCAGCGTCGTCCACCAGTGGCGGGCCTGCGGGTGCCTCGACCACTGCTCGGCGGGTACGGGCGACTCCCCGGCGGCGCGGCCGGTGCGGCGCGCGGCAGCCCGCCGCAGGGCCCGTCCCCGGGCGTGCCCGGGATGGGCTCCCACCGTGAACCGGGCGTCGCCCAGGCGGATTTCGGCGGCCCGGCAGAACAGTTCCAGGCGGGCCAGGTCCAGTCGGGGCGCGCCGCCGGTCAGCGATACGTCCGGCCCGTCCGGGTCCGCGAGGACGCATCCGGCGAGGGGAACGGGGAGCTGGCGCAGGTCACCGGGGAGCGGGAGCGGGAGGGCCCCGCAGCGTTCGTCCCCGAGGGCGGCCACCCTGCGCAGGGCGGAGCCGAGGGTGTCGGCGGGCGCCAGAGCGGCCCGCCGGTCGGGGTCATGGCGCCGGGGTCCGATCCAGGCGTGGTACCGGGCGCGGGGCGGGCGGGCATCGGCGAGGAGCACCACGGGCAGCCCGGCCGGCAGGGTCCCCTCGACCTCCTCGAACGCCGGGTCGGGCAGCCCGCCGAGCACGCACATCAACCGTTGCGCGGCGGCCCCGCCCAACAGGGCCACGGACACCCCCGAAGCCCCGAACTCCTCCCCTGCCGAGCCTACTTCCCCTGCGGGGTCGGGATCGCGCTCGGGGGCGGGGCGGACCAGGCGGGATTCCAGGGCCCGGGCGTCGGCTCGGGCTTGGCGGGGGGTGCCCGGGGCGGTCGCGTAGCCGGTCGGGCCCCGGAATCCCAACGCGAGGGCCCGCTGCGAGGTCCCGGCGCGGGCGTGGAGCAGGACCCGGTGCGCCGGCAGGGTCGGGTCGGCGGTACGGGTGACGCTCAGGCCGCCCCGCTCCAGCGCCCGGCCCGCGGCACGGGCGAGGGGGTGGTCCGGATCCGCCGCCACCACCTCGGCCCGTCCCGCAGCGAGGGTGGCGGCGACGGCGCGGGCGCCCGCCTCGGTGGCCCGGGGGCCGGCGCTCGCCTCGGCCCACTCCACCACCGCTCCGGCCGCCGCCACCGCCATCTCGGCCCCGTCGGGCGCGTCGGCCGCGTCCGGCGCGCCGGCACCGTCGGGCGCGCCGGCCAGGAGCAGGTCGTGTGCCTCAAGTTGGGCGATCAGCGTGTCGACGGCACCGCGCAGGGCCGAGGTCGGAGCGACACCGGCCAGCAGTTCGTCGACCCGGCCCGCCCGCAGCGGCCCCTCCAGCGACCGCCACAGCGCGGGCAGGGCGGCGCTGCCCTCCAGGGTGAGGGTGCCGTGCCGGCCGCGCAGGTGCAGCCCTTCGCGCAGCGGGGTCACGGCGACCCCCGGGCGCAGCCTCGGCCCGCTCATGCCGCCCCCTCGGCCACGACGGCGCGCAGCGCCTCGGTGCGTACCGCCGCGCCGGTACGCACCGCGTCGGTACGCGCCGCGTCGGCGGCCGCGCGGACCTCCGTGCGCCAGTCGCAGCCGGTCAGGTCGGGAACGGTGCGGATGACCAGGTGGGCGGCCACGTACCGTTCCAGCGGCCGGACGTCGCACAGTGCGAGGAGCCGGTAGAGGGCGTTGGTGGTGGCCCGGTGGATCAGGTAGTCGGGGCGGCTCCACATCGTTCCGTGTGGGTCGGAGCTGCTCAGCAGCCGGTGGAACTCGCTGTAGCGGGTGCGCAGTTCGGGGTTCCAGCGGGTGGCGGCCGCCAGGTCTCCGGTGGCGGCGGCACGGTCGCGGTAGGCGGCGGGCACGCCGTGGAGGTCCTCGCCCGCCTCGTACCGTTTCCGGGTCAACCGCCAGGCCTCGGCGCAGTAGGCCGTCCAGGCCCGCTCCCCGCCCAGGGCGGTGCCTTCGGTCAGTCGGGCGACGAGGGCGGTCGTCGCGTCGCCGGCGCGGTCCCACTGGCGGTCGAAGGCCGCTCTCAGCCTGCCGTCGGGGTCCTCGTGGACGAGGAAGTCCTCCAGGTGGGATACGTACGAGTAGTGGGCGCCCGCGAGGCCGTCCGGGTGGGCCGCCGCGTGCGCGGCGAGGGCGGTCACCGCGAGGTGCAGTCGGGCCGGCGCGGCGTCGCCGCGTTCCCCGAGGAAGTCGGCGCCGGCCCTCAGGGCGGGCAGCCCGGCGCGCAGGAGGTCCTCGCGCAGGGCCGTGCCGCTGTCCCCGAGGAGTTCGCGCACGGGCCCTCGGTCCACGGGGGCCACGCGGACGGTGTTGTCCGGGACGAGGGGCCCGTAGGGCGGGGCGATGAGCTCGGTGCGTCCCGACTCGGCCGCCGAGGCCAGGAGTTGGGCATCGGTGAGGTCATCGCGCGAGGGGTGCTCGCGCAGTCGGTCCCGGATTCGGGACGCGGCGGACGCGGCGAAGGCGCGCACCCGCCCGGACGGCCCCTGGAGGCGCAGCCGTACGTGCGGGCCGTGCAGCCAGTGCCGTTCCAGGTGGGCGGCCAGCCCCTCGGCTGCGGCGTCCGCGGCGAGCGGAAGCATGACGGCACGCAGCAGGGGTGCCTTGACGGGGTCCCGGTAGTAGGCGATCACGTCCAGGGCGTCCGCGTCCGGGGCGATCACGTCCAGGGCGCCCGCGTCCAGGGCGATCACGTCCAGGGGACCGCCGTCCGAAGGCCTCGCGTCCAGGGGACCGCCGTCCGAAGGCCTCGCGTCCGAGGGCCTCGTGTCCGAGGGCCTGACGTCCCTGTCACGGGCGGCCGAGGCCGCGGTGTCACGGGGGCCCCGCGCCTGCCCGGTGTGCGGGGCGGCGCCGGCGTCTTGCGCGTGCGGTGCTGTCACGGCTCCTGCCTCTCCGTCGATCTCTTCGTGCCGCGAGGGCATGGGGGTGGGCGGGGTGTGGTGCGGGCCGGGCGGTGCGGGGCGGGCGCTCATCGGGCGCGGCCGGCTCGGTAGACCTCCAGGACCAGCTCGACCGCGTGGGTCGGGGCGTCCAGGCCGCCGGGTGCGGGCAGTGCCTCTTCCAGGACGGCGCCGTCGGCGTGCCGGGAGAGCCACTTGGCGAGGCAGCGCAGGTGGAGGGCGTTGCCGAGGTCCACGAACTGCGGTTTCGGCCGGCCGAGTGCCTGGAGGAAGTCCCCGGCCGGCCGGCCGGCGGGCACGGACCCGGTGGGGTGCAGGAACACCTGCTCGGGGAGGTCCAGCAGGGCGCGCCACCGGGCCGCCGCCCGCGCCGGTACGGGGCCGCCCGCGAGGAGGTCGGCGCGCAGTTCCCCGACCACGCCGGGCGGCAACGTCCAGCGGCGGCGGCGCAGTACGACGTGGCGGTGGCGCAGCCTCGGGGTGAGGAGGGCGCGGCCGCCCGGTACGGTCAGGTGGCGTCGGGGTGTGAGCGGCCGGAGGTCGACGGCGCCGTGGGGGTGGTCGCCGAGGTGGGCGCCGATGCGGCGGGGCAGGAGGACGGGGGCGAGGAAGCCCGGATAGAGCACGTCGAGGAGTTCGCCGCCGGCGCGGACCCGGAAGCGGACCTGGTCGGTGGCCTCGTCGTGGACGAGGTCGAGGTCGCTTTCGGACAGGGAGGTCCGGCTGTGGTCGGGGCCGATCTCGTCCGGTACGAGCAGCGGGTGCAGGTTGGCGTTGAAGCCGCCGACGGGGCGGATCTGCGCGGCTCGCGCCCCGGGGGCGAGGCCGGAGCGGACCTGCCGGGACACGGCGGCGGCGGCGCGCGGGTCGAGGGAGTCCAGGAAGCGGCTGGTGAAGCGTCCCCAGCCGCCGTACACGTGGTTCACGCAGAGCAGGCCCTGTTCGGGGTCTCGTTGGAGGAAGTAGGCGTAGCTGAGGGGCCGTTGGGTGGCCCAGCCCGGCAGCCGGTCGCCGAGGGTCCGTACGAGGTCGGCCGGCAGGACGATCTCGTCGCGGTCGGCGTCGGTCCCCGACCCGGCCCCGGCCTCGCGGGCCGCTTCGGCGACCCGGCTCCGCAGGGCCGCCCACTGCGGGAGCCCGTCGGGCAGGCCGGCGCGGGCGTCGGGGTCGTGGAGGTCGAGGGCTGCGGCGCTCTCCCAGGCCTCGGCGAACTCGGCGCCGAACTCCCACGGGCGCGGGCAGGTCCCGCCGGGGCCGTAGCGCCGGACGAAGCGGTCGCGGACGACGCGGCGCACCAGGTGGCCCAGGTCGTGGAGTTCGGCCAGCGCGGTGGCCTCCCCGAGCGCCTCGTGGTCGGCGGGTCCGAGGAACCCGTCGAGCGGGAGCGGGTCGGGGGCGATCACGTCCTCGGAGAGGACGGACAGCGGTGCGGACCCGCCTGGTACGGGACGCCCGGCGGCGGCCAGCTCCTCGGCCCAGCGGCGTGAGAGCGCCGCGAGCAGCGCGGGGCGTTCGCCGGCGTCCGTGTCCGCGAAGGCGGCGGTGTCCCGCCCGATCCTCAGGATGCGCTCGGCCCGGGCCGCGTCCTCGGCGCCGGGACGGTCGTCCACGGCGGGCGCTGCCGGGTCCGGCTGCGGGGCGGGTGTCGTGGAGGGCAGCGGGGGGTGGGGGCGGAGCCAGCCGGCGAGGGCGGACAAGGGGTCGGCGGCCTGGGGCGGGACGGGATCCCCGGGCACCAGGAGGCCGTGGTCGACGAGCCGGTCGAGGAAGCCGGCGACTGCGGCCCGGGGCCCGGCGCCGGCGGCCCGGGGCCCGGCGCCGGCGGCCCGGGGCCCGGCGCCGGTGCTCGCCGCCGGCCCCCGGGCCGCGTCCAGGAGGGCGGTCAACTCGTCGAGTGGCACGGGGTCTTGGGCGTACTGGGTGACCAGGGAGAGGGGGCCGCCGAGGGGCAGTTCGACCTCGTCCTCCTCGGGGACGAGGTAGCGCCCCCCGGCGAAGGCGGCCCGTTCCCGGACGTACGCGGCCCGCTCGCTCTCGACGCGGGCGGTGCTGGTGATGCGGTACGGGAGGGCGGCGCGCCGGTGCGGGGCGTCCAGGAGGGCGAGGGTGAGGGCGGCCGTGAGGGTGCGGTTGACCTTGACCACCGCGCGCGGGGGCGTCGGGAAGAGGGGCGGGGCACCCCAGACGGCGTGGGCGCGGGTCGGCTCCGGGGGCAGGACGCCCCAGCCGACGGCGGTGAACCAGGACAGCGGGCTCGTCTTGGTGCTGGCCCGCAGGGCGTAGCGCAGGACGGTGGCTTCCTCTTTGCGGGTCCTGCGGTCGGACGGGGTCGAGCCCGCACGCTGTACGCCGCGCAGCAGGTCGGCGCTGGTCAGGGCGACCGCTTTGGCGAGGGCCGGTTCGCGACACAGGGCCGACAGGGCGGCCCGTTCGGCGGCGAGGGCCGGTTCGACGGCGGCGTCGATCAGCGGGAGGAGGGCTGCGCGGCGGGCGCACAGGTCGACCCACGCGGCGAGCCGGGGCGCGCGGGCGGGCAGGTCCCCGAGCCTGGCGAGGAGCGCCGCTCTGGGTTCGCGGCCGTTGTGCAGGGCGCGGCGCAGCGGGAGGACGACCTCGCGGTGGAAGGCGGCCGGGTGGCCCTCCCTGCTGTCGTGCAGCTCGTCGCAGAGCGGGCCGGTGGCCCGGGCCAGTGCGGTGTCGATCCCGTGGAGGCGCGCGAGCAGGGCGCGGAACCGTGCGGGGTCCGGCTGCTGGGCGGGATGGGCGAGGACGGTGGCGCGGACCAACGCGTAGGGCGCGGAGCGCACGCGGTAGCCGTCGCCGCCGGTCCCGGGCGGCTGCGGGGTCGCCGTCGGTCGCGGCGTCGGCCTGGTCTGCGGCATGGCGGTCCGTCCCGGTCCTGGGTGGCTGGTGGTCCGGGGTCCCTCCCCCCGCACGCGCGGCGCGGCGGGAGGGATCCGGTGGGGTCGTACGGCTTGCGGGGTGGCGGTGTTACACCGTCGGGTCGGTCATGGTGGGCTGCGCGCAGGACGAGGAGGCCTGGCAGGAGCAGGAGCCCGAGGACGCGCCGCCCTCGGGCAGCGCGGCGGTGTCCCGCATGGAGGTGACCGTCAGGTCGCCCAGGTCGAGTGCCAGGTCGTCGAGGTCGAAGGCCGAGGTGGCGGCCGTGGTGGGTTCGGGTCGGGTCATGGGTGTCTCCTCGAATGACGGGTGCGAAGGATGCCCGCGCCCGGTGGGACGCGTGGGCCCGATGGGACGCGTGGGCTTGATGGGACGCGTGGGCTTGATGGGACCCGTGGGCCCAATGGGATGCGTGCGCCCGATGGGACGCGTCGGACGGGCGGACGGGTGGGCGGGTAGGACGTGTGGGGCGGGCCGGACGGGACGGGCGGGGCGTGCGGGTCCCGCCCGAACCCTCGGAGGCCTAGAAGCCGGAGGTCTCCTGCTGCGGCTGCGCGCAGGACGAGGAGCCCTGGCAGGAGCAGGAACCCCAGGACGCGCCGCCCTCGGGCAGCGCGGCGGTGTCCCGCATCGAGGTGACCGTCAGGTCGCCCAGGTCGAGCGCCAGGTCGTCGAGGTCGAAGGCGAGGGAGCGGTCTTCATCGGACATGGGTGTCTCCCGAGGTGGAAGGGGATGGATGAGAAGGCCGAATGCACATCGGCCGATCGAGCACATTCGGCATGACCCGAAAAATCGAATACCGCACATCGACGAACAATGAATGATCGGTATCCGGGCCATGGAATAGATATCTCTCGATCGTCCGGATCCGCACTTTATACACCCCCTCCACGGCACCACAAGGATCCCTGGCACACACCCTCGACCCCACCTGACCGGCGTCTCTCATCTCAGCAGGTCGGAGGCCATGAAGAGGAAAGCAATCCAAGGTGACGAAATAACGCAGAAAGCACGACTCAAGGGCGAAGTCAGTAACGTGTCACCAAAAGGTCAGTACGCGATCAGTCGATGGTCAGTGCGCAATCAACGGAGGGTCAGCGCACGGTCAGTCGCAGGTCAGTGCGGGAGGGTTCCCCACACCGATACATCTCGGTCCCATACGTTTTCAGTACGGCCGATCCACATTTCCCCCACACGTGCGGCCGAGGAATTCGCGTGCGCACGCCGGAGACCCGCGCGATGCGCCGCTGGCGCTCACGGGCCGGGGTGCCGGGCGCCGTCTCCGTACGGTCGTACCGCACGTACTCGCCACCCGGCTCCCGGCCCGCCTCCTCCCCCACCGGCCCGCCCGAGCGCAGATGCGCACCGATGACCTCCCCCCGCCTCCTGAAGCCCGGCACGGCCTGGTCGGACGCCAGGCAGCGGGCACTCGCCGTCGCTCCCGGGGCGTTCCGCGACGATCACGCGCTGAACCTGTGGGCCGGCTCCTGGCAGCCCGGCGGTCGCATCCTGCCCGCGACCGGCCCCGTGGACGGCAGCGCCGTCACAGGGCCGCCCCGGCTGGACTCCGACACCCCGACCACCGCCGTACGCGCGGCGGGAGCGGTGCGAGGGTGACGGCTGCTTGGTAGGACTGGGCGGTCTTGTCGTACCTGGTGGCGATGGAACGCCACCGCCTGAGCCGGTCGAAGCAGCGTTCCACGACGTTGCGGCGTTTGTAGATCTGCTTGTCGAAGGCCGGCGGGCGGCCGCCAAGGCTGCCTCGCCGGGTACGGTTGCAGACCTGGCCGGACCGCTTGGGAATGGTGTGGGCGATGCCGTGACGGCGAAGCCAGGTACGGATCGCCGTCGAGCTGTAGCCCTTGTCGCCGATGACGTGGTCGGGCCTGATTCGCGGCCTGCCCGGACCGCGGCGGGGTACCCGTACCGCCTCACGAGAGCCGCGAACTGGGTGCAATCGTTGGTGTTCCCGCCGGTCCGCACGAACGCCAGCGGGCGGTCGGCCCCGTCGCAGGCCAGGTGGATCTTGCTGGTCAGGCCGCCCCGGGACCGGCCCAGTGCCGGGCTGCGAAGCCCCCTTGCAGCGCGTACCGCAGTCGTAGGCGGCCGGTGTGCAGTTCAGGGGTGGGCAAGGTCATGCGGAGCATCCTGCCGCGTCACACTCGCCCCCGGCCATCCGTTCACCCGGACGGTTCGAGGCGCGTACGTCCGCGGGGACCCCGGACACGCCGGATGGGCGGGGAGTCCGCAGTAGCGCCGGCCATCGCACCCAGCAGCAACCCCTCCGCGCTCATCCTGCTGTCGAAGCATGTGAACGTTTCAATTCCCCCGGGTGGGGGCTGCCTCCCAAACCGGTGTACCTCCGCCGCCTGTTCTCGGGTTCTGGCACGACTTCCGTGAAGCGGTCACGAACAGCCGGAGATGGGCCTGCTCCGGGACGTCGTGACCCCGGCGCCTCGGCATGCCTTTTGGGCACGGCTGGCGGTGCAGCAGGACCTGAAGCACCGGGCAGCGGCCTCCGCACTCCATGGGCGCGCGCCACTCGCCTTGGCGCCCCTCGAGCCGTCCGCCCTTCAACCCTGCGCGGGCGGAGCGATCTGGTGGTCGTAGAACACCTTGACGAGGGCCTTCATCAAGGAGAGCTGACGGTGGCAGTCGTGGATCACTTCTCCTGCCGCCTCGAGGACGAGTTCCTGCGTGTTGGCTGGTTGTCCCCCTTTGCGGGCGAAGGCGGCGCTCAGACGACCGGTGCCAGGATCGTCGGGACAGCTGGTGTGGAACACGGCCTCCTGGCCGAATTCGGGCAGGGCCCCCAAGCCCGATGCCGTCCCGGGTTTACCCATGGTGGCGTCCTTCGCCCTGGCGAAGACGTCGAGGCGGACGCCGAGCGGGTTCCGCGCCGCGGGCTCGTACCGGCAGTGCCATCCGCCGTCCCGCCACGCCTGATGGCGCACCAGTTGGAATGGCGGCCGGCCGAGGACTGGTTCCAGCACATCGGCGTCCGGACATCCCGTCGAGGTGTCCACGATCGTCGGCACCTGTGCCTTCGGCGGTCCTTCACTGCCGGAGCCGGCCTCGGACGCCGGAGAAGCGCATGCCACGGACACCGCGAGAACAACCGCGGCTATCAGAGGCCGGCGGATGGGGGCGTGACGCATCGACAACTCACCTTCCATGGCATCCCCTGAGAACATCTGGAACGGTCCGATGCTAGGCCTCCCCGCGGCGCTGCACAGCGCGGTTGCCCGCATTCCCTTCTCCACAAGACCGAGGGTGTGTGCGAATGGCCCGGCGCAGCGCCGGACCGCGACGTCTGCCTCGACGGGCGCGGCCTGGTTGCTGCGGATGGAGCGGGAACGCACCGCGTTCTTGACCCAGGGAAGCAGCACACGCAGGCTCTGCTCTGCCTCGCCCGGCGAAGGGCAGACGTCCTCTTCGCGATACTCCGCGACGGTACCTTCCACGAATCCCGGCCCACGGCCGCGATCACATGACCAGCGGCTCAGCAAGGAGGACGACTCGGTCGGCCACAACTTCGAATCCGAGCACCGGATGGCCGTAGTCGCCCTCCGGATCCATCAGGACCGGCTTGCCCAGTCGGCGCCCGATCTCCCGCAAGAAGCCGCAGAACACATCGAGGCGCTCCTGACCCTGCAATTCCCGCAGGTCAACGTCGAAGTCGATGGCCTCGTCGTGATGGAAACGGAAGATCGCCAGCACATCGGCAGTCGGCCAGACCCGCAGGTCCGCGCACTCAGCATCGGCCGGGCGGGACAGCACGCTTTCGGCCCGAGGGACCGGAAGCACCGTCTCGCCTTCGGAGTACTGGCACTTCCACCCCCTCGCCTCGACAAGGTCGAGGACCGCCTGCCAGTCCTCCACCGAAGCATTCGGGACCCGCAGATCAGGCAGCGACCCCATGAGGTCCGGGTTGAAGAAACACCTCACGTCATCCCATAGCAGATCAGCCACACCGCCATGCTGCCCGGCGCCACGGTCCAGCGCAGCCCCGTTTCTCTTGACCAAGGAGATAGGGCCCCCCGCTGAACCAGTGACCGTCGTGCCGGTGACAGAGACGCGGAACATGACCTGGCCACGCTCGGTCCAGGCGGCGGGGTCCCGAAGTGCCGGCGTACCCGCCGCGGTAGCAACGGCCGTCCCAGGACGCCACCGCGCCCTTGGCCCAAGTCCTCGGCCCCGACCGGGTGGGCGCCGAGCCGGCCGCCGCTGGAGCTGGCCAAGCTCTGCGGTGGGCTGCCGCTGGCCCTGCGGGTGGTGGCCGCCCGCCTGGCCGGCCCCCCGACTGGACCTTGGCCGCGACAGCCGCCGAGCTCTACGACGAGACAAGAACGCACACAACGCGCCGCGCCCACGACGCCGGTCGGCTCACAGACCCGCCGCCTGCATAGCGCAGCAGCGTGCCGTTGCCGGGGGACGCTGAGCTGATGAGGTTCGGCCGCTCCGAAGCGGCGCCAACCCCGCCCCATGCCGAGCACACGCCGGTCCTTCTCACGCCGCACTGAGCGGTGGTCCCTACCACCCGTCGGCCAGGAGGGCTCGTCTTCAAAGCTGCTTCTGGAGCTGCTTCCGCGAAGTCGACGGGCCGCTTCTAGCTGTTGCCCCGCGCCTTCTCGTGGGCGGCCAGTTCCTCTGCATTGCCGATGAAGGCCGCGCCGCAGTGGGGTGGCAGGCGATCGATGACCATCGCGACCGCAGCTTGTGCACTGTCGGTCTCGGCGATCCGCGGACTGCTTCGGCTCGGCCCTTCCACGTAGTACCGTCCGTCTTTCAGTGTGCCGATGTAGGGAACGTCCCAGGTGTGGCGAATCTCCGTGCACCTGCTGAAGTGCAGCTCCCACATACCGGTCCAGGGGTACAGCTGACGAAGGAGCGGCTCGGCATGCGCCGCCAGCACCAGCTCGGCAAACGGAGCCAGCAGCGGCGATTCCGCTGGCCGGCGGGGTTCGCCGGCAGTGGTGAGGATCTTGTGCCAGGCTGCTTCGACAGTGGTGGTCATGCTGTGATTGTGCAGGTCCTGAGGCCCATCGTCGAAGATCACCTACTGGCGGATCACGGTCGGATGCACCGACATGAACTCACCGACCAGGAGTAGGACTTGCCCGCTCCGCTCACACCACAGGCCGTGACTGGCCGACCGAGGGCGAACGACCGGCAGGTCATCAACGGGATGCTCCAGAAGATCCGCACCGGCCTACCGTGGCGTGACGTGGGCGTGCGGTCAGGCGGGACGGGTGGGGGCGCGTAGTTCGATCATGTAGCCGCCCTCGGGGGTAGGTTCGGCGGTGAGCGTGCCGTGCAGCAGTTCGGCGCGTTCCTTCAGGCCGATGAGGCCGTGGCGGGCGCTGGGCAGGGCGACGGTCGTGCGGGTGGGGGCCGTGTTGGTGACGGTGACGCCGAAGTGGTGGGCGTTGTGCCACAGGTGGACGTCGGCGCGGGCGCCGGGGGCGTGCTTGCGGACGTTGGTGAGGGCTTCTTGCACCGTACGGTAGACGGTGCGCTGGGCGGTAGTGCTGATGCCGGGAGGGAGCTCTCCGGTCAGGGTGGTCTTGATGCCGCTGTGGGCGATGAGCTGCTGGAGGTCGGCGAGGGTGGGTTGGGGGGTGAGTTCGGTCGCCTTGCCGCCGGAGGCGCGCAGCAGGGTGACCATGTGGCGGAGTTCGTCGAGGGTGTTCGCGCTGAGGGTGCGGATGGTGCGGGCGGCCTCGCGGGCGTCGGGGTCCTTGGCGGCGACCTGGAGGGCTCCGGCCTGGACGGCGATGAGGCTGACCTGGTGGGAGACGACGTCGTGCATCTCGCGGGCCAGTTGGGCCCGTTCATGGGCGAGGACGGTCTGGGCGTACAGGACGCCTTCGTGTTCCCGGGCCTCTTTGACTTCGACGAGCCGGCGGGCCACGTCGCGCCTGGCCTGCACGAGTTGGCCGAACAGGACGGGAGCGACGGCCGTGGCCAGCGTGTAGACGAACTGGACGAGCGTCCACGTCCGGTCGCCCACGAACGTGTCGGACAGGGGCCAGGCGAGGCTGTCCGCGGCCGCGTTCAGCAGGGCGCAGCCGGCCGGCAGGGGGCGGTTGCGAGTGGACGCGGCCAGTGTGTACAAGGCTGCGATCGGAGCGACCGCCACGTCCATGAACAGGGTCATGGGCAGGGTCAGCAGGAAGACGGCAAGCGGGAAGCGTCTGCGCAGGAACAGTCCGGCCGAGCCCACGGCGGCGCAGGTCCACATCAGAGGGGTCGCGTCGCCGAAGAGGTTGATCCATGCGTCGAGCGCGGCCAGTGCGACGAGGCCCGCGTCGACGGCCCAGGGCGGCACGCGCCGCCACGGTGTCCGGCCCGTGCTCATCGTCCGTCGTCCCGGATCGTGTCGTCGTGGGTGAGCAGTCCGGCGCGCTCGGCCAGGAGTGCGGCCTGGACGCGGCTGGTGACCCGCAGTTTGGTCAGGATCGAGCTGACGTGGTCCTTCACGGTGCCCTGGCTCAGGTGGATACGGGTGCCGATGTCGGCGTTGGACAGCCCTTCGGCGATCAGGACGAGGACCTCGCGTTCCCGGTCGCTGAGGAGGCCCACGCGTGCGACGTCCGCGTCCGGGGGCGCCCCCACTCCCGGGTGACTGCGCAGCAGCGCGCGTGATGCCTTCGGGGACATCACCACCCCGCCCGCGGCCAGGGTGCGCACCAGTTGGGCGAGCTGTTCGGGCTCAGTGTCCTTGAGCAGGAAGCCGGAGGCTCCCGAGCGCAGGGCGGTGAGGATGTACTCGTCGGTGTCGAAGGTGGTCAGCATGGCCACGTGCGGCGGTTCGGGGAGTTCCTGGATCTGCCGCAGGACCGTCAGGCCGTCCACGTCCGGCATGCGGATGTCGAGGAGCACGACGTCCGGCCGTTCGCGCCGGATGACCTCGGCGGCCGGCGCCCCCTCCGCGGTCGCCACGACCTCGATGCCGTCGGAGGCGTTCAGGATCATCTGGAAGCCTGACCGCACCAGGGCCTCGTCGTCCACCACCACTACCCGGATCACCGGTTTTCCGCCTCACGCTCTCGTCTGCTCTGACCCGCTTCTCGGCGACCCGTACACCCGGGTGCTCCGCACGCCCGTACGGTGCTGCCTGACGTCGACCGTACGCCCGGCAGGGTATGCGGTGGCGTGATCGCCCCCGCGCTCCGGACGCCTAGCGGGTCGGCTCCAGCCGTTCGGGGGGTGCGCTCCGGCCGGTCGGCCGGTCGGCGGGGCGACGGGGCGACGAGGGCGAGGCTCGGCGGATGGTGCCTGCGGTCGTCCGCGGCCACGGTCTCGTCCCTGGGGCCCCAGCTCCCCGGCCCGGGCGCAGGGGTCAGGACGGGTCGCCGTATTGGAGGCCGCGGCCGTTGGTGCCGACGTACACGCGGCCGAAGACGTCGGGGTCACCGGTGATGACGCCGGTGCCGCCGATGCCGCCCCACTGGTGCGCGTCGTCGTTGACGCGGAGCCAGGTGGCGCCCTGGTCGGTGGAGCGGAAGACTCCGGTGACGTCCTTGACGGTGCCGATCAGGTACAGGGCCTGGTAGGAGGCGCCCGGCGCGGCCTTGCCGAAGCCGAGGGCGGAGACGGACTGCACCGCGGCGAGCCGGGTGAAGGTGCGGCCACCGTCGGTGGATTGCAGGAGCCCATGGCACCGCCGGCGATCCACAGGTCCCCCGCGACTCCGGGGACGGCCTTGAGCCGGCCGTCGGCGGGAAGGTTGGCGGCGCGGGCGGTGAAGGTGGCCCCGCCGTCGGTGCTGGCGTACAGGGTGCCGCCGGCCAGGGAGTAGAACGTCCCGGCCGAGGAGCGGTCGGCGACGACGACGGCTCCGGTGCCCAGGCCGCTGACCTTGGACCAGGTCGCTCCCTTGTCGGCCGAGCGGTACGGGGCCTGCCCGGCCTGCGTCCAGACGATGGCCGAGCCGTCGGCGGAGAGCGCCACGCGGCCGCTGTCGGCGCCGGCCACCGGTTCGGACGCGAAGCCGTTCCAGCTGCGGCCGCCGTCGGTGGACCAGGCGCCGTCCTGCGCGCCGCCCCGGCCGACGCGGACCATCATCGAGGGGTTGGACTGTGCGAAGTCGATGGACGTGCTGTTGCTCATCATCGGGTTCTTCAGCCGCCCGGGGGGCACCTCGGTGAGGGAGTCGTGGCGGAATCCGCCGAGGTCGCCCATGGCCGTGATGACGTGGGCGCCGCCGGGCGGGGCGATCGCGTCCAGCAGGGCGGTCTCCTCCAGCCCGCGGGCGCCCACGCTCCAGTGGCTGGTGCCGCCGCTGTCGGAGGCGTCGGCGTCCTTGCTGCGCAGGATGCCGCTGCCGGTGCCGTACAGCACGTGCCCGGAGTCGAAGGGATCGATGGCCAGGGAGGTCATCCAGTGCCCGGTGCCGGTTCCCACGTACGGGGCGGCGGAGGCGTCCCGCACCGACTTGTCGGCCAGGGCCTTCCATGTCGTGCCGCCGTCGGTGGTCCGGTAGATCTCGTCCTCCGGCCACCAACGGTTGAGGGTGGTGACCATCACCGTGGAGGGCTTGCGCGGGTCGACGGCCAGTCCGGAGAACCCGTAGTTGCCCTGGGAGGGGGAGATGTTCTTCCACGCCCCGGCCGTCGGCGTGTGCTTCCACACGGAGCCCCCGGTCACGCCGTTGGGGCCGGGGGCGTTGGTGTAGGTCAGGTACAGGGAGCCGTCACCGGCGAGAACGCCGTGCTGCGGTATCTGTCCGGTGGGCTGACCGGGGACGGCCTGCCAGGTGCTGCCGCCGTCGGTGGAGCGGTAGAGGGAGGTGGACCGGTCGGCGACGCCGACGTAGATCGTCTTGCTGCCGGCCGGGCCGTACGTCACGAAGGAGATGCCCGCGCCGCTGCCCGCTCCGTCCTTGACGGGGAACGACGAGACCTGGCTCCAGGTCGCGCCGTGGTCGCCGCTGCGCCACAGGCCGTTCTTGCGCGTGCCCAGCAGCAGGGTGCCGTTGTCCGCGGGGTCGACCGCCAGCCGTTCGCCCGCCCCCCGGCCGTCCTCGTTACCGCCCAGCTTGAAGGGCAGGTCGGTGCGCTGGAAGGTGCGGCCCCGGTCGGTGGAGCGCAGGATCGCTCCGTTGCCTGCCCAGTCGTTGGTGTAGGTGCCGGCCGGTCGGGGTCGGCCGGATCGGTGGCCAGCGCGTCGATGCCCAGCAGGTTCCAGTCCTTCTCGCCGAGCCAGTCGGTCAGCGGGATCCACTGCTCGGCCCCGGTGTCCCAGCGGTAGGCGCCGCCCATGTCGGTACGCGCGTACAGCAGGCCCTTCTCCCGCGGGTTGAACACCAGCCCGGTGACGTAACCGCCGCCCACCACCTGGGCGTTCCGCCAGGTGTACGGTCCGGATCCGGGCGCCTTGGTCTCGGCCGTCCTCACCAGCTTCCACTGCTGGTTGGTGCTGCCGTGGGCGCGGTACTGGATGACTGCCGCGCCGTCGGCCGTGGAGCCACCGGATACGTCCAGGACCTGGCCGCTCCTGCGGGAGGTGAGGACGACGGCGTCGGAACCGCTCACCTCGTCCATCCGCCATTCCTGGGAGGTGGAAGAGCTGTCGGTCTGCTGCTCGGCGGCGGCCGCCTGGGCGGTCGAGTCGCCGGCCATGCCCAGGACTTTGCCGCTGTTGCGGTTCACCAGCTCGTAGTAGCCGTCTCCGGTGGCCCGCAGTCTCCACTGCTGGTTGGCGGTGTTCTGGTCGGTCCACTGCTGGATGCGGCCGCCGTCGGCGGTGGAGAAGGCGTTGACGTCCAACGCCTTGCCGCTGCGTACGGAGACCAGCCGGTAGTAGGCGTTGCCGTCGACCGTCGCGGCCTGCGAGTCGTCCTGCACGTAGAGGAGGTACGGCACGAGGACGGCGGGCACACCGAGCAGCAGTCCGGTCCCGGTCCAGCGACGGCGGTGGCGTCCGCGGCGCCCAGCGTTCGGGGGGTTCTTCATGGGGGTGGTTCTCCTTGCGCGTTTCTGTGGATCGGGGCGGGTCAGCGCTGCAGGGTGAGGAGGCCCGGCCGGTACGGCAGCCGGTCGTAGGGGCCGCCTGCCGCGGGCGCCTTGCCCTGGTACAGGAACCGCAGGTTGCAGGGGTCGATGGTCATCGTCTGGTCGGGGTTGTCGCGGACCAGGTCACCGTGGCTGATGTCGTTGGTCCAGGTGGCACCGCTGTTCGCGCTGCCCGCGAAGGGGGTGTTCTCGGCGGCGGCCTGCGGGGTCCACGGACCGTTCAGGCTGGAGGACGTGAACGAGCGGAAGTAGCGGGCCTCGTTCGCGCCCCTCGCCTCGACGATCATGAGGTACTGGTTCTGGCCCTGGACCTTGTAGACCTGCGGGGCCTCGAACAGCTTGTCGGGCGTGTCGCTCATGACCGTCGTGTACGAGGAGCCGAAGGTGCCCGGGAAGTTCCCGATCGGCATGCTCGACCGGTAGATCTTGCCGTTGTCACCGGCGAAGAAGAGGTACATGTTCCGGTCGTCGGCGATCAGGGTCTGGTCGATCGGGCCGGTGGCGGAGTCGGTGCGGGGGATGCTGCCGGTGAACAGCGGCTGCGGCGCGGACCAGCCGTCGGGGTTGGCCGGGTCGCTCGACGTGCGGTAGACGAAGGGCCACGCCCCCCACTGGTACGCCAGCACCCAGATCTTTTTGGGCGCGAAGTAGAACAGCGTGGGAGCCACCGCGGCCTGGCTCATCCCGGTCTGGCGGGCCGACGCCATGTCCGACCAGTTCGTGAAGGGCCCGGACATCATGGAGCCGTACGAAGAGCCCGAGAAGTTCGACCCGTAGACCAGGTGCTTGCCGTTGTACGTCACGTGGGTGAAGTCCTTCAGGGAGGCCCACCCGTTCGCCGGCTGCGCCAGCGCACCCGTCGACGTCCACCGGTACGTCGAGGGCAGAGCACACGTGCCCGACGGCGCGGGAGTTGCCGGGGCCGGGGCCTCGGCCGGGCGGGTCCACTTCTGGTTGCCGCCGGACCAGCAGGAGTACAGCTGGATTCCGGTGCGGTTGGCGGTGGCCGCGCCGACGGCGTCGAGGCACAGCCCGGACTGGACCCCGGAGATCGTGCCGTCGGTGTTGACGTTCCACTGCTGGCCGGCGCCGCCGTTGCAGTCTTCGATGACCACCGCGGTGCCGTTGCCGGTGCCCTTGTCCTTGGCGGCCAGGCACTTGCTGCCGTAGACCATCAGCTGCTTGCCGGAGGTGAGGGTCCAGCGCTGGTTGGCCCGTCCGTGGCAGTCCCACAGCTGCGCCTGGGTCCCATGGGCCGTGGTGGAGCCCTTGATGTCGATGCAGCGGCCGGAAGCGACGCCCTTGATCGTGCCGGTGCCGGTCCCGGAGGTGGTACCGGGGGCCGTCTTGAAGGCGTTCACGACGGCGGTGTGGGCGGCCTTGGGGTTGCCGTTGCCGTCGAACAGCAGGGGGTTCTCACCCTTGCGCCAGGAGTCGCTGTCGCGGATCCCCCAGACCGTGATGCCGGTACACCGAGCCACGGAGAGGCAGGCTTTCACGGCGTTGGTGTAGTGGGCCGGCGACGCCTGGGCGATGTCCAGCTCGGTGATCTGGACGTCGACGCCCAGTGCGGCGAAGTTGGCCAGGGTGGTCTGGAAGCCCGCCGGGGGGCCGCCGGCGCCGAAGTGGCTCTGGAACCCGACGCAGTCGATCGGCACGCCACGTGACGTGAAGTCCCTGACCATGTTGTAGACGCCCTGGGTCTTGGCGTCCGACCAGTTCTCGATGTTGTAGTCGTTGTAGCAGAGCTTGGCGGAGGAGTCGGTCGCCCGGGCGGTGCGGAACGCTTCCTCGATGAAGCCGTTGCCCAGCACGTTCTGGAACACCGAGCTGCGGTGCTGGGTGGAGCCGTCGGCGAACGCCTCGTTGACCACGTCCCAGGAGTGGATCTTGCCCTTGTAGCGGGTCATCAACGTGGTGATGTGGTTGTTCATCACACCGCGCAGCGTGTTCGCGTCACCGATCGAGCTGACCCAGGACGGGAGCTGCGAGTGCCAGACGGCGGTGTGGCCGCGCAGGCGCTGACCGTGCGCCGCGGCGTGGCCGACGACCTGATCGGCCGGGCCGAACGTGAAAGTGCCGCGGGACGGTTCGATGGCGTCCCACTTCATCTCGTTCTCCGGGGTGATCATGTTGAACTCCCGGTCCAAGATGGCGGCGTACCTCGGGTCGCCGAGCCTGCCGGCGGCCACGGCGGTGCCGAAGTACCTGCCCGAGGACGCCGCCTGCGTGCCCAAGGGGGTTGCGGCTCCGGCAGAGCCGGGGAGCAGCGTCAGGACACCGGCCACCAGCGCCGCGGCCGACAGTCCGATCGTCAGTGTCCGGCGACGCCGACCGCGCCGGTGCAGGCCCTTCATGCTGCTCCTCGGTGGTCTCGCTCCTGCGTGCAGGGCGTGCGGCGTTCACGGGTATCTCGCGTCATGGGGCGCCTTCTTCCGGGGATGTACCGATGGGTGGTGAGGCACCCGTCACGCCGGCTCGCAGGGTGAGCGGCGGAAAGAACCCCACGAAGTGGAGGCTTCCGAACGCGGGACCGCGTAACGAAAAAGGCGCGCGATGGTGACGATCGACCCGTGATGCATCTCGCTGGAGAAAAGTGTTACGTCCGGCCCGTGGGTCCGGTCGTCCATGGGGAAGGGGAGGCCGTGCCCCTCTACGGTGCTGTTCGCAGGGGCACCGGCCGGCGGTCGGCCTGTTGCTCAGCGAGCGGTGCTCAGGACCGGGCCTCGCGGACGACGAAGGAGGCCTGGCCGGCGAAGGCCCGGGTGCCGTCGGAGCCGTCGAGGAAGATGCCGCCGTCGCGGTGGCGGATGACCGATTCCGGGTAGTTGTGGGCATACAGGGTCACCGACCCCGCGACCACCCCGGGGCGCGGACAGAAGGTGGCGTCCTTGCGGAACAGTTCGCTGCCGTCGTCGGTGCTCAGCCGCAGCCGAAGGTAATGGTGCCGAAGATAACGCCCGTCGGCCGCACGGAAGGTGACGCACCGTGTGTCGGCCAGTCCCCGGACCACCGTGAACGTGACGCGTTGCCGAGCCGGCGCGCTGCCGGACGCGGAGACCGGGCCCAGCGTCGCGAAGTCACCGGAATACGTCAGGTAGAGGTCGGGCTGGTCCACGGACTCCAGGGACTGTGCGCCGAGCGGAACAGTGCCTGCTGCGACGGCGGACGGGCTCGCGGGCGGAGGTCCGGCCGGCGTGGGCGTGCCCGACGGGATCGGTGTGGGACCACCCGCCGTGGGACCGCCCGCCGTGGGACCGCCGGCCGTGGGACCGACCGCCGTGGGACCGACCGCGGGAGCGGCGCTGACGTCGGGCACCCGGGGCGCCGGTTCCGGCAAGGTCGCGTAGGTGGCGGCCCCCGTGACGAGCACCGCGCCGACGGCGAAGCCCGCCAGCTGATGGGTGGTCAGTGCGTGGAGTTTGCCGGCCACCGCGCCGTGCAGACCGCCTCCCTTCACCGCCGCGCCGGCGGCCACGGGGACCATCGCCGTCCCGGCGGCGCTCGCGGCCGCACCCGGCAGCAGGCCCTTGGCGGTCAGCGCGGCGATGAGTCCGGCAGGGACGGCCAGGGGCGCGAGGCTGAGGAGCAGCAGCTCGGCGGGGACCCGGTTCGTCTCCGTCGCCGTGCACACCGGGCAGTCGCGGGTGTGCCGCGCGATCCGCTTCCGCCACACCGACGTACGCAGACCGTCCCATCCGGCGACGGTCTCCCCCAGCTGCCGGCATCGCGGGTGGGCCGCCAGCGCAGCGACGATCGTCCGGCTCAGTTCCAGCTGCTCGCGCATGCGTTGCAGGCGCACGCCGGCGTGGGCGACGGTGAGGCCCGTCGCGGTGGCGATGTCCTCACGGCTCAGCAGTCCGGCGCGCTCCTGCCACCACAGGGAGAGGAGCACCCGGTGGTCCGGGTCGAGCCACCGGCCGGCTTCGGCGATCTGACGGCGCTCGTCCGACACGCGGAGACGCAGGATCGTCGCGTCCTCGGGTTGGGGGCCGGCGTCCGGTAGGTGGAGTGCCTCGTCGATGACCGCTGTCCGGTCGGTGAAGACGCGCTGCCGCTGCCAATGCGTCTGTATCTGGCGGAGCGTGATCGACACCAGCCAGGGGCGGAAGCTGTCGGGAGCGCGCAGGGCAGGCAGATCGCGCACCACGCGCAACAGCGTCTCCTGGACGACGTCGTCGACGTCGGCATGTCCGCTCAGGGCTCGCCGGACGATGTTGTAGATCAACGGCAGGCAGGCGGCGACCAGCTCTTCGCGCGCCCGGTCGTCGCCGGCCTGCGCCGCGATGACCAGGCCCGCGTGGTCCGCGTCCATGAGCCCCATGCCCACCCTCCTCGATACGGCGTCAGACCCTAACGCCCGCGAAGGTGTGCGGCCAAAGCCCGTGCCTCGCCCCGGGTACGTCGGGCCGCGAGATCATCCGCCCCGGCCCGCCGGTCGGCGGGGCGGTCCCGACCGGTCGGCGGAGCGGTCCCGACCGGTCGGCGGGGCGGTCCCGACCGGTCGGCGGGGGGCCCGGCCGCTCGGCACGCTGGACACCCGGCCTGAATCCGTCAGGTGTCCGGCCGCACCCCGCCAGGTGGCCGCCGTACACCCCGCCATCCGACGGGGCTCCGAGACCCCTGCGGCCACCACACATCCAGGAAAGAGCCACCGAAGGCGACGACACCAACTGCGACGGTACGCGAGAGGCGCGGCCTTCTGCGGGACGGTCCACCCGACGGCCGGTCGAATGGGGCGGGGGCGTCACCGGGAACGTCGCTCGCGGCTACGCGGCCCTGCCCTCAGCCTCACGCGTCGTGTGGTGCACCGGTATCCGGCGGATGTCCGGCGCCACCCCGTCACGTAGCCGGGCTGCCCCCGCCGTGCGGCGGGGACAGCCGGTCGGGCTCACCCGGCGGGGCGCCCCGCCGGGAGCAGGAGCTGGGTCGCGGCGAGCTGTGCGTACAGCTCGTCCCGGTCCACCAGCTGGTCGTGGGTGCCGATCGCGCGGACCCTGCCGGCGTCCATGACGACGATGCGGTCCGCGTCCGTGACCGTCGACAGGCGATGCGCCACCACCAGGACAGTGGTCTGGTGTGCCGTCTCGGCGATGGCCTCCCGCAGCGCCAGCTCGTTGACGGCATCGAGCTGCGAGGTCGCCTCGTCCAAGAGCAGCAGCCGAGGTCTGCGCAGGAGCGCGCGGGCGATCGCGACGCGCTGGCGCTCGCCGCCGGACAGCTTCGAGCCGCGGTGCCCGACCAGGGTGTCCAGGCCGTGCGGGAGACGTTCGACGAGGGTGTCGAGCCTGGTCCGCGCGAGGACCTCGCGAACGTCGTCGTCGGTCGCGCGGGGCGCGGCGAAGACCAGGTTCTCCCTCAGCGTGCCGGCCAGCACCGGTGCGTCCTGCTCGACGTACCCGATGACGGACCGCAACTCGGACAGCGGCCACCGGCGTATGTCCTCGCCGTCGACCAGGATCCGGCCGCCGGTCGTCTCGTAGAACCGCTCGATGAGCGAGAAGACCGTCGACTTGCCCGCACCCGAAGGCCCGACGAAGGCCGTCATCCCGGCGCCCGGCACCTCGAAATCCACCTGCTGGTGGATGAGGGGCAGCCCGGGGGCGCAGCGGAAGGACACACCCTCGAAGCGGACCGAAGCCGGACCCCGCCCGGCTTCCGAGGACTGGGCCCGCACGGGCTGCTGCGTGGCCGGCGGCTCTGCCGCCAGGCGGTCCACCTCCTCGATCCGGGAGATCGCGGCCGCGCCCTCCTGGTATGCGGTGGCGGCCTCGACCAGCTTGTACACCGGCTCCATCAGGTAGAAGAGGTACAGCAGCAAGGCGACGAGTGTGGAGACGGGGATGTCCCCGGACGCCACCCGCGCCCCGCCGACCGCGAGCACGGCGAGGAACGCCAGCTGGACGGCGAGGTTGTCCGCCGTTCCCAGCAGGGCCTCCCACTTCGCGCCGCGCACGCCGTGGCGCCACGCCCGCCGGGCCGACTCCTCGACGCGAGCGGTCTCCTGTTCCTCGGCGCCGGACGCCTTCACCGTACGGAACGCGCCGAAGACCCGCTCCAGGCCGGTGGACATCTCCCCGACAGCCTCCTGCGCGCGCTCGGCGGCCTGTCCGATTCTCGGCATGACCAGGGCAGCAGTCGCGGCGACGACCGCGACCACGAGGAGGGCGACGCCGAGCAGGACGAGGTCCAGGAAGGCCATCACCACGATCGCCGCGATCAGCGTCAGCGTCCCGGTCGCGGCGTTGACCACCGCCCGGGTGCTGACGGCGCGCAGCAGCGTGGTGTCGGAGGTCACCCGTGACATCAGATCACCCGGCTGCATCCGGTCGACCGCCGCGAGCCGAAGCCGCAGCAGCCGGCCGATGAGGCTCCGGCGAGCGGCCAGGACCACCGACTCCGCCGTCCGCTCCAGCACATAGGCGCCGAATGCCTCGGCAACGGTGCTCAGCAGCACCAGTACGGTCAGGGCCAGCAGGATGGTGGCGATCGTGCCGCCGGACGAGAGCCGGTCGACCAGCGCCTTGGTGGCCAGTGGCTGCAGCAGCCCTCCCGCGCTCCCCGCCAGCGCCAACAGCAGACCGAGTACGACGGCCCCTCGGTGCGGGCGGACGTACCCGTACAGCGCCTTGAGCGTCTCACGGACGCGCAGGGAGTCGGCACCCGTCGTCTCCGGGGCGGATGCGGTGTTCACAAGATTCCTTTCCTACGTGGTCTGCCGCCCGCCGCGTCAGCGGCGGTGGGCACCGGCCCCCGACGGGGCAGTGACCCTCGGCTCAGCGGGCCAGCTCGACGGCCGTCGCGGCGAGCGTGTGCACCACGGCATCGCGGAGGTCAGGGCTGACGACGGCCAGACAGAGGCCGCTCGCCACCAAGGCCATGCCGAGGAACTCCCAGAGCGCGCTCCTTCGCCGCCCGGCGTTCCCACGGCTCCCTGCTCCGGCCGGCGGACGGAGCAGGGAGCCGTGAGTGTCGAGCTCCGGCTCCTGCGCACGCTGTGTCATGCCACCAGCCTGGGAGCCCAGGCCGTCTGTCGGCCATCCGGCGATCGTCGGGTGCACCCCCGCCAAGTGGCTGGACCCCCCTGTGCCGGACCGTCGCCGCGTTCCGGTCCTCAAACCGGCCCACCAAGGCCGGAACCCCATGTCGATGGTGATCACGGCCGGGCAGCGCGGGGACTCGCCGCAGTTCGAAACCGTGCCGGGGAAGGTCCGGGTGCCCCGCATCGGGCCGGGCCGACCACGTGTCCGCCCCGATCGGGTCCGCGCTGACAAGGCGTACGCCTCCCGCGGAATCGTTCCTGTCTACGCCGCCGCGGGATCCGCCGCGAGATCCGCCGCGCCATCCCCCACGAGGCCGACCAGGCACGCAATCGCCACAAGCTCGGCTCCCGCGGCGGCCGGCCGCCGCATTCAGACCCGGCCGACTACCGCCAGCGCCACGCGGTCGAGTGCGGCATCAACCGCCTCAAGAGACATCGCCTGTCGCCACGCGCTACGACAGGCGCGCCGTCCGCTGCGAGGCAACCGTGCTGCTGGTGGCAGTCCTTGACGACATGACGAATGGCTGTCACGGGCGCCCTCCCGAGACCATGCCCTGGTGAACTCAGGACTTCCCGCCGGATGGACGAGCGAGCGCGTGCGCGCTCTCTCCGAAGACCCAAGCGCCGTGTCGCTCTCCTTCGATCGGCTCGCAGTCCCTGAGGAGGCCGGCCAGGGCGACTACGAACCGCTCCGGCCTGATGCGATTCTTGCGTTCCACGAGTTGTGCCTCGTGAGGGACGACGGTGACTGGTTCACGGGGCAGCTCTACGATGACGGCTCGGACGCGGCTGCTCCAAGGGCGGCGGTCAGGTAGCGGTGAACGCTGTCCAGTTCGCCCGGGGTGAAGCCCTCAGCCACCTCGACCAGGTTGGCGATGAGCGGGCCGAAGAAGGACCGCCCCAGCTCCACGGCTTTCTGCTCAACCGTCAGCACGACGCGTCGTCGGTCGTTTTCATCGCGCCTGCGGCGGACGAGCCCCAGGCGCTCCAGCCGGTCCAGCAGGGCGGTGGTGCCGGCCGAGTTGAGCCGCAGCGCCGCGCCGAGTCGTCCCGGGGTGACGTCGGTACCCGCCCGATCGGCGTCGAGCAGATGGATCAGGGCCCGGAGATCGGTCGGGTGCAGACCGTTGCGCGCGGCGAACTCGGCGCCGCGCAGATCGAGTTCCACGGTCACTGCGCGCAGTAGATGGACCAGCCGCATCGCGGGGTTGATGTCATCACTCACCGGGCTACTATCTCGGCAAGCGAGATACTCGGTCAACGAGACGATTCCCCGGGGGTTCACCGTGTCCTCAGCTCAAGAGTTCTTCGCGGCTTACGACGCACTGCTCGCCCGCTGGCCCACCGGTACCGCCGAACTCGACATCCCCACCCCGTACGGGACCACCCGTGTCCACGCCTACGGCCCCGCCGACGCCACTCCAGTCCTCCTTCTGCACGGCGGCGGTTCCACCGGCGCGGTCTGGTTCGCCAATGCCCCAGCTCTTGGCACGCACCACCGGGTGCTGGCCGTCGACATCCTGGGCGATGCGGGACACAGCGTCCCCGGCGGACGCCCGCTGCGCACAACCACCGACCTGATGGCCTGGCTGGACGCACTGCTCGACGGCCTCGCCGTGTCCCGCACGCACCTGCTGGGCCATTCCTACGGCGGCTGGATCGCCCTGACCTATGCCCTGCACGCCGCGCGGCGGGTCGATCGGCTGGTACTGCTCGACCCGACCCAGTGCTTCGCCAACTTCCGTCCGGGTTTCCTGCTGCGTTCGCTGCCGATACTGCTCCGTCCGACGCGCGCCCGCGCACACGCCTACCTGGACCGCGAGACAGCAGGGACCGACACCGACCTGGGCTGGAAGCAGCTCTACGCCTTGGCGGTCTCGGGCTTCGCGAACCGGAAACTGGTCGTGGGCCGCCGCCCGGACCCCTCGGCACTGAGCGTCCCGCTCCTGGTTCTTCTCGCCGGCCGCAGCGACGCCCATGACGCCGCCAGAGTCGCAGCCCGCGCCCGCAAAGCCGTACCGGACGCCCGGATCGAGATCCTGGCCGAACTCACCCACTTCGCCATGCCCACCGCCCTGTCCACCCAGACGAACCATCGGATCACCGACTTCCTGGCGGACAACCAGGAGAAGCAAGCCGCCCCGGGAGCCGTTTGAAGGAAAGAAAGCGGGGCGGACTGCGCTGAGACCATTCAGCAAGGGTCGGGACGAGCGGCGTCAGGCACTCCATCGAGACCTGGCCCGCTCTTACGTATCAGGTTGTGCGGGAAGGTGCTGGCCGGCCGGCCCCAAGGACCCACGGGGACGAGATCGCGGTCGAGGGCGAGGCGCAGCCGGTGATCGTGGGGCTGGGCGTATGGGTCTCCAACACTGGGACCGTCGCGACAAGCTCACCGTCGACCAACTCGCCGCCCTCGCGAAGCGGGACGTGAACGATACGCAGTAGCCAGTCTCACCCAGCCGGAAATCCGAAGGAAAAGGCACCTTAAGCACGGGCGGGAACGCCCCCCTCGCTCCTCCGGAGGGACATTCGCGCATCTCCGCTCCCAGCAGCGGCACTCCGGGACGGTGGCCTCGGCGCAGCGCGGGACGTGACAACCTGGAACCTCACTACACAGGCTCTGACCTGCCAATTTACCTCCAGAAACCTAGTATGTACCTGCACCGGTGACCACGTGAACGTAGCTTCCGCTGGTTCGGCGACATCCGCTCACACATGCTCAGGACGCCCCGGGAGGGATCTTTATGACCGAGTCCGGCAACCCCAGTCAGCCCGCGACCATGCACGAGTACAGCGCCAGTCACATCCAGGTACTTGAGGGCCGCGAGGCGATACGCAGGCGCCCCGACATGTACATCGGCTCGACCGGGGAGCGCGGCTTGCATCAAATGGTGTACGAGGTCGTTTCGTATGCCATCGACGAGTACCTTGCCGGCCACGCCGACACGGTCGGCGTCACGATCACCGCGGGCGGCGGCATTCGGGTCGCGGACAACGGGCGGGGTCTGCCCGTGGAGGTGGAGGAGGCCACCGGTAAGTCGGCCGTCGAGTGCGCACTGACGGAGCTGTCCTTCGGCCCCAAGCCCCGCACCGGCTACTGGATGTCCGGTGGCATCAACGGCCTGGGCCTGTGCGTGGTCAACGCGCTGTCGAGTCGTCTCGCGGTCGAGGTTCACCGTGATGGCCATCGTTGGACCCAGGAGTACGAAAGGGGCGCCCCCATCACTCCCTTGACGAGGAACGAGAAGACGAGCGAACACGGCACCACGATCGTGTTCTCGCCCGACCCTGACATCTTCGAGACCACCTGCCACTCGTTCGCCACGCTGTCCCAGCGTCTCCAGGAGCTGGCCTTCCTCAACGGGGGCCTGGCCGTCTCACTGACCGACGAACGTCGCTGACGACCACCGCACGGCGACTCAAAGATCATTTACGGGACAACCTTTACCCTCCGAATCTCGTTCACTCCACCGCCACCGCCTTCGAGTCAGAGGACGAAGATGCGACGATCTTCGTACAGGTCGCCACGCAGTGGAACACCTGGCCCTCGGGAGAGTTCCGCTCTTTCGCAAACAGCACCCGCACTCATGAGGGCAGTGCACACGAGCGGGGCTTTCGTGGCGCACTCAGCGACATCGTCAATGACTACGCGCGCCGTCAACGGCATCTGTGCGCGGAGGACGAGGACATCACCACCGAAGCCATCTATGAGGGCCTGACTGCGGTCGTATCCGTGAAGCTCGCCCATCCCGTCTTCGAAGGTGCCGACCGGACCAAGCTCAGCAATCCCGAAGCAGACACATACGTCCACGAGGTCGTCCGCGAACACCTCACACACTGGTTCGACCACCACCCTAATGAAGCCGCAACCATCATCCACCGCATTCTCAGCGCCTCCACCTGACGTGCGAAGGAGCAACGAAGGACCTCCAGCCTCCGCCCCAGCGCGACCCCGCTCACGCCGACCAGCTCCGCCCTGCGTCGTTGCGGTCCACGCACGGGATTTTGAGGCCACGAGGAGCCATGACAGGCTCATGCCGCATGATCGATGAATTCGCGAAGGACCACCTGCACGGGAGACTGCGCCGGGACCGCAAGGCGCTGGTCTGGAAGCTCGACGGCTTGTCCGAATACGACACCCGCCGACCGTTGACAGTGACCGGGAGCAACCTCCTCGGCCTGGTCAAACATGTAGCCGGCGTCGAGGCCAGGTACTTCGGCGAAGTCTTCAACTACCCTTCCCCGGAACCGCTGCCCCGGTGGCAGGACCACGACGGCAGCGATCTGTGGGCGACTGAGGACGAGACGCGCGATCAGATCATCGAGTTCTACCAGCGCACATGGGAACACTCGGACGCGAGGATCAACGAGCTTCCCCTGGATGCCCCCGGCCATGTGCCGTGGTGGCCGGAGCCTCATTCCAACACGAACCTATTTGCCGTCATGGTCCACGTCCTCGGCGAGACCAACCGACATGCCGGGCACGCCGACATCCTGCGCGAAGGCGTCGACGGCCGAACCGGGCTGCGCCTCGAACATGAAATGCAGATCGATGAGGAAACCCGCGACGCCTACTACGCGAAGATCGAGCAGGCCGCCAGATCGGCCGCGGCGGCGAAGGCATAGAGGGTTGTGCCACGTGACTTGATGTTCGAGCGGCATGTTGGCGGCCGTGAGAGCGGGCGGTGTTCAGTCGCAGGGAACTCGCTCGCTTACAACGGCATCGGCGCCGTCCTCGCCACCGATCTCAGCTCGCAACATGCCGCCGGATCATGGTCAGGGCCTGTAGTAGACCTTGCAAGCCAGGTCCGCGTAGTTGCCGTCATCCAGGCAGACCTTGATCTTGGCAGCCCCGCCCGGAACATCGGCGGCAACGTTGAGAGTGAAGCCGGACGTCTGGTTGCAGATGACGGGCGTGCCGCGGCTGCCCAATTGCTTGCCGTTGGCGTCATAGGTGTACATCCAGGTCGCCCGGCATCCGCTGGAGCTGATGGCTCGGTGCTCACCGGCCAGAGTGACCGACCGGTTGTACCAGGTGGCCGTGCCCATGGTGTAGGTGGCACCGTAAGGGACATGGATCCCCGGGGTGGTGGGGTAGTCGACTGCCTGCGCGCTCGTCGCCGGCAGCCCGAGGAGCACGCCAACCGTCAGAGTCGCGGTGCCAAGGCCGGCAGCCATCTTCATACGGCGCATACGGTCTCCCAGACAGAGAAGCGGAAACACAGAGGAAGCGCTTCCAGCCTGACCAGGGGCAACCGCTACGTCCACAAGCTATCCAGCCACATCGAGCCCCGAGTCCCAAGTTCGAGCTGCGTTCGACAGCGATCCCACGCCGGCCGAGGCTGGGTCATCGCGCAGCACCACTGCTCGTAGGCGGACAAGTGGACGCCCGTGCCCTGCGCGATGTGGGCGCGATGTGGGCGGACCTGATCGAGCAGGCCGGGACCGATGTCCTACACCTGGCCGACGGCTGGCACCGGCCCTGAAGCCGTGCTTACTCGTGCTTTGAAGATTTACTGGGCCCAGCCCCAGACCCAGCCCCGGCCCCTGCCCGAGCACTGCACGACGCCGAGCACACGGGCAGGGCCTCATCGTGACCGGCCCCCATCCGCGCGCCTTTGGGCCCGACGCCGATCCGTGAGGCCGGAGACCTTGGCTGTTCGTGCCGGGCGGTTGGGGACGGGTGCGCCAGGTCTCGGCTGGGGGATCTTGAAGGGGGGGACCCACGGCGATGACGGTCAGGTCGGCCATGCCCTCGACATCTCAGCTCCAGGATCCCGACCTCGTCACCCGTGATCAGCTCTGCGTCTCCTCGCGGCGTCCAACAGCGGCCGCAGGGGGTACGACGAGCAGCTTGCCGGTGGTACGCCGAGCCTCCAGATCGCTGTGGGCCTGGGCGGCCTCGGACAATGCGTAGCGGCCCGTTACGGTGACCTCAAGCGCCTTGGAGCGCACCCAATCGAACACATCGGCGGCCCGTCGGAGCAATTCGGACCGATCGGCGATGAAGTCCCCGAGGCTGGGCCGGATCAGGGTCAGCGAACCGCCGCGGGCGAGCCGCATCGGATCAAACGGCGGCACGGCACCACTTGCCGCGCCGAAGAGCACGAGATGGCCGCGGGATCGCAGGCTGCCGAGGCTCGCATAGAAGGTGCGCGCGCCGACGCCGTCGAAGACAACCGGCAGTCCCTGACCGCCGTTGAGCCGCCTCACCTCGGCTGCGAGATCGTCGACTGCGGACGAAAGGATCACCTCAGCAGCCCCGGCACGCTTCGCCAGCTCGGCCTTCGCCGTGGTCGACGTCGTGCCGATCACCCTGCCGCCGAGATGGGTGACGAGCTGGGTCAAGAGCAGCCCCATGCCACCGGCAGCCGCATGCACGAGCACCGTGTCGCCTCCCTGAACCGGGTAGGCGTCCTTGACGAGATAGTGCGCGGTCATACCTTGCAGGAGCACGGCGGCGGCTGTCTCGAAGTCGATATCGTCGGGCAGCGGCACCAGCCGGGAGGAGTCCACGACGGCCCGCTCGGCATACGTGCCGGGAATCTCCACCCAACCGACCCGGTCCCCGACTGCGACGTCAGCGACGCCGGGTCCGACTTCGACGACCACGCCGGCGCCCTCAGCGCCCGGGGTGAAGGGCAGCGGGAGGCTGTACCGGCCTTCGCGGTGGTAGACGTCGAGGAAGTTCACCCCTGATGCGGCGACCTCCACGACCGCCTCGCCCGGACCCGGCCGCGGCTGGTCCACCTCGGCCTCGTGCAGCACCTCGGGACCGCCCACTTCGTACACCTGAATCGCTCGCATGACCCTCCAATAACGGCTCGTCCCCCCACCAACCCCGTTGGCGGCGATCCGATTCCCGGCATGCAGACCAGCCCGCCGCCCCCACCAAGAGCTGAGACGCGCGGCGGCGGTATCGGCAGAAGCACCGGAAGCGGGAACTCCGGCGGTACCGGCAGCACTCTCAACAGCCCAAGTCCGACGGCAGCGCGACCCCGATCGGCACCGGCAATGGACAGGCACGGGCACGGGCATCCTCCCCCGCCGGCGGCAAGCTCGCCGCAACCGGAGCCGACCCGGCCACCGCATGGGCCCTCGGCGGTGCAGGACTGGCCCTCGCCTGGGGAGCTGCCCTGGTCGCGGGCACCGGCCGGCGACGCGGTCGCGCTCCGGCCTGATCCGCGGCCGCGACCGTCTTGGCCTCGCGCGGCTCGCACGACGTCGGTGCCTCGGCTCCGAGGAGACGGCGGCGTTCTCCCATCGGTGGTTGTCAAACTTCGTCCCGCAACTGGTGGCGCAGGGAGCAACCGTGCACCGCCACGCGGACCGCCTCCGCCCCCGCCCCCGCCACCTGAGACCACCGATCCGACCATTCGTACCGGCGTGGTACTGATGTGCCATGAGCCAGTTCCGCGATTTCAACTTCAAGCTGCTCGTCATCGAGGAGCTCATGTACGGCCCCGAGCAGCTCCTGCCGCTCTACGACCTGCCCGCGCGGCTGGCCGAGCGGGGAATCGGCGACCCCGCGTCCTACGTCCTAGACAACGGCCTCCACACGGAGGTACTGCCGGAGTCCCGGGTCCATTTCGAGACCCTCGAGATCCCGGACGAGCTGCTCGCCCGCGTCGAGGAGCTGTGCTTCGACGCCGGGGCGGAAGTCTTCCGGCACTGCGCCCCTGCCTGGGACGGCGAGGACGATCTGTTCGACGTCCGCTCGCTCGACGACCTCGCCCTGCTGCCCAACCTGCGGAAGGTCACCTTCGTGGAAGACGGCGTCCTGGCCGTCCCGGACGCGGCAGATACCTTCGCCGCGTCCGGCATCGACACCGACTGAGCCACGGCGCCCGTCCGTCGTACGTCGCCTTGGCCGAGGCTACGTAGGCGACAAACCAGCGGCGCGGCCGCTCTCGGTGGTGGAGAGGGCAACCCGCGCGAGCTACCCTCCAGGACGCGGCCAGGGGGTGGAACGGCTTGGCAGGACGGCTGCTGTCAGCGCTCGTCTACCAGCTGATCGTTTTCACGGAATGTGTGCCAGAACCGGGTTGTGAAGCCCGTTGTTCATGGGTTTGGGAGACGCCGCGATCCATGCTCGGGGGGTCGCCAGGTCTGAAATCACCAGAGTTCCTGCCAGGGCAGGACCGGGATGCTCCTGATGAATGGGCCTGGTCATGCCGCAGATGTCGAAGGTCGCGCTGTATGCGGCGATCCGTCGGGACCACCGCGGTGGCCTGAGGATCCGGGAGATCGAGCGCAAGTCGCCGACTCAGGCGTCGCTCCGGAGGTCCGCTTGGTTGTGTCCGCCACCAGCACGCGGCGGCGGACGCCGAACCTCTCTCGTGCACCCTCGACGCGATTCAGGAGGCTGCGGCAGCCTTCTGGATACGGGGGACGAAGAGCTGGGCCAAGGTGTGGACGGTGGCCGGGTCCAGGGAGCTGCCTCCCCCATCTTCCAGCCTTACCTGGGCAATGACCGTTCCCAGGCACATGGTGAGGTCGAGGCCGTCCAAGCTGCCGGCGTTGCGGTAGTACGCATGGCTCTCAACTCCAGGGACAGGAGGCATCTCCGCTTTGGCATGTTTGGCCGACCAGTCCTTTTCCTTGCTGCACGCATCCTCGGCGGCCTTCTTGTCGGCATAGGCCTGGATGTCGAAGTAAGCGTTCTCGCCGGCCGCCTCGAACTTCACCGAGCCGTCCGCGATGCCGGTGCAGTCCCAATGCGTGTCCGGACCGCACTCCGCCGGGGACTTGGGCTGCTCTTCTATATCCGCGCGGCCGGTCTTCGGTTTCCAGCCCTTCATCGCCCCCGGGTCAGGGAGCGCCTGCCGGATTCGGTCCTCCGTGTTGAACACGGTGTCGAAGTCCGACGTGGCGCCCTTCGACTTGCCCGAACCCCCTCCCGTACCTGCGTTCGTACCTGGTGCCGACTTGTCGTTGGTCGGCGGCTTCTCGCCAGTCGGCTCAGAACCACCGCCTCCACACGCGGTGGCGAAAGCTGCCAGCGCCATCACAGCCACCGCCATCGAACCAATGCCGGACCTCAACTGCATCTCCCGCTCCCCCTGGCTCATCGGACCAACCCATCAAGCTGGTACACCATCAGATGATCCTGGCAGCTGCCCCCGAGGATCATCAAATGGAGTCCGGCCGCCGCCTGGTCGAAGTTGCTGCGGCGCACGCCGAGGCGCACCGCGGCCTGGTCTGGGCCCAGGGGGACGTACCAGTCGAGGGGGGCGGGCAGGTCCCGGCGGCGGCGAGGGCGGCCACCTGGCCCGGGTGGATCTCGGGAACTCCAACTCCCCACTGAGGTAGACCAGGAGACCGGCTTTGACGAGGCGGCCCACCGCCGAGGCCGTCACCCTCGGCCCGAGAATCGGGAGCGGCACGCCCCAGGCCTCCTGAGCTGGCTCGCCGCCACCCCGGCATCCATCGGGCCCCAGCACCGCGCGCACGGCCTCGGGGTCGGCGGCCTCCGCCACCGCCCGCGACCACCGCACCGGACCGAAGCCCGCCGGCGGGACCAGGCCCGAACCCGCCCACCGCAAGGCTGCCACCGGTACCGCAACCTGCCCGCAGCCGCGTACTCGTCGTAGTCCTCACGTACCGAACGCGCCACGAAACGCACCCCAATCCCACACCGCACTGCCCGACCGCCGTGCCGAGCCGTGCCGTGCCGTGCCGAGCCGTGCCACAAGCGTCCCGGAAGATCCTGCGACCGAGATTTCTACTTGGCGGACGGGCGCAGTAATTGGCGGATCTTGCTTCGGTAACGCTGTGTCGTGATGAGCCTGAGCACCTCAGGTGTCGCATTCGCACGACAACTGCTCTAGGCAGCACGGAACTACGCCATGCCGGTCAGGCCGCGAGCACGGAAGCCTCGGACCCCCGCGGCACCTGGCGGGTGCGGCCGGTGCACACACGCCTCGCGGCGCCTGATGCCGGACCCTCGGTCAGCCTGCTTCCGTCAGGGCCGCGTGCGCGGCGGCGAGGAGATCCTCGGAGAGCGGGGAGCCCAGGGTGGCCCGGGACAGGACCAGAGCACCGACCAGGGTGCACAGCCGGGCGAGGCCGTCCTCGGCGCCCCCGACGCCCTCGCCGCCCCCGACGCCCTCGCCACCCGCGACGGCCTCGGCGGGAGCGAGGAACGCGGCGAAGTCGGCCACGCCCTCCGCGTAGGTACGGCGCGCCTCGCGGCCTTCGGGTCCGCGCGCGATATCGGTGGCGAGAGCCGCCACCGGGCAGCCGTCCGCCGCGTTGTCACGGTGTTCGACGGAGAGGTAGGCGTCGATCAGGGCACGCTGAGCGGTGTCCCGCCGCCCGTCGTGCCGTTCGAGCCCGGCCGCATTGCTCCGTGCGATCTCATCGAAGACGTGGGCGGTGACCTCGTCGACGAGCGCTTCCTTGGAGGCGAACTGTTTGTAGAAGGCGCCGTGGGTGAGGCCGGCCGCCTTCATGAGATCGGCGACGCTGACGTGGGTGCCCTGCTCACGGAACAGCCGGGACGCGGTGTCCACCACCCGCCTGCGATTTTCCTCCGCCTGCGCCTGCGATACGCGACCCATGGCCACCTCCTGCACGAACCAGCTTGGATGTCGATTGGCATCTATCCTAGTCGCATGTTTAGATTGGGGTCGCAATCTATTAGAAGCGGGTGCTCCGACGGCACCTGCGAAGGACAGGAGCGAGCATGGAACTCAAGAACGCGGTCGCGGTGGTCACCGGCGCCAACCGGGGCCTCGGGCGACACCTGGCCGCCCAGCTCGTCGAGCGTGGCGCCAAGGTCTACGCGGCGGCCCGCCGTCCCGAGACGGTCGACCTGCCGGGCGTCACCCCACTGCGCCTCGACGTGACGGACCAGAAGTCGGTACGGGAGGCCGCCCGCATCGCCTCCGATGCGACGCTTCTGATCAACAACGCGGGCATCTCCACCGGCGCGACGCTGGTCGGCGGCGACCTGGACGAAGTACATCGCGAGATGGAGACCAACTTCTTCGGCCCGCTCCTCGCCACACGGGCCTTCGCGCCCGTCATCGAGGGCAACGGCGGCGGCGCCGTACTCAACGTCCTGTCCGCCCTGTCCTGGTTCCACCCGGCAGGCCTCGGCTCCTACGCGGCTTCCAAGGCCGCGGCCTGGGCGCTGAGCGACGCGAGCCGCGAGGAACTGGCGCCCCGAGGGATCACCGTCTCGGCGCTGCACGTCGGCTACATGGACACCGACATGGCCGCCGCCGTGCCCGCCGATCAGAAGGTCGCCGCCGCCGACGTCGCAGCTCAGGCCCTGGACGGCATCGAGACCGGCCTGTCCGAGATCCTCGCCGACGACACCAGCAGGTACGTCAAGCAGAGCTTGTCCGCGGCGCCCCAGCCGAACGCGGGCTGACGCTCACCCCCTCCACCACCGCACGACGGCCTTCCAGGCTCGCTCCCTTACGCAAGGACTTCTCCTGCGTGAGTCGGCCCTCGGCCACAGGACCGGACTGCGCGTCTCCGCGTACGCGCTCGGCACCCCGAATTTCGGGTTCGGCTAGGGCGCCGGCGCCGAGCCCGACGAGACCCGCCGGATCTTCGACCGGTTCGCCGAGGCCGGAGACACCTTCCTTGACAGCGCTGACAGCCACCTTGCAGCCCTCGACGTCCAGCACACCGAGGAGAAGTACACGCGCCTAGACAAGGTCAGCGCCATGCCGCTCGGCGTACCGCACGAGGACGTCGCGGGCTCGCGGGGCCCCCTCCAGGGCGGCGACGCGGGCAGCGTCATCGCCCCGTGCTGTGCCGGTGGCCCGAGCCCGGAAACACGGCCGCCGCAGGGCTCTCCGCGAGGCAATGGCCACCGCCGTACCGACGCGGAGCACGCGGAGCACGCGGAGCAGAAGACACCACAAACTGTTTCGTTCCGAGATGAACCCCTCACGGACAGAGCACCCCTCCCGCTTGGACGGGAGACCACACGAACGGAGATGACGTGAAGGCCTTCATGCTTGAGAAGTACGGTGACGCGTCCACCATGCGTGCCGCCGAGATACCCGACCCCCAGGTGGGCGCCGACGACGTCCTGGTCAGGATCGACGCGGCGAGTGTCAACCCACTGGACATGAAGATCCGCGACGGTGACCTCAAGCAGATCCTGCCCTACCGTCTCCCGCTCGTCCTGGGCAACGACCTCGCCGGGACCGTCGTCCGCGTCGGATCGTCCGTTACCCGCTTCTCGGTGGGTGACGAGGTCTGGGCGCGGCCCGACAAGGACCGCATCGGCACCTTCGCCGAACTCCTCGCCGTCCATCAGGACGACCTGGCGCCCAAGCCCGCCACGCTCACCATGACCGAGGCCGCCTCCCTCCCCCTGGTCGCGCTGACCGCCTGGCAGGCCCTGGTCGAGCGGGCGAACGTCCAGCCGGGCCAGAAGGTCCTCATCCACGCGGGCGCCGGGGGCCTGGGATCCATCACCATCCAACTGGCCAAGGCACTGGGCGCGCACGTGGCCGCCACCGCGAGCACCGCCAAGGTCGACCTCGTCAAGGACCTCGGCGCGGACGAGGTCATCGACTACCGCACCCAGGACTTCTCCGAACTCCTCACCGGCTACGACCTCGTCCTGGACTCCCTCGGTGGCGAGAACCTCGCCAAGTCCCTGCGTGTCCTCAAACCCGGCGGCCTGGCCATCTCCGTCGCGGGCCCGCCCGACACGGCCACCGCCCGCGAACTCGGCTCGAACCTGGTACTCCGCCTGGGCATCGCCGCGCTCAGCGCCAAGATCCGGCGCCAGGCCAAGCGTTTCGGTGTCACGTACTCCTTCCTGTTCATGAAGGCCAGTGGCGACCAGCTGCGCGAGCTCACCCCCCTCATCGACGCCGGGAAGATCCGCCCCGTCGTCGACCAGGTCTTCCCCTTCGACGAGACCCTTCGGGCCATGGAGTACGTCGAGAAAGGCCGCGCGAAGGCCGGCAAGGTCGTCGTCTCCATGGCGTGAACCAGGGCAACGGGCCCGCCGGACACCAAAAAAGTCCTCGGTCACGGATCCCGTTTGTTGTCATAGTGTCTGGTTTGAGGCGCCCAGGGCGGGCCGCGCGGGGTGAACGCGCCCGCGGCCGTCGCGGCCGCCTCACCCAATAAAGCCGGGTCTTCCTGGATCGGCTCTGCTGAAGATCGGACTCTGGGACCGACACCGGTACCGTTCGGGAGGCGCTCTTGTCACGTGCCCCTGCTCCTGCGCTGTTCCTTGTACAGGGCGCCGACCTGTGCAGGCAGGGGGCATCGGCCCAGGAACCCGCCCTCCTGTATCACCGCCCCACATGGGGCGGCCGAGGTCGAGGAGGCGGCCGGGCCGACAGCCTCAGAGGCGGGCGGCGCGTGCCTACGGTGCCGTGACTCTTACCGGTTCCGTGTCGGCCGCGCTGTGCCGCTCGGCCCAGCTTTCCAGCGCCGTGCGGCACGCGTGGTCGACGTGGTGCAGTCCGGAGAGGTCCAGCTCCACCGGGCGGTTCTGGGGCAGCGCCTGCAGACTGTCGAGGATCTTGGGCAGCCGCAGGAAGGTCGCGTTGCCGGACAGGCGCGCTTGGACGGGGCCGACGCCTTTGTCGATGACCTCCAGATTGACGTGCGAGGCCTGCCAGGCCGTTTTGGCGACGGCCAGTGCCAGACCGATGAGCACACCTTCGAACATGTTGACGGCGACGATCGCCACGGCCGTGGTCACGAGGATCACGGCCTCACCGCGGTACGCCGTCCACAGCAGCACGACCTGCCGGAAGGGGATCAGCTTCCAGCCCGCGTATATGAGGATGCCGGCGAGAGCGGGCAGCGGGATCAGTTCAAGGACGGACGGCAGGAAGGCCGCGAACAGGAGCAGCCACACTCCGTGCAGCACACGAGAGGTTTTGGTCTTCGCGCCCGCCTGGACGTTGGCGGAGCTGCGCACGATCACGGCGGTCATCGGCAGCGCGCCGAGTAGGCCGCACACGGTGTTGCCGGCGCCCTGCGCCATGAGTTCCTTGTCGTACTCGGTGCGCGGTCCGTCGTGCAGCCGGTCTACGGCAGCCGCGCTGAAGAGGCTTTCGGCGGAGGAGATCAACGCGAACGCGAGAATCGTGCCCAGGACGGCCGGCTGGGCCAGTCGGGCGAAGGCGTCGGCTCCAGGCGGCTGGATCGCGCCGAGCAATCCCTGCACCTGCACCGTGGCCACCGGCAGCGCGAACACCAGCGAGGCCAGCGTGGCCAGCAGTACCGCCGCGAGCGCGCCCGGTATGGCACGGGCCCGTTCCGGCATCCGCTTCCACAGCGCCATCACCGCGACGGTGGCGGCGCCGACCCCGAGCGAGGCCAGGACGTCGGTGCTGCCGACCGCGCGGGTGAGTGCCTCCGGCAGCCCCGTGATCTTGCCCGTGCCGGACGCCGGGGCTTTCAGGCCGGCCGCCGCGTACAGCTGGCCGGCGATGATCACCAGCCCGATGCCGGCCAGCATGCCCTCGACCACCGAGACCGAGATGGCTCGGAACCAGCGCCCCAGCTTGAGCGCGCCCATGAGGAGTTGGAGCAGCCCGGCTCCCAGCACGATCACACCGAGGGCGGCCAGTCCGAACTGCCGGACGGCCTCGAAGACGAGCACGGTCAGTCCCGCGGCCGGCCCGGAAACCTGCAGGCTGCTGCCCGGCATGAACCCCGTGACGATCCCGCCCACGATGCCGGTGACCAGGCCGAGTTCGGCCGGGGCGCCGGAGGCGACGGCCACGCCGACGCACAGCGGCAGCGCGACAAGGAAGACGACGAGGGAGGCGGCGAAGTCCTGCTTGAGATGGGGAACCTTGAGTACGGCATTCATGCCGTACTCACAGGGCCTGGAAGGTGTCGGTGTCCGCGCAGTGTTCGAGTACGGCCCCGGTGTGCGCCTCGTAGCACCAGCTGCGCAGGCGCAGCCGCCCCTCAGCCGGTCCGCTCTCCACACAGGGGTACGAACGCAGGCGCAGCATCTGAGCGAGCAGGTGGTGCCGCGCGGACGCGGCGAGCGCCGGGTCAACGGGGTCGGGATCGGCCTCCGCCGGCCGGTCCGCGGCGTGGGCGAGCCAGTCCCGTATGGCGGGGACGGGGTCGAGCTCGTTGCCCCGCACGAGAGGGGCGACGGCACCGCAGTGAGTATGGCCGCAGACGACGATGTCCTGGACGCCGAGGAAATTCGCGGCGTACTCGATGGTGGTGGTGGCCTCGCAGGGGGGCCGCCCGGAAGCGTACGGCGGCACGGTGTCGCCTGCTGTGCGCAGCTCGAAGAGCTCACCGGGGGCGGCGCCAGTGACCGGGGCCGGTACGGGCCGGGAGTCGGAGCACGTGATGAACAGGACTCGGGGGGATTGCCCTTCAGCGAGTTTGGCGAACTCCTCAGGGCGCTGTCCGAACGTGCGGGCGTTGTCGATGAGGGGCTGCATGCGTGGTCATTCCTCCTGGCGCGCCGTGACGGCGCGTCGGACGGGCAGGACGTGGGGAGGTGCTGGGCAACAGCCGGCGGAACGTGGCGGTTGCGCGCGGGGGTCTACCGACCCGCCGACGCAGCCGTCGTCGTGACAACTACCGACGCGCGTTGCCTCGTAGAGGGTCCAATTCCGGACGGGCTTTCGACCGAGGTATTGCAGGCGCCATGCACGGCTGCGAACACGCAAGCACGCGGCGGGAGCAGGCGGCTAACAAGGCGACGGAACGGAGTGCGAGCTCAATCCCACCTGTCCCACCTCGCTATATCCATCCCTCCAGCAGGTTCAGCATCCCTGGTGCGGACCAAGAGTCAGTCAACACTTGGTCAAGGAACACGTTAGCCCGGCCGAGCTGTTTGCGCGGTTAACTCAACATGCCCTACGGGAAAGAGCCCGAAAATGCGAGGTTTGTTGGCGCGAACTCACCCGTTGATTCGGACAGCTATTCGGCTGGAGTCGCGACACTGCCATCCAGATCAGCAGGGCGATGAAGCTACCGGGGGCATCCGCTTGAATCCCCGGCCCTTGGCGTTCGGCGCTGCCCGGGGTCCGCCACACAGGCAGGCGGCGACTTTCACAGCCGGGGAGCACTCCCGGAGGAAGGCGTGGTCGAGGGGACGGTCGACGGTTGACGGTTGACGGTTGACGAGGGGCGCGTGAACAGGCTCGGACGGGGGAAGCGGCGCAGCATGGAAATCCTGGATGCCATGCGCAGGAGTGATCATCGGCTGACGAGACGGATGGCCGCCTGGGACTCGGCCTGGGCCAGACAGGTGCTGCCGCCGGTCGAGGAAGCTGCCAAGCACACGAAGCTGTGGTGGGCCGCCGCCGTGATCATGGCGACCTCCGGCGGCGGGCGGGGCCGCAGGGCCGCTGCCCTCGGCATCACGGCCATGGGAGTGGCGCAGCTCCTGTCCAACGGAGTGGCAAAACAGCTCGTGGAGCGGCCCCGGCCACCGGCGGAGTGGATCCCGCACGACGGCGTTGAGGACCGGCCGGACAGCTCCTCCTTCCCCTCAGGGCACACAGCCGCCGCCACGGCGTTTACGGCGGCCGTCGCGTCACCCTGGCCCGCGGCTGGCGCCGCATGCGCCGTACCCGCCGTGCTGGTGGCCCTGGAACGGGTTTGCAGTGGTGCGCACTACCCCTCCGACGTCGCAGCGGGTGCCGCCATCGGCCTGGCCGCGTCAGCCCTTGTCCGGGCAGCACCCCGCTTGCTGATGTGCCGCCTAGGCAAGCAGGCGGGTGGCCGGGGCCTGGCGGAGTAAGCCCGCCGTCAGGACCCAGCGTGCGCATCACCCAGGGAGGGTCCGCCATGGCGGCGCGGCGATCGGAGCACGCCGAGCACACGCCGAGCACACAGGGCCATGCGGATGTTCACGGCGGCTCGCACTGCCGGGCCTACGCCTCCTCCCTGGGGACTGATGGCGTCATCCTGCCGCTGCGGCCAGGCCCCGGTTGGACCGGCCGGGCACGTCGTCGTCGGCCATGGGAAACAACTGCCGGAAGGTGACGATCATGCTTGTATGAGGCTGCTGCTGGTGCATGCCTGCAGCAGCTTGAGGGTGCCGGTGCCGGCTGGGGGAAGAATGCGCATAGCGGTGTATCTCGCACATCCGCGGGCCGGGAGTTTCAACCACGCGGTGTTCGACGCCGTGGTGGAGGAGCTGCGCGGTCGGGGGGCCGAGGTCGTGGCCCATGACCTGTGCGCGGAAGGGTTTCCCGCGGTGTTGACCGCCGATGAGACGGGGACGGTTGAGGCGGCGGAGGCCGCTCAGGATGCGCAGGTGGCGCAGCACCGGGCCGAAGTTGCCGCCGTGGATGGGATGGTGTTCGTCCATCCGAACTGGTGGGGTATGCCGCCGGCCGTCCTTACCGGGTGGGTTCAGCGTGTGCTCGTGCCGGGTGTCGCTTACAAGCTGGGCGCCGCGGAGGGGAGCCTGCCGGACTACTCCGAGCGGGCAGGGCGCTCGTGCTGAATACGTCCGACACCCCCGGCGAGCGGGAGGAGAGCGAGTTCGGTGATCCGTTGCAGAAGATCTGGTCGGCGTGCGTCCTGCCGTATGTTGGAGTGACCAAGGTGGACCGGGTCGTCTTTCGTACCGTCACCGACTCGACCGCTGAAGAGCGCGCGGCCTGGCTGGACCAGGCACGCCGGCACGCCGCCGTGCTCCTGACCTGACCCGCGGCAGGGCCACACCCGCCGCCGCCGCAAGGGTGAGGATCAGGCTGCGCGGGTGGCGTCCTGGCAGGCCGGATCGGTCGGGCGAGGGCAGGATGCGGCCGGGCGGGCCACGAGGCAGGTCAGGGCGCGCAGGACGATTCCGGCCACGGGCACCAGGCCGTGGCCATTGGTCTGGGCGAACCACACCACCGGACGAGTACCGGCATGCAGGCCGCCTGTCCGCCAGGCCGTAGATCCGGGCCAGAGTCGACCCCAAGGCGCCCCAGGAGGCCACCGCACCGACCAGTTGCGCGATGCTCCCCCGCACCCCGGGTAGCTCCATGCCGATGAACGGTCACTGACCCTTTCCGGGCACAGCCAGGTCCACCTCCACGCCCGCGAGCACGACCCGACCGCCCAGGCGGCCGCGGAGCCTCCTCGGGAGCCGGGGGCAGGGTCCGCGGCTTCCGCGGCTGAACCGGCTGCCCAAGATCCAGATGACGGGCCCCCACACCAATGTCACGACGAGCGGCCCCGTCACAGGCGGGGCCGCTTTCATGTCGAGGACTGGACCTTGATCGTTCTCCTAGTCCGGAAAGGGGCATCCGAACTCATCGAGCTCCTCGGATACGAACTCCGCGCTCGGGGTCAGGAGGTCGCAGTGGGGCACCTGCACATCCACCTGCCGCGCGCCCTCAAGGCGTCCACTCACCCCGAGCAGGAGGCCACCCGTGATCCGCCACTTCCGCCGCTACGGCGGTGCCCCCGGCCAGCTCACCTCCCAAAACCAGGCGGCCGTCGCCCAGTTCCGCGCGATGTTCGGCGCCGTACGCTCCCCCGGAAAAGTGAACGCGCGGCAGCGGCCGGGACGTGGTCGTGCGGGTCGGCCCGTTCATCGAGGGCGCACACTCCCGGCCCGGCGACGACCACAGCACCGCGCTGCGACTGCGACTCTGCTGCCGGTCATTGACCTCCCTACCCGCACACGATCGTGTCGCCCGGATGAGCCATGTTGAGGACCCCTCGACCGTTATCCAGGGGGTGTCAGCACGAGAAGATGTCAGAGTCACCGTCGTGACCTTGATGAACGTGCTCGTCGACTTCGCCCGGACCGGCCGTATCGGTCCGCTTCATTGCGGCATGCAGCTGACCGCGGCCGAAGATCTCCTGGGTCGAGGACGCCCGCACCCCGCCATCCGGATGAGACCGAACATCGACGGCTACCCCTACGCCTGGAACGGCCTCAAGCTGGTCGTCACCCAACGCGTCGTCAGCGGAATCTGCATCAGGCTCCGGCCGGGCTCGACGACCAAGTTGCCGCCCCTGGTCTTGCGCGACCTAGAGTCCCACCCGGCCACCGTGCTCCGAGAAGACCTGATCGCCGTGCCCCATCGGGAACGCCACTACCTCGGCGTGATGCACAAGCACATCGCTTGACACCTCCAGCGCTACTACCTGCACACCACTCCGGGGACCGACGCCATAGCCCTCCTCCTCCCAGCGTTCTCTCAGCCCTTTTGTAGCTCTGCAACGCGGGACAACATCGCGTCGGGCTGCCTGAAGGGTCAGATTTCGCGCCGGTCATCTGCCATCACGGCATAACGTCGATGGCAACCTGCTCGGGTCGTCGCGTTGCACTCCTCCTCCTGTACCAACGTCACGCAACGGCGCGCGACAGGAGCCAGAGGACATGCAGGACAAGCAGGACGAGGCCTGAAAAGAGGACGCCCAGCATGACTGTCACCCTAGGTAACCACACGGCCCCTCCAGCCCTGGGGCTGCGTTGTGGTGACCATCCAGCGCGTGCCCCTCTCTTGTCCCTCTGCCACGTCGCCGACACTTCCGATGATCTGCATCATGGGGCGATCCCATGGCTTGATTGCGACATCATTTCCGGGATGGTCCGACCTTCCTGATATCCATGGGACATGGACTGGACACATGATCGTTTGGGTTCCGCCGAGCGTGGCGAGAATCCGACGGTGCTCGCGCGGATGCGGACCGGCTGGGCTGTCATCGGCGACATCCAACACCTCCCTGGCTACTGCCTGCTGCTGTACGCGGGCGAAGCAAACCACCTCACCGATCTGCCCCGCGACGAGCGATCACGGTTTCTCCTCGACCTCTCACTTCTCGGCGAGGCAGTCGAAACCGTATGCAGGAAGAGGGACTCGGCGTTGCGCCGCCTCAACTACGAGGTGCTGGGAAATTCCTGGGAGCACTTGCACGGCCACATTCACCCGCGCTACGACTGGGAGCCGCCGCGCCTCCTCCACGGCCCCGTCTGGCGCTACGGGGACGAGCGAACCGCCCTCGAGTACCGGTTGGGTCCAGAACATGACGAGCTTCGGGCGGAGCTCACGCATGCGTTGAAAAGCATCCTCGCCGAGGCCTATGAGCAGGAGTGAGGGGGTCGTCGGAGGGGTCCAGCATAGGGCCCTACCCCCGCCCTGCGGATGGCTCCGGATTCCCCTTGCAGGGCGCGGTCACCGGGCGCTCGCGCTGCCCGCTCCGGAAGCCTGCGCCTGAGCACGATGCTCCTGCGCCTCGTGCCGGCGCCGGGGAAGCCCCCACGGCCGCACACTCGCAGGCAGCTTTCTTGATCTGGCGACGCACCAGGTGGGGCGAAAGAACGGCGGCCACCACCATCAGGTTGCCGAGCGCAGCTACATCTCCGACCCCCTGGCGCGGGCCGTCGGCGCCCAGCTGCTCCGCGGCCGCGCGCACCTTGTGCTCGGCCGCCCGCCACATTGCCGTAGACCCAGCCCGCGGAGCAGGAACCGGTGTGCGCCAGCGCTCACGCACCCTGGACAGGGACAGATCAGGTGCGAGTCGTACCCCGGATAAACAGATCGGCGCCTGCTCCGGATCAGGTTGTCGTCCGGCGCACGCCGCTGCTTGACCCGCAAGACCCGCAAGCCTGCACCGTCCAAACGCTTGAAAAAGTCGGCCTCACCCGTAGCCACCGCAGCAGTCTCGCGTACTGCCCGTGGGAGGGTCACGCGCGGTGCCTCGCTAAAATCAAGAGGCAGCTCCCCGGACGAGCCGGCTGCCGCCTGCTTCGGAAGATGATCCTGCTCAGTAGCAACTTGCAGTGTGGGGGGACTGCCGTGAGGGGCGGTCGATATGCGCAAGCGACGGTACGTGGCCAGGGGGGTACCCGGCGGGTATCGCATTTGGGACAACAAGGGGCAGAGGTGGTGGGGCGACCATTACGAGCTCTGCCCTGACGGTCTCCTGACGGAGCTGAATGGCACCGCCGAACCCGCGAAGCTCACCGCTCTCCTCAAGCAATACCGAGCCCAGAAACGCTGACGGAGCGAGCGAGCGGTCTGCCCGTCTATCGCTTTGCGCCTGGGCCCTGGACCGAGGACGGCGCCCTCCTGTCGGACGTGGCCGAATCTACGACTTCGAGCTGACCTACGACCGAGAGAAGTCTGGCGACAACCTCGCAGGGAGTGGTCTCTTCGGGGGGCCGGGCACTCCGTTGGCAGCGCCATCTCCAAGGAAAGCAGCCGGGTCATTCGCCTTTGCACGGGTGTGCGCGGCGTAGGCGAGGAGCGGACCGGCCGCCTGGGCAGTCACCTGGGGGTCGGCGGCCGGCGGTTGGCGGTTGGCGGTCAGGGGTATGTGGAACTCCTGACAAAATGGGCTTGGCGTGTCCTCCGCATGGGTGATGCCGTGGGGTGTCTGTGGGCAAGCGCCATCCTCAGCCGTGAGTGGTGGACGTCAGCGCGGCGGCCTTGATTACCAGGCTGCGGACTTGAAGACCTCTCACAGAGCGAAGGGCCGGTACTTCAGAGCCTGATCGACGACCTCGGCAGCTGTCAGCGCCCTTCCTTTGGGCCAGAAGATCAAGTCGCTCACATAGCCGCCCGGACAGCCAAGGGCATTGCCCAACGCCTCCAGCGCGCCGTACGCCTCGGCATCGTCGGCATAATCCGCATGCATGATCTCCTGCACCGACGCAACGGCCGCTTCACGAACCGCCTCGGTCACAGCCACCCCCTCCAGGAGGACCAGCCTAGACAGCCACATGATCGGCCGGACAACTGCTCGCCGGAGGTATCGATGGGGAGCCCCATCCGGGGGCTACCTGCCCCTTCGGCCCATGTAGATTCCGACTCCTATTGCTATGAGAGCCACGATTACCAGGATGATTCCAGCGGGTCCGCTGGGAAACCAGAGGGCGGCAAGGTCCATCGGGACCCTCCTTTCACGTTGGCGGATAGAGGCTCTGAACCTCATTGCATGTGTGCGTCTTGTGCTTGATCTCCCACGCTGCCGTCAGCCCCAGGTGCGCAGGAATTCGGTGATGCGGGCGGTGGCGGTGCGGGGTTTGTACAGCTCGTGGGCGAGGGCGGTGAGCTGTTCGCGGGCGGGGTCGGCGGGGATGCCGTTGGCGTTGAGGTACATCATGGCGGGGGCGCAGGCGACGGTGAGGTTGAGGCGTTCCAGCCAGCGGCAGCGGCCGAGTGTGTGGACGAGTGCGGCGGCGCGGGCGTAGGGGTTGTCGTAGACGGGCTGTTGAGGAGTTCGGCGCGGTGGCGGGTCAGCGCGGCGATCGGGACGCCGAAGTCCTTGGGTGCGGGATCTCGGTGGCCGGGGCCGCGGCGGGTGGGTTTCGGCGCACCAGCCGGCGTGCCCGTCTTTACCCGCAGGTTCCCGAACCCACGGCGGCGGACCCGGGCAGGGGCGGGGCCGTTCGGTTCCGCCGGCCTCTCCCACGGCCGTCGCAGATCCCGTGCGAGAGGACGGGCGAGGCGGAGCTGCACGTGTGCGGCCAGGACGAGCCAGGTCCAGCGGTCGGCGGCCTGTGGGTCCCACAGCTTCGGCCGGGTCCAGAGAATGGTCGCTTGAGGAGGTGGAAAGGATTACGGTGCCCTCGATGACCGGCTGCGGGCACTCGTCGTCAAACCACGCGGCCCGGCGGGTCAACCGGCGATGGAGCCGGTCCCACGCCTGCGCGGTCGCCGTCCCGTACCGGTCGGTGTCGATGACGGTCACCGCGGTGCCCCCACCCCAGGTCTCGGGCCGACCGAAGACGAAATCGCCGCCGTGCTTGGTTAGGCGACCTCGTCAAAGTGCCATCAGACACTGCCTGGGTGGCCATGGCCGGCAGAGCGGCGGCGGTCGGTACCGGTCGTGGCAGGTTTTCCCGTGAGGTGTCCATCCGGGGTGGGCGTTGATCGCCAGCGGCGGCGCGGCGTACAGGGGGAAGTGCTGAGGCGCGTACAGGCGAACGTGCTCGGATGGGAGACCGGGACGACAACCCTGCCGTTGTGGCGGCGTCCGTGGGGGTCCGTGGCTCGCTAGCGGTCTGCACCTGGAGCACGCGGGCGTAGGCTCTCAGGAATGCGGATCGGCGAGTTGTCCACGCGTACGGGCGTGAGTCCGCGCTCCTTGCGGTACTACGAAGAGCAGGGCCTGCTGACCAGCGCACGCTCCGATGCCGGGCAGCGTCACTATGCCGCTGCGGCGGTCCAGCGCGTGTCGCTCATCCGGCAGCTGTTCGACGCGGGGATGTCCAGCCGGGTGATCGCAACTGTGCTGCCGTGTGTGGACGTCCCGGCTGACCTGGGCGTCGCCGAGGAGACGTTCACGGCGATGATGCGCGAGCGCGACCGGATCGACGCCGACATCGCGCACCTGATCGGGACCCGGGATGCGCTCGACGCGCTGATCAGGGCCAACAGCCGGCACCGGGCGGAGCTGTCGACGTCGCCGGAGCCGGCGGGACGGCCGGCCTGATGCTGTGACCTGCGTCTCAGTCACTTGCCCCTGACATCGATGTGAGAAGTGAGGATGGCTGCAGAGCCCGCCCGGAATCACCGGGCCGGTCATATGGGAGGCGGCAGAAGATGGGGCAGGCGTGGGGTTTCGGCAGGTACGGCGGGCCCGAGGTGCAGGAGTTCTTCGATCGTCCCGATCCCGTCCCCGGTCGCGGCGAGGTGCTGATCCGGGTCGACGTGGCCGGCGTGAATCCCCTCGACAACATGCTGCGCTCGGGCCTGGTCCCCGGGCTCGACGGCGGGCGTCCGTTTCCCCTGGTGCTGGGGATGGAGGCAGCGGGAACCGTTCTCGCCCGGGGCGAGGACGTCGACGGGCTCGATGTGGGTGACGCGGTCTTCGGCTTCGCACTCACCGGTGGCGGCACCTACGCCGAGACGACGGTGCTGTCCGCGCCGAACACCGCGCGCATCCCGGCGGGCCTGTCCGCGACCGTGGCGGCGACACTGCCCGTGACCGGGACGACCGCGGTGGACGTGCTCGACCAGCTTGGCCTCCCGGCCGGTGCGACGGTCCTGGTCAACGGGGTCGGGGGTGGGGTCGGCCTCGTCGCCGCCCGGCTGGCCATCGGGCGCGAGTTGCGTGTGATCGGCACCGGGAGTACCGCCAAGCGCGAGCAGGCCGAGGCCATCGGGGTGCGGTTCATCGACTACACCGCCGGGGACGTCGTCGCCGCGGCGTGCGAGCTGGTTCCGGACGGCTTCGACGGGATCGTCGACCTGGTCGGAGGAGCCTCGCTGCGGACGGTCGCTCCGCTGGCCCGGGATCGCCGGAACGTCATCGCCGTGGGCGACATGTCCGTGCCCGATCTCGGTGGGCGTTTCATCGAGCGGCGCCTCGACCGGGAGAGTCTGGAGCGGTCCGCCAGGCTGGCCCTCGACGGAGTCCTTGTACCCGTGATCACTGCGGTCCATCCGCTCTCCGACGCCCCGGCCGCCCTCGCCGCCGTCGAGAACGGCCACGCTGCGGGCAAGGTGGTCATCCAGGTGGCATGAGGAGTGGCCTGGCCGCCCGGCGCCGTCGACCGTCCACAGCGGACTGACGAGAGCCCGTGGTCGGCCATTACCAGCTGAGCACGTTCACCGGTACGGGTTGAGCAGTTCAGGCGTCGCCACGGAGACACAGGGATCTTCACCAAACCGTGGGGTCGGCGGTGTCGGCGGACTCGCCGGGTGAGACAAGTCCTGTCTCGTAGGCGAGGACGACGGCCTGGGCGCGGTCGCGCAGGCTCAACTTGGCGAAGATCCGGACCACATGGGTCTTTACCGTCGCCTCGCTGAGCGTCAGTTCCTGCGCCAGTTCGGAGTTGGAAAGCCCCCGGCCCATGAGCGCGAGGACCTCGCGTTCGCGTGGTGTCAGTGCGGCCAGGTTGCGGTGGACGGCCGGGACCGCGGGGCCCGGACCGGCCCCCGGAGTGCCGGAGGCGAAGCGCTCCACCAGGCGGCGGGTGATCGAGGGGGCGAGCAGGGCGTCCCCGGTGTCGACCAGGCGCACGGCGGCGGCGAGGTGCCCGGGGGTGACGTCCTTGAGCAGGAACCCGCTGGCCCCGGCGGCGAGGGCGGCGTAGACGTACTGGTCGAGGTCGAAGGTGGTCAGCATGATCACCCGGCAGTCCGGGGACTGCGCGAGGATGCGGCGGGCAGCCTCCAGGCCGTCCATGGTCGGCATGCGGATGTCCATAAGGACGACGTCGGGGCGCAGTCTGCGCACGGCGGCCACGGCTTCGGCCCCGTCTCTCGCCTCGCCCACCACGTCGATGCCGCGTGCGGTCAGGATCAGCCGGAAGCCGGTACGCACCAGCTCCTGGTCGTCGGCGATCACGACGCGCGGGGCGGTCCCGCCGTGCGGGGCGGTCCCGCCGTGCGTCGTCACGGGCGGTCCAGCGGGATCCGGGCGCGGACGCGGTAGCCACCGCCGAGGCGCCGTCGGGCGTCCAGGTGGCCGCCGTAGACCGCGACCCGCTCCCGCAGGCCGAGCAGCCCGTGTCCCGTCCCGTTCGCCCGGGCCCGGCCCGCCTCGGGTGAGATCGTGGCCGGGCCCGCGTTCCTGACCGAGCGCGGGCTGAGGGTGGGTGACCAGGTCACTCTGGAGCTGAACGGCAGGAAGATCATCGCGACCGTCGTGGGCCAGGTCATCGAGGGCGACGCCCGGGCCCTGGAGGCCACCTGGCAGACCCTCGCCCAACTCGCACCGGACGCCCACGCCACCGAGTACACGGTGCGGCTCGCCCCCGGCGCCGATGCGCGCGCCTACGCCGCGGCGGTCACGGCACTCGACCCGGGCCTGCGCCCGTCGGTGATGGACTCCGGCAACGCCGGTACCGCCACCGTCATCACCTTCGCCACGGTGTTCACCGTGCTGCTGGCCATCGTCGCTTCGCTCGGCGTCTTCAACACCGTCCTCCTGAACACCCGTGAGCGGCGCCGGGACCTGGGCATGCTCAAATCCATCGGGATGCCCCCCCCGGCAAGTGGTGGTGATGACGGTGACCTCGGTCGCCGGGCCGGGCGCGGTCGGCGGGCTGCTTGGCATCCCGCTCGGGATCGTGGCGCACCGCCTCGTCGTGGACCACGTCGGGGTGGTCGACTTCCCCGCGTACATGAAAGACGTCTGGCACGCACCGCAGTTGGCCGCGATGCTCCTCGCGGGTGTGACGATCGCCGTCCTCGGCGCGCTGGTCCCGGCGCGGTCGGCGGCCCGGATGACCATCGCCTCGGTGCTGCACACCGAGTAGATCTCCTGTCGGCACCAGCCTCTGCCTCCGGCTCGTGGCAGCCGACGGATGACGCCGTCGACTGCCACGAGCCGGAGCGGCGTGGTTTCCGGGAGGCGTCGTGCCTTTGCCTTGGTGCGGCTGGTCGTAGGTCAGCGGCGAGTGGTGGCCAGGACGACGAGGAACTGGCCGCCGCCCGGCTGGATGTCGGCGGTCACCGGCAGCCCCGGTACCAGTCGGGAGAACCGGTCCACCAGCCAATCCGCCGCTTCCTGGGCGTCCTTCTTCGTCGGACAACGGGCCACCGTCTCGCGGCCCCCCTTGCGCTCCAGCCTGTCGGCAACGGCGATCAGCGGCGCGGGTTCCGCTACGTACAGCCGGTCCGGCCAGGCGATGACCGCCTTGACCGCGCCCTTGCGGGTGTTGCACCCGCGGTGCGCGAGCCGCTCGGCGATCTTGGCTTTCCGGTCGGCGGTCCGGCTGTCGACACTGGGCCCCCGCGGGTCGTTCACCGACTCGTCGGGGTCGACCGGTTCGTCACACACCCAGCAACGCCAGCCGTCGCGCTCGGCCACATCATCAAGAAGACTCATCCGAGCAAACTAGCCTGCCCGACCGCCACCTGCGCACCAGCGCCCGGCGGCGTCTGCACACCGTCCGACAGTGCTGCGGCATTTTCGGACAGGAACCACCGCGCAGGGGATCGCCCCGGACGGCAACCTCGCCGGGTCTTCCCCGCGCGAGTGGAGGGGGGAAAACGCGACACCTCGGCATGCGGGCGTACCCATTCCGAGGCCGGACTAGCTCGGGCAGATTGCGGCTTCGATGTGGGCGAGTTGGGCGGCGAGGATCTCCTCGAACGCGGCCCGGCGATCCGCCCCGAGGGGGCGGACGTCGCGGGCGAAGTGGGCCAGGGCGGGGAAGCGTTCGGGGTCGGCGCCGAGTACCGCGACGCGGAACAGCTCCATGGCCTGTTCGTACTCTTCCGGCGTGATGGTGCTGACTGCGGCCTCGGAGGCGATCAACGCGGCGATGAGGACCGCGAGCCGGTGGTAGCGCGCCGGAATCTCCGCGTCGGGCAACCCCGACGCGCGCAGGGCCTGCAGCACCTCTTCCATGACCAGCCGGGAACCGGCGCCGCCTGACGCGTACCGTCCCCAGACCGCGGCGAGCTGGGGCTGCTGGCCGAACGCCTCTCTCAGGCGCAGGGCCAGGGCGGTGATGCGCTGCTTCCAGTCGCCCTCGGCGCGGTAGCCGTCCATGGATGCCAGCAGGATCCGGTCGGCGACCGCGCGCAGCAGCTCTGTCTTGCTGCGGAAGTGCCGGTAGAGGCTGGAGGAATCGGTCCCGAGGGTCGCGGCGAGTTTGCGCACGCTGAACGACTCCGTGTCGCTCGTGCGCAGCAGCTCCGCTGCCGCATCCAGGATCTCCTCGGTCGACCAACGCCTTCGGCCTGCCATCGTGCTCCTCTCGCCGGATCTCATTCTATCCGTGCACCTGGCGTTGCACGCACCGCGTGCATAATGAGGACATGAGCGTGCCGGGCACGCCGGCACACCACTCGTGGCCTGCTGCCCGGGTCGGGCGACTGATGCGGAGCCTCACCCCGGGGAACGCGAAAGGACGCATGACGTGACGAACCCACTGGATCCCGCGGCGCTGAACGCCGCCCTCGACAACGTCCATCGCGCGGGAATGCCGGGCCTGTTCGCCGAGGTACGTGACGGCGAACAGGTCTGGCGCGGCGCCGCCGGGGTCGCCGATACCGCCACCGGCCGTCCCGTCACCGCCCATATGCGGCACCGCGTCGGCAGCATCACCAAGACCTTCACCGCCGCCGCGGTCCTGCAACTGGTCGAGAGCGGTCAGATCGGGCTCGACACACCGGTCGGCCGGTACCTTCCGGAGCTGGTTCCCGGAGGACGCGGTGACGCGATCACGGTCCGCATGCTGATCAATCACACCAGCGGCCTCGCCGAGTACCTCCCATACGCCTACCCCTCCCTCAAGGCCTTCCCCGACCTCGCGAACACCGGACCCCAGAGCCTGGACGACCACCGGTTCACCCGGTTCGACCCCATCGAGCTGATCGAGTTGGGGGTCACCGCACCTGCCGTCGGCTCCCCGGGCAGCACGCCGGGGGTGTACTCCAACACCAACTACCTGCTCCTCGTCCAGCTCCTGGAACAGGTGACGGGCACGACGGCCGAGGAGTGCATCACGCGGAACGTCATCGAGCGCGCCGGGCTCCGGGACACCGAACTCCCCGACGGACCGTACGTCGACGACCCGCATTCGCTGCTCTACGAGGCGTGGTTCGGCATGATCGACCCGCCGCGTGACTACAGCGTCTACGACATGTCCTGGGTGGGGCCGTCAGCGTCGCTGATATCGACTGTCACGGACCTCAACCGCTTCTACGCCAGCCTGCTGGCCGGGGAAATCGTCAGCTTGTCGTCGCTGGCGCAGATGCAACGCACTGTCCCGGTCGTCTCCCAAGAGGGAAGGGTGATCGACTACGGGCTCGGCCTGTACCCGATGGAAGGTCCCGGTCAGGGCACCTTCTGGGGCCATGGGGGCACGGTCTGGGGCGGTGGGGCGCTGGCCATGACCCGGTCCGACGGCAAGCGGCAGATGGCGGTCGCGGTGAACATGCAGAGGTGGAACAGGCTCGACTCCTCCGGTAAGCCGCAGCCCCATCCCATCGACGACGCGCTTGCGGCTCTATACCGCGTGGCGATGTACGGCTGACCGGCCGGAGAGAGCCGCTCGCACGTGAGTGTGCGTAGGCCGTGAGGCGCGGTTCCGCTGGCCCTGGTCGATGGGAGACCTGTGCGACTTCGCAGCGGCTCGCGCGCCGAGCGGTGACGCCGTCCGGGCCGCTGAAAAGGGGCGTCCCGGGGCTTCAGCGTCTTACGGACTCCCCCGCCGGAACGGGCCACTTCCCCGTTCCGGTTGGGGAGTTCTCGTGCTTCAGGCGGCTGATTTCGTCCCGATGGCGCTAACGTCATGCGCGCCCTTCGGGTGCGCGGCTCCGGTGTCTCTGAGCGGTGACACCGCTCGGCCGGCCCCGGGCCTGCTCCTACGTACGTGTTCCGCACCCAGAACCGACGACGCAAGGGGAACCGATTCCATGACCGTCACAGCAGCACGCCGCACCATGTCACCGCGTCGCTCCGCCGCCCGCGCGGCGGCCGTGGCGGCCCTGTCCGCCGCCGCGCTCCTCGGCGGCGGTCTCACGGCCCAGGCCGCCGCACCCGCACCCGCCCGCACGGCGGACGGGGCGGGCGCGGCGGGCGCGGCCGTGGAGCTCGCGCCGGCCGGTGCGCTCGCCACCCAGTGCTACTACAAGGTCAACGCCAGCGGCGGTCTGCTGATCCGCAGCGGTCCCGGCACCGGCTACGCGGTCGTCGGGTCCTACGCCAACGGCTCCACGATCCTCGCGTCGTCGTCCACCACCAACGGCTTCCGCAAGGTGGGCACCAACCGCTGGGTCTCCTCGGCGTACACCGTCCGCATCGTCAACCTTCCCTGCGAGTCCTGACAGGGACCCGCGCCGAGGACACCGTTCCGTTCCCCCGTCCTTCAACGGGCTGCCGCTCGCCGGAAATCCTTCCGGCGGCCGGCGTGGTCCGCGTCCACGCCGTTCCAGCCGGGGCCGACCGGGGGAAGGGCTTCGGCACGGCGCGGCTCGGCACGGCGCGGCGGAGTGGGGTCAGGCGGTGTTCAGGCCGTCGATCAGGCGGTTGAGGAACCGGGTGAAGGTGGCTTCGGGTGTGAGGGGGCGTCCGGGGGCGGCGAGGGCTTCGGCGAGTTCGGGGTGGCGGCCGTCCGCGGCGACAGCGGCGAGGTAGCGGGCTTCGGCTGCGGCTCGGTCGGGGGACTGCGAGGCTGCGGCCCCGGCAATCTCATGGGCGACGTGTCCGGCCACGAATGCGGTGAGCTGGGCGAAGACCTCCAGCTTCGCCGCACCGTCCAGCCGGGTGGGCCGCAGGGCGGCAAGCGCGCGTTCCAGGAAGGCCAGGGTGTTGGGGCCGGGGATGCGGCGGCCGGCCAGAGCGGCGGGCAGCCAGGGGTGTCGCAGCATGTGGGCGCGCTGGATGTGGGCGATGGCTTTCAGCTCGGCACGCCAGTCGCCGGTGGGCGGGTCCGCGGTCGGCAGTTCGCCGCTGACGTGGTCGACCATCAGTTCCAGCAGCGTCTCCTTGTCGGGGGCGTAGCTGTACAGCGACATGGCGCCGGCTCCGACCTCTGCGGCGACCTTCCGCATGGTGACCGCTTCGAGCCCCTCCGCGTCCGCCAGGGCGACCGCTGCCGCCGTGATCGCCTCTCGGCTGTAGGCGGGCTTGCGGCCCCTGCGGGGCTTGGCGGAGCCCAGCCAGAGCTGCTCGGGGTCGACGCCTGGGGCGCCGGCCTCTCCTGCACGGGGCATGGTCCGCGCTCCCTCCCTTGATCGAGGAGGCCCTTGCGGGTCTCATCCAAGCATGGCCTATTCTCGTACATTGTACGGATAGCGAGGAGGGGAACGATGGCCATGCGCACACACGGTCCTGCGACGAGGCCGACCTGGCCAGCGCCTTCGGGTAGGCCGCCACTGAGCTCACGGATCATGAGGGCGACCTGGCGCGGCCTCCCGGCCAAGCGCCACGATGTCGGGTGGGAGCCGGGACTGCCGGTGCCGGCCGCCGACGGCAGCCCGCTGATCACGGACCACTACTTCCCACGCGCCGAGGGCGACTTCCCCACCCTCTTGGTGCGCTCGCCGTACGGCCGGGGCCTGCCGTGGTCTCCCATGTACGGCGTGCTCTTCGCCGAACAGGGCTTCCACGTGGTGCTGCAGAGCTGCCGCGGCACCGGTGGTTCCGGCGGCGAGTTCGACCTGTGGCGCAACGAGGCCGCCGACGGCCAGGCCACGGTGTCCTGGCTGCGCGAGCAACCCTGGTTCAACGGAACGATGGGGACAGTCGGCCCCAGCTACCTGGGATACGTGCAGTGGGCCCTCGCCCTGGACCCGCCACCGGAGCTGAAGGCGATGGTGGTGCAGGTGGGGCTGCATGATCCGCACGCCCTGTTCCACGCACAGGGTGCGCTCCGCCTGGAGAACGCCCTCGCCGTCGGCGCCGGTATGACGTACCAGCACCAGGGGATGGCACCGTTCGTGAAGGCGACTCTGCGTCTGCAGCGGCGCCTGCGTGATGTCACCACCGCGCAGCCGCTGCGCGGGGCGCACGTGTCCGCCCTCGGGGGCGAGGTGCCCTGGCTGGACGGCGTGATGTCGCACCCGGATGCCGAGGACCCGTACTGGCGCGGTGCGTCGTTGGCGGCGGCGGCGGAGCGGCTGACGGTGCCGACCAGTTTGATCACCGGATGGCACGATGTGCTGGGCGACCAGACTTTCGAGCAGTACCGCCGACTGCGTGAGGCCGGGTGCGAGACCGCCTTGCTCGTCGGCCCCTGGACGCACACGTCCGCGCTGCAACAGGGGTGGCCCGAGGTGTTCGCCGAGAGCCTCGCCTGGCTCCGCGCCCACCTGTACGGCGATCCCTCCGGCCTTCGTCCCACCAGGGTGCGCGTGCACGTCGGCGGCGAAGACGACTGGCGGGACATCGACGACTGGCCGCCGGCCGCGGTCGCCGACTCGTGGTTTCCCACCGGGCAGAAGCACCTTACCCGGCAGGCCCCCACGGAATCCGGGCCCCTGATGTCGTTCCGCTACGACCCGGGCGACCCCACCCCCGCTCTCGGCGGCCCGCTGCTCTCCCGTACGGCCGGTCCTCGCGACAACGGCACCCTGGAGATCCGCGACGACGTACTGACCTTCACCGGCCCCCCGCTCACCGAGCCCTTGGACATCCTCGGCCCGGTCTCCGCACGGCTGAGCATCTCCACGGACACCGGCCACGCCGACGTCTTCACGCGCCTGTGCGACGTGGACGCACAAGGCCGCTCCGTCAACATCTGCGACGGGCTGGGCCGACTGCGGACGGACGGGCAGGAGCCGTCGCGGATCACCGTGCCGATGAGCTCCACCGCCCACCGCTTCGCCGTCGGTCACCGCATACGCTGGCAGATCAGCGGAGGCGCCCATCCGCGCTACGCCCGCAATCCCGGCACCGGGGAGTCACCGGTGGACGCCACCACCTTCACACCGGTGCGCATCACGCTCCATGCGGACTCAGCGCTGATGCTTGCGACCCTGGCCCGCCGTTCCGGGCTCAGCCCCACGGGAAGCAGCCGACAAGCCGGACCCAACGGTTGACCGATCAGCCCGCAGCCTCCCGACGGGCCCTGTCACCGGGATGTCTGGCGCCGGCTCTCCGGGCGGAGGACCATCGGGTGGGCACGGGCCGCCGACCGGCGGCGGTCCGGCCGGGGGCCCGGTACGAGCGGGCCGGGGGGAGGCGCGCATGACCGCCGCGGAACAGCTCAACTGGGCGGCCCTCTTGCGGTTCGACCAGGAGCGGGGCCTGGAGGGCCGCCGGCACGATGCGGAGGCCGCCGGCCGCCGCGGGGACGGCCGGGCCCAGGCCCAGTACCTCCAGGAGGCCGCCCAGCTGGACATGCTGCCCAGGCTCTGGGAGTTCGGGATCCCGCTCACCGAGGAGGAGTACCAGGACGCGGGGCGGGTGCGGTCGTGGATGACCCACGAGCAGGCGGCGGCCCGTCACGAGGCACTGTCCCGGTACCCGTCGTCGCCGGGCTGGAGCCGGGACCCCCACATCCGGTACTTCTGGTCCCCGGACGGCCATCTCCTGTACGTGACGACGGCCCGCGACGACGGCCGGTTCGTCGTCAACCACGGTTTCCTGACAGCCGATTGGGCCGACCGGCTGCGCCGGGACATGCCGCAGCTTGCGCACCTGGTGACCCTGTACGAGAGGAACCAGACGGCGGGCCGGGGTCACGAGGGAGCCCCGGCCGGCACACCACTCGCGGGCATCGGCATGCCCGAGCCGCTGAGGCTGTGGCGGGCCCGCGTGGAGGACGTACTGCGGCGCAGGGCCGCGGAACAGACCGCGGCCGGCCCCGCCGGGTAACCGGGCGGCGACCCGCCTGGTCACCGCTCCTCCTGCGGCGCCCGTGCGCTCAGCGCCGGCCGCCGCCGACGCGGCGGTCGTCGGCCAGCCCGGTCAGGGGGCCGAACTCCTGGGCAAGCTGGTTCCACGTCAGGACCTCGCCACAGCGGGCCGGGAACTGCTTCGGGTTGAACTCGGGCATGGTCCAGGTGCCGGTGCCCCGGTCCCGCAGCCACAGGTCCCCGTCACCGTCGACCACACTCGGCGGTGCCGGTACGGGTTCGGGCTGATCGGTGGGCTCCCAGGTGACCCGGCCCGGGTGGGAAGCGCGGCGCAGCTCGGTGGTGGCCAGCCGCGCGACCACGTCACGGGTGGACTCTTCGGCGTCCTTGACCGACGCGAGTCGGAATGCGTCGTCAAGTACGGGCAGGGCTGGATTCTTGCTGCGCTTTGAACTCATACGCTGACTACCTCCGGTGGGGGGCGCCACATCCGTGATGGCACCCCGTGGAGGAACACGGTATCCGAGGCGGGAGCCGGGGGCGGCTGCGGCGACTGCCAGGTGGAATCACCGACCCGCAGCCCCGCGAAGATCCCTCGACGTCAGCGGGGCTCGGTTCTGCGCCCCCGCCGGCCTCAACATCCCGCTCCGCCCCGCCCGGCCCACCGCCCTCACCCACGGCCGCACCATCCGCCTCCACGGGCCGAACCCACCGCCCTCAACCTCTTGCACCGCACCGGACGTCCCGGTAAGTCGCACAGCGACCGGGCCGTAGCAGCAGCCGGATTCCGAGCCGCCGTGCTGTGACCCGTGGGTGAGCCGGGCACCCGGAGGCCTTCCGCCGGTCAGCCAGACGGGCCCATCACATGACGCGCTGTCAGAACGTTGACACCGAGTCCGGGGTTGCATCTGATTTTCGAGTCTGGAACTGTCACTCGCGTAACTCACCCCCCTCACAGCGGACTTCGGAGCGCAACGCCCCCGGGCTTCACTTCCCGGCGCCTTGCCCCGGCTCGGTGACACGGGCGAAACGTCTCCCTTTGCGTGCTCTCTGCTCGCGGCTACGGCCCGCGGAGGGCACCAGCCGCTTCGCAAGGACGAACTGGGAGACCAGGCAACAGTGAAACGCACGAGCACCCTCGCCCTGACCGCAGCACTGCTCGCTTCATCCGCCCCGCTGGGCCTCGCCACCATGGGAGCCGGTACTGCGTACGCCGCAGCCCGCACGTACTTCGTCAGCCCCAGCGGCAACGACAGCAACTCGGGCACGTCCGCCCAGGCTCCCTTCCGGACCCTCCAGAAGGCCGCGGACAGCGTTGAGCCGGGCGACACCGTCTCGATCATGAACGGCACGTACTCCGAGGGTTCTGCGGGGTCGAACGTACTGACCATCAAGCGCTCCGGCCTGCCCGGAGCGCCCATCACCTTCACCGCTCATCCCGGCCACCATCCGGTGATCCACCCGGTGAAGGCGTGGAACGGCATCAGCGTCCACGGATGTCTCCATCAAAAACCTGGAGGTCAAGGGCAACAACGGAGCCCTCACGCTGGCCGGAGCGGAACGGGAGTCGAAGAAGGGGGACCCCACCTACAACACCAACTGCATCTCCGTGGAACAGGACCGGTCCACGGGTGCGCCGTCGCACCACATCGAGGTGACCGGCAACGAGGTGCACGATTGCGCCGGCGGCGGCATCTCAGCCATCGACTCCGACCACGTGACCATCTCCGGGAACCACGTGTTCGGGACCTCCTGGTACGCGGTGTACGCCACCAGCGGCATCTCCGTCCTCACCCCGCGTGACGTGGGGGGTGGCGAGGCCGGTACGTACAAGATCCGCGTCACCGGAAATCGCGTCCACTACAATGAGACCAAGATCAAATGGGAGAAGTGCGGCTGCTACTCCGACGGCAACGGCATCATCATCGACACCCTCAAGGGCGACGCCGATCACCCCGCCTACAAGGGACGCGTACTGGTCGCCAACAACCTCTCCTACGACAACGGCGGCTCCGGCATCCACTCCTACAAGAGCCAGCACGTGGACATCGTCCACAACACGGCCTTCGCCAACGGGCGCAGCACCCGCATGGACAGCTACGCCAACATTTTCGCGCATGACAGTACCGACGTGCGGCTGCTCAACAACATCGCCCACGGCCGGCCGGGGCAAGCGACGAACAGCACGTCCCGCAATGTGGACGTCACCTACGACTACAACATCTACTTCGGCGGCAAAGCCCCCGAGGTCCGTGGCGCGAACGATGTCGTCGCCGATCCGAAGCTCGTCAGGACGGGCACCGGAGCCGACGCGGACTTCCGGTTGAGCGAGGGCTCCCCCGCCGCCGGCTCGGGTACGCCGTTCGCTGCCGTCACCACCGACTTCACCGGAGCCCGCCGGGCCCTCGGCACGCCCGACCGGGGTGCCTACGGCTTCGGCGCCAAGAGCAGCGGCGTCCCGGGACATGCCTCCGACGCCTCCTCTCCCGGTCAGCAAGGGGACGCCCCCGCCGGAAGCGGCCAATCCGCCGGCAGTGACCCCACCGCCTCACCGGGCGGTCAAGCCGGCAACGGCACCCAGGGCATCGCCGGGCCCAAGCCGCACAGCGCAAGCGGTCCGCTCGCAGAGACAGGCGGCTCCCACCCGGCGCTGCCGCTCGGCATCGCGGCGGTGGTCCTCGCCCTCGGCGGCGGCCTCCTCTACGCGGCGCGGCGCAAGCGCCCCTGATCCCTGCGGATCACTTGGAGCGCCAAGACGTGGTGCCGGCCCTTACCCCTCTCCAGGGGCCGGCACCACCGCCCGCCCCCCACTGCACCCGCACTCCACCCGCGCCGCACCCGCACCCGCTCCCGCACCCGCAGCCGCACAGGCTCGGGTTCGGGTTCGGGTTCGCCGAACGGATTCGCGCCCCTGACAGACTGGCAACCATGGCGGCGGCAAGGCACCGGATCGAAGTGGCGACACTCACCGGTGGGTCGGCACCCGACCCACCGCGCGTTGCCTGGCGCAAGCAGATGAGGCAGCGCGTATTGGACGCCGCTCGCGACCTCACCTGCGAAGCCGGCTGGGACCAGGTCAGCCTCTCGGCCGTCGCCGCCCGCGCCGAAGTGTCGCGCCCGTCGGTGTACAAGGAGTTCGGCAACCGGGCCGGCCTGGGCCGGGCTCTGGTAGTCCGTGAAACCCGGCAGTTTCTGACGGGTGTGGCCGATGCTCTCTACCCCGGCGTGCCCGATTCCCACGCCTGCCTCCAGGTGGCCATCCTGTACGTACTACGGGAGGCCGACAGTCAGCCCCTCATACGGGCCGTCATCACCGCCGCCCGCAATGGCTCCGACAGCCTCTTGCCCTACCTCACCGCCCGAGCGGACCCGATCTTCGATGCCGGGCAAAGCCTCGTCCAGGGCTGGCTGGCGACGCGTTACCCACACCAGCACACGGAGTCTCTGGAGATCGCCGCGGACGTCATCGTCCGTATGACCATCAGCCATCTCATCCTGCCGGCCGACGAACAACATCTCACCGCCCGGAGACTCGCGACCGCAGCCCTGAAACTGCTGCAGTGATCGACCTGCAACGGCTCATCACCGCGACCGACGGCGCCGGCGAAGCCGGCTCGGGGGCCTGGTCGCATCCGGCGTCCATGAGCGTGATGAGCGCGCCCGGGCACGTCAGCAACTCCACTCCACCGCAGGCGCCCCCGGGGACACGAAACCCGCCATCCATCCCCCTGCCCCAGCCGCCGCCCATCGGCCGGACCGGCCACTGAGGCAAGTCCGTCGGCTGCGGGCAGGTTCATCGGGGGTGGCCGGCCCCCGACTCCCGTTCGGCTGCGTAGTGATCAGCGTGCCACCGCACGCGGGCCCGGCCGTGGAAAGCCGCCGACGTCCTACCGGTACGGGTGAAGCCCGCGCGGGCGCGCGGCCCCGCCCCGGCCCCATGCCGTCACGGTCTGGCCCACGGCCCTGACGTCTCCGCCCACTACTCCGTACTCCGCGGTCAATTCATCCGGCTTCCGTGAGCTCCAGGTCCGCGTTGAACCACTTCACGGTTCGCGTGGCCACGTCTCATGCCCTTCCAGTCGATGCACGCCTCCAGCACCATACGGAAGGCGGAGGTGATCGCTCTGGTTCCTGCGGCACGGCACAGCACAATGCCCACGCCGAAGGCGTGGGCAAGGGGAACCTCCGAAGCACGATGGTTGACCCGGGCGGTACAGGCCACACGGCCTGTCACTACAGGAAGCCCGGCAGCACGCTTCGACCGCGGGTACCGGAGCCGGCCGGTGGCCGATGGGCGCACGGTGCGGTCTCAGGCCGCAGCCGACGGCTTCGCCGGGCCGGCGGCAGCTTGGTGTTCGGCGTTGAGGCGTCGGGCCTCCTCGAGCTGGTCCTCAAGGATGACGATCCGGCAGGCGGCCTCGATCGGGGTGCCCTGGTCGACGAGTTCGCGCGCACGGGCGGCGATGCGCAGCTGGTAGCGGGAGTAGCGGCGGTGCCCGCCGGCGGAGCGCAGCGGGGTGATGAGGCGGGCTTCGCCGATGGCACGGAGGAAGCCCTGGGTGGTGCCGAGTATCTCGGCGGCCCGTCCCATGGTGTAGGCGGGGTAATCGTCGTCGTCGAGACGGCCAAACGAATCGTCTGTTGTCATCGCACCTCATTGCGAAACATGTGGGGGAAAGCGGGTCGGAAGATCGGGAGACGAGGAGGGGCCCTGGCGCCTATGGCACCAGGGCCCCGAAGGAACTGCTACACCATCCGCCGGCCCTGTTACTGCGCCGGCCTTCTGTTTCCGCCTACCCGTCCGAACGGGGACGAGTGATGCGGGGATCGCGGTGCTTGACCGGAGACCACCTCACTATCGATGTCCTGCGGTACCCGGACTCGCGTGGCGTCCGGGCGATCCTGATGGCGTCCCAACTCCTCCGTTCTTCCCTCTGGTGATCAACTACTTACCTACAGGGAACTGCTGCACTGCTGTACTGCGAACTGCGGATACTGCTCCACTCGGTACCACTGGTACTGCGTCCTGCTGGTACTGCGTACTGCTCGTACTGCTGGTGACCTGACCAAGCGCCACACTTCGGCAGCCAGCCCCGTTGCCCATCCTGCATCTGCCCTGGCTTAGAACCCCACTGCCGAACTTCCCGGTGCGCACGTCCGCAGCCGACGCCTTCACCGAGGTGCTGCTCACTTCACTGCACTGCTGGGTACTGCAACCACTGCGGTATTGCTGGTGGCGGCCCCTGATGCCTGCGGGCCACCCGGTCCGGTCGTCAGTCCCGTCGCCGTCCTGCACAACTCTGGCTTCGACACTCCACCACCGCACCGTCCTGCTGACTGCAACTTTCTGCACTGCGGATACTGCTGCAACTACAGGTACTGCTACCCGGCAGTTCGTCCCTGCCGGGCCTTGCTGTCTCTCTGGGCTACGAGAGAAACCATAACCACGACACTGCCCAATGTCTACTCCGGCCGTCATAGATTTTTCGATGTCTACCTCTGAGCTAATCCCAGGTACGGAAGGAGGGTGCGCGGCGCGGAGCAAGCGGGACGGTCCATGCAGCCCTTGGCGGCTGGTCCGAGCACGTCGCGACCCGTGCATCCGAGGCAAGGCTTCCGGGTCGGCATCTAGCAGCAAGAGGTCGCTGTGACCGCAGGAGAACCGGACGAGGAGGCTTGTCGGGATACCGCCGCACCGCACCCTGTACGACGGCGTGATCCGCAGCCAGCAGCCGCAGTGGAGCACCGGGGCGAGAGCCGCTGATACGCGTCGTCGCTACGGTGGCCACCCGTGGTGACGCCCTCGGACCCCTGGAGCCGTTCCTGCCCGCGCCACCGGCCCCGGAGGGGTTGCGGGAAGCGGTGAGACTGCGCACGGGCCTCGCGTCCCTCGTCATCGCGAACCGGTCCCGCACCGACGTCTACCAACGACGAGGCCGGCACATTGAACCGCTGAACTTGGCCACCGAGATTCAGCACCGCAAGCGGGGTAGCGCCGGCCCGGGATCGCAATCGGCCGCTGTCGATCTGATCCGCTGATCCGGCGTTGTTGGTGGCCGTCGCACCTGGCGCCATGCCCGCGTCGGTGCTCGGGCAGCAGTGTCAGCGCCACCGCGCGTGCACCGCACCCGGAGCACACAGCACCGCGTCCACCAGCTTGAACGGCTCATTGCCCCGCACGGTCAGACACGTACAGCTCGTACCGGAAACGTGACGCCTCCGCGAACGCTTCTCGAATTGGGCTACTCAGTTCGATAGATCGTTCGACATCAGTCAGGCGGCGTCACGGTGAGATCCACCTCGACGAGCTGTCCGGGAAAACCCAGCTGGGCAACGCCCAAGAGCGTGCTGGCGGTGGTGAACGCCGGCCCCAGGGCAGACTCGGTGAGCCGACGCCATACGGCTCCGAGGATGTCCCGCTCGTCGCTCCGCACGTAGATCACTGACCGCACCACGTGGTGCGGCTGGGCACTCGCCGCGCCCAGGGCGGTGAGCGCGTTCGCGACCACTTGGTCGACCTGCGTCTCGAAGGAACCGGCACCGACGAGGTCGCCGTTCCGATCGAGCGGGCATTGTCCCGCCAGGTAGGCCGTACGACCGGCCTCCACCACCGTGATGTGGTGGTAGCCGGGCGTCTCATGCAGTTGGTCGGGGTTGATGCGGGTGATCTTCTCAGTCATGTCCGCGAGTCTGCCCAGCGTGGTGCCGGCACGCACCGCAGTTTCCCCACCGGCACGCTTTGCGCAGCAACCTGAGCTCAAAGGCCAGGCCAAGAGGCACTCGGGGCATGCTTCCTGCGCCGCTGCGCCGGGACGCAGCGCCCGCGGGCGGGACGGAGTCCGCCTGCGCCAGGGCCGAGGTGGCAGGCCCGCAGGCACCCGCGAACGGCAGGCCGGAGAACAGTAGGCCGTCGGCAAGGTCCGGTCCCGGGCGGACAGCGTCCACCGGGCCGCCCGTACCCGGTCCCGCCAGGCCCACAAGCCCCCGCCGTCCGGGAGTGGGCGCATCCGCCGTCACCGTGCACGCTCCGCGCCCCTGGCCGAGGCGGCCTGCTGCCGGTGGGCGGGACCCTGCACCTGCACCCTGTCCCGGCGCCTGTTCCGTCGCTGCGCCGCCGGGCCGGGAACCGTCCTCTCCCCCGACGACGAACTCACCGTCGACGCCCTATCGCGCGATGCTCGCCGCCCTGAGCACCCCCGAGCGCCGGACTCCCGGCTGCGCCCGAGACGTCGCCGTCCGGTCGGCGGGCCGGAAGCATGCGGCGGCGTGCCTCCTGCCCGGCTTCGGTGAGGGAGCGCGTCGGCTTGCCGGTAGTCGCCGCTCCGGCTGGGAAAGAATGCTGCGGCGGATGGTCCGGACGCACGTGAGGTACGACGGTGTCCGGGCTGGTCAGCCTGCCGTCCACGGGCGGAGTTTGTCGGGGTTGCGCACTGCCCAGATGTGCGTGATCCGGTCGTCCGCGACGTCGAATGCGTACACGGCCACGGCGACGCCTTCGTGCTCGACCACCAGGCCGGCCCGGCCGTTGACCGTGTGCTCCAGGACCGTCAGGCCGCCGGACGCCCGGCCGGCGAGGTCGGTGAGGTAGCGCGCGATTTCTTCGCCGCCCTCGATCGGGTGGAGCGCGGCGGCGACCACGCCGCCGCCGTCCGCCGTGAACGTCGCACCCGGGGCGAGGAGTTTGACGAGGGCGTTGATGTCCTGCGCGTGCCATGCCTGCTTGAAGTCCCTGACGAGGCCCGCCTGGTGGGCTGCAGGGTGCAGGGAGGCGCGGACGCGGCGCCGGGCGGAGGAGGCCTGTTCGCGGCATGCTGCCGGAGTGCGACCGGTGATCCCGGCGATCTCGGCGAACGGGTACCCGAAGACATCGTGCAGGATGAGTGCGACGCGCTGGGCCGGGGTCATGGATTCGAGGGCGACGAGAAACGCCATGCTCACCGACTCGTCGAGTGTGACCCGGTCGGCCGGGTCCACGGGATCGGTCGCGGCGGTGCCTGGGCGCCCGCTGATCCAGCCGGTCTGCCCGGGCAGTGGCTCTGGGATCCATTCGCCCGTGTAACGCTCGCGCCGGACCCGCGCCGAGCCGAGGAGGTCCAGGCACACGCGGGTGGCGACCGTCGTCAGCCAGGCGCCGGGGGACTCGATGGCGTCCTGCCGCTGCCGGGACATGGCGTACCAGCGGGTGTAGGTCTCCTGGACCGCGTCCTCGGCCTCGGCCAGGGAACCGAGGAGCCGGTACGCGAGACCTATCAGCCGCCGTCGCTCGCTGATGATCCCGTCCAAGGCTGCGTCGGACTGGTCGTGCCGTGGCTTCGCGTGATCGGTCATGGTTCCGGTGGCTCCCTGATCTCGGATCGTCCCTCGGAGGTCCGACGAGACAGCACGCCGGATTGTCAGGTGCTCGGCTCTGCCTGACATTCCGCGGGGTCGCTTCGTCATACCTCTCAGAGACGCCACCGCCCGGAGAGCCCGGGTGGGACACATCAGGAGACAGCGATGACCAGGATCGGCATTCTCATCGGCAGCACCCGCCCCGGCCGCAAGGGCGACCAGGTCGCCCGGTGGATCCATGAGCGGGCGGCCCGCCGCGGCGACGCCGCATTCGAGGTGATCGACCTGCTCGAACACCCGCTGCCGCATCTGGACGAGCCGCTGCCCGCGCTCGCCGGGCACTACCAGCACGGGCACACCCGGACATGGGCTGACACCATCGCCCGCTTCGACGGATTCGTCATGGTCACCCCCGAGTACAACGCCTCGATCCCCGGCGTGCTCAAGAACGCGATCGACTACCTGTACGCGGAGTGGACCCGCAAGGCCGTGGGGTTCGTCTCCTACGGCGTGGGCGGCGGCGCCCTTGCGGCCCGGCAGCTGCGGGCCCTGTGTGAGCTCCTCCAGATGGGTGCGGTGACCCCGCAGGTCTCGCTGTCGCTGCACACCGACTTCGAGGACCACGCGACGCTCAAGCCGGCAGCCCGCCACGTCAGGGCCCTCGACACCCTGCTGGATCACGTCGTCGCCCAGAGCACGGGGGAACGGACGGCCACCCCCACACAGCGCGAGACGGACGAAGCGGCGATCCGCCGCCACATCGACGGGGTCATCGACGCGATCCGGGCCAAGGATGTCGAGGGTCTGAGGCGGCTCTATTCGACGGATGTGGTGTCCTTCGACATCGACCCGCCGCTCCAGCACGTGGGGATCGACGCGAAACTCAAGAACTGGGCGAACGTGTTCGCCTTCTTCCGAGAGGTGACCTACGAGATACGCGACCTGATGCCCACGGTGGGCGAAGACGTGGCCTTCGCACACGGCTTCGGCCGCCTGAGCGGCACGTTGCCCGACGGGACGGCTGCGGGTGGCATGTGGGTCCGGGTCACCTTCTGCTTCCGGAAGATCGACGGCGCATGGCTGATCACACACGACCAGGTCTCCGTGCCGCTGGACATCCTGGGAGGGAAGGGAGTCACCGACCTCGAACCGTGACGTCAACGGCCCCTGCGCTGCCCCAGCCCGCCCGGTCCTGCTGAGCAGCGCACTCGAAACCGTCCTGCGCAAGGCGTAGGAGCAGCATCACGACCGAATGGGACGTGTGGCCGCAGCTGAGTGCGCAACTGACCTATCTGCTCAAGCGCGCCCTCGTCGGCCGTGAGAACTCATACGCCGAGCACTTGGCGCCGATCAGGGTCAGCGGGCGTGAGTTAGGCGTGCTACTGCTGTGGACGGCCGTAGTCCCGAGTCGCCTGCAGGCAGCCGGGTGCCTCGGGGTCCACCGGACCACGATGGTCGCGCTGCTCGACCGGCTGGATGCCAAGGGCTCGTGGCGCGCCATCCGGACACCGGGTACCGTCGTCGCAACGTTGTCGACCTGACAGCCGCCGGGCACGCGACGGTTCTGCAAGCGATACGCGCCAGCGAAGAGGACGAACGGCAGCTCCTCACGGCGAAGTTCTGGGTGAAAGGGCAGTACCTCTCATAGCCAACGACAACGGCATGTTCTGACGCCGTCGTCAGCCGCTCGCCCCGGAGACGGATGATGCACCCGCCGTTGTAGCGCGCCGCCAGTGCCTGGCGTCGGCCGCCGGGGACCTCGACCTGTGGCATACGGCGGTCGCCCTTGATGTGGAGTGGCTTGAGGGCGGCAGTATTTCCCTGACGGGCACTTACCGCACTGCGGACGGCGTGATCAGCGGCGTGGCCGAGCAGCGGCCGCCCTTGCCCAGGGCCTGCTCCCCCTGCGATCCGGACGGCGCAGCAGTTGATCTCCGGCAGGGCCCCCGCGCTCGCTGACAGGCGCAGCTCACGGCGGGCGGCTACACCGTGCCGTGCCGGCGCGCGGTACACCGTGATCGCGACCCGCTACGACCAGGTGGTGACGCCGTACAGCACGCAGCACCCGAACGGGCCGAAGTCCGTAACGTCCTCCTGCAGCCTCTGCCCGCTCGACGTCCCGAGCACGTGGGGATCCGGGACCACCGATCTCATCGCCCTTCACGAAGAGTGACCAACGCGCCCGACCCGGCGCGCGCCACCCCCCAAGGGCCTGTGCCTCGGTGCCCGGCTGGCCGGTGGGCTGCGCACGGACGGTCCCCGCCGCCCGGGTGAAGGGCTCGTACGCCCTTCCATCGCCCCGCGCGCGGGGCCCGTGACCGCGCTTGCGGTCAGTCGGTCGCGTGGTCGGGCGGGGCGCTCAGCAGGCGGTGGACGAGGACGCTCCAGCTGTCGGCCAGCGGGCGGCCTTCGGCCGAGGAGAGGGGTCTGTCGGTTTCGGGCATGGCCAGGAACAGCAGGAGCGGGCCTTCGAGGGCGCCGGTCAGCTGGACGGCCAGGCTGTCCAGGTCGGGAAGATCGACTTCGGCCTGTCCCAGCAGGACGCGCAGGTGCACACGCGTGATCGACGCGGGGCCGGCAGGGACGGGCTGGTTCCGGTCGAGGGCCGCGCGGGCGATGCTGTGATGGTCCAGCAGGAAGGCGATCCTGGCCTGCCCGTAGGCGACCATGCGGTCGAGCGCCGGCGCCCCCGGACCCAGCGGAGGCGGACCGTAGAGGACCTGTTCCTGGAAGGCGCGGTCGTCGGCGTCGAGCAGGGCGCGAAAGATGCCGGCGCGGGTTCCGAAGCGCCGGAAGACAGTGCCCTTGCCCAGGCCGGCGCGTTCGGCGAGGGCGTCCATCGTGACGCTGCAGGCGCCCCCGTCGGCCAACATCTCCCGGACGGTCGCGAGGAGCAGCTCACGGTTGCGCACGGCGTCGGCGCGTTCTGGGCGGGGCCGGCCCAGGGGGATAGGGGATCCGTTCACCTGTCCAACCTACCGCCCTCCGCCTTAAGCGGGGTATAGTCCGTTTATGGCGTCAGCGAGGTGCCTGCCCAGACCTTTCCGCCGGCCGCCCCTAGATCTGCCCTGCCCTTGAGGAGTTCCCCCATGAACCTGTTCCGCCTGGACGCGAGCATCTTTCCGACCACTTCGGCCAGCGCCGAACTGGCCTCCTTGGTCGAAGCCGAGTGGACCGCCGCACACCCCGGCGCCACCGTGACGCGACGGCACATCGCCACCGATCCCCTCCCCTCCGAGGCCTGGGCGCTGGCGACCACGGCCAACTTCACCCCCGAGGCGGATCGGAGCCCGGCCCAGCGCGACGCAGTGGCTCTCGCGGCCACGCTCGTGGAAGAGCTGCGCCACGCGGACGCGGTCGTCCTCGCGGTGCCGTTCTACAACTTCGGGGTCTCCCAGCACTTCAAGGCGTGGGTCGACCTCGTGATCGCCGGAGCGGGCCCCACCGACCCCGTACTCAAGGGCAAGCCGACCACCCTGATCACCGCCATCGGCGGCGGCTACGGCCCCGGTACGCCGCGCGAAGGCTGGGACCACTCCACCTCGTACCTTGAGCGCATCATCCGCGACGTGTGGCAGGCCGACCTCACCCTGGTCAAGCGCGAGCTGACCCTGGCTGCGACCACACCGGCGATGGAGCAGCTGCGGGACCTCGCGGACCAGCACCACACCGCCGCCAAGGAGCAGGCGCGCGAAGCCGGACTCGCCCTGGCCGGCAACTGACGCGTCCCACCGGCTGATGTGATCAGGAGAGCCGGCCGGATTCTCCCGTCACCCGGTGCCCGTGCGGCGAGCAGTGAGCCGAGCAGCTGCATTCCGGAGCCCGACCGGCCGTCGGGACCGGGAAGCTGCATGGGGTCGGCGACGGTGGGCGGGCCATCGTAGACGTCGTAGGTCATAAGCGGTGTGGCCAGGTGCAATGGGCCACCGAGCAGGGTGATGAGCGTCCGTGTCGCGCACTGCTTCATCGTGCTGGGCGGGACATTCGTGCGCCTTGAGGAGATCGTCGACTCCATCGGCGTCCTCGCGGCTACGACCGCCTGACATCGCCGTTCGTCCGCGGGGCGAACTGTCGCCGTCTTCACGGCGGCGGCTTGCCCCTCTCCCGGTCCGCCCCTCTACTCCGGCGTGCCGTCGTCCTCAGCGAGCCGGCCGCGGATCGCGTCGCGTGGTGGCCGCAAGCCCCGCGCTCGGGCCGGACGCGCGCTTCGTCTTCGCAGCGGGCAGGTCATGGACGGTGACGTTCTTGACCCGGCCCTGCCGGCCTTGGCCTAGGACCTGTCCGGGCGATCATCGTGGTGGTCAATGACCTCTGGCCATAGCCCCGGCGTTGTCAGTCCCCGCCGTTACCGTTCGGCCATTCACGATCTTCAGGGAGGGGTGGCTCAATGGGTGCCAGCGGATGGGACTACATCACCGGGTACGACGGCGATGCTGAGGCGGCCTTGCGGACGCTGCAGGCAAGGGTGTTTCAGGAGCAGTACGGCGACGGTGCCCGCTACCGAAGCCTGCAGGACCTGTACGCGGATGAGGAGTTCATGGGCGAAGAAGGCACCCATACGATCCTCGACATCGACAGGGTTGTTGCCACGGATGCCCCTCCGACGCAGTCCGGTATCGCTGACTACGGCACCCTGCGCCCTCTGGCACTCAGCCGCGTGGTGCACCACTTCGGCGCCGACCGCCCGACGGTCGGGCAGTACGAAGAGCTCGCTGCCGCTGCCAATGAGGCTGCGAGCCATGAGGAGCACGAGCGGAGCCTTTTCGGCGAGTGTCAGATGCGATGGACCGGCTACTACATCGTCCTCTACTCCGATGACAGGCCGACTCACCTGGGAATCTTCGGCTTCTCCGGAGACTAGGACGGATCCGGCGGAGCGGGTTACTGCCGCGGGTGCGGATCGTTGATGTGGACATGGGGCGGGGTGATCTGAGTGATGCAGAGTGGGAACGGCTGCGGCCGTTCCTGCCGGTCAGTAACAGGCGTTGCGGCAGGTGGCGGGACCACCGGCAGGTGATCGACGGGATTCTGCACCGGGTGCGGACCGGAGTGCAGTGGCGTGACCTGCCCGAACGGTTCGGACCGTGGAAGACCGTTTACGAACGCCACCGGCTGTGGTCGGGCGACGGGACGTGGGAGCACCTGCTTCAGCAGGTGCAGCCCGCCGCCGCTGCGGCGGCTCCCGCCAGCCTTCCCGACGAGGTCTACGCAGACGGCGGCTACGACTCCCGGGCCAACCGCGCCCTCCTGCGAAGCAGGAAGATCCGACACCGCATCGCCCGACGCAATCAACACAACTCAGGCCTGGGAACCAAACGCTGGGTAGTGGAACAGACCATCGCGCTCCTGCACTGGTTCAGACGCCTCCGCATCCGCTGGGAGATCCGTCACGACATTCACGAGGCCTTCCTCAAGCTCGCCTGCTCACTCATCTGCTGGAGACGACTCCGATCCGCATTGAGTTAGGAGTTCTTAGGGAGCGCAGCGGGGTCAGACGGTCGGCGGTCCGGGGCACTCGGGTCGCCGGTAGCCGCGTCCGTTGCCGAGCCACCTAGAAGTGATCATTCAGCGCTGAGCACTCCCGCGCAGAGGACACTGAGGATGATCAGGAATCCTCAGATGACGACGGGTGCGGATCCGGCGGCCTTGGGGTGCCGGGCGTTCGCTCGGCTGAAAACCCCGCTGCCTCCCTGAACGCGGCGGAAGAACAGGCCGCGCGTTGCGATGAGTCCGCCGCCTGCGATCAGTAGGAAGGCTCCTACCGCCATGTCCTTCGTCGTCATCTTCTAGCTCCTTCATGCATTTTGCTCATTAATGAAAGCGCGACTTGTATGCCGCCAGAGCAGGTACCCGTCGAGGCGTAGGTGCCCAGACCGGCGCTGGTCGAGACGCTCCCGCGCTGCTGTACTTGACCGCCGATACTTGCCGACTCCCGCCCTTTTCGTGCGCTGAGGGCCTGGTACTGGCGTCGCCGGTGCTTCCCTCGATGCCACAGGAGGCTCCGGGCAGGCCGACCACGATGTTGATGAACCAGCTGCTCTCACCCTCGGTGTTCTTCTGCCCCCCTGGGCTCTCCAGCAGATCCAGGCCAACGCCGACGCAGCCGGCGACATCGACTGGCTGGTCCAGATCGACTCCAACATCGTCCGTGCCCACCAACACGCCGCCGCCAACGGCCGAAAGGTAGAAGCACCGGACGGACGAACGGGACGATCACGCGCTCGGCCGATCACGCGGGGACCTGACAACGAAAATCCACGAGCGTGGCCCAGGGCTACCGTGACCGGACCGACCTGACGGCGACACGCTTCGTGGCGTACCCCTTCCGCCGTCCAAGTGGGCGTCTGTCCGCACCGGCGACACGGTGCACTGGCGGCCGGACGGCCGGACGGCCGGCTGGACTTCATCGGCCGTCTCGACTACCAGGTCAAGATCGGGGTTCCGGATCGAACTCGGCGAGATCCACTCGGTGCTCCGCGCCCCCTCGCCTTGGGAGCAACCCACCACCTCCGACCGGCTCACCCCGGCCCGGATCCGCCGACATCCGCGCTCATCTCGCCTGCCCGGTCTGTGCTCCCACACCTCAAGGCGCCGGACCCGGCCGGCCATCCGGCACCGAGAACGCAACGGGCACCCCGCTATGACGTCGACAAAACCGTCCAGCGCCCCGAGGCCACCTTGAAGGCCATTGGCAAGCCCGGAAGATGCTGGTAGATGAAGATCAAGCTGAGAGGGGTCACGGCAGCGCGGCGTCGCGCCCCGCTCCGATCCGATCCGCTCCGGTCCGGTCCGGTCCGGTCCGGTCCAAGGCGACCGGAAGAGCGCGGAATGTGATCGCCGAGGATGCCTTTCGTAGAGGCAGGCCGACTTCTCGGTGCGGTTGTAGACGGATTCGATGTGCTTGGCTGCCCAGTAGTCCGAACCCCGCGCCCCCGGGCGGGCCCGGCAGGCGGAGGTCAGAGCTTGAAGACCGCTCCGCGCCAGGTCCACCCAGCGCCGAGGACCGCGGCCCGCAGCGGGTCCTTCATGTCCGAGGTGTCAAAGCGGTAGAACTCTGTCGCCTGGAGGTCGCCTTCGGCTCCCCGCTCGACCGACCGGCGCCACGACACCGTCTTCACCTGCCCTCGCGACCCTTCGGCCGAAACGGCCAGCCTGGGCGTACCGCCGACCCACGAGACCTCGAACTGGCGGTCGACGGTGCGGACTTCATGGGAAGCCGGGATCAGACGCATCCTGAACTGGGTGACCCGGCTCACCTGGGTGCGGACGAAGAAGGTGTGCCAGGCGGGGTCCGAGATCCGCCATTCCGCCACCAGGTCGGCACCTTCAGGGTCACCCCCGCGCACGACGAACGGCACGTCCGGCCCGTTGAGCGCGAGCAGCGCTGCCCGGACCTCCTCCGCGGAACGGGGGGCCCTACCACGGTCGGGGTGCTCAGTGCCGGTCAGTCTGTCGAAGAAGCCCATCCGCCCAACCTACGAACCTCCGGCCCCGACCACAACATCCCCCCGCAGCAGGAGCGGATGCCCCCGGCCCGCGCCTCGCCTGACCAGCCGCTACCGGGGCCCGCCGGAGGGCTCCTGTCCGGTGTCCGGGCGGACCGTGCGGAGAAAGTCCTGGAAGTCCTCCAGGACGCTGTCGTGCTGCGTCGCGGTGGCGGTCAGGATCATCCGGATCACGGCGCGCCGCTTCACGTCCGTGCTGTCCAGCATGGCCAGGTAGACCTGCGACTGGACGAGGTCGCGGCGCACGCCGGCGATGACCGCCGTGAGTGCCAGCCGTTGGGTGAGGCCGGGAGCCTCCGCGGATCCGACGCCGCTACGCTGGACCACCGCCACGGACTCGACGCCGTCGCGCAGGCGCTCCACCGCGTCATCGGCGACGCCTTCCAGCGTCTCACCCTGCGAAAGGAAGTCGCCGTCGATGGTGATGTTGGCAGTGAACCCGGCGTCCGCCCGCGGGTGCAGAGCGACGAAGGCCACGGTCGGAGCGTCGACCTCGTCCGGCGGTGCCGGGATCCAGCCCTCCGGCAGGCGGAACTCGATCGGGAGGGGCAGAGTCGTGGCCATTCAGGTCCTTCCTTCCACGGAAACGTACATCAGTCGAACCAGCTGGTGACTTCGTCCTTGACGGAGCCGGCGGCGTCGCCGACCGCACCGGCCGCGTCCCCGACGGCGTCGGCGGCGTCGCTCGCGGCGGCCGAGACCTTGGCCGGGTCGACGGTGAACTCTCCGCCCAGCTTTCCGCCCAGGCCGATAGCGACGCCGAGTTCGCCACCGATGTGGAACTTGCCGTCCTCGCCCTTGCCGAAGGTCACCTTTCCCTCGGCGCCCGCCCCGGCCCATCCCTCGGCCGTCCCCCCGGCGCCGATCCCGGCGAGCTCTCCACCTCCCGCGTACGAGGCCTTCGCCCCGGCGAACGCCTTGGCACCCGCATTGACGCCGCTCAGGTTCGCCCCCGCGCTGACTCCGGCCTCGGCTCCGGCGAATCCCTCACCGCGCACGTAATAGCCCATGTGCCCGTACTCCGCCCGGCCCTCCGCCAGCGCCCGCCCGCCCACGGACGCCTCGGCCTTGCCGGTGAGGCCACCTTCGGTGAACCCGACGTTGGCGGTGGCCCGGGCCCCCGCATAGGCGTCGGCGATCCCGGAAAGCTTCATGGACCCGTTGGTCAGAGATCCTTCAGCAGTGGCATGGCCGAGGTCGGCATAGGCCTTGGCCGAAACCTCTTTGCCGTACTGAGGGCCGTAGGCGGCAGCACCTCCTCCGGGACCGGTCGCCGAGGCCTTGCCCTCGGACTGCCACCCGTCGGTCTTCGTGGTGGCGTCCTTGTCGGCTGCTCCCGGCATCGGAACCTTCGCCAACTCTCCCTCGGCGCCCGCGTTGAAACCCCTGAGGGTCTGGTCGGCGCCCTTGCCGAAGTTGTCCTTGTTGCTGTCGACTCCGGCGGCATCGAGGGCGATCTTGACGTGCTCGTCTGCCTGGGTGACGGCCTTCACCCGATCGTCGATGTGCTGCTGCCACTTGGCGACCGCGGTGCGGATCGAGGTCTCGCCGTCGGGGTCGTGCTGGTAGGCGCTGCGCTCGGCGGGGGTGAGCTTCGCGTAGTCGAAGGCCACGCGCCCCTGCTCCGAAACGGTCATGCCGGCGGCTATCGCCTCGGCTCGGGCACTCTCGACCCGTTTCTTCAGGTCCGTGAACTGCGCATGGGCGTCCCGCAACAGGTCGGCGATCGCCTTGGCCTGGATCTGCGAGGCCGAGTACTCGTAGCGGGTCGCCGCGAAACCCGCTTGTGCGGCCCCTGCACTGACACCGGCCCAGTTCTGGCCGCCGGTCGATATCTTCTGCACCGTGTCGCCGTAGCGGACCTCGACCTTGTGCAACTCGCCCGCCATCGCGTCCCACTTGGTGGCCGCCGTCGTCAGCAGGCCGAGGTCCGTGGTCATGACGTCGTGGTACGTAGGCACAGCGGTCCCCCTACAGGCCGTTCAGCTTCGACTGCGACAGGAACTGGTTGCGGAGGCCGGTGTCGTTGTGAGTGAAGAGACCCGAGGCGCCGCGCAGCGCGTTCTTCTCACCGGCGAGGCGGCCCATCAAGGTCTTCACCTGCTGGTCCCAGGTGTCCGCCATCTTCTTCAGGCCGGCGGCCGTGTCCCAGCCTTCGAAGCCCTTCTGGGCCGACCCGGTGGCGTCGTCCGCGTACTCCGAGGCCTTCTTGGTGTTCGGCTCCAGCTCGGTCTCGATCGTGTCGGCCGCGGCTTTCTTCTGGGTCGGCGTCGAAGCGAAGTCCTGGTACCCGCCCGGAGTGAACAGTCCTCCCGAGGGCGGGGTGACGCCCGGAGCGTACGGGACCACCGGGTCCGGCGTGACGCCTGGCGCGTAGGGCCCAGGTGGACCGCTGTTCAGTCGCAGGCCTGCGTCCTGGTCCGCGCTGCTCGCACTTTCGAAAACGGATTCCCGTTCGGAATTCCCTGACATGGTGCGCCTCCCCCTCGGCAGGCATCGATCATAAGATCGTTGTGCGCACGGGAGTCGAACGGGGTCCCTGCGTCGTCGGACCGGAGGCGGACCGGGGGTGGGCCGGGGGTGGGGTTCCGTGCCGGGTAGCGCGTGCCTGGCACGAACCGAGAGAGCTGGACCCGCTCTGCGGCGGCACGCACGAGCCTGCGCAGCAGCGCAGAGTGCAGTGGGCGCGCTCCGTCGGCGACGACGGGACCACGGGGGCGCCCCGGTAGTGACCGGCGGGCGGGGCACACCGTTGTCCGGCATGGACGTGGGCGACTTTCCCCGGCGTACTCCTGCGAATCGACAGCGAAAGGCCGCCGCCCCCGCGCGACGGGGGCCTCAGCTCTGCCGGCTGTCTACGAAGCCGGGGCGAACTCCACCTGCATGCGTCCGCAGTCGGCCTCGATGTCCGGCAGCCGGTCCCGCTCGGACTCATCGACCGACAGATTCCAGCGCAGCTTCGTCGCTCCCCACTCAGCGCCGTACCGGTACTGCACATCCTGCGAGCCCATCGGCGGCAGCCACTGCGCCGGGTGTTGGTGGGACTTGCAGCGGTTCGAGCGGGCCCAGGCTTCGGAGAGGGGCACCACGTGGTCGATGTCCAGCGGGCCAGCCGAGGTCATCGGCCGCTCGTCGCAGTACGACCAACGCACCCCACCGGTCAGCGCGCAGCCCGGGCCTTTCGAACGCTTCCGTGATCGGCACCTCCGCCCGGCTATGACAACCGGGAGGCGTTGGCGTCGGCATTCCAGTCCTTGCCTGGTGCACTGGTAGCGGTGCGTTCCTCGGCTCCGAGCTGCAGTGCGCAGACCGCAACGCCAGTCGGCACGATCTGCGGCACGGCGGCCGGCCACACGTACGGCGGCGGCGTGGGTGGTGGCGGGCAGGAGAAGGGCGAGCGCCGCGGCAGCCGCAGTCGCAGCCGCAGTCGCAGCCCACCTCGTGATCATCATGGGCCGGTCGTAAGTGGCCCCAGGCTCAGTCGGCAGTCGCTGGCGCGGTCCACGGCCCCACTTGCGTTGGGCAACACCGGCTGATGCACCAAAACCCACCCGCCCCGGCTGTCCCCTCGGCTCGAAGAACCGACCGCCCGCCACCCGCTGCATCGGGCGCGTCCTTGGCACCGGTGAGGCGCACCCCCGCCCAGCTCCCACCAGGTTGGCATCAAACCTCGGAGATCAGCTGAATAGCCAGTCAGGTCCTCTGCGGCCGAGCGGCAACAGCATCGACGCCGGCTTTCCGCAGCTTGCGGGCCAGGAACTCCATCTCAGGCATCGTGCCTGAGTGATCTCCGGCCAAGACCTCTCTCAGCAGGGTCTTGACTTCATCAAGACCGATGCCGAGTTCTGCCCGCAGAACCCGCATGATCGCGGCGTTCCTCGCTGATGGATCTACCTGGAGGCGGGCCGGTCCTCGCTCGGAGAGCAGCCGACCTCGTAGCTCGGAAGGCAGATCACCGCCGCAGTCAGCTACCGCAAACCCGCAGGCTGAGCACCTGGACTCCGTGTCCCAGCACAAGGAGCCATGGACCAGGGCATGGACGCCCCAGCACTCCAACTCCGCACCGCAGTTCTGGCACCCTGCTGAGTACCTGATGGACTCGAAGACCGCTTGATCCATACCCACCCCTTAAAGGAGTTGAGGTTAGACGACAGGCTGAGCGCGTGCGATACGAGGAGAAGGCGAAGCTCACCGCCGCGAGGGTCCTGGTCCCGTTGGCCGTCCTTGTCGCCTCACCAGTGCTGCTGATAGCTGGAGGACCGATCCGCCGTCGATTCCTCCGCTGCGTCCACCGGCCTGAGGCTCCAGTGATCCTGGACAAGGAGCGGGGCCAAATCAGTGTCCACTGGTTCGTGGTCACAAGCCCACGTGTTGCGTGGCTCTGCCGACCCTCAGAGGCACTCGCCCGGCTCATCTCGCGCCGAGGTTGAAACGGCAAACTCGGGTTGAGCCAGTCGTCGCTGTCGGCTCACGTCGCCCTGACCACTCCCGCCTCACAACGGACAACGGACAACGGACACACTCATGCCCTGTCCATAACTCTTGCTCCGCCGCGAAGCCGCTCGCCAGGGCGCCGGAGTGGAGCGTACTCGGCGGTCTGGGCGAGCGTCGGATGTCCCCTCTCCCCCCCCGAATCGTCAACATGTTCGATGGCTTCTCTGCACCAGGGATACACGGTGGGCCGGCCGCCTTCAGGGAGGCGGTGGCTGCATATGCCGGAGCCGACCGGCCCGTGGCTCGAGCCGTTCGTGTCGAGCGCTGGTTACCGGCCGACGGGGGGCTGGTCTAGGCTGCCGCAGTCGTCGGCACCGACGCCGGCGCGGCAAGGAGAGGTAGACGATGCCGCAACCCGGACACGCAACCAGCCCGGCAGGCCTGCCGGGGCAGGAGGCGCTCAGTGCCGTGGAAGAAGCGGCCCGGATGGATGCGGTGCGCCGCTACAACATCCTCGACACCCCGCCCGACGGCGCGTTCGACCGTGTCGCAGCGATGGCGGCCCGGCTGTTCAAGGTGCCGGTGGCGAGCGTGACGATTGTGGACGAGGACCGGATCTGGTTCAAAGCCAGCCACGGGCTGGACGGCGTCACCGAGATCAGCCGCGAGCCGGGCCTGTGCGGCTCGGCGATCCTTGCCGACGAGACGCTGGTGATCCCCGACACGCTCACCGACCCCGTCGCCTTCAACAATGGCCTGGTCACGGGGCCGATGGGGGTGCGCTTCTACGCCGCCGCGCCGATCATCACCGGCGACGGGCACCGGTTGGGCACCGTCAACATTCTCGACACCAAGCCTCGCCTGATCACCGAGGACGACACCGCAACTCTCGCGGACTTGGCCTCGATCGTGCTTGACGAGCTGGAAGTGCGCCTGTCGGCTCTGAACGCCCTGCGCGCCGAGCAGGAACGGCGCCGGGAGCAGGAGGAGGCGCGGCAGCGCGCGGAGCGGGACAAGAGCGCCATCGAGGCGTTCGCCTCCACCCTCCAGCGGACCCTGCTGCCTCCGGCCCTGCCGGTGGTACCGGGGCTGGAACTGGCCTGTCACTACGCCACCGCCTCCCCTCAGAACGTCGGCGGTGACTTCTACGACGTCTTCCCTCTCGACGGTACGCGGTGGGCGTTCTTCTTGGGAGATGTGTGCGGCAAGGGTCCCGAAGCCGCCGCCCTGACCTCCCTGACCCGCTATACCCTGCGCGCCGCAGCCCTGATCGACCCGAACCCCGACGTTGTTCTCACCTCCCTGAACACGGCGCTGCTGCTTGACCCGGCGATCGGCACCCGGTTCTGCACGGCCGTCTTCGGCATCCTCGAACCGCACGAGAGGCAAGGCTTCACCGTCACGGTGGCCACCGGCGGGCACCCGCCGGCTTACCATCTGCGCGGCTCCGGGGCGGTGGAAGCGGTGCAGCTCAAGGGGGGCATGCTCATCGGGGCGATCTCCGAGGCGCACTTCGCCTCCCGCAGCTTCCACCTCGCCCCGGGTGAGGGACTGCTCCTCTATACCGACGGGCTGACCGAGGCCCGCACCCTGGGCGGCGAAATGATCGGCGAAGAGGGCCTGACCCGCTTCCTTGCCGCCCGCACCGCACCCGTCAGCGCGGCGGCGGTCATAGAGGACACCGTCGGCCTCCTCGACGCCATGCCCCATGGGGCGGGGGACGACGTCGCCCTGCTATCCCTGTCCGTTCCCCGCGCCGACATCAAGGACGGCCTCACCGCGACCGCCACCGCACACTCACACTCCATCTCCCCCGCCGGCGAGACGCCGGAGACCCGACCATGACCGACTTCCGCCTCACCGCACAGCACACCGACGGCGACCTCGCCCTGGCCCACGTCGCCGGAGAACTCGACATCGACACCGCCCCGCACCTGCGTACCCAGGCCCTGGCACTGATCGAACAAGGCCACCGCCACCTCATCCTGGACCTTCAGGCCGTCACCTTCTGCGACTCCTCCGGCTTCAACGCCCTCGTCGGCATCTACCGCTGCGCCAAGACCGCGGAGGGCACCCTGGTCCTCGCCGCCATCCCCGACCGCCTGCAACGGCTGTTGCACCTCACCGGCCTCGACACCCTGCTACCCGCCCACCCCAGCGCCGCCCACGCCCTCGTCGCGCACTCCCGCAGCCAGGACACAGCCACCGCGTAACTCCTACAGTGGCCGACGAGCGATGACGGCCACCGCAACGTCAAGAGGATGGGCCCGATCCATACGTGGACACCTCACCAGCGCCCTCGGCCCGGGGCGACTGCCCGCTGGGCGCTTACCCCGTCGGGTTCGAGGAGATGGGGACCGGCGCCGAGGGCATGCACCTGATCCGGCACGCGGGTGGGTCGTGGTCGGTCCGCTGTCGGAAGAGGTACCTTCACCGCACGGCGGTGGGGTCTCCGCCGAAGTCGCAGGATGACCTCACCCGATCTTGCCGGGCTCTGGCAGGCCTTCGGCCTGGCCGTGGCTGTCGCGGCTGACGCTCGGTGGCCCTTCTGTCACGGGTTGGCGGGGTGGGAAGGCCAGTTGGGACAGCTGGGACAGCTCATTGGATCAAGTCGGTGTGCGGATGCTCGGGGGAGGTCGGGCAGACGTAGATCTGCATGTTGTCCGTGCTGCCTACTTCTACCTCCGTCGGCTGCGCGGGGTTCTGGCCCGCGTAGTGAGTCCCACCGGCGGCGGCCTGGTCTTCCTGCGGCACCCAGCCTTCGTCGCCGTCCCATTCCCGGGAAGCGATCGTCAGCAGCGGGGTCATCTGTGCCTCGCACACGGCGCAATACCGGGCGATCGGGTCGGTACGGCCCCACGGGGGCCAGCCGCCGACCTTCCAGCCGGGTGCGTTGCCCAGATGGATGGAATAGAAGTCGCGCGGATACGCCGCGTAGGAGCTGGCCACGTCGGCCCCGCCTGCCTGCCACCTGTTCCAGTCCTCCAGCGTCTCCTGCAGCTCTGGACTCAGATCCAGGCTGTTGGGGTACTCGGTGATCGCTTCTGGCGCCAGCAGGCACGGTTCCGGCACGTAACCCGGATAGTCCGCCTCGTACGGTTCCGGTGGTGCGACGAGGACGTCGCCGACCTCCGCGGCGGACCGCCAGAACAGTGCGGTCGCCGGCTTGTAATCCGGATCGTGCTCATACGGGCACCAGAGGATCTGGAGCAGATCAGCCTGTCCGGGCGGCCGCAACAGGGGTACGTCACGCAGGAACAACTGAGCCACGGGCAACATCGGGACTGGGCATTCGGCGGGCCTCGGAGGACTGGCTTCGAGCCGTCTGGCAAGCCACGCAGCATTGCGCTCCTTGAGCGCCTCCTCCTCGGGCGTAAGCGCGGGCTGGACGTCTGGGCGACGCCGGTACTGCAAGAGTCTCGTGAGCCGTACTTCGGTCGGTGACCGGCGGCAGCCGCTGTCCACGTGCAGGTGCGCGTCTTCGCAGTGCGGCCACGCCTCTCCTGCCGGCCATAGCAACGGTCCGCCGACCGAGCTGTCCCTGACCGACGGCGACCCCTGACGCGGATGCAGCCGTATGGCGGGGCGTGCCAGCGGTGCCAGCTCAGGGAAGATTGCGGCCACCTCGACAGGCCGCGGCGGAGTAGTGCGTATGAACGTCATGTTGGTGATCTTGTCACCAGCCACCGACAGCGAGGGGTGCCGTTGCCGTCAGGAGGCGCGGGGCCTACTGCCAGCCCATGTTGCCCTGCACGGTGGCGCTGGCGGTGGCGGTGGCGGTGGGAGTGGAAGGGGCCGGGGCGGCCGTCGCCGTGGTGCCGGCGGCGAGCGGGGCGATGACGGTAAGGGCGAGGACCGCGGCGGCCCGGGCGATGCGCATGTGCGGCATGGGGTGCTTCCGTTCCTGAGGACGAGGGTGGTGCGGACGGTGACCGGTTCCGGTGGCGCCCCGCGGTGGCGCTTTCCGGTCCGGCGCTTTCGGGACTGCTGTCCCTTCGGCAAGAACCACTGTCGTCGCAGGCCGGTGCTGGTGGAAGGGCGGGCGGGTGGCCGGAAGCGGCTGCGGCCGTTTGTGTCCACTCCCGGGCGGCCGGAGCGCGGTGGCCGGCCGGCGGGGCCGCCCGCTCCGGTGCTCGACGTCCGTCCGGACCTCAGGGTCCCGTCGGTCCCCAGGGTCCCGTCGGTTCCCAGGGTCCGTCGAGCCTCATGAGCGGGGCTTCCGCGCGCAGCAGGGTCCAGTGCGCGAAGGCGCGGTCGCCCGCCAGCAGCCGGGTGCAGAGGGCGGTCGCGGTCGCTTCGGCTCCGGCCAGCGAGTCGGCCAGGAGGTAGAGGCCCAGCACCGGCCCCGCGGGCGCGTCGGCGTGCACGCTGACGTGCTCCAGGCCGTCCTCGGGGCGGGCGTATCCATGGAGCAGAGTGCGCAGGTCAGGCGGGAGTTCGCTGCCTTCGTCGGGCGGTCGTACGTGCGCGTGTACGAGGTACATCTGCCTTCCTTCTGCCGTCCCCCGCAGGCATATGATGATCGTCTTGTGCTGGAGACGGGCACATTCTGGGGGGGAAATTTCATGCTGACCGCACTGGGGCTCGATACGATGGCGGAGGCCGTCTACCGAGCCATGCTGGCTGATCCGGGGGGCGGGGTCGCCGCTCTGGCCGCGCGTACGGGCGCCACAGAGCAACAGGTCCGTGACGGACTTGACGTCCTCAGCGAGCTCGCGCTGGTCCGGCCTTCGGCCGACAGCGGTGGGCTGCGCGCGGTCTCGCCGGATCTCGGGATGGAGGTCCTGATGGCCCGGCAGCAGGCCGGAATCGCGGCGCAGCAGCAGCGGTTGGCGGCGTCCCGCGCGGCCGCCGCGCAGCTGATCTCCGAGTACGCGGACCTGCGGCCGGCCACCGCGAGCCCGGGCGTCGAGCAGTTGATCGGCCTGGACCGGATCCGGGACTGCCTCGCGCGCCTGACCCGTGAGGTCCGCGACGAGGTGATGACGTTCGCGCCCGGAGGGCCGCAGACGGAGGACAACATCGCCGCGTCCCGGCCGCTGGACGCGGAACTGTTGGGGCGGGGGGTGCGGACCAGGGTGGTGTACCTGGACAGCGTGCGCCACCACCGGCCGACCGTGGAGTACGCCCGGTGGACGGCTTCGCTGGGCGGGCAGGTCCGCACCGTGCCCGCGCTGCCCACCCGGCTGGTCATCGTGGACCGGTCGACCGCGGTGATCCCCGTGAACTGCGAGGACACCTCGGGCGGCGCCGTCGTCCTGACCGGGCAGGGCACGCTGACGGCACTGTGTGCGCTGTACGAGAGTGTCTGGGAGGCGGCGCACCCGCTGGGTGAGGCGCCGGTCCGCGACGTGCACGGGTTGAGCGCGCAGGAGGCCGCCGTCATCGGGCTGCTCGCCGAGGGGCACACGGACGAGACGATCGGAAAGCGGCTGGGGGTGTCCACCCGGACGTCCCGGCGGATCGCGAACGACCTCATGGAGCGGCTCGACGCACGCAGCCGGTTCGAGGCGGGTGTCCGCGCCGTGCAGCACGGCTGGCTGCCCGGCCGGGCGGGCTGATCCCGTCCCGCCGAGGGCCCTCGCCGCCAGGCGGCGTGCGGGGGCCCTGTGCTGGTTCGGGTCCTCGCCCGCGGCCCTGCGGCGTACGGACGAGGACGGCGCCACGACTGCCGCACCCGGCCGGCTTCCCGGCCCGGCCCTGCCGTTGCCCGGCCGGCCGCCGTGGCCGTCCCGGTCGGTCGGCGGGGGGCTCGTACGGCCGCTGGGGTGTGAACAGGCATGGTGATCCCGGCATCGGTGGGTGCTGAGGGAGGTTCGTACGCCGCGCCGATGGGTCCCGGGGGGCCGTGTGGCCGGCGGCGGGTCGGACGCGCCTCACCCAACCTCCCCGCTGCCCATCGTCCGTGGAAGGCCGACGGCCTGGCCTCAAGCGGCCTGGGCCACAAGCGTCCAGGCGCACCCCGCTGCTCCGCGACTCCGGTTCCCGCTCGCCCAGCCGCTTTCCTGCCCACTCTCCCGCCTCCCCACCTCCCCGCCTCCTTGCGTCCCCGCCTCCCTGTTTCCCTCCTCCTTGCGTTCCCGCGGTCCCGCGTTCCCGGCTCCGGAGAACTCCGACCACATGACGCTTCCTCACCCGGGTGTGCCCCCACGTCATGCGTCCGCGCGCGTGCCGCGTATGTCGCCCGGGGAGCCCCCGGGACCGCCCGGGGCCACCCTTCCCTCACCCCGGCCAGATCGGGCCAGGGACGCTTCCGGCCACCCGGTCGCCCTTCCACTCGTGGTGCCGGTGGGCCGAAAGTGGTGATCGCCGCCAGGGAGCGACACGTGGACCCGGCCGGCACCGACACAGGACATGACCGCGCGGCTCCCCTCGGGAGCGCGACGCGACGTGCCGGGTGCGGACCGACGAGTACGGCGGTCCGGGGAGCCGGGGACACGCCCGGCAGGGAACACACCGCAGCAGAAGGGAGTCGTGATGGCCCAGCGCTCTTCGCGACAGTTCAGCAGACGTCAGATGGTCACCGCGTTCGCCGGGGTGGCGGCAGCGTGTGCCCTGCCGAACTGCACCGTGCTCAGCCGCCCCGCCTACGCGGCGGGTGGTGCCGGAGCCGCCCCTCTGCCCGGGGGGTCCGGCTTGCCGGACACCGATCGCGGCCGGGCCGTGTGGGCGTACCGGACGGGGGGCCGCGCCGTCCGCAGCGCGGCCGCCGCAGCCTTGGTGGGCAGCGCGGCGGACGTGAAGAAGTTCCTGGAGGAGCGGCTTCCCCCGGCCCGGGCCGAGGACAACCGGTTCACGCTCACGCGGTCGCTGGTGACGGCGGGCCGGGCGACGTCCGACGGCATCGGGGCGGCGCTCTCCGGTGGACCGGCGGCGGTGGACGCGTATCTGGCGGGTGGTTTCCAGGGCGCGGTGCGTGAGGACCTGCGCGTGGCGGTGACCTCCGTCATGGCCCGCGGTGCCCGTGCCGTGAAGCGCGAGGGGGCCGCCGCGCTGGATGCCGGTTCGGACTTCGCGCTGCGCGCCTTCCTCAGCGGCGGGCAGTTCACCGCCCAGGAGGAGGACGACCGGGTCCAGGTGACGTCCCTCCTCGTGACGGCGTCTGCGCAGGTCCGGGTGTACGCCCAGCGGGCTCTGGACGACGGGTCGCCGCGGGCGGTCCGGTGGTTCCTGGAGACGGGCCAGTACATCGCCCGGGCCCGGGACGAGGAGACCGCGACGATCCAGCAGCTGGTGAAGGTCGTGGAGGCGGAGGGACAGATCGCCGGCAAGAAGACCGACGAGGCAGTCGAGCTGTCGCAGCAGGCGGTCAAGGCCGCCGACAAGGCCAAGGAGGCGGCCCTGGAGGCCAAGGCCGAAGCCTTGGCTGCCGGGAAGGACGTCCAGCTCTCGGCGCAAGCCGCGAACAAGGCGGCGCAGGCGGCGCGGGGTGCGGCAGCAGCCGCGGCGACCGCGGTGTCGGCCTCGCGGACGGCGCAGGTCGCCGCCTCGCGTTCGGTGGCGGCCGCCCAGGCCGCGGCAGCCGCTGCCGCCTCGGCGGGCCGGGCCGCCGCCCGGGCGTACGAGGCCGCGATCGGGGCCTCCCGGGACGCTTCCATGGCGGACGCGGCCCGGGCCGCGGCGCAGGCCGCCACGTCCGTGGTCAAGTTCGTCCGCACGGTCGCGCAGAAGGCCGAACTCGCGGCCGCCGCCGCCGACGCGGCCGACGGCGCGGGTGCCGCTGCCGCCAGTTCCGCGGTCAACGCGGCCGCCGCGGCCCGGGCTTCGGCCGACGCGGCCGCCTCCTCCGGCGCCGCGCAGTCCGAGGCTGCCGCGGCGCAGCGGGAGGCCGCCATCGCCGAGGCCGCCGCGGCCAAGGCCACGGCGGCCGCGGGCAAGTCCCGGAGCCTTGCCGGGCAGGCAGCCGCTGCGGCCCGGGTGGCCCGGGACGCGGCCAACAGTGCCGCCGACCACGCCGAGAAGGCCGCTGCGGCCGCCATCGAGGCGGCGAACCACGCCGGGCAGTCCGTGGACTATGCCAACCGGTCGACGGCCGCAGCCAACGCCGCCGTCGAAGCTGCGGACAAGGCTTCGGCAGCGGTCGCCAAGGCACGCGAGGTGGAACGGGTTGCCCGTGACGCGGAGATGGCCAAGCTCGACGCGGAGACCGAGGAAGCGGTCGAGCTGGCCCGCAAGGAAGCGGCCGCGGAGGCGAACCGACTGGCGCAGTACGACCGGGAACGCACCCAGGAGGCCCGGCTGTCGGCCGAGTTGGTCGCCCTGATCAGCTCCGCCGAGTCCGCGCTGCGGGGTGGCAGGACGGCGGAGGCCGTCGCGACCGGCCGCAAGGTCGCCATCCAGCTCATCGACCGCTCGGGCACCTGGACCCAGCAGGCCGCCGAGTTCGCGCTGGGCGGCTCGGACGAGGACGTCGTCCGCTGGCTGGACGCCGACCGCGTCATCGCCCTGCAGCAGGACAACTTCGAGAACGTCGCGGCGAAGGCCGCCATCTCCACGAAGAACGTGGCCGTGGCCGCGGTGGACGTGCTCAAGAGCGGCGACACCACCAGGATCAGGACGTTCCTGGAAACCGGTGCGATCGAGGCCGCCAAGGAGGACAACCGGGTCGAGGTGACCACGGTCCTCGCCGATGACAACACCGGCCCCGCCGAACGGCGCGCCGCCGAGGCAGCCCTGGAGAAGGGCACGGCCCAGGCCCTGCACGCCTTCCTGCACGTGGAACGCACCAAGGCCGTCCGCGAGGACGACCGGGTGGCGGCCACCACGCTGCTGGCGAACGGCGGCCCCTACGTCAAAGCCGCCGCCCGGATCGCCCTCGAAGGCGACGCGCACATGCTGCGCCGGTTCATCGGCAGCACGCAGCACGAGTTCGCGCGCATCGACCACGACCACGCCACGCACATCAGCGCGATCCTGGCCATGATCGCGGGAGCCGCGAAGGTCGCCCAGGAGGCACAGGAGAACGCAGCGCGTGCCTCCGAAGCCGCGGCCCTCGCCCGCGACGCCTCGCAGAAGGCCCTCGAATGGGCCGAACTGGCCAAGGGTTACGCCGCGGCCGCGAAACTGTCCGCCGAGGAGGCCCGCAAGAACGCCGAGGCCGCCGAGGGGTCGGCAGCCGCGGCCGCACGCTCCGCCGAGACGGCACGTCAGGCGGCCGCGGCCGCGACCAGGGCGAGCAAGGTGGCCAGGAGCGCGGCGACCCGCGCCGTACGGTCCGCTACCGAAGCCGCCGCCTACGCCGCCGACGCCGCAGCCTCCGCCGCCGCGGCCCGCCAGGCCTCGCTCGCGGCGGGCCAGAGCGCCAACGCGGCTTCCGCTGCGGCCATGGAGGCCAAGTACCTGGTCTTCGAGGCGGCGCGGCGCGAGGCGATCCAGAAGGCGCAGGAAAACGCGAAGACCCCGATCAAGCCCGGCGACCTCGGCCTGCCGGCGGGAGCCGAGAGCTGCCTGACCCCCTTCGGGCAGCCGATCGAGTCCGGCAACTCCACCAACCCGTGGGAACTGGGCTGGAGCTGGCTCACCGGAACAGGCCCCTCCGCGCAGTGCTTCGGTCCGAACGACGACTTCACCCGCATCTACCGTGAGCACCAGCACACCCAGCAGACACTCGCGGGCGTAGCCGCCCTCACCCGTTCGGGCAACTACACGCTCGGCACCCCGCTCAAGTACAACTACTCGCTCAGCGGCTTCGGCGGCGCGGGGAAGTACCTCCAGGACTACGGGACGCTCACCACGGCCGGCCTCACCGGAAACCTCGCCTACACCTTCCTCGGTTCCCACACGGTCCGGCTGACCCCCTACCGCAAGAACGCGGACGGCTCCGTGGTGTGGCGGTACAGCGCCTACAACGCGTCCACCATCGAGTCGGCCACGCACCCTCCGGTCATCGGCTACACGGACTGGTGGCGCAAGGGACCCGGTTCGCTCATCAACGAGATCGTCGGCGACAGCGGTCCGATGTCGCCCAAGACCCAGGTCATCGAGTTCGACATCACGCTGGGCCCGTGACCCCCGGTAGGGCCCCGTGGCGGTTCGCCGCCCTGCCGGCCGCTTCCGAGGCCCTCCTCACCGGCCGTGCCGATCCCGTCGGTCCCGGCGCGCTGCCCGGGCTGTAGGGCGGGGACCGGACGGGCCCCGTGCTGCGGCGGGACCCCGACGGGACGTTCTGGGCCGAGGGCGTACGGGCGGACCTGTCCTGCGACCCCGCCGGCTCCCGCGTCCGCCGGAAGGCCCGGGGCCGGGCCGGCCGGCGACTTCGTCCCTCCGACTTCGTCCATCTCCTCGCCGGCATCTCGTCGTCGAGGACGGTGGCCTCGGCCGGACCGGCCCGGATGACGGCGCCGTAGCGCTCGCGCTCCGCGCCACCCGGCTCCTCCGCACCGCTCTTTCCGCATCAACCACTCCGACCCGACGGGGCGGTGGGGGAAGCTCCCGCCGCCCCGTCGATCACGACCTCAAGGAACAGCAATGAAGACGCGCAACGTCTGGACCCGCATCCTCGGAACGGCGACCGCGGCCGGTGTACTGGCCTGGGCGGTGGTGGCAGCGGGCCAGCCCTCCACCGGCTCCACTACGACCAGCAGCAAGCCCGTCGCCGAGACCGGCCCCGGCTACGCCATCGAGGACTACAACTACCCCGGCGCCGACAAGATCCTGGCCCAGCAGGGAGTCGTCCTCAAGCGCGGCGACGGCCACATCCTGCTCGCCGACTGCAAGAGCGAGGAGAACCTCCTCAAGTTCCTCGCCCGCGACCGGGCCGACGTCTGCTTCAAGGTCACCGCCGACGAGGGCTTCCTCACCCTGGAGATCCCCTCGGTGCACGGGGTGCGGACGGACGACTCCGTCAAGACCCACCTGGCGATGACCGCCGAGAACGACCGCGTCGAGTACGACATCCCCGCCAAGACCTGGGAAGGGGTCGGCGAGTCCGTGGACGGCCGGGAGCACGTCCTGGTCGAGATCCGCATCAGCAAGTAGCGGCGGTCGTGCACCCGCACGACCCCGCCCCTGCTTGCCCGCCCTCCTCTTCTCATCCCGAAGGAACCCGTACATGTCTGCCTTCCGTCCGCGCACCGCCCGTACCGCCCGTTCCGCCCGTACCATCCGTACCGCCCGTGCCGCCCGCATCCCCGCCCTGCTCGTCACGACGACTGCCGTCGCCGCCGGCCTGGTCCCCGCCGGCTCCGCCGTCGCCGTCTCCGGCCCGGAGGCCGCCGCCGGTCAGCACACCGCCGTCGTCAAGCTGAACATCGGGGACGAGCCGAACGGCCGCGGGTGCACCGGCACCCTCATCGACGCCTCCTGGGTCCTGACCGCCGCCAGTTGCTTCGCCGCGACCCCGGGCACGACCGTGCCGGCCGGCGCCCCCGCCCTGAAGGCCACCGTCATCCTCGCCGACGGCAAGCGGATCGCGGTCGCCGAGCTGGCCCCCCGCACCGACCGCGACCTCACCCTGGCCCGTCTGGCCACCCCCGCCACCGGCCCCACGGGCATCACCTACGCCGCTGCCGCCCCGGCCGCGGGCGCCGAACTGACCGCCGTGGGCCTGGGCCGGACCGCAACCGAGTGGGCGCCGCTCAAGGCCCACACCGGCGCCTTCACCCTCGGCGCCTCCGACTCCACCACCTTGAGCATCACCGGCAAGGGCACCGACGCCATCTGCAAGGGCGACACCGGCGGCCCCCTGGTAAACGCCGCCGGCGAGGTCGTCGGCGTCAACAGCCGTTCCTGGCAGGGTGGTTGCCTGTCCGCCGACCCGGCCGAGACCCGCACCGGCGCCATCGCGGCCCGGGCCGACGGTCTGCGCGAGTGGATCGACGGGATCCGGTCCACCACCCCGGGCTGGCAGACCAGGGCCCTCGTGCAGTCCGGCACCGGCCTCTACCAGTCGGTGCGGCTGGCCGACGGCTCCTGGACCGGCTACACCGACGTCCAGGACAAGGCCGGCAGCCTCGGCGGAATCCGCAGCAGCGCCGCCGCGGGCATCAACGGCGACACCCACATCCTGGCCATCAGCAACAGCGGCGGGCTCTTCCACACCCTCCGCAAGCCGGACGGCACGTGGAGCACGTTCGGTGACGTGTTCGCCGCGGCCAACTCCCTCGGCAGCCTCACCCAGGTCTCCGCCGTCTCCATCGGCCACGACCTCCACGTCATCGCCGTCGCCGACGGCAAGGCCTTCCACACCGTCCGCAACAGCGCCGGCAGCTGGACCCCCTTCCGCCAGGTCAACGGCACCGTCACCGGGGTGACCGCGGCGGCGACCGCAAGCGTGCGCGGCGAGCTCCAGGTCGGCCTGATCAGCGGCGGCAAGGTCTACCACAGCATCCGCCAGACCAACGGCAGCTGGCTGCCCTGGGGCAACGTCAACCAGGTCGTCGGCGCCACCGGCCCCGTCACCTCCCTCACCATGGCCGGCACGGGGGACGACACCCAGCTCGTCATCTCCACCGACAACGGCACCCGCCAGTACCACACCATCCGCAACGTCAGCGGCTCCTGGACGGTCTGGGGCGACCTCAAGGACTACCTGGGCACGGTGACCACGAAGTCCCTCGCCGCGGCGGCCGTCAACGGTGAGTTCCAGCTCGCCGCCACCACCACCGACGGCAAGCTCCTCCACACCACCCGCCGCGCCGACCGCACCTGGGCCACCACGGTGGCCGTCCCCCTCAAGGGCATTCCGGCCGCCCCCGGCCACCTCGCCATCACGGCCAACCACAACGGCTGACCGGGGGCCGGGCGGGCGCGGCCCCACGCCGCCGCGCTGCCCGCACCACCGAGCGGTCACGGGCGCGCCCCTGCACGAAAAGTGCCGGGGCGCGCCCGTTCCTCATCCGGAGGGGCGGTTTGCTGCGGGTGAGACCGGGTGCGGACGGGGCGCAGCAGAAGGGTCCCGCCGAGGAGGGCGAGTACGGCTGCCGCGCGGAGCAGCGTCGTGATGGCCGTGCTGGTTCAGGCGGCGCGGGAGGCGGAGCGCTGACAGTCTCACCCCCTGCGGCGGGGTACGAGGGCCATCGTGGCGTATCGCCGACCGGCGCACCGCCGATCTGCTGTCGTGGTCCTCACGAGCACCTGGATACAGGGGGATTCACGGGGAGCAAGCGCATCCCTCACCAGGTGATTGCCGAGGCTCCGATTGACAGCCGGCCATCCTCGACCGCACAGGCGGCCAGTCGGAGTCGGCGGTCGGAATCCGGGCACGGTCGACATGGCCCGTGACCTTGACCCCGGCCGAGAATGCGCGTTAGGTTCCCGCCACTGGAGAGCGCTCTCCCCCTCGTCCCCACTTCGGGCGGATCCCCATGAGTCGTTCCATTGCGTTGCGCGATGTCAGCAAGAGGTACGGGCGGGGCTCCCCTGCCGTCGAGCGCGTGTCCCTCACGGTCGGGCCGGGCGAGTTCCTTGTCCTGCTGGGGCCTTCGGGCTGTGGCAAGTCCACCGTCCTGCGGATGATCGCGGGGCTGGAGGACATCACCGAGGGCGCGCTGTTCCTCGACGGCGAGTACGCCAACCACGTGCCGCCGAGCGAGCGGGACATCGCGATGGTGTTCCAGAGTTTCGCGCTGTATCCGAACATGACGGGTCGGGCCAACATCGGTTTCCCGCTGAAGCTGCGCGACCCGCGCGGCGATCACGAGCCGCAGGTGGAGGCCACAGCCCGGATGCTGGGCATCGAGGACCTCCTCGACCGCTTCCCCGGACAGCTCTCCGGCGGCGAGCGCCAGCGGGTCGCGATGGGCCGGGCGATCTCCCGCAGGCCGTCGGTCTTCCTGATGGACGAGCCGCTCTCCAGCCTCGACTCGAAGCTACGCGGCCATCTGCGGGCCGAGATCGCCCGTCTGACGTCCGAGCTGGGTGTCACCACGGTCTACGTCACGCACGACCAGTCGGAGGCCATGTCTCTGGGGCACCGCGTGGCGGTGATGCGGGGAGGTGTCCTCCAGCAGGTCAGCTCACCGCGGGACACCTACGCCCTGCCGGCGAACGTGTTCGTTGCGGCGTTCATCGGAACGCCCCGCATCAGCCTGCTCCAGGCCGTCGTCAACGCGCCGCTGGGCGGGGGGATGTGGATCGATCTGGGACGCCATCGGCTCGCACTGCCCGAACCCCTCAGCACCGATCACCAGTTGCTCCGGATCCAGCAGGGACGTCCGGTCATCGTCGGTTTGCGGTCGGAGGCGGTCCGGATCGCGCCGCCCAGCCAGGCGCGGCCGGGTGAGGCGGCGATGACGGGCATCGTCGAGCACGTCGAGTACCAGGGGCACGAAGCACTGGTCCACGTGGACACGGGCTCACGTCCCGCGGTGGTGACGGAGCTGGAGTCGGCGCGGCACCCGGCCACCGCTCCCCGGCACGGTCTGAAGCGTCAGCAGAGCGGTTTCGGCCGGCTCAGGGACCGGGCCGTGGAACGGCTGTCGGGGTCGGTGGCGGTCCTGGACACACACCCGGAGCCCACCCCCGAGCCCACCCCCGAGCCCGCCCCCGCGCCCGCCCCGGAATCCGCCCCGGAATCCGCTCGGCAATCCGCTCGGGGGTCCGACGCCGGTATCGCTGCGCCGCGGCTGGGGGCGGTGCGCAGCGACCTCGTGGTGCGCACGGGACCGCATGTCCGTGTGCGGGTCGGGGCCCAGATCCCGCTGCTGGTCGATCTCGCGCAGTTGTACGTCTTCGACCACGCGGGGCGCCGGGTGTCTCCGGCCGGTGACGGGCTCGCCCCGCTGGAGAGGTAGCACCCCGGTGTCGGCCGGCCCACCTCGCGGACTGCGGGGTGGGCCGGGGGTTCAGTGTGCGGCCCGTTCCTGCAAGGTGGTGCGCCAGGCGGGGAGCGGCTCTTCGCGTTCGGGTTCCGTGCGGTGGCCTCCTTGGGCGAAGAAGTCGGCCAGGGGCAGGATTCCGGCGCCGACGGTGACGGCGTCGGGGCCGAAGGTTCCGAGGTCGATGCGGACGTTGGCGGCCGGATACGACAGGGCGTAGGAGGTGGCGTAGGACCGTACGGAGTCCAGGAAGCGGGTGCCGAGCTGCAGGCCGGCCCAACCGCCGACGAGGATGCGTTCGGGCTGGAAGAGGTTGATCAGGTCGGAGAACCCCGCGCCGAGGTACTCGGCGGTCTCCTCCAGGACGGCCAGGGCCGTCGTGTCGGCCGGCGGGGTGGCGCCGTCGGCGCCGGGTGCGGGGTAGGCCGCGGCGAGCATCGCGGTGAGGGCGGTCTCCTCGTCGGCGTCGGTCGGCGGGCGGCCGCCGGCCTCGGCCCAGCGCTCCAGGAGCGCTTCTGCCCCCGCGTACGCCTCCAGGCAGCCCTGGGCTCCGCAGCGGCAGCGGCGCCCGCGGACGCGCACGGTCAGGTGGCCCCACTCGATGGCGCGGCCGGTGCGCGTGTCCTCGCTGACCACGCAGGCGCCGACGCCCGAGCCGAAGAGCACGACGACGGCGTTGTGCGCCCCGCGGCCGGCGCCGAACCACATTTCGGCCTGGCCGAGGGTCTTGGCCCCGTTGTCGATGTAGTACGGGACGGTCTCGGGCAGCAGGTGGCAGTCGCGCAGCATCCGCTCCAGGGGGACCGCGTCCCAGCCGATGGTCTGGCCGTGGACGACGGCGCCGTCCACGGTCCTGGCGACGATGCCGGGAACACCGATGCCGACGCCGAGGACCCGCTCGGGCGCGATGCCGGCCGCCTCCAGGACCTCGGCGATGCCCTCGCGCAGGTGCTGCACGACGACGGCGACGTCGTAGCGGTCGATGCGGCGCGGTCCCGCCACCTCCAGGGGCCGCTCCACGCGTGCGAGCTCGGTCAAGGTCAGGTCGAAGAGCTCGATGCGGATGCGGGTCTCGCCGACGTCCACGCCGATCATGTAGCCGCTGGTCGGGATGACGCGGAGCAGGGTGCGGGGGCGCCCGCCGGCAGACTCGACGCTCCCGGCTTCCTCCACCAGCCCGTCGCTGACCAGCTCCGCGACCACGTTGCTGACCGATCCGGAACTGAGCCCCGTGGCGGGGCCCAGCGAGAAGCGGCTCAGGGGGCCGTCGAAATACAACCGTTGCAATACGGCGGTCCTGTTCTCCCGCCGCAGGTCACGCACTGTCCGGCCGCTACGCACTCGCACGCTGTCCCCTGTCATCGATGCCCATACCTGCAAGATACCTGCGTGAACGCTCTTGACGAGTCCTTCGCTTGAGGTTTAACTCACATCCTAAATTAAGCCATGTGGTTTTGGGGGCGGCCCGCGGAACGTCCGCTCCCACCCCGCAGTCGGCATCCCGTCCCTTCCTGAAAGGCCCATGGAGCCATGCGCAGAATCAGAGTCGCAGCGGTCGGCGCCGTCACCCTCTCCCTCGTCCTCGGGGCGGCCGCCTGCGGCGGTGGCTCCACGAACGGGGGCGGGTCCAACGAGCAGCCGAAGACGCTGACCTACTGGGCCTCCAACCAGGGATCGAGCCTGGAGGTCGACAAGCAGGTCCTCCAGCCGGAACTCGACAAGTTCGAGAAGCAGACGGGCATCAAGGTCAAGCTGGAGGTCGTGCCGTGGGGCGACCTCCTCAACCGCATCCTGACCGCCACCACCTCCGGCCAGGGTCCCGACGTCCTGAACATCGGAAACACCTGGAGCGCTTCGCTGCAGGCCAGTGGCGCGCTGCTCCCGTGGGACGACAAGAACTTCGAGAAGATCGGCGGCAAGGACCGGTTCGTGGAGTCGGCGCTGGGCTCCACCGGCGTCCAGGGCCAGGACCCGGCTGCCGTCCCGCTGTACTCCATGTCCTACGCGCTCTACTACAACAAGAAGGCGTTCGCCGACGCGGGCGTCACCAAGGCGCCGACCACCTGGGACGAGCTGATCACCACCGGCAAGCAGCTGACCAAGGACGGCAAGGCAGGCTTCGGCGTCGAGGGCTCCAACCTGTCGAACAACATCCACCAGGTCTTCGTGCTGGGCAAGCAGCACGGCGCGGACTTCTTCACCGCGGACGGCAAGGCCGACTTCACCTCCGACGGCGCCGTCAAGGCCGTCAAGCAGTACGTCGACCTGATGGCCGACGCGCAGATCGTCGCCAAGGGCAACGCCGAGTACTCCCAGAACCAGTCGCTGAGCGACTTCGCCAAGGGCAAGACGGCCATGGTGCTGTGGCAGACCGCGTCGGCGACCTTCGCCGCGCAGGGCATGAAGGAAGACGAGTGGGGCGTGGTCCCCGCGCCCGTGCAGTCCGGCACGCCGGGTCAGGGCACCTCCACCAACTCCATGGTCGCCGGCATCAACATGGCCGTCTTCAAGAACACCAAGAACATCGACGGCGCCACGAAGTTCGTCGAGTTCATGACGGGTGACGAGGAGCAGAAGATCCTCAACAAGGCCTACGGCTCCATCCCGCCGGTCAAGTCCGCCCAGGCGGACCCCGCGTTCAACACCCCCGGCCTGTCCGTCCTGCGCGACACCCTCTCCAAGAGCGCCACCGCCCTCCCGCAGGTCCCCGAGGAGTCACAGTTCGAGACGGTGGTGGGCACGGCGGTCAAGGAGCTCTTCGCCGACGCAGCGGCCGGCCGTCCGGTGACGGTGGAGTCGGTGAAAGCCAAGCTCGACAAGGCCCAGCAGCAGATGCCCAAGAAGTAGGCACGGATACTCCATGACCACCACCGCACCCCCTCGTACGGGCAAGCGGACGGTAGGGAAGAACCAGCCCGGAGCGGCGCCCCGCACACCCCGCTCCGGGCGGCTGCGCCGCATCTCCCTGCCGTACCTGCTCCTGCTCCCCGCACTCGTCCTGGAGCTCCTGGTCCACCTGATCCCGATGCTCATCGGCATCGTCGTCAGCTTCAAGGAGCTCACCCAGTTCTACCTCCGCGACTGGGGCAGTGCGCCCTGGGCCGGCCTGGACAACTACTCCCTGACCGTCGACTTCGACGCACCGGTCGGCGAGGCACTGCTGCGCTCCTTCTTCACCACGTGCCTGTTCACCTTCTTCTCCGTGGGCCTGTGCTGGCTGATCGGCACGGCGGCCGCGATCTTCATGCAGGAGACCTTCAAGGGCCGCGGCATCCTGCGCACCATCTTCCTGGTGCCGTACGCGCTGCCCGTCTACGCCGCCGTCATCACCTGGGCCTTCATGTTCCAGCGCGACAACGGCCTGGTGAACCACGTCATCCACGACCAGCTCGGGCTCACCGACAGCCCACCGTTCTGGCTCATCGGCGACAACGCCTTCATCACCCTGCTGGTCGTCTCGGTCTGGAAGGGCTGGCCCTTCGCCTTCCTCATCATGATGGCGGGCCTGCAGAACATCCCCCGCGAGATCTACGAGGCCGCCGCCCTGGACGGGGCGGGCGTCTGGCAGCAGATCCGCCGCATCACGCTCCCCTCGCTGCGCCCGGTCAACCAGGTCCTGATCCTGGTGCTGTTCCTGTGGACGTTCAACGACTTCAACACGCCGTTCGTCCTGTTCGGAAAGTCGGCGCCGGCCTCGGCCGACCTCATCTCCGTCCACATCTACCAGTCCTCGTTCCAGACCTGGAACTTCGGAACCGGTTCCGCGATGTCCGTCCTGCTGCTGCTGTTCCTGCTCGTGGTCACCGGCCTCTACCTCCTGTTCACGTCCCGAGGAAGGAGCGCCACCGATGCCTAGGCACAACGCGCAGGCGGTGCATTCCCGGTCGCCCATGGCGCCCCCCAAGTCGTTCCTGGTCAGCCGGCTGGTCTTCCTGACGCTCCTCACCGGTTTCGTCCTGCTGCCGGTGTACGTGATGATCTCCAGTTCGCTGAAGCCGCTGCAGGACGTGTCGGGGAAGTTCCAGTGGATCCCCTCGGGCCTGACCGTCCAGCCGTACTTCGACATCTGGAAGACCGTCCCCCTCGGCGACTACTTCATGAATTCACTGATCGTGGCGGGGGCGGCGACCGTCCTCTCCGTCGTCATCGCGATCTTCGCGGCCTACGCCGTCAGCCGCTACTCCTTCCGGGGCAAGCGGATCTTCACCGTCACGGTGCTGTCGACGCAGATGTTTCCCGGCATCCTCTTCCTGCTGCCGCTGTTCCTCATCTACGTCAACATCGGCAACGCCACCGGGATCGCCCTGTTCGGCTCGCGCGCCGGGCTGATCCTCACCTACCTGACGTTCTCGCTGCCGTTCTCGATCTGGATGCTGATCGGCTACTTCGACTCGGTGCCCAGGGACCTCGACGAGGCCGCCAAGGTCGACGGCTGCGGTCCGCTCGGCGCCCTCTTCCGCGTCATCGTGCCCGCTGCCATCCCCGGCATCGTCGCCGTCGCCGTCTACGCCTTCATGACGGCCTGGGGTGAGGTGCTGTTCGCCTCGGTCATGACCAACGACGCGACCCGCACCCTCGCGGTGGGCCTGCAGGGCTACTCGACCCAGAACGACGTGTACTGGAACCAGGTCATGGCCGCCTCGCTCGTCGTGAGCCTGCCCGTGGTGGCCGGCTTCCTCCTCCTCCAGCGCTACCTCGTCACCGGGCTGACCGCCGGCGCCGTCAAGTAGCCCCACCTCCCCTTGCTCTCCGAAAGGTTCGCTGTGCCCGATTCCATAGACCTCGGCGCCTTCCCCCAGGAATTCGCCTGGGGTACGGCCACCTCCGCCTACCAGATCGAGGGAGCCGTCAAGGAGGACGGACGCGGCCCCTCCATCTGGGACACGTTCTCCCACACCCCCGGCAAGGTCGACAACGGCGACACCGGTGACGAGGCCTGCGACCACTACCACCGCTGGCCGCAGGACATCGCCCTGATGAAGCAGCTGGGCACCAACGCCTACCGCATGTCGATCGCCTGGCCGCGCATCGTCCCCGACGGCTCCGGGCAGGTCAACGCCCGGGGCCTCGACTTCTACGACAAGGTGATCGACGGGCTCCTGGAAGCCGGCATCACCCCCTCGGTGACGCTCTACCACTGGGACCTCCCCCAGGCCCTCCAGGACCGCGGCGGCTGGACCGTCCGCGAGACCGCCGAACACCTCGCCACCTACGCCTCCGCCGTGGCGGAGCGCCTCGGCGACCGCGTCACCCAGTGGGCCACCCTCAACGAGCCGCTCTGCTCGGGCTGGATCGGCCACCTCGAAGGCCGCATGGCCCCCGGCCTGAGCGACCTCACGGCCGCCGTTCGCGCCTCCTACCACCTGCTGCTGGGCCACGGCCTGGCCACCCGGGCCCTGCGTGCCGCAGCACCCGGTGCGCAGATCGGCATCGTCACCAACCACTCCACCGTGGTACCCGCCTCGGACCACCCCGAGGACATCGCCGCCGCCACCCGCATGGACGGACACACCAACCGCTGGTGGCTCGACCCGGTCTACGGACGCGGCTTCCCCGCGGACATGCGCGAGCTGTACGGGGTGGAGCTGCCCGAGCGCCCCGGCGACCTGCAGACGATCGCCGCGCCCCTCGACTGGCACGGCCTCAACTACTACTTCCCCGCCACCGTCACGAACGACGCCGACGGCCCCGTCCCCTTCGCCCGCGAGGTCCGCCTCCCGGACGTACCGCGCACCGGCCTGGACTGGCAGATCGACGCGGACGGCATCGAATCCCTGCTACTGCGCCTCACCAACGACTACGGCGTGCGCAAGCTCTACGTCACCGAGAACGGCTCCGCGTTCCCCGACGCCGTCGGCCCCGACGGCTCGGTCGACGACCCCGGGCGCACCGCCTACCTCGAACAGCATCTGGCGGCCTGCGCCCGCGCCGTCCGCCAGGGCGCCCCGCTGGCCGGCTACTACGCCTGGTCCCTGCTGGACAACTTCGAGTGGGCCTACGGCTACGACAAGCGCTTCGGCCTCGTCCACGTCGACTACGCGACCCAGCAGCGCACCGTGAAGACCAGCGGCCACCGCTACGCGGACATCCTCCGTAGCCACCGCCGGCTCCACGCGTAACCGCCGGACCCCCTCCCGACCGGTATGGCCTCAGGCACAGTCGGCCGTCTCCACCCGCGCAGAACGCCCGGCCGGGACGCCCGGCCGGGCGTCCCTGCTCCGGGCCGGCCGTGCGGTACGGGCAGGCTCCCTGCTTCGCCGGCGGAGCGGTTCAGGCCGAGTCGCGTACCACCAGTTCGGCGTCGAAGACGACGGAGGCGGGTTCCGTGCGTGTGCCCTGGATCTGTTCCGCCAGGAGGCGTGCCATCTCCGCAGCCATCCTCTCGACGGGCTCGCGAACCGTGGTCAAGGCGGGGCGGCACGTCGCAGCCACACTCGAGTCGTCGAAGCCGACGACGGCGACGTCCTCGGGTACCCGCATGCCCTGCTCGCGCAGGACCTGGCAGGCGCCCTGGGCCATCAAGTCGTTGGCCGCGAACACCGCGTCCACGTCCGGATGCTCGGTCAGCAGCCGGGCCATGGCCGCAGCGCCACTGTCCACCGTGAAGTTCCCCTCGGCCACCGGCACCTCGGAGATCCCCGCCGAGGCCAGCGCCGCGCGGAAGCCGTCGAGCCGGTCCTTGGCCGCCCGGATCGACTGGGGAGCGGAGATCGTCGCGATCCGCCGCCGTCCGCGGGCCAGGAGGTGTTCGGCGGCCAGCCGGCTCCCGTCGGCGTGCGCGAGATCGACGTGGCTGACGGCCTGCTCGGAGTCCGGACGGGCGAAGAGCACCACGGGGATCCGTGCGGCGACGAGCATCCCGGGCAGGGGGTCGCCGGCCTGGATCGACACCACCAGCGCTCCGTCGGCGGCGCCCTGGCCCAGGTAGTCCACCACCTGTTTCCTGGCGGCCTCGGACTCGGCGACCAGGATGACCGGGTGCATCGCGTGCGCCCGCAGGTATCCCACGGCCCCGCTGACCACCCGTCCGAAGAACGGGTCGGCGAAGACGCGCGAGGCGAAGGTGTTCCCGGCGCCGGAGATGATCAGCGCAACCGTCTCCGTCCGCTGGGTCACCAGGGACGGGGCTGCCCGGTTCGGCCTGTACCCCGTCTGCTGGATGGCACGGCGGACGAGTTCCTGGATGTCGGCATCCACGTTGCGGGTGCGGTTGACGACCCGCGACACCGTGGCCCGGGACACGCCCGCCGTGCGCGCCACGTCCTCCAGCGTCGGGACTCGTCTGCTCATACCGGCACCCTGACGCGCCGCCCCAGCGCCGAGACCCGGCCCCGCAGGACGCCGCGGCCGTCCCGGCCGTCCCGGTGAGCACGGGGCCGGCTGTCCCCCGTACGGCAGGCCGGCCGTCCCTCCGCAGGCATTCCGGTCGCGGAACCGTCCGTCCGTACAGCCGTGGTGACGGGTCGTGAGACAGCTGCCGGCCGATCCGCCCCGTGCGCCCCACACGTCCACCCCCTCCCACCTCGGAACTTAATGAAAGACTAAAGAAAAGACGGGCACGGACCTTGACCGGTCCATTGCGGTGCGGGCAAGGTCTGGAGAGCGCTCTCCCGTTTCAGGTTCGTAAAAGGAGCACCCATGCCTGCTGGCATACCCGTCGACGTATCGCACCGCAGACGTCGTCCTGCCGTCACGCGAAGGGGGATCGCCGGGGCCGTCACCACCGCCCTCTTCGGCACCCTGCTCGCGTTCGCGCCCCCGGCCCCCGCCGCACCGGCCGAGCCGCCGCTGCTGTCCCAGGGCAAGGCGGTCACGGCCTCCAGCCAGGAGCACTACGGCACCCCCGCCGCGGACGCGGTCGACGGCGACTACGGCTCGCGGTGGGCCAGTGCCTCCTCCGACGCCCAGTGGCTGCAGGTCGACCTCGGAGCCGCGGCCGAACTCGGCAAGGTCGTCCTGCGCTGGGAGGCCGCCTACGCCAAGGCCTACCGGATCGAACTGTCGACCGACGGCGCCCACTGGACCACGGCCTACTCCACGACCACCGGCGCCGGCGGCACCGAAACCGTCAACATCACCGGGAATGCCCGCCACGTCCGCATGCAGGGCGTCACCCGGGCCACCGGCTACGGCTACTCCCTCTATGAGTTCCAGGTGTTCGGCACCGGCGGCACGGGCACCGGCCCGGCCCTCCCGGGTGGCGGCGACCTCGGCCCGAACGTGCACGTGGTGGACCCGTCGACCCCCGGCTTCCAGGCCGAGCTGGACCGGGTCTTCCGGGAGCAGGAGTCGGCGCAGTTCGGCAGCGGCCGGCACGCCTTCCTCCTCAAGCCCGGTACGTACGACAACATCAACGCCCAGATCGGCTTCTACACCCAGATCGCCGGCCTCGGCCTGCGCCCGGGCGACACCACCATCAACGGTGACGTGACGGTCGACGCGGGCTGGTTCAACGGCAACGCGACACAGAACTTCTGGCGCGGTGCGGAGGGTCTGACCGTGAACCCGGTCAGCGGCACCAACCGGTGGGCGGTCTCGCAGGCGTCCTCCTTCCGCCGCATGCACGTCAAGGGCGCGCTCAACCTGGCGCCGAACGGCTACGGCTGGGCCAGCGGCGGCTACATCGCCGACTCCAGGATCGACGGCCAGGTCGGCAACTACTCGCAGCAGCAGTGGTACACCCGGGACAGCACCATCGGCGGCTGGTCCAACAGCGTGTGGAACCAGACCTTCTCCGGCGTCGAGGGCGCTCCGGCCAACGGATTCCCCGAGCCCCGCTACACCACGCTCGACACCACGCCCGTCTCCCGCGAGAAGCCCTACCTCTACGTCGACGGCAACGAGTACAAGGTGTTCGCGCCGGCCAAGCGCACCAACGCCCGCGGCACCACCTGGGCCGACGGCACCCCGCAGGGCGAGTCCGTCCCGCTCGGCCAGTTCTACGTGGTCAAGCCCGGCGCCACCGCCGCCACGATCAACCAGGCGCTGACTCAGGGCCTGAACCTGCTGTTCACGCCCGGTGTCTACCACGTCGACCAGACCATCAACGTGAACCGCGTGAACACCATCGTGCTCGGCCTCGGCCTCGCCACGATCATCCCGGACAACGGTGTCACCGCGATGAAGGTCGCCGACGTCGACGGCGTCCGTCTCGCCGGCTTCCTGATCGACGCCGGACCGGTCAACTCGCCGACCCTGCTGGAGCTCGGTCCGCAGAACTCCTCCGCGGACCACGCCGCCAACCCGACCACCGTGCAGGACGTCTACGTCCGGGTAGGCGGAGCGGGCGCCGGCAAGGCCACCACCAGCGTGGTCGTCAACAGCGACGACACCATCGTGGACCACACCTGGGTGTGGCGCGCCGACCACGGCGAGGGCGTGGGCTGGGAGACCAACCGCGCCGACTACGGGGTGCGGGTGAACGGTGACGACGTCCTGGCCACGGGCCTGTTCGTCGAGCACTTCAACAAGTACGACGTGGAGTGGTTCGGCGAGCGCGGAAAGACGGTCTTCTACCAGAACGAGAAGGCGTACGACGCCCCCAACCAGGCAGCCGTCCAGAACGGCAGCACCCGCGGGTACGCCGCCTACCGGGTCGATGACTCCGTCAACACCCACGAAGCCTGGGGCCTGGGCTCCTACAGCAACTACAACGTGGATCCGACGATCATCCAGGACCACGGGTTCAAAGCCCCCGTCAAGCCGGGCGTCAGGTTCCACAGCCTCCTGACGGTGTCGCTCGGCGGCAACGGCCACTACGCGCACGTCATCAACGACACCGGGGCGTCCACGGTCCCGTCCGGCACCTCGACGGTTCCCTCGACGGTCGTCTCCTTCCCCTGAGCCGCCGTCCCTCCCCGCCGGCTCCGGTGACCCGCCGGAGCCGGGCCGAACTCCCCGGGCCCGGTTCCCGCCCTGCCGCCGCGGCCCGGGGGCACCACTGCTCCATCGGCTCCGCAGACCCGACGGAGCCGCGCTCGACTCCCCTGGACCGGGTGCACCGGCCTCCCCGTCCCGGACCAGGGGCCCTGAGCACATCGACCGGCCCGGCATTCCAGGCCGGAGCGGGGCCCGCGCACTCGGCAGGGCCGTGCCCGTCGACACGGAGAGCGCCGTCTCACGGGCGGGGCGCCCCCGCGGGAGAGCCGGTCAGTTCCCACCGCCATTGACACCAGGAGCCGCAATGTTCACCCCTCCCCCCTCCACCGGCACCCCACCCCGCCGCACGCGCGGCGCGGCCGCCCTCGTCGTCCTGGGCGCGCTGTTCGCGTCCTCGCTCACCCTGACCGGCGCACCCGCGGCGGTCGCCGCGGAGACCCTGCTCTCCCAGGGCAAGCCGGCCACTGCCTCCTCCCAGGAGGGCGCAGGCTATTCCGCGGCCGCCGCGTTCGACGGGAACCTCACGGGCACCCGCTGGGCCAGCCAGTGGCGTGACGCCGAGTGGATCCAGGTCGACCTCGGGGCGAGCCGCAACCTCAGCCGTGTCGTCCTCACCTGGGAGGGCGCGTTCGGCAAGAACTACGACATCCAGGTCTCGGACGACGGAACGAACTGGCGCACCGCCGCATCCGTCACCGGCAGCGACGGCGGCACGGACGAGATCGCCGTCTCCGGCAGCGGGCGCTACGTACGGATGAAGGGCCTGGTCCGCTCCGGCGGCTACGGCTACTCGCTCTGGGAGTTCCAGGTCTACGGCACCGCCCCGGGGGAACCCCCGGCCCAGGGCGCGGTGCGGGTGGCGGGCTCCCAGGGCAACTGGCAGCTGACCGTCGGTGGGCAGCCGTACACCGTCAAGGGCCTCACCTGGGGTCCGTCCTTCACGGACGCCCCGAAGTACATGCCCGACGTGAAGTCCATGGGCGTCAACACCATCCGCACCTGGGGCACCGACGCGTCGAGCAAGCCGCTGCTCGACACGGCCGCGGCGAACGGCGTCCGGGTGATCAACGGGTTCTGGCTGCAGCCCGGCGGTGGTCCCGGCTCGGGCGGCTGCGTCAACTACGTGACCGACGCCGCGTACAAGAGCACCATGCTCACCGAGTTCGCGAAATGGGTGGACACCTACAAGTCGCACCCGGCCACCCTCATGTGGAACGTCGGCAACGAATCCGTCCTCGGCCTGCAGAACTGCTACGGCGGCGCCGAGCTGGAGGCGCAGCGCAACGCGTACACCACCTTCGTGAACGACGTCGCCAAGAAGATCCACAGCATCGACCCGGACCACCCGGTCACCTCGACCGACGCCTGGACGGGGGCGTGGCCGTACTACAAGCGCAACGCCCCGGACCTCGACCTGTACTCGATGAACGCCTACGGCGACATCTGCGGGGTGAAGCAGGACTGGGTGGACGGCGGCTACAACAAGCCCTACATCATCACCGAGACGGGGCCGGCCGGCGAGTGGGAGGTGCCGAACGACGCGAACGGCATCCCCGAGCAGAAGACGGACGTCCAGACGGCCGAGGGCTACACCGCCGCCTGGAACTGCATCACCGGCCACCAAGGCGTGGCTCTGGGCGCCACGATGTTCCACTACGGCGTCGAGCACGACTTCGGGGGCATCTGGTTCAACCTGCTGCCCGACGGGCTCAAGCGGCTGTCGTACTACGCGGTGAAGAAGGCGTACACCGGCTCGACCGCGGGCGACAACACGCCGCCCGTCATCAGCAACATGGTCGTCGACCGGGCCTCCAACGCGCCGGCCGGCGGAGAGTTCACCGTCCGCGCCAACATCAGTGACCCGCAGAACGACCCCCTGACGTACAAGGTCTTCCTCAGCGGCAACTACGCGAACGGCGACAAGCGCCTGGTCGAGGCGCAGTGGCGGGCGACGGGCAACGGGACCTTCGCGGTCACCGCTCCCGACAAGCTCGGCGTCTGGAAGGTATACGTCCAGGCCGAGGACGGCCACGGCAACGCGGGCATCGAGACCAAGTCCGTCAAGGTCGTCGCCCCGCCCGTCAGCGGCACGAACATCGCGCTGAACAGGCCCGCCACCGCCTCGTCCTCGCAGGCCTCCTACGGCGACTGCCCCTGCCCCGCCGGCAACGCCACCGACGGCAACACCGGCACCCGCTGGGCCAGCGACTGGAGCGACCCCCAGTGGATCAGCGTCGACCTCGGAGCCTCCAAGGCGATCCGCACCCTGCAACTGGTCTGGGACCCGGCCTACGCCAAGTCCTACGAGGTGCAGCTCTCCGACGACGGCACCACCTGGCGCACGGTGCACACCACGACGACCGGCAACGGTGACATCGACACGATCAACGTGTCGGCGAACGCGCGCCACGTGCGGCTGAACCTGACCGCGCGCGGCACCGGCTGGGGTTACTCCCTCCACGAGTTCGGCGTCTACAGCTGACCGGCTGACGGCGCGGCCCTGACGGGTCCGCCCGCCCTTGAGGGGCTGCCGCCCCCACGACTCTCCGGCCGCCCGGCGGCGGCCGGAGAACGGGTGGCGGGAAACGAGCCGCTTCCCGCCACCCGCCCACGAGCAGCAGCCCCACACCACCCCCACCAGAACGGCAGGAGACTTCCATGCCAGAAAGTCCCAAACGGCTCTCCGCGCTCCTCGTCGGCACCGCCCTCGTCGCCAGCCTCCTGGGCGTCGGCGCGATCGCCAGCGCAGCGGATCCCGGCAGCTCGGCCCCCTCCTCATCCGCCGCGTCACACAGCGGACACACCACGGCCGCCTCCCTCCAGGCGTCGGGCGACGACGCCGACGGGGACGGCTACATCCCGGCGGTCCCGCAGGTCACCGGCGTCACGCCGTCCGACCGGACACCGCCGCCCGCCTACCACCACGAGTTCCAGGCCGGCTGCGCCGTCACCCACACCGCGCCCGACGACCCGATCGTCTACCCGGGCCAGCCCGGCAGGTCCCACGACCACACGTTCATGGGCAACACCTCCACCAACGCGAACAGCACCACCCAGTCGCTGTACGGAGGTGCGACCGCGTGCAAGGCGCCCGCGGACGCCTCGGCCTACTGGATGCCCTCCCTGTACAAGGGCGACCAGAAGATCCTGCCCACCGGACCGCAGGTGATCTACTACAAGGCCGGTGTCACCGACTACACCAGCGTGCGTCCCTTCCCCAAGGGCCTGCGGTTCGTCGTCGGCAACCCGACGCAGAGCGCCCAGCAGTTCCGCGAGCACAAGGGCTTCGTCGAAGGCTGGGAATGCGGTGAGAGCTTCTTCAACACCGACTTCCCGGCGAGCTGTCCGAACCGGCCCGACGTCCAGCTGAACCTCCGCTTCCAGGCGCCCAGCTGCTGGGACGGCAAGTACCTCGACACCCCCGACCACAAGAGCCACATGTCGTACACCGTCGTCAAGCCCGGCACCAACGACAACATGTGCCCGGCCTCCCACCCGGTCGCCCTGCCGATGATCGAGTTCAAGATGGCCTGGCCGGTCAACGGCGACATGAGCCAGGTCCGCCTCGCCAGCGGACGCGGCTACTCCTTCCACTACGACTTCTTCAACGCGTGGGAGGAGCGCACGCTCAAGGCCCTCGTCGACCACTGCATCGTCGGCGGTCTGCAGTGCGACCCGCGCGGCTTCGACCTGTACCGCCCCGAACGCGGGACGGTGCTGAACGCGGAGTACCGGCTGCCCTGACCCAGTCGGCGCCTCCGTACCGGACCGGCTCGCCCCCTCTGCACTGCGGGGCGAGCCGGGCCCTTTCTCTCGTGCCGAGGATCCGCTCCCAGCAGGGGCTTGACGACGGGTCGGCACTCACCAAAGCTGTGGGAGAGCGCTCTCCCCGGGATGCGAAGCAGTTCAGTGAAGGGGGTAGTGAGGGGGGTGGGGATGAACGAGGACATGCTCGATCGACTGCTGGAGAAGCTCGACCTCGTACAGAAGGTGCGGCTGCTGTCCGGAGCCACGACATGGCGGACGGCCGGCGAGCGGGCCATCGGCCTGCGCGAGATGGTGGCCTCCGACGGCCCGGCCGGGGTGCGGGGCGAGGCCTGGGACGAGCGGCTCACCTCCGCGCTGCTGCCCTCGGCATCAGCGATCGGCGCGCTCTGGGACGAGGACCTGACCGAGGAGCTGGGGGGCCTGCTCGCTTCGGAAGCGGTCCGCAAGGGGGTGGACATCGTCCTCGCCCCGACGCTCAACCTGCATCGCACTCCGCTGGGCGGCCGGCACTTCGAGTGCTTCTCCGAAGATCCCGTCCTGACGGGCCGCACGGGCGCGGCGCTGATCCGGGGCATCCAGGCGGCGGGAGTGGCGGCCACGGCCAAGCACTACGTGGCCAACGACTCCGAGACCGGGCGGATGCACGTGGACGTGCAGGTCTCCGAGCGGGTCCTGCGCGAGGTGTACCTGGCTCCGTTCGAGGCCGCTGTCGAGGCGGGCGTGTGGCTGGTGATGGCCGGGTACAACGGCGTGAACGGGGCCACCATGACCGCCAGTCCGCTGCTGGCCGAACCACTCAAGGACGGTTGGAACTTCGACGGGGTGGTGGTCTCCGACTGGGGCGCCCTGCGTTCGGCCGAGGAACCGGCGCTCGCCGCACTCGACCTGGCGATGCCGGGGCCGCAGGGACCGTGGGAGGCATCCCTGGTCCAGGCCGTGAAGGACGGCCACGTCCCCGAGGCAGCCGTCGACGAGAAGGTGCGGCGCCTGCTGCGGCTGGCCCACCGGGTGGGGGCCCTGGAGTCGGACCTGCCCCCACGTACCCCCGCGCTCGGCCCGGACGGGACCCGGTCCCTGCTGCGCCGCACCGTGGCCGCGGGCTCCGTGCTGCTGGCCAATCGCGGGGTGCTTCCGCTCGACCCGCTCTCCGTGCCCAGGGTCGCCGTCATCGGCGTGCACGCCGCCTCCCCGCGGGTGCAGGGCGGCGGCAGCGCGGGAGTCTTCCCCTCGCGCGTGGTCACCCCCCTGGAAGGAATCCGCGCCCGTCTGGACGGTCTGGCCCAGGTCGTGCACGTGACCGGTCCGGGGCTGGGCGTTCCCCCCGCGCCCCTGGGCACCGGCTGGTGCAGCGACCCGCGATCGGGGGAGCCCGGCGTGCTGGTGCGCCTCCTGGACGAGTCGGGTGCCGAGCTTCATGCCGAACACCGGCTGTCCGGGGCGCAGTTGGAGCCGCCCGTGACTCCCGCCGCACGGACGGTGGAGATCAGCGCACTCCTGCGGCCGCCCACGGCGGGGGAATGGACCTTCGCCATCGCCGGCTTCGGCCGGATGAGCCTCACGCTCGGCAGCACGACCGTCCTGGACGGCGAGTTTCCGTGCACCACCGACGACCCGGCCATCGTCCATGTGAACCCGCCGAGCCACACGGTGCGCGCGGCCGTGGACACGACGGAACCCGTCCTCCTGACGGCCCGGCGCGAACTGGTCCCAGGAGCCGGGCGCGCCACGATCGTCGCGGCAGCGCCCCCGGAGCCCGAGGCGGCGGCCGCGCTCGCCGAGGCGGTCCGGGCGGCCCGCGACGCGGACGCCGTGATCGTGGTCGTCGGCACCACCGAGCACACGGAGACCGAGGGCCACGACCGCGGCGACCTGCGCCTGGGCGGCCGCCAGGACGCACTGGTCCGCGCCGTGGCGGCCGTCAACCAGCGCACGATCGCCGTGGTCAACAGCGGCGCCCCGGTCGAACTGCCCTGGCGCGACGATGTGGGCGCGGTGCTGCTCACCTGGTTCCCGGGCCAGGAGGCCGGGACCGGACTCGCCGACGTCCTGTTCGGGGACGTCGAACCGGGCGGCCGTCTCCCCACCACCTGGGCAGCCGCCCTGACCGACGCACCCGTCACCCACGCCCACCCCGTCGACGACCTGCTCGCCTACGGCGAGGGCGTGCACATCGGGCACCGGGCGTGGCTGCTCACCGGCAGGCGGCCCGCCTACTGGTTCGGCCACGGCCTGGGCTACACCACCTGGGAGTACGGGACGGTCCACGCCCCGGCCGAAGTCAGGGAGGGCTCCCCGTTCACGGTCCGCGTCCAGGTGCGCAACACGGGCGACCGGCCCGGCCGCGAGGTCGTGCAGGTATACCTCGCCCGGCCGCGCTCCGCCGTCGAGCGGCCCGTCCGCTGGTTCGCCGGCTACGCCGCGGTGCAGGCGGAAGCGGGCGCTTCGGCCGTCGCCGCCGTCCAGGTGCCGGCGCACGCGCTGCGGCACTGGTCCGAAGCCGAGAGGGCCTGGCGCACGGAGCCGGGGACCTACCAGGTCATGGTGGGCCGCTCAGCCGACGACCTGGTGTGGACAGGGGTGCTGTCCCTCCGCGGCCGAGCGGACTGAGGCCGGGAAGCACACGCCCCGGTCCGGGCCCGCGCCGCCCTGGGCGGGACCACCGCAGCAGTGATCAGCCCCTGGCACGCTCGGCGACAGGGCCGTACGGGCCGACGGCTGGGCCCGGGCCGGGGCCGGCCAGGTGTGCGACATGTGGCGCACACCTGGCAGTAGCGGCCTGATCGACCGAGCGGAATCCGCGCGTCCGCTGCGTTGTCCTCTTGCAGAGTCCCCCCTGCGCCCGTCTCGCCGACGGGCTGCCCCCGGCCGGTGCCATCGCGTCCGTCGGCCCGAAGCGCCGTCAGTACCATGCCCACGGTGAACCTTCAGGAGCTGGTGGAAGAGCAGACGAGTCTTCGCGATGTCCCGGCGGTAGCGACGGGTTCGTCGGTGGCGGGCGTGCGCACGACGGCCACCCACGGACTGGTGGCGGTGACGGCGGAGTCGTGCTTCCGTATCGCATCGCTGACGAAGGTCTTCACCTCCGCGGCGCTGGTCCGCACGTTGCGGGACAAGGGCGTCCCGTTGGGCACACCCGTCGTCGAACTGCTGCCCGGCCTTGCGCCGGACTGGCGGGCCGACGAGAGCCTCACCGTCGAGCAGGTCCTGGGGCAGGTCTCCGGCCTGCGTCCATCGGTGGACGCGGCAACCGTGCAGGATCTGGGTGATGGGGACGGCGCGCTCCTGGAAACTGCCCGGCTTGTGGTCCGCGCCGGCAACGAGCGGAAGTCCGGCGAGCGGTGGTCTTACTACAACGGCAACTACTTCCTGGCCGGCTCGATCCTCGCGGCCCTGTGCGGCACGACGTTCGAGAGTGCGTTGAAGGGAAACCTCCTCGACCCCTGGGGCCTTGCACGGACGGGTTTCGAGACCTCGGCGGCGTCCGTCACCGGGTGGAACGGCACGACTGAACTCCCGCTGCTGGGCTATCCGCGTGCCCGTCGGCCCAGCGGGGGCCTGTGGTCGTCGGTGTCGGAGCTCCTGGCTGTCGGCGAGGGCCTGCTCGCCGACCGGGCTCTCCTGAAGGAGATCAGTCGTCCGCGCACCCGGTCCGACGACCCCATGGCCTACGGGCTTGGGTGGGCCCTGGGACGGTCAGGCCAGATGTATCTCAACGGACGGCTGCCCGGCTACCGGGCCGCCATGGTCCTGGTCCCGGACCGGGACTACGTGAGCGTGGCCCTCGCCAACCAGGACACCGCCCTGCCCGCCTTGGCGCGCCTGCTCAGCGACATGCAGCAGCCCCTTACCGGGGACGACATCGCCAAGGCGGTCAACGACTTCGCCGCCTGAAACCTCCGTGGTGAGATCCGGGCTTGACCGACAGCGGTTGACCTGGGCCATCAGCTCGCGGTTGGCCTCCCGCGCAGCTGCGAGGTCATCGTCCCGACGGGCCAGATCCCTGCGCACGTCGAAAACCTGCTACTCCAGCCCGCATCCACCGCAGCCTGACTCACCGCCGCAAAAAAGACCTGCACGCGGCCGCCGGGGAAGGATCGCCCTGGTACCAGCCGGTCTGTGCTCCACTCACGGCATCCGGGCCGGACGCAACGGAACCGGAACCGGAACCGGAACGGGCAGCCATGGCCTCCGGCCTTGACGTTGCCGATCGAACTGGTGGGAGACGAGATGCGCGACGTCGGCCAGCAGCAACTTGCAGCTGACCGCAATGGGTGATCGGAACCGCCTCCGGCTCCGACGACGACGGCTGGACCTCCTTCCTCAGCATCGGCTGACCATCCACCCACGACGCAGCAGACAACGCGACGGCGCCGCCCGCACTGACCGACCGAGCTGCATGATGTGGACATGGAAATCACGTCGGATCCGGCCATTCCTGAGCACCCCGCCCGCACCACAGAGCGCGTGTGGAGGCATCTCCTACGCGCCCGCACCGACTACCTCGCCGCCGTCTCCGCGCACTACGACGAGGTCTTCTGGGAGGTCGCGCAGCGAACACAACGCGAGGGCAGTCTCGGCAAGTCGGACATCGCGGCGCTTGTGGTGTGGAAGCGGCTGTCCGCGCAGACCCGGTGGGTATCGGAGCTCATGTCCCTGCCGGATGCCCAGGTCAGAAGAACCACAGAGCAGGCATACGCCACCGTCCGCGACACAGCGCTCCAGCGATGTGACGCAGCCCGCGCGGGCCGCAGCCTCATGTCGGACCTGCCCGGCTTCCGCACGGGTGATGCCCTGGCCTCGGCAGTCCTGACAGCAGCGGCCCCCGAGCGCATGGCGGTATACGACCGCCGTGTCCAACACGCCCTGGACACGCTCGGCCTCACACTCACTGCCGCTCCAGGGCGGTACGCCCGCTACATGCAACTGCTCGACGAGCTCCTCCAGCATGGCGGACCACATGGGGAAACCTGGACGGCGCGCGACGTCGACACCGCCCTCTACTGGATCGGACGGCCGACGCGCACCAAGCACCCGGACACACTGCCCGTCAGCTGAGGTCCGGGCCCGGCTGCGCGTGGAGGCTCTGGAAGTCGTACGCGACCTCTCCGCGGCGAAGGTTCGACTCGTGGAGGGCGACGAAGCCGCGCTCCCCGCCTTATTCCCGTCCTCGGCTCGCTCCTCGCCCGGGCGTTAGCCCCGCCCGCAGTCCCTGGTGGCTCCGGGAGCGCCGAGGGCTCTGGCCGGCCGACTCCGCACGGCCATGGTGGACGAGCTGGCCCGGCGTGTGGCGTCAGTCCTCGTACCCTTGATCGTCGTCATCGTGCTGGTGCAAGCGCCGGTTGAGGTCGTCGGCCCAGTTCTGGGCCCAGGAGCGTAGCTCTGCCGTCTCGTCGTCGGTGAGGCCGTACGCCGCGAACTCGCTGTCGTCCGCCCAGTCGGCGCCCACGAGGCGGTCGCGCAGGTCCTCCAGCCGGAACTCGTCGCGCCCGTGGCGTTCGCCCAGGCCTTCGAGCTCGGCGGTGCTGCGGTGGCGGGAGGCCGCGTGTACGTCGATGAGGTCGCGTACAGCACCGCGGTCGGCCAGGGCGCGGACCTTCGTACCGATGACGGAGTCGAAGGCGAGCACGGGCCCGTACTCGGTCTGCGTGGGCGGAGCCCAGAAGTGCTCCTTGAGCACGTCGACCTCGCACATGTCGCCGCTCTCGGCGTCGGTGGCCAGGAGACGGGCGGAGAGGGAGTCGACGTCGATCACGCGTACCTGCCAGCCCCGCGCGATCAGCCCCGCCTCCAGGACGCCCACGATCTCGGCCATCGGGGAGGGGTCCTCGGTGGCGACGTCGAGGTCCTGGCTCAGACGGTCGACGAGGCCGTGGGCCTGCACCGCGTACCCGCCCGTGAGGACCAGGGGGTAGGGGGCGCCGATGTCGATGACGGCCGCGAGGAGCCGGCGGTGCAGGTTGCTGAGGTTCACGCGGCGGTGGACACCGGAGACACGAGCTCCGGGTAGGCGTCTTCCCAGGCCGTACGGACGTGCCGGCTGATCAGCGTACGGAGCACGGGCCACTGGGCTACGAGGAGGTCGTGATTCAGGAGGGTGATGAGGTCCTCGTGGCCGCCCTCGGCCAGGACGGTCCGGTAGAGGCCCATGCGCAGGCGGGGCCGGTCGAGGTCGTAGGTCCGAAGCCCGGACCAGGCCACGTGCAGGGGGACCTCGACCAGGCCGTGCGTGGGCCCGGCGAGCTTCTCGAGCGAGGCGGGCAGCCGCCCGGCGTACCGGGCGTACAGCACCTCTCCGGCCGGACGGGCGGCAGCGGCATGATCGGCGGCGGATTCCATCACCATGCCCCCGATTATCCCGCGTCCCGCCCATCCCTGGTACCGCAGACAGAACGGAAGCTGTTGTCGACAGTGCGTACGCGGACCCGCCTGCACCCGCGCGTCACCTGTAGTCGCAGGTCACGGCGCTTGCCCGCGCCCCCGCGGGGGCGGCCCCGAGGAAGGCGCCCGGTACGTCCCCCTCGGGGACTGCTCGGGGTCTGAGGAACAGGGAGAAGACGCTGTGGCGGATGCTCTCCGCGACCGCCGGGCGGTCCGAGGAGATCCTCGTCGTGCACCCGCAGCAAGGCCCGCCGCCGAGGACGGGCGCGCGAGGACTTCGTACTGGAGGCGGTCTGCTCGGACGTCGGACGCGGACGTCGAACATCGGACGTCGGACACCGGCACCGCCCGCCTTCTGCCTCGCCGAGGCGTCTCAGAGGCGGCCAACCTGCTCGCGCCTGGAGAAAGCCGCCGATGGATGTGCGGTGCGGCCGGGACTGGTGCGTATCCGCGTCCGCATCTCCCCTGGTCCGATGCGGGCCGACCGGGGTGGGACCGGGGTACTTGCTATCATCCACGCGTCGGCCTTCGTCGCCCCCGCTCGGGTGCGCGCGAAGGCTTTTTTCATGGCTTCTGACACCCCTGCCTCCGGCACACCCCCAACCACCTACCGTGACCTGCTGCGCAACCGTGATTTCCTCGGCCTGTACGCCAGCTCCACACTGACGGTCGCCGCAAGCACCTTGTCGGGCTTCGCGCTCGGCACGCTGGTCAACCAGCAGACCAAGTCCCCCTTCCTGACCGCTGTGAGCATGTACGGCGCCACCTTCGCGACGGTACTCGGTGCGCTGACGCTGATGTCGGTCGCGGACGGAAGCCGTCCTCGCCGGACCCTTGTCGCGCTGCAGTGCGTCTCGCTCGCAGGTGTTGCCGCGCAGGCGGTTCCCGGGCTGCCGCTCGCCGCCCGGTTCGGTCTGCTCCTTGTACTGGGGTTCTTCCAGTCCCTGGGAACGGGCACACGGATGGGGCTGCTCGCCGAGGTAGTGCCCGCCTCCGCCTATGCACTGGCACGTTCGCTGTTGAACGTCACCTCGGGAGGTACGGCCATCCTGGGCTACGCCATCGGCGCCGTACTGCTGCGGTACCTGAGCCCGCAGGAGGTCTTCGCCGTCGCGACGGCCCTGACCGGGGGTGGGTTGGTCATGGTGGCGATGACGGTACGGGAACACTCGATCCGTCTGACCCGTCGCCCTGGACTGCGCCAGACCTGGACGACGAACATCGCACTCCTCTCCCACTCCGGCCAACGCGCGCTGCTGCTGAACCTGTGGGTCCCCAATGGCCTGATCGTCGGCTGCGAGGCCCTGTTCATCTCCTACGCCCCCCGTCACGCCGGCGTCTTCCTGGCCGCCGGATCGGCAGGCATGCTCCTCGGTGACCTTGCGGTCGGGCGGCTGTTCACCGCCGGACAGCGACGCCGCTGCGCATTCGCCTTGCGACTGCTGCTCGCCGCCCCCTACCTGCTGTTCGCCGTCCACCCGCCCGTGCTGGTGGCGACGGCCGCGGTGTTCGTCGCCAGTGCCGGCTTCGCTGCCACCCTGCCGCTCCAGGAGCAGCTTCTGGAGTTGACTCCGGATCCGGTCCGCGGCCAGGTCCAGGGAGTTGAGTCCGCGGGCCGGATGACGTGGCAGGGTATCGGAGCCGCGATCGCTGGTGGCATGGCCCAGCACCTCACTGCTGGCACGGTCATCACCTGTGCGGCCGCCGTCTCCATCGCCATCACCGTCTTCTCCCGGCCCTTCCTGGTCCGCGCCCGAGCCGTCCGTGTCGGGGCGGCCCAGTCATAGAGTCCCCACAACGGTGTGAGCAGCGGGCGCGGCCAGACGCGCCCGCCGCGTCCCGCTACTCGTCGACAGCGTCCGGGGCACGGGGCACGGGGCACGGAGGGGCGGGGCCGCATTCCGCCGAGCCGGTCGGGGATGGAAGGAGTACACGCAGAACCGGCCAGGCCGCTCGCGGTGGCTGCCCGGCCGCCGGATAGGTCAGGCGATGTGGTCCGGTCCGGAAAACAGCTGGTGGTAGCGGTAGGCGCAGCCATCGCTGAGCGCCACCAGGGCTGCGTATCGGACGAGTTCGTCCATCCGGGCGTACTTCCCGCCCACGGTGAACGTGGCCGCCAGCGTCCGGGTGCGGAACACCGACAGCGCTTCCGCATCCCCGACCTCAAACGCGCGGTCGATCGCGCGGGTCAGCTGCCGGTTCCGGCCCCACTCCGTCCGGTACTCACCCACCCACATCGGCAGCGACATCTGCAGGTCCGCTTTCGTCGTCGGGATCGGAGTCGACTGGTCCGCCGCTGCCCAAGGTCAGACCCCTCATGCCGACCGTCATGTGAAGCCACTCGAACGCCTCACGTGTACTCCAGCAGGCAGTCGGCAGGGCTCGGGCCCCTGAGCCGTCATGGCGAAGCCCGGGACGCTGTATCGCGTCCCGGGCTTGGCCCGCCCGGTGCCTCCGGGGATCAGCCACTGTCCCGGCGTCCCAGGCCTCCACCAGTGGTCCCGTCTGCGCTGGCCTGCAGTTCCGTCAGCGCTTTCGACGAACCGTGAAAGCTATCGCGACGGCAGCGATGATGATGATCGCAAGGATCCAGAGCGGAGTCCCGGACGAGAAGCCCTTGTATGCCAATTCCTTCACTGCACTCACCTCATGAAGTAGCGTTGTCGTAGATTTCCTCGGTGGCTTGACCCGCTGCGGCTCCACCGAAGGCACAGACGGGAGCAGCCGTACCGCCGGTCACATACAGGCAGCCGGCCTCGAATCCCTTGTCGACCGCGAACGACAGGGCTGTCCCTGCCGCTCCCTCCCAGTCCCCTTCGGAAACCTGGCTGCCGAGCTGACCGATCGTGATGACGTCGTTGGCGAATGAGACCTTCTTGCTCGCCGATTCGGCGAAGCTCAGCAGCGAACGTCCGGTCGGGTCGATGTTGTTCACGGGGTCGGCGCCGGCGTAGGCGTAGCGGTTGCCCTGTGCGGGGTCTGCGAGGAAGGTGAGGGGGTCTTGGGTGGTGAAGCGGCCGGTGGTGGGGTCGTACCAGCGCTGGCCGTACTTGAGGTAGCCGGTGGTGCGGTCGTAGGTGCCGCCGACGAACCGGTAGGGGTTCTCGGTGGCCGCGGTGCCGGACTTGACGGTCTGGGCGGCGCCGTAGGGGTCGTACTCGTAGACGCCGGACTGGACGGTCGACTGGTTGATGAACTGCACCGGGCTGCCGAGGCCGTCGATGATGTAGTACGCCTCGTAGCCGTTCGTGGTGCGCAGGGCCAGGGGCTGGCCGGTGGTGGGGTCGTGCTCGATGTAGGCGGTGCCGGTGCTCAGCTTGACCTGCTCGATGACGGGCATGCCGTACTGGTCGGTGCGGCCGTGGACGTAGTCGACGCTTTCGCCCTTGTCGGTGCTCTGGTGGACCAGTTCGTTGGCGTTGGCGCCGGCGTAGGTGTAGCTGCCGGTGCCGTTGCCGGTCTTGGCGGTGGCCATGCGGCCGGCGGCGTCGAAGGTGACCGCGGACAGGGCGGGGGTGGTGGTGAGGTTGCCCTGGCCGTCGTAGGTGTAGCCGGGGGTGGTGATCTGGTTGGCTGCGTCGTAGGCCAGGTTCTGGGTGGTGGTGCCGTCGGAGGACGTCTTGCGGTTGCCGCGCGCGTCGTAGGTGTAGGTGTACGTCTTGCCACCCCCCGAGGTCGCGACCTGCGTCAGCCGGTTGCCGCTGTCGTATCCGTAAGTGGTCGTCTTACCCGTCAGGTTGTCTTTATTCCACTGCAGCAGGCTCCGGTCGTCGCCCTTGGTGGTGGAGCAGGTGCCGGGGGTGCCGATGGCACGGCAGTAGGTGGTGTCGAACTGGCGGGTGGGCGCGGTGGCCGGGCCCTGGTCGGCCCAGACGCGGCTGATGCGACCCGAGGTGTCGTAGTCCTGGTGGACGCGCGCCTTGAAGATGGTGCGGGAGTCGTTGGTGCCGTAGTACGTGTCGGTGCGCCGGCCCCGGTCGTCGTAGGCGAAGCCGATCTTCGTCGAGGTGGAGGGGGCGTTGGTGGTCACCTGGGTGAGCTTGTTCGCCGCGTCGTAGGTGTAGGCCGTGGTGCCGCGGGCGTCGGCGAGCGAAGTCTGGTTGCCGTTCTTGTCGTAGCCGTAGCCGATGGTGCCGCCGCCGGAGGTGGCGGTGCGGGCGGTCAGCTTGCCCAGGTTGTCGTAGCCGTAGGTGGTGGTGCCGGACGCGTCGGTGCGCGTACGGACCCGGCCGAAGCCGTCGTAGGTGTAGCTGACGTCGGGTGTGGCATCGGAGTAATCGATCTTGATGATCCGGTCACCGTCGTCGTGGGTGAACGTTCTGGTGATGCCGCGGCCGTCCTTGGAACTGGCCAGGCGGCCGAAGGTGTCGTAGGTGTACGACTTCACCTTCAGCGACCCGCCGGCCGGGTCCACCGAGGTGACCTGCCGGGTGGCGCTGTCGTAGTTGTAGGTGGTGCTGGTGGTGTTGCCGGGGTCGGTGGAGGTCTTCACCGTGCCGTCGGTGTTGTAGTCGACCTTCGCGGTGGAGGCGTTCGCGTCGGTTGTCTGGGTGAGGTTGCCGGCCCCGTTGTAGGTGTAGGTCGACTTGTTCGACTGACTGTCCGTCGACTCGGAGGGCAGGTACTTCGACCCGGCTGCGGTGTTGCCGTACGCGGCGGAGAAGGAGGCCCCCGAGGGGGACTCGGACTTCGTCACGGATTCGCCGCTGTTGGCACCGAAGGTGTTCGTGGTGGTTCCGGCGCCGCTGCCGCCGCCGTCGGTGGCGGTGGCGGTGTCGAAGTTCGCCGTGTACGTCTTGGACCGCTCGCGGCCCTCGGCGTCAGTGGCCTTCTTCACCCGGCCCGACTTGTCGTCGGTCAGCTCGTACGTGGTGTGCGGGACCGCGGTGATCGCCTGGTCCTGGTCGGTGTTGGGCGAGGCGACGAGCGTCTTGGCCGGGTCCGCGTAGGAGAGGCGGGTGACGGAGTCGCCCGGGGAGCCGGCGGCCCTGTTCTCCTGCGTGATCGAGGTGACACCGATCGACCCGTAGCCGAACCGGGTCACTCCCCCACCCGGGTTGGTGATCGCGGTGAGCTTGTGGGCGGCGTAGGAGAAGCTCGTGGTGCGGCCCAGCGTGTCCTTGATCGAGGCCAGGTCCCCGGCCCCGTCCACGGTGTAGGTGACGGTGCGCTTCCTACCGTCCGAACCCGTCTGGGACAGCGTGGTGACGTGCCCGGACGCCGAGGCGTACACGGCCGTCCTCTGGGCCTGCGTGCCCCGCGTGGAGACGATCGTCGTCGGCAGGTCACCGTTGTAGGCGAGGGTGGTGGCGTTGCCGTTGCGGTCGGTGGTCTTCGTCAGCTTCCCGGCCGAGTCGAAGTCCTGCTTGCCCGAGCCGTCGTTCGCGCTGAGCGTGTAGGTGCCGTCACCGTTCTTGACGAGCTTCGCCTTCGCGCCGGCCGAGGCGGTGAGCCCGGAGGCGGAGTTGGTGAACAGCCAGGTCGTCCCGCCCTGCCCGTAGTAGGTGACCGAGCCTTCCTCGTGAACCTTCAGAGCGACGTCGTACGGGGTCAGCTTCCACCCGTAGCCGGCCTTGGCGTTCGCGCCGGTGGCGTCCGTGCCGATGGAGGCGCTGTTGTAGGCGGCTCCGAGACCGGTATCGCCGTTGATGCCGGGCAGTGTGAGGTCGCTGGTGGTGACGAGGAGGTTGCCGGTGCCGACGTCGACCTGGGCTCCGACGTGGTCGCCTGCGGCGAACTTCAGCCTGCTGGCGCCCGGCCGTTGGCCCGCGCCGGCCATCGGGCTGACCCGGGTGGACTGGCGGGTGGTGAGCGCGGTGCAGTCACTGCCCTGGCAGGCCTGGGCCTGCCAGTCGAACTGGGTGCCGATCCGGATCGGGTCCGGCAGCTTGAGCCGGGCCACGTCACCGGCGTTGACCGTGACCGCGGTGCCGTTGACGAGGTCGTTGGCGCCGCCTGCGGCGTAGGTACCGGCATAGAACTTGACCGTGACCTGGCCACTGCCGGCCGCGGTCTTCGCCGTCAGGACCGGCTGCGTCGACTCCGTCAGCGCCACCAACTGCGACAGCGCCCCTGGCGCCGCCATCGCGGGAGTCATCCCCCACGCGGTGACGGCGGCGGCCACCCCCGCCGCGCAAACCGCTTGTGACCAGCGTTTTTTGACACGCACGTACGACATGCATCCCCCATGCGAAGAAACACCCACCCCCTGGCGAGCGCCCCTCATCCTCAATGCCCCCACACAGTGGAATGAAAGGTTCCGGGGCGCCGTCACCCACCGAAACCAAGGTCACCTAGGGTCAGTTCACGGAATTTCATCGATTCTGGGCGCCCAATCCAAGGCTTCGGCGCCCCCATGATCGTCATTCGAGGGCGCAGACTCGTTTCCACCTGACAAAACGTTGAAGGTGCAGACCATATGAACAAACCCACACGCATGCCCTCCCCCACCCGGGGCACAAGGTGTCCTCAACGCCCACCATCACGACCGGAGTTGTGTCATGCCCCTCTGGCTCACCGCGCTGACCATCCTGGCCGCCTGGACCATCGTCGCCACGGGCCTGGGCCTCCTGCTGGCCCGCCACATTCACCGGTCCCCCGCGCCCACCCCGCAGAACGCCGCCCCGCACACCGTGCCCATGCCCGCGGGAACAGGGGCGATCATCTGACCCGGCCACGGCCACACGCACCCACCCGGCGGTCGGGGCAACGGGCCACACGGAGATCAGATCGCGGCCGCGGAACCTCCCTGTTCCCCTTCCCCAGCCCGCGCTACGCCGCGACCACCGGGGCGCTCCCCGCGGACCCGGGTCTACCGGACCGGCCACCTGGATACCCACAGCCCCAGTCCACAGCCGGACCGAGGTGAAACGGCTTGCCTCGCCATGACGAGGCCGTCTCGTCTGGGTCTCGGGGCAGCGTGGCGGGCGGTGTCGGTGAGTGTCGTGGCAGGCAGGGTCACCTACCGCGGTCCGGCCCGCTCCAGTGTTCACGCCGGTGTGCAGGGCGATCAGGCTGAACGTGTCGAAGCATTCGGCGGCCGGCTGAGCGCGGCCCCGGCGACGCCAGGACTCGGTGACCGGCCGCTCGCATCTCCCACGCCACCACCCGACAGAATCGGAGCAGGCCAGGTGCGGAAACTGCGTAGCTGCCGAGTTCGCGATGGCAGTATCGTCCGGTCTCCTGGCCCGCTGTACCGGCGGCCTACGTTCAGAGAGCGATGCACATGACCAGCCAGCAACCAACGACGACCCTGTGGCGCCCCACCGGCCCCAAGGAGTTGGATCTGGTTCGGGAGCTGAACTGGCGTGCTTGGCCGGCCCGGCTGCCCGAGCAGCCGATCTTCTACCCGGTCCTCAATGAGGACTACGCGATCAGGATCGCGCGGGACTGGAACGTGAAGCACGATGGCGCCGGCTTCGTCACTCGCTTCGAGGTCGAGTCGGAGTTCTTGAGCCGGTACCCCATCCAGCAGGCGGGCGGGCAGACGATCCTTGAGCTCTGGGTTCCGGCCGAGGAGCTTGACGATTTCAACGCCCACATGGTCGGCAAGATCCACGTGGTCCACGAGTTCCACTGATGCGGGGACAGCTTGCCGAGGGGAGCATGTCAGCCGGGGCGATGATCCCGACGTGGCTGCTGTGATCACGGCGTCGGGGCCGTCCTGGACAGCCCCCTTTCACCGGGCTGGCCCGCGTGCCTTCGGGAGGCCGATGACTGTGCTGTGGCGCGAGGCACGGATGCGGCTCGCAACGAGGCGGTCGAGAGCGGGCTGGATGGTGCGCAGTGCACCCCGTCGACCGTGCGACCGACCGGTCGTCCTGACCTATCAGCAGGTACAACTCACAGTTCGGGGGTGGCCTCGGGACCCAGCATGACCCGGCGACTCGCCGGTCGGACCGGACGATCTAGGGTGTGCTCGTGAAGCCCATCCCACCGCCGCAGATACCGGCTGACGAACTCCGGCCCAACCGTCGCTGGTATGCCATGGCAGGCGCGATCGCCTTCGTGCTCATCGCAACGGGCATGGCCATCGGTGCCTTCCGGTTCACCAACGCGATCGACGCGGTGGACACCACCCATCCGTTCGCCAACGGCGACATCGTTACCGTTCGGCTCGAGCCGGCGAGTGAGAGGGCCATCTGGATCAGGGACGAGGAATTCGGCCCGTCCGCCGCCCCGAAGTGCAGCATCACCGGGCCGGGCGACCCCAGTCTCACCGCTCCGGGGATCGACGTGTTCCTCACCCGTCGTGAGACATGGAATCCGCTCTACACCATCGACGTGCCACGAGCAGGCGACTATCAGATCGCCTGTTCGTCCCACGCATCCTCCAAGTACGCCATCGGGGACTCCGGAGGATTTTTCGCGCTTGCGGGCTGGCTGGTACTGGCCGGCGTTCTCCCCATCCTCGGAATCACCATCTGCGCCGTCATCGTCCTCGTCACCGCTTTCCGCCGCAGGCGCCATCGCAAGCAGCTGCTCGCCGAACGCCACGGCTCCGGTGGGAAACCCGGCGTACGCCAGTCCGGCCCTGGTGTCGCCGCACAGTGAATGCCGCCTTGCCCCGCAGGAGCTGACCCGGACCGGTGAGGCGGCCCGCACGAGGGCGGGCTCACCGTGCCACTCCCCGAGCGCTGCAAAAGCGCTTTGCCCTGGCAAGGGTGTCGCCGCCGCCCTCGACGGCTCGTTCATCGCGTGCCCCGACGCAGGTGTCGGCGACACGGGTTCAGTCGGTCGGTGACCGGTCTGGGGGCGGCGGCCTAGTCACGGGGGATCGGCCGCCGCCTCCGGACGTTCTATGCGGCGTCGGGGGTGGGGGTGGGGTTGGTCTGCCAGCTGCGGGGCGTCGGGGATGCGGGGATGCGCCAGGGGGCGGGGAGGGGGGTGTGGGGGTGGGTGGCGGTGTGTGGGGGGTGCGCGGCCAGGGAGCACAGGAGCGCGGTGAGGGCGGCCAGTTCCTCCTCGTTGGGGTGGCCTCGGCCGATGCGGAACTCCGGGGTCGTCACGGGTGCCTCCGTGGTCACTGGGGCTGGTTGCCGTGTTTGCGGGGCGGCAGGTCGGCGTGTTTGGTGCGGAGCATCGCGAGGGAGTTGATGAGGGTCTCGCGGGTGTCGGCGGGGTCGATGACGTCGTCGACGAGGCCGCGTTCGGCCGCGTAGTACGGGTGCGTCAGTTCTGTTCTGTATTCCTTGATCTTCTGCGCTCGCACGGCCTCGGGGTCTTCGGCCTCGGCGATCTGCTTGCGGAAGATCACGTTGGCGGCGCCCTCGGCGCCCATGACGGCGATCTCGTTGGTGGGCCAGGCGTAGGTGAGGTCGGCGCCGATGGACTGGGAGTCCATGACGATGTACGCGCCGCCGTACGCCTTGCGCAGGACCAGCGAGATGCGGGGGACGGTGGCGTTGCAGTAGGCGTAGAGCAGTTTGGCGCCGTGGCGGATGATGCCGTGGTGTTCCTGGTCGACGCCGGGGAGGAAGCCCGGGACGTCGACGAGGGTGATCAGGGGGATGTTGAAGGCGTCGCAGAGCTGGACGAAGCGGGCGGCCTTCTCCGAGGCGTGGATGTCCAGGACCCCGGCGAGGTGGCGGGGCTGGTTGGCGACGAGGCCGACGACCTGCCCGTCGAGACGGGCCAGGGCGCAGATGATGTTGGCGGCCCAGCGTTCGTGGACCTCCAGGTAGTCGCCGTCGTCGACGAGTTCGGCGATGACCCCGCGCATGTCGTAGGCCTGGTTGCCGTCGGCGGGGACGAGGTCCCGCAGGGCCCGTCCGTCGTGACTGCCGCGGGCCGGGGGCTGCACCGGGGGTGGGGTCTCCCGGTTGTTGGCGGGCAGGAGGGAGAGGAGGTAGCGGACCTCGGCTATGCAGGTTTCCTCGTCGTCGTACGCGAAGTGGGCGACGCCGGAGGTCTCGGCGTGGACCTCGGCGCCGCCCAGGCCGTTCTGGGTGATCTTCTCGCCCGTCACGGCCTGGACGACGTCCGGACCCGTGATGAACATCTGCGAGGTGTCCCGGACCATGAAGACGAAGTCCGTGAGGGCGGGGCTGTAGGCGGCACCGCCCGCGCAGGGACCGAGCATCACCGAGATCTGCGGGATCACCCCGGATGCCTTGGTGTTGCGCCGGAAGATGCCGCCGTACCCGGCGAGGGCCGAGACGCCCTCCTGGATGCGGGCGCCGGCGCCGTCGTTCAGCGAGACCAGGGGGGCGCCGGCCGCGAGGGCCATGTCCATGATCTTGTGGATCTTGGTGGCATGGGCCTCGCCGAGAGCGCCACCGAAGATCCGGAAGTCGTGCGCGTAGACGAAAACCGTACGGCCCTCGACCGTGCCCCAGCCGGTGATCACACCGTCCGTGTAGGGCTTGTTCTCCTCCAGGCCGAAACCGGTGGCCCGGTGCCGGCGGAGCTGCTCGACCTCGTGGAAGGAGTCCTCGTCGAGGAGGAGCGCGATGCGCTCGCGGGCGGTCAGCTTGCCCTTGGCGTGCTGCGCCCGGGTGGCCCTCTCGCTCGGGCCGGAGCGCGCCTCCTCGCGGACGGCTGCCAGTTCCGCGACCTGGACTCTCATGTGTTCCCCCGCAGATCTCGCCGGATGGGTGGTGGGTGGTTCGCTGCTTTCAGCTGTTGAGCTTCTTCAGGCCGGAGATCTGGAGCACGGCGAACAGGCCGACGGTGGCAGCCTGCATGAGGGTCCAGACGGTGCCGACGGTGTTGCTGTCGACCCAGCCGAAGATCGCGGTGGCGATGCTGGCGACCGTCCAGAGGAGGTTGGCCTCGATGATCACCTTGGTGGCGGTGGCGGACGGGACGGGACGGGCGGCCGCCAGGCCGACGAGCAGGCCGAACACCGTGAGGAAGGCGCCGATGCCGCGGAGCAGGCCGGTGGATACGCCAAGCAGGTCGCCGACGGGGCCGGCGGCGACGAGGTAGATCAGACCGTTGACGCCGGTGACGACTGCGTCGAGGGTGAGGAAGAGGCGCAGGGGGCGGGCCGCGGCCGCAGCGCGGGAGGTGCTCCCGCTCTGGACGGCGTGAGCGGGAGTGGTCTGGCTGGTGGTCATGGGATCTCTCCTGCTGGGTGGTTGGGTGTGTGGGGGCGGGTGTCGGCGGGTGGGAGGTGGGGGTGGTGCATGTGTGGGGAGAGAGGTGGGGGGCCGCCGTTCTCGGGGTGTGGAAGAGGGGATCCCGGGAGCGGCATGTGGCCGGTGTGGGTGTGCGGGCGGTGTGGGTGTGCGCGACGCCGGCCGCGGGTCCAGCGTCGCAGTGTGCGCTGACCGGGTACTGACGCGCTGCTTACGCTGCCGCCGGGTGCCGGCGGGCGGTGGGGCGGCCTTGAGCGCCCGCGTCGTGGGTGGTGGGTTGGGGGTGGGGTGGGGTGGGGTGGGGTGTCAGCCCGTGGGTTCGTCCCGGGCGAAGGACAGCAGGTCTTGGGAGAGCTGGTCGGCTCGGGTGGCGAACAGGGCGTGCGCCGCGTCCTGGTAGGTGAGGAACGTGGCCTTGGGGAGCAGGGCCGCCGTCGGGCGGGCGCACAGGTCGTACGGGGCGCCTATGTCGGCGGTGCCGTGGATGATCAGGACCGGCAGGTCCAGGGCTGCCACCTCGGCTCGCTGATCGGTCTGGAAGAGGGTGCGGTACAGCTCGGTGGCCGCGCGCGGCGACATGTCCAGGGAGGTGCGCAGCAGCCAGTCCGCCAGGTCGCGGGAGATGCCGAGCTCCTCCGGGGAGGCTTCGGGGCCGCCGAAGAAGGGGATCGTGAATCCTGCGAGCCAACCTGCGCGGTCGCGGCGGATGGCTGCCGTCACCTCCTCCAGCAGGGCGGGTGGCAGCCCCTGCGGGTTGTCCGGGGCGAGCTGCATGAACGGGGTGGTGGAGGCGACCAGGGCCAGCTTGGCCACCCGGTCGGTGCCGTGGCGGTGCAGGTAGCGCACGGCTTCCCCGCCGCCGAGGGCGTAACCGACGAGGACGGCGTCGCGGACGTCCAGGTGGTCCAGCAGGCAGGCGAGATCGTCGGCGAGGGTGTCGTAGTCGTAGCCGTCCCAGGGTTTGTCCGAGCGCCCGCTGCCGCGTCGGTCGTAGGTGATGCACCGCAGGCCCTGCTCGGCGAGGAAGGAGGCCTGGAACTCCCACATGCGGGAGTCGAGCATCGCGGTCGCGGTCAGGATCACGGGACGGCCCTGCCCCCAGTCCTGGTAGGAGAGGGTGGTGCCGTCGGGGGTGGTGAGCTGCGTCATCGGGTCTCCGGGGCGGGGGTGGGCGGGGCGGGGCGGCGCCGGGCGGATGCCGGTTGGGGGTGACCGGTCGGGGGCGGGCGTGGAGGGGCCGGGCGTGGACCCGGGGACCAGGCCCGGGGACCGGACCCGGGGACCGGGCCGGGCCCGACCACAGAGGCCGGGCCCGGGCCGGGCCGGGGGGTGGCGGGTTGCGCGCGGGCGGCGGTTGCGGGGGGGGAGGGGTTGCGGGGGCCGGGTCGGCCCCCTCGTCACCAGGTGACCGGGAGGTGGGTCAGGCCGTGGAAGACGGTGTTCTTGCGGAAGAGGGTCTGCGGCTCGGCCGCCAGCTTCATGTCCGGGAAGCGGCGGAGCAGCGCCCGCATGGCGAGGTGCATCTCCAGCTGGGCCAGCGGCTTGCCCTGGCAGAAGTGCGGGCCGTAGCCCCACTGGAGGTGTCCGCTGGAGTCGCGGTCGATGTCGAGCTTGTGGGGGCAGCCGTACATCCGCTCGTCGTGGTTGCCGGCCGGAATGGAGATCACCACGGGGTCGCCGGCCTCGAAGAGGACCCCGCCGATCTCGACGTCCTCGATGGCCTGCCGGACGATCGCGTCCTGGGAGATCGACCAGAAGCGCAGCGACTCCTCCACGAACTCCGGCACGAGGGCGCCGTCGTCGGCCGCGACCCGTTCGCGCAGTTCGTCGTCGTCGAGCAGGCTCAGGATGTTCAGCGCGATCTGGTTGGTGGTGGTCTCGTGTCCGGCGACCAGCACCAGCAGGGCGATGCCGACGAGTTCGGACAAGGTGATCTCGCCGGATGCCACATAGGTGACCAGGCGGCTGATCAGGTCGTCCTTGGGTTCCTCGAGCTTCGCCTCGGCGAGTTCCCTCAAGTAGGTGCTGATGTCGAGGTATGCGCCGTAGGCGACGGCCGGGTCCTCCTGGGAGATGACGACCCGGGTGGTCTCGATGAAGAAGGCGTAGTCGGCCTCCGGGACCCCGAGGAGCCGGCCGATGACCAGGGTGGGGAGCTTCCGGGAGAACGCGTCGTGGAGGTCGGCCGGCTGGGGCAGCGCGGCGAACTCGTCGAGGAGCCGCTCGGTGAGCGCGCTGATGTCGTCCTCCAGGCCGCGCACCCGCCGGGCCGTGAACTCCTTCTGGATCAGGCCGCGCAGTCTGCCGTGCTCGGGGTCGTCCATCCGGAGGTACGAGCTGGGGCGCTCGCCCGGGGGGAGCTGGATGCGCACGGGGGCGCCGGGGCGCGTCTCGTCCGCGCTGAGCAGGGGGTGGGCGAGGGCCGTGCGGACGTCCTCGTAGCGGGTCACCAGCCAGGCGAGTCTGGAGCTGGTCGCACCTTCCGGGATCCGCACCGCCGTGGGGGGCTTGCGGCGCAGTTCGTCGAGGACCGGCGGCAGCGTGCCCTCTTCGGTGCGGGGGAACGGCCAGTCGAGGGCCACTTCCCGGAGGGACTCTAAGGACATCGGGTCCTGCCTTTCAGCGGGTACGGGGTGAGGGTTCGCGCGGAGGAGGGGGGCGCGGCGGCGGGTCTGGGGCGGCGGTCAGGGGCGGGGCAGGCCCACGTACGCGCCCATGGAGGTCGCGGCGTGGACGTAGAACGCCTCCGGGTCGGCGGCGACGCCGGCGATGTGTCCGTAGACCTCGAAGCCGAGCATGCCGTGCAGTTGGGTCCAGGCGGTGAGCATCCGGGCGACCACGGGGTCGGGGAGTCCGGCGAGCAGGCCGCTCGTCAGCGGTTCCACATTGCGGCGCATCCCCTCCGACAGTTCGGGGTCCCCGGCGTGGGTGGCGAGGGTGCCGGCCTCCTGCGCCTGGTGGAGTGTGGCCAGGAGGGCGAGTACGGTGCGGGCGCCGGCGGCCATCGTCTCGGGCGGGGCGCTGTAACCGGGTACGGGGGCGGCCCAGATCAGGGCGTACTCGTGGGGGTGGTCCAGGGCCCAGCGGCGTACGTTCCGGCAGACCTCGACCCAGCGCGTCAGGGGGTCCTGCCGGGGGGCGGGGCCGCCGGGTGCGGCGGTGTGTTCGGCGGCGGCGCCCATCGCGTGGTAGGCGTCCAGGACCAGATCGGTCAGCAGGTCCCATTCACCGGGGTACACCTCGTGTGCGGTGGTGACGTCCACGCCCGCGTCCTCGGCCAGGCCGTCGAGGTCGAGGTCGACGAGGCGGCGTCGGGGCAGGCGGGCTGCCGCGGCCTGCCGCAGGGCTCGGCGTACCGCCTCGGTGGTGTCCTTGTCCGTTCCGGCGCTCTTGCCCGAGGGGTCGATGGCGTTCATGTGGTGGCTCCTCTCTGGTGGTCCGTCCGGGCCGGTGCGCGGCTGCGGGTCGCGGCCTGTGCCAGACGAACACGGTGTACTGACGTGGTACTGACGAATGGACTGTTTCCTTCCACCCTTGTCCGGAAGCAGGGGGGCGTGCTCCGGGAGGGTGGGTCAGGGGACCGGTTGGAGGGTGGTGGTGAGGCGCTGGGTCAGGGCGGGGGCGTGGGAGAGGACCCGGTTCTCGATCTCGCGGAGGGTGGGGGACGGGTCGATGCCCAGTTCTTCGGAGAGGCGGCGTCGCATCAGGCGGTAGGTGTGGAGGGCGTCGGCCTGGCGGCCCGAGCGGTAGAGGGCGATCATCAGCTGTTCGCAGAACCGTTCGCGCAAGGGATGGGTGTGGTGGGCGTCCTGGAGTTCGGCGAGGAGCGCGGCGTGCCGGCCCAGGGTGAGCTCGGCCTCGAAGCGCAGTTCCATGGCCCGCATGCGGTACTCCTCGTAGCGCGCGCAGGCGAGTTGGCAGATGGTGCCGCCGGTGAAGTTCCCGAAGACGGGTCCGCGCCAGAGGGCCAGGGCGTCGCCGAGCAGGACCGCGGTGGCGCTGGGGTCCTTGGCCGCGAGGAGTTCGGCCTGCCGGACGGCCTTGACGAACTCGGCGGCGTCCAGCTCCCCTTCCTGGAGCGCGATGCGGTAGCCGGAGGGGTGCATCGTCACCCGGCTGCCCTTGCGGTCCGGTTCCAGTCGCTTCAGTTTGCGGCGGAGCCGGCTGATGTGCGCCTGGAGGGCGTTCATCTCGTTGTCCGGCATGGACTCCCCCCACATCTCGTTGATGAGGCTCTCGCCCGAGATGGTCTGGCGCTCGTTGACGAGGAGGGTCTGGAGGAGGGTGCGCTGGAGGTCGCCGGAGATCTCCAGGCTGCCGGACCGGGTATGGATCTCCAGTGCGCCCAGGATCGAGAAGCTCAGCATCCTGTGCCCCTGACGTCGGGGTCGGTCGCTCTTCGTGCCCGCGCCGGCTCGGCGTCGGTCACTTCGAGGTGCCCGTGGTGGTCGAACCGCATGAAGCCCTCCTAACAGAACGGTTCCTCACGGCTGCCGCCATTGAGCAGGCTCGGACAGCGGCAGCCGGCTAATTTACATACATACACGAAGGTATGTGAGTTGGATATGCGTGGGCCTCATGAGGCCTGTGCTGTGTTGCGAGGTGAAGCGCCGGACGCCCCCGGGGGCGTCCGGATCAACCCGGCAGGAGGCCCGTCTCCCGCAGTTCGAGCAGGACACGATCGGCCCGACCGGGCGACATGTCCAGTTTCGCCAGAATCCTGGGCACGGTGATCGCCGCCAGGACGTGCTGGAAGAGGAACTCGACCCGCCGCTGGAGGTCGCTGCGACCCTCCAGCAGTTCCGACACCAGCTGGACACCGGTGAAGGTGCCCACGAACAGCCTGGCCACATCCGCCACATCCGTGTCGGGGTGGAGTTCGCCCCGCTCGGCCGCGGCGGCCAGCAGGCCGCGGTTGTTCTCGTCCCACGCCTCGAACAGCCGGATGCGGGACTGCTCGTCCAGTCCGGTCTCCAGGGAGAGCCGGATGCTCCCCTGGACCATTGGGTCGTTACAGATCCGATGGGCGAAGAGGACGCCCGTGTCCACCAGCTCCTGGAGCTTCACGGCGCGCGGAATGATGGGGTACATATCGGACAGCTGGGCCTCCAGGACGACCTTGGCCAGCTCTTCCTTGGACTTGAAGTGGTGGTAGAACGCCCCTCGGGTCAACCCGAGCTTGGAGTACACGTCGGCGATGATCGCACCGTTGAACCCCTTCTCGGCGAAGACCCCTCCGGCCGTCTCCACGATCAGCCGGCGCGTACGCGCCGACTGCTGTTCCCGTTGGCTCACTAGGCCCTCCTGATGTTCCCGATGCTAGCGGCGTCTCGATTCGTTGCCAAGCATACCTCCATGCATGTATGTTACGCACCAGGTCGGGTCGACGCCGTGGGGACGGTGGACGACGAGCTACGACCAGGGGAGGTCGGGGGCGATGATCGAAGAGCACGGCGCGCCGCAATAGCGGATCTTTCATTACGGTCAGGTTTGTGTTTTCGACCAACGAAGTGCACTGAAAGAACACTGGCCGCAAATGACCGCTCCGTGTAATCATGCAGCCCACGACAAGCACTCGACCCGTGCTCAAGTCAGTCTCAAGTGGCATACTGCTTCGCACAGCACCACTCGTTCCGCCCTGCAGCACGACATTTTTCGCATTCACCGAGCCTGGTGTTTCCGAACTATTCAACCTGATCGAGATCCGGGGTAACAAGTGAGAGCCTGCCCGTTCACGCATGCCATCGATCCGCTCGGCCGCGATATCCACGGCGAGGCGGCGGAGTTACGGAAGGCCGGCCCGCTGGTACGGGTGGAGCTGCCCGGCCAGGTCGTGGCGTGGACCAGCGGAAGCCACGAGGTGACCAAGCGCCTCGTGACCGACCAGCGGGTGTCCCGCGACGCCTACCGGCACTGGCCCGCCTGGATCGACGGCGACCTGGCCGAGACGTGGCCGCTGGCCATCTGGGTGTCGGTGCAGAACATGTTCACCGCCTACGGCGAGGAGCACGGCCGGCTGCGCAAGCCGGTGACGAAGGAACTCACCGCGCGACGGGTGAACACCCTCCGGGAAAGCATCGAGAAGATCGCCGACGACCTGCTCGACGGTATTTCCCGGAAGGCCGACGAGGAGTCGGTGGTGGATCTTCGCCGGGAATTCGCCGAACCATTTCCCAACCAGGTGGTCTGCCAGCTCTTCGGCATTCCCGAGGAATCGCGCGCCGATCTGCACCGGATGATCACCGGCATATTCAACACCGGAACCTCTCTGGAAGCCGCCCGGGAAAACCAGGTGCTGCTGTACCGGACGCTGGCGGAATTCCTGGCCGCCAAACGGCAGAACCCCGCGGATGATCTGACCTGCGATCTCATCGCCGCCTACGGCCGGTGTGAATCCCCGCTCAGCGAGAAGGAACTCGTCGACACCTTCATCCTGCTGTTCACCGCCGGCTACGAGACCACCGTGAACCTGCTCGACAACGTCATCGCTTCGCTCCTGGCCGACCCGGGGCAACTGGAGCTGATCCGCTCCGGCCAAGCGTCCTGGGAGGACGCCGTCGAGGAGTCGCTGCGCGTGGACGCGCCCGGTGCGTACTCCCCGCTGCGCTACGCCGTCGAGGACCTGACCGTCGAGGGCGCAGGGGACACGGTCATCGAGAAGGGCGACCCGATCCTCGTCGCCATCGCCGCGGCCGGCCGGGACCCCGAGGTGCACGGCGCGGACGCCGACCGCTTCGACGTCACCCGGGCGACCCGGCGCAACCACCTGGCCTTCGGTCACGGGGTTCACCACTGTCCCGGTGCCGCGCTGGCCCGGCTGGAAGCGGCGGTGGCCCTGCCCGCGCTGTTCCGCCGGTTCCCCGCGCTCGCCCTCGCGGTCGCCCCCGGGGAGCTGAGCCCGCAGCCCTCCTTCATCTCCAACGGCCACACCGCGCTGCCCGTGGTGCTGGGCCCACAGGCCCCGACCGCCTGAGAACTCCGCGGCCCGCACCGCCGCCTGAGCCGGTACCCCCGGCCGGCCGCCGGGCCCGTTCCCGCGGCCCCTCCCCCGCACCCCCTCCCCCACGGCCCCTCCCCCGCGCCCCCCGCACCGGGGCCGCCGTGTCTTTGCGCACCGCACCCGCGCCAGCACCAGCGCGCGCACCGCCGCATCCCCCCATGCAGCGCGCGTACAGCCGCACCCACCGAGCCGCCGCCCCCTCGCGGGGATCGCCGCGGCCGCTCGACCTGCCCTGTCCGCACAGCCCGCCCTTCTCATGACGAGGTGCTCTGCCATGTCCACGATCCAGACCGAACGATCGATGACTCCCGCCGCCACGACCGAGCCGCCCCCCGGCCGCCGTCCGGCGCCCGGCGCCGGCCGGTCCGGCCGTCCCCTCCCCGCCATCGCCGAGCTGACCCACCTGCTCTTCGACCAGGAGGACCGCCGCCGGGTGCACCTTCCCTGGCGGGAGCTGGTCAGACGCGAGGAGTTCCGCCGCCGGCCGGCCCTGTCGGTGGACGAGAGCATCGCCAGGACGTACGACCGGCTGCGTGCGGTCAACAGCGCGATCGGTTCGGCAGAGGAACTCGCTTCCGATCCACGGCAGTTGGCCAGTCTGCACGAATGGACGGCCGTGGTGGACGGGGCCCTCCCCACGCTTCTCGGCATCCACTACAACCTGTTCCTGGGCAGTCTGCTGGACCACGACGCAGACGACCGCCGGGACCTGACGGCCTTCACCTCGATGAGCCGTGTCGGTACCTTCCTGTGCACCGAGCTGGCCCACGGCAACGACGCCGCCGCGCTGGAGACCACCGCCGCCTTCGACCGCGAGAGCGGCGGGTTCGTCCTGCACACCCCGCACGAAGGGGCGCGGAAGTTCATGCCGAACACCAGCCCGGTCGGTGGCCCCAAGAGCGCCGTGGTGGCCGCGCGGCTGCTGGTCGACGGGGAGGACCAGGGGGTGTTCCTGTTCCTGACACCGCTGGGTGACGAGAACGGGACGCTGCCGGGGATAGGGATCAGCCGGTTGCCGCAGCGGTATGCCAGCCCCGTCGATCACTGCCTGACCTCCTTCGACCAGGTACGGCTGCCGCGCGAGGCGCTGCTGGAGGGCGAGCACGGACGCCTCGACGCCGAGGGGGTGCTCAGTAGTTGCCTGGGCAACCGGCGCAAGCGCTACCTGCGTTCGATCGGCCGGGTCACCGCGGGCAAGCTGAGCATGAGCGCGTACGCCGTCGGGGTGACCCGGGCGGCCCTGGCCATCGCGGTGCGGCATTCCCAGCACCGCCAGATCAGTGCGCCCAGGGCCGGGGAGTTCGTGCCGATCGCCGCGCACAGCAGCCATCACTCCCGGCTGCTCCAGGGGATCGCGACGGCGTACGGCATGACCTTCCTGCACCGGGCCACCGTGGCCCGGGCCACCGACGGCTCCGGCGATCAGGCCGCGACGGACCGGCTGGTGGCCGTCTCCAAGGGATGGATCACCTGGCAGGCCCGGTCGGTGGCCATCGAGTGCCGGGAGCGGTGCGGTGCGCAGGGGCTGTTCCCCGACAACCGGCTGGCGGAGTTCCCGTTGAACCTGGAGGGGGCGGTCACCGCGGAGGGTGACAACCTCGCGGTGTGGGTGAAGGCGGCGGCCGAGGCGGTGTTCGGGCACCAGGTGGAGCCGGAGCCGGAGTGGGCCGCGGGGTACGGCCGGCCGGCCGGTGACGGCTTCGGCTCGGTGGAGGGCCTCGGGGCCCTCGGTGACCTGCGGTTCCTGCGCGGCCTGTTCGCGCAGGCGGAGCGGATCTGGCAGCAGCGGGCGCGGACCGCGCTGCGTACGGGTCCGGCGGGAGATCCGCTGGGCCGCTGGAACTCGGCGTCGGCGCGGGCGCTGAAGATGATCGAGGCGCATGCGCATCTGCGGGCGGCCGACGCGTTCCTGGCGGCGGTGGACGCCGCGGCCAATCCGGTGGCGCGGTCCCTGCTGGAGGGGCTGTGCCGGCTGTTCCTGCTGGAACGGCTGCGGGAACTGACCGGGGACCTGCTGGCCGAGGGGCTGCTGATGCCGGCGGAGGTGCAGGCGCTGCCGGACGCGATCGACGCGGTGGTGGCCGAGCTGGCGCCGTACTTGACGGTGCTGGTGGATGCCTTCGACCTGCCGGAGGAATTCTTCGCGCAGGTACCGATCGCCCAGGGCCGCGCGGTGGGTGCGGGCCCGCTCACGGGGTGAGGGCTGCCTCTATCCACCTCCGGACGCCGTGGGGCCGCATCCGGTGCAGCCGGCCGACCGTGTCGGCGACCCGGTGCGAGCCGCCCAGGGCGAGGAACTTCTCGCGGACCGTCTCGGTGTGGCGCAGGTGGGTGTCGGGGCCGGCGGCGCCGACCGGTATGAGGCGGCCGCGGGAGAGGGTGCGGCCGTTGGTGAGCCGTACGGTGACCCGGGCGCCGGTGGCCTTGGTCGAGCGGGAGAAGTCGTGCCGTTCCGGGCCGGAGGGGCCGATCATGTCCAGCAGGTCCTGGCCGCCGAAGCCGCGTATCCAGGGGGCGGCCCGGTCGCCGGCTTCGCGGACCGCTTCGCCGAAGGGGGCTTCGGAGCGGAACAGGGCCCGGGTCATGTCGGTGTCGTGTTCCAGCCGGACCCGGTCGGCCAGTGCCCAGCGGTCGGGGTCGTTCAGGGCGGGGGAGGCGAAGTCGTCCACGGAGAACTCGCCGGTCAGCAGCGTGGTGGCCACCGGGTAGGGGGTGTCGAGGACGAGGGCGCCCAGCGGTGAGCCGGGCCCGTTGACGTACGCGGCGGCCCGCCGGCCCGCGAACAGGGTGTACAGCGATGCCTCGACGACGACCTCGGCGACTTCCTCCGGCCGGATCGGACCGAGGAGGCGGTGGAGTTCGGCGGCGCAGTCGATGGCGGCGTCGATGCCGGGTCCGCCGGGGTGCATCTTGAAGGAGAGGGTCTCGGTGTGCCAGCGGCGGCCCAGGCCCTTGGCGACGGCCTCGGGCAGGGGCACGGTGGCGAAGCGTGCGAGGAACCCGTCCTCGTGTTCGATGATGTCCGGTGCGCCGTGCAGCCCGACGGCCGCTGCGTCGCAGGCGTCCATCGCGGTGCGCACCGGGGTGAAGGTGTTGAACAGGCGGGCGTCGCTGGCCAGGAAGGCCCGCATCAGGGGCCAGTTGGGCATCGCGAAGGCCAGTCCGAGGGAGTCCAGCCATTGTTCGGCGGGCGCCATGTCGCAGTGCAGGCGGCCGGCCACGGCTCCGGCCAGATGGGTGTGGACGGCGCTCTGGCCGCGCAGCGGGCCCAGGGTGGCGGAGGCGGTGATGCGCGCGGCGACCTCGTTGGCGGCGACCACGGCGGTCAGCAGGTGGAGGCCGTCGAGCCGGCGGGCGTGGGCGTACGCCACGGGCACGGCCACCGTGGAATTGGACAGGTGTCCGGCGTAGGCGGTGTCGTCCAGGTTGAGCCAGGAGCCGAGCGCCGCGAGCACCGCGGCGGAGGCGCGCGGATCGCGTTGGAGGGGTCTGCCGAAGGCGGCGACGAGTTTGTGGCCCAGGGGGTGGGCGAGGCCCGCGCGGATCGAGGCCAGTTGGGAGAGCACCTGGCTGGCGGCGAGTTTCAGCACCCGGCAGGGTATGTCCCGGGGGCGCAGGTTCGCGGCCCAGTGGGTGAGTTCACGCAGGGGGGCGTCGGAGATCGGGTGGGAGAGCCGCGGGCCGGGCAGGTGCCAGCCCTCGCACAGGGCGTGCACCACGCTCTCCCCGGTTGTGTCCGCCATGGCTGCTGGACCTGGCCTTTCCGCGCAGGGTGGGACGGTACGCCGGGGCCGGGGCGCTGTGCGCCCCGGCCCCGGTGTCACGGACGGTGTTCGCCGGTGCGGTGGGATCAGGCGGCGGGAACCTTGTCCAGGAAGCCGTAGACACCGGTGATCTTGCCGGCGCCGTCGGTGACGAGGACGTCGAAGCCGATGGCGATGGGCTCGGTGCCCGGGGCGGTGACCAGGCCCCACTGGAAGCGGGCGATGTTGTGGTGGGTGTCGACGGTGCCGTGGGGCTCGAAGGTGAGGCCCTGGAACTGGTCGCGGGCACCGGTGAGGACGGCGGCGATGCCCTCGTGGCCCTCGACCGCGGCGAGCGGGTCGATGTAGGGGGCCTCGGGGGTGAACAGGTCGGCGATGCCGGCGGCGCGGCGGTCGGCGTCGGGCTCGTTCCAGAGGGCGAGGTACTGGGTGACGGTGTGGGTCAGGTCGCTCATGGGGTGGGTTCCTTCTATGGGTGAGAGGTATGAGCACCGCGCAAGCGGCACGGTGTGCGGCTTCACCGACGGGTCCGGCCGCGGCCGGGAGGTCTTCCTCAGTCGGTGATCGTCGTGGCCGGGTCCTCGGCCGGTGCCCAGGCGGTCAGCGCGCCCGGGAGTACGTGGAAGGTGGCGGTGCCACCGATGTCGTGCTGGTATTCGCCGTCGTGTTCCAGGGGGAGCCGCCGCCCGTCCGTGCGTTCCACGGTGATCTTCCGCCCGCGGGCGTAGACCGTGCCGGGCCGGTCGAGGTGGGCGGCGGTGAGAGAGAGGCCCGGGACCTCGGCGGCGGTGGTGCCCTCGCCGATGACGCAGACGTCGAGGAGTCCGTCGTCGAGGCGGGAGTGCGGCAGGATGAGGTACTGGCCGCCGCGGTAGCGGCCGCCGCCCACGTTGGCCAGGACGGTGGGGCCTTCGTGCACGACCCGGCCGTCCACGGTGACCCGGCCCGGGTAGGGCGGGTAGTCGCGGGCGGTGTCGGCGAAGGCGCGGGCGTAGCGGGCCTTGCCCACCAGCGGAATGTCCCGGGCGGTGATCAGGGCGTCGGCTATCACTCCGCTGCAGGAGCCGAGGCAGACGACCCGGTCGGTCTCGGCGAGCAGGGCGAGGTCCAGGGGCCGGGGTCGGACGGTGCCGTCGGGGGCGCCGTCCGCGAAGACCGACTTGAGGGCTTCGCTCCAGGGGCGGTCGCCCCAGAGCATCCGGTAGTAGGAGTTGCCGGTGCCGCCGGGGACGATGAACAGGGCCGCTTCCGGGCGGCCGGAGAGTGCCTGGACCACTTCGCGCACGGTGCCGTCCCCGCCCACGGCGATGACCAGGTCGGGCCGCGGACCGGGGGCGGCCAGGGCCGCGCGGACGGCGTCGGTCGCGTCCTCGGGGGCGGTGGTGTGGTGGACCGTCACCGCGTCGAGGAATGCGGAGCAGAGTTCCTCGGTCCGGGCGACCAGTTCGGGGCTGTGGGTGCCGGAGGCCGGGTTCGCGATGATGAGCGCCCGGGTCGGGGCGGCGACGGTGGTGCTGTCAGCCATGTCGGGCGTACTCCTTAGCTCGGAAGACCTGGAGCGGGTCCTGCCGGCCGGCGCCCGGCAGGGCGGGTGTTCGGGCCGGGAGGACCCAGTCTTCCAGCGGGCGGTGACACGGCTCTGACGTCGGACTGACGGTCTACCAGGTGACGAGGAGGCTGCTGAGTCCGTAGTTGACGGCCTGCTCGCGGAAGACCACGGCATCGGGTCCGTCGGCCAAGCGCAGGCCGGGAAAGCGGGTGAAGAGGGCACGGAGGGCGAGTTCGAGTTCCATCCGGGCGAGGGAGATGCCGGGGCACAGGTGGGGGCCGTGGCCGAAGGCGATGTGGCGGCCGGCGTCGCGGTGGATGTCGACCTTGCCGGCGTCGGGGAAGACGCTCTCGTCGTGGTTGGCGCCGGGGTAGGCGAGGATGACGCCGTCGCCCTCGGCCATGTGTACGCCGCCGATCTCGGCGTCCTCGACGACGACGCGGACCTGGTTGTCCTGGGTGATGGACCAGTAGCGCAGGAGTTCCTCGACGGCCTGGCCGTACAGGGTGGGGTCGGCGCGGAGCTCGGCGAGCTGGGCGGGCTCGCGCAGCAGGCTGAGGGCGCTGAGGCCGAGCTGGTTGGCGGTGGTTTCGTGACCGGCGACGAGGAGCAGGCGGGCCATGGCGACGAGGTCCTCGTGGGAGAGCCGGCCGGTGGCCACGTAGTCGACGGAGAGCCGGCTGAGGAGGTCGTCCTGCGGGGCCCTGCCCTTGGCGACGATCAGCCGGTCGAGGTACTGGGTCATCTCGACGAAGGCGGCGTAGATCTCCTCGGGGGCGGCGTCCTGGGCGAGGACGGCCTTGCTGAGGGCGGAGAAGTGGCGCTCGTCGCCGGCGGGTACACCGAGCATCCGGGCGATGACCAGGGAGGGGAGCGGTCCGGCGAAGTGCTCGATCAGGTCCACCGGGCCGTCGCCGCGGGCCGCTTCCAGTGCGCCGAGGAGGGTTTCGACGAGTTCCTCGACGGAGGGGCGCAGGGCGCGGGTGCGGCGGGCGGTGAACTCGGTCATCGCCATGCGGCGGAGCCGGCTGTGCTCGGGGCCGTCCATGCGGGTGAAGGACATGGCGCGGGGGGTGGGCGGCAGCGGGATCCGGACGGGGAACCCGGGCCGGGTGTCGTCCGAGCTGAACCGGGGGTCGAGGAGGATACGTCTGACGTCGTCGTAACGGGTGACGAGCCATGCCTCACCTGTCCGGATTCTTACCTTCACCGGGGCTTCCCGGCGGAGTGCGGCGTAGGCGTCCGGCGGGGAGAACGGGCAGGTCCTGGGCATGGGCCAGACAGCGAGCTGGTCGGTTTCCAGCAACATGTGTTCCTCCTGGGGATTGGCTGGTCCTGGTGCCCGTATGGTCGGGGGTGGGCCTGATTCCGCCCTGACGCCGAATGGCGCATTCCGGGTGAATGGTCACTGGAAGTCGTAGGGGAGACGTAGGCGCGGCGTACGCGCATGCGTAGGCGCGGCGGGAGCGCGGGAACGCGGGAGCACGGCACGCTCCCGGACGGGCCGCCGGACTCGCAAGGACGCGCGAGGACTCGGAAGGGCACGCAAGGGCGCGCCGGGACGCGCCGGGACGCGCCGGGACGCGCAAAAAGGCGGATGCCCCCGGAGCGTGTGCTCCGGGGGCATCCGCCGGCAGGGGCGGGGAGGGAAGGTCAGGCGTTCACTTCCTGCTTGCGTACCGCTCTGGGCAGCAGTTGGACCAGCAGGGCGACGGCCACGCAGATCCCGGCCTGGACGAACAGGCCGGACTGGAAGCCGTCCGCGTACCCGTCGACCGACGGGGTGTGCCCGGCTCGGCTGAAGAAGACGACACCGATCACGGCGATGCCGAGGGCGTTGCCCATCTCCTGGGCGCTGGAGAAGACGCCGGAGGCGGCTGCGGCGTGGTCGGCCGCCACCCCCTCAAGGGCCAGCGAGGTGAGCGGGGCGACCACCAGGCCCATGCCGAAGCCGCAGACCACCATCGCCGGTACGCACCAGCCGACGGAGCCGTCGGCACCCAGCGCGGAAGCCGTCAGGGCGAGCGCGACGGCACCCGTACCGACGACCAGGGCGCCCACGGCGACGATCTGACGGCCCATCGCGGGGACGAGCTTGGGCGCGAGGCCGGAGGAGACGAAGAAGCCCAGCCCCAGCGGGACGAACAGCAGCCCGGACGCCAGCGCCGAAGTGCCCTTGCCCTGCTGGAGGTAGAGGGCCAGGCTCAGGAAGAACGAGGCCATCACGCAGAAGTACACCAGGATGGTGACGCTGCCGACGCGGAAGGCCCGGTCGTGGAACAGGGACGGGCTGAGCAGCGGCGAGCGGCCCAGGCGCGCCAGCCGGCGCTGGTGCAGCCAGAAGGCCGCGAACAGCGGTACCGCCCCGGCCAGGGAGACCCAGGTCCAGGTGGGCCAGCCCCGTTCCCGGCCCAGGACCAGCGGCAGGACGACCGCGGCGACGCCCGACGTGGCCAGCAGGACACCGCCGATGTCGAGGCCGGTGCTGCCGTTGCCGGTCTTCGACTCCCGCACCAGCTTCGGCGTCAGGGCGAGGATCAGGATGCCGATCGGCACGTTGACCAGGAACACGGTGCGCCAGTCCAGGCCGAACAGGTCGACCTGGATGAGGAGCCCGCCGATGAGCTGGCCGAAGACGGCCGCCGCGCCGAGGACGATGCCGTAGGCGTTGAACGCGGCCACCCGCTGCTTGCCGGAGTACGTGGTGTTCACGATGCCCAGGGCCTGCGGGATGACCAGGGCCGCGGCGGCGCCCTGGAGACCGCGGGCGACGATCAGCTGGTTCATGTCGGAGGCGATGCCGCAGGCCAGTGACGCCAGGGTGAAGACCGCCACGCCGATCGCGTAGATCCGGCGGCGCCCGTAGAGGTCGCCGAGCCGCCCGCCGGTGATCAGCAGGACCGACAGGCCGACGGCGAAGGTGACGGCGACCATCTGGATGTCGGCCGGCGTGGCGTGCATGTTCGACTGGAGCGAGGGGATCGCCACGTTGACGATGAAGAAGTCCAGGTTGGTGATGAACACCCCGGCGAGGACGACGATCAGCGCGCCCCAGCCGGGTGCGGCGGCGTCCCCCGTGTCCGCCCGGGCGGCCGCGGCGGGCCCGGTGCCGGTCCCGGTGTCCGGGACGACGAGGGGGGTCTGGGCCTCGGTACTCATCCGACCTCCGCGGTGACCAGGCGCAGCAGGCGCTGCGCGAAGTGGGTGGTGACGGCCTGGGCGTGCTGGTCGATGTAGAAGTGGCCGCCCGGGTACTCGCTGTGGCCCAGGTACCGGGGGCTGCGGCCGGTCCAGTGCTTCATGGCGTCGGGGTGTTCCTGGAGCGGGTCGGAGGCGCCGCCGTAGGAGGCCAGCGGGCAGCGCACGCCCGCGCCGTCGTCCACGTACTTCGCCGAGACGCGCAGGTCGGCGCGGAGGGCCGGGACGACCAGGGCGAGCATCTCGGGGTTGTCGTACACCTCGGCCGGGAACGAGCCCAGCTTCTTGATCCACTCGACGAGTTCGGGGTCGGGCATCCGGCTCTGCTCCTCGGTGGGGATGAAGAACCCCTGCGGGGACCAGCCGGACATGCCCACCATGACGGGGGACGGGCCGCCCTCCTCCTCCATCCGGATGGCGAGCCGGAAGGCCAGCTGGGCGCCCAGGCAGTGCCCGAAGAAAGCGAAGGGGCGGCCGTCGTCCGCCTCGGCCAGGACGGCCTCGTGCAGGGCGTCGAGCAGCGGGTCCCACTCCTCGTAGGAGACCTCCTCGCGCCGGTTGTGGCGGCCCGGGAGGGTCACCGCCTGGGGGGCGATGTCCGGCGGGAGCAGGGACTCCCACTCGCGGTAGATGATGGCGCCGCTGCCCGCGTGCGGCAGCAGGAACAGGCGTACGGCCGCGTCGGGGGACGCGTCGGCCGGCTGGAACCACTGGCCCTCTCGGGACATCGTCGCTCCGATGTCGCTGGTCATGTCGTGGGGCTCCCAACGGTAGTGAGGGTGGTGTCCGGGAGGACGAAGTCTGCTGCGGGCGCCAGCGAGCGCACCGCCGGAAGCAGGACTTCCGCGATCCGCCGCAGGTGCGGCTGGGGGTCGAGCGAGCCGATCCGCAGGACGAGGTGGCGGGCACCGGCCCGGACGTAGCCGGCCAGCCAGTCGGCGCAGCTCTCGGCGCTGCCCCAGGCGTAGGCCTGGACGGTGGACATCTGCTCCAGGGACCGTCCGTAGTAGTGGTGGACGTAGTGCTCCAGCTCGGCTTTTGCGGCGCTCTCGCTGTCGCCGACGGTGAGCGTGGCGTACAGGGCGGGGGTGACGGCGCCGGCGCCGCGGCCCGCCTCCTCGGCGAGTTCGGCGATACGGCGGCGGGCGCGGCCGTAGGCGTCCACGTCGGGCAGGAAGGGCAGCCAGCCGTCGTAGCGCTCGGCGACCCGGGCGAGCACCCGGGGGGTGTCGCTGCCGGCCAGCCACAGCGGCGGGCCGCCGGGGGTGGCGGGGCCGGGGAGCCGGTCGAGGCGCTCGGCCTGCCAGAACTTTCCGTGGAAGTCCCGGGGGCTGCCCTGGGCGCCGGCGTTCCAGGCGGTCCGCCACAGGGCGGTGATCTCGTCGAGGCGGCCGGCCCGGCCGGCGAAGGACGCGCCGACGGACGCGAACTCCTCCTCGGTCTCCGGCATCGGGAAACCGGAGCCGAGGCCGAGGACCAGGCGGCCGGCGGCCACGTGCTCCAGGCTGGAGACCATGTTGGCGCCGATCAGCGGGTGGCGCAGGGCCGGGGTGAGGGCCGCGGTGCCGACGGTGATCCGGCTGGTGACGGCGGCCGCGGCGGAGAGCACCACGAGCGGGTCGAGGCGGGGCCGGGCGGTCAGGGAGTCCCCCGCCCACAGGGAGTCGAACCCGAGCTCTTCGGCCTGCCGGGCGAAGTCCAGCAGCGGGGCCGCCGCGTAGTGGTCGTTGATGGCCTGCTCGCGGGTGGGCAGCAGGACTCCTATGCGCAGGGGTCCGGCGGGCTGGGACATGGGGGGCTCCGTTCGTACGGGGGTCCGGCCGGCGGCGGTCATGTGCCGGTCCGGGCGGGCGGGGCTGCGAGCTGTTCGCGGACCGCGCGGCGCAGCACCTTGCCCGAGGGGTTGCGGGGCAGCGATTCCACGAAGTGGTACGTGCCGGGGATCTTGTAGGTGGCGAGCCTGCCGCGCAGCGACAGGACGAGTTCGCGGGGGGTGGCGGTGGTGCCGGGCCGCAGGACGACGCAGGCGTGCACGGCCTCGCCCCAGTCGGGGTCGGGGACTCCGACGACTGCGGCGTCGGCGACCGAGGGGTGGGCGGCGAGGGCCTTCTCTATCTCGGCGGGGTAGATGTTCTGCCCGGCGACGATGATCGTGTCGTTCATGCGGTCGCAGAGGTAGAGGTAGCCGTCCTCGTCGAGGTACCCGGCGTCGCCCATGTGGAGCCACTCCCCCACCAGCGTGCGCGCGGTGGCTTCGGGGAGGTTCCAGTAGCCGAGCATGCGGGCGGGGGTGCGGATGCAGATCTGGCCGATCTCGCCGGCCGGCAGAGTCTGCCCGTCGGATCCGATGATCTTGAGCTCGTTGCCGGGGCAGGGTTTGCCGACCGAGCCGAGCAGTCCGCTGCCGGGCCGGTGGGCCTCCGGGGGCAGGCAGACCGCGACGCTGCCGGTCTCGGTGCTGGCGTATATCTGCGCGAACTCGCAGCCGAACACCCGCAGGCACTCCACCAGCAGCGTCGGCGACATGGGCGCCGCCCCGTAGGCGATCTTCCGCAGGGAGGCGAACGCCTCCGGTCCGGCTTCGCGTTCGGCCATCATCATCTGGAGCATCGCGGGGGCCGAGAAGGTGGTGGTGACCTGGTGGGCCCGGATCAGGCGGACCGCTTCCTGCGGGACGAACTGGGGCATCACCACGCTGGCGCCGCCCGCGTTGAAGAGGTGCATGAACCAGCCGATGCCCGCGATGCCGAAGCCGGGGAGCGAGATCAGACCGATGTCGTCGGGCCGCCAGTCGATCCAGTCCAGGCCCTGTTCGCGGGAGGCGTCGGGCAGGGTGAAGAAGCTCCGGTGGGCGAGGACGGCGCCCTTGGGCAGACCGGTGGTGCCGCTGGTGTAGATCTGCACCACCGCGTCGTCGGGACCGACGCCGGGGTCGAGGTCGGTGCCGGGCTGGTCGGCGTACCAGGTGGGCAGGCCGGTGCCGCGGGCCGGTTCGCCGTCGGAGTCGGTGCCGTCGATGCGGATCACGGTCCGCAGGGCGGGCAGGCCGGGCCGGACCCGGTCGACGAGGTCCCAGAACTCGTCGTCGACGAAGACCAGGGCGGCGCCGGAGTCCCGCAGGATGTGGTCCACCTCGGGGGGTGTGAGGCGCCAGTTGACGGGGACGAACACGGCCCCGGCCTTGGCCCCGGCGAGGATGGACAGGTAGTAGTTCTCGGACTCGCGGCCCAGATAGGCGACGCGGTCCCCCGGCTTGATGCCGCAGGCCCGCAGGGCGTGCGCGGCCCGGTTGCTGTCCAGGTGCAGCTTCGCGTAGGTGGTGACGCGGCCCTCGCAGATGATGGCGGGGCGGTCGGCGCGGCGGCAGGCGTGCAGCCGCGAGGAATGGGTCAGCGTCCAGGTGTCCCGGGGCCGTACGTCCCAGTCGGTGGCGCTTTCCGTGGCGAGGGTGGTGGCGGTCATGCGGGACTCCCGGTGGTGGTCGCGGCCACGGCCGGCTCGGTGGCCGGGCTGAGGCGTCCGTCCAGGAAGGCGCTGAGCCGGCGGACGGTCGGGTGGTCGAAGGTGAGCGAGGCGGGCAGGGCCAGCTGGAACGACTTCTCCAGGCGTGCCTTGACGGTCTGGGCCATCAGCGAGTCCAGTCCCATCGCGACGAACTCGGTGTGCGGGGAGAGTTCGTCGTCGGCCTCCAACTGCAGGACACCGGCGACCAGTTCGCGGACCGCCGCGGTGATCTTCTCCAGACGTTCCCCGGCGGGCAGGGCGATCAGGGACCGCAGCTCGGCTCCGCCGTCCTGGGCTCCGTCGTCACCGGGCCGGGCCAGGCGGTCGTAGAAGGCGTCGCCGACGGCGTTGCCCGCCACGTAGCGGGGCCAGGCGAACTCGCCGACCACCCGCTGGCTGCGGGGGCCGTGCCAGAGCCGGGCGAGGGTGTCCAGGGCGCGGGTGGGCGAGAAGAAGCGGACGCCGCTGTTCTCGATCTCCTTGCTGAGCTGCTCCTCCAGCCGGGCCGACATGCCCACCCTGGCCCAGGCCCCCCAGTTGACCGAGAGACCCGGCAGGCCCTGGCGGCCGCGCCATTCGGCGAGGGCGTCGAGACCGGCATTGGCGGCGGCGTAGTGGCCCTGGGTGGCGCCGCCCAGGACGGAGGCGATGGAGGAGTAGGTGACGAAGAAGTCGAGTTCCGGCAGGGACGCCTGGGCCAGCTCGTGCAGCAGCCAGCCGCCGTACGCCTTCGCGGAGAGCTGGGAGTCGATGGATTCCCAGGTCAGCTCGGCGATCAGCTTCTTGTCGAAGGAGCCGGCCGCGTGCACGACACCGCCCACCGGGTGGGGTCCGGCGGCCAGTTCGGCGCCCAGCCGGCGGACGTCGGCGGGGTCGGCGACGTCCGCGGCCAAGATGCGTACCTCGGCGCGCCCGGCGAGGTCGGCCAGGATGCCGGCGGCTTCGTCGCCGGCCTTGCCCGAGCGGCTGACCAGGGTCAGGTGCCGGGCGCCGAGGGTGACGAGCTTGGCGGCGGTGACCAGGCCGAGGCCGCCGAGACCGCCGGTGATGAGGTAGGTGCGGTCGGGGCGGATCTCGCCCCCGGTGGTGTCCGCGGCCCGGACTCCGGCCGGGGCCTGGGGCCGGGGGGCTTCGGACAGGTCGACCCAGACCTTCGCGGAGGGGGTGGTGGCGGCGGTGCGCAGCGCCTCGCCGGTCTCCTCCAGGGCGAAGCGGACGTCGGCGGTGTGCCGGGGGCCGGCCGGTCCGGTGGTGACGGCGGTGGCCGGGACGGTCAGGGTGGAGCGGAAGGTCCCGTCGTGGCGGACGGTCACCTCTTCGCCGACGTGGTGGCCGGAGCGGGCTCCGGCGGCCACGACGGTGCCGGAGGCGAGCGAGCCGAGGACCGGCGCCGTCTCTTCGCGGTCCAGGTAGCCGGAGTCGAGGGCGGTCCGGGCGTCCTGGGGGGTCAGGGCGACGGAGCTGACGCGGACCTGGACCTCCTTGGGGCCGGGGGCGCGGTCGTCGGCGGGGGCCAGGGCCAGCTCGGAGAGGTCGCCGGTGCCGGGCGCCCGGAGTTCGAAGCCGCCGTTCCAGGTCTGGGAGGCGTCGCCGGCCAGCAGGCGGCGTACGTGGCGCCGGCCGCCGCGGTAGGCGATCTGGTACTCGCCGGGTGTCTGGGCCAGCCACTCGCCGGGCAGCGCCGCGGTGTCGCCGTCGTCGCCCAGGTCCACGAGGGTGGCCTTGTACTGCGGGTACTCGGTGAGCAGGACCCGGCCGAAGCCCCAGAGGGTGGCGGCGGCGAGGTGGGAGCCGTCTCCGGGGCGGTCGCCGGGGAGCGGCTGGGCGGCCCGGGTGACCAGCCACAGCCGTGGCGGGCGGCGCAGGGCCGCGGCGTCGAGGAGGGTGACCAGTTCGAGGAGTTCGCGGTAGTTCCGCTCGGATTCGGTGCGCAGCCGGTCCACGGACATGGCGCCTTCGACGGGCTGCCAGAACCAGCTGATGTCGGTGACGGTGGGGTCTTCGAGGGCCGCCTTGAGGTCGGTGAGGGCGGCGAGGCGGGTCACCTTGGGCGGGACGGGGCCGATGGTGGCGGCGGCGCCGGCGAGGGATGCGCCGCGGCGGCCGTCGGCGTCGAGGACGAGGACGTGGCGCGCTCCGGCGGCGGGGGTGCCGCCGAGGCTGCGGCGGACCCAGGCGGGCCGGTGCAGGAACTGGCCGTTGCCCTGGGCGCCGAGCGGGCGGGCGAGGCGGACGCCGAGGAGTTCGGCGACGGGGCGGCCGTCCTCCAGGAGGAGGACGTCGGCCAGCCGGCGGTGCTGGCTCCCGGTGACCTTGGCGACGACATGGAGCCGTTCGCCGCGCGGCTTGCGGTGGTGCCGGACGGTGGCGATCTCCTGCGGGACGAACACCGGGCCCTCGGGATCGAGGGCGACGGCGGCCTGGACGGCGGCTTCGAGGAGTTCCGCGGGAAGGTGTTCGACGGCGGTGGCGTTGCGCCCGGTGAGTTCGGCGGTGATCAGGCCGTCGTGGTGGCGGGCGGCGCTGCGCAGCAGCCGCATGCGTGGGCCGTGCGGGCGGCCGACGGAGGCGAGGTCGGTGTAGATGTCCTCCTGGTCGATCACCTGCTCGGCGGGGCCGGTGGGGGTGGCCGCCGCCTCGGCGAGGGCGCCGGGGCGGGTGTCGGCCTCGGGGTGGGCGCCGATGCGCGCGGTGGCGTGCAGGTGTTCCTCGCCGCCCGCCAGGGTGACGATCTGGACCTCGGCGCTGTCGCCGCGCGGCAGCAGCCGGGTGGTCAGCGCGATCTCGGTGTCGTCCGCCAGGACCAGCGGTTCGTGGAACCGGAGGTCGGTGACGGCGGCGCGCGTGTGGCCGTGGACGGCGTCCTGGAGGGCGAGCAGCAGGTCGACGTAGGCGCCCGCGGGCAGTACGGGCTGTTCGGCGCCGTTGAGGTCGGCGAGGGCGCCGAGTTCGGCCGGGACGAAGGTGGCGTGGAACTCGCGTACCCCGGTGGCGAAGCGGACCTCGTCGGCGGCGCCGAGCAGCGGGTGGCGGGCCGGGCCGCCGGCGGTGGCGCGCCGGGGGGTGACGGAGGGCAGCCAGTACCGCTTGCGCTGGAAGGCGTAGGTCGGCAGGTCGATGCGGGCGGGTGCCTCGGCGTCGGCGTGGAAGCCGGTCCAGGAGACCGTCAGGCCGGCGGCGTAGTACTCGGACAGCGCGCGCAGGGTCGCGTCGCCTGCCGGGTCCTTGCGGCGCAGGCTGGTGAGCCACAGGTGGTCGTCGGCGTCGACGCAGCGGCGGGCGAGGGCGGTCAGCGCGCTGGAGGGGCCGATCTCGATGAGGGCGTGCCGGCCGCGCTGGGCGAGGGTGCGGATCCCGGCGAGGAAGCGGACGGGTTCGCCGATGTGGCGGACCCAGTAGCCGGGGTCGGCGATCTCCTTGTAGCGGGCGAGTCTGCCGGTGACGTTGGAGATCAGGCTGATCTTCGGTTCGCGGAAGGTGATGGCGCCGATGGCGTCGGCGAAGGCCTCGTACACCTCGGCCATCAGCGGGGAGTGGAAGGCGTGTGAGACGGCCAGCGGGTCCACCCGGACGTTCTGGGCGCGCAGCTGTTCGCCGACCTCGGCGAGCGGGGCGGTGGCGCCGGAGATGACGCACTGGTCGGGGGCGTTGACGGCGGCCAGGGCGAGGTCCGGGTGTCCGGCGAGCAGGGGTTCGACCCGTTCGGCGGGGGCGGCGACGGCGGACATGCCGCCGGCGGTGGTGACGGCCTGCATCAGGCGGGCGCGGGCGGCGACCAGCCGTACGGCGTCGGGCAGGTCGAAGAGGCCCGCGACGGCGGCGGCGACGACCTCGCCGATGCTGTGGCCGATCAGGGCGTTGGGCTTGACGCCCCAGGACATCCACAGTCCGGCCAGGGCGTATTCGAGGGTGAACAGCGCGGGCTGGGTGAACTCGGTGCGGTCGATGTCCTCGGGCCGCTCGGCGGTGCCCAGCAGCAGTTCGCGGACGGAGCGGCCGAGGTGGGCGGCGAACAGCTCGTCGCAGGCGTCGACGTGCTCGCGGAAGACGGGGAAGCGGGCGTACAGGGCGGCGCCCATGCCGGCGTACTGGGAGCCCTGGCCGCTGAACATGAAGGCGGTCTTGCGGATGCCGGCGGGGCCCTCGTGTCCGTCGGCGGTGGCCCGGTCCAGCAGGCGTTCCACCGAGGCGCGGTCGGTGACCGGGCCGGCGACGCGGTACGGGTGGTGGGTGCGGGCGACGTTGCCGGTGTAGGCGAGGGACGCCAGGTCGGTGTCGGGCCGGTCGGCCAGGAAGGACCGGTGGTTCTCGGCCTGGGCGCGCAGCGCGGCGGCGGTCTTGCCGGAGAGGGTGAACAGGGCGGTGGCGCCGGCCGGGGTGCGCGGGGCGTCGGCGGCCGGGGTGGCCGGGGGCTGTTCCAGGACGACGGCGCCGATGGTGCCGGCGAAGCCGAAGCTGTTGACGACGGCGCGGCGCACCTCGGCCTGCCAGGGCTCGCAGGCGGTGGGGATCCGCACCGGGTAGAGGTCCCAGGGGATCCGCCCGGAGGGCCGGGTCAGGTTCAGGTGGGGGTAGATCGTGCCGGACCGGATCTGGGCGACGGCCTTGATGACGCCGACGATGCCGGACGCGGGCTCCATGTGGCCGAGGTTGGTCTTGGCCGAGGCGACCAGGACCGGCCTGTCCTTGGTGTGGGAGTCGGCGAACACGTCGCCGATGGCGCCGAACTCGATGGGGTCGCCGAGCGGGGTGCCGGTGCCGTGGGCCTCGACGTACTGGATGTCGGCGGGCTCCAGGCGGGCGGCGGCCAGGGCGGTGCGGATGGTCTTCTCCTGCGCGGGACCGTTGGGGACGGTCAGGCCGGCGCTGTCACCGTCCTGGCCGACGGCGGTGCCGCGGACCAGGGCGAGGACCCGGTCGCCGTCGCGGACGGCGTCGGAGAGGCGTTTGAGGACGACGACTCCGCAGCCCTCGGCGCGCGCGTAGCCGTCGGCGGACTCGTCGAAGGTCTTGCACTGGCCGTCGGGGGCGAGCATCTGGGCGTTGGAGAACATCACCGGGATGCGGGGGTGGTGGAGGGCGTTGACGCCGCCGCAGAGTGCGAGGTCGGTCTCGCCGCCGCGCAGGGCCTGGACGGCGAGGTGCAGGGCGACGAGGGAGGAGGAGCAGGCGGTGTCGATGCTCATGCTCGGCCCGCGCCAGCCGAGGAAGTAGGAGAGGCGGCCGGCCAGCGGGAACATGGTGATGCCGCTGGCGAGGCTGCCGTCGAGTTCCTCGTACGGCAGGGAGTCCAGTTCCAGGGCGTAGTCGATGGAGCTGGCGCCGATGTAGACGGAGCCGTTGCCGCGGCGCAGCGGGGTCGGGTCGATGTTGGCGTGTTCCAGTGCCTGCCAGGCCGTTTCCAGCAGCATCCGCTGCTGGGGGTCCATGTACTGGGCTTCCTTGGGCGAGATGTTGAAGAACGAGGCGTCGAAGCCGTCGATCCGGTCGAGGAAACCGCCGCCGGTGGTGTGGATCTTGCCTCGGTCCCCGGGGTTTTCGGGGGTGAACTCGTCGACGTTCCAGCGGTCCCGGGGAAGGGGACCGATACCGGACCGGCCGTCGCGCAGGAACGCGTCGAACTCGTCGAACGAGTTGCTGCCGCCGGGGAACCTCAGTCCGATGCCGACGATGGCTATCGGTTCGGGTGCCCCGCCTGCGGGGTGCTCCCCAGGTGTATCCGTGTGCGGCATCCGCCGTCTCCTTGTCCGGGTGATCCAGGTGTCAGTGCTCGGCGGATGCCACTGCGGTGCGGTGGGAGAGGCCGGCGACCAGGTGATCGACGAGCTCGGCGATCGTGGGCGTGTTGAACAGCACGTTCGCGTTGATCGGCACGTCGAGGAGGCTTTCGAGCTGCTTGCGTATCCGGCTCAGCCCGAGGGAGGTGAGGCCGAGGTCGAAGTAGCTCCGGTCGAACGGGACCTCCTCGGTCTCGTCCATGATCAGGGCTGTGCGGAAGACGCCGAGGACGATCTGTTCGACCTCCTCGAAAAGCTCCGTTTCGGGCAGGTCCCGCAAGCGCTCGGCAGTGAACTCGGGTGAGGGCATGAAACCCATCGAAGCGTTCGGGTCTGACGCACCACTGACGCCGGGGTCCGCGGGGGCCGCCGGGCGGCGGCGGTCAGTCGGGCGTCAGCAACGGGTCAGACGCCCCTGTGAGGCTCGGGGCCACTTCCGAAGGCACGCACCCGACCCCTCGCACACCACCCGGAAAGGCTGACGATGCTTAGCGGCGCTACTCAGGAGGAAGGTGCCCCCGCATCTTCCGGATTCAAGAGTTACGACCTTTACATCGCGGGCAAAGACGTGGCCGGTGACGGTTGGGTCTATACCGTCAGCGGACGCGCTCTGCTGGAGGATGTCTTCACGGCCGTCACTCTCAAACGGCAACTCGAACAGGACCCCGACTCGGACGCGGCCAACCACCCGTATGTGGTGGGGCGTTGCGCCATCGCGGCCGACTCCGACATCGACCTGGCCTCACAAGCCGCCGCCGCGGCGGCGTCCGCCTGGGCGGCGGTGCCGCTGGAGCGGCGGATGACGCTGGGCACCCGGTTCCGCGAGGAGCTGATCAAGAACGAGGACAAGTTCCTGGAGATGCTGGTCGCCGAGTCGCACCCGGTCAAGCTGGCCCGGTGGGAACTCAGCTGCCTGCTCCAGATCTACTCGCCGGGCAGCCTGCGCTGGTACCAGAAGCAGATGTGGGTGGAGAAGGAGTACGGCGGCCGGCGGCTGATCCTGCACCGCCAGCCGGACGGCGTGGTCGCCTTCAACCCGCCGCAGAACGCCCCGCTGCCCAGCGCCGCCCTCGCGGTGCTCGCGCTGATGGCCGGCAACGCCGTCGTCGTGCGCGCCCCGCGCTCCATCGCGCTCAGCACGATGTGGCTGCTGCGTGACATCGTCGGTCCGATCCTGGACGAGATGGGCGCGCCCCCCGGTGTCCTGAACGCGGTGTGCAGCAACCCGAAGCAGACGATGGACCGCTGGGTCGCCGACCCGGCGATCAATGACATCTTCTACATCGGCGGCAGCCAGGAGGGCCTGCGCTTCGAGCAGCAGTGCGTCGCCAACGGCAAGAAGCCGATCCTGGAGCTCGCCGGCAACGACGGCATCGTGGTGTGGAAGGACGCGGACATCCCGTACGCGGCCCAGGCCATCACGGAGTCCTTCTACGGCTCCGGTCAGATCTGCATGGTGCCCAACTACGTGCTGGTCCACCCGGACGTCGCCGAGGAACTGATCGCCGAGGTGAAGGAGCAGGTCAAGACGGTCCGCCCCGGGTTCCCCGAGGAGGAGGACGTCCTGCTCTCCCCGGTCCGCCGCAGCGAGCGCTTCTTCCGCCTGCTCGACCAGGCCCTGGAGAACGGGGCCGAGCTCGTCACCGGCGGCCACCGCACCGAGGTGGACGGCACCGTGTCCGACACCGGGGTGTTCCTCCAGCCGACCGTCGTCCGGATCGAGGGCCTCAACGGGGCCCGCACCTTCGACGTGGTCCGTGAGGAAACGTTCTTCCCGCTGATCCCGGTCCTGGTCGCGGAACGCGTCGAGGACGACGACGAACTGCTGGAGACCTTCCTGCAGTTCCTCAACACCAATGACTACGGGCTGCGCAACTCCCTGTGGTCCCGGTCCGACCAGGTCATCGAGACCTTCGTGCGACGGCTGGTCAACGGCGGTCTGCTGAAGGTCAACGACTCGCACATCGGCTTCCTGCCGTACCTGCCCAGCCACGGTGGCACCGGCCGCACCGGCGGCGCCTTCGGCGAGGCCAACTACCCCATGCTCAAGACGTCGCACGTGCAGGGCATCAGCATCGCCCACGACGTCAGTCCTTACGAAGCCGTCTTCGGCAGCTGATCCCCCAGTCCCCCAACCGGAGGTCCTTCGTGCGTTCCCTCGATGCCGCCCGAACCGTCTGTGAACGTTTCCATCCCGGCCTGCTCAAGGAGCTGGACACCATCCCGTACGCGGTGCGGGAGGCGCCGGGCAGCCCCGTGATCGACCTGTTCCGCATCCACGGCGGAGTGGGCCTGCTCGTCCCCGAGACCTTCGGTGGTCACGGGGCCGGCGCGCTGGAGGCCGTGCAGGTGCAGCTCGCGCTCGGCGCCGTCTCCCCCTCGCTGGTCGCCGCCGTGTCCATGCACCACTTCACCGCCGGCATGCTCTACGCCCTGGACTCCAAGGACGGCCGGCTCACCCCCGAACAGGTGGACCTGCTCCACCGGATCGTCCCGGAGCAGCAGGTCATGGCCTCCGGCTGGGCCGAGGGCAAGACCGCCCAGAACATCCTGATGCCCTCGGTGACGGCCCGTCCGGTCACCGGCGGCTACCTGCTGTCGGGCTCGAAGAAGCCGTGCAGCCTCGCCTCCTCGATGAGCCTGCTCACCGCGTCCGTGGCCATCCACGGCGAGGACGGCACGGAACCCGAACTGGCGCTGGCGCTGGTGCCGGCCGACTCCCCGGGCATCTCCGTCCACCCGTTCTGGGGCAGTGACCTGCTGGCGGGCGCGGAGAGTGAGGAGGTGCGGCTGCAGGACGTGTTCGTCCCCAGGGAAATGGTGGTACGGGCCGGCGCGGACGACCCGCACCGGCTCGACGACCTCCAGACCACCGGCTTCATCTGGTTCGAGCTGCTGATCAGCACGGGCTACGCGGGCGGCGCCGCGGCGCTGGTCGAGCTGGTCCTGGACCGTGAGCGGGGCAGCGTCCAGGAACGGGCCGATCTCCTGGTCGACATGGAGGCGGCGCTGGCCCTGCTGGAGGGCGCCGCCCGGGCGATCGCCTCCGAGCCCGGCGACGAGGCGTCGGTGAACCGGGTGCTCGTCGCCCGCTACGCCGTGCAGAAGGCGCTGCCCGACATCTCGGCGCGCGCGCTGGAACTGCTGGGCGGCATGGACTTCATCCAGGGCTCCGACCACGCCCGGGCGGCCGCTGCCGTACGGGCCCTCGCCTTCCACCCACCGGGCCGCGGCGCCGCCGCCGAGCCACTGCTGCGCTACGCCGCCGGGGACGCCCTCGTCCTGGCCTGACCCGAGTCCGCCCGGCGCCGCCGCGCCACGCCGTCCCTCCGGCCGTACGCCGGGTACCGGGCCCGTCCGTGCAACGGGCCCGCCCGGTGCGGGTGCCGGCGCCGGGCCATGACCACATCTCCCTGGGAGTGAGTAGAACGTGACCGTCATACAGGAATCCGTCGCCGCGCTGGAAGAAGCCGAGATCCTCGGGCTGTACCGGTCCCACCTGAGCAAGGGCCGGGCCACCCTCGCCGAGCTGTTCGGCAGTCACATGGAGGTCGCCTCCGAGGGCGCCTGGCTCACCACGAGCGACGGAGAACGCTTCCTCAACGCGGGCGGCTACGGCGTCTTCATCATGGGCGCCCGCCACCCGATCGTCATGGAGGAGGTGGAGCGCCAGCTGCGCACCCACCCGACCTCCACCCGCATCCTGCTGGAGCCGACGGTGGCCCGCGCCGCCGAGGCCCTGGTGGCCGTCATGCCGCCCGGGCTGGACCGGGTCCACTTCGCGCTGTCGGGCGCCGAGGCGGTCGAGACCGGTCTGAAGCTGGCCCGGGCCGGCGGCTTCAGCCGTACGGTGTCGATGGAGCGCGGCTACCACGGCAAGACCCTGGGCGCCCTGTCCGCCACCGCCAAGGAGGTCTACCAGCGGCCGTTCCGTCCGCTGGTGCCCGGCTTCCACCACCTGCCCTTCGACGACCTGGACGCCCTGGAGGCGGAACTCTCCGCGCACCCCGGCGACGTCTGCGTGATCCTGGAGCCCGTCCAGGGCGAGGGCGGAGTGATCATCCCGCAGAAGGGCTACCTCAAGCGGGTCGAGGAGCTGGTGCGCGAGTACGACGGCTTCCTGATCCTCGACGAGGTGCAGTCCGGTTTCGGCCGGCTCGGCGAGTGGTGGGGCGCGGACGTCGAGGGGGTCACCCCGGACGTCCTGCTCACCGGCAAGGCCCTCGGCGGCGGTGTGATGCCGGTTTCGGCGGCCGTCGCGACCCGCAAGGCCTTCCGGCCGTTCGACAAGGACCCCTACGTCCACACCTCCACCTTCTCCGGTCAGCCGGTGCTGATGGCGGCCGTGCAGGGCGCCGTCCGCGCCATGACGGAGGAGCGCCTGGTCACCCGGTCGATGGACCTGGGTGCGCGGCTGCTCCCGCGGATCGCCGAGATCGCCCACCGCAACATCCCCGATCTGGTCGTGGACGTCCGCGGCCAGGGCCTGCTGATCGGCGTGGAGCTGACCGAGGGCGGCCTGGCCGGGGAGTTGCTGATCGAACTGTTCAACCACGGGGTGGTCGCGAACCACTCCATGAACGGCAGCTCGGTGGTGCGGTTCACCCCGCCCGCCATCCTGACCGACACCGATGTGGAGTTCCTCCTGAACTCCTTCGACCTCGCCACCCGCGACCTCGTGCGCGGTGCGGCCACCATGCCGAAAGGCGGCAACTGATCATGCGGCACGTTGAACTGGAAGCCCTGGTACCCGCGCAGCAGGCCTCCGCGGTCCTGGACGCCGTACGCCAGTGGGAGCGCTTCCCCGAGCTGGCCCCGCACGTGAACGCGACGACCGTGCACGAGGACCGCAGAAGTTCCAGCTGGGAGCTCCACTTCCGCAGCGGTCTGCTGCGGTGGACCGAGGACGACGAGATACTCCCGGAGCAGGGCGAGATCCGCTTCGCGCAGAGCGACGGCGACTTCGACTCCTTCACCGGGTCCTGGAAGTTCCGCCAGGAGGGGGCCGACGTCGCGGTCCGCTTCGACGGCGACTTCGACTTCGGCATCCCGAGCCTCGAAGGCATCCTCGACCCGATCGCGGAGCGGGTGATCCGCGAGACCGTCGCCTGGTCTCTCACCGGCCTGTTCCCGGACACCCGCCTGGTGGGCGACGTCGAACTCACCACCCCGTCCGCCGTCGTCAGCGCTGCCTGAATCCCCCCTCACCCCCCAGGAGCCGACCATGGACCAGGCCAACCCCTTCGAGACCCCACGCACGTTCGCCCTGCACCGGACCGAGTACCTGGTGGCCTTCGCCGTCACCACCGGGCTGCTGATCGCCCACTGGGACGAGATCCGCTGGCTCCCGGCCATCGGGCTGTTCTTCTACATCGACCTGATCGGCTACCTGCCGGGTGCCGTGGCCTTCAAACGGGCGGGCGGCAAGCCGATCTCGAAGGGCTACTACGTCGCCTACAACGTGATGCACAGCCTGATCACGCAGGCCGCGGTGGCCGCGCTGTGGTGCTGGACGATCGGGCCGGAGTGGGCGCTGCTGGTGCTGCCCTTCCACCTGTTCGGTGACCGCGCCCTGTTCGGCAACTTCATGAAGTCCTTCGCGCTGCCCTTCGAGCCGGTGCGGCAGGGCGGCTACCTGAGGCTGCTGGACGACCTGGGCGTCACGCACCCCAAGCCGGTCGGGCACGCCCAGGACCCGGTGCCGGTGGGGCACCTCGGCCCGAAGGCCGTCGCCACCCCGCGGGTCGAGGAGCCGGCGGCCGGAGTGAGGGTTCCGCAGGAGGCGACCCGATGAGCGTCTCGACCGTACGCCGGCCGGTGCGGCAGGAGCCCCAGGAGCGCCGCCGGGCCCTGTACCACCTGGCTTCGCCGGTGTCGGTGCTCACGGTCGACAACGGCGGCCGGCTGCACGGCACCACGGCCAGCACGGTCACCCTGGTGTCCCGGGAACCGCTGCTGGTGGGAGTGGTCCTGCGGGCCGGTTCCTCCTTCGGGGCCCTGGCGGTGGCCGAGGGACGGTTCGTGATCAACGTGCTCGACGCGGGCCAGGCGGGGCTGGCGCGGTGGTTCGCCGACAGCCGCCGGCCCGACGGCGGCGCCCAGTTCGACGGTGTGCCGTGGACGCCGGACCCGTACGCGAAGGCCCCGCTGCTCGACGGCGCGATGGCGCACTACAGCTGCCGGTTCCACTCCCGGCATCCGGCGGGCGACGGTGAGCTGCTGCTCGGGTACGTCGTACGCGCCGCCGCCCAGGCCGGCCCGCCGCTGTTCAGCTACACCGGGGGCCTGTTCTCCGGCGCCCTGTTCCCGGCCACACCCACGAAGGAGACGACCGCGTCATGACCAGCTCTGTAGCACCCGAGGCCGACTGGGACCTGGCTCCCGGCCTGCTCGACGGCGCGAAGGAACTCACCCTCGGCCCGGAGGAGTGCGACCTGGCCTACTGGTTCACCTCCGTGGCGCAGGGCACCCTGCGCGACCGGGGCGAGACGGGCCACCACAAGGACGCCGTGGTGCCGGACTTCCTGAAGGAGCCCGGTCCGCTGCGGGAGGCGCTGATCCTGGAGTTCGGCTTCCGCGGCCTGTCCGAGGAGATCGCGACCCGGCTGCTCGCCCCGTACGTGGCGATCGCACCCGGCGTACCCGAACTGGAGTTCTACGCGACGCAGCTGATCGACGAGGCCCGGCACGCCCGGGTCTTCCGCAACCACCTGGTCGAGCTGGGCATGCCCGCCAAGACCCTGCTGCGCGACATCGACGAGATGGCCGCGGACTACCGGACGCGCGTGCTGGACCCGGTCGTGGACTTCACCCTCGACATCGTCCGCGACCAGGGCGACTTCCCCGGCGGGGTGGCGGTGTTCGCCATCGTCATCGAGGGCGTGCTCGCCCCGGCGGCAGAGCTGAGCGAGCGCAAGTGGACCCCGCTGTCCCCCGCCACCGGGGAGATCTCGCGGGGCACCGCCATCGACGAGATCCGGCACCTCACCGTGGCCAGCACGATCCTGAAGAACCACATCGAGGCCAATCCCGGCTACCGGCCGCGGCTGATGGAGATCCTGCGCTCCGGGGTGGAGCTGTGGGACTCGATCCCGGACCGGGAGTTCGTCATCCACCGCGAGGAGCTGTTCCAGAAGGGGATGGCCGAGCACGCGGACAAGATCGGCGACTACGAGATCTGGCCGGGCGTGCGGATGCTCGACACCACTCCCGATCAGCGCTACGACATGGCCGAGCAGTGGACCGACGAGATGGCCGAGTCCCGGATGGCCTACATGGGCCTGCCCGTCGAGGTGCTGAGCAGTCGGGACAGCACCGCGTGAACGGGTCCGCCGTGCCGCCCGGCCGGGCGGCGGTGATCACCGGCATCGGGTCGTACCTGCCGCCGGACGTGGTCACCAATGACGACCTGGCACTGCGGCTGGACACCTCCGACGCCTGGATCCGCACCCGCACGGGCATCGGCCGGCGGCACGTGGTCTCCCCCGGGACCGCGACCTCGGACCTCGCGGTCGAGGCGGGCGCCCGGGCCCTGGAGTCGGCGGGCTGGGACCGGGTCGACGCGGTGGTCCTGGCCACCACCACCCCCGACCAGCCCACTCCGGCCACCGCCCCGCAGGTGGCGTCCCGGCTGGGGCTGGGCACCGTGGCCGCGTTCGACGTCTCGGCGGTGTGCACCGGCTTCCTGTACGGGCTGGCCACGGCCTCCGGGCTGATCGCCTCCGGTGCGGCCGAGCAGGTCCTGCTGGTCACGGCCGACGCGTTCACCACCATCATCGACCCGGAGGACCGCGGCACCGCCGTGATCTTCGGGGACGGGGCCGGCGCGGTGGCCCTGCGCGCCGGTGACGCGGACGAGCCGGGCGCGGTCGGCCCGCTGGTCCTGGGCAGCGACGGCTCGCTGAGCCATCTCATCGAGGTACCGGGCGGCGGTTCCCGGCAGCGTTCCTCGGGCAAGCCCGTGGACCCGGGCGACCAGTTCTTCAAGATGCTCGGCCGCGAGACGTACCGGCACGCCGTGGAACACATGACGGACGCGTCGCGGACGGCGGTCGGCCGGGCCGGCCTGGAGATCTCCGACATCGACCGGCTGGTCGCCCACCAGGCGAACGCGCGGATCCTCGAAGCGGTCGCCGACCGCCTGGAGATCCCCGCCGGGGCGCGGCTGAGCAACATCGAGCAGGTCGGCAACACCGGTGGGGCCTCGATCCCGCTGCTGCTCGCCCAGGCCACCGCGGACGGCCGGCTCGCGGCCGGTCACCGGGTGCTGCTCACCGCCTTCGGCGGCGGGCTGTCCTGGGGCGCGGCGACCCTGGTCTGGCCCGAACTCCGCTCCGTCTGAACACCCCTGCCCCGCTGCTGCGCAGCAGGCCCCCCACACGTACGACGCACCACGTACGACGCACCAGGTGCGACGCACGACCCGTCACACCACCCGTCAGCATCATTCGACCTAAGGAAGCGCCATGCTGGAGATGCTCAGGGAAATCCTGTCCAACAAGCTGAAGGTCTCTCCGGACGCCATCACCCCGGAGGCCACCCGCGAGGACATCGAGCTGGACTCGCTCGCCGTGGTCGAGCTGTCGCTGCTGCTCGAATCCGAACTGGGCCTGGAGATAAGCGACGACGAGCTCCTGGAAGCCGAGACGGTGGCCGACATGGTCCGCCTCATGGAGGAGCGGAGCGCGAGGGTCTGATGGCCGGTTCGGACATCGCGGTCACCGGGCTGGGCCTGGTCACCCCGGGCGGTGTCGGCGTCGGGCCCAGCTGGGACGCCGTGTGCGGCGGCCGTTCGGCCGCCGCACACGACCCCCTGCTGGCCGACAACCAGGTACGGATCTCCTGCCGGGTGCCGGACTTCGACGCCGAGGAACTGCTCACTCCCCGAAAAGCCCTCCGACTGGACCGTTTCGTTCAGTTCGCCCTGGTCGCCGCGCGCGAGGCAATCGCCGACGCGGGCCTCGATCCCACGACGTGGGACGGAGCCCGGGTCGGGGTGGTGCTCGGGTGCGCCGACGGGGGCCCCGGAACGGTCGAAGCGCAACACCACGTCCTGCGCGACAGGGGCGCCGCCCGGGTCTCGCCGCTGCTGCTGCCCATGCAGCTGCCGAACATGCTGGCCGGTCAGACGGCCATCGAGTTCGGTGCCCAAGGACCCAACCTGGTGGTCGCCACGGCCTGCGCCTCGGGTGCCACCGCCATCGGTGTCGCACGGGACCTGCTCCTCCTGGGCCGCTGCGACATCGTGCTCGCCGGCGGCGCCGAAGCCATGATCACCCCCTTGGTCATGGCCGGTTTCGCGCAGATGGGCGCCCTGTCCAGACGCGAGGACGATCCGGCCGGCGCCTCCCGCCCCTTCGACGCGGACCGGGACGGGTTCGTCGCCGGGGAGGGGGCCGGCATCGTCGTACTGGAGCGGCTCGCCGACGCCCGGGCCCGTGGTGCACACGTCCACGGGCGCATCGTGGGTTACGGCTCCACCGCGGACGCCCACCACATCACCTCTCCGCACCCGGGCGCCCTCGGTATCGAGGCCGCCGCCCGGGCGGCCCTGGCCGACGCGGGGGCCGCTCCCGGCGACGTCGGGCACGTCAACGCGCACGGCACCTCGACCCCGCTCAACGACCTGGCCGAGGCCCGGATGCTGGAGCGAACCCTGACCGGTTCGCCCCTCGTCACCTCGACCAAGGGCGTGACGGGGCACATGCTGGGCGCGGCCGGAGCGGTCGAGGCGGTGTTCACCCTGCTCAGCATCGAGCACGGGCTGGTGCCGCCGACGGCCAACCTCACCACACCGGATCCGCGGATCGCCGTGAAACTGGCGTTCACCCCCACCTACATGTCCTTTGATCTCGCCCTCAGCAATTCCCTGGGCTTCGGCGGGCAGAACTCCGTCCTCGCCATCGCCCGGGCCTGAGCCCCCCTTCGGGGCCCCTCCGACCCTGCTCCGGGAGAACCCATGCACGATCCGAGCGTGCTCCTCGACTCGGGCACCGAGGCGGTGCGGCGGCTGGCCCGCCGCCGCCACCATCTCGACGTGTCCGTCCTCTCCAGGCTGTACGAGACCCGCAATCTGACCCGCTCCGAACTGGAGCGGCTCCGGGCCGAGGCGAACCGGGCCACCCGGAACGCCGGGCGCTCCGGGCCGCCGTCCGAAGAGGCCAAGGAGGCCACCCGCGCCCTGCGCGCCGAGGTCAAGACGGCCGAGTCCGCGCTCCGGGACGCGGAGCGTGAACTCACCGACTTCCTGTTGGGCATCCCCAACATCCCCCTGGACCAGACCCCTTCGGGAGACAGTGAGAAGGAGGCCGTGGAGGTCCGGCTGGGCGGTCCCCCCGCCCGCCGGCCGGCCGCCGGAGGTTCCGCCCGCCACCACGCCGACATCGGTGCGGAGCTGGGCATCCTCGACGGTCCGGCAGCCGCGGGGCTGGCCGGTGCCCGGTTCAGCGTCAGCCGGGGGCCCGGTGCCCGGTTGGAGCGGGCCCTGTCCGCCTTCTTCCTCGACCTGCACACCGAGGAGCACGGCTACACCGAGTACGCGGTGCCCTTCATGGTCAACCGCGAGACGATGACCGGCACCGGGCAGCTCCCCAAGTTCGAGGAGGACCTGTTCCGTACCGCGGTCGGCGACCGGGAGCTGTTCCTGATCCCGACGGCCGAGGTCCCGCTCACCAACCTGGTGGCGGGCAAGCTCCTCGATGCGGCGGCCCTGCCGTACGCCTTCACCTCGCGCACGCCGTGTTTCCGGGCCGAGGCGGGCGCGTACGGGCGGGACACCCGGGGAATCCTGCGGCTGCACCAGTTCGAGAAGGTGGAGCTGGTACGGATCTGTGCCGCCGAGGACGCCCCCCGCCAGCTGGAGCTGATGGTCGGGCACGCGGAAGAGTGCCTGCGCCGTCTGGAACTGTCCTACCGGGTGGTGCTGCTGCCTGCGGGCGACATCGGGTTCTCGGCCCGGATGACGTACGACATCGAGGTGTGGCTGCCCGGTGCCGACGCCTATCGGGAGATCTCCTCGGTCTCCGACTGCGGCACCTTCCAGGGGCGGCGCGCGGGGATCCGGGTCCGCGGGGCCGACGGCCGCAAGGCGCCGGCTGCCACGCTGAACGGTTCGGCCCTGCCGATCGGACGGTCCGTGGCCGCCCTGCTGGAACAGGGCGTGCAGGAGGACGGTTCGGTTCTGCTGCCCGAGGCCCTGGTCCCGTACACCGGCTTCCGCCGGATCCTGCCGGGCGGGGCCGTCTCGGACAGCTGAACCGGAACGGGCCGCCGGGTGCGGCAGCGCGAAGGGCCGGCGGCCGGAAAGCACACGCTTTCCGGCCGCCGGCCCTTCGGCGTGCGCGGGACGGGGACGGGGACCGGAGGACCGGGGACGGGGGACGGAGGGAGGGCCGGAGGGCGGGAGTACGGGCTCGGGGTGGTGGGACGGGAACGGCGCCGTACGGAGGACCGTACGGCGCCGCGGCGGGAAGGCCCATGGCGTCAGGCGCCCGTGATGTGGAGGCCCCCGTCCACGTGGACGATCTCCCCGGTGGTGCTGGGGAACAGGTCCGACAGCAGCGCGACCACCGCGCGGGCGGCCGGACCCGCGTCGGACGGGTCCCATCCGAGGGGCGCGCGGTCCTTCCACGCCTCGGCGAGGTCGCCGAAACCGGGGATGGACTTGGCGGCCAGCGAGGTGAGCGGACCCGCGGCGACCAGGTTGCAGCGGACGCCGGACGCGCCGAGGTCCCGGGCCAGGTAGCGGTTGGTGGATTCCAGCGCGGCCTTGGCGACGCCCATCCAGTCGTAGTGCGGCCAGGCCACGCGCGCGTCGAAGGTCAGCCCGACGACCGAGGAACCGGACCGGCGCAGCAGCGGCAGGCAGGCGGTGGTCAGGGACTTGAGCGAGTACGCGGATACGTGCACGGCGGTGGAGACGTCCTCCCAGTCACCGTGCAGGAAGTCGAAGGCGCCGGGCGGCCCGTAGGCGACGGAGTGGACCACCCCGTCGAGGGACGGGTCGTCCCCGAGGTGTTCGGCGACCCGGTCCGCGAGGCTGTCGAGCTGGCTCCGGTCGGTGACGTCCAGCTCGACGACCGGCGCGGTCCGCGGCAGTTGGGCGGCGATCCGCTCGACGAGGCTGAGGCGGCCGAAGCCCGTCAGGACGACCTCGGCGCCGGCCTCCTGAGCGAGGCGGGCTGCGTGGAAGGCGATGGAGGAGGTGGTGACCACCCCGGTCACCAGCAGGCGTTTGCCCGCGAGCAGCGGGGCGGAGAGTGAACCGGTGGGGGCGGCGGTGTGGGTCGTCATGGGGTCCCTCGGTAGCGGGTGGTGGGTGGTGGGTAGCGGGTGGTGGGTGGTGTGCAGGCGTGCGGGGTGTAGCCGGTGTGCGCAAGTGCAGGTGTGCGCAAGTGCAGGAGGACCGGTGGGCTGCCGGGGCGAGCGGGCCGGTCAGTGGCGGGTGGGAGGGACGGCGCGGTCTACCGGCGCGCCGGTGGTCCGGTCGCCGAGGGACAGCACGGTGACGGTCATCACCGCCATGGCCGCGCCGATCACGGCGAACAGCGCCCCGGGCCCGTACTCCTGGAGCACCGGGAGCAGCGCGAACGGCAGCAGGGCGGCGGTGAGTTTGGAGAGCGAGTACGCGGCTCCGGAGGCGGTGGCGCGGATCTCCGTGGGGTACTGCTCCGCGAGGTAGACGTGCGAGACGCTGGCGAAGACGTTGCTGCACAGGGTGTAGGCGAAGCCGAAGGCGGCGATGAGGACGGCCGAGCCCGCGTGGGCGAAGCCGAGGCCGGCGGCCACCATCGCGGCGGCGGAGAGGGCGATCAGGAATTTGCGTTCGATCCGGTCGATCACCGGGATGGCGAGGGCCGAGCCGACCGGATAGCCGAGGAAGGACAGGGCGGTGAAGCCGATGCCGGCGACGATCCCGTGCCCCTTGGCGGCGAGGATCTGCGGGGCGAGGGTGCCGAAGCCGTAGTAGCCGACCACGGAGAGCGAGCAGAAGACCCAGAGCATGGCGGTCCGGCGGCGCAGGCCGCGCCGGAAGACGTCCCGCAGCCGCAGGCGCGGCCCGGCGTGGGTGGCGGCCGTGCCGTGCTGCCCGTCAGGGTCGTCCGTACCGGCGTACGCATCGGGAGTCGTGCCGGTGGCGCGGCTCTCGGCCAGGGCTGCGGCGGGTACCTGCGCCTCCATCCGGGCGACCAGTTCCTCCGCCTCGGCGCTGCGGCCGTTCGCCGCCAGCCAGCGCGGCGACTCGATCAGACGGCGGCGCAGCACCCAGACCACGGCGGAGCCGAGGGAGCCCGCAATGAACAGCCAGCGCCAGCCGTCCACGCCCAGCGGACTGAGCGGGACGAGCCACAGCGCGGCGAAGCCCACCAGGGGCACCCCGCAGAAGGCCAGGGTGTAGGCCCAGGCGATGAATCTGCCGCGTTTTTTCGCGGGCAGCACATCGGCCAGGTAGCAGTCCGAGAGGGCCTGCTCGGCGCCGATGCCGATACCCGCGAAGAATCTGGTGACGATCAGCCAGGCGGCGTTGGGCGAGAAGGCGCCCAGCAGCGAGAAGACCGAGTAGAGCGCGAGGTTGATCAGGAAGGCGCGGCGGCGGCCGTACTTGTCGGCGATCTTCCCGAGGGTGAGCGAGCCGACGAACTGCCCGATGAAGGCCGAGGCCAGGACCAGTTTCAGCTCGGTGGACCCGAAGCCGAAGTCCGCCTGGAGGACCTTGGCCAGGGTGCCGGAGAGGTGGTTCTCGAAGGTGTCGAAGAGCAGACCGACCCCGATCACCGCGGTGAGGCTGCGGTGGGTGGAGGTGATCGGCATCCGGTCCAGCCGGGTCGCCAACGAGGCCCGGTCGGCCGGCGCCTTGACGAGGGTGGCCGTCTCGGCCATCTGGAGCTCCTTGGGGAAACGGGGGACGAAGGAGGAGGAGAGGGGGGAGGGGGGAGGGGGTAGTGGGCGGTCGGCAGGGGAGAAGGGGAAGCGGGCGTCGGGAGGGGCGCGGGGCCGGGCACGACACGACGGAGTCCCGGGAGGCGGGCCCCCGGGACTCGTGGTGAGGAGGGCCCGTGTGGGCTGCGCCCAGCGCCCACGGCCGGTCACGGCACTAGGCGGCCCGTTCCAGTTGCCTGTCGGCCTCACCGCTGCGCACGGGGGCGCTCACCTCGTGCAGGTACGTGGCCACCTCGCGGTAGGAAGCCCAGAACCCCACCTCGTGGTACGGGACGCCGCGCTCCGCGCAGTACTCCCGGGTGAGTTCCCGGGCCCGCGCCAGGTTCTTCTGGGGCATCGCGGGGAACAGGTGGTGCTCGACCTGGTAGTTGAGTCCGCCGTACAGGAAGTCGATGTACCAGGACGGGCGGATGTTGCGGGAGGTCAGGACCTGCCGCTCCAGCCAGTCAAGGGTCTCCTCGTCGCCGTCCCGGACGTCCATGCCCTTGTGGTTCGGCGCGAAGATCATGCCGAAGTAGAAACCGAGGGAGGCCTGCTGCACCAGGATGAACGCCACGGCGAGGACCGGGGAGAGCACCGTGAAGGCGCAGGTCAGGTAGAACGCGGTCCGGGCCAGGAAGAGGACGGACTCCAGCACGGGGCGCTTGGTCTTGCCCTGGGCTATGGCCAGCACCGCGGTCTTGTGCATCTTGAAGGACTCGAGCAGCAGCAGGACGAAGAACATCACGCTCTGGTAGCGCACGACGAACTTCTGGTGGCCCTTGCGCGTCGCGTACTGCTTGATGTCGAAGATCGCGGTGCGCCGGCCGATGTCAGGGTCCTTGTCGAGGTGGTTGGGGTTGCTGTGGTGGCGGTTGTGGTGGTTGACCCACCAGCCGAAGCTGACGCCGTTGACGACGTTGGCGTGGAAGTAGCCGATGACCTCGGCGGCCGTCTTGTTGCGGAACATCGACTTGTGGCCGGCGTCGTGCCACATGAACGCGGACTGGCCGCCGCAGAGGCCCATCCAGAGGGCGGTCACCATCTGCCACCAGGAGTCGCCTATCAGGAAGAAGGCGGCGAGCCCGGCGGCGATCAGCGCGCTGTTGAGGGACAGCCGCCACACGTAGTAGCGGGGGTCTAGGTCCAGGAGTCCCTCCGCCTTGACGCGCTTGAGTAGCTCCGAAAAGGTGGCCGACGCCCCAGTGCGCGGCGTGGCGGCGTTGACGGCGTTGACATCGGTCACTTGGACGTGCGGACCTTGCATGCAGAGCTCCTTGACGGAAGGTTCCAGAAGCGGAAAGGGGCGCCCCGGGCCGCGGCGTTCCGGGGGGGGTACGCCGCGGAGGCCGGGGCGCCCGTCTGAAGCGCGCCAAGCCTCGCGCGTCGAACTGATGCGCCACTGATGCTGGACTGACCGCTTGCGCGGTGCGACCGCTCAGCGACGGTTCTCAGTGCTCGCGCAGCTTCTGGTCGAGCTGGTGCAGCGCTGCATCGGCGGTGCGGGCGGTCTCGCGGTCGTCGGGCGCGCCGATGACGGCCATCAGCCCGCCGAGCACGGCCTGCTGAACCTCGTCGGGACCGCTGGGGGCGGTTTCGGGGGCGGTTTCGGGGGTCTCGGCGGTTTCGGTGTCACTCATGACTGGTCCAGCTCCTGTCTGTGGGGTGCGGGGACGCGGGGTGCGGATGCGGATGCGGATGCGGAGATACGGCGGATGCGGCTGACGGCCGGTCCTGCCGACAGGACCTCAGAAGGCGTTGCAGGCACGGAAGATGTGCGCGAACGAGGCGACGGAGGCCGGTCCGTCGAAGGCCACGTACTCCGGTACCAGCAGATCCGGAGCCCACTTCTGCTTGTACGAGAGCTGGGTACGGGCCGGGTACAGGGCGTCGCCGCCCTGCCAGAGGGCGTGCATCAGCCACTGGAAGGCCGGACTGTGGCCGTCCTGCTCATGGGCCGCGTCCAGTCCGGTGAACGGGGTGAAGCCGAAGTGCAGCCACGGCACGCCCTCGGCGCGGAACACCTCGATGGCATGGGCGTTCACGGCTTCCATCAGGCCCGGGGAGCCCTCGGGTATCCGCCGGCTGAGGTCGTGCATCCAGCCCGCCCGGCTCCCGTAGACCGGGGAGTACGAGATGTACGCGACGGGGGCGCCGTCGATGGTGCCGACGAACAGCCGGCGCTCGGCCTGCCCTTCCCCGCCGATCTCGCCGACGAGGAACTCCAGGGGGCGGGCGCCTCCCTTGGAGCCCAGCCAGGCCTCGTCGATGGTCCGCAGGCCGTCCGCCCAGTCCTCGGCCTTGACCTCCTGGACGACCAGACCGTTGCGCAGGGCGCGGGAGATCTTGTTGCGCAGTTGCATGAAGCGGGTACCGCGCAGCGAGAACTCGGCGAGGGAGACGGCCCAGGAGGCGCCGACCTGGTTGACGACGAAGCCGCGCCGGGCGTACTCGGCGGCGTCCCGTGCCTGGAGCTGGACGCCGACGAGGGTCAGGCCCTCGTCGGCGACGTACTGCCGGAAGGCGTTCAGCAGCGGGCCGTAGTCGTCCTCGGCGGCGAACGGGCCACCGAACTGCACGGCGAACCGGCCGGTGCGGCGGTACACGACGACCCCGTTCAGGCCGGTCTGGGAAAACGTTTCGTTGCCGCTGCCCAGCGCGAGGAAGGCGCTGGGGTTTTCGGCCTGTGTGTGCGTGCGGATGGCGTCGAGAACTGCGCCGTCCTGAATGGTGGCGAGCATTCGGGGGCCCTTTCGTCAACTGTTTCGGTCGATGAAAGTAGAGCACCGAAACAGCGACCCGGGGAAGGTGCGAATTCTCTTTCCGTGGGACGTCAGAGAGAAGTCAGCGGGGCGTCAGAGGGGGCTGGCAATGTTCTCCATGTGAACGGCACGGGAAACCGGGCCAGGAACAAGGAGAGGTGCCCGGAGTGGTTTATCGGGGACCAGAGTTCGCTCGAGGTCGGGACCGAAAGGACCCACGCAGGTTCGAATCCTGCCCTCTCCGCGCACAACCCGCACCACAACGTCAACCCGCCCACCAGGCGGCCCCTGACACCAGGAGAGGTGCCCGGAGTGGTTTATCGGGGACCAGAGCTCGCTCGAAGTCGGGACCGAAAGGACCCACGCAGGTTCGAATCCTGCCCTCTCCGCGCACAACCCGCACCACAACGTCAACCCGCCCACCAGGCGGCCCCTGACACCAGGAGAGGTGCCCGGAGTGGCTTATCGGGGACCAGAGCTCGCTCGAAGTCGGGACCGAAAGGACCCACGCAGGTTCGAATCCTGCCCTCTCCGCGCACAACCCACACCACAACGTCAACCCGCCCACCAGGCGGCCCCTGACACCAGGAGAGGTGCCCGGAGTGGCTTATCGGGGACCAGAGCTCGCTCGAAGTCGGGACCGAAAGGACCCACGCAGGTTCGAATCCTGCCCTCTCCGCGCACAAGTCACGATATCGTCCGGGCCATGGCCGGGGAATTCCTCCGGTGAGCGGTCCGCGCCCCGCCCCCCATTCAGGCGGGGCGCCGGGCGGGGGCGGGTCAGCGCAGTCCGGCGAAGAGGTCGTTCTCGGGAACGGCCGCGCCGGTGGTGTCCCGGACCCGTACGAAGGTCTCCGTACCCATCAGCTCGCCGAACCTCTCCCTGCCCATGCGGAGGAAGAAGATGTTCTCGCCCTGACTGGCGTGCGCGGCCAGCGCGTCGAACTTCTGGTCGCTGAACGCGGCGGTGTCCACCCAGGTGGTGATCTCCTCGTCGGGCAGGCCGATCTCGGCCATCGCCGCCTCCTCGGCGGGGTCCGGCTCCGGCATGTCCTCCTGGAACTCGCGCATGATCTTGCCGAACTGCTCCATCCCCGAACGGGGCATCGTCGTCCAGTACACCTTCGGTGTCAGCCCGGTCATCTCCAGGGCCGCCATGGTGATGCGGTTGGCCTGGATGTGGTCGGGATGGCCGTAGAAGCCGTTCTCGTCGTAGGTGACGACCACATCGGGCCGGTATTGCTCCATCAGCGCGGCAAGCCGGGCAGCGCCGGTCTCGACGGGGGTCTGCCAGAAGGATCCGGGGTCGTCGTTGCTGGACCAGCCCATCATTCCGGAATCGGCGTAGTCCAGCAGTTCCAGATCGGTGACCTGCAGGACGTCACAGCTGGCCCGCAGCTCTTGACGGCGCATCAGGGCGACGGCCAGCGGATCGTGCCCCGGATCGCCGGGCTTGACGCCCCCGGGTCCGTCGCCGCACCGGCCGTCGGTACAGGTCACGAGAACGGTGCGGACGCCTTCGGCCGCGTAGCGCGCGAGGACCCCTCCGGTCCCGGTGGCCTCGTCGTCGGGATGGGCGTGCACCGCCATGAGCGTCAGCGGCCGGGTGTCGGGCATACGGTCCTCCTGCGGGCATACGTCGTGGTACGGGCGGGGCGGGAGCCGACGCGGCAGCGAGGCAGCGGGGCGTGGACAGCCCCCGGTTACCCCTCGAAACCCTGCCCTCGTTTCGGCTCCGGATGTCGACCCGAGCATCGCACGGCCGCTGACACCGCCGTCTCGGCCCCTGCTCACCGCAGGGTTGGGGTTCCGGCCGTCCTGAGCCTTGCCTTATGGGCCGGCCAGGTCCAGCAAGTGGGCTCCGGGACTCCGGGTACGAGGCTACGCAGCCGAGCACCCCCTGGTCTTCGCCGCCCGCCCCCGCCATCGCGCCCCGTCGGTGGACACCCCTCGGACTCAGAGGTCGCACCGCCCCCCCCCCAGCCGCGATGGCGAGCCGGCGCAGGCCACGGCCTACGGGTGTGGGCTGCCGCCGGCGGCCGAGGTCAAGGCATGCCCGGACTCGTGCGAGGGTGTCGGGGCCGTCTTGTCTGCGGTGCCACGACTCGTGGTCAGCGCACCGTCACGCGCTGGGCATGACCGGACCCCGTAGCCAGCCCCTGCCGCGGTCGGCTACTCCGCATGGGCTAGTCTCCGGCGGATGATGACCAAGGCATTGCCGGCTCGCTGGGGGGCGCAGAGGGCGGATCGGGGGAAACGCGGCGCCGCACCGGGAAGCCGGCTCGGCTGGCTGGACGCTCTGCGAGGGATCGCCGCGCTGGCCGTGGCGGCCCACCACTTCGAGATCATGTGGCTGATCCCCTACGGCGGCGCCATCGGGGCCCACTTCGATCTCGGTTTCTACGGGGTCATCGCCTTCTTCATCGTCAGCGGATACATCATTCCGGCTTCGCTGGAGCGCCGCGGTGACGTCCGGGCCTTCTGGATCGGCCGGATCTTTCGGATCTATCCGGCGTTGATCGTGACGATGCTCCTGGCCCAGTTCATCCTGCCGCACGACTACCAGGTCCTCACGTTCGACGGATACGGGCACCACAAGCTCTGGCTGGCAGGTAACGGCCTGATGCTGTCGGACATGCTGGGCGTGGTGAATGCGCTGGGCATCTCGTGGACACTCACCTACGAGATGCTCTTCTACTTCTTCGTCAGCAGCCTCTTCACTGTGGCCTGGCACCGGCGTACCACGCCGATCGCGGTCGCAGCGGCGGGAGTCGCGCTCGTTCTGGGCGTCTGGATCCCGTCCAACAGCCTGACCCACAACACCTTTGCGGAGCTCAACCACCTCGTGGCTGCCGCCGTGCTCATCGTGGTCACGGGCGTGCTCTGCATGATCAGTGGCAATGCGGCGTTGGCCCGAATCGGCGGTCTGCTGCTGGGCGGGTTCGGCCTGCTGCTGGTGTGCACCAATGGCCGGACGCCCGCGTACGAGACCTTCACCATCCTCGCGACGATGTTCGCGGGCACGGTGATCTACCGGGCGCAGCACGGGCAGATCGAACGCGTCGAGGCCGGGGTGTCCGTCGGCTTCGTGGTGGCGGCGGGCGCCGTGGTGGGGTGGATGTACAACCGGGGCGCGATGGGGAGCGCGACCGCGACCTTCACTTGGCCGGCGTGGACCAACGCCTACCTGGCGGCGTGGGCGTCGTTCGGGCTCTTCTTCCTGCTGCGAAACCGGCGGCTGCCGCGCCTGCTGACCTGGCTGGGCGCGGTCAGTTTCTCGGTGTACCTGCTGCACTGGCCGGTGAAGAAGTTCCTGCTGTGGCAGCTCGGCTGGGACAGCAAGCATTACTACTACAAGCTGGCCGCGATGCCGTTCGTCGAGCGGTGGTCGTGGGTGGCCGGGTACGTCGCGGTGCTGTTGGTGGTCTGCTGGGTGGTGTACCGGCTGGTGGAGATGCCGTTCCAGAACCTGGGCCGCAAGCTGACGAAGGCGATGAACCGCCGCTGGCCGCCGCAGTCCCTAGAGCAGTCGGTGCCGGCAGCGGCGGCCGCCGTCGTCCCGGCGCGTGCCTCCGCGGCGGCGGAACCGGTTCTGGCGGGCGCGGGGTCGGCCACCGGCGCGGGCTCGGATGACCAGGGAAAACGATCTGACTGAGCGGGACCGAGGCCAAGCTGCCCCTGGGCATCGCCCTGCGCACGGACTCGGGCGAGACCGTCGCGGTGACGGGTAACCGAGCGTCCACGCGTCACGTGAAGCGGGCAGGCCGGAAAGAGGAGTACGGCGGAGGGGGACCTGACCAGCATCACCGTGATGGTGAACGAGGGCAAAATCATCACCGCGTTCCCCCCTAGCCGGCCGCACTGTCTCAGAGGAGCCAATTGATCGAGTTTTCCTTCACCCTTCCGGAGCCGGAGTCTCCGTGGCATACGACATGGGACCGGGTGCAGCAGGTGAATACTGCGGACATCTCAGAGATGGACCTTCGGTACAAGCACTTCGGAGTCCGCGCCCAGCTGACCATCAACGATGTCGAGGTCATCTCGAACAGGGGTTTCATCACTCTCGTCGACCTCGCACTGTCCGTCTCATGGGTCGGCAAGTGCCTCGCAGCGGGGGAGGACAGCGCGTTCAACTTCACCGAGGGAGCGGAGGTGATCCGCCTCCACGTGGAAGGAGACCGCATCGCGATGAGTTCCTCAGTGAAACCGTGGGCGACTTCCGTGGCACGCGAGCAGCTGCTCGAAGCGTTCGCCGAGCTCCGAAACGAAGCCCATGCGTGTCTGACGGCGCGAGTCCCGGGCATCGCCGACCATCCGGTGATCCGGCGCTTCGCGCCCGACCAAGCAGGTAGCTGAACCGGGCAATTCGGTGGCCATCCGGCGTCTCCCGGGTGCCAGAGATGGCCCCCGCACACACCCCCGGGGGCATGGTGCACCCGGCTGCCCCTCGTCCGTCGCTCGAAGGTCGCACAAGCCGACGCCCACATCCGGCGGTAATCGGATTTACCGGCCGCAGCGGCCGGGGCGACGGTGATCGCCGACGGCATCTACCTGGGCACCAGCCGGGCCTTCCCGCGTCGCAAACGAGCCGCCGGACGCCCCTCCTGCGAGATCAGGAGGAGGAACTGGAGATATCAGCGACTGCCGACAGGAGGCGATGGCCTCCACCACGCAGTCCAGGGCCGTCCAGGCCGTCCAGGCCGTCCAGGCCCAGACCATCTGATCTCTGGAGAACAGTCCACAGGGCTATGCCTCGTCTTCGTCCTCGGGTTCGGATTCCCTTACGAACCATAGGTCGAGGATGTACTGCTCAGCCGTGGAGCACTGCCTCCAGGCTGCTCCGATCCTTTCCGCTCCCCATTGCTCATCGGCAGCGCGCTGGAGGCATGTGTCGTAGTAGGCGGCCGTGGCGTCTCGTCCGCTCCATGCCGCGTGCCCGTCGTAGACGCCGGGCCGGGGCAGGTCCATGATGCCCGCCGGCCCGAAGGTGCACTGGTTCACGACGAGTTGGCCCGTCTCTGATTCCAGGGAGACAGGGACCGTGCCCTCAGCGTCTTCCGGGGGCTCCTGGGGGGTGTCCCAGACCCTGATGACGACCTCTACTTCGATGTCAGGTTGCAGGCTGTGGAGGTAGAGGTGGTAGCCGTTTCCGGCGACTACCCGGGTCCTTGACCGCTGCAACGCCTCGTCGTCGCCGAGGTAGGCATCCGAGTCGTAGACCTCCACGATCCTGCGGTCCGGTCGGGCGGTGGTGCTGTACTCGGTGATGAGAGACACCCGGGGCTCCGTCCCTGCTCAGGGAGTGATCTTCACCGATGAGGCGGTGGAGGGCTGGGTGGCTTCGGGCACGGTCTCGCCGGCCCAGGAGGGGAAGGCGCGCTCGGAAGCTGCTTCGCGGAGTACGGAGGCAGGCAGTGACGTGGTGTGCGGCCCTCGGTCGCGCCGTCCTGCTGAGCCGTCCCGACTCCCCTTCGTCGGGGAAGTCCCCCGATGTCACGGGGCGGGCTGCGGGCTCCCGTGGGACAGGCCCGAGCGTTGCAGGGCGCGCAGCATGGCCGGCAGGTCAGCGGACTCGCCGCCCGAACCGCGGACGAGGGTCTCCAGCAGCTCCGGCGTCAGCTCGTACCGTTCGGCGCGGCGTACCAGCTCCGCGCGGCCCTCCCCCAGGACGGCCCCGCCGTCCAGCTCCCGCAGCAGCTCGTCCTCGTTGACGAAACGGCTCAACCCGCAGTCGAGACCGTCGTCATCGAGGTCCGCCGGGTACGGAGCCCGCGCCCAGGACCCGTTCTCGGACCAGTACACGCACCCCAGCTCGTTCCCCGCGATCAGCTCGCGGAGCTCGTCGTGAGGGAGCCAGTGCGGAGCCCCGGCCAGCATGTCGACCGGCGGCTCGTGCCACGTGACCCCGCTGGACTCGTCCTCGCCGAAGAGCACGAACCGGCCCCCGCCCATCGGCTTCAGCGTCCACCAGGTGCAGCCGCAGTCGTCGAGGTGCAGCCCACGGTCGTCGATCCAGCAGCCCGTGCGGTGGACCGGCTGCTTCTGCTCCGCCTCGGTCGTCGCCCCGAGCACGGCGACCGCGCTCCACCGGGCCCACAGGACCTCCGGGGCGGGCAGGTCCTGCGGCCGTCCGGGCCGGTGCACTGTCATTCCATCCCCCACGGGTGCGTGATCGCGTTCCCGAGGCACCCTAACCGTTCCCGGTGACACCCCTACCGCGGTGCGGTGGCGTCCGCGGGGACGCGGCGGGCGCCTCCTCCCACAGGTCCGCGCGCGAGAAGACGAACGTAGCGTCGACGGTTCCTCCTCGGTCATCCCGGCCCCTGCGTCCGACCGGGCACGGCGCCCCTGGCATGCGGCCATGTGTCACTGCACATGGCAGACGCCGGCAGACGCGCTGGCCCGGGGCGCCGGTACCACCCGGCAGCCTCTTACGCGTAGCGCAGCTCGGCCGGGTGGACCGTGCGGCGCAGCAGGGGGAGCGAGGTGGCTGCCGCGAGCAGGCAGGCGGCGTACACGGCGACCGGTACGAGCAGTGGGAGCAGCTGCGGGGCGGTCGTGCCGCCGGTCATGGCCTCCCAGCCGAGCTGGATCACCATGCCGCCCACTCCCGCGAGGAGGACGGCGGGCAGCAGCGGGAGGGCGGTCTCCAGGAGTACGGCCCGGCGCAGTACGCGCCGCGGTACTCCGAAAGCGTGCTGTGCGGCCAGGTTCCGGCGGCGGGAGGTCAGGGCCTCGACGGTGCCGACAGCGAGGCCGGACAGAGCGACTGCGAGGGCGATGAGGAAGCCGGCGCCGATCAGGCGGATGCCGCTCGTGTAGTAGGAGGTGTCCGTGTAGGCGCCCGGAGCGGTGACGACCTCGTGCAGCCGCAGGCCGATCCCGGCGAACGCCGTGCAGACCGTGGTGACCAAGAGCACGGCGGCATGCGTACGGGCGGCAGCCCACGGATCCGTACGGAGCCGGGCCGCAGCCATCAGTACGGCCGCGTCGGCGGAGGCGGCGAGGCGGCGGCCGAGCAGCCGAGCGCAGCCGCCTGTGACCGCGACCGCTCCGGCGAAGGTCGCTACGACGACCGCGAGTGCCATGAAGGGGACCCCGAGGGAGTGCGGGTTCACGGCGGTGAAGATGCCTGCGAACACGGCGCCGACAGCGGCGATGGGCAGCACGGTGACCATCGGATTGCGGCCTTCCACGGTACGGGTGCGGCGCGCTTCGGTGAGCGGCGAAGCCGCCACCCGGCGCAGCGCGAAGAGGCTGACGAGAACGCCGAGCACCGGAATCGCGAAGGTGAAGCCCGCGAATGCAATCCATACCAGCGGGTGTTGGGCTTCGCGGCCCGGGTCGAACCCCGCCCGGAGCGCGGCGAACGCGATGAGCCCGGCGACCGATCCGGCCAGGCAGGCGAGCCCCGTCTCCAACGCGGCGATCCTGCGCACCTGGCGGGGCGGGGCCCCCGCGAGCCGTAGCGAGGCGAGCCGCCGGTCGCGGTGGGCCGCGCCGATCCGGGCGCACTGGCCGAGGAATCCGGTGATGGGGATGAACAGCGCGAGCAGGGCGAGGGCCACGTTGGGGCGGGTACCGGGGTCGCCGATGATGCCGGTGCCGTAATGGACCACGAAACCGCGCATCGAGAGAAGTGCCGCTGCGGCCAGCGCGAAGCCTGTGGCGAGCAGCGCGCCGAGTGCCGTGAGCGCCATCCGGATCCACTCGCGACGGTTAGAGCCCCTCAGGAGCAGCCAGGCGAGGCGGAGGTCAGAGCTCACTGTTCGCCGCCTCCTGGTCCTGGCCGAGTGCGGTCACGGCGCCGTCGGCCAGCTGCACCTCGCGGTCCGCGTACGCCGCGACCTGCGCGTCATGCGTGATCAGCAGCACCGCGGCCCCCGTCTCGCGCACCGCGTGCACCAGGGCCGTCATCATCTGTTCCCCGGCGAGCGAGTCGAGCGCGCCCGTCGGCTCGTCGGCGAACACCACCCGGGGCCGGGTGATCAGCGCGCGGGCGAGCGCCGCGCGCTGGGCCTGGCCACCACTCAGCTCGCCCGGCCGCAGCTCCCGCTGCCCGCGCACGCCGAACCGCTCCAGCCACTCGTCCGCCCGCCGGTGCGTCTCCCCTCGCGAGGCACCGGCGAGCAGCAGCGGCAGCGCGACGTTGTCGAGCACCGACAGCTCGGGGATGAGCTGCCCGAACTGGAAGACGATGCCGAAGTCGGTGCGGCGCAGTTCGGTGCGCCGGTTCTCGTCGTACGTGTTGAGGCGTCTGCCGTCGTAGAGGACCGCACCCTCGTCGGGGGTGACGATTCCGGCCAGGCAGTGCAGCAGCGTGGACTTGCCGCTGCCGCTCGCCCCGGTTACGGCGAGGATCTCGCCCTCGCGCAGGTCGACCGTCGCGCCCCGCAGGGCCTCCGTCTTCCCGTAGGTCTTGTGTAAACCGCGTGCGGTCAACAGGCTCATGCGGAGCCGACCTCCTTGGTCAGGCTTTGGAGCCGAGCGGTGGTTGTGGTCATCCAGCGCAGATCGGCGTCGAGATGGGCGAGGGCGTAGTCGGCGGACAGAACGGTGGCGAGGTCAGCGCCGGGGGCCGTCTTGACCGCGGTCAGTTCGCGCATCCGCTTCTTGTGAGCGTTGCGCTGGGCGTTGAGATACGCGGCGGGGTCGGCCTGGTCGTGGCCAGCGGCCGCGGCGAGGATCGTGACGACAACCTTGGCGAAGATCTCGTTCGCGACATGGGGCGCGGGCGGGGCGATCTCCCCTATCCAGGCGCTGAGTTCGGCTGATCCCTCGGCGGTGGCACGGTAGCGGGTGCGCTCGGGCCCACCCTCGGACTCTGTGCCCTCGATCTCGGCGAGGCCGTCGCGGACGAGGCGCTGGAGTGTCGTGTAGACCTGGCCGTAGGCGAGCGGGCGGGCCTGCGGGAAGCGCTCGTCGTGCCGCCTTTTGAGGTCGTAGCCGTGGCCCGGCCCCCCGGCGAGGAGCCCGAGTAGGACATGGCGGGTGCTCATGCGGATCACTATGCACCATGTATAGGTACTGAGTGAATAGCTGGCGGACAAGGAGCAGCCACCCTGCACCGGCCCGGGGCACCGCTCACTCGATGGCGTACGCCTCTACCCACCACAGCGAAATGCCGTGCACTCCGCCTGTTGCTTACCTGGACCCAGCCGACCCTCGCGCCCCGAGCACCCCAGTGCCCACACGAAGGAGATCGCACCACACCAGATGGAACTCATCCGTGACCCCCGCCCATGAAGCCCGCCGGTACCTCTAGTACTCCAGCTGTAGATCGTGATCTTCATGTCTGCGCGGCTTACCGCCGGTAGTGGCTGGCCTGGGATCGGGCCAGCTCCGGCTTGGTGGCGAAGGCGGTGTCCTCGCCGAGCCCGGCCGCCCGGCATCGATCCGGGTCGGAGGTCCACGAGCGTGGGACGTACAACTCCCGGTCCACCGCCGCGTGTCCGCGATCGGCTGCATAGACGAGATAGACGGCGACCTGCGAGTTCTCGATTCGGCCGGCGGTACCGGTGTACTGGCGCTGGACCCCGACGGTGTGGGTGCCCTTCTTCACGTCGCCGGTCTCGTCCACGACCAGCACCGCAGCATCGTCATGGAGATGTTCTACGACGTACTCGCGCACGTCGTCGCGCGCGGCATCGGCGTCCCAGGATGCCCGGCACAGCAGATGCTGCATGCCGTGCGGAGTCTTCTCCCCAACCCACTCAGCGATGGTCCAGCAGTTCTTGCGGGGCAGGTCCGACATCAAGCCCATCACCAACCGGGCGGCCCGCAGCCGGGGTTCAACCCGGGTGAAGCGGCCCGCGATCCGGCCCATGACCACCTCGAACGCCTCCCGCCAACGGCCGGGATCTATGCTGTGACCTGCGGCTACCTACTCTTCGTTTGTCTCCACAAACCGATGATCAACGGTGACCGCAACCCCGTCTCAGTCGACCCCATCGGCAAGATCACGGCCTACGGCTGGAGTACTCATGACCGACTTGCGGCAAGCCCACAATGCCGCTCGCACGATCGCTGCAGCGGCCCTGGGGCGAGACCCCGGCCCCATGGCCACTGCCGAGAGCAGCTCCCACCACGTCTACGTCGGCTCGGACGTCGTCGTGAAGATCATCGATGCCGCCGGCCACTCGCGACTGAATCGGGAGATTGCGCTCGCGCCCCACCTGCCCACCGGCCTCACGGCCCCTCTGCTCGACAGTGGGCTCCACCGCCTGGGGACGCGCGACGTTCGCTACGCCTGCTACGCCCGCGTGCCGGGGGCAGCTCCCGGCATGGGCATGCCTGGCGTGGACGCTGTGACCGCACGCTCGTTGGCGGAGGAGGCAGTCCAGCAGCTGGACCGACTGCACAGCTGGATGCCCGAGGGCGACACCGGACAGGTGCTGAGGGAACCTCTCGACCACGGCGGTTTCACCAGCCAGGCTGCGCTCTTTGCCGAGGTTGAGAACCTCGCCGCCCTGGACCGGCACGGAACCATACCCCGCCCTCTGTTCGACGGCTTGACGGCGATCGCGAAGCGCGCGCCGCTGCACGCACAAGCCGTCGTCCCGGTTCACGCGGACTGCCATTGGGACAACTGGCTCGTACGCGATCTGAGCGTGATGGCTCTGCTGGACTTCGAGTGGGCCCGCTTCGGCGAACCTGCCGACGACTGGTTCTTCCTGGCCCGGTTCAGCGGCCCCCACATGGAGACCGTTCTCGACGTCATCGCCCAGGCGACGACGAGCTCACTGGAAACCCTCCGAGCGGAATGCGAGGTTCGTGAGGCGACTTACCTCGCTTCCGACCTCTGCATCGCGCTCAAACACCCCGATGCACATGCGCAGATGGCCACGGACAGGCTCCATGCACTCGAGGAACTCATCGTCGGGCACTACTGGTGGCGCCACACCCGGTGATGCCAGTCGCAGTAAGCATTGAGTGTCCGCTCACGCCGCTGCTCGCCCACGCCTTCCTCGCCGTCGTCCGCGCTGACGAACACGCCCGCCACCCAGGGCCGGACGAGCTGATGCCGCTCACCTGCAACGAGATCCAGCGCCTGTTCTTCGCCCTCGCCGTGCGGCCCGTCCACAATGCCGTCCACCGGCTCAGCTGGTCCGACTGGCGCCGCCGCCACCAGGCCCGATCCCAAACCAGCCACTACCGGCGGCAAGCCGCGCAGACATGAAGATCACGATCTACAGCTGGAGTACCAGCCTCGCACCGACTCGCGCCGGCTGCCCCGGACAAGCCCCCGGACAAGCCCCGAACGGGCACCACCCTCAGCCGCTCTCCAGATCGGCCTCACTGAAGGGAGTTCGCCCGCGTGTGTGGCTGCGTACTCGTTCAGGGTGGTGTCGGTCGCGGGCCGAAGCGGGTTTTGGCAGGGACTTCGAACGGAGGGAGCTGTGTACGGGGTGGCAGCGCGGGCGAGTTCAGGGCCTTGCGGACGAGGCGGCGGCTGACGAGGTGCCGCTCCGCCAGGAAGCGCATGGTCCGGTCTCCCCGTTCGATGTCCCGTCTGATCGCCACGATGATCGTGGGCTTGTCCGCGCTGGTCGTGACGCGGCGTTCATCAGACATAGGGCATCAGGCATCAGGCATCGGGTACCCCGCTGCGGGTTCGGGGTACGGGGGGCACGGGGGGCAACCAGTGCGGGTTGTTGCCGTTCGGACGCGCCTGACAAGTACCTCTGAACCCGACTGGATGGCCCGTCCCATGGCTAGCAGGCCCGCGCACCTGTCACCCGCTGGCCGATACTCACCAAGTGGCCGTGGCCATCGTTTCGGCTGCAGGATTGAAGATTCTGACGCTACCGTGCTCTTTGAACCGTTCCGTACGGCAGTCGGCAAATGCCGTCGCCAATCCCTCCGCTTCATCTTGGTCGGGTGAGTCCGGGGTCACGGGATCAGATGTCGCCGTGGACCAAGGCGTGCAGATGCTCGTCGTGCCATCCGTCCTCGTGCAGCAGGGCGCTACGCATCGTGCCCTCCAGGGTGAAGCCGGCCTTCTCCGCTACTCGGCACGATGCCGAGTTGGCCACCGCGTGACACAGCCGGAGACGGTGCAGGCCGAGGTCTTCGAACGCCCACCGGCTGATGCGCTTCGTAGCTTCGACCATGGCGCCGCGGCCACGTCCTGCGGGCAAGAGCCAGTACAGGATTTCGGCGCTGCCGCCCTGGAGGTCGATGTCACCCCAGCCGATCAAGCCCACGGCCTCACCACCGTCGGGACGCGCGAGGGCCCATTTCGCGCTCTGCTCTGTCTGCCAACGCTCGCGCATGCGCTCGATTCGCTCGCGTGCTTCCTCTCTCGTCGTCACGAAGAGCCGGTTCCACTGGCGGATTTCTGGTTCCTGAGCAGCGGCTACGAGAGCGTCTGCGTCGCTGACACGCCAGGGGCGCAGTTCGAGACCACTGGGGAGGGTGAGGACGGGCTGTTCCATCTTGGCCATGCGGCCTGCGGGAACGACGGGCGGTATGGGTGAGGTGATCATCGCGGCATCGTTCCACAGACCTCCACCCGACAGAACCCGGTACCCGGTACCCGGTACCCGGTACCCGGTACCCGGTACCCGGTACCCGGTACCCGAGCATCGACCGGCGAACCAAAAGCGGTCACAGGGACTAGTTGGCGAGGTAGCTCCTCGTGCGGAGCCCTGTAAGCGCGCGAGGGACGCCGGCCTCCGACCGCCTCGGTTTCACCCAGGCACCTGCCCGCTGACAGGTTCGTCGTACGAGTTGCCGGGCTGGGCGGTGTAGTCGCGCAGCTGACGGTTGAGGCTGTGCGGGCTACTCGCGCAGTTCAGAGCGGGGCCGGCGCGACGGCGGGGCGGAGGATGAACAGGCGGCGCGTGGCGGTGAGCTCCAGGACGTTACGCCCTTGGTCGGGGGTGCCGGCGAGTTCGAGGGTCCATTCCTCCTCGATGGCGCGGGCGCGCAGGGCGAGAAGGACGTGGAGGGCGCAGGTACCCATGAACGTGACGCGGGCGAGGTCGAGGACCAGCGTCCTGCCGGGGAGTACGAGCGGGCTCAGGACCCGGGTGAGCGAAGAGCAGGTCTCGTAGTCGAGATCACCGCTGACGGACACGATCGCCCGCCCCGGCTGCTCGGTGACATCGACGGCGAAGTCTTTGATGCCCATGGCGCATCCGCCGTTCACAAGAAAGCCCATCACGGTCGCCCCGTTGCGTACGTGGGGCAGGGCCGTCAAGCGCGCGACGGGTGCCGCGCACAGCCGAACGGGGCCACCCGTACCCGCCCCATTGCCGTGGCTATCAGGCAGCGGGAGGGGGTCCCGCCAGACCAGGCTGGTCGATACAGGGCGGCTACCCCTGCAAGGTTTCCCGCAACCCCGGTGCAGAAGTCGCGTACACCGGCCGAGCGGGTAAGCACCGCGGCGCGGACGAGCCTGCGGTGCAGGAGGCCCCGGACGCGGGAGATGAGGCGGCGCGGATGCCCGGACGCTACGCGAGCTGCTGCAGAGCCGGCTACGCCTCGCCCGATGTCCAGCCCTCGTCGCGGTGCCCCCCACGCCCAGATGCGGCCGAGGTCCCAGTGAGCACGACCCCGACTCCGTCCCGTGACTTCCCGTGACTTCTCGGCCACCGGCGGTGCGGCGGCAGGATTGCTACAGCTCGTCGCCCTCGACGTCTCCCTCCTTCACCATGTCTTCCTCGCGGCGGCGCTTGGTTTCCTCGTCCAGGTGGTGGGAGGACCTGCGTCGCCTAGCCGGGTCCTGACCTGGGCCTTTGCGTTCCGCCGCCTCGTCGGGTCCATTGCCCGGCTGATCCGGCTGCTCCCGCTTGTCGTGCATAGCGCCCATGACGGTGGCTCCTCGCGATCGTGAGAGCTGGTCGATCTACGCTGGCACGGTCAGTAACGGTGCGCATCATCGACGGGGTGGCGCGAAGTCGCCCGAGGCCCGTACTTCCTGCCCTACCCCCGGTCTCACGGGTTAGCCGCCGCGACCGGCCCCGGCCGCCCCGGCCGGGGTGGGCTCGCAGGGTCCGGACGTAGGCGAACCCGGCGGGCAAGCAGCGGGGCGTAGTCCCTCGCCGCGGCGGCCCCTCTGTCGGCACGTCCCGCCCCGCAGCCGCCGCCCGCCCGGTCCTGAGGACCGACTCGCGGGCCAGGAGTTATGGCGTGCGGGGGCCAGGGCCGGGGCCGGTGGCGAGGATGCCGTTGAGGAGGGTGTCGATGCTCCAGCGGCGGCGCTCGGCGGGGGCGCCGGAAATGAGGTTGTCGGCCTGTGCGCGTACGTGCGGCAGCGTGTCGGGAGAGGCGGTGGCCAGTGCCTGGCGCAGCTGGGCCCAGTCGCGTTCGGCGTGGGAGTCCTCGCGCTGTGCGGAGTGTTCGGCAGCGGAGGCGGTGGAGCGCTGCAGCAGGAGGTCGACGCCCCAGGCGGCCTGGCGGTCCGGAACGCCGCCCTCGGCGAGCAGGGCGAGCAGTGATTCGAGCAGGGCGAGGTAGTTCTTGCCCGCGGCCCGTGCGGTCAGGGCCGACTGAGCGAGGGCGGGGTGGGCGAAGAGGACTTGCTCGTAGCTGGCGAGCACGGCGTTGAGACGTTCACGCCAGTCGGCGCCGGAGTGGGCGGCCAGGTCGACGCGTCCCAGGAGGCGGTCGAGGATCGCAGCATGCAATTCGGCGGTGTTGGCGACATACACGTACAGCGAGGCCGGGCCGGTGTCGAGGGCCTCGGCGAGGCGGCGCATGGTGACACGCTGCAGACCTTCCCGCTCCATGAGCAGAACGGCAGCGTCAACGATGCCCTCACGGGTCAGGGCAGGCTTGGCGGGCCGCTCGCGGCGGCTCTGCGGAGTGGGCATGCCTCGGATGCTACGCCGAAACGCGTTCGCTCCGAACATGTTCGCTCGGGGTGGGTCTCCGTACGCGGTGGCCAGCATGCCTTATCGGGCGTGCCGACGGTTCCGGCCGGTGGCGATTGCGGTGACGTGCAGCTTCAGCAGGTCGTACCGGGCCGCACGCACAGGGAACGGGGCCATCCCACACGGGCGTACCACGCACTCCTGCCGCCTCAGCTGGCCCAGGCCCGCATGGGTGCCGCAGGTCGTGCAGACGGGACGAGGGTGCGCAGCTGCCTGAACGGCGCGCCAGTAAGGGCGGGGCTGCCTGTGATCGGTAACGAACTTGTTCGTAGCGAACATGTTCGTTAGCTTGGTGGGGTCCGCGCGTGCCTCCCCCGCCGCCCGTGCGCGGCTCCACCCCCGGGGTTAGGGCGGCCGGTGCGGCGGCCGTCGTTCTGCACCCATGCGATCCTCATTTCGTTCGGAGTCACCATGAGCACCAGCCACTTCCCCGTCGCGATCATCGGCGGGGGTCTGGGCGGCCTGACGGCCGCCCGCGTCCTGCACGTCAACGGCATCGAGTCCGCGATCTTCGAACTGGAGGTGTCGCCTGCGGCCCGCACGCAGGGCGGGATGCTCGACATCCATGCCCAGAACGGGCAGAAGGCGCTGCACGCCGCCGGACTCCACAACGACTTCCTCAAGATCGTCCACACGGGCGGCGAGGCCCTGCGCCTGCTGGGCCCCGACGGCACCGTGTACGTGTCCCAGGAGGACGACGGGAACGGCGACCGGCCCGAGGTGGACCGCGGGGACCTGCGCGATCTCCTGCTGAACTCCCTGCCCGACGACACGGTGCACTGGGGTCGAAAAGTCACCGGCGCCCGGGCCCTGGGCAGCGGCCGCCACGAGGTGACCTTCACGGACGGCTCGGCGATCACGACCGACCTCCTGATCGGCGCCGACGGCGCCTGGTCGCGTGTGCGACCGCTGGTCTCGGACGCACAGCCCGCCTACACCGGCATCTCGTTCGTGGAAACGGACCTGTTCGAGGCCGACACCCGTCACGTGCGCAGCGCCGCGGTCATCGGCGACGGCTTCTTCCTGTGCCTGGGGGACGAGCGCGGCTTCCTCGCGCACCGGGAGACCGACGGCAGCCTGCACGTCTACACCGCGCTCAAGGCCGATGAGGGCTGGCTCGACACCATCGACTTCACCGACCCCGCCGCCGCCAAGGCCGCGGTCCTGACCCGGTTCGAGGGCTGGAACGAGGGCTTGCGCGGCCTGGTGGCCGACGCGCAGGCGATCACCCCGCGGCGCATCCACGCCCTGCCGGTCGGACACCGCTGGGACCGTGTGCCGGGAGTGACGCTGCTGGGTGACGCCGCCCACGTGATGTCTCCGTTCGCGGGTGAGGGAGCCAACCTGGCCATGCTCGACGGCGCCGAACTCGCCCTGGCCATCGCCGCCCACCCCGGTGACACCGAGGCGGCCCTTGCGGCCTACGAGAAGGCGCTCTTCCCGCGCAGCGAGGAAACCGCCGCCCACTCCGCCGAGAGCCTGGAGACGATGTTCGGGCCGCGCGGCCTGGAGCAGATGGTCGATTTCTTCACGACCGGCCCGGCGGCCCGGTGACCCGCCCTCACCATCACCTCACGAGCCATTCCCGCCGAACAGGACGAGATCGGTGACCGCGCTGCGGCGCACCATCCAGATGCCCGACTTGGCTTCACCGTACGTGCGGTGGGGAGGGCAGTCTCCTTCTCGTCCTGCACCGCGCTACGGGCCCCTCACCGCCTCGCTCTGAGTACCACCGCTCCTCCCCCGCCGTGCTGGAGAACTCCCCCGACCGCGTATACGCCGAGTGGGACAACAAGGGCGTCGGCCTGGTCTCCTGCGGTGTGGACGGCGGCGTGTGCGCCGTCGCAGCCCTGCGCCCCGTGCTCAGCGCCTTGCAGCTCGCCGGCGTCGACGCCTGGCGCGAAGCGCGGCTCCGCCAGTCCCCGGTCCTGATCGGCTTCAACCCGCCAACGCCGATCGGCGGCGGGCGGCTGAGGAAGCCGGATCAACCCACGCAGGCTTCGAGGGTCCGGTGCCTGCATTGCAGCTTCGGGTAGACCAGGCCGACTTCGATCGGCATGGGCTTCCCGGCCTTCCCGTTCACCACCGTCTGGCAGCTGTGGCCGGAGATGCCGAGCATCGGGACGAGGACGGCTTGGGGGATGTTGCTGCAGCGCACCAGGTCGGGCTCGCTGTAGTCGCCGTAGACCTGGTTGGCGGCGCCGTCGCGGGTGAGGATGCCCTGGCGGGGTTCAGCGCTCCACTGGACCGTCCTTCCGTGGGCGTCCGACGCCGGGCCCACGATGACGTCCCACTCGACCTCCAATCCTTCGAACGTGCTCACGCACACGGCCTCGGCGCCGTCCTTCAACACGAGGTCGGCAGGGCACCGGGCGGTGGTCTCCCCGTCGGTGTTGGCCATGTCGATCGTCTTCCCGCGCAAACCGGAGGCAACGACCTCGGCGAAGACGTCCCCGGGCTGCGCCCACGGCATCGGCAGGTCGGACGGCTGCCGGACCGGATGGGCGACGGCCTGGGGCAGCTCCGGGAAGGAGTAGTCCTGCGTGCTGTCGTCCGGACCGGCCCCGCAGGCCGTAAGGGACAGGCCCAAGGCACCCATCGCCGCGATGATCCTCTTCGTACGCATGCCTGAACCCTAATCGGCCGCTACGCCACGCTCGGCGCTCAGGCGGCGGCCGCCGGGGCCCTGGCCTGCACTTCGGGCAAGCGCCCCGCCCCCTGATCTCCGAGCCGGCAGCCTGCCCGGACCTGTGCGGCGCCAGGCGCCCGGTGCGGACCAGTGGGCCAGTGGGCCAGTGGGCCAGTGGGCCCGGCCGCACGGGTCCAACCTCCTCGTACGCTCCGGCAGATCCACACCTGGTACGCGGAGCATGTCGACTCATCGATAGCCTGCACCACCATGATGCGCTCTTGGATCCTGCCCATGCTGCTCGTGCTCAGCGGCTCGGCCGTCGCGACGGGACAGATCTTCACGGGGAGCCTCGGCACGGCCGCGGCAGTCCTGCCGGCGTTCCTGGCGCTCGCCATCGTGAACTCACCCCTGTTCTTCCCGAGGTCGACCAGTGCCCAGGAGGCACAACGCCGCAGCGCGGTCGACGGCCGACCGGTCGTCTTCTGGCGGCCAGGGTGCACGTACTGCATCCGACTGCGCATCCGGTTGGGCCGCAGCGCCCGCCGGTTGCACTGGGTCGACATCTGGCGCGACCCGGCAGGAGCCGCAGCGGTGCGAGCAGCCAACGACGGCAACGAGACGGTTCCGACCGTCGTCGTGGCGAGCAAGCCACACACCAACCCCGATCCCGCATGGGTACGCGAACAGCTCTCCCCTCCCGCGTGACCGGAGACCGCGTCCTGCACCCCCCTGGCCCGCCGGATCCATGGACTTGGCCGGAGGGGCGGTCAGCGGCGGGAGCGACCGCGGGTGATCAGCCAGGTGCCGCCGACGATGAGCAGGGCGAAGACGGTCAGCCACGCGCCCAGTGCGGTCAGCATCCACAGCCGCTCGCGCAGCTTCAGGGTGCCGCTGAGGGTGACTTGGAGGGAGCCGACCGCGAAGGCGATCGCCGAGGTGAACACGGCCACGAGTTCGACGGCCCGGACGGAGGAGCGGTGCATGGCGCGCTCCAGGTCGGCGTTGGCGGCGTCCTGGCGTCGCCAGCGGGCCTCGTGCTCTGCCTCGCGTGCCGCCCGCAGCCGGGCTTCCTGGATGGCGTCCCGCTTGACGAGGTACTGCTCCAGGAGCAGTTCGCGACTGAAGGCCCCGTGGCGGGCGAGCATGGCCAGCGCGGCGTCGACGTGTGTCAGGGCCTGCTCGTGGTCGGCGCACAGGTGGTGGGCGGTGGCGAGGCGGAAGCGGAACATGTGATGGTCGGGGTAGGTGTCCACCGCCTCCTGCGCGAGGGTGCGCAGGAGTTCGCCTTGGCCGTCGAAGGGCACGGAGAACGCCAGCCCGTTCAGGCATACGTCCACGACATGCCGTGAAGGGTGCGGAGACGTCCATGCCCGGTCGAGGAGTTCGCGGGCGTGTTCGGTGGTGAGGGCGCGGCTGCCGAACGCCGCGAAGGAGCGCAGTGCCAGGATGACCGGATCGTCGCGGTGTGAGCCGGCTGTGGTGGCCAGGGCGGAGGTGGTGAGGAGGGCGTTCAGGTCGTCGAAGGCGAAGTTCGCGCGGAGTTTTCCTGCGTGGTAGAGCAGCGCGGTCAGGGCCAGGTCGGCGGCCTCAGGGGTTCCGGCGATGTGTCGGGCCGCTTCGTCGAGCTGTTCGCGGGTCTCCAGGTGGGACCGGTTGATGAAACCGTTGCCCAGGGTCCACTGCTCGCGGACGGTGGAGCGGCATCCGGCCGCGGTGTGCACGGCGATCCAGCGCGCGCAGGCCAGGGCGGTGTCCGAGGACGGACTGCCGGCGAAGCGCCGCCGCCAGTATCGGTCGGCGCAAACAAAGAACGGATCAGTCGCGAAGTCCGCAGACCGCACCTCGAAGTCGGGTTCCTGTCCGCTCTCGTGCAGCCGAAGGGCGGCCTCCTCGGCGATGCGACCGAGCTCCGCAGCATCGGCGCCCATCACCGCCGCAAGCCGGACCCGGATCTGCTCGTGCACTTGGCCCTGAGCGGCCGACGTGTCCATCACTTCCCCCTGCGTGATCGTGCTCCCACGAGAAAACCTACAGGTGCACGTCAACGCGGCTCCACCGATGGGCGCGATGGTTCTCGCCGTCCGAACCGGCCGGGCCGGTCCGCCCTCTGCCTGCCTTGCGCCCTCTGACACAGCGCGGCAATCTCGTGCTGGACGTCGTACTGGCCAGCCGGCTGCTCCGGTCCGGCTGGTCAGCTCGGGAGGGCTGAGGTGTGCTGTTCGTGAGAGGGCGAGGACCGGCGGCATGTTGGCGACATGGTCGTCACCATTCCACCTCGACCCCGAACCCGGCACACCCGACAAGCGTCAAGCACTGGGACGTCATCCAGGACGTCCCCACTCAGGAGTCCGATACCCACAGCATGTTCTGACGGCGGTGCTGCCGCCCGCGCCCACGGCTGTGGACCCGCCCGCCGCCGTGGTAAGCCGCCAGTACCTGGCGTCGGCACCCCGGAGCCGCTCCAGCGGCAGCAGGGTCTGGGTCACGATCTCGCACCGGAAGGGGGCGGCACCGCTGCACGGGCCGAAGTCGAGGCGGCCCTCGCCGAGACGGGCGCCGCCGCGCCCGATCTCCGGCTCAGGCCGGACGGTGGCCAGGTGCAGGAAGTGAGTGCCTGCCATAAGGCGTTCACCTTCGATCATCGGCGCCCCTACGGCCTCCCGCACCTCGGCGGCATGACCGACTCGGCGCCGCCTCCTCAGCGTTCCGGTGCGCTGCCTGGCAGCCCCGTCCGTGAGGCCGACAGCAGGGCCTTGGTGAGCGCATGCTGCGGCTGCTCGATCAGCTGGCGGGCGGGGCCGGTCTCGACGATGCGCCCTGCGTCCAGGACCGCGATGCGGTCCGCGAGGGCTGCAACGGCCGCGAGGTCGTGGGTGATGAATACCAGGCTGAGCTTGCGGTGTTCTCTGAGCCGGGCGAGGGCGTCGAGGATCGTGGTCCGCGTTGTCGGGTCGAGACCGGAGGTGATCTCGTCGCAGATCAGGACGCTCGGCCCGGCCAGCAGGGACCGGGCCAGCGCCGCCCGCTGGAGTTCGCCGCCGGAGAGCCGGCCGGGGCGGCGCTCGGCAAGCTTCTCGCTCAGGCCGAATGCGCCGAGGGTGCGCACCGCTGTGCGGCGCGCTTGCGCCGGGGTGGCGCCCTGGAGGCGTACGGCACTGCGGGCGACCTGGTCGAGGACGGGGCGGTGTTCGTCGAAGGCGGCCTTCGCGTCCTGGAACACGTACTGGACGGCGGCCAGTTCGGGGCGGGTGCGGGAACGCAGGCTGCGTGGCAGCGGCATCCCGTCGAGCAGGACCGCGCCCTCGTACGTCCGGTGCAGCCCGGCCAGGCAGCGTCCCAGGGTGGTCTTGCCGCTGCCGGAACGGCCGACGAGCGCCAGGCACTCCCCTGCCGCGACCGAGATGCGGATGTCCCTCAGCGCCACGGACGCCCCGCGTGTGGTGCGGTGCCGTGCGGTCAGATTCCGCGTCTCCACACGCACCGGACCGCGGGGGCGGAACTCTCGCGCAGCGCGCAACTCCTCCCGGGCGCGCGCCTCCCGTACGCGACCCTCCCGTGCGCGCGCCTCCCGTAGGCGACCCTCCAGGACCGCCGACGCGGGTCCGCGCTCCACGACCCTCCCGTCCCGCATCACCACGACCTCGTCGGCGAGTCTCCGTACGACGTCCAGGTCGTGGCTGAGCAGGATGACGGCGATGCCCTGTGCAGCCAGGGTGGCCAGCTCCGCGACGATGCCCTGTGTGGTGAGGGCGTCCTGCCCGGTGGTGGGTTCGTCGGCGACGATGACCCGGGCGCCCAGCAGCAGGGCCTGGGCCAGGACGATCCGCTGTTGCTGGCCGCCGGACAGCTGGTGGGGGAAGCGGCGCAGTACCGCCTCCGGATCCGGGATCTGAGCGAGCCGCAGGGCCTCTTCGACGCGGTGTCCGGGGGGTGCGGGCCTGCCCTTCGCCTGGCGGCGGGCGATGTCGGTGAGGAGCGCGCCCACCCGGCGGGCGGGGTTGAGCACGGACGCCGGGTGCTGGGGGATGTATCCGACCGCGCCCGTCGGTGTGCGGATCTCGCCGTCGACGACGGCGCCGGCGGGGTACTCGCCCAGGAGGGCGAGCCCGGTGGTGGTCTTGCCGCTGCCGGACGGGCCGATGACGGCGGTGATCCTGCCCGCGTGGGCGGCGAGGCTGACGCCGTCCACGATGGTCCGGCCTCCGATGGCGACGCGGAGGTCTCGTACCTCGGCGACGAGGGTCATTGCGTCGCTCCCTTCCGGGGGGTGTGCCGCTGGAGGGCTGCGTCGAAGAGCAGGTTGGTGCCCATCGAGAGGGCCGCGATGAGCAGGGCGGGCACGACCACGGCCCAGGGCTGGAGGAAGAGGCCGGTGCGGTTGCGGTCGACCATGACCGCCCAGTCGGCGGCGTCCGGCTGGACGCCCACGCCGAGGAAGGCGGCGGTCGCGACCAGGTAGAGGGCTCCGGTGAGCCGGATCCCGGCATCGGCGGCGAGGGTGCGGCGCATGGAGCGGGCCACGTACCCGAGGGCCGTGCGCCACCAGGACTCGCCCTGCATGCGCAGGGCTTCCACGACGGGCCGGGATGCGATGTCGACGGCCGCCGCGTGGGCGACCCGGGCGGCGTCGGGTACGGCGGCCAGCCCGACCAGGACGGTCAGTCCGGCGGGTCCCGGGGTGAGTGTGGCCGCGACGAGCAGCACCAGCAGGAGCGAGGGGACCGCGATGACCACGTCCAGGGGCCGCATCAACGCCTCCTCCAGCCAGGTACGGCGGGTGAGGGCCGCGGCGAGGCCCACGGGGACGGCGACGAGGTAGGCGAGGACAGTGGCGGCGATCGCCACGAGCACGACGGAGCGGCCGCCGAGGAGCACCTGGTGCCAGACGTCGCGGCCGCCGGAGTCGGTGCCGAGCCAGTGCCCCTCGCCGGAGGAGAAGGAGACCGAGCGGGGTCCGGCCGGACCCGCCACGAAGGGCCCGACCACCGCGAGGAGGACAGGAAGGGCGATCAGCCCGAGGGGGACGAGGAACCGTGCCGGCTTCTGCTTCATGCCGCCGCCTCGGACCGGGGCGCGAAGCGGCGCGCGGCCAGGTCGGCGGCGAGGTTGACCGCGACGGTGACGATGCCGAAGACGGCGGCCATGCCCTGGACTACGGGGAGGTCGCGGGCGGCGACTGCTTCGTGGAGCACGGTGCCGAGGCCCGGGATCACGAAGAGTGCCTCCACGACGATCACTCCGCTGAGGAGCCAGTCGCAGGTACGGGCCAGTTGCTGGGTGGCGGGGGCGAGTGCGTTGGGCAGGGCGTGGGTCCAGGTGATCCGGGCGCCGGAGACCCCGTACCGGCGGGCGTGGGCGATGTGCGGGGAGGCCATCGCGTCGATCATTGCGGCGCGCACGAGGCGGCTGATGGTGCACACGGGCCGCGACAGCAGGACGACGACGGGCAGGACGAGGACCGCGGGCTCGGTGAACGGATCGAGGCCGACGGCGGTGGGCGGCAGCCAGGCCAGCCACAGTCCGAAGAGCGTGGCGAGCAGGATCCCGACGGCGAATTCCGGTACGGCGTGCACCCCGAGGGTCAGCGCGCTGACGGTCTTGTCGAGCGGCCCGCCCTCGCGGCGGGCCGCCAGCACGCCGAGGCCGACCGAGAGGGGGACGAGCAGGACGAGGGTGGCGCCGGCGAGGAGGAGGGTGGGGCCCAGACCGTCGGCGAGGTAGCCGGTGACGGGCCGTCCGCTGACCAGGGAGGTACCGAGGTCGCCGTGCAGGAGGCCGGCGAGCCAGTGCGCGAAGCGTTCGGGGGCGGGCCGGTCCAGGCCCATCGTCTCGCGGATGCGGGCGATGCGGGCGGGATCGGGCTGGTCCCCGGCGAGGGCGACGGCCGCGTCACCGGGCAGCGCCTCGGTGAGCGCGAAGACGAACAGGACGACGGCCGCCGTCTGCCCCAGTCCGAGGAGCAGGCGGCGGCCGATCCACGACGGGTGAGGTGTCACGCGATCCAGATCTTGTCGAAGCGGGCCCAGTCGAGGGTGTTGGCGGGTGCCGTCTTGGACACCCCCCGCACCTGGGGGGCGGTGGCGATGATCCAGTCGGCGAAGCCCCAGATCAGGAAGCCGCCTTCGTCGTACAGCCGGCGCTGCATCCGCTCATAGAGGGCTCCGCGCTGCGCGGCGTCGCGGGTCGACTGGGCCTGCTGGTACAGGTCGTCGAAGTCCGGTCGCTGCCACTTGGTGGCGTTGGTGGTGGAGCCGGTCAGCAGCCGCTGCGAGATGTGGGACTCGATCGGCATGGCGCCCGAGCGGTAGGAGGCGAGGGTGCCGTTGTTCAGGATGTCCCTCCAGTACGTGTCCTTGTTGCCGACCTTGACCTCGATGGTGACTCCGGCTTTCGCCGCCTGCTCCTTGAAGATGCCGCCGGCCTCGACGAAGCCGGTGGCGGCGGGCGCGGTGTCGAGGGTGACCTTGAGGCCCTCGGCGCCGGCCTCCTTGAGCAGGGCGCGGGCCCTGTCGAGGTCCTGGGTGCGCTGCGGGAGGCCGGCCGGGTAGAACTGGTATCCCTTGCCGAACAGGTCGTTGCCGATCTCGCCGGCGCCGGAGAGGGCGCCGTCGACGAGTTCCTTGCGGTCGGCGATGAGGAAGAACGCCCGACGCACCCGGGGATCGTTGAACGGCGGGCGGTCCGTCTTCATGACGAAGCCCTGCATCGCACTGCCCGGGAGGCGGACGACGTCGATCCTGCCCTTGCCCTGATGGGTGCGGGCGGTGGCCGGGTCCAGCTCGTGGGCGTACGCGACCTGACCGCTCAGCAGGGCGCCGGCGCGCGCCGATTCCTCGCCTGCGACGACGAACTCGAGCTCGTCCAGGTGGGGGGCGCCCTCCCAGTAGGCGTCGTTGCGCTTGACGAGGAGGGAGCTGCCCGGCGTGAAGGAGACGAAGCTGAACGGTCCGGAGCCGATGGGCTTGTCGAAGGCGACGGCGTCCTTGGGCACGATGTACGCGCCGAATGCCGCGAGGACGTTGGGGAACTCGGCGTACGGGCGCTTGAGCCTGAACTCGACGGTCGAGGCGTCCACGGCCCGGCTCGCGTCGAGGTCGATCGGCTCCAGCGAGGCCTTGGCCCGGAAGGTGGCCTTGGGGTCCGCGATCCTGCGGTAGCTGGAGAGGACGTCCTCGGCGGTGACGGGCCGGCCGTCGTGGAAGGCGGCCTTGCGCAGGGTGATGCGCCAGGTGTCGAGGGTGTCGTTGGGCTCCCAGCGCTCGGCGAGCCTGGGGACGGCGGCGAGGTCGGCGCCGAAGTCGGCGAGCTTGTCGAAGAGGGCCTTGGCACGGGCGGCGTCGACGAACAGGTTGGCGGCGTGCGGGTCGAGGGTCTCGTTGGCGCCTCCGCCGGCGAAGGCGGCGCGCAGCCGGCCGCCCTGCCGGGGACCTGCTCCCTCAGCGGCATTCCTGGCGTCTGGAGTGGTGGAGCCGGCGTCGCAGGCGGTGGAGAAGGCGAGGGCGGTGGCGCCGGTGGCGATGAGGAAGCCTCTGCGGGCGAGGCCGGCGAGGCTGGAGCGGGCGTCGTTCATGCCGGGGTGTCTCCGTTGCTGGAGCGGGCGTCGTTCATGCCGGGGTGTCTCCGTTGCCGGAGCGGGCGTCGTTCATGCCGGGGTGTCTCCGTTGCTGGGGTGGGGCTTGAGCCGGGCGATGAGGTGGAGGCGGTCGGAGCGCGTGGTTCCGTACGGGGCACTGCCTTCGCTCCACGGCGGTTCGGTGCGGGGGCCGGGGCCGTCGTGCAGCGCGAGGACCTCGAAGCCTGCGGTGGTGAGGAAGTACCGGATCTCCTGTGGGAAGAGGAGCCTCCAGGCGGAGCGCTGCTCTTCCTGCGGGCAGCCGTCGTCGGCGGTCCAGATTCTCCGGCGGCGCAGGAGTTGCGCTCCGTGGTCGATCCACAGGGTGGTGTGGGAGGTGTACGTGACGCCGCGCCAGGCGAACGTGTTCGTGCGCGGGCCGTCGAGGAGTTCGGTGGTGCCGAGGAAGTAGGCGCCGTTGCGCATCTCCGCCACGAGGAGTCCGCCCGGCGTGAGGTGGGCGCGGCAGCGGGTGAGGAAGGCGGCGAGGTCCTCGTTGGTGTGGCAGTAGAGCAGGGCGCTGTCCAGGCAGACGATCGCGTCGAAGGTCGCTCCGAGGTCGACGTCGCGCATGTCGGCGAGGCGGTACGCGGGGCCGGGGTGGTGCGCGTCCGCGTGCGCCAGCATGGCCTGCGAGGTGTCGATGCCGGTGACCTCACGCCCTGCCCGGTGGTGCAGCCAGGCGGCGTCACGGCCCGTGCCGCACCCGACATCGAGGATGCGGGGGCCGGCGCCGTGGCGGGTCAGCACGTCCGCCGTCCATCGGGCGGCGAGCCGTTCGGGGTCGGGGAAGCGTTGCTCGTAGAGCTCGGGATGGTCGGTGAGCAGGTTGCTGCTGCCGGCGGCTGTCATCGCGTCTCGCTTCGGGGCCGGCCGGGGGGAGCGGGGGCCGCCTGATGGTGTGCCTGCCCTTCCGGCAGGGCCCCCCGGCGCTGGAGCTGTGCGACGCCCGCTGCGGATGCCAGGCCCAGGGCGAGGCAGCAGCCGTAGGGCAGCCAGGTCAGACCGGTGCGGCCCGCGGTGTCCATGGACCAGCCGATGGCCGCGCTGCCCGCGGCGGCCGCGACCCCGGAGACCGCGTAGAAGAGGCCGTAGTAGGTGCCGGTGAGGCTGTCTCGGCCGAAAGCCGGTATCAGCTCCAGCACGAAGGGCGAGGCGATCATCACGCCCAGGTGCAGCAGCAGAGCCCCGGCGAGCACCGGCAGCAGACGCAGGGGGTGTGCGGTGGTGGCGCCCGCAACGAGCATCGGGGGCAGGAATCCGAGGGCCATGACGCCCAGTCCGGTGGCGATCCAACGCCCCCTGCTGCCCCGGGCCTTGAGGGCGCGGGTGATGCGCAGCTGGAACAGCAGGTTGGCGACGGTCCCGGCGAGGAACAGCAGGCCGACCGAGCCGCCCCAGCCGGACGCGTCGGTCGCCGCACGGGGCAGCAGCAGGTACAGCTGGCTCTCCAGGCCGTACATCCCGACCATGGCGAGGGAGAAGAGCAGGAACCGGCGGTTGCCCGCCACCGCCCGCCAGTCGGCGAGGACACCCGAGTCGGGAGCCGGTGCCTCACGTGCCGGGAGCACCAGGAACTGCGCGAGCGTGAGCACGGCGAAGACGCCGGCCGCGGTGACGGCGGCGGCCCGGAAGTCCACGAGCAGCAGCAGGGTCCCCAGCAGCGGTCCGAGCAGCGCACCGGCCGTGGCGAACACGTTGAACAGCGCGAACGCCTCCGCCTTGCGCTCACCGGCCTCCTGGGCGACGTAGGTCCGCACGGCGGGGTTGAAGAGGGCCCCCGCGAGCCCGCTGAGCAGGGAGGCGGCGATCAGCAGCGGCAGGCTGTCGCCGAGGGCGAACGCGCCGAATCCCACCGTGCGCAGGGCGCAGCCCGCGATGATCACGCCGCGGGCGCCGAGCCGGTCGGCGGCCGAGCCGCCGATCACGAACAGGCCCTGCTGGCTGAGGTTGCGCAGGCCGAGGACGGTCCCGACGACGGCGGCCGAGTGCCCGAGGTCGTCGGTGAGATGGGTGGCGAGGTACGGGATGAGCAGGTAGAAGCCGGTGTTGACGCCGAGCTGGTTGACCAGGAGGAGTCGTACGGCGAGCGGGAAGTCGCGTATCGCGCTGAGGATGCTCACCGGCCGGCCGCCGTGTCAGTGCGCCGGACGCCCAGTCCGGCCCGGTCGGGAGCCCGTACGGTGCCGTCCGCGCCCCCGATGCCGGTCCACGGGTCGGCGGCGAGCAGCAGGTGGCCGTCGAGGTCCACCCAGCGGGCCCGGTCGGCGAGGTGGACGGCGGGGGCGATGCCGAGCGAGCTGGCGGTGAGGCAGCCGAGCATGAGGTCGGTGCCGGTGCCGCGCAGGGCTTCGTGGATGCGCAGGGCGGCCCGTACGCCGCCGCATTTGGCGAGCTTGACGTTGATGCCGTGGACCCGTCCCGCGAGAGCGACCGCGTCCTCGTAGGAGACGGCATCCTCGTCGGCGATGACGGGGATCGGGGACTCCTTGGCCACGCGGGCGAGCGCGTCGGGGCTGCCCGGCGCGATGGGCTGCTCCACGGCGGTGACCCCGGAGTCGGCGAAGCGCGGAAGCAGCTCCAGGGCCTGGCGTTCGCTCCAGGCCCCGTTGGGGTCGAGCAGCAGACTCGCCTCGGGGGCGCCGGTGCGTACGGCCTCCACGCGGGCGAGGTCTTCGGCCGGATCGGCGGATCCGGCTTTGACCTTGAGGGCGGTGAAGCCGCTCGCGGCGAGCCGGGCGGCCTGTGCTGCGGCCGGTGCGGGGGCGGTGATGCCGATCGTACGGGTGGTCCGCGCGGCCGGTGCGGTGTGCGTACCCAGCAGCTGATGGGCGGGCCGGCCGGACCGCTTGCCGACCAGGTCGAGCAGGGCCGCCTCCAGCCCGGCCAGCACCCCGGGCGCCGGCTTCGGCAGGCCGGGCGGCGAGGCGGCCGCCTGTTCGTCCCACGCGGTCTCGGGGTCGGGCAGGCGTTCCACCGCGGGCCGCACCGTGCTGAGCTGCCGGACGATGCGGGAGGTGGGCAGCCCGAGGTACTCGCTGCTGACGACCTCACCCCAGCCGGTCAGGCCGCCGTGCTCGACCGCGACCCAGACGGCGTCGCGGCGGGCCGTCACCGAGCGGGAGATGCGCAGCGGCTCGGCCAGTTCCAGTTCGGTGGTGTGCCAGGTGAGTCTCATGCGGCATCGCCTCGCGTCGGTACGGGCAGGTGGTGCGGCCGGGTGGCCGCGCGCGGGTCGAGGACGGTGCGGCACCGGGTCCAGCCGATCGCCTCGGTCGCGTGCGGATGGGCGATCTCCAGGGGGCGCAGGGCGAGTTCGGCCTGGTCAAGGCCGTGCATGCGGCAGAAGTCGTCGTCGTAGACGGTGCCGAGGTAGCGGTGCGGGCCGTCGGGGAAGACCGTCGCGACGACCGCGCCCGCTTCCACGCGGGCGGCCCAGGCGGAGACGAGGGCGACGGCTCCTGTGCTCCAGCCGCCGCTGACGAAGCTGGTACGGGCGAGCCTGCGGCAGGCGTCGACCGCTTCGGCGGGGCCCACCCAGTGGACCTCGTCGAAGGCGTGGTGGGCGACGTTGCGCGGGTGGATGCTGCTGCCGAGCCCGCGCATGAGGCGGGGGCGGGCGGGCTGGCCGAAGATCGCCGAGCCGACCGAGTCGACGCCGATCACCGTCAGCCGCGGCCAGCGGCGGCGCAGCGCACCGATGAGGCCGGCGCTGTGGCCGCCGGTGCCGACGCTGCACACGAGGACGTCCAGGTGGTCGAGCTGTTCGCAGAGTTCGGCGGCCATCGGGAGGTAGCCGGCCGCATTGTCGGGATTGTTGTACTGGTCGGGCCAGTAGGCGTCCGGGATGTCGGCCAGGACCTCGCGCAGCCGGGCGATCCGGGCGGCCTGCCAGCCGCCCTCGGGGGCGGGCCGCTCCACCAGCTCCAGCCGGGCGCCGTACGCGCGGAGCAACTGCCGCATCGACGGTTCGAGCTCACGGTCGCCGACGAGGACGACGGGATGGCCGAGGGCCTGGCCGGCGAAGGCGAGACCGACCCCGAGGGTTCCGGAGGTGGATTCGACCACCGTGGCGCCCGGGCGCAGCTCTCCGCGCTGCCGGGCGCCGCGCAGCATGGACACGGCGGACCGCGCTTTCATCCCGCCTGCGCCGAGGCATTCGAGTTTGGCCCAGAAGCCCGGGTGGGCGTAGGGCAGTTCCGTACGGATCCGCGCGAGCGGGGTGCGGCCGACCAGGGTCAGCAGCTCCGGGTTCGTACGGTGCGCCGGCGGGCGGTGCATCGGGGGTGCGAGGGTCACCGGGTGCCTCCGTAGCAGTGGATGACTCCGGGGCCGCCGTCGAGCCAGAAGAAGGGGTAGGGCTCGGCGGACACGGCGCTGACCCCGGCGCCCAGGAAGCGCGGGAGGACTGCGCTGCCCGTCTGGGCGAACACGACCAGGGGCTTGCCGCTCGCGGCGGCATGGTCGAGCAGCGGCTGGAAGGTTCCGTTCCCGAGGGTCATGCCGGAGGCGAGGATCGCATCGCAGCGCTCCAGTTCCGCGAGGGCGTCGGTCCGTACCGGTTCGCCCCACTCGGTGGCGCCGCCCTTGAGGTCGCAGGGCACGTATCCCAGGCCGCGCGCACGCAGCTGTTCCAGCAGGGAGTTGACCACGCCGACGGCGAGGATCCGGCGGATACCGGCCTCGGGCAGCAGATCCACCACGGCGCGGGCGCGGGCTCTGGACCGGTGCAGGGAGCTGCCCGCCGGCAGTGCGTACGGGCGGGCGCCGTGGCCGGGGGTGTGGGGGCGTACGTGGGTCAGGTATGCGTCGAGCGCGGCGATCCGCACGGGAAGCAGCGGGTGGGCGAGGAGCTCGGCGGCCGAGGCGCCGACACAGTCGTCGAGTGCTGCGGCGGGCAGCACTCCCGGCTCCACCGCGCAGGATCCGACGGCCGCGTCGAGGCGCAGGCTGAGGACCTCGTTGCGGTATCCGCTGCTGCGGCCGGCGTGCCGGACGGCCTGGGCGGTGGTGAAGGCGAGCGCGACGCGTTCCCGGGCGGGGTCGGGGCCGTAGGCTCCGGCGCGGACTGCTTCCATGAGCTGGTCGACGGTGCGCACGGCGGGCTCGGCGGGCTCGGCGGGCTCGGGCACGGCGGGCACGGCCGCATCGGGCAGAACGGGCTTGTGCAGGGCGGGCGCGGGTACGGCGGGCGCGGGCACGGCGGGCGCGGGTACGGCGGGCGTGGTCATGCGGGCACCGCCGACGCCGGCCCGGCACCCTGCTCCTCGAAGCTGGGGCGCAGCTGCGCGAGGAGCCGCTCGGCGGCCTCGCGGGCCCCGCCCCCCTGGGTGTCGGCGGTCATGATGTGGCCGAGGTACTCGTTGTTGCTGGTCGCGGCCCGCACGGCGCGGCCGGGTTCGGCGAGGGCGAGCTCCAGCAGCCCGGGCTCCGCCCGGACCTCGTCGGCGCCCTCGATGCCGGCGAGCGTGCCGGTGGCGGCGGGGAGCAGGAAGGCGATGGCGGCGCTGTGCACGCCGGTCGGGCGCGGCATGAGGTCGGGCAGGCGGCCGAGGGCGACGTCCACGCAGGCGGCAGCCAGGTCGATGCCGGTCACGTGCCGGACGAGTTCGGTGATGCGGTTGCCGGCGGGCCGGGGGTTGACCTCCACCACTTTGGGACCCTGGGGGGTCAGCTTGATCTCGGTGTGGCAGACGACATGGTCCAGGCCCAGGGCCTTGATCGCGGCAACGGCCGTGTCGGCCGCCCCCCGCTCCGACTCCGGCGCGATGCCCGCCGGGAACATGTGACCGGTCTCGATGAAGGCGGGCGCCCCGCCGATGCTCTTGTCCGTGACCCCGACCACGCCGGTGACACCGCCGGAGGAGACGGTCTCGACGCTGACCTCGGGGCCGGTGAGCAGCTCTTCGAGGAGGACGGAGGGCGTACGGTCCTGCCCGCGCGCATTGACCGGGAACTCGGCCAGCGCCCGGCAGGCGAGTTCCAGCTCCCGCTCGTCGCGGACCTCGCGGACCAGCATCCCGGCGCACAGGTCCACGGGCTTGACCACCAGGGGGTAGCCGATCTCCCGTGCGGCGAGAGCGACTTGCGCGGTGTCCGTACACACGGCGAAGCGGGGACCCGGCACGCCGGCCTCGGCCAGTACCCGGCGGGTCAGGTCCTTGCGGCAGGCTCCCTCGACGGCTTCGACGGCCGGGCCGGGCAGGCCCAGCCGCTCGGCGATCCGGGCCACGGCCGGCAGGTAGTAGTCGCAGGAGGAGACGACCCCGTCGAAGGCGAGCACCGCGTGCAGGCGCTCCAGGTGGGGCAGCAGCAGCTCCATGTCGTTGGTGTCGGCAGTGACGATGTTGCGCGCGGCGAGCAGCGGGTGCGGACCGTCGGGCCCGGCGCCGCGCAGGTAGTGGTGCAGGTCCCGGGTGACGAAGGTGAACTCGTGCCCTCCCTCCCCGATCGCCCTGGGCAGCAGCCTGCTCATCGACCCCACCCAGCTCTCGACAACCAGCAGATGTGCCAAAGGACTTCCTCTCACCATGCCGTCACGACCGTGGGGCATACCTGCGCAGCGGACCGCCTGACGGGAGGCGTCCGCACCGGACCGAGAAGGAATCTATCGGAAATCGTTTTCATTTCCAATAGCTTGGATTTCCGGTAGCCTGCCGCTGACGAGACCGGAGCGCCGGAAGGAAGCCGCACCGCAGGCGCGTGCCGTGCGTTGCCGCCGTAGCATCAGCGGACACGTGAAGACCGTCGTCGCACCGGTGGGCGAACAGCCCTGCGCGCGGGGTCCAGGGTTTCCAGGGTGATCATTGGCCGGTCGCGGGTAGGTTGCCTCTCCCTGCATGCGACACATCCGACACATCCGACGGCAGACAAGAGGCATCACATGGCGGCGCGGCACGGCAGCAAGGACGCGGAACTGCCGTCGGCAGTGGTGGACTGCGCGCTGTACGAGGACGGGAAGCGGATCCCCGGCCAGGTGAACCTGGGCGAGATCATGGAGCGGATGGACCCGGAGGCGGGGCGGTTCGCATGGATCGGCCTGTACGAGCCGACCGAGGAGCAGTTGCAGGAGGTCGCCGGGGCTTTCGGCCTGCACCCCCTCGCTGTCGAGGACGCCGTCCACGCCCATCAGCGGCCCAAGCTGGAACGCTACGGAGACATGCTGTTCCTGGTGCTGAAGACGATCGTCTACGTCGACCACGAGAAGGTCACCTCGACCAGCGAGATCGTCGACACCGGCGAGATCATGGTCTTCGCCGGCCCGGGGTACGCGATCACCGTCCGCCACGGCAGCGCCCCGTCGCTGGACGGCGTACGCCAGCAGCTCCAGGACGACCCGCTACAGCTCGGCTGCGGGTCCGCGGCCGTCCTGCACGCGGTCGCGGACATGGTCGTCGACCGCTACGTCGAGGTGGCCGATGCGTTCGCCGGGGACGTCGACACCCTGGAGAGCGAGGTCTTCACCCCCGACCGGCCGGTCGACGCCGGACGCATCTACCAGCTCAAGCGCGAACTCCTGGAATTCAAGCGCGCCGTCATGCCCCTGGCTTCCGCACTGCAGCGCCTCAGCGAAGGCACGATCCCCCAGATCCCGAAGGAAGTAGCCACCTACTTCCGGGACGTCGCCGACCACCACCAGCGCGTCAGCGAGCAGATCCTGTCCTTCGACGAGCTCATCAGCGGCATGCTCGGCGCCAGCATCGCCCAGCTCGGCGTCCAGCAGAACGCCGACATGCGCCGTATCAGCGCCTGGGCCGCGCTGATCGCCGTCCCCACCTTGGTCGTCGGCATCTACGGCATGAACTTCGAGCACATGCCCGAGCTGGCATCCCCGTACGGCTACCCGGCGGTCTGGGTCCTCATGGTGACCGCCTGCACGGTCATCCACCGGGCTCTGCGCCGCAACAACTGGCTGTAGCGGGTACGGCCAGGGGACCGGGCAACGCGCCGGTGGACCACCGTCGTGCGGTGGCGGTGGCGGTGTTGCCGTTGGGGGTGCCGCTCAGCGTCAGTGGTAGGCGTGGACGACGGCGTGGCCCTTGCCGCGGCCGATCATCCACTTGTTGACCGGCGTCGTGATCACGAAGGCCACGGCCAGGCCGCCCAGCAGCGCCGTCCAGAACAGCGCGTCCGACAGGTGGGCGTCCATCGCGCCGGGGACCAGGGCGATGATGCCGTTGTCGACGAGCTCCATCACCGCGATCGAGACGGTGTCGGCGGCCAACGCCACCTTGATCGCGCTCTTCCAGTCCAGGCCGGCCCTGCGGACCGCGAACAGGGTGAAGGAGTACCCGAAGACGAACGCCAGGACGATCGCCAGGACCATCGTCGGGACGTTGCCCCACATCAGAGCGGTGCCGATGACCATGCCGAGGATCTCGCCGATCGCACAGCCGGTCAGGCAGTGAAGCGTCGCCTTCGCGGCGGCCCCCCAGGTCACCGGGCCCCTCTCGTGCCCGGCGTGGTGCGCGGGCGCCTGGTCCGCCGCCTGGTGCGCATGCGCCTGGTGCACGGTGTGGTCCTGCGCGGTGCGGTCGTGCGCGGCGCCGGTGCGGTGTGCGCTGTGGTCCATGACCGTCATCCCCAATCCCGTCCAGTATGGCCCCGCTCCCGCGGGCCCACACCATAACCGTATACCCCCCTGGGGTATTCCGCATGGGACGGGAGCCCGGCAGGAGCTTCCGTCGAGGAAAGCTCTGAGGGGAGCTCTGAGGGGAGTTCTGAGGGGGTTCGACGGCGAGGGAACCGTGCGACTCACGGGCGGTAGATCATCTCGATCAGGAATGCCGCAATCAGGACCCACACTCCGATCCCGAGCAGCCACCACCAGCCGGCGACGGCGCCCGCAACGGTCATGACCGCCGCTCCGAGGGTGAGAGTGATGATCCTGCGACGCATCTGTCGTTCCGGCGTCGGCGTCATGAGGCCCGCCTCTCGTGTCTCGTGGGATCTTCCAGCGCACGGCGACGCCGCACGGGTGGCATGTCAGCCGCCGACGTGGATGCCGGGGCGGCGCTCGGGGTCGGGTTCGTGACTGCGGATGATCTCGCGGGTGACCGGGGCGGTGTCGCCGCGGCCGAGGAGGAAGTAGCGGACCATGTGGACCAGCGGGCTGCCCTCGGCCCAGGCGAAGTAGCAGTGCGGCTGGACCTTGGTGGCGTTGCGCAGCGCGAGGAGGATGGCGGCGATGGCATTCGGTGCTGCCGGGGCGTCGGCGCGCAGGATGCGGTAGCCGTCGACTTCGACGCCGTGGACGGTGAGGGTGTCGCTGAAGTCGGAGGGGTCGACGACGTCGATCTCCAGGAACAGCACGTCGGCTTGGCCGGGTACCGGGTTGATGCCGCGCTGTTCGCGTTCCTTGCCGCTGTATTCGTCGAGGTCACCGGCTTGGCGGCGGTTGGCGATGATGTTGATGGCGCCGTCGTGGGCGAGGGTGTCGTCGATGAACCGGCGCGCGGCCTCGTCGAAGACGATGCGGTCGGCGCGCAGTTCCGTGGTGCGCGAGACGCGGGAGACCAGGGAGACGGCGATGATCCCGGCGATGAAGAAGGCGGAGATGAGGATGCCGTCGGGCTTGTCGATGATGTTGGCGACCAGGGCGTAGGTCAGGACCGCGGTGAGCAGGGCGAAGCCGACGGTGGGGACGCGGCGGCGGTGGCGGGCGACGGAGACGGTGACGGCGAAGGCGCCGGAGACCATCATGGCCAGAATGCCGGTGGCGTAGGCGCCGGCCTGTTCGTCGACGTCGGCGTTGAAGGCGATCGTGATGAGGATGCACAGGGCGGTGTAGACGATCACGACGGGCCGGACGGCGCGTCCCCATTCGGGGGCCATGCCGTAGTCGGGCAGGTAGCGGGGGACGATGTTGACGAGGCCGGCCATGGCGGAAGCGCCGGCGAACCAGAGGATGAGGATGGTGGAGACGTCGTAGACGGTGCCGAACGCTTCCCCGACCTGCTCGTGCGCCAGGTAGGCGAGCGCGCGGCCGTTCGCCGCTCCTCCCGGTTCGAACTCCTTGTGCGGGATGAGGAGGGTGGTGACGAAGCTGGCGGAGAGCAGGTAGACGCTCATGACGAGGGCTGCGGTGGTCAGCAGGCGGCGGGCGTTGCGGATCCGGGAGCGCAGTTGCTGCTCGGGGTCTTCTCCCTTGGCGGCGATGAGGGGCATCATGCTCACCCCGGTCTCGAAGCCTGACAGGCCCAGGACCAGGAGGGGGAAGGCCAGCAGCGCCGGGCCCATGAGATCGCCGAAGCCGCCTCCGCCCGCGGCGAGGGCGTCCGTCCACGCCGACCAGGCGCCGGGGGTGGTGAAGACGTGGACCAGGCCGAAGCCGATGACGACGGCGTTCAGGGCGAGGAAGACGGCGACCAGCGGGATGGCCACGCTGACGGCTTCACTGAACCCGAGCAGGAAGACCCCGCCCAGGACCAGGAGCAGTGCCACCGTCAGGGCGACCTCGTGGCCGTGGAGGACCGCGGGGAAGAAGGGGTTCTCGACCACGTGCACGGAGGCGTCCGCTGTCGACAGGGTGATGGTGATGATCCACGAGGTGGCGACGAAACCGAGGAGGACCAGCACGAACAGCTTGCCCCACCAGAACGGCAGCAGGTCCTCCAGCATCGCCACCGAACCGGCTCCGTGCGGGCTCTCCTTCGCCACCCGCCGGTACATCGGCAGCATTCCCAGCAGCGTCAGCGCCACGATGATCAGCGTCGCCAGAGGAGAGACCGCGCCGGCGGCCAGGGCGGCGATCGCGGGCACGTAGGCCAGGCTGGAGAAGTAGTCGACGCCGGTCAGGCACATCACCTTCCACCACGCGTGCGGCTCGGTGTGCGCCTCACCCGCGGCCGGCCCCACCGGCTGCACCCGGTGCCGCAGCATCCACTGCGCCACCTTGCCCGTGGGCTGAGTCCGCAACGCGGGACTGTCCACCACCTCCGGCATCACCGGCTCACTCGATTCCTTCATATCCCCCATCAACCCTTCCGGCCGGCCTGCCGGCGCACCTGCACCACGGTTACCGCCGCATGGACACGTGGCGATCACCGAGTATGGGGCTGCACCTGCCCCCATCTGCCCCGCTCATCACCCGCCCTCCCCGGGGCTGCCGGGTCCTGATCGCCCACGCTCACCGCGCGAAACTGGGTACGGGCCCTGCCCTGCCAGGCCCCAGGGCCCGCACCCGGAACGGACGAGCACGCCGACCACGGATTCCCCAGGCGAAACCTTGACGACTTCCTAACGCGTGGGCGGGCGGAAGCCCCGCGAAAGAACGCTGCGGGCGGGGGCTGCGGGCCGTACGGGTGGGCTCGGCGGGTGCCGGGTCGTGGTCCCGACACGGGTGGCAGGCAAACATACGTACGTAGCCGTACGGGCATGAGCCGTCGGTCTGAGCAGCCGTCCATCCCCACGAGGCCGTGTTACCGCCGGGGCACCCGCGTCCGCTGTCCGGCCGTGCTGTTTGTCTGGGTGGCCACCCGAGCCAGACGGTGTTCAGGACGGTCAGGCGGTGCCGGGGCCTGCTCACCCGGTAGGTGAGGGACGGCTGCGTACCGTACGTCCTTGCAGCCAGCGGTCAAGCGCCCACCCCCAGGCTCGGTCCACGGCGTGAGGGCCGGGAAGGCAAGTCCCGTCTCGGCCCCCACCGGCCGCCGGGTAGGCGCGCCGTGACGCGACTGGCTGCCGCCGTGGTCCGGAAACGGCAGGGCCTTTCGGCCCGCTGTGTCGGGCCCTTCGCGGCAGGCGTGGTGTGCGCCGGCTGGGTAGTGTCGTGGGTGCGACAGGAGATCGCCGCCGGATGGCGGTGGATCCTGCTGTACGCCCCCCTTGTGTGCGGGGCGGCAAGAGAAAGTAGTACCAGCGTCGGCATGCCCGCCCAGGCAGCCCCCTGTGACGCGTGGGCAAACCCAGTCGAGAAATCCTGGGTTCCCGGTGCTATGGATCTTCTGTCGTCGACGTCGAGGTTTCCGGGAGCCCCCCTTTCGGAAACGGAAACCCTTCATGTCTGACATCGAGCGCAACAAGCACATCGAGCGCAACAAGCAGATCGTCGTCGACTACTACCGGACGGCGTTCGGCGGCAACCCGCAGAAGGCCATCGCCGATCACTTCGGCCCCGTCTACGTCCAGCACAACCCCGACGCCCAAGACGGCCCCGAGGCGTTCACCGGCTTCGTGACCTGGCTGCGCGGCGAGTACCCGAACCTGCGCCTGGACATCAAGCGGGTCATCGCCGAAGGCGACATGGTCGTCACCCACTCCCACCTCGACCTCGAACCCGGCAACCCCGACAACCCCGGGCGTGCGCTGGCGGACTTCTTCCGCCTGGAGAACGGCAAGGTCGTCGAGCACTGGGACGTCATCCAGGACGTCCCCACCCGGGCAGCCAACGACAACGGCATGTTCTGAGGCCGTCGTCAGCCGCTCGCACCCGCGGCGGCGGACCCGCCCGCCGCCGCCGCGGTGCGCCGCCGGCAGCCGGGCGTCGGCCACCCCCACGGGCGGCGCTCGACCGCATGCGGGAGCAGCGTTGAGGGCAGGTGCCCCACGACAGAACCCTTCCGTCATCACGCTCTGGAGGAGGACTGCTCGTCATGCCCACTGCACGCGAGATCATGACTCCCGACGCAACCTGCATCGGAGCCCAGGACACGGTTTTGGCAGCGGCGGAGAAGATGGCCGCCATGGGGGGTCGGGTCCCTGCCCATCTGTGGCACGGACAACAAGCTCAAGGGAATGCTGACCGACCGCGACATCGTCGTGAAGGTTCTGGCCGCCGGCAAGAACCCCGCGTCCTGCCTGGCAGGCGATCTTGCCCAAGGCGAAGCCGTCACCATCGGCGCGGACGACGACGCCGGCGAGATACTGCGGACCATGACCGAGCACAAAGTCCGTCGCCTACCCGTCATAGACGGCCACACCCTCGTCGGAATCGTCGCGCAGGCCGACGTGGCCCGCGCCCTGCCGGACCCCCAGGTCGGCGACCTTCTCCAAGCCCTGTCCGTCTGACGCCCTCACCGCTCTGGGGAGAGCCTCTCCCGACCGCGGCATTCCACCCCGAGTTCCGCCCCATGGCGCAAGGCCGCGTCAAGGATGCCCGCCTGCGACGGGCCTTCGGCAACAACCTTCAGGAGCGTCCTGCCGAGGGTTCCGCCGCAGGCGACTGCTCGGGGTTCTGCCCGACCCGGGTGAACCGGTCCTTGAACGAGCAGACTTGGTCCGGGTCCATGGAGACGCAGAGGGTCGAGCCGTCCCTGATGACGCTCAGCGTGATGGTGCACGACCCCTGGGGGATGTCGTTGAAGGTGACCCCGACGATCTGGCCTGACTGCGCCTTCTCGTCCATGCCGACCAGTCCCCCGGGCTTGCCCTTGTCCACGTAGAAGGCCCAGTTCCCCCGGCCCGCGCCGCTGGGGCAGCCGCTGACGAGGGAGGGGTCGAAGCGGAGCCCCCGCGACTCCAAGGTGCGGTCTGCTTTGAAGGTCAGGCTGGCGCCGGTTTTTGTGGCCCATTTGCCCGTGACGGTGCCGAAATCTGCCACTGCTCGCGGTTCCTCTGAGCCTGCGCACGCAGACAGCAGTAAGACGGTTGCCAGGGTGAACAGCCGACGACAACGCATTACATCTCCATATTTTCGCAGGGAGGTGGGGCGAAGGTACCATCCGCCCCACCCCGACTAGCGGTCAGCCTAGTTGACGGAGCATCCGCAGACATTCAAACAATGGTTTCCACTCGCGCGGAATCTTAGCGTGGCGAATTCCAGTCACTCAGGTTCTTGACCGAGAATTGATTCCGCACGGCATCCTTCTCCTTGTCAACACTGCCTATCTGGGCCTTTGCGGAATACGAACCCAGGTATGCGTCAGCCATGTTCACATGCCCGAGCTTACCGTTGGTCGGAACGCTGGAGAAATCGTTGTAGATTCCACGAGGTGTATGGAATTTCCGCCAAGGGCATCCCGGGGCAGGACCCGAATCGTCGTAGGTGAATTCATACGGCTCCTTGGCGAACGTCGCCTCCATTCCACTCTCCAAAGCCTGCGCGAGCAGCACTGCGCGGGCATTTCCGATCGTCTTGTCGCCCGCCAGCACCTTCGTGAACGCATCGCCGCCCTTGAACTTCTGGACCGGGCTCAGGGGGTAGCCGCCGCCCCAGAGCCAGCCCAGGAACAGGGCGCGCGATGTCTCCCAGTCGTTGTACGGTCCCACCTCGTCGATGATTTCGAACGTCTCGACCACCGGGGCGAAGGGAACGGGGACGAAGGCGAAACGCCATTCATGGTCAGAGGTCTGTAGACATGGCCGGGGGCGATCGAGTAGTCCCTGTGGCGCGGCAGTTGGGGCGGGGGCGGTCGGGCAGTCGATTTCCGCGCACTGGCCGGACGGGTGCGCGAGGGCCGGGGTTGGGCGTGGTCTCCCGGCCCTCGCGTGTCTCGGGTGCTACTTGAGCACGCCCGCCCCCGTCGTCGTCGCCAGCGACGTCGGAAGGTTGCTCGCCGAGGGCTCCAGGCCCGTGGTGAGGGTCGGTGTCCAGTTGACCGTGGTCTTCAGGTCCTTGGACGAGGCGGCGTTGTAGGCGGCCACGAGGTCGGTCACCGTGCCGTTGACGAGATTGCCGGAGCCCTTGACCGAGCCGGTGCCGTCACCGCTGAGGAGTTTGGCGGCCTTCGCGCCGGACGGCAGCTTCCAGTGGTTGTTCTCCGCGACGACCTGGGCCTTGGCGCGCGAGTTGATGCTGTACTGCGGCGTGTACCCGTTGAGGGGCGTGACGTCGTAGTAGTTGTTGTAGATGTGGATCTGGCCGATGCGGGCCAGCGGGGCGCGCTGCATGATGCCCTTCCACACGTTGTGGTGGATGGAGACGCGCAGCTTGCCGACGCTGTCGGTGTCGCTGCTGCCGATCAGCATCGTCTTGTCGTGGTTGGTGAACTGGTTGCGCGAGACGGTCACCAGGTCGGATCCCTTGGTGATGTCGAGGGCGCCGTCGTGGATCTGGTACTCGCGGCCGAAGTGCTTCGGGTTGGCACCGTCGAAGTGCGGCGCGTCGGTGAAGGTGTTGTGGTCCGCCCACACGTGGGTGGCACCGCGCAGGGACACCGAGTCGTAGTTGGAGTTCCAGTTGCCGTCGTCGCCGTCGGTCGGGTCCCACTGCGGGAAGCAGTCCTCGGTGGCGGCGAAGGTCAGGTTGCGGACGATGACGTTGTCCACGTTCTGGATCTGCAGCATGGATCCGGTGAGGCCCGCGTTCGTGCCGGGGACGCCCACGATCGTCGTGTTGGCGGGGACCTTGAAGACCACGTTCTTGCCCTGCTTGGCCTGGGCGGCGGCGCGTGCCGTCTCCTGGGTGCCGGAGGGCAGCTTGGAGCGGCCGTAGGTGGCCGGGTCGTAGGCCTTGAGGTAGGCCGGCAGTGAGTAGCCGGTCCCGAGGGCGTAGTCGGCGCAGGTCAGCTTCTTTCCGCTGTCGTCGGTGTTGGCGTCGATCATGCCGTTGACCTTGATGAGGCGGGGTGTGCTGTCGGAGGCCGAGCCCAGCGCCTTCACGAGCTGTGCACGGGTGGAGACGGTGAAGGTGTGGGCGGCGTCGGCCTTGGTGCCGCCGGTGGTCCCCGTACCGGAGGACGCCCAGCCGTCCTTGGCGGTGAGCGCCTCGTGGTACAGGTCGGCGGTCCCGGCGTTGGCGTTCATCACGACAGCGCCAGAGCCGACGCATGCGGCCACGACGGCCGCGCAGAGTACGGCGCCACGACGGGAGCGGAGGGACCGGCGGTGGGAGCGAGCAGCCATGGGGCTTCCTTACGGGGGAGGAGCGGGATACGGGGCTAGCGGGGCTAACGGGGATGCCCGGGTTACCGGGGTTACCGGGGTTACGCCTTGTTAGTGGCCGCCGACCGCTGAAAGGTTGCCGCGTGCGGGGAGCCGTGTGCAGGCCACGTCGGGCGGGCGGTGGAGGTGGGACCTCTGCGCGCCGGCCGAGACCGGCAGTGCCTGCGCGTGCCATCGGGGCGCTCGGGTGCCGTCGGGGCCATCGGATGCCATCGGGTGCCGTCGGGCAACGGACGTGGCAGAGCAAGCGCTTACTCACTGCTACTCTTGCGGATCTCGTTCGGACATTCACATGTCGCACACCTGACAGGCACAGGCGCCCGGTTCCGGGGCCCCGAGGTCGCTGCGAGGAGACATCGCCCGTGGCCACAATCGTCGATGACGCCGCCTCCGCGGAGTTCCATGCCTTCTTCGAGCGGCACCACGCCGAATTGGCCCGGCTCGCGCACCTGTTGACCGGCGAGGCGGATGCCGCCGACGACCTGGCCGCGGATGCGCTGCTCGCGCTGTGGCACCGCTGGGACCGGGTACGGGCAAGCGGGCAGCCGGTGGCGTACGCACGGGGCGTGGTCGCCAATATGGCCCGGTCGCGGATACGCAGCGCGGTGCGCGAGCGGCGGCGGGTCGCGCTGTTCTGGGCGCACCGGGAGGAGAGGACGGAGAATCCGGACGTGGCCGGGGTGGTCGACGTTCGAGGGGCGTTGCGCAGGCTGCCGTTCCGGAAGCGGGCGTGTGTCGTACTGCGCCATGCCTTCGACCTGTCCGAGAAGGACACCGCGCTGGCCCTGGGCGTGTCGGTCGGTACGGTGAAGAGCCAGACCTCGAAGGGGATGGCCGAGCTGCAGCGGCTGCTCGGCACGCAGGACGCTCCGCGTAAGGTGCATGCGGCGATGGCGCGTACCGGGACGGCCGGAGGAAGGGACCGATGACCATGCGGGGGGACGTGGACGACGAGTTGCGCGCCCGGCTGCACGAGGCGGCCGGGGCGCACCGGCCCGACCGCGCGCGGATCCTGGCACGGCTCGAACGCGGCATGGCGCAGGAGGACCTGCCGCGTTTGCGTGCGGCCCGCCCTCCGCGGTTCGGCTGGTTGCGCACGGTGGGCGTCACCGCGGCGGTCGCCGGCATCCTGGCCGCAGGCGGCTACGGCGTGGCCGCCCTGGTGGACGACATGCCTCCGCAGGGGACGGTCGCGGTCCCGCCGGTGCCCTCCCCCGCCCCCACCCCCACGTCCACGCCCGCCCCCTCGACGGACGCGACGCGCCGGGCTCCCTCGCCGGTGGGCCCGACGCCCGTGGATCCGGCGCCCGCGGAGCCGACACCGAGCGCCTCCCGCGAGCCCCGCGAGCCCCGTGACCCGAGCGCCTCCCCGCCGCGTACGCCCGATGCCGGTGCGCCCACCGCCGGTGAGCAGGACGGGCCGCTGTGGTCGGACGGCTCCGTGGACCCGCACAGCAACGACTTCTGGGCACAGAGCAACGTCACCCTCAAGACACGCGAGGAACTGACCGCCCTCACCGTCGAGTTGCGGATCGCCCAGACCGGCCAGGTCACCTCCACCGGCGCGTGGCGGTCGCTGCCGGAGGCCGACTTCACGCTGACGATCGCCGAGAAGGACGGTTACCTCGTCCATACCTGGGTGCTCAAGCAGGGCCGTACGGTCCCGGCCGGCCAGTGGGTGTTCGCCGGGCAGTACAACCACGCCGGCGGCGGCCGGGACGCCCGGGGCGACCGCTACGCGGCCACCGCCCGGACGCGGGGCGAACAGCTCGCCGTATCGGGCGACTTCGCCCGGCACGACGGCTGAGTACGACGGAAAAGCGGAGCCGGGACGGGGCACGCCGGAGCTGGGCAGGCCGGAGCTGGGCACGGTCTTCGAAGCGGTCTTTCGGTGCGGGCGGGCACCCGGCGACCGTCGGGCGGCACGGGCACAACGGGCGGCGTAGGTGCCGGACACGCGGCAACCTTTCCCCCCGCGGCGGCAACTGACAGGTGTACGCCCCACCACCATCCCCCCAAGGACAGTGAGCAATGGACACCACGCAGCCCAAGGCACGGCACCGCAGGCGCAGACTCGGCCTGACCGTCGGCATCCCGTTGGCCACCGCCGCCGCAGTGGGCATGTCGTACGGCGGAGCCTTCGGAGTGTTCGGCGAGGACGCCCGGCCGGAGGCCGCGGCCGCCACGACGGGCCAGGCTTGGGCCCGTGAGGTCGCGGACGGCTTCGCCTCGGTCAACGCGCTGGGACAGAACGGCACCTACGGCGGCCGGGACGGCGCGATCGTCACCGTGAAGACCCTGGCCGACCTGGAGAAGTACGCGACCGCCCCGAAGCCGTACGTCATCGTCGTGGCGGGCACGATCACCATGAACCCCAAGGGCAAGGAGATCGCGGTCGCCTCGGACAAGACCATCGTCGGCGCGGGCACCTCGGGACACATCGTCGGCGGAGGGTTCTTCCTCGGCCAGGGCGTCCACAACGTGATCATCAGGAACCTGACGATCCGTGACTCCTACGCCGGCACGTGGAACGACAAGGACCACGACTGGGACGCCATCCAGATGGACGGCGCCCACCACGTGTGGATCGACCACAACAACCTGCGGAACATGGCCGACGGACTGATCGACAGCCGCAAGGACACCACCTACGTGACGGTGTCCTGGAACCAGCTGAAGAACGAGAACAAGGCCTTCGGCATCGGCTGGACCGACCACATCACCGCCGACCTCACGATCCACCACAACTGGTTCCACGAGACCGAGCAGCGCAACCCGTCGACGGACAACGTGGCGCACGCCCACCTCTACAACAACTTCCTGCAGGACGACCCGGACTCGTCCATCACCTCCTCCTACGGCAACTACGCGCGCGGCGGAACGAAGATGGTGCTGGAGAACAGCTACTTCGAGGGGATGAACAACCCGGTCATCAAGGACGGCACGGCCGCTCTCGTGCAGCGCGGCAACGTCTTCGTGGACACCACCGGCCGCAACGAGAGCGGTGGCACGGCCTTCGACCCCACGACCTACTACCGCTACACGCTCGACGCGGCCGCCGACGTCCCCTCGAAGGTGAAGTCCGGCGCCGGCCCCCGCTCTGCCATCGGCAGGACGGCGACGACCCCCTCCGCTGCGGCCGCGACCACCCTGACCGTGGCCAAGGACGGATCCGGCACGTACAAGACGGTCCAGGCCGCGGTGGACGCCGTACCCGTCGGCAATACCTCCCGCGTGGTCATCTCGGTCAAGCCGGGCACGTACCGCGAGACGGTGGACGTCCCCGCGAACAAGCCGCACCTCACCATCCAGGGCGCGGGCGCGAGCCGCAAGGACACGGTGATCGTGTACGGCAACGCGGCCGGTACGCGGAAGCCGGACGGTTCGGGCACGTACGGCACGCCGGGCAGCGCCACGGTCGCCGTCCGGTCGGATGACTCCCAGCTCCGCAACCTCAGCGTCTCCAACGACTTCGACGAGGCCGCGAACCAGTCCCTGAACGGCCACCAGGCAGTCGCCCTGCTCACGGCTGCGGACAAGATCGTGCTGGACGGCGTCATCGTCACCGGTGACCAGGACACCCTGGAGATGGAAACCGCGGCGCCGGACAAGCCCGGCCGCGTCTACGTCACCAACTCCTACGTCGTCGGCAACGTCGACTTCATCTTCGGCCGGGCCACCGCGGTGATCGACCAGTCGGTCATCACCCTGAAGAAGCGCTGGAACGGCACCTCGGCCGGCTACATCACCGCCCCGAGCACCCCGGCGGGCCGCAACGGCATCCTCATCAACCGCTCCACCGTCAACGGCGATGTGGCCGCGTCCTCCTTCCACCTCGGCCGGAACTGGCATCCCGGTGGCGACAAGACGACCGACCCCCAGGCCACCGTCCGCAACTCCCACCTCAGCGCCGCGATCAAGGGCACTCCCTGGACCGACATGGGCGGCTTCGCCTGGAAGGACGACCGCTTCGCCGAGTACATGAACACCGGCCCGGGCGCCGGCCCGAAGAGCACCGAACGACCCCACCTGACCGACGCCCAGGCCGCATCCCACGAGGTCTCCCACTGGCTGGGCGGCTGGACCCCGTAGGCCTGCGGGAGCAGGGGTCCGGGAGCCACGCAGCCCCCGGACCCCCGGCTCCCCCGGACCCCCGGACCCCCCGGACCCCCGGACCCCCGGCTCCCCCGGACCCCCGGACCCCCGGATCGGCGCGCTCGAATCCGTCGGCCCCGAATCCGTCGGCCCCGGATGCGTGGGCGCCGAATCCGTCGGCCCCGGATGCGTGGGCCCCGAATCCGTCGGCCCCGGATGCGCGGGCGCCGGATGAGCGGGCGCCGGTCTTCTTGACCCGTCCGGGGAGGCAGCCGGGTCAGTCGAGGCGCGGCGGTGTCAGGCCCGCCTCGTGGGCGGCGATGGCCGCCTCCACTCGGTTGCGGGCGCCCAGTTTCGTCAGGACGGCGCTGACGTGTGCCTTCACGGTGCCCTCGACGAGGTGCAGCCGGGTCGCGATCTCCGCGTTGGACAGCCCTGTGGCGAGGCCGGCCAGGACGTCGTGCTCCCGTTGCGTGAGCCGGTCCAGGGACCGGTGGGGGTGCGCCGTGCGGTGGGCGCGCATACCGGCGATGACCCGGCCGGCAACGCGGGGGGAGAGGTAGGCGCCGCCGGCGCCGACCGCCCGTACGCCGTTGAGGAGTTCTCTGGGGTCGTCCGCCTTCAGCAGGAAGCCGTCGGCGCCTTCCTCGAGTGCTCGGGTGATGTGTGCGTCCTGGCCGAAGGTCGTCAGCATGATCACACCGACGGGTGTCGGATCTTGGCGAAGCCGGGCTACTGCCGTCAGCCCGTCGAGGCCTGGCATCTGGATGTCCAGCAGGACCACGTCCGGCCGGTGTCGGCGGGTGAGTGCGAGGGCCTCGTTGCCATCGCCTGCCTCGGCGACCACGTCGATGTGCGGGTCCCGGGCCAGGATGGCGCGTACGCCCGCCCGGACCATTGCCTCGTCGTCGGCCACCAGGACGCGTACAGGCCGATTGTTCGGTGTCGTCTCTTCCACGCGAGGAGCCTACGGCCGGCCCTCGGCCACACCGGTGGTGAGCTCGGGCTCCCATTCAGGGGCGGGCCACTCCCCCGACGAAGGGCAGGATGCTCCTTCCTTTCGGCCCATGGGTATCGGCAACCGGTACTCGTAGCGTCGTCCCTGCCCGTACGGGAATCGCAGCACACCCGCGTTCCGTACGCGAGCCTTCCGACCGACAGCGAAGGAATTTTCGTGATCAGCGTCCGAGGACTGACCAAACGCTACGGCGACACGCTGGCCGTGGACGATCTGACGGTCGACATCCAAGCCGGCCGGGTGACGGGCTTCCTCGGCCCGAACGGGGCCGGGAAGTCCACCACGATGCGCATGATCCTGGGGCTCGACCACCCCACGCGCGGCCGGGCCCTGATTGCCGGCCGGCCCTATGCGGACCTGCGCCGACCGCTGCGGGCGGTCGGGGCGATGCTGGACGCCCGGGCTGTCCACCCTGCCCGCTCCGGTCGCGCGCACCTGGTCGCCCAGGCCCGGGCCAACGCCATCCCGGTGCGCCGGGTGGATGCGGTACTGGAGGCGGTGGGACTGGCCGGGGCGGCCCGCAGGCCCGCCGGAACGTACTCGCTGGGCATGAGCGGGCGGCTGGGAGTGGCGGGCGCGCTCCTTGGCGACCCGCCCGTGCTGATCCTGGACGAACCGGTGAACGGCCTCGACCCCGATGGTGTGCAGTGGATCCGCCGACTCGTGCGGGACCAGGCGGCCCAGGGGCGCACCGTGTTCCTCTCCAGCCATCTGATGAGCGAGATGCAGGTGACGGCTGATCACCTCGTCGTGATCGGGCGGGGGCGCCTGTTGAGCGACTCTTCCCTTGCGGAGTTCCTGGCCGCCGCGTCGCCTGCCTCGGCACGGGCCTCGGTACCGGACCCGGACGGGCGCTCCACGCTGGTCGGTTGTCTGACGGCAGTCGACGGCGTGAGCGTGGAGACGTCCGCGTCGGGTGAACTTGCCGTGGGCGGCATGAGCGCGGCCGAGGTCGGTGACCTCGCCCACCACTGCGGGGTGCGGCTGCACGCGCTGGGTGACGTGAGGGTTTCGCTGGAGCAGGCGTACATGAACATGACCGCGCGGAGCGTCGAGTACGCATCCGGCTCCACTGACGCGGGGGAACGGCAGTGAGCGCCCGGACGTCATCCGGGAATCAGACGAATGCCCGGCCGCGGGGGGAGCAGGCGGCTCCCGGACCGGGCACGCCTGGTGGTTTCGCCGGGGTGGTGGCATGCGAGTGGACGAAGCTCTGGTCCGTCCGGACCGCCTTCTTCTGTCTTCTGGCGGGGCTCGCGATCACGGCCGTGTTCACGTTCTACTACGCCTCGATCGCCCGTATCAACGAACACCCGGTCGAGCCCGTGGGAAACGCGGCAGCCGCCTCCACCGTCGTCACCCAGTTCACCGTCGTCGTCCTGGCCACGGTCGCGGTGACCTCTGAGTATGCGACGGGGACCATGCGGGCCTCCCTGCTGTGGGTGCCGCGGCGGCATCGAATGCAGGCGGCGAAAGCGCTGGTGGCGGGCGTGGTCGCCTTCCTGGCCGGTGCCGTGTTCGCCGTGGTGGGCACGGTCGTTGCCTGGGTGGCGTTCGACGGGCGGGCCTCGTTCGACGCCGGAACGACCGCCGGTCAGATCCTCGCGATCGGGCTCTACCAGGCGTTCGTGGCGGTACTCGCCACCGGAGTGGCTCTCTGCGCGCGGCACCCGGCCGGCGCACTGTCGGTCCTCGTCGCCTTGCTGTGGGCGTTGCCGAGCGTGCTCCTGGGGCTCGGCGGCGACGCGCTCGCGGCCGTGAACGACGCTCTGCCGTACGGAGCGGGCGACCATGTCATGCGGGTCGGCGGCGATGCCCCGTACGCCTCGGGGACAGCCGTCCTGATCGTGGCCGCCTGGACCGCGGCGGCGCACCTGACCGGCCTGTACGTGCTGCGCCGGAGGGACGCCTGACAGCGCGTCGGCGCCTCTGCTCGCCATGCCGGACCGTTGCCACAACAGTCGACGCCGGCGGACGCCCGGTGCACGTCGCAGAGAATCGACGCAAGCACGTCCCGACATCGGACCGAAAGGATTCAGGCACCATGCGGCACCCTCGCGTCCCTGCGGCAAGGCTCGTTCTCGCCGACGGGGGGCTGTGGGCCGTGCTGGCCGCCGCCACCGGATACGGGTTCCAGGACGCGGGCGCGTCCGCTTCCCCGGCGGTGGACCTGCTGCTTCCCCTGGCCGTGCTGCTGGTGACCGTACCGCTGTCCCGCAGTCGGCCGGCGGTGGCGGTGCTCGTCGTCAACGGGTTGTGCGCACTGGGCCTCGCCGATTCCGCGACCCCGGCCAACGCCCATGTGCTGTCGCTGGCCGCGCTGAGCTGTCTGCTCGGCGTCCGCGTCGCCCAGGCCCGGGGACCGCTGATGGTGCTCGCGACGTGCCTGGGGGTCGACGTCGCGGTGTGCGCCGTACTGCGGGTGTCGGCCGTGTGGTGGTTCTACACCCTGACGGTGATACCCGCCGTTCTCCTGCTGCCGTGGCTGGCGGGACGCCACTGGCGGGGGCGGCGTGAACTCGTGCAGGACGGCTGGAGGCTGGCGCAGAGCCTGGAGGAGCGCCAGTACCTCGTCGCGGAGCAGGCCCGGCTGACCGAACGCGCGGACATCGCGGCCGACATGCACGACTCACTGGGCCATGTCCTGAGTCTGGTCGCCCTGCGCGCGGGCGCCCTGGAACTCTCACCCGACCTCACCGACGGTGATCGCGCCGACCTCGCCGAGCTGCGCGGCACGATCGCTGACGCCGTCGAGCAGCTGCGGCAGACCATGACCGTCCTGCACGACCCGCCGGGAGCGGGAACCGAGACGGCGGCGGGCGCGGGAACCGAGGCGGCGGCGGGCGCGGACGGGCCGTCCGTCAGGGACACGGTCGCGGATCTCCTCAGCCGGGCGGCCGCGTCCGGGGTACCGGTGAGCTGGAAGCAGCGCGGAGCGGCGCCGGCCCTGCCGCCTCTGGTCGAACGCGGCATGTACCGGGTGGTGCAGGAAGCGCTCACCAACGCCGTGAAGCACGCCCCGGGCCGTGCCGTCCAGGTAGGAATCGACCACGCGGGCGACCACACCCGCGTGCGCGTCGTGAACGCCGCCGCAGGGGACGGCGGGCGGACCGAACAGGCCACGGAGCAGGCGCCCACCCCAGGGGGGCGGGGACTGACCGGGCTTCGGGAACGGGTGATGGTCCTCGGCGGCACCTTGCACACCGGGCCGCACCAGGGCGGCTTCCATGTCACCGCCGTCCTCCCCCACCGGGCCCCCGCCCGCCCCCCGACGCAGACAGTCGCGATCAGGAGCGGCAGCCACAGCGCCCACCGCGCCGCCCCGGAATCCGCCGAACGACTCGCCGCGGTGCGGCGCGCCGCGCGGCGCCGCACCGTTGCCGCTGTGGCTGCTCCCGCGGCCGCAGCGGCATTCCTCGTCCCGGCCGCCGCCTACCTGGCCTGGCAGCTCACGACGGGCGTACTGCCGCCGTCCCGGTTCGATGCCCTGGAGCCGGGACGAACCCGCGCCGGGCTCAGCCATCTCCTCCCGGCCCGCGCCTTCCCGTATCCGCCCGACCACGCCCGTTCCGCACCCCGGCCGCCGGGTACCCACTGCGAGTTCTACCGCTCCGGCCGCGACCTGCTCGACCAGGTCGACCTCTACCGGCTCTGCTGGTCCAACGGCACGCTCGTGGCCAAGGACACCGTGGAGGCGAACCGGAACTGACCAGCCCGCCCACAGCGATACGGCGGAGCAGCTCCCAGGATCGGTCGGGCGACGGAGCCACGAGGGCCAGCAGAAACCCCGGTCGGAGCCCGACCCTGTCGCCCGCGCCCCCGTTCGGCGAGCCGCGTGTCCCATGCGACGGCGTTGCTCAGAAAAGGACAACATCACGCGCGGGATGTCATCCGCTCGCTCGTGGAAGCCAGTCTCCGAGCCCGTCAGGGCTGGGCTGGGCTGGGCTGGGCTGGGCCGGGCCGGGCCGCCTGAGTCAGCGGGGGTCCGTTGCGTCGTCCCCGGCCGGGCCGGGGGTTGCCGTGCTGTCGGCTGCCCGGCGGGCGGCTCGTTCGGCGCGGAGTTCTTCGGCTACTTCGTAGGCCCGGCCCGGGTCGTAGACGGTGATCGTCGTGCCAGGGCTGTACATCGCGGCGGCCCGGGGCGTGTACCCATGGCGTTTGACGCCGCGACGGGCGGCTATGCCGTCGACCTCGCCGACGGGTACCTGCCACACCTCGGCGGTGTGGGAGGGGGACCACCACTCGTCCGGGCGCAGGAAGTCTCGCTTGACCTCCGTCTGACGCTCCACCGACACCTGGAACGGCGCGACTTGCTCGGTCAACCAGTCGGTCAGCGCCTGTGCGTCGACGCGGGCCAGCGGTGCGGACGTCGCCGGGTCGCACTGCACCGTCTCGCTGCGGGTATGCAGCACCACCTTGATCGACTTCCGCTGCCCCAGACTGAGTCGTTCGATGACGACGACTCGCTGCAGATCGGCCATCGCCAGGGACGACGATCGCAGGAAGTGGGCGATCACGATCCGGGCCGGACTTCCCAGGGGGCGGAACTCGACCCACCGCACCGTCGTGGAGACCGTCACAAAGACCATGGCCACGAGGAGCAGGAGCACCGCGAAGACCGTGAGTGCCAGGAGGACCCAGAAACTGCCCCAGAAGAATGAGTTTCCCGAGACCGCGGCGGCGACCAGCGCAGCCACCAGAAAGGGGGCTGCGACCATCGGCGGGACCATGATGCTCCCACCGAACGCGAAGGCCAGCTCGCGTGCCCGGCTGGGCACGAACAGCAATCGCCACCCGGCTTTCACGGGTGTCACAACTTCCGCCAGCGGGCCGGGACGCCGAGTCTCCATGCCTCAAAGGTAGGACTGTGCAGAGGAGTTCGTAAGGCCACCGCGAGCCGTACCTTCACGAGGACGGGAACCGCCGACGACAGAGCCAGTGACAGCACCAGTGCCAGCACCAGCACCAGCACCAGCACCAGCACCAGTGCCACGATGCGATCGATGTTCCCGCTGAGCCGGTCCGCCGCGCAGCGGCGGCGGACCGGCTCAGCGGCGGCGGACCGGCTCAGCGGTGGCGGGTCACAGCGCCGGGTGGGCGTTCTTCAGGAGCTCCTGGAACTGAGCCGAGAACCACTGGCCCGACAGGGGTGCGTTGGGCAGCGCGCCGGACATGCTGTTCCCGTTGCGTGCGTTGCCCGTGTACGTCGGGTCGCACATCCGGTCGAATCCCTTGCCCTCGTTGTTCGGGATCTCCCGGCTCGACCCGTCCGACTCGCCCGGGGGCTTCATCCACACGTACGCGTCGATGCCCGCGGCCGGGGCGGCCTGCGGCCGTTCGCCGAGGCCCGCTCCCGACTGGTTGCACCAGTTGCCGAGGTGGATGCGACGGTCGTAGCGGCCGCCGTTGACATACGTGTCGACGTTCGTCAGCGCACCGGGTCCGGTCGGCCGGGCGGCGCCGCCCCAGCCGTTGCGCGAGGTGTCGATCAGCATGCCGAGGTTCGCGTCGAAGCCGAGGGAGATCAGCTTGGCCCGCATGCCCTGGGCGTAGGACAGCTCGTCGGTGTACCGGTTCCAGTCGACCCACTTCGACTGGCGCACGGACGTGCCGTTGACGGAGTCGCCAATGGTGAAGTGGTCCTCCTTCAGCGCGCTGTAGTTGGCCGTGTTGGCGATGAACCCGTGCACCTTGGAGAGGGTGGAGCCCTCGGCGGTCGCCGCCTGCTTGAACAGCTCGGCCGAGGCGCCCAGGTTGTCGTCCCAGCCCAGCCAGCCGTGGTGGCCCGCGTCCACGTAGTTGTAGACGTTGGCGATCGAGCCCAGCTTGTTCAGGGCGTAGCCGACGCCCTTGATGTAGTTGCCGTTGGCCTTCATCACGTCGCAGTTGGGTGTGGCCGTCGGACGCCCGGAGACGTTGGTGACCAGGTTGGGCAGCGAGTCGATCTCCACGGTGGTGACGATCCGCAGCCCCGCGTACTTGCTGTCGGCGAGGATCGCGGCGATCGGGTCGATGTACTGCGTCTTGTACTTGTCGATCTCGGTCGGGCCCAGCTCGCCGTTGGAGGCGAGCGCGGCGCAGTCCCGGCCCGGCAGGTTGTAGATCACGAGCTGCACGACGAGCTCGCCGCTGCCCTTCTGTACCAGGGCCCGGTCCAGGTGGTCGCGCAGACCCATGCCGCCGTTCACACCCGTGATGGCGGCGATGCGGTCCAGCCAGACGCCGGTGGGCTGGTTGGACACCTTGGTGCCGCCCGGCTCGGCGGCGGCCTTCGCGGACCACTCGGGGTTCACGTACACCTTGGCGCCCGCGTACGGGTTGTCGGCCTTGCCGCCCGAAGGCGGCGGGGTGGTGGGCGGGGTCGTGGGAGGCGTGGTGGGCGGCTCGGTCGGCGGGGTGGCGCCGTTGCAGGTGACCCCGTTGAGCTTGAAGGTCGCGGGGACGGAGTTCGTACCGCTGTAGGAAGCGTTGAAGCCGAAGGAGGTGGACCCGCCCGTGGCCAGGCTCCCGTTGTAGGAGAGGTTCTTGGCGGTCACTGCGGTGCCCGCCTGGGTGATCGTCGCGTTCCAGCCCTGGCTGACCCTCTGGTCACCGGCGTAGGACCATTCCAGGGTCCACGCGCTGACCGGGTCGCCGGTGTTGGTGACGACGACGTTGGCGCCGAAGCCGCTGTTCCACTGGTTCGTGATCTGGTACTCGACCTTGCAGCCGGCGGCGGCGGCTCCGGCGGTCGCGGTCATGACGGTGGCGGTGGCGCCGGCCGCGGTGATCAGCCCGAGGGCCGCCAGCAGGGCGGTGCGGCTCGTGCTGCGGCTCGTGCTGCGACTCGTCGTGCGGCTCGTGCTGTGGCTCGTGCTGTGGCTCATCGTGGGAGGACCTTTCCGTTCAGGGCGCGCAGACGGTCGCGCAGGCCGGTGCCGAACAGGGTGGGTGTGCCGTCGTACGAGGTGATCAGGGCGGGACCCGAGGAGCAGTTCCAGGTGTTCCAGGTCCAGCCGAGGTAGGAGAGGGCACGGGCGTCGAACCACGCCATGACCCGGTCGATGAAGGCGTGGGCGCAGGTGTTCTCACCGATCTCGCCCGCGACCAGGGGAACCCGGGCGGCGACCGGGGCCAGGGTGTTGTCCCAACAGGCCTCGTTGGAGCAGGTGTTGAAGTTGTACACGTGCCAGGCCGCGGCCAGATTCCCCGTCGGGTCGGCGGGGGCGTGGGTGAGCCACTGGCTCAGGTCGTTGGAGTACGCGATGCCGGGCACGAGCACGACATTGCGCGCCCCGGTAGCCCGGACGGCGTCCACCAGGTCCTGCATGCCGGCGACCTCGTAGCCGATGCCCGGGCACGTGCCGCCGTCGCGCCAGCAGCTCCACGCCTGTGCGGCGGTGGCGGTCGCCCTGTCCGGATACGGCTCGTTGAACAGGTCGAAGACGACCCGCCGGTCGTTCTTGAAGGTGTTCGCCACCGAGGTCCAGAAGGCCGGGGTGTACTGGGCGTCCGGCATCGGTTTCTGGCAGGAGGCGTGCACGTCGGCGCACCCGGAGGAGTTGCCGGTGTACTGGCCGTACGTCCAGTGCAGTTCGACGACCGGGGTCATGCCGTGCGCGAGGACCCGGCCGACCAGACCCTTGACGGCGTCGATGTAGTGCGCGCCCCGGTATTCGGGGTTGATGTTGGCGAGGCCGAGCCAGCACTCCTCGTTGAGCGGGATGCGGACGGTGTTGGCCTTCCAGTCCGCGATGGCGCGCACCGAGGCGTCGTCGACGGGACCGTCGAAGATGCCGTGTCCCTGGACGCACATGAACTCCGCCCCGGAGCGGTTCACTCCGAGGAGACGTCGGGTCGCGCCGTTCCGGTCGGTGAGCCGGTTGCCGGAGACGCTCAGCTCGGGCGCCCCGGAGACCGGGCCCGGGGGCTCGGTCGGCCCGGTGGGGGTGGGCGTGGGGGTGGGCGTGGGGGTGGGGGTGGGTGACGGTGAGGTGGGTGTCGGCTCCGGTCCCGGGCCGGAGTTGCAGGGCGCTCCGTTGAGCGTGAACGCGCTGGGCGCCGTGTTCGCGCCCGACCACGAGGCGATGAAACCGGCCGTCACGGCGGCGCCGGTGCCGAGGCTCGCGTTCCACGCCTCGTTCACGGCCGTGACCGCCGACCCGTTCTGGGACCACTTGGCGCCCCAGCCCTGGCTGATGGTCTGACCTGCGGGAAAGCCGAAGCCGAGGCTCCAGCCGTTCAGCGCTGAACCGTTGTTGGTGACGGTGACCGAGCCCTGGAAACCGCCGGCCCACTGGCCGACGACCGAGAACTCCACTGTGCAGACGGGTGCGGCCGCGGCTCCTGAGGCCGTACCCAAGACGGCGAACGTGCCGCTCGCCATCGCGAGCGCTGCCCCGGTGAGCAGCGCGAACAGACGCGGGGGGTGTCGCATGAGCGACTCCTTGCAGCGAGGGCGCGTCCTGACGACGCGCCGACTGACGGAATCGCTCCCACTGGTTGGGGCCAGACCGTAGCGGCAACCGGGGCCAAGCAAAAGAGGGGTCGGCAAAATGGCTCTCCGGATGGCTTCGACTCTTCGCACACCTTGACGGGCTGAGGTCCGCCGCGCACAGTGGGAGCGCTCCCACTGGTTCAGGACTTGTGCTTGGCAGCCCCGTAAGCCGCCCCCGATAGCCGTCTTTGTCCCCGCTGACGACCACGGAGAACGAGGAACCCACCCCCATGGAGTCCCGCCCCCGACCCACCCCGCCTCGTACGCATGCGCCGCCCCCGCGGCCAGTGCCTGCACGGCCCGGCCCGCCGGCACGACCCCCGCCTCAACCTCTGCCGGGAGGCAGAGAGTTCCCCGGCCTCGCGGCCCCCGGGCCCTCTGTCCCTCTGTCCCTCTGCCCCTCTGCCCCTCTGTACGGGCGCCATCGAGTCGACTTGCCGACAATGACGGCCCAGATCCTGCAACGGCACGAATCCACTCGTGGCGTACGCCCCGTGCAGGGTGAACGCCCCGCGTCGGTCATGGGCGACTACCTGCCCCAGTGCCTGCTTCCGCCGAAGGTCCTGGACGGTGACAGCACCCTGACCGGGAAGTCGCGCGGAGTGCCGGTCGGCGCCCAGCCGTGCTCATCGAGTTGTCGGTGCGCCTGCGCCGGCAGCAGCGAGAACCGAGGCTGTGCGGGGGCACCTTCGCCAAGCGGGTCGAGAGGCTGATCATCCGTGATCGTCACGCCGCCTACTCATTCAGCGACGGTGCCGGTCCTCGACCCGAACCCTCAGATGCGGCCAGGCCGCTGCCAGGCGCGACATGTCCCCGGTTGTCGGCCCGGTCACCGAACCCAATGATCCGTTCGGCCGGAAATGGACCAGCGTCCCGGTCGTGCCGTCGACCTCGACGGCCTCAAGACCGGTAACGGGGACGCCGTTCTCGTAGCGCTGAGTCCAGGCTCCGTTGAGTCGGCGGTTGGTGTGGGTGAGCCAGTCGCTGAGTGCTGCAACCGAGGACATGCCGCGCCGAGGGTGACCGTCGGGCAGCACCTCGACCTGAGGGAAGTCGAAGAACCGGAGGTCCTTCGTAGCCATGACCGGCTTCTTCACGATCCGCCCGTGCTCGTCCATCCGGGCGTCAGTGCCCCGTCCGTCATCTCGGACAGAGAGGGAACCATCGGGATGGAGAACGACGAGGCAGTGCCCCCCGCCCTTGAACGACGCTTCGTCGGCGGCGTAGGCGAGTACCTCAAGGACGAGGTGCCAAGGTCCATCCGGAGCGAACTCCGCGGGTCTCTGCCGGATATGCGCCAGATGATCCGTATCAACTACCCTGGACCAATCATGTGTCGTGTTGACCCAGGCGGCTCTGGACATGTCCATCAGCCAAGTATCCCGTCTGGTGGTGACGGTGTGAGGCCATCCCCTGCCGACGGCGGTCCATGACAGTCGTGCCTGAACCGCGTGAGGCGAGAGCGGGGTGGTGCCAAGCTAAGGCGAGACACGGCCGACTGCAGCCGCCCGGTTCGGCTGGGCGACCGCAACTGTTACGGCGGCGGTCATACCCACTCAACCGGCCACAGTGGCCTGGTGGAAGTACATCCTCCAGCCCGTCTCAGTGAGGCGCCACACAGAGCTCCGCCATGCCCGACGACCCTGATGGTCGGCAAAGTACGTGAGATGGACAACGCCCGGAGCGAGGACGACTCCGGACATTTCTCTGACCTTCACCGGCGACTCCTGGGACACCTGGCCACCGCTCGTCACCGAGAGGATCGACTCCACGTCCCACCGGCGCCCGGAAGCCCCGAACTCGACAAACTCCGGATCCAGAAGCTCCAGGACACGGTGCGGGGAAGCACGCACTTCAGGATCGAGCAGCTGCATCTCCGCATCGACGGCCGCCTGCACGGCCCGTCGGCTCTCATCCGTCATGCGCCAACCCTACGGACGCCGTGTGGCAAGGCCCAGCACATTGATCTGCCGCGATTGCGCCGGCATCGCCCGGCGTTTCAGACCGGCGCGCCGAGTCCGTGCATCCAGGGATCCTGAAGCCTCTTCGGCGGGAACTCGCAGGTCGGTCCGTGTGCTAGGTGGGGACGTCCGTAGATTCGGCGGGAACGTGCGGGTGGACTGCGGCGAGGCGGTGGGCTTCAGCTATGACCTCAGCATTGATCCGAGCTACTGCTTCGTCGGCGCCGTCTTCGAGGAACGCGTACTCGTCATCGAGTTCGGCGAGCCGTGCAGTCAGGGGCAGCTCATGTCCGTAACGCTGGTTGATCCTGAAGGTGAGCTCCCAAGGTTTCAGCTCGCAGGCCAGCGCGCGTCGTGCGAGCGCTCGCGCGGCGGCTTCTTGGCCGGCCTCGCTGGCGGCCGGATGGAGAACGAGGCCGAGCTCGTCGAGCGCCTCGGGAAGCAGGTAGTGCACGTCGTAGTCCGCCTCGGCGGCTGTGCAGGCTGCCAGCACCCTGAGTCCGGGGCTGTCCAGACCGGCGACGAGCGCGTCACAAGCCGCGTTGACGACTTCGCTTGCGGGGATCTCGCCCACCCTCCAGAGGACAGCGCGGTCCTGCAGTTCGCTGACTGCTGCTCCGATCGACGGCATCTGCCCATGTTCGCTGCAATCTCGAATCCCGGTCCAGCAGGTTTCACTCACTGGTGCTTCTGCTCGGCAGCTTGTTCCCGCAGGACCCGAACAGAGTCGCGTAGCTCATCGCGGTCTTTGCATGCCGCCCGGGCACCTGGGCGAGATGGAGCGGATCGGGTCCGTGGGTGAGGTGAGGGCCTCTCCGACTTGCCGGTCGACGCGGAGTCGCTCCAGGGTCCCGTCCTTTCCGCGCACCGGCTGGCCGTTCGTGGCCCCGGCGCATCGCGCGAGCCTCGGTCCGCCTCAGGACTCGGCCCTACGAAGCCCGCCGAGCGGAGACACATCGAGAGGGTCCCGGCTACGAGGACCCCGAGTCCCGCCGCTCTTTCAGAAGGCGCTCCTCGACCGGGCCAGCCATGGGTTGTCCCGCCATCGATCTCCGGCCTTGATCTCCGGCCTTGGGGCTGTTGGCGTGGATGGGCGTCGGTGTCCACACCTCGGACCGGGGGTGGCCTGCGAAGACACATCCTTGCCATGATCGCCCGGTGACCGATGACCAGCGCATACACCCCTCGAAGGTGGCCGACGACCGTACGTCGCTCATCTCGTTCCTCGACTACCAGCGGGCGACCCTGGCCATGAAGTGCGCGGGTCTGACCGGCGAGCAGTTGAAGCGGAAGGCGCTCCCGACCTCGGGGCTCACGCTTCTGGGCCTGGTGCGGCACGCGGCCTCGGTCGAGCGGGGCTGGTTTCGGTCCGTCGTAAACGCCGAAGACGTCAAGACGCCTTGGCCCGGCGAGGTCGATGGCACGTTCGCCGAGTTCCACGTCGAGGATGCCGATGTCGACGAGGCGTTCGCGGTCTGGCGCGAGGAGTGCGCCCGCGCCCGTGCCGTCGCCGCGTCCTTCAGCTCCCTTGACGACACCGTCAACTTGCGAGGCGAGACCATCTCGCTGCGCTACGTCCTCACCCACATGATCGAGGAATACGCGCGTCACAACGGGCACGCCGACCTGCTGCGCGAAGCGATCGACGGAGTGGTCGGCGAGTAGAAGGCCGAGCGCCTCGGACCGGCCGACACCCCGGGTGTCAACCCGCCGGACCCCGGACGAAGCAGCGTCACAGCACCACCGCGCGAGCACCGCAAGATGCTCAAGCCATGGCCGCTGCGACCGCTACGCCGGAACGGTCCTGAACAGCACCGTTCACCGGACCGTGCCCGCGCTGCTTGGGCACATTGGTCAACGCGCTGCGTCACGGTGGGAGCCGCGACTGTGCGGGGTACGCAGCACACTCAGGCGGGCCACCGACCGTGGCCCGGACCGGTACCCGGCCGTGACTCATGCCCTCGATGCAAGGTGGCTGCCGCACTGGGGAGCACGGAGCACGGAGCACGGTCCTGTGCGTCACAGCGTGCGGCTGTAGTTCTGGGGTTCCACGAACTGGGCTCCCAGCGCAGCGTTCCGCTCGGCGTCATCCCCCAACAGCGCAGGTCAGCATCGCCGCGCGCGTCGGTTGCGCTGCAACAGGACAGGTTCTCAGACGACCGTGGGCCGGTCAGCCCGCAGCCTGGTGACGAGGCCGGTCGCGATGAGCGCGCCAGGCGTCCAGGGCTTCGGCACGGTTGCCAGCCGGATGCTCGGCATACCAGGCACGCAGAAAGCGGTTCAGCTCGAACTGCGAGCCGATCTCCTGAATCTGGGCAGCGGCCCGGCGCGTGGCGTGCCAGTGGGCGACGGCATCGGCCAGGGTGCGCCCTGCACCCTCGGCTATGAATCCCCGCATGTGGGCGTCGAAGTGGAAACCCTGGCCGATCTCCCGGCGGAAGTACTCGCGCAACACCTGACTGCACCGCTGGCCCTCGGGAATTACAGTGCGCTCGTTCACTGGCGCAGCGAGCTGGAGGCCGGTGCTGCGCGTCCGGGGCGGCGCGGCCGGCGGTGCGACGCCATCCAGCACAGCCCGCAGCCGTTCCGTGAGTGCCGTTTTCCCACCGCCCCGCGCTACTCCGAGCTCGCGGGCGAGCGCGGTCAGCTCGGCCAGCGTCCAGTACCAACGGGACAACTCGCCCCCGCTCAAGGCCGCACTCAGCTTTGGCCGCGCCTCAGCCCCCGCAATCGAACTCATGCGCCCATGATAGGAAGCGGGTACGTCCTGTCGTTCGACGAGCCAAGCCGGCGGCCACCCGCGAGACGCCGCATGGCGCCCGGCCGTCCGGCGGCGGTCTGGGCGGTGTCGGCGGCTACTTACGCGTCGGGGTGCTCCGGCAGAGCGAGCCAGTCCGACCAGGAGATCTCCCGGCCGAGGAAGCGCGGCTGCTCGAACGGCCAGTCGGCAGCAATCCACCGGGGCACCAGCTCGTCGAGGGCCTGCTCGACCTTGCTGTCCACCAGCTCGTCCACCACCCACCAGGAGATCTCACCATCCGCGCCGGCCCTCTCCGGTGGGTCGATGTAGACGCAGCCGAGCAGAGCTGTCTCCGCCTCATCGAAGAGCGCGTAGTTGAAAGACTGGTGTGCGGCGATCTCCCGCTCATGCCGCAACAAGTCGGCCTGGTCGGCTTCGTAGGTCATGGAGGCCGCGGGCCAGCCCCACGCTGGGCCGTAGATGGTCCACAGCCGCTCGCGCGAACCCATCACAGCCGGATAGTCGAGCGGGGTGTCCGCCTCCCGAATCGGCCGCAGGTGATGACCACTACCCGGCAGTGGTACCAGAACGGGATGGACGAAGTTGTCGGGGAGCCAGCTCATGGAGCCCGACCGTAGCAGCGCACCGCTTGACCCGCCTCACCCTTACCAACCCGCCACTTACTGGCGGCATCCTGGGTGTGACCGTTTCCGTGTGTTGCGGCGGCTTACGTCGGTCCAGCCACGAGGTGGCGGAAGACATCTGCTGGTGCTGGTGCTGGTGCTGCTCGGGAGGTTGCTGACCAGTCCTTGACACCCACCGACGGGGCCCTGCCAACCGGGCCCGGGCCCGGCACGGTATCGCGTCCTCGGGCGCCGTCGGGCCGCCGTGTCTCGGGGAAAGGGCTGTCCGCTTCGGGCGTCCTGGCGCGGTCCCATTTTTTTGCCCGGCTGTGCGGAACCGTTGCGCCGTGCTGTGTGTCACACCATGCAGGAGCCACCAACTCCTATGACCACCAGGGGGAAACATGAAATTCACCCGTCCCGTGATGACCACCACCGCACTCGCCGCCCTGGCGCTGGGGGCCACGACCGCACTGGCGGCGCCCGCCTCGGCCGCGCCCAACACCACGCCGCAGAAGGTCTGTGGAAGCGCGTACAAGACCGTGAACTCGGCCGCCATCGGGTCGCTGGGCACCGTCTACCTGACGTACAACGCCTCGAACGGCAAGAACTGCGTCGCGACCATCCGCAACAACCCGGGTGCGGCCGTGGACATGGCTCTCTGGATCGAAGTGACCGACACCTGGGAGCGGGGCGAGGACTTCGGCCGGTACACGTCGTACGCGGGCCCGGCCTACGTGTACGGCAAGGGCCACTGCGTCGACTGGGGCGGGGGCATCAGCAACGTGCACGTGCAGGTGTACAACTCCAACTGTGGCGCGCGCAAGGAGCACCGGGTCACCGAGGTCCGCTGACCCGCGCTCCTCCTGACCGCGACGTTCTGTGCCCTCGCACGGGCGTGCTGTCGCGCCGTCGCGTCGTCGGGCGGTCGGGCGGGCGTCGGGGGCAGGATGTGCGACCCGCTGACCGCACGGGAAACGCCGTGGTCCGGCTCGCCCCGGCAGACTCGCCGAGTCTGCCGGGGCGCGGCCGTTGGTCGGCGCGGCGCCGCAAGCCCCGGGAGCCGGTCCCGCTCCGCCCCGTACGGACGCGCACGGACGCGCACGGACGCGCACGGACGCACTCGATCAAGACCCCCGCGGTGTGGTGCACCGCGAGGGGCGCCGCTCCGGGTCGCCCGTCGCCGACGTTCACGGCGTGGCCGGGGGTGTACGCGGGGGGGTGTACGTGGGCCTCTGCGAACGGCCCTTCGTGGATGCGTGCAGTCGGCGGCCCCTGTGCCCGTGCCTTCCCGTCGTCCGGGGCGTTGCAGGTAGTGACCCTGGCCGGCCCGACCCCTGGCGGTGGATCGCCGGGCCGGGTCGGCATGATGAGGTCTGTAGGGCGTGCGTGGTCTGTCGTCGTCTGCCGGCGAGGTCGACGGGGTCGGCGAGGTCGACAGGGGCATGGACGTGGGAGCGGAGCAGGGGAGAAGAACGGCGATGGTGACGGCAACGACCAGTGACATCGAGCGGGCGGCCGAGGTGCTGCGCGCCGGCGGTCTGGTGGCCCTTCCGACCGAGACCGTCTACGGTCTCGGCGCGAACGCCGAGGACCCTGCCGCCGTCGCGCGCATCTTCCAGGTGAAGGGGCGCCCGCCCTCCCACCCGCTGATCGTCCACATCGCCGCCGCGGAGCACCTGGCGGACTGGGTCGAGACCGTACCCGAGACTGCGCGTCTGCTGGCCGAGCACTTCTGGCCGGGACCGCTGACCCTGGTCCTGCGGCGCGGCCACCGGGTGCCGCTGGAGGCGACGGGTGGGCTGGAGACGGTGGCCGTGCGCGTGCCCGACCACCCGGTCGCCCTCGCGCTGCTGTCGGCTTTCGGTGGCGGCGTCACGGCCCCGTCCGCCAACCGCTTCGGCTCGGTCAGCCCCACAACGGCCGACCATGTCCGTACGGAGCTGGGTGATGCCGTCAACCTGGTGCTCGACGGCGGCTCGTGCGAGGTCGGTGTGGAGTCGACCATCGTTGATGTCACGGGGGAGATCCCGAGCATCCTGCGGCCCGGCGGGGTGACGCGCGAGGACCTCGAAGCGGTGCTGGGGCGCTCGCTGGCGGTGCCCTCGACGAGTCATGTCCGGGTGCCGGGCCAGCACCCGTCGCACTACGCGCCGCGTGCGCGGGTTGTCCTCGTCGAGCCGGAGCAGGTGGTTGCCGAGGCCGAGCTCGCGCAGGGGCGGGGGCACACGGTCGGCGTGTTCGTGCCCGCCTCCTACGCCGGCGGCCCGGTGAAGGCGCACGCCGTGGTGACGGTCCCCGGCTCAATGGACGCCTACGCGTACGGCTTGTACGGGTTCTTGCGCGAGCTCGACCAGCAGGGATGCGACCTCATCGTCGCGTCCCTGCCGCCCGAGGAGGGGCTGGGGCTGGCGATCGCCAACCGGCTTCGCCGGGCAGCCGGGCCCCGGCCCTCCCTGTGAGCGGCCTCGCCCGGGACGGTCAGGACGCGGTGGGAACCGCCGCGTCGACGCCGCGGGTGGCGACGAGCTGTGCGCTGCCGTCGGCCAGCCGGTAGGACAGCCCCACCACGGCGAGGCGGCCGTCGGCGACCCGTTCGGCCAGGACGCGGGAGCGGTCCAGGAGCAGGTCCACGGTGTGCTCGATGTGCTCGGCCAGGATCTCCTCGGCCGTCTCGCGTCCGGCGGCGCGGGCTGCGAGCACGCTCGGGGTCACCCGTTCCACGACATCCCGGACGAAGCCGCCCGGCGTCTGTCCGTCTTCCAGGGCGGAGCAGGCTGCGGCGACGGCGCCGCACGAATCGTGGCCGAGGACGACGACCAGGGGCGCGTTGAGGACACTCACGCCGAATTCGATGCTGCCGAGCACTTCGGTACCGGCGACGTGCCCGGCGGTGCGGACCACGAACAGGTCGCCCAGGCCGCGGTCGAAGATGATCTCGGCGGCCAGCCGGGAGTCGGAGCATCCGAACAGCACGGCGAAGGGCTGCTGGGACGGTGCGGTCTCGGTGCGGCGGGTGGCGTCCTGGTTCGGGTGCTCGGGGGTGCCGGAGACGAAGCGCTGGTTGCCGGCCATGAGGAGCGCGAAGGCGTCGCGGGGCGTCTGGGTCTCAGTCATGGCCGCAGCCTACGAGGCGGCACCGGCCGACGCTGCGACCGGTCCCGCCGGAAGGCACCCGGTCGGTCGATGCGTGACGGCCGCGCCATCCCCCCACGTCCCCGGGGCCCCGGGCGGGTCCGTAACGGCTTCGGTGCGGCCGTGGTGGTGGCAGGGCTGTGTTCGGCTGCGAAGAGCCGGAGAAGATGCAGTGGCTTCGGAGGAGGATGCAGTGGCTTCACTGCGGGCCCGGTTCCGTGGGAGGGAACGCTTCGTACAGGGCTTCGGCGTGTACCGCATCCCATTGGCTGATCAGCAGCCGCTCGACCCCGCCGTCACGCCGATGTAACGCGACCTCTTGGCCCCTGTCGAACTCCACTCGCACCTGCGGATTCCCGCAGACCGCCGTCGCTTCGCCACGCATCATCTCGAACCAGATGCCACGTATCGCATAGCGGAGGTCATTGCCTCGATGCCGCAGCACTCGCACTCGGCGGTCGGTCAGCAGGAGGGAAGCCCTCCTGGGCACCAGACCCCACAGCGAACGCCCGTAGGTCACCGCACAGCCGGCCGTCATCCGCTCCCCCTCAGGAACCCACTGCGTCAGGCGTTCACGGTCCACCGACCACTTCGCAGCTTCCACCGCCACTCCCCCGTGCTTCCTTCGAACGGACGGCCATGGCGCCGCCTGCTGCCCGTTTACCCGGAAGTGGTCCGGGAACCGCCCGTCAACGCATCCCGCAGACGCATCCCGCAGACGCACGCCGCAGACCGCTTGCCCCGGGAAGGAACCCTTCAGGCCCCGGTCGCGGACGCGGCGTCGGGGTGGATGGGGAAGACCTGGTCCAGCCCGATGACGCGCAGTACCCGCAGCGTGTTGGCCGGGACCGCGGCGAGTGCGATGTCTGCCGCGGCCGACCGGGCGTGGTTGCGGGCGGCGATGAGGGCGCTGATGCCGCTCGAGTCGCAGAACTCCATGTGGGCCAGGTCGAGAACGAGGCGCTGGCCCGGGTCGAGCGGGAGGGTGTCGAGGATGTCGCGCAGGTCGGTGGCGGTGTCGTAGTCGAGTTCCCCGGTGACGGCCACTACGGGGCCGGCCGGGGTGTGGCGGATGGCGATGTCGAGCGGGCTCATGTGGGCTCCCCGGGGGCGGGAGCGGGGGCGGGGGTGGGGGTGGGAGCGGGAGCTGGGGCGGGGGCGGGGACGCCGAGGGCGAGGAGGGCGGTGTCGTCGTCCAGGCCGTCGCCGAAGCCGTCCAGCAGGCCGGTCAGCGCCTCCATGACCGCGTGCGGGGACCGGCCGGCGTGCGTGGTGGCGAAGCGGTGCAGGGCTTCGTCTCCGTACAGGTCGGTACGGTTTTCGCCGGTGCGGGCTTCGGTGAGGCCGTCGGTGTAGAGCAGGAGGGTGTCGCCCGGGGCCAGGGTGGTGGTGGCGGCCGTGAACGGCGCGGTGGGCAGGATGCCGACGAGGAGGCCGCCGGGGGTGGGCAGGTAGTCGGCGGTGCCGTCGGCGCGCAAGACGAGGGCCGGCGGGTGGCCGCCGGAGGCCAGGTGGACGGTGGCCCGCCCGGACTGCGGGTCGGTTGCGAGGATGCCGAAGATGGCGGTGCAGTAGCGGGGGTCGCCGCTGCTGTAACGCTCGTGGAGCACCTTGTTGAGGGTGGTGAGGGCGGACACGGGGTCGGGGTCGTGAAGGGCTGCGGCGCGCAGGGTGTAGCGGGTCAGGGAGGTGACCGCGGCGGCCTGCGGGCCCTTGCCGCACACGTCGCCGAGGAAGAAGGCGAAGCGTGTGGCGTCGAGGGGGTCGAGGGGGAAGACGTCGTAGAAGTCACCGCCGAGCCGGTCCGGGGAGGCGGTGCGGTAGTGCGCGGCGCTCTCCATGCCGGGTAGGGGCGGCAGGGTGTCGGGCAGCAGCGATGACTGGAGTACGGCGAGGGCGTCCTGGAGGCGGGCCCGGTCGGCTTCGGCCCGCCGGTGTGCTTCCTCGGCGGCTTTGCGGGCCCGTAGGAGTTCTTCTTCGTAGGCGCGGCGGTCGCGGGCGTCGAAGAGGGTGGTGCGGATGAGCAGCGGCTCGCCCGTGGCCCCGTGCTTGATGGTGGAGGAGACCAGCACCGGCATGCGGACACCGTCTGCCCTCTTGATCTCCAGGGCGATGCCGCCGATCTCGCCCCGCATGCGCAGCAGTGGCGCGAAGTGCGTCTCGTGGTAGAGCTTGCCGCCCACCGTCAGGAGGTCGGCGAACCGCATCCGGCCCACCACCGCCTCCCGGCTCAGCCCCAGCCAGTCCAGCAGCGTCGCGTTGATCTTCGCGATGGTGCCGTCCATCAGCGTGGACAGGTACCCGCACGGCGCGCGCTCGTACAGCTCCTCCGCGCTGTCCTCCAGCAGTGCGGCGAACGCCGCATCCGAGGTCTTCTCGTCGCTGGGGTCGCGCGGGTCGGGCTGCTGACCGGTACGGCACATCACCGCAGGCCTGCCAGGAAGCCGGTGATCGCCTCGTTGGTGGCTTCGGGTGCGGACATGTGCGGGCAGTGCCCGGTGGCGTCCAGGGTGATCAGTGTCGAGCCTTCGATCGCCTGGTGGACGTACGCGCCGACCTCGCGCGGGGCGATGGCGTCCTGGGTGCAGTCCAGCACCAGCGTCGGCACGCTCACCTTCTTGAGGTCGTCCCTGGAGTCGGACAGGAAGGTGGTGCGGGCGAAGACGCGCGCCATCGCCGGGTCGGTGGCGCAGAAGCTGTTCGTGAGCTCCTCACCGAGCTCGGGCCGCTCCGCGTTCCCCATGATCACCGGTGCCATGGCGGCCGACCAGCCCAGATAGTTCGACTCCAGCGAATCGAGCAGTTCCTCGATGTCCTGCGTGCTGAAGCCGCCTCGGTAGCCTTCGTCGTCGATGTATCGGGGAGAGGGCGCCACCATCACCAGCGCCCCGATCCGCTCCGGAGCCATCTGGGCGGCCAGCACACCGATCATCGCGGAGACCGAATGCCCGACGAACACCGCGCCTCGAAGGTCGAGCGCGTCGCACACGTCCACCACGTCCTGGGCGTATCCGGCGAGGGAGGCGTAGCGGGTCTCGGAGAACGCGGAGAGATCCGAGCGGCCGGAACCCACGTAGTCGAACAGCACCACCCGGTAGTCCCTGACCAGTGCGGGGACCGTGAGGCGCCACATGTTCTGGTCACAGCCGAACCCATGCGCGAGGACCACCGTGGGGCCGTGGGGGTTGCCGGTGACGGTGACGTTGTTCCTGCGCTGGATATCCATGTCCAGCAGTCTCTCAGGCCCCACCCACCGCTCCTGCAAGACCCCGGATCACCCCACAGACCCCACCCCACGCCTTCACACGTCCCTGGAGACAGCACGCCCCTGCCGCGGCAGGTCCCTCGCCCGTTCGTTCCGAAGGCCCGGATCGCCCGGTCGTTCAGAAGTCCGGATCGCCCGGTCGATCTCCACGCGGGTACGGGCCACGCCCCGAGAGGGAGTACGGGCTTCAGCGGGGGGCCCGCGCTTCAGCCGGGCAGCAGCGAGTACGAGTTCTTCGGGCAGGGTCGGCTTCTCCACCTGGAGCCATGCGACCGGTTCGTTCCCGCCGTCGTGCAGGATCACCTCCTCGTCGCCCTCGGCTGTCAGGCTCACCTCCCGCCACCACCCGCACCACAGCAGCGTCGAGTCCTGCCACAGGAACAGCCGCAGGTTGCTCACCATCAGGTCGCAGTGGTCGACACCGGAGAACGCGGGGCCGTCGGGGTCAGCCGGAACCACGCGCACCGGGCAGACGCTCAAAACGATCTCGTCCCGTGTGAGGGCTTCGTTGCGTACCTCGTCACGCGTCCCCTCCCTGCGGCCTTGGCGGGCTCCACCCCATGCAGCCAATGCACCGACCACCACGGGCAACGGAGCGGTGAACCACGCGGCGATACCCAGTTCCGCTCCCCTGAGCACGAACGAGACACCGAGAGCCGCCACACTCACCAGACCCGCGAACCCGCCCCACCAGGCCGACCGCCGGATGCGCCGCTGCCGTTCCACCGCCACACCGTCCAGCACCACCGTCACTGTGCTTTCCCCTCCCCCACCCGCGTTCGCGGGCCCCGGCGCAACGCTAGTCACCGCGGAGGCCGTCTTCCATCCTCTTTCAGGCGTGCAGGCGTGCAGGCGTGCAGGCGTGCAGGCTTTGCGGCCTTCCGGCTCGGCGGGCTCCACCTCGGGGGGTGGGACGTGGCAACGGTTTTGGCGGCGGGGGCGGATCGGCCATTGAGCCGATGCCGCCGGGCCTTCCCTTTCCTAGGGTGGCAGGGAAGACCGGCCGCCCCCGATCCCTGGACGACATCCGTGAGCAACAACCCCGCCCCCACTGGTCTGCACGCCGTGCTGCGCCGCATGACGACGATGGTCAACTCCCGGCTCAGCCGGTCCGACGCCGCCGTCCTGCTGGCCGCGGACGACCTGCTCGTCGAGGTCCCGGCGGAAGGCGCCGTGTGGACCGCCGGCCAAGAGCACCTCGTACGCTGGTTCATCACCGGCCCCGTCGACCCGGTCGACGTCCACCTCGTCCAGCGCGACGGATCCGCGACCGTGACGCGGGCCGTCCTCGCCACCGGCCTTCCCTCACACCGGACGTCCGTGAAGGTGGCCGTCCCCGCCGGCATCCCGGCGGGGGACTACCTCATCCTCGTCACCAGTCAGGGCATGCTCGACGCTTATAGCCGCCCCTTCCGCATCGCTGCTGCTCCCTGACTCCCGCCGGGCCGCCGCCGCACGGCGAACGGGCGCGCAGCAGGTGGTGGAGCCGGTGTGGCCTACGCTGCCGAGATGAAGATCATCGACTTGGAGCCGGGTGACCCGCGACTCACGGACGACCTGCTCCCCGTACTGCTGGAGCTGCGCCCGCATCTGACCGAGGACGTGTTCCGCGCTGTGCTCGCCGAGGGCTGGGGACAAGGCCTGCGCTTCACCGCCGCGTACGACGCGGACGGCGTGTGCGTGGGCGCGGCCGGTTGGCGGATCGTCGTCAACACCAGCATGCTGCGCATGCTTTACGTCGACGACCTGGTCACCAGCGCTGCCGCCCGCTCGACCGGAGTGGGGCACGCTCTCCTCGTGCACCTGGAGGACCACGCGCGGGCTGCCTCCTGCTCCGCCCTCACGCTGGACTCCGGCACTCAGCGGACGGACGCGCACCGTTTCTACTTCCGCGAACGCATGGCCGTGACGGCTTTCAGTTTCGAGAAGTCGCTCGCGTAGACGCGGCGCAGGGCGGCGGCCCGGCCGCGGTGGGTCTGGCGGCCTGGCCGGTCGGCGTACTCGCCCCTGCGGCGGCGCCGCGGGGGCGAGTACGTGTCATGTCTCAGCAGCTGAGGGTGACTTCGTGGACCACGGGGTTGGCCGGGCGGGGGAACGAGGCTGTGCCGAAGGTGCCGCGGATGGTCGAGCCGCACGGGGCGGTGGTGACCAGGCCGTGCACTTCGAGGTTCGACTGGGCAAAGATGACCGTCTTGGTCTGGGTGCTGGGCGTGGCGCCGCTGCCGACGACCTCTGCGGTCAGGGTCGTGAACAGTTCCTTCGGGGCGGGCGCCGGGCTGCCATGGGAGGGCGGGCCTGCAAAGCCGACCGTGCCGTAGAACTCGACGGTGTTGCCGGTGACCGCGGCGCACACGCGCGTGGACAGGCCGGCCTGGAGGCCCGAGTAGCCGCAGGAGGTCACGGTCGCGGCGGTGCCGGTCGACTGTGCGGAGGCGCCGGCCGGGGTGATCGCGAAAACGGCCAGACCTGCGGTGCCGGCGGCGAGCAGGGCTAAGCGGTTCATGGTGTTCCTCCTTGACGTGAAGCGCCGCCCAGGGGCTCCCGGGCGGCGTACATGACATGTGATATTTCACATGTCACCAGAACGCAAGTTGATCAAGAGTGAGCGGTCCTCCGCCGGGGCCTGGCCCCGCTTGTGGAGCTATTCGGCTGGCTCGCCGGCGGAGGCGTCGTCTACGGGAATGAACTGGTCGGTGCCGGTCACGGCGAGGAGGCGGGCCAGCTGGCGGGGCAGGGGGCCCAGCAGCCGAAGCTCGGCTTCGCGGGCGACGGTGACGAGCAGGTTGAGGAAGGTGGAGTCGCCGAAGGTGACGTCGCGGACGTCCAGGACCAGGCGGTGGACGTCCGCCGCGGCAACGGCGGTGTCACAGGCTTCTCGCAGCGGCGCGAGGGTGTTGAAGTCGAAATCACCCGCGCACCGCACCACCCGCTGCCCGTCGCGGTCGGACAGAACGGTCACGATCGTCGGCTCCACAGCGTCTCCTCGTCTCCACACTTCCCCGTTTCCCCATTTCCCGTCTCTCCGTCCTCCCCGCCCTCCCCGCCCTCCCCGTCTCGCCGTCCCCCCGTACCCCCGTCCCCACATCTCCTCCGGCACCCGACACAGGAGGGCTTCGGCCCTCAGGACGTGGTGACGGCCTCGGCGCGGGGGCCGTGCCAGTCGAGGCACAGCACGGTTGCGTCATCGCGCGGCGGTCGGCCCTGGTAGGCGTCGGTGACGGCTCCGACCAGAGCGCGTACGACCTCGCGGGGGTGTTCGGCAGTGGTTTTGCGCAGAAGGCCGGGCAGGTCGACCGCTTCCGCTTCGCGTTCCTGCATGCCGTCAGTGTGGAGCAGGAGGCGGTCGCCGGGGCGCAGGTCGAGGTTCTGGATCTGGTAGATGCCGGGGTGGTGGGTGAAGCCGAAGGGCATGTTCACGGCCAGGTCGAGTTCGGTGACCGTGCCGTCGCGCAGGATGAGGGGCCGGGGGTGGCCGGCGTTGACGAGCTGGGCGCCGGACCCGTCGAGGGCGATCCGCAGGAGCTGGCCGGTCGCGAAGGTGCGGTGGCCGTGGTCGAGGAGTGCCTGGTGGGTCTGTCGGGCTTGTTCCGCGAGGTCCCGGCCGGCGCGGCGGGCCCCGCGGGAGGCGTTGACCAGGAGGGTTGCCATCAAAGAGGCGTGGACGTCGTGGCCCATGGCGTCGGTGATCGACAGGTGCAGGGTCTCGTTGTCGAGGCTGTAGTCATAGGTGTCCCCGGCGATGGTGGACGCGGGGACCAGGGCGCCGGCCAGCGTGAACTGGGGGGCTTCGCACGCGGCGGCGGAGGGCAGGAGCTGGCGCTGGATCTCGGCGGCGACGCTGACGTTGGTGGTGCGGTTGCCCCAGTGGTAGAGGTCGGTGAACCGGCGGTCGGTGACGATGATGTACGCCAGCGCGTGCGCGGCCTCCTCCACCTGCTCCAGAACGTCGTCACTGACGTCGGTGAGGAACAGCTCCAGGACACCGATGGTGTCGCCCCGGTTCGTCACCGGGGCCAGGACCCGCTGCCCGTCGTCGCCGGCCGGCGCCCGTACCGCCTGCTGGGTCCGCAGGACCTCGCCGTAGATGCTGCTGTCGACGAGGGGGATCCGCTCGGCACGGTCTTCCGGTTGCGTGCCCTGCGTGTCGTGGACCCGCAGCATCCGCCGGCCCACGATGTCGACGAACAGGAACGACACGTACCGTGCCCCGAACCGCTCCCGCAGATTGCGTGCGACGACGTCGAGGGAGTCCACCGGCGCGGCGCTCTCCGCCGCCGCCAGCACCTCGGCCAGCCCCATTCGATCGTTTGCCACATCAGCCTCCAGGAGTTGCGGGTTCTCCTTCCCGCGAAACGACGCATTTCACCACCTGGATACCTTCGTACGCCGAAGGCGGCGCGGATGCAGGCACGCCGCACTGTCCGGAACCATCCGGACGCGTCCGCCGCCGAAGAGCGTCCTCCCGCGCCCCCCGGAGGGTGCCGAGCTGCCGCTCGTGTCGTCCGCACGGGTGTCTACGTGCCGGCCCGGCCCGTGTGCGGGGCCGCATGTGTGCGGAGCAGGGGTACGGGCAGGTGTCCGCTATGGCTGACTACCACCACCTTCCAGGTCTGGAAGCGTCTGACGGTCAGGTCCGGCCGGAGTGTCTGCTGGAGCCGGAGTGTCTGCTGGAGATCGCAGCCGAACTGGGGAAGTGCTCCGGTTTCTGGGAAGGCCGTTTGGAGCACGTGGGTGAGCGGTCCTGGCTTTCGCTGTTCACCAATGACCATCTCGGCGTATGGGCCGTCGCCTGGGACGGCGACGGCCACGGCCACGGCCACGGCCACGGCCACGACACAGGTTTCCACGACCACGGCCGCTCCAGCGGGGGCGTGTACGTGGTCCACGGCGCCGTCCGCTACGAGGCCTACGAGACACGGGAGACCGGGAGCCGGAGCCGTATCGCGGGCCGGCGCGTACCCGCCGGTGAGGGTTTTTGCTTCGGCGAGTCAGCTGTCCACGATCTACGCCACGAACCGGACGGCGGCCCCGCGCTCACCGTCCACGCCTACTCGCCGCCCCTGGCCCGGATGGCGGACCCCTCCGAGGATCGCGCCCGAACCGACCGTCCCCTGGACTGCGCCGCTCTCCGTCCGGCGGCGGAGCGTACCGGCCACATGGCCCGACTCATGGCTCGCCACGGTGACAGCTGAGTCCGCAGGCGGCGCCCGCATCGGGCGTCCTCATGCGGCGGCTGGGTGTCTACGCTGCCTGGCTGCCCGACGTGACGTACTCCTCCACCACGTTCGCCAGCCGCGCGAGCATGCTGCGGTGGCGCAGTTGGATCAGTGCATCGACCGCGGCGTTGTGCAGTGTGCCTCCGATGCCGCGCAGCGGGTGCTCGTCGATTTTGACGAGGGCTCCCTCGCCCCAGGGGCGGACTTCGATCGCCACCCGGGCGGTGCCGAGGGGGCCGCTGTCGACTTCGAGTTCCAGTTCCGTCGGCGCTTCGGTACGGCGTACGACGGTGGTGCCCGTCACGCTCCACGGTCCGATGCGCACGGTGTATTCGAGCGCGGACCCGAGCTCTGGCCATTGCCCGCGGAGGGCGCGTGAGTCGCTGGTGCCCACCACCCAGTCCGCGTAGCGCGAGCTGTCGGCAAGTACCGTCCAGACCTGGCGTGGTGTGGCGCGGACCAGGTGGTGTCGTACGGCCATGACTGTCCTCCTGAAGGGACGCGGCGTGGAGCGCGGGCCGGCGACGGCAACGGCCACCCGGCCGTGAGGGCGGCCGTGCAGGCGACGTGCAGGCGACGTGCAGGCGGCCGTGTGGGGGCTTCGGTGCCGGCGGGGCCGGAACCTACGTCCTACGCCTGCCCGCCCGCACCGGTTCCACGCCGCAGGGTCCGCCAAGGCCGAGGCGTTCCCCGATCGAAGCTGGGTAGACGCCTTCTCGACAGCCCACCTGCCGATCACGACGGTTACGCCGTGACGAGGGCGGAGCGAGCGGAACGAGGCACGTTGATGACGACATTCCCGGGTTTGCGGTCCCACGGCGGGCACTTGGGCGCGATGGCTGGGTTCGCCGGGTACGCAGTCGGCTGGACCATCCTGCAGCGCCGGCTCGGACGGCCCCGGCCCCCCGCTGCCGCCCCCTGGGACCTCGCCCTGACCGCCACGGCCACGTACAGGCTCAGCCGGCTGATCGCCAAGGCCACGATCACGCGCCCCTTGCGCGCCCCATTCACTCATGTGGAGGAGGCCGGCGCACCGGCGGAACTCAACGAGACCCCCCGCGAGGAACCCGGGCGCGAAACCCTGGGTGAGCTGATCAGCTGCCCGTTCTGCCTGAGCGTGTGGGTCGTGACCACCTTCACCGGCGCCCGCGCCATCTGGCCGGAGGCCACCCGCACGGTGACCGGAGCCCTGACCGCTCTGACACTCTCCGACGGCTTGCAGTTCGCGCACGCGGCCCTCGCAAAACGAGCGGAAGGCTGACCGGCTCGCCCATCGGCGCGCGTGCAGCAGGCGCCCTACCCCTTTCCTCCAAGTGACCGGGTGACCGGGTGACCGAGTGACCGGGTGACCGGGTGACCAGGCGACCGGGCGACCAGGTGACCAGGCGACCAGGTGACCGAGGGCCGGTGGCGTGTCCTCCCGGGCCGACAGCCCTCTGCGGGGCGGCAACGTGCGCGATCGTGGGAGACCCCGGACAATGATCCGGGTGGAGGAGGCGCCCCACCGTGGGGTGAAGCGGCCCGGGCGTCAGCCCGCAGACCGGTTGCGATGCATCCGGCCCGGCGAAATGATCGCCGTCGCTGCGGGTGAGCCGCCCCGGAGGGGGCAGTGGCAGGGAGCGGCGAGAGGCCGCCGCCGACCCGCGGGCGGGTCTCACCGATCACGGAGGTACACCGTGGCCAGTACGGCTCTGACGTCGGTTGCGCTGCACGCCGGGCTGATCGCTCTACCCGGTGTCTACCAGCCGCAGGGCGATACCCGTCTCGTGGCGGAAGCACTCGCTCAGGAAGCCCTGGCACCCGGAGCGGACGTGCTGGAGATCGGAACGGGCACCGGCGCGCTGGCCCTCCAGGCCGCACGCCGGGGCGCCAGGGTCACGGCGGTCGACGTATCCTGGCGCGCCGTCGCCAGCGCCCGGCTGAACGCCCTCCGGCACGGGGTGCCGCTGCGCCTGGTCCACGGCGACTTCGCCTCCGCCGTCACCGGCCGGTTCGACCTCATCGTCTCCAATCCGCCCTACGTGCCCGCTCAGAACGCGGAGGTTCCGGTGCGGGGTCCGGAACGCGCTTGGGATGCAGGCTGCGACGGCCGCGCCGTCATCGACCGCATCTGTGCCGGCGCCCGCCCCCTCCTGCGCCCGGGCGGTGTCCTGCTCATGGTGCATTCGGGCATGTGCGGGACGCAGGAGACCGTGGACCTGCTGACCTCCGCAGGGTTGAGCGCGCGGGTCACGGCCCGCGCGCTGGTGCCGTGGGGTCCTGTGCTGCGCTCCCGGCGCACGTGGCTGCAGCAGCAGGGCCTGGCAGGCGCAGGCGCAGGCGCAGGCGCAGGCGGGGCCGGCGAACTCGAAGAGCTGGTGGTCATCCGTGCCCAATCCCTGTGACCACCGCCCGGCGGAGGCCGACGACCCGCGCGGCCGGGCCGTCCCCCGCCTCACCGGCCGGCCCGAGAACAGGCACCCGCGGTCCTTCGGTGGACGGGTTGCTGCCGCGGGGCGCAGGGAGTGCACCGGGACAAGGAGGCGGTGAGAATGGCGGACGGCACGGCACTCGTCGTGATCGACATGCTGAACACCTACGAACACGAGGATGCCGACGCCCTCGTGTCCTCGGTGCGTGACGCGCTGCCCTTCGTACAGGAGCTCCTCAAGCGGGCCCGGGACGCTTCGGTGCCGGTCATCTACGTGAATGACAACTTCGGTCAGTGGCGCTCCCACCACGGCGAACTCGTGGAAGCGGCTCTGGCAGGCCGCCACCGCGAACTCGTCGCCCCCATCGTGCCCGACGAGGACTCCCTCTTCGTCGTCAAAGCCCGGCACTCGGTCTTCTACGAGACCCCCCTCAACTACCTCCTGAGGCAGCTGGGCATCCAACGCCTCGTGCTGTGCGGGCAGGTCACCGAGCAGTGCATCCTCTACTCCGCCCTGGACGCGCACATCCGCCACTTCGACGTCACCATCATCCCGCAGGCCGTCGCGCACATCGACGCGGAACTGGCCGACGCCGCGCTGCGCATGATGGAAACCAACATGTCCACCACCCTCGTCCAACCGGACGACTTCGGCTTCGACCCCGACCGGTAGGCCGCGCCCGGCGATGCCCGGCTAAGCGCGGCGATGCGCGGCGATGCCCGACGCCGTCACCTGACCACGTCACCCGCCCCGAGGCGCCCTTGTCGCCCCTGTCGCCCCTGTCGCCCCTGTCGCCTGTTGCCCTACCAGGGGAGTTCGGCGCAGATGGTCTTGCCGCCGTCCGGGACCGGCTTGATGCGGATGCGGGTGGCAAGCCGCTTGATCATGAACCAGCCCCATCCGCCGCTTCCGTCCGTGCCGGGGGTCCGGGGTCGGGGAGGCTGCGGGCTGTCGTCGGTGACGCAGACGTCGATGGAGCCGTCGAGGAGTTCCAGGTGCAGGGTGCAGGGGCCGACGGTGTGCCGGATCGCGTTGGCGACGAGTTCGGCCACCACCAGGAGCACGTTGTCCGTGCTCTCGTCCTGGGACGGGGCCCGCAGACGGGCTGCGCGGGCCAGAAAGGCGCGGGTGGCGTCACGCGCTGCCGCGCCGGGTCGGTTCATGCGGGAGAGGGGCTGATCCAGGACGGCTGTACTCACCTGTTCCTCCTTCCGCCCTGTGGGCTCGTATGTCGCACATGCCCCGCTCCACGGCCCGGAACCGGGACCGGCCGTGTGAAGCCCGAAAGACGGGGAGGTCGGGAGCCGCGAGGTGGCAGGGTCGAGCGCCCTACGCGTACGGCATGCCGAAGCCGCCCCTGGCCGGGCCGCGGCGGCACGGTTCAAGGGCGGTTCAGCGGCGGCGTCAGGGGTGGCCTTCGCGGCGGCCTCAGCGGTGGCCTCAGCGTCGGCTCGGCGGGGGTGCCGCTTCGGCCCGGCGGTCGGCGCGGACGATCAGCAAGGAGACCAGTGCGGACGCCACCAGCACGCAGCCGACGATGATGTCGAGGACTCGGCTGCCGTTGTCGACCGCCGTGTTCTGCAGGCCCAGGACGTACGGCGAGGCGATCATCCACAGGCCGGCCAGGCCGACGATCGCATCCGAGCGCCAGCTGCTGCCCCGGTAGATCCGCAGACCGACCACGAACATCAGGAACGCTCCGACCACCGCCTCGTTGACCTGGGCGTCCTTCGCCCCGTCATGCGTCGCCATCGGGAAGACCCACAGCGCGGCCGAGGCGGCGAACATGACGACCCCGATCACCTGATCGTGAAGCCCTTGCCGGAAGGCGTGCGCCTGCGCCGGGGGGACCGCGGCCTGGTGGGACCGGTGCCGGGGCTGGAACTGGGACTGGGACTGGGACTGGAAGTGCTGGACAGCCATGTCATCAACCTCCTGTCGGGCCCCTACCCGGTCGCCCGGCGAACACCCCCGCCCGCAAGACCTGCCCCGACCGCTTTCCACCGCCCCCCCCCCCCCGCTTCGCGTATTCCCACCGCCCCCGTTTCGCGCACCGTTCCCCCGTCATGCGCCGACGGCCCGGCACCCTGATCGGCTACGCGGGGTGAGCCAATCGGGTTGCCGGGCGGCGGCGACCTGGCTCATCGTCACGTTCCGTAGTACATGTGTAAGCCGCGCGTAAGACCTGCCGCAACGGGTACCGGCGCGTCCACCTATGTGTCCGACGTAAAAGGATTGCCCATGGCGACGTCGACCGAGCCCGTCACGCCGATCCCGGTACCGGGCCGCTCGTTCGGGAGCGTGCTGGTCTCCTGGCTGACCACGACGGACCACAAGAAGATCGGGCACCTGTACCTGATCGCGTCGTTCGGCTTCTTCATCATCGGCGGCGTACTGGCGCTGCTGCTGCGCGCCGAGCTCGCGCGGCCGGGAATGCAGATCGTCTCCAACGAGCAGTACAACCAGATCTTCACCCTGCACGGCACGGTGATGCTGCTGTTCTTCGCCACACCGACCTTCGCCGGCTTCGCCAACGCGATCATGCCGTTGCAGATCGGTGCTCCGGACGTGGCCTTCCCGCGGCTGAACATGCTGTCGTTCTGGCTGTTCCTGTTCGGCGGCCTCATCGTCGTCGGCAGCGTGCTCACCCCGAACGGCACCGCGGACTTCGGCTGGACCGCCTACACGCCGCTCAGCAGTTCGGCACGTACGCCGAACATCGGCGGCGACATGTGGATCATGGGTCTGGCCCTGTCGGGTTTCGGCACGATCCTCGGATCGGTCAACTTCGTCACGACGATCATCTGCATGCGCATGCCCGGCATGACGATGTTCCGGATGCCGATCTTCACCTGGAACATCCTGCTCACCTCGGTGCTGGTCCTCTTCGCCTTCCCCGTCCTCGCCGCTGCCCTGCTGGTGCTGGAGGCGGACCGGAAGTTCGGGGCCCAGGTCTTCGACCCGCAGAACGGCGGTGCGCTCCTGTGGCAGCACCTGTTCTGGTTCTTCGGGCACCCGGAGGTCTACATCATCGCGCTGCCGTTCTTCGGGATCGTGACCGAGATCTTCCCGGTCTTCTCCCGCAAGCCGGTCTTCGGGTACCTCGGTCTGGTCGGCGCGACCATCGCGATCGCCGGACTGTCGCTGACCGTCTGGGCGCACCACATGTTCGCCACGGGGGCGGTGCTGCTGCCGTTCTTCTCCTTCATGACCTTCCTGATCGCCGTGCCGACGGGGGTGAAGTTCTTCAACTGGATCGGCACGATGTGGAAGGGGTCGATCTCCTTCGAGACGCCGATGCTGTGGGCGATCGGTTTCCTCGTCACCTTCCTCTTCGGCGGCCTGACGGGCATCATCCTGGCCTCCCCGCCGATGGACTTCCACGTCACCGACTCCTACTTCGTCGTCGCCCACTTCCACTACGTGGTCTTCGGCACGGTCGTCTTCGCTATGTTCGCCGGGTTCTACTTCTGGTGGCCGAAGATGACGGGCACGATGCTCGACGAACGCCTCGGAAAGATCCATTTCTGGACGCTGTTCATCGGGTTCCACAGCACCTTCCTCGTCCAGCACTGGCTCGGCGCCGAAGGCATGCCCCGCCGCTACGCCGACTACCTCGCCGCCGACGGCTTCACCACTCTGAACACCGTGTCCTCGATCGGCGCCTTCCTCCTCGGGGCGTCGACCCTGCCGTTCCTCTACAACGTGTGGAAGACGGCCAAGTTCGCACCCCGTGTCGAGGTCGACGACCCCTGGGGCTACGGCCGCTCCCTGGAATGGGCCACGTCCTGCCCCCCGCCCCGGCACAACTTCGTCACCCTGCCGCGGGTCCGCTCCGAATCCCCGGCCTTCGACCTCCACCACCCGGAGGTCGCTGCTTTCGACTACAGCGACAACCAGCAGCGCGACGTCATCGACCAGGAAGGGGCCTCCGGCCCGCGGGGATCACTGCCGGGTAAGGGCCCGGGCCAGGCCGGATAGCGGGGACCGCCGAGGTGAGCGAGGGCTCGGAAGAGGCGGCGGCCGGGTTGGCCCGGCTGGAGGGCTTCCTGATGAGCCAGGCAGCCCTCCGTGAGGCGCGCGAGGAGGGGCAGGCCTTCGCACGCGCGCTGACGTGGCTCGGCTCCGGCGAACAGGACGAGATCAGCGACCGCTTCGCCCAGCACCACCTGTGCCTGCGCCGGGAGATGCTGGCCGCCACCGTGGCACGGGCGGCGGAACTCAAGGACGAGTACGCACAGCGGTACGGGCGGCTGCGCCGACGCGTCACCGGTATGGCGGCAGCCGCGTTCGCCGTCTGGACAGCCGTCCTGATCGTCCTCTGCCGCCCCTGAGCCGCGTAGGACCCACGTGGGGAGCCACGTGGGAGCCACGCGTGAGCCCGCGTATGAGCCACGTATGGCCCACGGGGGGGAGCCACGTGGGAGTTGCGTGGGAGCCACGCGTGCCGTGACCCGGGTGTGGCCGCGGCCGCCCCGGTCACGCCGCGTCGACGGGCGTGACCCGGGTAGGCGGCAGGCATGGATACGCACCCCGCCGGGCGGCCGTCCTTCGAGACGCGCGTCGTCGCCGGCCGCCTCGGCCGCCCCGGCCGCCTGCGCCGCCGTGGCCACCAGGGAAGGTCGCCCACGTGAACCGCTTCGAGCAGACGGCCTTCGACACGGCCCGGGCGTTGGCGCGCCGCCGCGGCGGCCGCCCCGCCCTGCACCCCGACGGCATCCTCCTCACCGGACGCCTCCACGTACCCCGGCACGACACCCCGTGGGGCGTACCGTGGCTCGACACCCCGGGTGCCTACCCGGTGACAGCGCGGTGGTCCCGGGCGGCGGGGCTGCCCGGTCCCGTGCCCGACGGGCTGGGCCTCGCCGTGCGGGTCCAGGACGCGGGAGGACCCGGCCGTCCGCTGGAACTGCTCCTGACCAGCAGCGGAAGCGGAAAGGTGGCGCGCCACCTGCCGCTCCCCCGCCGGTGTGCCACGACAGGTCCTTACGCCACGCTGCTGAACTACTCCGTCGGCGGCCGGCACGGCGTGGTGGCCGCGTTCCCGGAGCGCCGCAGCGACCGCGTCCCCGCCGTACCCGGGGCGGTGGCCGCCGCCGTGGCCCGGGCACCGATGTCGTTCCACCTGGGCTTCGGAACAGCCGCGGGATGGCAGCCGCTGGCCCGGTTCGCTCTGGAGGGGGCCATGACGGCCGACAGCCGGGGCGGCGTCGCCTTCGACCCGTACCGCAACTGCCTGGCAGGGTTTCGCCCCGTCGCCTCTCTGTCCGCCCTGCGCGTCGCCGCGTACGCCGGCTCCCGAGCCGGCCGTCACGCGCGCCCAGCCTCTCCATGAACGCCATTGGAGTGAGCCCGCGCGTCGGAGGACGGATCTGCCCTCGGCGCCCCGCTGTAGCTGAGATCGTGAAGAGCCTGGCTTCGTTCTGTCCGGATTTCTTGGTTTCATCCCGTCTTCCGGGGCACGTGCGGTCCCAGGTCTGCAGTCGTGCCCCGTTGGGGGCGCGCGGGACAACCACCTGGGAAGCCGGTATCCGTCATGGCCTTCAACCCGCTCCAACACCGCGGTATCCCCCTGGACCGTCAACTGCGCAGCTGGCGGGAGCTGAACGTCACTCCGATCGACCCGGATGCGAGTGATCCGTACACCCGGTGCCGCATCATCACGATGAACGGCATCGAGGTGGAGGCGATCCTCTTCGGGCACAACCTCGCCCGCAACTGCGTCGACCCGGAGGTCAAGCGGCAGCTCGCCCGCACCCGGTACATCGAGGCGCAGCAGCAGAAGGTCGTGAACTGGCTGCTGCCCGGCGTGTCGTCGGTGCTGGAGACGACGATCGCCTACGAGCAGGTGGCAGTGGACCTGACGGCGTGGGTCGCGCGCATGGAGCCGGACCCGTATCTGAAGCAGGCGTACCAGTTCGGGGTGCTGGAGGACTTCGACCACCTGTACCGGTACGCGAACCTGTACGAGATGATCGAACACCGCAAGGCCGAGGCGATCGTCGACGGTCTGACCGAGGTGATGCCGGGCCGGCCGACCCCGATGCACCACCGCAACCCGGTGGACAACGTGCGCGATCCCTACGACAAGAACCGGACGGATCCGCTGTCGCGGCTCCACGCGCTGACGATCCTGTCGGCGGAGCAGCAGACGATGAACTTCTACATGAACACCGGCCCCACCTACATGGAACCCATCGCCCGCCAGCTGTACCAGGAGATCGGCCTCATCGAGGAGGAGCACGTCACCCACTACGAGTCGCTGGTCGACCCCGGGGAGACGTGGTGGGAGCAGCTGGTCACCCACGAGTACAACGAGTGCTACCTGTACCACTCCTTCATGGAGCAGGAGAGCCACCCCAAGGTCAAGGCCGTGTGGGAGCTGCACCTGAACATGGAACTGGAGCACCTGCGGATCGCCTGCGACCTGATGCGCCGTCACGATGGGCGCGAGCCGGAGGAGATCCTCGCACCGGAGCTGCCGAACGTGCTCACCTTCGAACCCAACAAGGCCTACCTGCGGGAGCTCCTGGCCACCCAGATCGACCTCACCACCCTGGGGGCCGGCTACGTCCGGGAGGCCCACGAGCGGTTCGAGGAGATGCAGGCGGCGATCCACGACGGGGAGGCGGCGCCCAGCGACCGGGTCATGCAGCAGCACCAGGAGATGTTCGGACGGGACTACCGCGTGGAGACCGAAGGGCCGCACCCCGACCCTGCCCAGCGCGCGTGAACCGGATCTGCCGCACGGCAGACCGGCCACACGGCGTCAACCGGCGCGACGTGCACACTCAAACCGTCTCCAGGAGGATGTCGTGAAGGACGTCAAGGACATCAAGGACGAAGAGAAGCAGGCCGGTGACCCCGCAGCCGGCGAGGACGTGGTGGCTCTCCTCGTACGCCAACACGGGCAGATCCACAGCCTCTTCGACGAGGTACGGCTGAGCGGGGGCGAGGAGCGCAGAGACGCCTTCCACCGTCTGGTCCGGCTCCTGGCCGTCCACGAGACGGCAGAGGAGGAGGTCGTGCATCCGCACGCCCGCGGCGCCTTCGAAGGCGGCGACGACGTCGTCCAGGAACGGCTCGCAGAGGAGAACGCGGCCAAGGAGATGCTGGCCGGCCTCGGGGACATGGACACCGGCGACCCGAAGTTCATGCCGATGCTGCTCTCCCTCCGCGACGCCGTCCTGGTGCACGCCCGCGCCGAGGAACGCTACGAATTCGCCCAGCTGCGCCGCACCACCTCCCCGGCCCGCCTCATGACCATGGCGAAGGCCGTCAGGGCTGCGGAGAAGATGGCGCCGACCCGCCCCCACCCCGGGGTGGAGAGCGCGACGGCCAACATGATGCTGGGCCCCATGGCCGCGCTGGTGGACCGGACCCGTGACGCCATCCGCGGGGCCATGGACAAGGACGGCGGCAAGACCGAGGACGTCGAGGACAAGGGCGGCGGCACGGACGGCGGCAAGGACGGCGGCAAGGACGCCGCGCCGGACGCCTGAGGGCTGGCTGGCGGCTCCCCAGGGTGGCGGCTCCCCAGGCTGGCGGCTCCCCGGACTGGCGGCTCACCCTTCGCCTGCTGCCCGGAGCACGTGCCCCTCGTTTGCCGGGGCACGTGCTCCTCGTTTGTCCGGGGCACGTGAGGGCAGGCGCCGGAACGACAGGATGCGGCTCCGGAGGCCTACGGCGTGAGCCGGCAGACCGCAGACGGCGGACCGCAGACCGCAGACGCCTGAGTTGCGCGCCGTGGTCCGCCCCCGCAGCACCTCCTGAGGGGAGAGAACAGCCCATGATCCGCTCCATCGCGCAGCAGAGCGTCCAGCAGCTCGGCGGACAGTCCAGCATCCTGGCCCGCCAGCGCCGCGACCACGCGGACCTCGACCGCCTCATGCACCTGTATGAGTCCGCCGGCCTGCCGCAGCGCGAACGGCAGAAAACGCTCAGGGACATCTTCCAGCTCACCTTCAGCCACGCCTTCGCCGAGGAGACCGTCCTGTGGCCCGCCCTGCGCCGGCTGGCTCCCGACGGCGAACTCCTCACCGCCCAGGTGGAAGAGGAACACCAGCAGATCAGCGATCTTGCGACCGACATCGAGTCCACCGACCCCGCGGACCCGCGGCACGGTCAGCTCGTGGCAGCGGCATTCGCTCTGATCCGGCAGGACATCCGCGACGAGGAGGACGTGCTGCTGCCCCGCCTGCAGGAAGCCCTGAACCACGACACGGCCCGACTGCGCCGGCTCGGCACCGCATGGGAGACCGTACGGCGTACCGCCCCGACCCGCCCTCACCCCGCTGTTTCCCGCCGGCCTCCCGGGAACGCCCTCGCCGGCATCCCCCTGAGCGTCTTCGACCGCGTCCGCGACGCCGTCCGTACCGCTCCAGCCGGCACCTCGCCGGTCCGTCTGGCTGCCGTGATGCTGACGACCGCTGCCGTGGGGTTCGGCCTGGTGCGTTTCGTCGTGCTGCGTAAACGGCGATCCTGCACGCGGTAGCGGGCTCGACCGGTGTGCGCGAGCGCCGCGACGAGCGGACACCGGCGCCGCAGCGGTCCCGGCTCCGTGGTCCGTGGTACGTGCTCCGGAATCCGTGGTCCGGGGTCCGTGGTCCGGGGTCCGTGGTCCGGGGTCCGTGCGCTGCTGCGGGTCGGGCCGGGCGGCGGTGCCTCGCCGATTGGGACCGCGGCGACGGGGAAGGCGCAGGTGGAGCGATCCCCCCGGGCCCCGGGCCCCCGGGCCGGGTGAAAGGGGACACCGTGGCTCCCGACAGAGACGACCGGGCCGGCCGTCACCAGGGCCGACCTGAACGGTACGGCGGACGGATCAGGGACGCACGCGGGTGCGGCCTGCGCGCGCCGCGCCTCGTGTACGGCGTACGAGCGGATGCGGCGCGGGCCGGAAGGGCCGGGCGGTAGCCGTGGCCGATCCCTTCTCTGCCCGGCTGCGTGAACTGGTCCTCGCCGACACGGCGGTCTTCCTCAAGGCCCTGCGCGAATGGACGGCCATCCCTTCGGTGTCCGCTGACGCGGCGCGCTCGGGAGACGTGACCCGTTCGGCCCGGTGGCTGTGTTCGGCCCTGCGGCAGAGCGGATTCCCCGTCGTGGAGGAGTGGGCCACGGAGGGACTGCCGGCTGTCTACGCCTGCTGGCCCGCAGAAGATCCCGCGGCCCCCACCCTGCTGATCTACAGTCACCACGACGTGCATGCCGTCAAGGAAGCCGAATGGTGCGAGACGCTCCCCTTCGATCCGGTACTGCGCGAGGGGCGGCTGTACGGGCGCGGAGCCTCGGATGCCAAAGGGCAGGTCATCTGCCATCTCTGGGCCCTACGAGCACATCTGGCCGGGCAGGGACGGGCAGCCCCCGCGGTGACGGTGAAGCTGCTCGTCGAGGGCGAGGAGGAGATCGGATCCGTGCATCTCGCCGACCTGCTGGCCAAGCACGGGGCGCAGCTGACGGCCGATGTGCTGATGGTGTCCGACTCCATGCTGTGGTCCCTGGAAGACGCCGCCGTGTGCACCTCGGTGCGCGGCTCGGTCAACGCGAGTCTGGAGGTCCGCGGCGCCCAGCGGGACGTGCACAGCGGGGCCGTGTCCGGCGCCGCCCCCAACGCGCTGACGGAGCTGTGCCGCGTCCTGGGCCGGCTGCACGACGACGCGGGGCGGATCGACATCCCCGGCTTCCACGACGCCGTACGCGAGCCTACGGCCGCGAACCGGGCGGGACTTGAGGCCCTGGGGCCACCCGATCCGGCCACGTGGATGCGGGACACCGGGACGTTCGGTACGGGTGGTGAGGAGGGTCGGGGGCTGATGGAGCGCGTGTGGTTCCGTCCGTCCGCCGAGGTCAGCAGAATGGTCGGCGGAGATCCCGAGGGGCCCGCCCGCGGAGTCGTCCCCGCCACGGCGTCGGCGGACATCCTGCTGAGGCTGGTACCGGACCAGAGCGCCGACGAGGTCGCCCGGCAGCTGCGGCATTGGCTGGACGGGCTGGCCCGGGGGAACTTCACGTACGACCTGGAGGTCTCCTCGACGATCTCGGACCCGTACACGACTCCCGAGGACCATCCCGCCCTGGCGGCGTTGATGACGTCGATGAGCCACGCCTTCGGGGGACCCGCGCTACGGATGGGCAACGGGGGCGCCGCCCCCGCAGCGCAACTCGCCGGGGCGCTGGCGGCGCCGGTTCTCTTCTTCGGTACGGGTCTGCTGTCGGACCGCTGGCACGGGCCGGACGAGAAGGTGGAAGTGCGGGCCTTGCAGCTGGGTGCGCAGACGCTGGCGGAATTCCTGGGCGCGCTGTCGGTGGCGTGATGCGCGGGAAGCGCCTGCGACCGTTTTGCCCCTTTATGTGATGATTACTCGCCTGCTCCCGGGTAGTCGCCAAGTGGGAGGGCGTCGACCGAGACGCGATCCCGGCCTGTGGAACGCACCGCGTGCGCTCCACACGAGGATGGGACATCTGCCATGACTGACCCGACCCTGGGCGGCACCCCTGGAGGCCGCCCCACGCCCCACACCGACGTCTCAGGACACGGCACCCGCCGCCTGTCGACCGAGACGAAGTCGGCCCTGAAGACGACGGAGTTCTTCGTCTACATCGCTTGCGTGATCGCCGTCCTGATCGCCTCCATGGTGGTGGGCACCGACGACGGACACCGCGACTACTTCCGCGCCGACATGGCCTGGCTGTACATCGTGATCCTCACCTTCGGCTACATGATCAGCCGCGGCCTGGCCAAATCCGGCAGCCGGGACCACTACGACGGCTCCTGACCGCTGCCACCGGCCCTCGACCCGAGGCGGCCGGGTCCTTCAGGCCCCGTCGAGGTCAACTCACGCCATGGGCTGGCGGGTCAGAGGGTCCTCCCTGCCGTGCCCGGTCGCCCGTCGGGTCACGACGCCGTCTCGGACAGTGGCCGAATATTGACCCTGGTGAACTTTTAGGTAAGCCTTACCTCGCCTGATGAGGGGTCCGTGCGGGGCCTCTTCGCACCGCCCCCCTGGAGCCACACCCATGCTGTCGTCCGTCGCCTCTGCGCCCACCCCTGTCGTCGACCCCGCCCCGCGCGTTCTGCCGGGTCGGCCGGTCCGCGTGTACGACTCGTGGTGGACGGTCTCGGCGGCAGCGCTCGGCGCGGTACTCGTCCTGGTCGGCGCCCTGTGGTTCTCCGCCCATGTCCGGACGGACCCCGCCCTGCACTCGGCCGCCCTGTTCGCCCACCTCGCCTCGCTCGTCCTGGGCTTCGGCGCGGTCCTCTCGGCGGACTACCACGGACTGCTCTGGGCGATGGGACGCTGCTCCTTCGAGGAGGTGCTCGCGGCCACCTCCCGTCTGCACGTCCCGATCTGGGCCGGCCTCGGCGGCCTGGTGGCGAGCGGCGCCATGCTCCACCCCGACCTCCACTCCCCGCTGACCGCCGTCAAGCTGGGCCTGGTCCTCACCCTCACCCTGAACGGCCTCCAGGCCGGCCTGCTGGGCCGCCGCCTCGCCGCGTCACCGGGAACTCCGATCCGCCGCCGGATGCTGGCCTGGGGTGGGGCGACCGCACTGGTGTCACAGGCCTGCTGGTGGGGCGCCGTCACCATCGGCTTCGTCAACACCAGCAACGCCGCCTGACGACCCGCCCCACCGGCCCGGCGGGTGTTCACGAGCCGTGGCCCCGGCTCAGCAGCTGTTGCCCCGCGGCAGGCTGGGCGGTGCCGCAGCGTGCCCCTGCGGCGCGGAGACCGTCCAGCGCGACTGAGCTGCGTCGTCTCGTTGTCGGGTGGCGGGGGTCAGGTGTTCTGTTGGGCGTCGATGTCCGTGATGAGGGCCTCGATGAGGCTCTTGATCTCGTCGCGGATGGGGCGGACGGCCTCGACGCCCTGGCCGGCCGGGTCTTCGAGTTGCCAGTCGAGGTAGGTCTTGCCGGGGAAGTAGGGGCAGGCGTCGCCGCAGCCCATGGTGATGATGTAGTCGGACACCTGCGCGGCCTCGGACGTGAGGACCTTCGGGGTCTGTTCGGAGATGTCGATGCCGAGCTCGGCCATGGCGGCCACTGCGGAGGGGTTGATCCGGGCGCCGGGCTGGGAGCCGGCGGAGCGGACCTCGACGCGGTCGCCGGCGAGGTGGCGTAGGAATCCTGCCGCCATCTGGGAGCGGCCGGCGTTGTGGATGCAGACGAACAGGACGGACGCGATCGGGTTCGCGGGCATCGGCTCTCCCTCAGGTGGCAGGCAGGGTGGCAGGCGGGGTGGCAGGCGCGGCTGGGCGGCTCCGGTGGGTGACCCGAAACCGTTCAGCCGGGGTTCAGCCGGGGCTGGTTTCAGCCATCGGCGGTGTGAAAGTATCAGCTCATGATGACGTCAGTCGACACTGATCTGATGCGGGTTCTGGCCGACCCGCTCAGGCTCCGGATCGTGACCCTGCTTGCCCGCGAGACGCTGTGCACCACCCATCTCGTGGAGGAGACGGGGGCGAAGCAGACGAACCTGTCCAACCACATGAAGGTGCTGCGCGAGGCCGGGGTCGTGGATACGGAGCCGTGCGGGAGGTTCATCTACTACCGGTTGCGCCCGGAAGTCGTCGAAGCCCTCGCCGGTCAGTTCGCCGACCTCGCCCACACCGCGCGGGCCACCGCAGAAGCGCATCGCAAGCGTCCCTGCCCCTGAGCCGCCTCTTTCGCCCTGGTGCTGTGACCCACCTGCCCGAGGAGAACCCGTCTTGACCGCCACCCAGCCCGCCGGCGCCCCCATATCTGCCGACGGGCCCCGGCCCGCCCCCGGCGCGGCCCCGCCCCGCACCCCGCTGATCGCCCGCGCCGCCGCCGAACTGGTCGGCAGCGCTGCCCTCGTGGCGGTCGTCGTCGGCTCGGGCATCCAGGCCACGAAGCTCACCCAGGACGTGGCGCTGCAGCTGCTGGCCAACTCCACCGCCACGGTCTTCGGGCTCGGCGTCCTCATCACGCTCCTCGGCCCGGTCTCCGGCGCGCACTTCAACCCTGCCGTGACGCTGGCCGAGTGGTGGACCGCCCGCCGCGGCGGGGCCGGCGTCAGTGCACGTGAGCTGGCCGTGTACGTGCCCTCGCAGGTCGGGGGTGCGATCGCCGGCGCGGTCCTCGCGGACGCGATGTTCGGCGAGCCGCTGGTGGAGTGGTCCACGCACGACCGCTCGACCGGGAACCTCCTCCTGGGCGAGGTCGTGGCCACCGCGGGCCTGATCCTGCTGATCTTCGGGCTGGCGACCTCGGACCGGCTGCGGTTCGCGCCCGTCGCGGTCGCCTCGTACATCGGCGCCGCGTACTGGTTCACCTCCTCCACGTCCTTCGCCAACCCGGCCGTCACCGTCGGCCGCGCCTTCACCGACACCTTCGCCGGCATCGCCCCCGGCTCGGTGCCCGGCTTCATCTGCATGCAGCTCGTCGGCACCGTGGTGGGCCTGGCCCTGGTGGCGGTCATCTTCATGCGCGGCACGACGACCGACACGGAGCGGCCGGCAGCATGACGCGGTGCACGGCCGCGGTGCCGATCGGCGCACGGCCGGGACCTACTGTGAGCCCCATGGAGTCCTACACCATCGGCCAGGCGGCGACCCTGCTCGGCGTCAGCAGTGACACCGCGCGGCGCTGGGCGGACGCGGGCCGTTTTCCCACCCGCCGTGAAGGCCATCGGCGTTTCGTGGACGGGCCCGATCTGGCCGCGTTCTGCGTCGAGGTCGCGGCGGAAGCCGCGGTGGAGGACGACGGGCGGTCCACCTCGGCCCGCAACGCCTTCCCGGGGATCGTCACCGCGGTCACGCTGGGAGAGGTCAGTGCGCAGGTGGAGATCCAGGCCGGGCCGCACCGGCTGGTGTCGCTGCTGACCCGTGAGGCGGTCGAGGAGCTGGGCCTGGCGGTGGGTGTCGAGGCCACCGCGCGGGTCAAGTCCACCAGCGTCCACATCGATCTCGGCTGAATCGGGGAGGCGGAGCCGGAAAAGGGAGGCGGGCGGGTGGACTGGCAGACGGGCCTGGGCGCACTGGCCACGGGGTTGCTCATCGCGGTGCTGACCGCGCCGGTCGGGGTGTCGGGGGCGGTCTTCCTGCTGCCCGTGCAGCTCAGCGTGTTCAACGTGCCCAGCCCGGCGGTCACGCCGACCAACCTGCTGTTCAATGTGGTCGCCGGACCGGGCGCCCTCCTGCGCTACCGCCGTCACGGCAGCCTGCGCGGGCCGCTGGTGCGGCGTTTGGTGCTCGGCACGCTGCCCGGTGTCGTGGCCGGCGCCGTGATCCGGGTCTTCGCGCTGCCGGGCCCGGCCGTCTTCCGTCTCCTGGTCGCAGCCCTGCTGCTGCCGCTGGGGCTGTGGCTGTGCTTCCGTACGCTGCGGCCGGCCCGTCACGACAGGGCTGCTGAGCCTTCTCCCCGAACCGTGACGGGGCTGGCGGTCGCGGTGGGAGTCGTGGGCGGCATCTACGGAATCGGCGGAGGCTCCCTGCTGGGACCGATTCTCGTCGGCCGGGGCATGCCCGTGGCCCGGGTCGCGCCGGCGGCCCTGGCCTCGACTTTCGCGACGTCCGTCGTCGGCTCGGCCACCTACGCGCTGCTGTCTCTGGCCGAGTCGGGGGACATCTCGCCGGACTGGTTCCTCGGCCTGGCCTGCGGAGTCGGCGGCCTGATCGGCGGCTACCTCGGGGCCCGGCTGCAACCCCGCCTGCCCGAAACCGCGTTGCGGCTGCTGCTCGGCGCTCTGGCCGCCTCCGTCGGCGTCCTCTACGCCGCGGCGGCCCTGGCCTGAGCACCGTACGTACGGCTCAGGCGATCAGCGGACTGCGGCGCTCCAGCAGCACCACGTCCCGCCACACTCCGCGGTGGCGGCCGATCCGTTCACGGGTACCGATGATCCGGAAGCCGGCGCGCTGGTGCAGGGCGAGACTGGCGGTGTTCTCCGGGAAGATCCCGGACTGGATCGTCCAGATTCCCGCTGCCTCGGTCGACTCGACCAGGGCCGCCAGGAGGCGGCCGGCGATGCCCCGGCCGCGGGCAGCGGGGTGGACGTACACGGAGTGCTCGACGACACCGGCGTACGCGCAGCGGTCGGAGACCTGGGTGGCCGCGATCCAGCCCAGCAGACTGCCGTCGGCGTCGAGGGCGGCGAAGCGGTGCCCGGGCAGTTTCGTCGCGTCGAACCGGGCCCAGTCGGGGGCGACGGTCTCGAAGGTGGCGTTTCCCTCGTCGATCCCGGCCTGGTAGATCGCCAGGACCTCGTCCGCGTGCGCCTCGGTCAGCTTCGTGATCGTGGGCGTCATGCGCCGGCCGCGCGGGTGAGCAGCTGTCCCATGGCGGCGAGCACGGACGGCTCGACGCGGTAGTACACCCACGTTCCGCGTCGCTCGGAGGACAGCAGGCCGGCCTCACGGAGCTTCTTCAGATGGTGCGAGACGGTGGGCTGGGACACCCCGACGTCGGAGATGTCGCACACGCACGCTTCCCCGCCCTCGTGCGAGGCCACCAGGGAGAACAGCCGCAGCCGTACGGGGTCGCCCAGCGCCTTGAACATGAGCGCGGTCCGCTCGGCCTCCTCGGCCGTCAGCGGACGCTCCGACAGCGGCGGGCAGCACGGCGCCGCGCTCTCCTGCTCCAGCAGCGGCAACACCTTCGACGTCATGCCCTCCATCATCCCGCAAATTCGACAGATGTCTATGTTGACGAACGTCGATGTGAGGTGGCAGCCTGGAGTTCGGGATATCGACAATTGTCGAATCAACGCCGCCGGATCACGCAGCACCAGGGAGCCCCGTTGTGAACGCATCCACCGACACCCTGCCCGTCGTCGTGATCGGCGCCGGCCCCACCGGTCTGGCGGCCGCCGCCCGCCTCCTCGAACGCGGAGTCCAGCCCCTCGTCCTGGAGGCCGGGCCCTCCGCGGCGACGGCAGTGCGCGCCTGGTCGCACGTGCGTCTGTTCTCCCCGTGGTCCGAGGTGGTCGACCCGGCTGCCGAAAAGCTCCTGGCGCCCACCGGCTGGGTCCGCCCCGACGGGTCCGCCCATCCGTCCGGCGGCGACTGGGCCGACCGCTACCTCCAGCCGCTCGCCGACGTCCTGGGCGAGAAGGTCCGCTACCACGCCACCGTCACCGGCGTCTCCCGCAGCGGCCGCGACCGCATCGTCGACGCCGACCGCGCGGAGCAGCCCTTCGTCCTGCACTGCACCCGCGCCGACGGCACCGAGGAACGCATCCACGCCCGCGCCGTGATCGACGCCTCCGGCACCTGGTCCACCCCGGGCCCGGCCGGAGGCAGCGGCCTGCCCGCGCTCGGCGAGAGGGCCGCGGCCCACCGGATCTCCTACCGGATCCCCGACCTCAGGGACCCGGCCGTCCGCGCCCGGTACGCGGGCAAGCACACCGCCGTCGTCGGCACCGGTGCCTCCGCCTTCACCGCGCTGGCCGGCCTCGCCGACCTCGCCCGGGCCGAGGACGGCACCGGCACGCATGCCACCTGGATCCTGCGCCGCGGCCTCTCCGGCTCCACCTTCGGCGGCGGCGATGCCGACCAGCTCCCCGCCCGCGGCGCCCTGGGACGTGCCGCGCGGGACGCCGTCGACGGCGGATACGCGAACGCGGTCACCGGTTTCCGCACGGACGCCTTCGAACCCGACGGCGACGGCCGCCTGGTCCTCGTCGGTGAGGACGGTCGCCGGCTGGACCCGGTCGACGAGGTCATCGTCCTGACCGGCCTGCGCCCCGACCTCTCCTTCCTCGGCGAGCTCCGCCTCGGCCTGGACGAGCGCCTGCAGGCCCCGGTCGCGCTCGCACCGCTGATCGACCCCAACCAGCACTCCTGCGGCACCGTCCACCCCCACGGGGCGGCCGAGCTGTCGCACCCGGAGAAGGACGTCTACCTCGTCGGCATGAAGTCCTACGGCCGCGCCCCGACCTTCCTGGCCATGACCGGCTACGAGCAGGTCCGCTCCGTCGCCGCCCACCTGGCCGGTGACCGTGAGGCCGCCGAACGCGTCGAACTCACCCTCCCCGAGACCGGGGTGTGCGGTGGCGCCGGCCTCTACGACGAGCCGGCCGCCGACGAGCCGGCCGCCGGGGAGGCGGGCGCCGGGGAGGCGGGCGCGGGCGGCTGCTGCGACCAGCCGCCTTCGCAGGGCCGCGCAGAGGACGACTCCCGGTGCGCGCCGCAGCCTCGCGGGGCGGACGCGCCCTGACCGTGACCGGCCCGCACGCGGACCTGCCGGCGGGGCCGGGCCCTTCGGCCGGGACCCGGCTCAGCTCTCCGCCGGGGCACCGTGGCGGGAACCGTGCCAGTCCAGGCACAGGACAGTGGCGTCGTCGCGGGGAGGACGGTCGTCGTAGGCGGCGGCCACCGCGCCGACCAGGGTGCGTACGACCTCGCGGGGGTGTTCGGCGGCGGTCTTGCGCAGGAGAGCGGGCAGGTCGACCGCTTCGGCTTCGCGTTCCTGCATGCCGTCGGTGTACAGCAGAAGACGGTCCCCGGGGCGGAGGTCGAGGTTCTGGACCCGGTAGCCGCCGTGGCGTGGATGGTCGACGCCGAACGGCATGTTCACGGCCAGGGGCAGCTCGGTGACCGCCCCGTCGCGGAGCAGGAACGGCTTGGGGTGCCCGGCGTTGACGACCTCGGCGCGCGCGCCGTCCAGGGTGATCCTCAGGAGTTGGCCGGTGGCGAAGGTGCGTCTGCCGTGGTCGAGGAGGGCCTGGTGGGTTTGGCGGGCCTGGCCGACGAGGTCCTGCCCGGCGCGACGGGCCCCCCGGGAGGCGTTGACGAGGAGGGTGGCCATGAGGGAGGCCTGGGTGTCGTGGCCCATGGCGTCGGTGATCGACAGGTGCAGGGTGTTCTGGTCGAGGCTGTAGTCGTAGGTGTCCCCGGCGATGTCGGACGCGGGGACCAGGGCGCCGGCGAGGCTGAACTGGGGTGCCTCGCAGGAGGAGGCGGTGGGCAGGAGCTGGCGCTGGATCTCGGCGGCCAGGCTGACCGTGGTGGTGCGGTTGCCCCAGTGGTAGAGGTCGGTGAAGCGCCGGTCGGTGACGATGACGTAGGCCAGCGCGTGCGCGACTTCCTCCACCTGCTCCAGCACCCCCGCCGCGACGTGCGGGAGGAAGAGTTCCAGCACTCCGATGGCGTCGCCCCGGTTGGTGACGGGGGCGAGTACCCGTCGGCCCTTCCCGGTGTCCGGCGCCAGAACCAGGCGCTGGTCGCGCAGTACGTCGTCGTAGACGCCGCTGCCGGGGAGCGGCACGTGTTCGGCGCGGTCCTCCCGATGCGTGGCAGCAGTGTCATGGACCCGCAGAAGGCGCCGGCCGACGACGTCGACGAACAGAAACGACACGTACGCGGCGCCGAACCGGTCCCGCAGGTGGTGCGCCACCACGTCGAGGGAGTCCACCGGTGCGGCGGCCTCCGAGGCCGCCAAGACCTGCGCCAGCCCGATCCGATCCTCTGCCACGTCAGCCTCCCGAGGGTGTGTTGCCTCCTCTTCCCCTCCGGCCGACACAATCACGGCCCAGTTCCTGTTCCGGGGCCCCGGCTTCTTGCGGTTCAGGACCCGGGGTCCCGGCTTCGTGCTGTCCGGGACCCGGGCCGCGGGAAGCCCGCTACGGCCGGTATCCGTGCCCGTGCGTCGGGGAGTTGTGCACCGCGTTCGAGCTGTAGGACGACCGGTCGGACACGGCCTGTTCCCGGCGCGCCTGCTCGATCCGCAGTCCGTCCGCAGACTCCGTCTTCCGGTTGCCCCGCCGCAGCAGGGTCCGCATCATCCAGGCCGCGGCCGCCACCATCACACCGAAGAACACACCGAGTTCGACCATGCTGCCCCCTCACCTGAGACCGGAGCACACAACCTACCCGCAGTGGCGCGTGCGTGCCTCGGCCGCGGGGCGCTCGGCAGGCTCGTTTCCGGGGGTCACGGGCGCTGCGTGAGGCGTGTGACTGCTGCGTCGTAGCGTGCCTGGAGTGCCGGGTCCGGCGCGACCCGCAGCAGGGCGCCGAGCGCGCGGACCGCGCCGTCCTCGTAGCCGGACGACTCCGCCTCCCGGGCTGCCAGGTCGAGTTGCCCGATGCCCTCGGCTTCGTTCCCGAGACCCAGCAGTGCCTCTCCCCTCACCAGGAGGAGGAGGATCCGGGGCACGTCAGCCGTGCCCGGGTGATCGTCGAGGGCCAGGGCGGCGGTCGCCGCGTCGAGGGCCCGGCGCCATTTCCCGGCGTCGGCCCAGTGCCGGGCGAGGTGCTGCAGAGCCAGCCTTTCGATGGTCCGGTCGCCGGCCTTGCGCGCCAGCTCCACCGCGCGCCCGCATCCGCGGGCGGCCTCATCCAGGCCGCCCAGGGCCGCCTGCGCCAGGGCGAGGACGATGAGGGCGTTCGCCTCGGCCACCGCGTCGCCTGCCCGGGAGGCCAGGGCGGAGGCGGCTTCGAGGTGGGTCAGCGCCTCCGGGATGCGTCCTTCCGCGGTCAGGACCCAGCCGAGCACGTTCAGCACCCGCGACTCGCCGTACTCGCCGTACTCGTCGGGGTCGGCGCGTGCCGCCGCGAGCCCGGCCTCCAGCAGCGGGACCCAGCCGTCCCGGACGCGCCACACCATCAGCGGCCACAGCGTCAGGACGATCCGCCAGGCCCGGCCGTGCAGTCCGGCGGCCTGCGCCGCGGCCACCGCCTGGGTGAGGTCGTCCCGTTCGGCCGCGTACCAGGCCACGGCGGCGGACCGGTCGCGGAACTCCCGTACGGCGGCGGGCGGCAGGTGGTCCGCGGGCAGCGGGAAGCAGTCCTCGTTGCCGGGTTCGGCCGCCGCCACGGCCGCGAGGGCCGTGGCGATCGAGTGGTCGAGCACGCGCCTGAGGGCCTCGGGGCCGGCGTCCAGGCTGCGTGCGTAGAGGCGTACGAGGTCGTGCATCGTCCACCGGCCGGGCGCCGACTCGGTGACGAGGTGCGCCGCAGCAAGCCGCTCCAGGGAGGCCTCGGCGGCTGCCGGGTCCGTATCCGCCAGGGCGGCCGCCGCATACCGGTCGACGTGCGTGCCGGGGTGGCAGCCGAGCTGGGCGAACTGGCGGGAGACCTGCGGCGGGAGTTCCTGCAGCGTCACGCGCAGCGCCGCTCGCACGCCGGTGTCCTCCACGTCCAGCAGGCCCAGGCGGCGCGTCTCGTCGGACAGTTCGGCGACCATCGCGTCCAGCGGCCAGCCGGGCCGTTGCGCCAGCCGGGCGGCTGCCACCCGCAGCGCGAGGGGCAGGCCGCCGCACAGTTCGGCCAGCCGTCGCGCCGCCGCCGGCTCCGCGCGTACCCGGTCCGTGCCGAGTACCCCGGCGAGGAGCATCGTGCCGTCCTGCGGCCCGAGCACGTCCACGGCCACGGGCCGGGCGGTGTCGGTGACGATCAGCCCCGGCAGCCGGTGTCTGCTGGTGACGACGGTGACGCAGTGGCGACCGCCCGGCAGGAGCGGCCTGACCTGCTCGGAGTCCCGCGCGTTGTCGAGTACGACGAGGAGCCGGCGGTCGGCGGCGAGCGACCGGAACAGCGCGGCTGCGCCGTTCGCCGACTCCGGAATCCGGCTGTGCGGCACTCCGAGCGCCGGCAGGAACTCGCGCAGCACCTCCGAGAGGGTCGGCTCGCCCGTGGCGCCGAAGCCGCGCAGGTCGGCGTAGAGCCGTCCGTCGGGGAACGGGGCGCGGCCCTGGTGGGCCCACTGGAGTACGAGGGCCGTCTTCCCGACGCCGGCGGGTCCGACGACCAGGCAGACGGGCGCCTCGCCCGTGGCGGCCCGGGACAGCGCGGCGAGCTCGGCCGTCCGCCCGTGGAAACCGCGCGGCGCGCGCGGCAGCAGATCGGGCGCGCCGGTCAGCTCTGCGGCAGCCGGTCCATCCAGTACACCCGGTGCACCCGGTGCACCCGGTGCACCCGGTGCACCCAATACGGCGGCAGGTGGCGTGCCGTCCGGCGTACGGGTCCGGCGGGGGCGGCCCAGGCTCGCGGTGTGCTCCAACTCCCGTGCGGCGGGGGCGTCCAGGCCGAGGGCCGCGGCCAGGGCCTGCACGGTGCGGCGCTGCGGTCCCCGGGAGTGTCCGCGCTCCATGTACGACAACGCCCGTACGCTCACCCCCGCGGCATGCGCCAGCTCTTCCTGGCTCAGCCCGGCGCCCGTCCGCAGGCCGCGCAGCAGCGTGCCGAAGTGGTTGGCGGCCGGTGTACCGGTGTCCACGTCTGGATGTCCCCTGGTCGGTGCGGCCCAGCCGGAACGCCGCACCTCGCCGGCAAAATTATGCCCGACCCTACTTTTGCGCCGGGCCCGGGACGAGGTCGCCCGGTCGGCCCGGCGCTTGCGGCCGGCGCAGTGCCGCGGCCGGCGCGGACGGCCGGGTACCGGGGGCCGCAACGGAGAAGCCCGGTCCGGCACCGTGGCGTGCGGTGCCGGACCGGGTCCGTCGGTCGTACTCCTGCCGGTCGCCGGTCGTACTCCTGCCGGTCGCGCCTCGGCGGCCGCCCGGTTGTGCCCCTGCCGGTCGCAGGCACGCTGGGTCGCCCTGGCCGTACGCGTACCCGTTCAGCTCCTCGACCACCGGCACCGGGTCGGCGGCCGGGGTGTGGCTGTCCTGGCAGAAGGCGACCGCCACGACGTTCGGGCCCCGGCCCGTGACGACCCGGCACGTCTCCTGTGGTCGCGGACCTCACAGTCCCGGGCGGACTGGTCGTGGCGGGCGTAGCCGAACGGTCCTGCGTCCGACGCGACCGCGGCCGTCGGCACCGTCAGCGTCGAGGCCAGGACCAGGACCGGGAGGACCTGCAGGGCGAACGAGCGCAGCAGGCGGGCACGGCGGCCGGAACCCGGACGGGGCACGGGCCCGAGCGGAGGCACGGGCACGGGCACGGGCACGGCACCACTGGTTCTCACGGCGGATTTCCCCTGGTGGAAAGCGGCTGCCGGCGTGCGCGGGCACGGTGCCACAAGGCGTCGGCGAGCTGAGGTCTGGAGGTTCCCCCGGTCCGTCGCGCAGCCCCACACGAGGGGGTGGCGCCGGGCGACGGACCGGCCCGGCGGGGCTGGTCGGCCCCCGTCCGGGTCGCCACCAGCCAAGCGCGCGGGGGCCGGGCAGACCAGGCAATTCCACCGGCAGAACTACGGCCGGTACTTCTGCCGGGGAGGATGCGGCGAGCGCTGGTCCGACCGCCGGCTCGTGGCCGCCTCCGTACCGTGCACGACGGGCCGCGCTGCCGTGCCCCGGCCGCCGGGCGGTGACGGGGCGGGTGTGACCGGGCGGCTGGTCGTCGTCACCGCCTGCGAAGCCTGGTGAAGAGGAAGGCTCCTCCCACGATCGCGACCACGACGAGGGCGATGAGCCAGAACGGGGGGCTTGAGGGGGCCGCTCCGCGGGCGAGCGTCTCGGACAGTTCCGTCTGCTGGTGCCACATCGCGGTCTCCTCGTCTCGTCTTTCAGGACCTGAGGGCTCGTCTGCCCGTCTGCTCGTCTGCTCGTCTACTCGTCTGCTGTTCCGGTCTTCTGCCCCGCAGGGTCCTGGTCAGCCTGCCGACCGCGTACCTCCCGGGGCGCTCCGTGAACGACCGCCGTCCCGGGCGCGGAACGGCGGTCGTGCGGGCCGGGCCGCTGGGTGCACCAACGGAATCCGTCCGACGTGAGAGGCGTCGGAGGCGTCGGAGGCACCAGCGGCGCAGAGGCCTCGGAGGCAGGGGTCCGCCGTAGGGAGCGCGGTTGCTGCGGGCGCCCGGTCGTTCGATCAGGCCTTGCGGGTGCCCCACGGGCCGAGCATGTCCTTCATCGCGTCGGTCAGCGCGAGCTGCAGCAGCGGGCCGTAGGTGATCCGGCCGACGCCGAGGCGGCGGAAGCGCTCCAGGTCGTGCTTGACGGGATGGGCCGTGGAGTTCACGGGGACGGCGACGGCGGCGGTCACCGCGGTGAGCAGGTCGTCGTTGTCCTGGATCGCGACCGGGTAGACGCTGTCGGCGCCGGCCTGCTCCAGGGCGCGCAGGCGCTCGATCGCCTCGTCGAGGACGCCGGCGGCATCCTCCGCGTGCAGGAACAGGTCGGTGCGCCCATTGATCCAGACCGGAATTCCCGCGTCGTCGGCTGCCGCGCGCAGGCCGGCGATGTAGTGCGCGTGCTCCTGCGTACTGCGGAGGCGTCCGCCGTCCGAGTGGACGGTGTCCTCGATGTTGAGGCCGACGCCGCCGGCCTCCGTGAGTCCGGCGATGAGGTCCGCGGGCTTCTGTCCGTACCCGGCCTCCAGGTCCACGGACACGGGGACGTCGACCGCCGCGATGATCGGCCTGACGGCGGCGAGTACCTCCTCGAAGGTCTGCCCCTCGTTGTCCTCGGCGCCGCGGGAGTTGGCGAGCGGATGGCTGCCGACGGTCAGCGCGGGGAACCCGGCGTCGACTGCCGTCCGTGCGGACCAGACGTCCCAGACGGTGGGCAGCACGAGGGGCTGGTGATCGGCGTGCAGCTGCTTGAGGCGTTGAGCGCGCTCAACGGTGGTTCGAAGATCCATGTCAGGACGCTACCCCCGAATCGCCACCGGCAACGTGCCGCCGGGGACCGGCCGGCGGCGGGGCGGTCGCGCGCTGCTGCCGGGAGGGCGCACTGCTGACGGGAAGGCGCACTGCTGACGGGCGGTCACCCTGTGCCTGGGCTGCCGCATGCATCGACCCGGCCGATTCCTCTCGCGGGGGGTGCGGTGCACCTGGGGGGGAAGACGGTCCCCCGTGGCCTTCGGGCCCGCCGGGCAGCCAGGAGGAGGAGCAGGGATGTTGGTCAAGGGCTTGAAGGGTTTCCGCGGGTTCGTGCTGCGCGGGAACGTGGTCGACCTGGCGGTCGGCATCGTGATCGGAGCCGCTTTCACCGCCGTGGTCAACGGCTTCGTGAAGGCGTTCCTCACCCCGCTGGTCGGCCTGGCCGCCGGTGCGCGGGGCAACTTCACGGCACGGACCTTCAAGGTCGCGGGTACGGACTTCCCCTACGGCGGCTTCATCGACGCGGCCATCAGCTTCGCCCTGATCGCGGCGGCCCTGTACTTCCTCGTGGTCCTCCCCGTGAACAAGCTCCACGAGCGGTTCGCGCCGCACCAGGACGTCCAGGCCGACAAGAAGGACTGTCCCGCCTGCCTGAGTTCGATTCCGGTCCGTGCACGGCGCTGCGCGTACTGCACGGAGGAACTCGCCCCGGGCCCGGAGGCGCCGCAGTACCCGCACGAAGCGGGCGCGGCGACGCGCGGCCGATGAATTTCACCGTGCTCCGCAGTCAGGGGTGTCATGGATAGTGGTCGGCGTGCCGGTGCCGCGGGTGCGGTCGAAGCGCGTACCGGCCGGACCTTCTGCCGGCTGGACCCCAGACACCGAGGAATCTGCAGATGCGCACGCTGATCAGTACCGCCTTCATCTCGCTCGACGGCGTCGTGGAGGCGCCCGGCGGGGAAGCCGGCTACCGGAACGCCGGGTGGACCTTCCGGCACGTCGACTTCCTCCCCGAGGCGTTCGAGATCAAGGGGCGGGAGCAGCAGGAGGCGACGGCGATGCTGTTGGGCCGGACGAGCTACGAGGCGTTCAGCCCGGTGTGGCCCGACATGGCGGACTTCGCCGACTACAAGTCGATGCCGAAGTACGTCGTCTCCACCACCCTCAGCGAGGGCGGCCTCGTGTCGAACTGGGGTGAGACGACGATCCTGCGCTCGCTCGACGAGGTCGCCGCGCTGAAGGACACCGAAGGCGGCCCGATCATCGTCCACGGCAGCGCCACCTTGAACCAGGGCCTCTCGGACGCCGGCTTGATCGACCGCTACCACCTGCTGGTCTTCCCGCTCCTGCTCGGCGCGGGCAAGCGGCTCTTCAGCGCCACGGACAAGGACGCGCAGAAGCTGGAGCTCGTCGAGCACGAGGCCTACGCCAACGGTCTGCAGAAGCAGGTCTTCGACGTCGTCCGCTGACCGCTGACCGCTGACCGCGGGGTCGGCCTTGCCCTTGCCGCGGGCCCGCCGCGGCGCCGATCCGGGTCCGCTCCGGGGCCGGGCGGGTCAGCGGGCGAGGGAGACGGCGAAGGGCGTGAAGCCGTGCCGGCGCAGGACGTGGGGCACCACCAGGATCATGGCCTCGGTGGCGCGGGCCGTGGTGATGCCGCCGAGGTCTTCGATCCAGGCGGGCTGCCAGCCCAGGTCGGCGAGGAGGCCGGAGACGGTCTCCTTCGCGTTCCGGTCGTCGCCCGAGAGGTAGGCGGTGGGTGGGGTGGCCAGGGATTCGGGAGCGGTCATGACGGTGAACAGCATGGTGTTGAGGGTCTTGACCACCCGGGTGTCGGGGAGGGCGGCCTGGAGTTGCTCGGCGAGGCTGCTGCCCGGGTAGCAGAGGCCGTCGGGCATGCCGTCATCGGCGTCGTGGGTGGCGTTGGAGACGTCGATGAGGAGTTTCCCGGAGAGCTCGGTGCGCAGGCCGGCCAGGCGGTCCAGGGAGGTGCGGCCGGGCGTGGCGTTGATGACCACGTCCGCGGTGCGGGCGGTGGTGCGCTGGTCGGCGAAGGTGATCTGCGGGGCGATGGCCCGCTGGAGGGCGGTGGCGCTCTGCGGGTCCGTGTCGGCGGCGCGGGCTGCGGGTCCCTCGGGGTTGCGGATGCCGAGGGTGACGCGGTGGCCGGCTGCGGCGAGCTTGCCGGCGAGGTTGGCGCCGACGCGGCCGGCGCCCAGGATGCCGATGGTGGTGGTCATGAGGTGGTGCTCCTTGCGGCCTGAGGTGGAGAGGGGAGGGGGGAGGGGGAAGGGCAGGGGTGGGGGCGGGGGTTGCCCGTCAGGCGAGCGGCGCCAGGACGTCGAGGGCGGCGGCGTGGAGGCCGGGGGCGGCGGCCAGGAAGTCGTGGCTGCCCGTGTTCCAGGGCGTGCCCGCCAGGTCGGTGACGGTGCCTCCGGCCTCGGAGACCAGCAGGGCGCCGGCGACCAGGCCGGAGCGGACGTCGGAGAACTGCCAGAAGGCGTCCGTGCGTCCGGCCGCGACGTGGATGAGCTGCATGGTGGCGGGCACGGACACCCGTACGACCAGGCCGTTGATGAGCATGGCGGTGACCGATGCGCCGATCCGCCGGAAGGTGCGCTCGTCCTCGCCGGGCCTGGCCTGGCCGGTGCCGACGAGCGCGGCGCCCAGGTCGGTCTTGGCGGAGACCCGCAGGGGCAGGCCGTTGAGGTGGGCGCCGCCGCCGGCGGTGGCCGTGTAGGTGTCGCCGCTCAGGGGCAGGTGGACGACGGTCAGCACCGGCTGGTTGTCGCGGACCAGGGTGGCGGTGACGGACCAGTCGTCCATGCCGTGCACGTGGTTGATGTTGCCCTCGGCGGGGTCGACGACCCACCACTCCCCCGACGGGAGCGCGCCGCCGGCCAGTTCGTCCTCGGCCCATTGCGATCCCGGCCGGGCCCGCAGCAGCGGCTCCTTCAGCACGTCCAGCACCGCGTCGTCGTTGGCGTGGATCTCGGCGACGACCTCGTCCAGGCTCACACCCCGTGCGTGCGGGGTGTGGCGGTCGCGCAGGGTGTGGCCGGCGGTCTTCACCGCGGCGGTCACCTCGGCCAGGAGGGTGGTGTCGGCGGCGAACGGCAGGGCTGTGCTCATGGCGTGCTCCTCGGTTTCGGTGAGTGCGGGTGGCTTTCGCTCCTGCCCGCCCTGTGAAGGTAGGCCGCACTGGCATTAACAACAAGTGCATGCTATGCAGTTGTAGAGTTACTGCCATGCAACTGGATTTGAACCTGCTCACGGCGCTGGACGCTCTCCTGGAGGAGGGCAGCGTCGCCGGCGCGGCAGCACGCCTCCACGTCACCCCACCGGCCATGAGCCGCTCCCTGGGGCGCATCCGCAAGGCCACCGGTGACCAGATCCTGGTCCGCACCGGCCGCAGCATGGTGGCGACCACCCGCGCGCTGGCCATGCGCGCCGAGGTCCACGCCCTCGTCCAGCAGGCCCACCACCTCCTGTCCGCGCAGCAGGAACTCGACCTGGCGGCGCTGGACCGGGTGTTCACCGTGCGCTGGCACGACGCCCTGACCGCCGCCTGCGGCACCGCCCTGATCACAGCCGTCCACGACCAGGCGCCCGGCGTCCGGCTGCGCCTGTCGGCCGAACCCGGGTCGGACGACGCCGAGTTGCGCAGGGGTGAGGTCGATCTCGCATCGAGCTCCGGCACTCCGGCGCTGCCCGACATCCGCCACCGTCTCGTCGGCAGCGATCGGCTGGTCGTCGCGGTCCGGCCCGGGCACCCCCTCACCGAAGGACGGCTGAGCGTCGAGCGCTACGCGGCCGCCGAGCACCTGACCGTTTCGCGGCGGGGGAGCCTGCGCGACCCGATCGACGACGCCCTGAACGCCCGCGGCCACGAACGACGCGTCGTCGCCGCCGGGCCCACCGCCGACTTCGCCCTGAGTCTCGCCCTCGACACCGACCTGGTCGTCACCCTCCCCGACGCGGTCACCCGCTCGGCCCGGGAGCGACTCGGCCTCGTCGCACTGCCGGCGCCGCTCCCGCTGCCGGAGGTCCCCCTGTACCTCCTGTGGCACCAGCGCTACGACGACGACCGCGCCCACACCTGGCTGCGCGAGCTGGCCGCCGGAACCGTCCAGGCACTGTTTGCACCGCCGGGGGCGCGGCAGCAGCCCCTGCCCCACCACCCCGGAGCGTGAGGGGTGCGGCTGGGGGGTACGGCGAAGTCGCCGGGGCGGTCGCCGGGGCGGTCGCCGGGACGGCCGACGGTGCTCCGGTGGCGGGGGCGCACCGGGCCCGGCCCGGTGCGGGCGTGGGTGTGGGCGGGTCCCCAACCCTTGGTTGGGGACCCGCCCACACCCACGCGCGGCCGCCTCGCGGTCAGCGCTTGAAGGCGTCCTTCACGTTCTCCTTGGCCTGGCGGGCGTCGCCCTTGGTCTGGTCGGCACGACCTTCGGCGGTCAGGCGTTCGTTGCCGACGACGCGGCCGGCGGCCTCCTTGACCTTGCCCTTGGCCTGATCGGTCTTGGCCTGGGTCTTCTCGTCAGCAGACACAACCATCACTCCTCAGAAGATATGAAATCGCCTTGCCTCAACCCGCCTGTCCTGCCTCGGGGACTTGAAACGCCCGGAAAGGAAAAACGCACGGCCCCGCCCGAGAGGAGGGATGCGGGCCGAAAGCGGAGGAGGGAGAGCGGGCGGGCGCGTCGTCTTCCCGTCCGCACCGACAAGAAACACAAAAAATTTGTGCGCATGGTTCCGCGGCCTGCGGACAGAAGGCGTCTCGGAGGTAATAACTATGGTTCCCCTGCTTCTTGTTCTTCTGCTCGCTCTGATTCTCTTCGGTGCCGGTTTCGCGGTGAAGATCCTCTGGTGGGTCGCCATCGCCGTCCTGGTGCTGTGGCTGATCGGTTTCGTCGCCCGTCCGAAGGGCAGCAGCGGTCGCTGGTACCGCTGGTAGACGAGCCGGACCGGCACGGTCCGGTGCGGTGCCCCCTCCTCCCGGGAGGGGGCACCGGCATGTCCGGCTGCTGTGCGCGCACGCTCTGCCGCTTGATCCGGGACATCGGATCGGGGCGTGTGGGAAGTGCCGTGCAGGGCAGGCGAGTTCTCGACGGTGCTGCCCTCCGGGATTCTTTGAGAGCGCCGGAGAAGGTACTGAAATCAATGAAGGAGTAATGCGTATGACTGGCAACGTGTGGGGCTACCGCGACACCTCCGGCCACCTGGCCGGCGCCGATCTGACGGGCTACAAGGTCGAGGCCACGGACGGCTCCATCGGCAAGGTCGACAAGCATTCCGAGGACATCGGTTCCGCGTACATCGTGGTCGACACCGGCCCGTGGATCTTCGGCAAGGAGGTCCTCCTCCCCGCCGGCACGGTCAGCCGCGTCGATGCGGACGAGCAGAAGATCTACGTGGACTGGACCAAGGACCAGATCAAGGCCGCTCCCGAGTTCGACAAGGACACGCACCTCGGGAACGAGGACTACCACCGCCAGGTCGGCGGCTACTACGACCGGCCGCACGGCGTCTGACGCTCCCGCGCGGGGACGACGCACCCCGCGCGCAACGGGCCGGGGCGGCAACCACCAGGTTGCCGCCCCGGCCCGTTGCGCCGTACCGGATGCGCCCGAGCCGCTGCGCCGCGTGGTGGGCGGGGGTTCGCATGGGCAGGGTTTCAGCAGGCGTTCAGCAGGGGTTCAGGTTCAGGTTCGCGGTGATCTGCTTGCCGCTGCCGTGCGGGGTGATGGTCAGGTGGTCGACGAGGCTCTGGACCAGAGGCCAGCCGTAGCCGCCGATCCGGATGCCGGCCGCCGGGGTCGTCCGGGCGAGCGGGGCGCGGGGATTGCGGTCGGCCACCGACAGCCGGAGTGCGCCGTCGCGTACGTCGGCCTGGAAGCCGGTCAGGCCGCCGCCGTGGCGGATGGCGTTGGTCACGAGCTCGGAGGTGACCATCAGCGCGTCCGTCACCGCGCGGGCGCCGGAGGACAGTCCGGAGCGCTGCAGGAGGGCCTGGATCAGGTGCCGGGCGTCGGCCGTCGTCGCGGGCAGCGAGCGGGGCGGCGCGTGCGAGGTGTCCGGGCGGGGGGCGTGCGCGCCCGCCTGCTGATCGCTCCCTGGTGACCGTTCCATGTCTGCACGTCTGCCCCGTACGCGGGAGGGGAACCCGCCGGCTTGATGGTGTTTCCCGCCGGGCTACGGGTTCGACAGCCGGCCGGGCCTCGCGCACGAACTCGACGCCCCGAACGGACTCCCCCGGCCCCGGCGGCCCGGCCCCGAGCTGACACCCTGTCCGCAGCCCTCCACGGAATGGCATGCTGTGGCCATGGAAGACACGCACGAAGGGCGCACCACGGTGGCGGTCGTCGCCGCCGCAGGCGAGTACGACACGGATACGCTCGGGCCGATCGAGGAAGAGCTGGCCGCGGCCGCGGCCACCCACCGCATCGTGGTCCTGGACGCCTCCCGGCTGACCTTCGCCGATTCGTCCTTCCTGAACCTCCTCCTGCGGGTCCACCGCAGCACCGCCCTGCGGATCGCCGCACCGCAGCCCCAGTTGTCCCGGCTCCTGGAGATGACGGGCGCCGACGGCGTGCTCGACCTGCGTCCCACCCTGGAAGCCGCCACCCGGCCCTGATCCCGTCCCCAGGGCCCGCCCGGCACGGCGGCTGCGTCCCGACCGGCCTCGGCAGAGCTTCGCAAGGACCCGCGGAAACCCGTACGGCATGGAATGGCGCACGCCGGGCACCCGCGCCCGCATGACCATTACGCTGCTGTTCCTGCTGCCGCTCGGTCTCGCCGTCCTGCTCGCCACGACCGGCGCACCCCGGCACGGCCGCCACCGCCACCACCGCTGATCCCGTGGCCGGGCCTGGCGGTGCGGGTCATCCCGCGGTGACGAAGACGCTGTGCCGGCCGCTGGCACCGTCGGGGATCGTCCGGGCGCGTTCCTCGGTCTGGACCGCTCCGGTCCCGTCGGTGGCGCGGACGGTGAGGGTGTGGCCGCCCGGGGTGGACTGCCAGGGGTAGGACCACTGGCGCCAGGTGTCGGCCCCGGCCTGCGGGGCCAGGTCCGCGTCCTGCCAGGGCCCGTCGTCGACGCGGACTTCGACGCGCTGGATGCCGCGGTGCTGGGCCCATGCCACTCCGGCGACCGTCACGACCCCGGCGGCCGGGCGGGCGAACGGCTTCGGTGTGTCGATGCGGGCCTGGGTCTTGATCGGCGCCTTGCGGGCCCACTTGCGTCTGACCCAGTAAGGGTCGTACGCGTCGAAGGTGGTCAGCTCGATCTCCTCGATCCACTTGCAGGCCGACACGTAGCCGTACAGGCCGGGGACCAGCATGCGGACGGGGAAGCCGTGGTCGAAGGGCAGCGGTTCACCGTTCATGCCGACCGCCAGGATGGCGTCGCGGCCGTCCATGACGTCCTCGACCGGCGAGCCCAGCGTCATGCCGTCGACCGAGCGGGCGACCAGCTGGTCGGCTTTGCCGCCCTGGGACGGCGGCCGGACGCCGCACTCGCGCAGCAGGTCGTCCAGGCGTACGCCGAGCCAGCGGGCGTGGCCGATGTAGGGGCCGCCGACCTCGTTGGAGACACAGGTCAAGGTGATGTCCCGCTCGATCAGCGGACGCTCCAGCAGTTCCTGGAAGGTGTAGGTGCGGGGCCGGGTGACGCCCTTGCCACGGATGCGCAGCCGCCAGGTGTCCGCGTCGACCCGGGGGACGACCAGGGCGGTGTCCACCCGGTAGAAGTCCTTGTTGGAGGTGGTGAAGGCGCTGATGCCGTCCGCCTCCAGCTGGACGCCCCTGGGGAGCGGCGGGGCCGGGGAGGCGGGTGCGGGCAGTTCGACCGTGGCCCGCGAGGCCGCGGCGCCCTGCCCGCGGCGGCCGGCCAGGGTGCGGCCGAGTGCGCCCGCCCCGGTGGCGGCGACGGCCGTGACCGACGCGGCCAGCAGGAACCCGCGCCGTGACCAGCGGTCCGTACCCGTCCCGGTGTCGGTGTCGGTGTCGGTGTCGGTGTCGGTGTCGGTGTCGGGCGCGAGTCTGCCGGCCAGAAAGTACAGGACGGCCGCGCCGGCGACCGCGCCGGCCATCGAGGGCAGGGCGTCTGCGGGGCCTTGGGCATCAGGCCGGGTGAGTGCGGCTGCCGCACCGATGATCCCGAAGGCCAGGACTCCCGCGGCCCCGGCGCGCCGGTGGCGCAGGACGAGCATCCCGAGGGCGATGCCGAGGAGCCCGAGGACGGCGAGGATGCCCAGCTGGAGGACGAGCTTGTCGTCCTCCCCGAAGGTACGGATCGCGAAGTCTTTGACCGGAGCCGGGGTGCGGTCGATGGCGGCCCCGCCGACCACGGTCACCGGGCCGGCCTGCGGCCGTACCAGGGAGGCCGTCAGCTCTGCCACCGCCAGGGCGACGTACCCGGCCAGCAGGCCGGACACGGCGCCCCGTACGGCGCGGGAGCGAGACGTGCGGAGGGTGCTCACACCTGCCATTCGGCGTGGGCCGGACGGCGGATTGGTCCGCGTCCGCGAGGTCTTCGACGAGGTGCCGTGCCGTCCGTGCCGCGAACGCGTACCCCGTACCGCGTCATGCCGCCCGGTCGGTCAGCAGGGTGGTGGCGAGGCGGGTCTGGGCGGTGGTCAGTGCGCGGACCACCGGGGCGGCGGTCGCCAGCAGGACGACGCCGATGGCGGTGTTGAAGCCGATGTCGACGGCCCGTGAGGAGGTGCCGAACACCAGCTCGGCCAAGCCCTGGTTGTCCTCTCCCCGGGGCAGCGACCACGACCAGGTGGCGTAGAGCAGCTCACCGATGCCGCCGAGGGTCCATGTCAGGGCCACGCTGAAGGTGACGACCTGGAGCGGGAAGGCGAGGACCGGGTGGGCGAGGTCGCGCCAGGACTGCGGATCGCGTACCGCGCGCAGCGCTCCCGTCCCTCCCGTGCCGGACGGCCGCGGGCGGTACGGGGGCAGCGGGCGGCCGGTGACGGCCGCCACCCGCCGGCGTTCCCGGTCGGCCAGGGCCCGGGCCGCCCGCAGGGTTGCGGCCAGGATGGGCAGCCCCACCCAGACCACGAGGGTGGACACCCCGAGGGCGGCCCCGGTCACCGCGACGGTGAACGCCGCCAGCCCGAGCGGCAGTCCGGACAGCAGGTATCCCAGCTCGCACCGGAACCGGCGGGCACCCGGCGCGGGCGCGACGGACGCGACGGACGCGAGGGGCGCGAGGGGCGTCGGCGGTGCGGCGAGGCGTGAGGCGGTCTCAGTCATGGGACCACACTCGCGGTGTCCCGGATCCGGGACGAGCCTGCTACCCGCCCACCCCGGGGTGGGGCTTGCCCCCCTACCGCCGCCCGCAGGCCGGCCCGTCACGGCGGCGCGGCGACGGGCGGCGGGCGGCGGGGCGGCGGCCGAGCCCGGGACCACCCGGTGCGTACGGGCGGTCCCGGACCGGCACAACCGGGCCGACCGGTCCGGAGCCGGCTCCGGCCGGGCCTCAGTGCTGCCCGGGCGCCCGGTGTCCGTGCCGCGCGGCGGGTGCTGCGTGGTGCGGTGCGGTGCTAGTTGCCGATCCCGGCGCTGCCGATGCCCGAGTTGCCGATGCCGGCGCTGCCGATGCCCGTGTTGGCGACACCCGCGTTGCCCAGGCCGCCGTTGGCGATGCCGGCGTTGCCGACGCCCCAGTTCACGATGCCCGCGTTGCCCACGCCCGAGTTCCCGATGCCCGAGTTCCCCACTCCGTCCGCGCTGGCCGCCGCGGCGCCGCCGAGGGCCAGGAGAGCGGCCGTGCCCAGTACGGCGGCCGCGCGGAGCAGACCTGTACGATTCATCAGATACCTCCTACAGTAGGACTATTACCCCCACATCTGTAGCACGTGGCGATCCGTCCGGGCGGCATTCACCTCCGGCCACGCGCACGAACGGTCGCACGGCCCGCAGGTGCGGGGGAGGCAGGTCCACCGGTCGGGGGGAGGCAGGTCCACCGGTCGGGCTGCCCGGATGGGGAGTTCCTCTGCGCGGGCCGGGTCCCTCGTTCTACGCTCGCCGGGCTGCCCGTGGGTGAGGAGCCGAGGAGCCGAGTAGTGACCGCAACCGCAACACCGGCGGAGCCGGCCCCGCCGGGCGCCGGGGCTCCCCTCCCGCCCTTCCGGGGCTGGCGCTATGCGGCCGAGGCCGCGGTCTACCGGAACAGCGTCGAGGAGCTCTTGGCCCTGCCGGCCGTCGCCGACCGGCTGCAGATCCGCCCGGAGGCCACCGCCGAGGCGGTGCGCACGGCCATGCACGGAGCCGCGGCCGTGGAGCGGGTCCTGCTCCTCGCGCGGACCGAACACGAGGCCGTCGGCGCGGCGCTGGACCGGCGGACGGCGCAGCGGCGGCGCCTGGCCCGCGCCCGGGCCCGGCTCGGGCTGGAACCGGCCGCGGTGGCAGCCCTCCTGGTCGTGGTGGGCCTGCTCGGCAGCCTGAACGGGTCCGGCGGCCCCTGGGCCGCCTCGCAGGCGGTGGCGGCGGTGGCCGCATCCGGCGTGGGCGTCTGGCTGTGGCGCCGCCCCCGCGCACTCCGCCAACTGCGCAGCATGTCCGTCTACGTCCGCTGCCGCCTGTCGGTGTGGGCGAGCACCCACACCGTGGACACCGCCCTGCAGCACCTCGCGGCGGAGTTCACCTCCCGCAGCATGCGCCGGGTCCTCCTTGAGGTGATCGAGGCACTGCTCGGTGACGACCCGCACTCGGTGCTCGTGTACGACGGCTACCACGGGCTGCGCTCGCGGCGGGACTCCCGCTTCTTCGTACGGACCCTGTGCGCGGGGCAGTTGGCGCGCAAGCTGAGTCTGATCGACGGCGGCACCATCGCGCTCAGCGGTCCGCGGGGCGTGGGAAAGACCACCCTGCTCGACGCGGCGAGCGGGCTGCTCCGGCCGGCGGCGGCGGAGGCCGCGGAGCCCGACCTGGTGATCCGCGTCGCCGTACCCGCCGCCTACACCCCGTACGACTTCCTGCTGTCCTGCCTCGTCGGCGTGTGCGAGCAGTACCTGCGGCGCAGCGGGCAGCCCGTGCCCGACTTCACCCGGCTGTCGGGCTTCGTACGGCTGGGCCGCGGCGTCGCGGGCCTGGCCCACCGCGCCGTGCGGTGGTTCCTGTTCGCCCTGCCCGCCGCCGTCCTGCTCGGGCTGGGGGCCGCGGTGACGGTGCGCGTCTGGTGGGACGGCCGCCGTTCGGGCCTCGTGTCCTTCGCGGCGGGTGTGGCGCAGGACGCCGCGCAGGCGGTGGACGGGCTGTGGCGGGGTCAGTACGTCATGGTCAGCCTGATGGCCGCCTGGATGAGCCTCCTGGTGTGGGGGCTCCGCAAGCCGGGGCGGCTGCGGAGGTTCCTCGGGCTGGCGCAGGAGCGCCGGGCCGGCTGGGTGCTGCTGTGGGCACTCGGCTGGCTGCTCGTCGCGGCGCCGGTCCTGGACGTGGTGGTGGCCGTGTACGACGCCGTCGACATCGTGCCCGATGCGACCGATTGGGCGGACCGGGCGGGCCTGCCGCGGAAGGGGTTCACCGTCCTCCTCGTCACGCTGCTGGTCACGCTGTTCGTGTTCCTGCTCGTCGCGACCTCGAACGTGCCGCGGCGTCTGACCGTCCGCGACCGCATGCTGGTGGCGGCCACCCTGGCCGGGCTGGCCTGCATCGGGTGGATGCAGCTCTCCGCGGCGACCCGGCCGGCCGTGACCGACCCCGAGAACCCCGGCCGGCTCGCCGTGCTGCTGCTCGGGATGCTCCTGGTCCGCTTCGCCTCGGGGCGCCGCAGGCGGCACGCGAAGCAGTCCGGTCTGGCGAAGCGCTGTCTCGACCAGCTCTTCCGGCTCCGCACGGTCCAGGGCACGTCGGCCGCGCTGAACCTCGCCCCGGGAGCCTTCTTCGGGAGCGCGCACGGCTCCACCCTCTCCAGCGTGGCGCCGAACTTCCCCCAACTGGTCGCGGAGTTCCGGTCGCTGATGGAGCTGATCGCGCAGGAGCTGGGCGAGCAGGGCGACGGGCGGGTGTTCCTGTGCATCGACGAACTGGACCGGATGGCCACCCCGGCGCAGGCACGGACGTTCCTCGGCGAGGTCAAGGCGATCCTCGGCGTGCCCCGGGTGTACTGCCTGGTGTCGGTGGCCGAGGACGTCAGCGCGGGGTTCGTGCGCCGCGGCATGCCGCACCGTGACAGCACCGACAGCGCCTTCGACGACGTGGTCCACGTCCGCCCGATGACGACCGCCGAATCGGTGGTGATCCTCACGGCACGGGTGCCCGGGCTGCCGCTGCCGTACGCGGTCCTCGCCCACGCCCTGTCCGGCGGCATCCCGCGGGACCTCATCCGCTACGCGCTGAGCCTGGTCGAGCTGCGCCAGAGCACCCCGTACGTGGAGCTGCGCGACATCGCGCTCGTGATGCTGGCGGAGGAGCTGTCCGACACCCTGGCGGGCTTCCGGACGCTGCTCGCCGCCCAGCCGTGGACAGCGGAGACCGCGCCGGTCATGGCCGGCTACCGGCTGCTCACCGAGCAGTTGGACGCCGCCTGCCCGGAGCAGGGCGAGGCGCTCGTCCGCGCCCTGCGGGAGTTCGCCGCGCCGGCGGCGCCCGGCGCGGCGGGAGCTGCGGGGCCGGACGACGCGGCCCTGCCGGAGGCGACGCGGCCCCTGGTCGCCGAGGCCCGTGCGTACGTCGCGTACGTGCTGACCCTGCTCCAGATCTTCACCCCCGCGGACTTCAGCCGGCGCAGCGCCGACATCGGGCGGGCGGACCCGGACGGCTCGGTGCAACGCCTGGCCGACATGCGGCTGGAACTGGCCGTGTCCCCGTACAGCGCCCTCGTCCTCGTGGACCGGGTGAGACGTGCCTGGGCCCTCGCCCCGCTGGCCGCCGCTCCCCCGCCGGCGCCGGGCGCCTGACCGGAGCCGCGTCGGAGCATGGGCCGTGTTCTGTGCCCCGTGCCCCGCGGGCTGCGCTGTCAGCGGGTGGGTCTACGGTGCGGAGGCAGAAGTCCGTCGTGCACACGTCGTGAACCAGGGGAGACCGCCATGACCACACTCGCGGAACGGCCGAACACCGCGCTTCTCGTGATCGACGTCCAGAACGGCGTCGTCGCGCAGGCGTACGCGCGCGACGCGGTGGTCGCCAACATCGGCCGCCTGCTGGAGAAGGCCCGGCGGGAACAGGTCCCGGTGGTCTGGGTCCGGCACTCCGACAAGGAGCTGACCCCGGGGGGCGACGCCTGGCAGATCGTCCCGGAGCTGGTGCCGGCCGACGGCGAGGTGCTGGTCGAGAAGCGCTACCGGGATTCCTTCGAGGACACCACGCTGGAGGCCGAGCTTGCGGGTCTGGGCGTCGGCCGCCTCGTCGTCACCGGCGCGCAGACGGACTTCTGCGTCCGCTCGACGCTGCACGGCGCGTTCACGCGGGGCTACGACGCCCTCCTCGTCGGCGACGCGCACACCACGGAGGACCTGACGGCCTGGGGCGCACCGGAGCCGAAGCAGGTCATCGCGCACACGAACCTGTACTGGTCCGGCCAGCGCGCACCGGGGCGGACGGCCGCGACGGTCGTGACGGCGGACGTGGACTTCGCCGCCGCACCCGGATCCACCGGGCCGGCCCGGTAGTCGTCCGCCCGCGCGCCAGGGCCGGCGCGGGCGGGCGCGCCCCCGGCGCGGGCGGGCGCGCCTCCGGCGGGCGGGCCCCGCGGGCGGGCCTGGCGCCGCCGCGCCGGTCACGTCACCAGGTGCAGGGACAGGGCGGCGATGCCCAGCCGTACGCTCTGGCCCCAGGTCAGTTCCAGGGCGTCGCTCTCCATCCCGTCGCCGAAGACCACGATCCGGTCCGATTCCACGGTCAGCCGCAGTTGCTGCCCCCGCCCCAGTTCGCCGGCGACGTAGGCCGTCCCGGTCGTGGGCGAGGGCCAGGCCTCGCGGACGAACCACAGGAGCCGCGGGTCGCAGGGGCCGGGCAGCGCTGCGGCGCTGCCGCGCTCCAGCCACAGGGAACGCAGCCAGCCGGAGGCGCCGGTGCCCGTGCCCACCAGCACCCCGGAGGACGCCTGGGCCTCCCCCGGGCCCGGCTCGCCGTCGGGGCACAGGCGGTAGCGGGCCGTCTGGTGGCCGGGCGCGCCCAGGTAGATCTCGTTCAGCGCGAGGAGGCGCTGGGTGTCGTCGGCGACGGCCTCGACCATGGTCAGCTCCTGCGCCCGGCCGCCGGCCGCGGCCGCCGCGTGCAGCAGGGCGGCCGTGTCGGCGCTGCGGTGGCGGACCAGGACGCCCGGGTTGCGCCCCGGGTCGGTGTCGATGCCCACCACCGGCTGCCCGTGGAGGTACTTGGCGGTGTTGGCGACCAGGCCGTCCTGGCCGACCACGACCACGACGTCCTCGGGGGCGAACAGGAAGCGGTCCAGGTCCGCCCGCTCCACCCGGGAGCTGCGCCAGGTGAGCGGCACCGCCGCCGCCACCTCCCGCAGCGCCTGCTGCGTACGGTCGTGGCGGCGGGCCACCTCGTCGATCGACCGGCCCCGGCTGGAGAGGAAGAAGGCGGCCTGCCCGTGGGTCCCGTGCCGGGCGAGCAGTTCCTCGTACTCGGTCCTGCGGTGCACGAGCACGGCCCGCGGGGCCAGGCTCATGCGTCCGGGCCGCTTTCCGGACGTCCGAGCCTGCTGAGGAGCCCGGTGAGGACGTCGGGCGAGAGCGTGATGCTCTCGATGCGCGGCAGGTTCTCCGCCAGCCGGGTCGCCGCGAGGGCGTGCAGGGTGCCCGGTCCGGCCTCGTCGTGGACGCGCAGCCAGGCGGCCTGGGCCTCGGCGCGGGCGGCGCCCGTGGCGCGGGCCGCCTCGGCGTCCGCCCGGGCCAGGCGGACCTTGCGGGCCGCCTCGGTCTCGGTGCGTACGCCGTCCGCGGCGGCCTTCTCCTCGGCCTCGCGGCGGGCGTTGGTGCCGCGCTGGTCGATCAACTGCTCTTCGCGCCGGGCCAGTTCGATCTGGCTGGCCAGCTCGTTCTCGGCGATGGCGCGCTCACGCTCGACGGCGACGGCCCGCCGTTCGTAGGTGGCCCGGTCCGCCTCCTGCTGGATCTGCTCGCGGGCGGGGGTGCGCAGGGCGCGCTCCACCTCGGCCTCGGGGCGGATCGCCACGACCCGTACGGCGACCACGTCGATGCCGGTGGCCGGGAGCCTGGGCTCGGCGGCCAGTCCGGCGGCGACGCGCTCCCGCACGGAGGCGACGCCGTCCACCAGGGCGGCGGCCAGCGGCGTCCGGGCCAGGACATCGAGGGTGTGCTGCTGCGCGGTCTCGGTGAGGAGGGTGGCGATCTGCTCCAGGGGCGCGGCGCGCCAGCTGCCGGTGTCCGGGTCGACGGAGAAGTCGAGTCGGTCGGCGGCCTGGGCGGGGTCGCTGATCCGGTAGGTGACGGTGGCCTGTACGGCGACGTCCTGGAAGTCGGAGGTGCGGGCGTGGAACGCCATGGCCAGTTCGCGGTCGTCGACCGGCACTTCGGAGAGCGCCGCCGACAGCGACCGGTACCAGAAACTGAGCCCGCGCCCGTCGTGGACGATCCGGCCGCGCTTGTGGTGGCGGATGTGGGCGGTGGGCGCGGAGCGCAGATGGCGCCAGCCGAAGCGCCGGGTGATGTCGGCCATGGCGAACCCCCTTCATTTCGTCAATACGACGATAATCGGATTCCCGCATATCGTCAAGAGGACGAAAAGGGGGGCAGGGGTGCGGCCAGGACCCGTCACGGCCGGCCGCGGAGGGCCTGCGTGATGCGGGCGACCGAGCGGAGGATCCCCGCGCGCTCCCGGGGCCGCGTCCCGCGCAGGGCCCGACGCACCGTCAAGAGGGTGGCGGCCGCCCGGATTCCCGCGGCCAGGCAGGTGCCCGCAGTCTGGAGCAGGAGCAGGTCGAACAGCAGGTGCGCGTCGGTCATCGTCTTCTCCGAACGTGTGCAGCCGGTTAGGTTGGCCCCAGCCGAGCTGTCCAAGGCGGTGTCCAACGACCCCCGCAGCGCACCTTGGACGATTCGGGTGCGTCCGCCGGTGCGCGGGGCGGCACGCAGGGCGAGGGAGGGGCGGCGGCATGGAGGACGAGGAGAGCACCACCGCGCTGGAGAAGCGGCTGTTCGACAGCCTCCTGCGCGTGGAGGGGCTGCGTCAGCGGTTGCCGGCTGCGGTGCGGCCTTCGCTGAGGGACCTGGCCCGAGACGCCGGGTGCTCCCACAACACCATCGACAACTGGCTTCGGGGCAGGACGCTTCCCGGGGACGTGGAGGTCTTGGTCAAGGTGATCGGCGGAATCCGCCGGGCCGCGGCCGCCGCTGCCGCCTTGTCCGCACCCCCTGGGACCCCTGCACTCCCTGCACTCCCTGCACTTCCTGCACTCCCTGCACCCCCTGCACCCCCTGCACCCCCTGGGGCAGTCGACCCGGACGCCGCGCTGCTGGACGGCCGCCGGTGGCGCGCGTGGCATGCGGCCGTCAACCGGGCACGGGTGCGGGACGCCGAGCGCGAACGGCGGGGGCGCAAGGCCCGGGCCGATCTCGACGCCGCCGGTGCCGGCGCCCTGCGCGCTCCCCTCGGCGACCCCCCGAGGCCGGTCGGGCAGTGGACGGCTGCACAGTTGGGCGTGCACCCGTCGATCCCCGGGACCGGCGCACACACCCGCGGGTTCACGGTCCCGCTCTACGTCGAGCGCCCCCACGACGAGGAGCTCCGCCAGAGCCTGCACCGCGCCGTCACGGGTGGAGAGCCGGTCCTGGTCGTCGTGCGCGGGGGCTCCTGCACGGGCAAGACCCGGTCGGCCTATGAGGCGCTCGGCGCCGTCGGCGGCCTCGCGGACTGGGACCTGCTGCGCCCCCGTACCCAGGACGGCGCCCTGCAACTCCTGTCCGACACGCCTGCGGCCGCGCGAACCGTGCTGTGGCTCGACGACGCCCACGACCTCCTGTCCGGGCCCAGGGGTGAGGAGCTGGCTGCCCTCCTGTGCTCGCGGCTGTCCCGGCCCGGTCCGGCCGTGGTCGTCGCCACCATGTGGGACAGCTGGTTCACCGAGCTCTCCCGGGTGGCGGATGACGCCGCACCCGGCGGTACGGACCCGCACCGCCATGCCCGGGCCCTGCTGGGGCATGCCGGCGCCACCGTACGCGTCCCGCCCGCCTTCGGGCCGGCCGACCTGCGGCGCCTGGAGGCCCTCGGCGGCGACCCGGCGCTTGCGGCGGCCAGGGAGACCTCCCGCGACGGGAAGATCACCCAGACCCTCGCGGCCGGGCTGCAACTGGCCGACCGCTACGCGGCGGCACACGAACCACCTGCCTGCTTCGCGCGCGCTCTGGTCACCGCGGCCATGGACGCTTGCCGCCTGGGCTGGAACGCCCCGCTGCCGGACGGCTTCCTGCGCGCCGCCGCCCCCGGCTACCTGTCGGACGACCAGCGCACCGCTGCCGGGCCCGACTGGTTCGAAGCCGCCCTCGCCGCCGCCCGTACCCGCGTGCAGCACGTCGCCGCGGCCCTCGAACCCCTGCCCCGGCCCGACGGGATGGGCGCCCTGCCGGGCTTCTCCCGACTCGCCGACTACCTGGACGCCCACGGCCGCACCACCCGCGACGGGACCGTCCCGCCGCCCGCCTTCTGGGCCGCCGCGTCCTCGTACGCCCTGGACGCCCGACACCTGGCCCGGTTGTGCCGGGAGGCGCAGGCGATGGGCCTGGACGACACCGCGGAGCAGTTGGCCCGCCGGGCGGCCGGGGCGGGTGAAGCGGGCCTGTACGCGGTGCTGGCCGAGATGCGGGAACGGGCCGGCGACCACCGGGGCGCCGAGCACATGGCACGGCTCGCCGCGGAGGCCGAGGACCCTTCGGCGTACGCCCTGCTCGCATGGATGCGGGAGCGCGCCGGAGACGAGGACAGCGCCGTGCGCCTGGCCCGGCTCGCGGCAGCCGCCGGATACCCGGACACCTTGCGGGAGATGGCGCAGTCCCGGGCACGGTCCGGGGATCAGGCGGGCGCGGAGCGCCTGGCGCGGTGCGCCGCCCGGGCGGGGGACCACCTGCCGCTCTACCGGCTGGCCGTGGCGCGCGAAGGAGCCGGTGACACCGTGGACGCCGAGCGGCTCCATCTTCTGGCGGCCCGGGCGGGGGCGCGACGCGCCTGGGCGGCGCTGGCGTCCCTCCGGGAGCGGGCCGGGGACCGGGCGGGCGCGGAGGAAGCCGCGCGGCTCGCCGCCGCAGCGGGGAGGCCGAACGGCTACGCCGCGCTCGCCCGCCTCCGGGCGGCGGCCGGTGACCAGGCCGGCGCCGAGCGGTTCGCCCGGCTGGCTGCCGACGCCGGGGACTGGCGCATCCGGCACGAGTGGGCCCGCCTCGGCCGGCACACCCCGTGACCTCGGGGCCCTTCCGGGGGGGGCGGCGGCGGGTCAGAGGAGGAAGCCTGCTGCTCCCGCCAGTACGAGGAGGCAGCCGACCCCGACGATGGTGCGGCGGCTCATGTCCCGCAAGGGGACGCCGCCGGCCGCCATCCCCCAGGACTCGCCCCGGTACGCGTCCCGGTAGCGGGAGCCGACCGTCGCGAAGAACAGCCCGAACACCACGAGCACCACACTGACCGCGACCGGCATCACGCCCTGCCCTCCACCGGGGCCGGACGGCGCGGGCACCCCGCGGGCCGGGACCGGTCGGCGCAGGCGTCCTGCGGGGGCGCGCCGGGGGTCACGGCTGCTGCGGCGGGTGGCCCCCGTCGCCCTCGATGACGAGGCGGTCGGTGCCGGGCTCGTCGGCCCGTTCGACGATGGTGACGTCGATGCGGCCGTCGCCGGTGGTGTCGAACTGGTACAGGTCGGCTTTCCCGTCCCCGGTCGTATCGGTCATCCACACGTCGGGCCGGCCGTCACCGTTCGTGTCGGCGCTCAGCACGACGTGGTGTTCGCCCCCTTGGGTCTCGACCACTCCCCCGGTGTCCGCAGTGGTGTCCCCGGTGGCGCCCGCAGTGATGTCCTCAGTGGTGTCCATAGCGGCCGGGTGCCCCCGGGCCACGGTTCGAAACGGTCCGGCCGGCGGCGTCCGCCCCGGCCCGCCTCCGCCCGTACGGGGCATGAACTGGGCTGTCAGGCGCGGGTGTTGGACTTAGAGCCGTGCGGTGCAGCGCATACGTCCTCCGGCCGGGCGGCGGTGGGGGTGCGCGTGCTGCCCACGACGTGGGCCGGCAGCAGGCGTTCGGCGTACAGCAGGACGGCCGCACCGGCCAGGACCGTCAGGGCCAGGGCCGTCCACAGGTGGCGCGGTCCGGCGTCGAGCAGGAGACCCAGCAGTACGGGCGCGAGGGTGCGGCAGAGCGACCAGGACAGCTGGTAGGTCGCCAGGTACCGGCCTCGCAGGTGGTCGGGGGCGGCCTGGACGGAGAGGCCCTGCGAGGGGGCGGAGTGGATGAGTTCACCGGCGGTGTAGAGCACCGCGACCGCCAGGACGGCGACGAGGAGCCTGGTGCGGCCGCCGTCGGAGAGCTGGGGCAGGACGGCGAAGCCGGCGAAGGAGAGCGCGAAGACGAGCGCGCCGGCCGCGGCCGTACGGGTGCGCCGGCCGCGCAGGGTCAGGCGGGCGGCCGGGACACCGAGCGCGGCCACCAGGACGGTGTTGAGCGCGAACACGGCCCCGGCCAGGGCGTCGGGGAGGCCCGCATCGCGGGTGAGGAAGATCGGCAGGGCGATGGCCTGGGCGGTGTAGCCGAAGGCGATCAGAAAGTTGGCGGCCGTGAGCAGCAGGTAGGGCCGGTCCGCGAGGACCTGGCGGTATCCGCCCCGGGGGCCCTCGCGCCGCCCGGCCCCGCCGTGGACCGACGGGATCCGGGACACCAGCACCGCGGCGAGGGCGAACACGGCGGCCAGCGCCACGGAGGCGGCGACGAAGCCGGCTCTGCCGTTCCATGCCAGCATGCCCGCCGCCGCCAGGCTGCCGCAGCCCATGCCGGCGTTGCGCAGGCTGCGGTCCCAGGCGAGCAGGCGGTCGCGTTCGGCCCCTCGGGCGATGTCGCCGATGAGGGCCTGCTGGCTGGGCGGGGAGGCCCACATCCCCACGGCGACGACCAGGGCGATCGCCAGGAAGGCGGGGTAGGAGTGGGCGAACGGGTAGGCCGCGAACCCGGCCGCGCGCAGGGCGAGTACGCCGATGAGCACCCTCCGGCCGCCGAACCGGTCGATGAGGACGCCTGCGGCCGGCATGAACGCCAGGGCGCACAGCCCGGCGACCGTCAGGCCCGCGCCGATCGACGTGAGGGACAGGGCGGTGAGCGAGTGGACGAACAGCATCGTCAGGGGTACGTAGATGCCGTCGCCGATCGAGCCGACCAGGCCGGCGGAGACCAGCCGGCGCCGGGTGCGGCGGCCGGGTTCAGCGGGGACCGGGTGCACCACGGCCCCGCTTCGGCTCGGTGGACGCGTCCGCGGCCGGGGTCCGAGCGGGCAGGGAAAGCCGCAACACCAAGGAATCTTCCATGGAAGGTAATTTATCATCCGCGGAAGATAAGATGAAGGCATGCAGACCGAAGCCGAAGCCGCATCGGACGCCGAATCGGACACCCACGCCGACGCCGTCTCCGCCATCGCCGCGCAGTGGAAGCGCGAGCGTCCCGAGCTGGACACGGCTCCCCTGCTGGTCATCGGCCGCCTCTTCCGGCTGGTCGATGCCCTGGACCAGCGGCTGCGGCCGCCCTTCCGGGCCGCGGGTCTGGGCGCCGGGGACTTCGACGTGCTGGCTGCGCTCCGACGGTCGGGGGCGCCCTACGCCCTGTCCGCGGGCGAGCTCAGCCGCACCGTCCTGGTCACCACCGGCGCGATCACCAAGCGGGTGGACCGGCTCTCCGCCCGCGGCCTGGTCACCAGGTCCGTCGACGCGAGCGACTCGCGGGGACGCCTGGTCGCCCTCACCGACGAGGGCGTCGCCCTGACCGACGAACTCATCGCCGTCCACCTGGACAACCAGCGGCGGCTCCTGTCCGGACTCAGCACCGAAGAGCAGACCCATCTGGCCGCCCTCCTCACCCAGCTCGGCTCCACCCTGCCTCCGGGCGATCACTGAACAGAGCGGAGCCCGCAGCCGCCGGGCCGCCGGGCCGCCGGGCCGTCAAGCCGTCGCGAGGAAGACGTACGCCGTCATCGGGGCGGTCACCGGGCCCGGGCCGAGGCGGGACGTCATCTCCTCGGTGACCGCGGCCACAGCGGACGGTCCGCCGCCGCGCTCCTCGACGGCCGCGCGCACCGGTGTCCCGGCGAGGAACCCGGTGGCGACGTCGGCGGCCGACGGGGCCCGGCCCTCCAGCGTCAGCTCCTGCTCCTCCGCGACGGCCAACCCGGCGGCCGCCAGGTCGGCGGCCACGGCGGCAGGGTCGGCGTAGCCGTGCGGAACCGTACGGAGGAACTGCGGCGGGTCGGCCGGGAAGGCCCGCTCCAGCCCGGCTTGCAGCGCGGCCCCGAAGGCGTGCGTGTCCAGGGGGCCCCACGTGGTGAACAGGAACCGGCCGCCCGGGGCGAGCACCCGGCGGACCTCGGTGTACGCGGCGACCCGGTCGGGGAAGAACATCACGCCGAACTGGCAGGCCACCAGGTCGAAGGAACCGTCCGGGAACGGCAGCCGCTGCGCGTCGGCCTGCAGCCACAGCGCGCCGGGGGCGCGGGCCGATCCGAGGGCGACCATGGCCTCGTTCAGGTCGGTGGCCGTCACCTCGGCCGACGGCGCCGCCGCCAGCAGCGCGGAGGTCAACGCGCCCGTACCTGCGGCGAGTTCGAGGATGCGGCGTGGGTGCAGTCGCGCCGCTCGGGCAGCCAGGTCCGCGGCGAAGGGCCGGAAGACCACCGGCACGAGGTGGTGCTCGTAGGCGGCCGGCATGGACTCGGACCACCGCCGCTCGGCGTCGATTCCTGTCACCCGCACCACGGTAGGGCCGCCCGGGCGGATGCGCGCCGGGCCACGCCGCTCGGCGGCGGAGCCGGCCCTGCTCCCCCGGCCGGCGGGCTCAGGACAGGCTCTCGGGCGGGTGCAGGCGGGTGGCGAAGACGATGATGTCGTCCTCGGGTTCCGTGCCGAAGGCTTCGACCAGGGCGGCGCAGAGCGCTTCCGGTTCCTCCGGTCCCGCGGCGGCGGTGGCGGCCAGCGCGGCCTGGCGGTCGCGCAGGTCACTGTCGCGGGTCTCGATGAGCCCGTCGGTGACCATCAGGAGGCGGCTCCCGGGCTTGACCGGGTGGCTGACGGCTTCGGGGTGCGCCAAACCCAGCCCGAGCAGTGGCCCGTGCTCGGTGAGGTAGCGGGGATCGGCGCCCGGGGACAGGAGCAGCGGCGGCAGGTGGCCTGCGTTGGCGATCTGGATGCGGTCGTTGCCCGGTTCCACCAGGACGATGCACACCGTGGCGGTCCATCCGCGGTGGTGCAGCCCCAGCAGGTGGTCGAGGTGCCGGAGCAGGAGGTGCGGGGGGTGGCCCAGGGCGGCGTAGGCCCGCAGGGCGTGGCGGATCCCGCCCATGACCATGGCGGCTTGCAGGGAGTGGCCGACGACGTCCCCGACGGCGAGCAGCAGGCCGTGGGGGGTGGTGACGGCCTCGTAGAAGTCTCCGCCGATCTCGGTCATCGAGGTGGCGGGCAGGTAGCGCACCGCGAGTTCCACGCCCGGCGAGGTCGGCAGGTCGGCGGGCAGGAAGGTGCGCTGCAGGGCCAGGGCGAGTTCGTGTTCCTGGTCGAAGCGCTCGACGACGTCCTTGTGCTCGACGGTGAGGTCGGCGTAGAGGGCCATGACGCCGGCGTTGGTCTCCACGAGTTCCTCGTTGAGCCGCTCGAGTTCGTCCCGCTGGGCGTGGGCTTCGTGCAGTGCGGCCAGCAGGTCCCGGGTCTGCGCCTGGAGGTCGTCGATCGCGCTGGCGGGGGTCTCGGCCTGCACCAGGGCCAGGATCCGGCCCACGTCCAGGTTGCGGGCGGCGAGTTCCGGGACGGGGCAGGTGATCTCGATCCAGCCGACCCGGGAGCCGGCCGGAGGCGGCTGCGGGCCGTCGGGGGCGGCCGGCTGCGGGCGGTCGCGGGCGCCGAGGGAGGGCTCGTAGCGCGTCTGGGGCAGCAGGCGGGTGACGGCCGCGAGGGATTCGCCGCTGGGAGCGCGGTCGTCGCTCCATCGCATCGCGGTGTGCAGCGCGGGCGGGTGGTGCTGCACGGTGAAGACGGCCGTCATGGCGGCGGGGCGCAGCAGGTCGCGTCCCAGTTCGCTCAGTGCGGTGGCCAGGCGGACCTGGTCGCGGTTGTCGAGGCCGACGGCGCCGGCGATGGTCTTGGCGTGGCGGCGCAGCGCGAAGACGTCGTGCTCGGTGGCGATCGGGGTGAGCAGCACCGTGGCGCGGTCGTGGTCGCGGGGGCGGGTGGCGATCCGTCTCACCTGACGTTTCACCGGACGGCCTTGGCGATCACCGCGCTGGCATCGTCGCGCCGGGTCCCGGCCAGGCGGAGCAGGGCGGTGGCGATGAGGGCGGGCGGGTGGTGCAGGACTCCGGCGAGGTCGGCGGACGTCCAGCGGTCGCTCAGGCCGTCGGAGTGCATGACGAGGACGCCGTGGCCGGGCAGGTGCTGTTCGTAGGTGCGCAGTTGGTGCATCTGGTGGCCGACGATGCCGGGGTGGGAGAGGAGGTTGGCGCGGCTGTCCTGGGTGACCAGGGCGGCGGTGATGTTCCCGGTGCCGCAGAACAGTACGCGTCCGTCGGGCTCCAGGCGGGCGATGGCCACCGCTGCGCCGCGGGTGCCGCGCAGGGCGCGGTGGATCTGCTCCATCGCCTGTTCCGGGGTGCGTGCGGTGCCGGTGCGGAAGGCCTGGACGGCGGCCTTGGCGGCCAGGGAGGCCATGGGGCCGTGGCCCAGTCCGTCGCAGGACATCACCAGGGTTCCCCGGCCGGGTCCGGGGGCGGCTGCCCGTACGGGGACGGAGCGCGAGGCGCGCGGGGTCACCAGCGAGGGGATGCGGGGGCGCTGCGGCGGCTGGAGGCGCCGGCCGGGCGGCCGGGTCCCGGTGAGGTCGGACCAGTCCAGGGGCAGGGGGTCGGTTCCGGCCGGCGGGCCGGTCCGTACGGGGTCGCGGTGCGTGTCCTGTTCTGCGGTGTCGGGACGTGCTGCCCAGGCGTCCCCGCAGACCTGTTCCCCGGCGATCGGCCGGGTGATTCCGCCGACGGCCGGCTCGCCGGTGGTGGAGCGGTGGAGCGGGCGGGGCCAGAAGCGGGCCACCTGGACGGTGCCGAGTCCGCGCTGGGAGTGGATGTGGAAGGTGTCGGCGAGGCGTTGGACCGCTCCGAGGCCGATGCCCAGGGTGCCGGCGGTCGACATTCCGTCCCGCAGGGCCGCTGCCACGTCGGCCATGCCCGGGCCGCCGTCCACGACCACGACCTCGACGCCGGCGACGTCCTCGGTGCGCAGGACGCGCAGGAGCAGTGAGCCGTCGACGGCGTGCTTGGTGATGTTGGTGGTCAGTTCGGCGACTGCCAGGACCAGCTCGGCCGTGCGGTGCTCGGTGAGCCCGATCCGCCGTCCCAGGGCGGCGGCGGCGCCTCGGGCGGCCTCGGGTTCGTCGCGGAACCAGGCGACGTCCTCACAGTCCGTCAGCAGGTCGGTCACCGGGCCCACTTGGTGACGGTGATGGTGGTGCCCTGCCCGGGGGTGGTGTCCAGGACGAAGTCGTCGACCAGGCGCTTGGAGCCGGAGAGGCCGAGGCCCATGCCGCTGCCCGAGGTCCAGCCGTCGGTGAGCGCCAGGTCCACGTCGGGGATGCCCGGGCCCCGGTCGGCGAAGACCAGGCGTACTCCGCGCCGGCCGCGCTCTTCGACGAGGGCGGCGGCCATCGTCCCGCCTCCGCCGTGGATCAGGGTGTTGCGGGCCAGTTCACTGGCCGCGGTGATCAGTTTGGTCTGCTCCACCAGGGAGAGCCTGCAGGCCTGGGCGAGGGCGCGGACGGCCTGCCGTGCCTGTACCACTCCCGCGTTGGCGGTGATCTCCAGCAACTCCGGGCCGCCTGGGCCGGGAGCGTTCACAGGCCGGCCGCGGCATCCGGCACGATGCCTTCGCCACCGGCTCCGGCCGGGACGTCGTACCCGGCTTCGGCCCGGGCGCGCTCCAGGACGCGCAGCCCCTTGTCCAGGGTCAGTGCGGTACGCACCCCGCCCAGCGAGAGGCCGAGCTCGACCAGGGTGATGGCGACGGCCGGGCGCATGCCGACCACGACCGTCTGGGCGTCCAGCATCCGCGAGATGGAGGCGATCGTGGCGAGCATGCGGCCCACGAAGGAGTCCACGATCTCCACGGCGGTGATGTCGATGATCACGCCGTGGGCACCGGATTCCACCACCTTGGCGGCCAGGTCGTCCTGCAGCAGCATCACTGCCTGGTCGTCCAGGTCCGTCTGGATCGAGACCAGCAGCACCTGCCCGATCTGCAGGACCGGTACCTGCTCGCTCACCGGCCGGCCTGCGCAACGGTACGGGAGAGGGTGACGCCGGAGCGGCGCAGCGCGTGCCGCAGGGCGTCGGCGAGGGTGGCCTTGGTGACGATGTCGCCGAAGTCGATGCCCAGCGCCACGATGGTCTGGGCGATCTGGGGGCGGATTCCGGAGATGGTGCACTCAGCGCCCATGAGACGGGCGGCCACGACGGTCTTGAGGAGGTGCTGGGCGACCTCGGTGTCCACGGCGGGGACGCCGGTGATGTCGATGATGGCCTGCTCGGAGCCGGTGTCGATCAGCGCCTGCAGCATCTTCTCCATGACGACCATGGTGCGCGCGGAGTCCAGGGTCCCGACGAGCGGTACGCCGATCACGCCGTCCCACAGCTTGACGACCGGGGTCGACAGCTCCAGCAGCTGTTCGGCCTGGGCGGAGATCAGGGCCTCGCGGGTACGGGTGAACACCTCGATGGTGAACAGGCCGAGCGCGTCCAGCAGGGCGGCGAACTTCAGGTAGGCCTGGACGTCCTCGACGTCGCCGGACAGCGACGGCTCCAGGACCTCCTTGAGCGCGTACACGCTCAACGCGGTCTCCGTGGGCGTGAAGCCCTGCTTGGCCCGGCTGCGCGACAGCTCCGTCAGCAGGGCCCGCACCTCGCCGAAGGCGTCGCCGTGGGCGTCCAGGCTGTCGCGGCCGAGCGCCGCCACCAGGGCGTCGTACAGCTCCTGCAGCTCGCGCTGGACCTCTGCCCGGCTGACCCGTCCGCCGAGCGAGCCGGCGACGGTGTCCGCCCAGGTCGCGGCCAGGTCCTCACCCCGTACCGAGAGCAGGCTCACCAAGCGCTTCGCAACGTCCCCACCGGCCACAACACACATCCCTCATCGCGGAAGCCTGACGGCCCCTCTCCGGAAACCTTAGGCCATTGGACTGAACCTCTGGCTCCGCCCCGGACATCCGTGGGCCCGGCCTGCCGTCGGGCCGGGCGCGCAGGGCCGTGGATCAGCGGATCCTGAGGTCGGCGGTGATCTGCTTGCCCGTGCCGTGGCGGGTCACGGTGAGGTGTTCGGCGAGGCTCTGGACGAGGGGCCAGCCGTAGCCGCCTATCCGGATCCCGGGAGCTTCGCCGGTCCGTGCGACGGGAGGGTCGGGATTGCGGTCGGCCACCGATATGCGCAGGGCGCTGCCGTGGACATCGGCGCGGAAGGCGGTCATGCCGCGGCCGTGGCGGATCGCGTTCGTGACCAGTTCGGAGGTGAGCATCAGGGCGTCGGTCACCGCGGGGGACTCCGGCGGCAGCCCGCAGGCCTGCAGCAGGGCGACCACCCGGTCGCGGGCGTCGGCGGCGGTGGCGGGGAGCGGGGCGGGGGCCGGGGCGGGGAGGGGGGCGGGGTGGAAGGAAGGCGTCGGCATCGCACGCGCTCCGGGTGGTTGCTCGCCCGGCTCATCGCCCATCTGTGACCGCCTCATGTCCCCTCGTCTACCCGGTACTGGACGAAAACCCCCTGATCCTCGCACACCACGGCGACAGCGCCTTTGCGGGGAGTTTCGTCCCCGGCCGCTGCGGCTGCGGTCGCGGCTGCGGCTGCGGCTGCGGCTGCCACCACGGCCCGCTTGCCGCGCGCTCAGGGCCGGAGCGCGTCTTCGACCGTGGGGCGCAGGTCCAGGACCCGGTCCGCGCAGGTCATCTGGAGGAGCCGGGAGAGCTGGTTCCGGGGCCCCGCGATCCTGAGGGCCGTGGTGTGGTGCACCTTGAGCAGGAGGTTGAGGAAGGAGGAGTCGGCGAAGGTGATGGCCGACGCGTCCAGGACCACGGTGCGGTGGGTCTCGGCAGCGGTGGACAGCCGGTCGGTGAGCGGGCCCAGGTTGTCCGCGTCGTACTCGCCTTCGGCGGTCACGACCACGGCGGTGTGCCGGTCATTCGTCTCTTCCATGGCCACAGCATGCCAGTCCGTGGTGGGCCGCGGACAGCACGCCCTCCCCGGCCCGGCTGCCGGTGCACGAAGGACGGACGGGGGTCAGGCGGTTGCGGCGACTCCGATGCCGATGGCGATGAAGAGCCAGCCGGTGGTGAGTTCCCAGCGGTGGCGGAACGCGGGGCGGGCGAGGAGTGCCCGCAGGCGGGCGGCGACGGCGACCAGGGCGAACCAGTAGGCGATGCCGATGACGACGTCCAGGGTGCCGAGGAAGAAGATCTGACGGGTCATGGATCCGCTGCCGTGCACGAACTGCGGCAGGATGCTGATGAAGAACAGGGCCGCCTTGGGATTGAGCACGTTGGTGAGGAAGCCCTGGCTGAAGCCGGCCCGCCGGCGGCCCCGGGCGGGTCCCGGCTCCGCCGGGCCCTCGGGCGCCGGAGCGGCGGCCGCCTGCCGCCCGGCGGTCCGCTCGCGGGCGGCCCGCCGGGCGGCCAGGACGGCGCGGACCCCGAGGTGGACGAGGTAGGCCGCGCCGAGGAACTTGATGGCGTCGTAGACCACCGGGGAGCGGGCGGCGATCAGTGAGAGCCCGGTGGCGGCGGCGAGCATGTGCACGCACAGCCCCGCCTGGGCGCCGAGCGCCGCGGCACGGCCCTTGGCCGGGTGCTCGGTCGCCGACCGGAGCACCACGAGGAAGTCGGGTCCGGGCACGAGGTACGCGAGCAGCACCACGCCGAGGAATCCCAAGAGGTCGACCGACATCCGCTCTCCGTTCGTCAGCCCCGCGGCCGGTGTGCCGCCGGGCGGTCCCTGGTCCCTGCTCCCTGGTCCCCCGCGGCTGCGGGAGTCAGGCCACGAGGGTCCGTATGCCCACCATCGCGGCGACGGCCCCGTCGAGGACGGCCAGGCCCCGGTCCAGTTGTCCCTGCGCCACCGTCAGCGGCGGCAGGAGCTTGACGACGTCGTCCTGCGGTCCGGCCGTCTCCAGCAGCAGGCCGTTGCGGTAGGCGGCGTCGCACACCTCGCGGGCCGCTCCCGGCCGGTCGAAGGGCAGCCCCCAGGCCAGGCCGCGCCCGCGCGGTGCGTTCAGCCCGTACCGGCGGGCGGTCTGCGTGAGGGCGCGCTCCACCTGGCGGCCCAGCGCGGCGGTCCTCGCCTCCAGCGTGCTGTCGGACCAGTACAGTTCCAGCGCCCGGGCGGCGGTGACGAAGGCCGGGTTGTAGCCGCGGAAGGTGCCGTTGTGCTCGCCGGGCTTCCACACGTCGTACTCGGGCCGGATCAGGGTCAGGGCCATGGGCATCCCGTAGCCGCTGAGGGACTTGGACAGGCAGACGATGTCGGGGACGATGCCGGCCGGCTCGAAGGAGAAGAAGGGTCCCGTGCGCCCGCACCCCATCTGGATGTCGTCCACCACCAGGAGCGTGCCGTGCTCCCGGGCCCAGGCGGCCAGGGTGCGCAGCCAGGCCGGGCGGGCCGGGTTGACGCCGCCCTCGCCTTGTACGGTCTCCACGACGACGGCGGCGAGCGGCCCGTCGGCGCAGGCGGTGTCCAGCGCCCGGGTGAGCCGCGCCGCTGCCTGTGCGTCATCGTCGGCGGGGTCGTCGAAGGGCACGGACACGGTGTGCGGAAGCGGTACTCCCGCCCCGGCGCGTTTCGCCGGGTTGGCGGTGACCGCCAGGGCCCCGAGCGTCATCCCGTGGAAGCCCCGTTCGAAGTAGGCGACGGTGTGCCGTCCGGTGACCTTGCGGGCGAGTTTGAGTGCGGCCTCGACCGCGTTGGTGCCGCCGGGTCCGGGGAACTGGACGCGGTAGTCCAGTCCGCGCGGGGCCAGGACCAGGTCGCGCAGCCGCGTCAGGAAGAGCCGTTTGGCCGCGGTGTGCATGTCGAGGCCGTGGGTGATGCCGTCGCCGGTCAGGTACGTCAGCAGCGAGGCTTTCAACTCGGGCGGGTTGTGCCCGTAGTTGAGGGCGCCGGCGCCGGCGAAGAAGTCGATGTAGGACCGGCCGGATTCGTCCCGCAGCTCGGCGCCGCGTCCGGTGGTGAAGACGGTGGGCCAGGCCCGGCTGTAGCTGCGGACCTCTGATTCCATGCTGGCGAAGATACTCATGTGCGTCCCTGTCTGGTCGGTGCGGATGCTGCGGGATGCCGGTGCCGCGCGGCGGGAGGTCAGCCGGTCACGGCGTTCTGCTGGTGCCGGTAGAGCACCAGGGCCCGGGCGCCGGGGTCCTGTACGGTCCACAGCGCGCGGCCGATCAGGAGGGTGTGGTCGAGCGCGGTGGGGGCCTGGTCGAGGCGGCACACCACGGTGGCGGCCGTTCCCTCCAGTACCGGGCAGCCCTCTTCGTCGTGGTGGGCCACGCCCTGGAAGCGCTCGGCCGCGGGCATCCGGGCGAACCTGTCCATCAGGTCCCGCTGCTGCCAGCTGAGGATGTTGACGGCGAACCGGCCGTGGTCGCGGGCGTGCCGTACGGTACGGCCGGCGCTGGCCAGGGAGACCAGGACCGACGGCGGCTCGGTGGACAGCGAGAGCAGGGCGTTGGCGGTGCATCCGACGGGGCCGTCGGGGCCGACGGTCGTGACGACGGCGACGCCGGTGGCGAGCTGGGCCATGGTGGCGCAGAACTGCTCGGTGTCGGGCAGCGGAGTACGGGTCGTGCCGGTGGTGCTGGTCGTGGTCACGTCACCGGGTTCCTTTCCGGTCGGGGTCCTGCGACGGGGAAAGCCGTGTCCAGGGCGGCGACCACGGCGTTGCGGTCGGTCTTTCCGTTGAGGTTGCGCGGCAGTTCCGGCAGGCGCAGCAGGGTGCGCGGGACCATGTAGGCGGGGAGTTCCTCGTGCAGGGCTTCCTGGAGGGGCGCCGGATCGCCGACGTCTCCGGTGTAGACGGCTTGCAGGACGGGCGCGGGCCGGTCGGTGCGGGCCACGACGACCGCGTCGACGACGCCGGGGCGTGCGCGCAGTGCCTCCTCGACCTCGCCCAGTTCGACGCGGTAGCCGCTGATCTTGACCTGGCTGTCGAGGCGGCCGAGGTGCACCAGGCCGTCGGCGGTCCGGGCCACGCGGTCGCCCGTCCGGTACCAGTGCCTCTCGGTCACCGGCTCGCCTTCGCGGGGGGCGGGGCCGGTGCCGGGTTCTCCGGCGGCGAACCGGCCGTGGTCATCGGCGGGGTCCAGGTAGCCGGGGAACCGCTGCGGGCCGCGTACGAGCAGTTCGCCCTCGGCTGCGGGCTGCATCTGCGCGTCCACCACCAGGGCCTCGGCGCCGGGGTGGGCGGTGCCGATGGGGACGGTGCCGTTGGCGGTGCGCGGCCAGTGGGCCGGGTCGGCCGGAAGGCGGTAGCCGGTGCAGGTGACGGTGAGTTCCGTGGGGCCGTAGAGGTTCTCCAGGCAGGCGCCGGGGGCGGCCGCGGCGAACGACCGGGCCTGCTGGAGGGTGAGGGGTTCACCGGCGAAGGCCGCGTAGCGCAGCGTCGGCATCGAGTCCGGCGGCAGCCGCCGCAGGCGGGCGGCGAGGGAGACCACCGAGGGCACGGAGAACCAGTGGGTCAGTGCGTGCCGCGCCACGAACCCGGCCGGGTCCATGAGTTCGTCGCGGGTGGGCACGACGAGGGCCGCGCCGGTGCTCCAGGCCACGAACATGTCGAAGACGGACGGGTCGAAGGTGAGGTCGAAGGTCTGGGACAGCCGGCTGTCCGGGCCGGCCCCGGAGCGCTCGACGGCGTGGTCGAGGTAGGCGTCGGTGTTGTCGTGGCGGATCACGACGCCCTTGGGACGCCCTGTGGAGCCGGAGGTGAACAGGATGTACGCGGTGTCCTGCGGGCGGGGGGCGGGGACGGCGCTCAGGCCGGGGCCGTCGGCGCGGTCGGTGAGCGCGACCGGGACGAGCGGCGCGGCCCGGCCCGCAGGTCGGGCGTCGCAGGAGGCGTCGGCCAGGACGACGGCCGCGTCGGCTTGCCGTACGACGGCCTCGTTGCGGCCGGGCGGTGCGGCCGGGTTGAGCGGCACCACCGCGGCCCCCAGTCGCTGCAGCGCCAGGTAGGCGGCGTACGTCACGGGGGTCCGCACCGCCAGCAGGGCGGCGTGGCGGGGCGGTGGCGTGCCGGAGCAGAGCCGGGCGGCCAGGGCCTCGGCGCGGGTGCGCAACTGGGCGTAGGACAGGGTGGTGCCCGCGGCGGTGAGGGCCGGGCGGTCGGGGTGGCGCTCGGCGGTGCGGGCGAAGCGGTCCCACAGGGTGAGGGCGGGTGCGGGCACGTCAGCCTCCTTGCCGTACGGGGGAACGGCCGGCGGTCGGCCGGTCCGCGGGGGTGGCGCAGCCGTGGGCGGCGTGCACCGGTGCGGCGGCTGCCTCCCGTTCTGCGAGCGCCGTGAACGCGCCCTCGACCAGCGACGGCCGGGGGCGGCCGCGGCGGGCGGAGTTCGCGGCGAAGCGGAGCATGCGGGGCACCTCGCGCCACTTGGCGGTGGTGGCCTCGACGGCCTCGCGTTCCCCGGGGGTGAGCGGGGCGCCCGCCCCGGCCAGCAGGTGGGCGTCGCGGAACAGGTGGTGCTGCGCCGCCGCCCAAACGTCCTCCAGCACGCCGCGCGGTCCGTCGCCGGCCATGTCCTCGGCCAGCAGCCGGGCGGTCTCCTGCAGGGCGGCCGTCCCGGTGAGCCAGGGGCCGCCGGGCAGCTGCTCCACGGTGGCGCCCTGCTCCACGGCCAGCCACTGGTAGGTCGCGTACGCCGGGGGCGCCACCGGGAAGCCGAAGGCCAGGGTGTTGCGGATGCGGTGGGTCCGGGACAGCCCGTCGGGGAAGGCCAGCAGGGCGGTGAACTCGGAGTCGGACAGCTCGCCGGCGAACGGGTCCTGGGAGCCGCCGCTGTTGAACAGGGCGGTGAAGCCGTCCGCCACCTGCCATGTCCCGTGCGGGGTGCGGCCGTTCACCAGGACCAGGTGCGGGGCGTGGTGGTCGGCCGTGCCGGTGAGCCAGGGCAGTGCGGCGCTGTCGGCCACCACCAGGGCCCGGCCGTGCGCGGCGAGTTCGGCGGCGATGCCCGTGAGGGCCGTCGCGGCGTCGGGGGCGCCGCGGTAGGCGAGCCTTCGGTTGCCGGGGAGGTCGTTCAGGGCGCGGTCGTGGTGCGAGAAGCGGCCGGTGTCCGGGTCCACGGCGAGGCGGACGGAGCGGGCCAGCAGCTCCGCGGCGTGCGGTGAGTACGCGGACAGGTAGTCGAGGAGGTTCTCGGTGTAGCAGCTCAGTCCGGCGCCGGCGGGGGCGGTGGGGTCAGTACGCATCGGGGTCCTCGGTGGGCATCGGGTTCCTCCACGCAGGGGTCGGGTGGCCGGGCGCGGGCACTGCTGCGGGGTCGGCCGGGCCGAACGCGCAGGCCACGGCGGGCACTTCGGCGGCGGGCGGGGCCGGCACGGTCAGCCGGCTCCAGCGCAGTCGGCCCCAGCTGCCGGCCGGGGCGTCCAGGTCGGCGCGGATGCGCCAGGGCGCGCCCGGCAGGCCGGTGCCGCGGGCCTTCACGCACGCCTCCTGGACGGTCCACACCCGGGCGAAGGCGCGGGCGGCCGCGCCGGGGGGCAGGGACGTCAGTCGCGCCGCCGTGTGCGGCGGGCAGCAGCGGCGCAGCATCCCGGCGGACGGCGGGCAGGGCACCTGGACGTCGACGCCGACGTCCAGGCCGATGCCGACGGCGGCGGCCGCGTACGGGCCGCTGTGCGAGATGCTCACGCCGGTGCGGGGTGAGCCGGGCAGCCGGGGCCGGCCGGCCGGTTCGGGGACCACCGGGCCCCGGGCATCGGCCTCGCCGAGGAGTCGGGCGAGGAGCGTCCGCAGCAGCGCCCGGCCGGCCAGGTGCTCGCGGGCCCGCCAGGGCGCCATGGCGGCGGCGGCCCGCTGCTCTTCGGGCCGCAGCCGGTCCAGGGCGGCGGGCGCCGCGAGCACCCGGTCGACTCGGGCCAGTACGAGGGCGACTCCGGGGGCCGGCCTCCACAGGCAGGTGCTCGGATCGCCGGCGGGTCGTGCAGGGCGCGGCAGGGCGGGGTGTTGCGGGGCGGGGTTCGGGGCGGGGTGCGGCAGGGCGGGGTGCGGGGGCGGGCGCGCACCGGCCGGGGCCTCGGCGGGCAGGCCGGTGAGGGTGTCAGACAAGGGTGGCCTCCTGGTCCAGCAGGCTGAGCGATCCGTTGGCCAGCTGCAGTCGGTCGTTGCCGTAGTTCAGCGAGGCGGAGCGCAGGTCGCGCAGGGCGCGCTCCAGCGCGAGCGGCTGGTTGCGCAGGTAGCCGTGGCGGAGCCCGACCAGCTCGACGAGCTCTTCCACCGCCGCCGGGCACTGTTCGGAGGCCGTCACTTTCAGCGCGTTGACCAGGAGTTGCCAGGGCGGGCCGCCGCGTTCCTCGGCGGAGAGGGTGCCGTAGACGTCGGCGGTGTGGCTGAGCATGGCCTGCACGGTGTCGATGCGCTGGCGGGCGCGGGCCAGCCGGGTCAGCAGCAGCTCGCCCTTGAGGTCCCGGCGGCGCCGTTCCTCGGGGCTGCGCAGGAAGCGCAGGGTGCGGGAGAGTGCGCCGGCGGCCGTCCCCAGCCAGCAGGCGCTCCAGCCGAGGTGGGCGAGCGGGGCGAAGACGTCGACCGTCACCTTGCGGAAGTCGCCGTGCGCTCCGACGACCTGGTCGTGCGGCACGGCGCCGGTGAAGCGCATCGGCACGCTGTGGGTGCCGCGCATGCCCATCGGGTCCCAGCCGCCGAGGACCTGCACGTCCAGTTGGTCGCGCTCGGCGTAGACCAGTGACACCTGGCCGTCGGAGGTGGCTCCGGGGGCCAGGGCCGTGATCAGGTAGGCGTCCGCGTGGGCGCCGCCGGTGACGATCGGGGCCATCCGGTCCAGCTCGACGAGGTCGCCCGTACGGCGGGTGCCCGTCTGCGAGCTGAGCAGGTGGCCGCCCTTGCCGGCCTCGGTGGTGACCGAGCCCAGGTAGAGGTCGCCCCGGGCGACCCTGGGCAGTACCCGTTCGCGCAGGTCCTCGGAGGCGTGGTGGACCAGGGCCGCGACCTGTTGGCCGTGCATGGCGAACACCATGGCCGCCGACATGTCCTGGCGGGCGATCGTCTGGGATGCGGCGAGCAGGTCGGGAACGCTGCCGCCCAGGCCTCCGTAGCGGGCCGGGACGAGGAGCCCCAGGAGCCCCGAGGTCCGCATCGCGGTCAGTCCTTCCAGCGGGAAGGCGGCCTTCTCGTCGCTCTCGGCGGCGTGCTGTCCGACGGTCTCCAGCACGGGTGCCAGGCGGTGGGCAAGAGCGGGGTCGAGGGCCCTCATCGGGCATCCGCCAGGGGGGCGCGTGCGCTCTCCACGGCCGCCCACAGGGTGCCGGCGGTCTCGAAGTTGCCGTCCGTGAGCTGGTCGTCGGGGAGGGTCACGCCGCAGTTGTCCTCCAGGTCGAAGACGAGGTCGATGGCCTGCATGGAGTTGAGCCCCAGGTCGCGCAGCCGGTCCTCGGGCCGCAGTTCCTGGTCGGGGGCGAGGTAGCGCAGGTGGGGACGGAGGGTGTCGGCGAAGGCCTGGTCCATGGCGTTTCTCCTCATGAGGGGTGGTGGTCCGCTGGTGGTCCGCTGCGTGGGCGGGACTGCGGGTCGCGGATGCGGGGTGCGCGGGGGCGGTCAGGTGGCGGCGGCGCGCCGGACGAAGGCCAGCCTGTCGCTGCGCACGATGCGGCCCCCGTCGGTGACGACTTCGAGCGGGGCGGGGTGGCCGAGGAAGAGCACGAGGCTGGCGTGCAGGCCGTAGGCGCCGGTGTTCGGTACGGCGAGCAGGTCGCCGGGGGCCACGGCGGGCAGCGGGTGCGAGCGTGCCCAGGTGTCGAGCGGCGTGCACAGCGGGCCGCAGATCATCGCGGGGCCCGGCGGTTCGGCGGCGGCGTCCGGTCCGTCGCCGCCGGTGCGCTCCGTTCCCGGGCCCGCCGGGGGGACCACGTCGGGGTGGAGCGGCGGTACCCGCCGCAGTCCTGCCATCCCGCCGAGGTGGTTGATGCCGGTGTCGAGGACGACGACCCGCTGCCCGTGGGAGGCCTTGACGTCCAGGACGCGGGTCAGCAGCTGCCCGCAGGTGGCGGTCAGGTAGCGGCCGGACTCGAAGGCCACAGCGGGGTCGTTCCGCCGCCAGCCGGGCAGCGCCCCGTCCAGTTCCTGCGCCAGCCGGCCGGCCAGCCCCGGGTAGTCCGGCAGCTCGCCGGCCCGGGCGTACGGGGCGCCGAAGCCGCCGCCGAGGTCGATGGTGCGCAGCGGCACCTCGAGGGCTTCCCGCAGCGTGCGGGCCACGGCGATGGCCTCGCTGAAGGAGTCGCCGAGTGCCGCTTCGTCGGCGATGTTGGTGGCCAGGTAGAGGTGGAGGCCGTCGATGCGGGCGTGCCGGCCGCCGGTGTACCGGCCGGGGTGCGCGGCGATGTCCTCGGCGTCGGCGCCGAAGGCGGACGGCTCTCCGGTCATCCGCAGCCCCGCCCCCCTGCTGCCGCCGCCGGGGTTGACGCGCAGCAGGTAGGTGACGTGCACGCCGTGCCGGGCGGCGGCCCGGTCCAGTTGGCCGATCCCGTGTACGGAGTCCACGGCGAAGTCGCGGACCCCGGCGCCGAGGGCCCCGTCGAGGTCCTCGTCCCGCTTTCCGGGGCCGGTGTAGAGGATGTCGCCGGCCGGAACGCCCGCTTCCAGGGCCGCGTCCAGTTCACCGGGGGAGCTGACCTCGGCGCGGCAGCCGAGGCCGTGGAGCGTGGACACCACGGCCGGGTGCGGATTGGCCTTCAACGAGTAGTACAGGCTGCTCGGTTCCGGCAGGCAGGACCGCAGCCGGGCGTGCGCGGAGCGCACCGCGGCCAGGTCGTACAGGTACGCCGGAGTCGGTACGGGCGGAAGGCCGGGGGCGGCGGGGGCCCCGGGGGCAGGCCGCGGGGCGGGGGGCCGTACGGCGGTGCCGGTACGCGGGGCGGTGTCAGTCACGGCCGGCCTCCGCGAGCTGTCCGGCCAGCACGGCCTTCGCGGTCTTGCCGTTGGCGTTGACCGGCAGCGCGTCGACGGAGCGGCATACGCGGGGCACCTTGAAGTCCTCCAGGTGCTCGCGCAGCCGGGGCAGGACACTCGCGGGGTCGGCGGCGCCGGTGACCACCAGCACGGCTTCGGGCCGGGAGCTGTCGGGTGTCAGGAGGGCGGCGGTGTCCACGTCGGGCAGCCGGCGGGCGGCGGCCTCGACCTCGACGGCGCTGACCCGGAAGCCGTCCTGCTTGTAGACGTCGTCGCGGCGGCCGGCGAAGTACAGGCGTCCCTCTTCGTCGGTCCAGCCGTAGTCGCCGGTGCGCAGCTCGGGGAAGAGCCCGTCGCGTCGCGGGAAGCGCGAAGCGGTGAGTTCGGGCCGGCGCCAGTAGCCGGCCATCACGTTCGGCCCGCGCACGGTGATCTCGCCGACCTCTCCGGCGGGCAGCCGCACGCCCGCCTCGTCGACCACGAAGACCTCGGTGCCGGTCAGCGGAAGACCGCAGCTGCCCGGGCGGAGAAGGTCCTCGTCCGGTTCGGCGATGGTGAGCCGCTTGCATTCGGTGAGCCCGAACATCAGCTGCACGTGCAGCCCGGGCAGCATCTCGCGCAGGCCGTGGGGCAGGTCGGCGGGGAGCGCGGCACCGGTGTTGGTGAGGAGCCGCAGCGGGGGGCGCTCTCCGCCGCGCCGCCGCAGCAGCCGCAGCAGGGCGGCGGAGACCGGTGGCACGGCGGGCAGTACGGTCGCCCGGCTGCGTACCAGGTTGGCCAGGAGCGTGGGACCGGACTCGGCGGCCGAGCCGAGCCAGACGTGGCTGCCGGCGAGCACGGAGAGGAACACCTGGTAGAGGCCGTAGTCGAAGGAGAGGGGCAGCGGGCAGTAGACGACGTCGTCCGCACGGTAGGCGAGCCGTTCGGCGATGGCCTGGACGGCGAACAGCATCTGCTGGTGGGTGGAGACCACGGCCTTGGGCAGCGCGGTGGTGCCGGAGGTGTAGATCAGGCAGACGGGGTCGACGGGCAGCGGGCCGTCGGCGGTTTCCACGCCGTCTTCGGGCTCCTGCTGCGTGTCCAGGTCCGCGGGGGCGGCCACCGGTACGCCGGCTGCGCGGACGGCGTCCCGCGTGGCGGCCGATGCGGCGACCGCCAGGGCCGGCTCGCAGTCGGCCAGCACGTGGCGCAGCACGTCGCCGCGTACCTGGTCGTGCAGGACGGAGAAGACCACGCCGAGCCGGGAGGCCGCGAACAGCAGTGGCGCCAGGTGCGGGCCGCTGTCGCTGGTCACCACCAGCCGGTCGCCGCGGCCCAGTCCGCGGCTGCGCAGGGAGGCGGCGTACCGGTGGCTGGCCTGGACCAGTTCGGTGCGGCTGAGGGTGAGGTCCGCGCAGGTGACGGCCGGGGCGCCGGGGTCGGCGGTGGGGGCGTCGAGCAGTTCGTGCAGCAAGGCGGCCTGCGGGCGGGTGCTCACGAGCGGACCCCCTGCGTTGCGTCGGCGGTCCGCAGGACGAGGCCGACCAGACCGTCGATGCGTCGCAGGACGGTGGGTTCCAGGTCCGCGGGGGCGAACTCGACGCCGTACGCGTCCTCCAGCCGCTCCACCGTCTCCACCATCTGGAAGGAGGCGAAGCCGTCCAGTCCGCTCAGGTCGTCGGTGGCGGCGATCAGCGCGGGCTCGGCGCCGAGGACGTCGGCGACGGTGCTCACCACCGTCTCGCGTACTCGTGCGGGCTCGTACGGCATGGCGTCTCCCGGTCCGGTGTGCAGGGCGTCGGTGGCGGTTGCGGCGTCGATGGCGATGCGGGCGTCCGTGCGGAGCAGTTCGGCGAGCGTGGAGTGGATCTGCGGGGGCACGGGGCGCCCGCGCTGTACGCGCCGCGCGGCCAGGTAGCACTGGCCGGTCAAGGCGTCCCAGGCGTCGGCCTGGTCGGCGGTGGAACGGGCCAGGGGGGAGCCGGCCATGTGGTGCGCCGCCCAGGCGGCGTGCAGCCGGCGGGTCCGGTTCAGCAACCAGCTCTCCAGCAGCAGGGCCGTGCAGGCCTCCTGCTGGTCCGGATGGTCGCGGAAGGCGGCGGCGTAGCGTTCCGGGGCGTCGCCCGCGAGCAGCCGGGCAGCCCGGCGTGCATTGCCCGCCAGGGCCGGGTCCAGCGGGCGGCGGGCGGGCGGCCGTGCGGACCGTACCGCTACCGGCGCGGTGGGCGAAGCGTCGAAGAGGGCGGCTGCCTGCGCCCGTTCGAAGGCGCACACCACGGGCTCGGCCCGGCCGTAGGGCGTCTCGTTGTCGTAGGCGTCCACCGCCTCGACGCCGGCCCCGCCGTCCACGGCCCGCAGCAGCACGCTGTGGTCCATGTGCTGGTGTCCGTGGTACGGGAGCCAGGGCATGCGGTACGCGTCGCCGACGACGTACAGCGGGCTGCCGTCCTCGGGCAGCAGGTCCATCAGCGCCCGGCCCTCTGACACCGGCTGCGCCGCGTGGAGGGCGAGGCCGAGGGGGTGGCCCATCCGCGCCACCTGGTCGGTCCAGGGCTGCTCCACGGTGGGCAGGCGTCCTGCGCCGGGCGAGCGCGGAGCGAAGCGGAGCCGGGCGCCGAGCCCCAGGTGGGTGCCGGCGCCGTGCACGGCGTCGGCCAGGACGGCCGCGTTGACCTGTATGCAGTCCAGTGCCGTGGTGTCGATCCCCCGTATGGCTTCGGTCAGCGGGTCGGCTTCGGTCGGCGGGGCGGCTTCGGTGATCGGGTCGGCTTCGGTGATCGGGTCGGCGGGGGTCGCGGCCCCGGCGGACGCCGGTACGGGGGCGGGCGTCCCGGCGGGTTTCGGCAGCGTGGTGCTCATGCGGCACGTCCGTCGGCCGCGGGCGTGGTCGGGGTGGCAGACATGGCCGGGGTGGCAGACGTGGCCGGGGTGGCAGATGTGGCCGGGGTGGTGGTTCGCACGATGTCGACCAGGTCACCGACCGTGTAGACACCGGCGAGTTGCTCGTCGGTGATGGTGACGTCGAAGGACTCCTCGATGTCCTCCAGGACGTGGACGATCGCCAGCGAGTCCATCCGGAGGTCCTGTTCCAGCCGGGTGTCGGGCGACAGGTCGGCGGGATCGGCGGGAAGGTGTGCGGTGCGCGCCCCGATCAGGGGGGCGAGGCGGTGCAGGACGTCGTTCGGGGTCATGGGCGGAATGTCTCCTGCGCATCGGGGAGCGGGAAGGACGTGGGGGGCTGGGGGCGCGGACCGGGCGCGCCGGGGCAGGCGGCGTCCGGGCAGGCGGCTGCCGCACACCGGGCGACGGGCGGTCGGCGGAGGGAAGAGCGGTGGAGGGAAGAGCGGTGGAGGGGCGGCGGGAGGAAGGGCGCAGCCGTGCCTCGGCGGATGGGCGTCCCGGAGGACGGAGGACCGACCGGGAGTGCAGCGGCGGAGGCAGCCGAGGCGGTGGAGCCGACGGCCGCGTGCGTCGCCGGGCGGGGTGCGGAACGCCGGGGCCCTCGGACGCCGGAGCCCTCGGGGGGATTCCTGACGATGAGGAGAGGCGTGACGCTGAGGAAAGGCCCGAAGCCGAGAAAGGCCTGACGCTGAATTTTTGCCGCTGAATGTCTGCCGCTGAAGGCCTGCCGCTGAAAGCCTGACCGGAACGGACCGTCCGCAGGGCGCCCTCACTGATCGGGCGCCATGGCCGATCGGGCGCTACCGCCGATCGGCACCACCACCGGCGGGAAGCGCCTGACGCGGTGGTCCTCCGGAGTCCGCCGGTTCAGCGCGGCACCCAGGGTCAATGATTACGCGTTTCTCACGAAACGGACTGCATCACAACAAGGGGAGAGAGGTCGGACGGAAATACGCTCGGCGGGAAGTAATGCCGCCGGCAAGGCGCTCCTCATGCGGGTCACTCGTCTCTTTGAATCGTCGTTCAGTCGTATCGAACATAACGGGTTCAGCGAGTTTGCGCTTGACGGTACAGCTAGCCGGGATCTTGAATCCCATGCCCGATGGGCGAGAAGTGTCGCAAAAGAATCCCTGGAATGGATGCCTCCATTTCCACCCGATGCACCCGGCGGCACCGCACGCCCACTGCCGGCCCTTGCCGCACCGCATCCGTGAAACCCCTGATGGACCTCCTGCCGAAGGCCGTTGACATGCGGCCCGGCCAGGGTCCGACACCGCCGTTCGGGTCGCGATCCAGCCCTCGGACCGGGTCCGGAACCAGCCATAACGGCCGTCGGCCACCCAGCAGCAGCCCCGCGGCCGGGCGGCAGCGGCGAAAGACCGGTCGGCACTGGCGCGGTCTGACCGCCGTGTGCTAGACAGATTTCATTGCGTTTTCCGCCCGGTTGAACAAATCCTCCCGGCCGACCGTCGACCTGCGTTCTTCACGCGGCTCATGCACCCGTACACCGCTCGAAACCACCGCACGAATTCCGAGGGGATTCCGAGCGTTTCCGCATTTCAGCCGGGGTTCCCGGCCTGAACCACGAGGCAACCCCGGCCGCGATCCGGACGCCCGCATTCCCAGAATTCACCGCATCTTCATCCACGCCGTTGACGCCGTCGACGCCGTCCACGGCGTCCGCACCGCCCGTACCGCTCGTATGGTCCGCACCGCCCGTATGGTCCGCACCGCCCATATGGTCCGCACCGTTCGCGTCCGCGCCGTTTCACGTCCGCGCCGTTTCACGTCAGGGAAAGGCCTCCATGAGCAACCTCGACACCCCCTCCGTATCCCTGCGCGCGCCGCGCCCCACGGACGCGCCGGCGGTCTGGCGACTGGTGCGCGACTCCGACATCCTGGACACGAACAGCCTCTACTACTACAACCTCTGGTTCCGCGACTTCGCCGACACCTCCGTCGTCGCGGCCGCCGCGGACGGCCGGATCGTCGGCTTCGTCACCGCCTACCTGCGGCCGGGCCGGCCGGACACCCTCATGGCGTGGCAGTCGGCCGTCGCCCCCGGCGAGCACGCGCCCGGACTCGGCCTGCGGATGATGCACGAGCTCGCCGACCGCGCCGACCGGTGCGGAGCCACCTGCATCGAGACGACCGTCAACCCCGGCAACCGCGCCGTCGCGCTCATGCTGCGGCGGTTCGCCCACGAGCGCGGCCTCGACGTCCACACCGAAGTCCTGTTCTCCGCTGCGGACTTCCCCGACGACGGCGCCGACGCCCATGCTCCGGAAGTGCTCTACCGGATGACCCCGTCGGAGCCGTCCGCCCGGACGGACAGCATCCCCGGCACCGCCGCCGCCACCCTGGCCGTGCGATGAGCAGCGCCCCGTTCCGCGTCGTCGTGAACGGCGGGCTCGCCACGGTCACCATCGTCGGCAGCGGCAGGGGCAACGCGCTCGGCGGCACGTTCTGGGACGACCTGAAGGAGTTCATGGAGACCGTCGGCCACCGTGACGACATCCGGGCCGTCGTCCTCGCCGGGGACGGCGGAACCTTCTCCGTGGGCATGGACCTGCGCTGGTACCTCGTACGCCTGCGGCGCGCCGAGCGCTCCGGGACCGGCAGTTTCATGGACGACGACGTCCGCCACCTCCAGCACGCCGTGACCGCTGTCGCGGACTGCCCCAAACCCGTCGTGGCCCTCATCGACGGCGAGTGCACCGGGGCCGCCCTGGAACTGATCAGCGCCTGCGACATCCGCTACGCCTCCCGGCGCGCCCGGTTCTCCCTGCCCGAAGCCGAGCTGGGTGTCGTCGCCGACCTCGGCGGGCTGCAGCGCCTTCCGCTCCTCGTCAACCAGGGGCACCTGCGCGAACTGGCTTTCACCGGCCGGACCATCGACGCCGCACGCGCAGCACGCATCGGCCTGGTCAACGACGTGTACGCCGACTCCGCTGCTCTGCACGACGCGGCCTGCACCCTCTACGGCGAACTGTGCCGGCACCCCGCGCACGTCATGGAGGGCATCAAGCGGGTCCTCGGCGAAACCCATCAGGAAGGCATACGGCGCGGGCTGGAGCACTCCGCCCGTTGGAACAGCACGCACACCGGGGCCGACGGACTGCGCCACGCCATGACGGCGCGACTCGACGCAGCAGCTCCCTGAGCCGGTGGTGCCCCGACTCCCCGCCAGACGACACCACCCACGAGGAGAGACCGCATGCACTCCCCCGCCCCTGAGCGGCGCCGGCCGCGCCCCGCCCTGATCCGTGGCCTTGCCCTGCGCTTCGTCCTGCTGATCGGCGACCCCCGGCTCGCCCTCGCCCTGCACGTGGCCTGTGTGGACGACAGCATTCACGTCCACTACCCGGAGAGCCGCATCAGCTGCCGTCTGAAGCGGCTGTCGTCCACCGGCCGTCTGCTGTGCGCCTTCAGCGTCACCCATCTCGCACCGGACGGCTCGGCAGAGGAGCACCACCACGTGGACCTCGCCCTGGACGGCACCCTCGGATCCGACCTCCAGCGCGAGGCCGTCCTGGACCACATCCACGCCTTCCACTGCGCCGCCGCCGCCTCGCGCGTCCGGGTCGCCACCCGCGTACTGCGCAGCGAACGCTTCGTGCACCGACCGCACGACCAGGTGTTCCTGACCGCGTCCTGACGTCCCGCTCCCGCTCCCGCTCCCGCTCCCGAGGCCACTCCCACTCCTAGGGCCACTCCCGCTCCCCTCTCTCAGCCCGACGCGAGGTCGAGCCGGTCGGCCAGGTCGAAGAGACCGTCGGCGTACAGGTCGAACCGGTCGGCGGGGGACGGCGGTTCGCCGGTGGGGCGGGCCACGTAGGCGGTGCGCAGGCCCTGGCCTTGCGCACCGCGCAGGTCCCAGGCGTGGGCGGCGACCATGAGCAGGCGGTCCGGCGGGCGCCCCGACGCCCTGACCGCCAGTTGGTAGACGGCCGGATCCGGCTTGTACGTGGCCACTTCCTCGGCGGACAGCAGCAGATGCCATCGCAGCCCCGCACCGGCGCCCAGTTCCAGCAGTTCCGGACGGCTCGCGTTCGACAGCCCGATCAGCCGGAAACGCTCGGCGAGCCGAGCGAGCCCTGCCACGGTGTCGGGCCACGGCGGCCTCCGGCGGGCCGCCCGGGCCAGCCGTTCCCCGGCGCCGGAGGCGGCTGCTCCGACCGCGTCCACGACAAGCCGGGCCGCCTCCGCGTCGAGGGCATCGCCGGCGGCGTACGGCCGGGCGCCGTCGCGGATGCGGCGCTGCTCGTCCTCGACGTGCCTCTCCCACAGCGACTGGAGCTCCCCGGTTTCGGCGCCGGCGAGCCCCGGGGCGAGCTGCCGCAGGCCGGCTCGCACACCGGCCTGGTCGTCGACGAGCGTGCCCAGCACGTCGAAGACCAGGGTGTCGATCTCCAGTCGTGGCCCCAGTCGTGGCTCCGGTCGTGGCATCAGTCAGCCTCCAGGTGGCGGCGCGCGGGGACGTGTCGGCCGACGGCCACGACTCGGGTGCCCGCACCGTGCGCCACGAACCATCGGCCCCGCCTCCGGCCGGTGCAGCATGACGGGGAAGGCACCGCGCACCGGTCGGCCGGGCGCCGAGTGGCGGGCGGCGCGACGGGGCATTGCCCCGGCGTGCCCGCCGCCGCCCGGGTCAGGCCGTCGCTTTCGGACCGCGCCGGTCAACCCCGTAGGGACCGGCGCCACCCGAAAGAGACGGCCTGGCCCGACTGCGGGCCGGGTAGCCACCTGACACGGCGGGTGCCGCCCAACCCGTGCAACCTGTACAACCCGTACAACCCGTACAACCCGTACAACCCGCATGGCCGTGCCCCGTGCCCCGTGCCCCGTACAGCTCACACGCCCGCAGCCCGCGAGGAGACCCCATGACCGTGTCCGACCGCTACCGCACCGCCTGGGACGGCTTCTGGGAGCAGAGTTCGGGTGAACAGGGCGAGCCGTTCTGGGACGCGGACCCGGACCTTACGGCGCGGCGCGACCTGGAGCACCTCGCCCCGTACGCCGACTCCTCGCTCCCCGTCGCCGATCTCGGGTGCGGCAACGGCACGCAGACGCGGTTCCTCGCCGGCCATTTCGCCCGCGCCGTCGGCGTCGACCTCTCCGCGGCCGCCGTCGCCCATGCCCGCCGCGCCGACCCGGACGGCGTCGCCGCGTACGAGCAGCTCAACCTCGCCGATCCGGCCGCGGCCGCCACCCTGCACGAGCGGCTCGGCGACACCCATGTCTACCTGCGGGCCGTCCTGCACCAGAGCGACCCCGAAGACCGCCCCGCGGTGGCCGCGGCCGTCGCCCGGCTGGTCGGCGCGCGCGGCCGCGCTCTCGTCCTGGAACCGACCGGTGAGGCCAAGGGGGTCATCGCGGCCCTGGCCGAGCAGCCGGGCGGTCCCTCCTCCAAGCTGCGCCGTGTCAAGGAGCACGACCTGCGCCCCGGTGAGGTCGCCGAGGGCGAAGTCGCCGGCTTGTTGAGGGCGGCCGGCCTGACCGTGTTCGCCGAGGGTGCGACGGCCCTGGCCATGAGCGAGACCCGCCTCGACGGTTCCCCGGTGGAACTTCCGGCCCGCTGGTACGTCGCCGGCCGGCGGTGAGGGCGGCGGGGGCCGGCGCGTCCGCCGGAGGGCTTTCTCAGCGGGCCGTGGCGAGCCAGTCCCGGTAGGAGGTGGGAGCCAGGCGGGCGTCGGGGCCGCCGGTCAGGACGTCCCCTTCGACGGCGGAGAACATGCCGGCCTCCTCGTCGGTGACGACGGTACGGGGGTCCTGCCGCGCCGACAGGGTGAGGCGGCCGAGTGCGTCCAGGGCGAAGGTGTCGGGGCCCGCGACATCGACGGTGCCGTTCAGCGGTCCGCCGACGGCGACGTCCGCGAGGGCGGCGACGACGTCGGCCGCGGCGATCGGCTGGACGGGGGTGGAGGGCAGCCGGACGGCCTGGTCGTCGGCGGTCCAGGACAGCACCGCGTCCATGAACTCGAAGAACTGGGTGGCGCGGACGATCGAGTACGGCGTGGGGCCCTGCTGGAGGAGTTCCTCCTGGAGGGTCTTGGCACGGTAGTAGTCCAGCTGCGGCACCTGGTCGACGCCGACGATGGAGAGGACGACCTGGTGGTGGACGCCCGCACGCTCGCCCGCCGCCAGCAGGTTGCCCATGGTGGTGCGGAAGAAGTCCGGGGAGGTCTCGTCGAAGGTAGGCGAGTTCGTCACGTTGACGACGGTGTCCGCGCCGGCGAGCGCCTCGTCCAGTCCGGCGCCGGTGAGCAGGTCGACCCCGCTGGACAGCGAGGCGGCGACCACCTCGTGTCCGGCCGTGCGGAGCCTGCGGACGAGCTGGGAACCGATGAGTCCGGTACCGCCGATGACGGTGATCTTCATGAGTGCGCCCTTCCGTGCGGGGGGCCGAGCCGGGGCAGCTCCGACCGCCACCACAAACTCGGACACTTCTTGTCTGAGATGTTACTCGGATAGTATGTGTCCGAGTCAAATGGAGGGCGCATGAAACTGTCCGGGGGCGTGGAGTGGGCGCTGCACTGCTGCGTCGTACTGACGGCGGCCAGCCAGCCGGTGCCCGCTGCCCGCCTGGCGCTGCTGCACGACGTCTCACCGAGCTACCTGGCCAAGCAGATGCAGGCCCTGTCCCGGGCCGGCCTGGTGGCCTCCGTCCAGGGCAAGACGGGGGGCTACGCCCTGACCAGGCCCGCTGCGGAGATCACCGTGCTGGACGTGGTGCAGGCCGTCGACGGGGCGGGCCCGGCGTTCGTCTGTACGGAGATCCGCCAGCGCGGCCCGCTGGGATCCCCGCCGGAGGCGTGTACGAAGGCGTGCGGGATCGCCCGCGTGATGGCCGCCGCCGAGGACGCCTGGAGGGCGTCGCTGCGCGGGGTCACCATCGCCGACCTCGTCGGCTCGGTGGAACGGGACAACGGACCCGACGCCCTCCCGGGCATCGGCGCCTGGCTCACCCCACCGCCCCCCGCACCCCTGGACGACCGGGGGCCGCGAACCCGGCCGGGAGTTGAGGGCGGGTGACGCCCCGGCGGCACCCGCGGCCTGGGGTACGTGGGACGGGTGGGGCCGATGCGAGCCGTGCGCCCGGCCGGCGCTGACCGCAGAGCAGCGCAACCACGGCCGCAACGCACGACCGCGACGTACGGCCGCGACGTACGGCGACAACGCACGGCCGCGACGCAGGGCCGCAACGTACGGCCACAACGCACGGCCGCGACGTACGAGGTGTGGGACCCTCACCTCCCCCGCAGATGCCGACCGGGAAGACTTCGATGACCCACGACGAAGCCGTCAAGCAGCTGGGCCACCTCGCGCGTGAGAGGGCGTTCTGCGGTCATGTCGGGTCCGACCGGCTCATCCAAGCCGGGCTGGACGCGCTGCTGGCCGGGGTGGAGTGCCCCTCCCTGCCCCTGCTGGCCGGACTCCTCCGGAAGGAAGAGCCCGAGGCGCCTGCGCTGTTCGACCACGTGCTGGAAGAGCTCGGACTGGTCTTCCAACCGCCCGCCGACCCGCGCGCGGCGAAGTGGGCGATGGCCTACTGGGTCGCCCAGCGGATCGTGGACGGATCACTGGAGCCCGCCACCGGCGCCCACATCATCTGGGCGGACCTCGCCTACGACCTGGGCCATCCCGCAGAACTGGAGCCCCTCGCCTCCTGTGGCCTTCAGCTGACTGACTGCCAGGAGAGCTGGGGGACGTCCTTTGAAGAACTCGACCGCGAAGCGTTCGAGGCAGCGAAGCAGCTCCTGAGCCGGCGGTCCGCGGCACCGGAAGAGCCAAGAACAGAACCCACGTCATAGCCCGCGGACGGGAGTTGACGCGTCGACCTCAGTCGACGGCCGACCCGGAGGTACCCGGCCGGGGGCTAAACCGCGTGCGAGAGTTCTGGTCCGGGTGGTACAAGGTCTGCGTGACTGAGCATCTCCCATTCCCCACCCTGCTGCGGATGATCGACGAGTGGTCCGCCGCGTTCCGCGACGCCGTCGCCGCGGCTCCCAGCCTCGACGCCGAGGTCCCGTCCTGCCCGGGCTGGACGCTGTACGACCTGGCGAACCACCTCAGTGAGGGGGACCGCTTCTGGGCCCACATCGTGCGGAACACCACGCCGGGCGACGAGCGGCCCGGCAAGGACGGGCTGGCGGCGCCCAGGGAGCGCGATGCCCTCATATCCTGGCTGGCCGACTCGACGGAGCAGCTGCTTTCCACTCTGCGCGAGGCCGGCCCGGAGCGGGGCTGCTGGGCCTGGTGGGAGCCGCTGGCCTCGCCGCACACGGCGGCCGCCGTGGCCCGCCGCCGCGTCCCGGAGTCGCTGATCCACACCTACGACGCCCAGCTGGCCTCCGGTAACCCGCAGGAGCTGCCGACGACCGAGGCGGTCGACGCCATCGAGGAGTTCCTCGCCACCGTCTGCACCGTCACGGTCCCGTGGCCGGGCGAGCCCGCGACCATGGACTACCACGCAGCCGAGGCCGGCTCCTGGCGCCAGACGGTGGACGCCGCCGGTTCCCGCTTCACCCGCCTCACCGCGGCGGAGGCCGCTGAGAGCAAGCCCACCGCCGCCGTCTACGGCACGGCGAGTGAGGTGGCCCTGCTCATGTACATGCGCATCCCGGCCGACTCGCTGCAGACGGAGGGCGATGCCGACCTGCTCCAGCAGCTGCAGAACTGGGGCTGAGAGACCCTCTCATCGCTACCGCGGCGGGTGCTGCGGGCGGTATCCGCCGACGGCACGAAGGAAAGCGCGGACGAACCGGTGGTCATGGGCTCGTCGCCGTGCAGCCGGCCTGCCGGTCTACGCCGTCTCGGGCCCCGGCGGGGATGGGCCGGTGCTTTCGGTGCGCCTGTCACCCGACCCGGGCTGCGCTGCAGCCGCGCGAGCGGTGGCAGGCCGCACACCGGTGCCGTGCCCGGGCCGGGCCGGACCAGACCGGGCCGGACCAGACCGGGCCGTGCCGGGCCGTTCGGAGCAAGCGCGATGGCGGCGCCCGCCGCTGCGGGGCACGGTGGCCGGAGCGCCGCCGGCCCGTACCGGCGCACCGCCCTCACCGTCCGTTCGAAGGTATGCGAAGAAGGAGTACGGATATCGACGAATGGATGCTGGTTCTGCAGCAGGCGCTCGACTCCGGGGCCGTCGCCCGCGTCGAGGTCCTGCACGAGGACGGATCCGTGTGGAGATCGGTGGGGCGTCCCCTGACGAGCGAACAGGAGGGCCGGCGCTTGGCAGCCCTGCTCCGGGCTCCGTCGGACGCCGTCAGCGCGGGCATCACCGTCGGGGGCGTGACCTACCTGGCGGCGGAGGCCGGCGGTCGCCTCCTGCACGGCAGGCACGGCGGCACCGGGGTCGTCGCCGTGCACCGACCGCCCTGCATCGTGGTCGGCTCCTACGGGGAGGGCCGTCCGGCGGCCGCGGCGGTCCGCACCGTCGCGTCCCTCGCCGACCTGTTCACCACCCTCGGGGATCCACAGGCCATGTGAGCCGCGCGCGATGGGCTCAGCCGTCGGGGAACTCCTCCGGACGGCAGGTCGTCATACCCGGTGGGGCATGCGATCACACGGCATATGGGGGTAGGGGACATGGCGGTGACGGTCACGCTGGCCGAAGAGATCATGCTGTTGTCCCTGGACGACAGGACCGGCTCGACGCAGCAGCGGCAGGCCGTCGGCTGGGCGGTGGCAGGAGGAATCCTGCTGGACCTGGTCCTGGCCGGTCGGGTCTCCGTTGCGGGCAAGCACCTCGCATGGGCGGGCGCGGCTCCGATCGGGGACCGGTTGCTGGACAGCCGGATGGCCCTGATCGAGACCTGGCTCCAGGGCCGCGGTAAGCGCCGGGTGACGGAATGGCTGACGAAGGACCAGCCCAAGGCCGTTGCAGCGACTCTCGAGAGCCTGTGCCGGCGCGGGGTGGTCGTGGAGGAGAAGCACAAGGCTCTCGGGATGTTTCCCGTGCGGCGCTACCCCGAAGCCGACGGCACGGTCGAGGTCGAACTCCGTGACCGGCTCCGAGCCGTCGTTCTGGACCGTGCCGAGCCGGACGTGCGCACGGCGGGCCTCATCGCGCTGATCCACTCCGCCAAGCTGCACCGGCTGGTCTTCCCGGACATCCCGCTCAAGCCGGTTGTCGCAAGGATGGCCGAGGTCGCCGATGGTCGATGGGCTGCCGAGAGTGTCCGCGCCGCCATACGTGACATGCAGGCGGCGATGGCCGCCGTCACCGTGATCACCATCGCCAGCGTCACATGATCGTTCACCCGTAGGCCTGCGGTCTGCATGCCCGGCAGCGGTCAGAAGAGGCCGGCGCACATGTGGTGGGTGAGGTTCTCAAGGATGTCGTGCAGCCAGTCGCTGCGGACGGCCGGCAAGCGGACCAGTGTGCGCTCGAAGGTTCCGGAGTCGATCCGGAAGGGGTGGCGGGGGCGCGGTGCCGGCGGGTCGTCGCGGAGTACGCCGGCGGGGATGGCCCCCGGCGCGGGCAGGCGGAGGCGCGGTTCGGGGTAGGCCATCCGGATCCACACCCCGAACGGCAGCGGAACCCGGTAGGCCGCTGCGGCCCGGTCGACCTGGTCCACGGGCGCGGGCGGGTCGGCTGCGTCCGCCGGGCTCCACAGTTCCCCCGTCTGCGGGTGCATCGGGACGAGGAGCATGTCGGCGTCCGGGCCGGGGGCGGGCAGTCCGGGGCCGGCCAGGACGGCGCGTCGGGCCGGAAGGACCGCGGGCAACAGGGCGTCGAGGGCGCGTCGGAACACTTCCGAGGTCAGGCCCGGTGGGACGGTCACCGACCGGCCGTCGGAGGCTGCCAACATGTGGGCCAGGGCCTGTCCGGCTGCCGCCTCCCACTGCGGGCTCCACGACCACCAGTGGTCCATCCCGCGCGCCGAGGCCCAACTGACGACGGGCTCGACAGGGGGCGTGCCGTACTCGTCGGCCAGCAGTTCCGCCCAGCCGAGCGGTGCAGGACCCGACCCGGACCCTGAGCCGAAGGCGGAACCGGGGCCGGTGCCCGTACCCGTATCGGTGTCGTCGGCGGGGAGGCGGCGTACGGCGTCCGGGGCGAGCCAGACGGCCTGCCAGAGCGAGCAGTCGTCGATCCGGCTCGCAACGGGCACGCCGCATGCCTCACATGCCATGTTGGGGCCGTCACCCCAGGCGAGGCCGCAGCAGTAGCCGCCGCCTTCCTCGGGAAGGAACACCATGCCGCGGGAATCGCCGGGTGCGATGACGATGCTGCCCGGTGCGCCGTCGGACAGGGAGTAGACCGCAGCGTGGATGCCGCGGGCCGTCGCCTCTTCCGGAGTGACCTCCTCCCACCTCCGCCACGGCGGCCCCCAGGGCTCCGGTTCCACGGCAAACGTGCCGGACTCCATGAGCACCGGGAGCCGGATCCCGTTCCCGTACTTCTGATGCGCGTGGGTCGGCAGCGCGACCTGGGACAGCGGGACGGTCAGCCTGGAACCGCACCCCGCACAGGCGAAAACGAACAAATGTCCTCCGAGAGAGCAGGGGGCATCGTTGCAGCTCCGCCGGGGACCGGCCAACGTGTTTTTTGCCGCTTGCGCGGGGCTCGTCGGCAGGGGGCGGGCCGGGTGGCGCTTGGGTGTGGGTGGGGGCTGTTCGGGAGTGGGTGAAGTGCCTTGACCTCAAGGGCTCTTGAGGTCTGATCATGATGTCCATGACGACAGAGAACGCAGCCCGGCTCGCCGATGTCGAAGCCATCCGCCAGGTGGTGGCTGCCGTCGAGGCATCGCAGCAGGCCAAGGACCCCGACGCTTTCCTCTCCCTGTTCCACCCCGACGCCCTGTGGACCACCGGCGCCGGCAAGGTCCTCATCGGCCTCGACGCCATCGCCGAGTTCACCCGCGCGGTGCTGCCCGGCGCGACCTGGGACGGCCGGGTCAGCTACACCGTCACGCACCTGCAGTTCCTTCGCCCGGACGTGGCCGCGGTCAAGGTCAGCCAGGTCTACCACCTGGCCGACGGACCCGGCGACGAGGGCGTTCCGACGTACGTGATGACGAAGCAGGAGGACGGCCGCTGGCTCCTGACCGTCTGCCAGAACACCCAGATCGCCAAGGCCTGACTCCTCGGCCTCGGCCTCAGCCCCAGTCCCAGCCCCGCGTCGGATGCCTCAGTCGCGTACGGGGGCGAGGTGGAACGGCGAGCCGGGGGTCTCGGGGGTCCAGCCGGCGCTGAGCGCGGTGCGGATGCTGTCCGCCACGTGGGCGGGCAGGACGGGACTGCCGGGGATCCCGATCCAGTTGCCCGGGTGCGGCTGGTCGGTGGTGACCACCAGTGTGGTGCCGGGAGCTTCGGCGAGTTCGACCGCGTAGGCAAGCGGCGTGGCGGCCAGTCCCCTGTCGTAGGTCGGCCGTCCGCGCAGGCGCCACCGGTAGCTGGTGCCGTCCACGTGGATGAGCCGCGACCCCTTCGTGACCAGCGCCATGCCCGCTCCTCCCCGGACTTCTCGTGCGTCTCCTGCGTCAGCTGCCGCTGGCAGCGGAAACGGCTCCCCCTCTCGCACAGAGGGGGAGCCGTTTCCGTGGGGCGCCTGTTGAGCGGGGTGCTCAGGCGTGGCTGTGGTGTCGCTTGTTGCCGGTGACCAGTCGGTAGACGGCGAGGAGGATGACCGAGCCGATGATGGCGGCGATCCAGGTGGACAGGTCGAAGAAGCCGTCGATGGAGTCGACGCCAAAGATGACCTTGCCGAGGAAGCCGCCGAGCAGACCGCCCGCGATGCCGATGAGCATGGTGATGATGACGCCGCCCGGGTCCTTGCCCGGCATGAGCGCCTTCGCGATGAACCCCGCGAGCAGTCCGATCAGAATCCAAGCAATGATGCCCACGACGCTTCTCCTACCTCGGTTGATAAAGTCGGTGTCAGTGAGCGTCTGCGCCGTTCCGGGGTTTCCAAACGTCCGGGCTCGCTGAACATTTCGGCGACCTCCCTCCGGAGTCGGCGACCCCCGTACGCCACGCCTCCCGATGTCGCCCTCGCGTACGGTCGGCCTTCCCGTCTGCCTTCCCGTCTGCGTTCCCGTCTGCGTTCCCGTCTGCCTTCCCGTCTGCCTTCCCGTCTGCCGTGGTCGGCGCCCGGCCTCCGCCTGAGCTGCGATGATGACCGCCCGGCGCCGGCTGTGCACGCTGGCGGGCGCAGGGTGGCGTACCGGTCGGCGGCGTGGTGAGTGCGGGCTTCGGGAGATTCAGGGACAGAGATTCAGAGGGTCAGATTCAGAGAGTCAGATTCCGAGATTCGGGCGAGGGGCGGGGCGTGCAGGGCCGGGACGGGGAGCGGGAGCGGATACGGGGGTTGCTCGCGGCGGCCCGGGGTGGCGAGAGCGGTGTCCTGCTCGTGCACGGGGAGGCGGGCATCGGCAAGACCGCCCTGCTCGACTACGCGGCCGAGCAGGCGACGGACGGGCGGGTGCTGCGGGTCGAGGGCATCGAGTCGGAGATGGAGCTGGCCTTCGGCGGCCTGCACCAGTTGCTCCTGCCGGTACTGGACCTCGTCCAGACGCTGCCCGCGCCCCAGGCGGCGGCCCTGCGGGCGGTGTTCGGGATGAGCGGTGACGGGGTGCGCGACCGGTTCACCGTCGGGCTCGCGGTGCTCACGCTGCTGTCGGGGGCGGCTGCGGGCGGCCCGCTGCTGTGCCTGGTGGACGATGCGCAGTGGCTCGACCAGTTGTCGGTGGACCTGCTGGCGTTCGCCGCGCGCCGGCTGCGGGCGGAAGGGGTGGTGATGCTCTTCGCGGTCCGCGACGGTGAGGCGGGCGCCGTCGTGGAGGGGCTGCCGCAGCTCCTCCTGGAGGGCCTCGACGACGGGTCGGCTGCCGCGCTGCTGGAGGGCCTGCCCCCGTACGTGGCCGACCGGGTCATCGACGAGGCCCGCGGCAACCCGCTGGCCCTGATCGAGCTGTCGGCGGCGCTCACCCCGGCCCAGCGGGCCGGGCAACTGGGACCGCTGGCCCTCCCCGAGGCGTCCTCCGGGTTGTCGAACCGGCTCCGGGACGGTTTCACGGAGCGGATCCGGCTGCTTCCCGAGGCGACCCGGACGGTGCTGCTGGTGGCCGCCGCCGACGACACCGGGGACATCGGTACGGTGCTGCGGGCCGGGGCGGTGCTGGGCGTGGCCGTCGAGGACCTGGAACCCGCGGAACGCGCCGGGTTCGTACTGCTGTCCGGGACGTCCGGGACGTCCGGGACGGGGGTGCGCTTCCGTCATCCGCTGGTGCGGTACGCCGCCTACCGGGGCGCGCCGCTGGGCCGGCGGATCGCCGTACACCGGGCGCTGGCGCAGGCGTTGGGCGCCGAGGGCCAGGCGCACCGGCGGGCCTGGCACCTGGCGGCCGCGTCGACGGGTCCGGACGAGCGGGTCGCCGCGGAGCTGGAGGGTGTGGCCGAGTGGGCCGGGAGCCGGCAGGCGATGGCATCCGCGTCCGCGGCCTACGAGCGTGCGGCGCAGCTGAGCGAGGACCCGCTGCTGCATGCGGACCGGCTGGTCCGTGCGGCGCAGCGGGCGGCCGATGCCGGGCAGGACGAGCGGTGCGCGGCGCTGGCCGACCGGGTGCCGCTGCCGCTGGCGGACCCGGGTGTGGCGGCCCGCTTCGCGCGTGCCCGGGCGGTGGTGGAGCTGGGCTTCCGCAGGCCGCAGACGGCGGCCCGCATCCTGCTCGACAGCATCGACAGCATCGGCTGCCTCGACAGCATCAACAGCGTCGATGCGGGCGGCGCCGGCCGTCCCGACCTGGTGGAGCCGCTGCTGGTGGACGCGGTGCACGCCGCATTCGCGGCGGGGGACGCCGCGCTGATGCGGGACATCGCCGGCCGCGCCCCCGGGCTGCCCGTCATGGCCGTGCCGGACCGGTTGTTCGGCGGTGACGTGCCGGGCGCCCTGGAGGCGCTGCGCGGACTCGTGGCCGGCGGCCGGGGTGCCGACGCGGGGGTCATGGAGCGGCTGATGACCGGGATCTACTGCCAGTTGGCGGGGGACCACGAGGCGGCGTACGGGGCTGCCTCGGCGGCGGTCGCCCACTGCCGGGAGCAGGGGATCGGCGGGTGGCTCCCCACCACGCTGCACCTGCTGGCCCGGACGGCCCTGGCCCGGGGCCGGTTCGAGGAGGCGGCGGTGTCGGCCGCGGAGGCGCTGCGGCTGGCCGAGTACCACGACCTGGCCCACCGGGCCGCGCACCTGCAGGCCGTCCTGGCCGCGCTGGCGGCCGTGCGCGGGCAGGAGGGGGAGGCCCGTGCGCTGGCGGGCGCGGCCCTGGAGTACGCGCGGCCGCGCGGTGTGGGACGCGCCACGGTGGACGCACTGGGGGCGCTGGGCGCCCTCGAACTGGGCCTGGGCCGGGCGCAGGCGGCGTCGGAGCAGCTGACGGCTGCCGTCCGGGAGGCGGCCCATCCGCTGTTCGCGCTGCCCCTGCTGCCGGATCTCGTCGAGGCGGAGTGCCGCGCGGGACGTCCCGAGCGGGCCGAGGAACCGGCCCGGCTGCTCGCCGCGTGGGCGGCTTCGCTGGGGCGGCCCGGCCTGCTCGCGCTGAGCCACCGCTGCCGCGCGCTGACCGGGTCCGACGGTATGGCCGAGGAGCACTACACCGCGGCGCTGGCGCTGCACCAGGACGGCAATGCGTACGAGCGGGGCCGTACGGCGCTGCTGTACGGGGAGTGGCTGCGCCGGCTGAGGCGCCAGGTCGATGCCCGGGGCCCGTTGCGTACGGCGCTGGAGGCCTTCGAAGGGCTCGGCGCCGCGCCGTGGGAGGCCCGTGCGCGGGCCGAACTGGCGGCCGCGGGCGGGGAGACGGGGCTGAGCGTAAAGGAGGACGGCCTGATCAGCCTGCTGAGCCCCCAGGAACGTGAGGTGGTCCGGTTGGCGGCGTCCGGGGCGAGCAACCGGGAGATCGCCGGGCAGCTGTTCCTGAGCCCGCGTACGGTCGGCCACCACCTCTACCGCGCGTTCCCCAAGCTCGGTGTCGCCTCCCGTACGGAGCTGGCGGCGCTGCTGGCGTCATGAGGCACGGGCCGGCTCCGGGGCGGAGTAGATCATCCGGGTCTGGGTGGTGCGGTAGCCGGCCCGGGCGAACGCGGCGGCCATGGGGGCGTTGTCGGTGTCGGTGGTGGCGGTGATCAGTTCGGCGCCCGCTTCCACCTGGACGCGGGTGATCTCGGCGAGGATGTCGTCGACGTACCCCTGGCCGCGCAGTTCGGGGACGACGCCCAGGTAGCCGACGTTGCGGTGGTAGGGCGTCGCGGACGGCAGGGCCAGTCCGGCGACCTGTCCGTCGGGGGTGCGGGCCAGGCGCCACCAGGAGCGTTCGCCCGGGCAGCTCAGGTAGAAGTCGACCTCTTCGCGGGCGGTGGCCTCGGCTCCGACCAGCGCGAGGTTGCGGCGGGTCTCCCCGTCCAGGCTGCCGACGGCGATCCGCCGGAAGACGTCGAGGAAGTCCTCGTCGGTGCCCTCGGTGAAGGTGAGCCGTCCGCTGGGGGCGGGCAGGCCCGCGTCGGGAGTCCATTCCAGGCGCAGCCGCTGCACCTCGTCGGTGAGTCCGGCCGCCCGGGCCGCCTCGCGCCGCCAGGCGAGGGCGGCGACCGCGGCCGGGTCCTCGTTCCATCCGGTGGGCAGGGTCAGGTTGTACAGCGGGGGCTTGGCGGCGCCCTGCGCGGCGAAGGCCGCCAGGCCGGCGGAGAGCAGGCCGGCCGCGACGGCCGTGCGGCCGGTGGGCGGGGAGTCGGTGGGCGTGCGGCCGGTGGGCGGGGAGTCGGTGGCCGTGCGGCCGGTGGGCGGGGAGTCGGTGGCCGAGGGGGCGGCGTACAGGCAGTCCAGGGCGACGGGGTGCTCGCTGGTGGCCCGGCCCCACCACAGGGCGCGGGCCACGATGCGGCCGTCGTCGTCCTCGGCGATCCAGGTCCACTCGGGGCGGTACATGTTCTCGTGCAGTTCTTCGAGATAGCGGTCGGCGTCGATCCAGCCGACGGGTTCGTCCACCGTGACGGCGATGACGCGGTCGAGGTCGGCAGGGGTGGTGGGGCGGAAGCGGAGGGGCATGCAGCTCATTTCGGAGGGGGTGTCGGGGCTGAGGGAGTTGCCGCGGTGACGTCTTGACGTCCTTGACGGTAGGCCGGGCGGCCGGGGCGGGGCATCGGTCATCACGACGTAATGCGGCCGGCCGGCCACCGGTGAAGCCCCGAGCCGGGCGGGGCAGCCGCCCGCCGGCACCGCGCGACCGAGGGCGCCACGAACAGCACGCCCGTCTCCACCAGGTACCGCCGCTGCCGCTGCCGCTGTCGTTCAGGCGGCGCCGCGTCCTGCTGCCGCTGTCGTTCAGGCGGCGCCGCGTCCTGCTGTCGCTGCCGTTCAGGCGGCGCCGCGTCCTGCCGCGGTCCTGCCCATGCTCAGGGCCAGTTGCCGCACCCGGCGCCAGTCGACCGGGACCGCTTCGCGCGGCACGCCGGGGCGGTGCCGGGGCACGCGGACGCGCAAGGCCCCGGGCGCGATGCGGCAGCGCACCGGGACGGACAGCATCAGGGCTTCGCCGTCGACGCCGACCGGGACGGCGGGCGCGTCGGCGTGGACGAGCACCTCCCGGGCGGTGACGGCGGTCAGGCCGCGGCCCTGGCCGCCGCGCAGCATGAGCTCCGCCGCCTCGGCGGCGGTCGCGACGTCGACGCTCAGAACACCCAGCTCACCGGAGTTCAGGCGTTCACGACGCCCCAGCCCGGCCGGGTCTCCCCTCCGGTAGGGGTTGTTGCTCACCAGCACGGCCTGCGGGCCGGTCAGGGCCAGGGAGTCCGCACGGACGTCCAGGCGGGCGCCGTCGGCGTGGGTCAGCAGCGCCGGCAGCATCTCCAGGATGGTGCGGATCTTGTCGTCGCGGTAGGCGGGACTCTGCACGACCTCCGCGTACACGCCGAACGAGGCGTTGTTGACGAAGACGCGCTCCGAGCCCGAGCCCGAGCCTGAGCCCGAGCCCGTCGGCTCTCCCGCCAGCTCGCCCGCTGGCTCTCCCTCGCGGATGAAACCCAGGTCGATGCGCAGTTCGACGCCGTCGGTCAACGCCTGGAGGCAGCGGGAAGGGTCCCGGCAGTCCAGGCCCAGGTCCATGGCGAAGTGGTTGCGGGTACCGGCGCTGACGACCATGAACGGGATGTCGTACTCCGCGGCCACGGCGGCGACCCGGGCCTGGGTGCCGTCGCCGCCGGCGACGCCCAGCAGGTCGGCGCCGTCCTCGACGGCCTGCCGCGCCAGTTCGGCGACGTCCAGGCGGTGGTCCGGGTCCAGTACGACGACCTCGGCGCCCAGGTCCCTGGCCTGCTGCGCCAGACCGAACCGCTCGACCTTCCCGCCGCCCGAGAGCGGATTCATGATCAGGAAGGGCCGTACGGGACTGGTGGCAGCGCGCTCCGGCGCCCCGGCGCCCGACCCGGTGTCCTCGGCGAGGGCGGTCCTGCCGGCGAAGACGGCCAGCGCCCACAGACCGAGGGAGACCAGGACGACCCACAGCAGCCCGGCCGTCGTGTACAGGGCCAGGACGGCGACCGGTACGGCGGCCACCAGCAGCGCGGCCAGCGCTCTGGTGGCACCCGTGTGGGTGAGCATCCACCAGCCGCCGGCCGCCATCAGCGCCAGCCCCGCCCACGCCACCCCGAGGAGCAGGACGTGCGCGAGCCCGCCGAAGACCACCAACACCAGGAGCGCCGCCAAGCCGGAAGCCAGGGCCAGCCGGGCGGCCCAGCGCCGTCTCATGGGACCACCTCCGCGAGGACGCACGGCTCGCGGCGGGCCGGCACGGCCTGCCCGCGCCGGGTTCGTACGGCCCGCCCGCGGCGGTCTCGTACGGCCTGCCGTCCGCCGGGGCCGCTCACCTCGGCCCCGCGTCCTGCCCCGGCCGCCTCACGAGGCCGGTGCGGCCGCCCGCTTGGCGCTTTTGCTCCCGCCGACAGCGGTCTTCCGTCCGGTCTTGGACGTCGCCCTTTTGCGCGTCGCCGCGGTCCCGGAGCCGCTGCCGGCGGCCCTGCCCGCGCCGGCGGCCGTACCCGTACTCGCACTCGTACTCGTACTCGTGCCCGTGCCGGTGGCCGCTCGCGGGGACGCCGGCCGACGGGCGGCCGTCGGCCACTTGAACTCGATCTCCAACTCGACCTGCCCGTCACCGATCTCGACCTCCACCTCACAGCGGAGTTCGTCCGCGACCCGCAGGCTCAGCGTGCCGGTACCGAGGTCCAGTTCGGCGTCCGGGCCCTCCCGCAGCGCGTCGGCCAGCGCGCTGAGCTGGTCGGCAGCTTCGCTGCGGGACAGCGAGCGCTTCTGCTCCAGCTTGAGGTCCTTCATGCGTTTCTCCGATCCGTCCGGCGTCGGCGCGGGGAGCGCAGCACGCGCCATCTCAATTCTGGGGCCGCGGAGGGGATCGGTCATCTTCAGCCGGTGAGCTGGTAGAGGCTTCGGCCGACGAGCCACAGGCCCAGGAGCAGGCAGGTGAGGATGATCGCCGGCTCCTTGTGCCGTTCCAGCCACCCGCGCAGCTCCCTCAGGGTGCGCTGGGCCCTGGCGGGCCGGAACACCATGAAGAGCTCCATGGCCAGCAGGGTGGAGGTGGCAAGGACGCAGAAGCCCGCCAGGGCGACGAAGGACGTGCCGTGGGACAGGTCGGCCTGGACGACGGTGGCGGCCGCGGCGCCGACCATCCCCCAGGGCTGGAGGAGTACGGCGAGGGCCGCCGCCGACCAGTAGCCCACCTCGTCCGCACCGGCCCCGTCCGCACCGGCCTCGTCCGTACGGGACGCCGCCCCCGGCTGGGCGTCGCCGGCCTGCTCCCGTACGGGGGGCTGCGCCCCGGCTGCCGCACGGCTGCGGCGGCGGCGTTCGCCGTACACGACCAGTCCGGCGCCGATGACGAGCGTGGCCACGAGGGCCGCGACGGACGGCGGGGAGCGGGGCGGCGGCGGCTGGCCGCCGGTGAGGAGGAGCACGACCGCCATGACCGCCACGAGGCAGGCCAGCCAGGCGAGGATGAAGACCAGGCCCTTGCGCGCGCCGCGCGGTGAGGACACCACCAGGACGAAGGCCATGACCGGCAGCGGAAAGAGGGTGACGGCCACACCGATGAGGAGGAGGTCGAGCACCATGGTGGCGCGTCCCGTTCCTGTCGTTCCCGTTCCTGACGTCCCCGTCCCTCCCTGACGTCCCCGTTTGCGCCCCGTCCCCGTCCCCCGCATGCGGCCGTCGGGCCGCTGCCGTCACCGCTCCATTCTCGGCCTGCTTCCCGGGGTGCGCCACGCGGGCGGTGAGGGCGCGGCCACCCCCCGTGCGCGGCGCCCGGCGAGGTCCTACCGTGGGAGGGTCGGGCGGCCACCGGACGCGGGCGGGCCGCTCCACCCCGCGACCGCCGCGGCGCCCCTCCCCCGGCCCGGCGGTGCTCCCGCCCGCAGGGCAGGGCGCCGTCCCGTCCGGGGACCGCACGGCCAGGCAGGAGTGCTCCGATGTCCGCCTACGTCTCCACCACTGCGATGCGTGCGGTACCCCACAGCACGCCCGAGGAACGCGCGGCCCGCGGCAAGCAGGCCCGGCGGCGCTCGCCGCGGTCGCAGCACGCCGCGTACCGGTCGTCCCCGGACCGGCCGGACCCGCTGGCGATCCTGGAGGCGCAGTCCGCCCTGCGGGTCGCCGAGCTGGTGCCGATCCGGTACAGCCGGATGACGGAGTCGCCCTTCCGCTTCTACCGGGGCGCTGCCGCGATCATGGCGTCCGACCTGGCCGGCTCCCCGGACTCGGGGATCACGGTCCAGCTGTGCGGGGATGCGCACCTGCTGAACTTCCGCCTGCTGGCCTCTCCCGAGCGGCGGCTGATGTTCGACATCAACGACTTCGACGAGACGCTGCCCGGCCCCTGGGAGTGGGACGTCAAACGGCTGTCGGCGAGCCTCGTCATCGCCGGCCGGGCGAACGGCCTCGACGACTCCGGGCGGGCCCGCATCGTGGCTTCCGCCGTCCGCGCGTACCGCGAGGCGATGCGCGGTTTCGCCGGCCTGGGGAACCTCGACATCTGGTACGCGAAGATCGACGCGGACCGCCTGGAGGACCTGACCGCCGGTCAGCTCGACGCGCAGGGGCGGAAGAAGCTGGCCGGGGCCATGGCGAAAGCCCGTGGCCGGGACACCTTGCAGGCCTTCGGGAAGCTCACGGAACTGGTCGACGGGCAGCGGATGATCCGGGCGGACCCCCCGCTGCTGGTGCCGATCGCCGACCTCATGCCCGATGTCGAGCGCGGTGAACTGGAGGAGCGTCTGCGCCGGCTGGTGGCGCACTACGGGCAGACGCTGTCGAGCGACCGGCGGGCGCTCCTGGAGGACTACCGGCTCGCGGACATGGCCCGCAAGGTGGTCGGCGTCGGCAGTGTCGGCACCCGCTGCTGGATCCTGCTGCTGCTCGGGCGCGACGGACGCGATCCGCTCTTCCTCCAGGCCAAGGAGGCCGACGAGTCCGTCCTCGCGGCGCACGTCGGGGCGAGCCGGTACCGCAACCAGGGCGAACGGGTGGTGGCGGGACAGCGGCTGATGCAGGCGGCCAGCGACATCTTCCTGGGCTGGGAGCAGTTGGAGGGGATCGACGGCAGGCAGCGCGACTTCTACATCCGGCAGCTGCGCGACTGGAAGGGGATCGCCATGCCGGAGACGATGTCGCCGCGGCAGCTGAGGACCTTCGGGGAGCTCTGCGGCATGACGCTCGCCCGTGCGCACGCGCGGTCGGGCGACCGGATCGCCATCGCCGCCTACCTGGGCTCCGGCACGTCCTTCGACCGGGCGCTGGTCGGCTTCGCGGAGGCTTACGCCGACCAGAACGAACGCGACCACCAGGCCTTGGTGGAGGCGGTGCGGGACGGCCGCCTGCCCGCGGAGGAACCGGCGTCGGCCTGACGGCCGGCCGTCCCGCGGTGGACGGTCGGGGGCGGGGTGGCGGCGGGCGCTGGCGAGGGCCCGGCCCACCTCCGCCCCGCGGTCGCGCAGCACGCGGGGGTACATGCCATCACGGCGCCCGGCGCCCCGGCCGGGGCGCCCCGCGCGAGACGGCCCCGCACCGACGGACGGTCCCGCATCGACCGACGGTCCGCGTCGACGGATGATCCGGCGTCGACGGGCGGTCCGCGTCAACGGACGGTCCCGCGTCGACGGGCGGTGGCTCGTCGACGCGGGACCGTCTCCCCCGGCACCGTCTCCCCAGGCACCGTCTCCCCAGGCACCGTCTCCCCAGGCATCGTCTCCCCAGGCACCGTCTCCCCAGGCACCGGCTCCCCAGGGACCGGCTCCCCGGCGCCGTCTCCTCCGGGACCGTCTCCCCCGGGGTGCCCGTCCGGTGTGCTGCGAGCGCAACTCGGACGGACGGATGGACGAACGGATGGACGGACGGACGGCGGGCCTACTTCTGCTGCACGGTGATGCTGAACTCGGCCGCCTTCCCCTGGGGCGGCGAGAAGCCGTCGTAGCAGGCGACGAGGAACCGCACGGGCGGCGTGACGATGTCCGTGACGGCCGGCGTTCCGCGGACGGTCCCCGTGACGTCGTCCCGCGTCGTCAGCCAGGCCGGCATCTGGTCGTAGAAGGCGAACCTCTTCGAGTCGTTGATGGACCTCTCGCCGCCCGTTCCCTTGAACGTCCACGTGTACTCGACGCCGACGGTCGCGGGGGGCGGGTTCGTCGTGTCGATGGTCGGCAGGTTGTACCGCTCGACGATCGCCGGCACGCCGATCAGCAGGTCGGACCCGGCGACGCTCAGCCCGTCGAGCACTGCGACGATCCCGATGATGTACTTCGTGGCCGGGGCGTCCCGGGACACCGCCCGGGCGATGGTGCGGAACACCTGGAGGACGTCGGGGACGTTCCCGAGCACCGTGCTCGCCAGGGCGCACTGGGTGAGGCCCTTGCTCTCCGGCGGGGACTTCAGGACGCTGGCGATGCCGCATCCCATCGAAACGCCGCCCAGGATGAAGTGGCCGGCCGACCCCTCGATCATGTGGTGGACGTCCTCGATGACCCGTCCGGCGTTCTTCAGCAGGGTGGAGCGCTCGCCCAGCGGCTTGATGAGGTGCCCGACGGCGGTCAGGCCGACGTCGCAGCCGAACCTGCCGACCTGCATTCCCCAGGCGACCGTGCCCTCCGTCTGCTCCCACTTGCTGCCGAGCACCGGTGGGGCGGTGAGCACCAGGGACAGGGTCTTGCCGAAGCACGAGATCCCGTTGACCACGCGCCGCATCGAGTTCTCCCCGAGGGAGGGGTTGAGGGCGATCAGATCGGTGCCGAGGGTGGCGACCCCGTCGAAGACCGCCGCGCACACGCCGAAGACCTCCTGCACCCTGAGCAGGCTGTCGTTCAGCGCCCAGTCCGGCGGCGGGTCCGCCTCGGCACTCGGAACGTGGCGCGGGTCCCAGGAGGGCAGCGGGATGTCGGTGGGGAAGCCCTGTGGGAAGGGTTCCGTGTCGACTCCGTGGATGAGCTTGTGGATCACCGTCGTGAAGAAGGCGGCGACCAGCACGATGAGACGGCCCAGGGTCAGGGTCTCGGGCGGCTCACCCGGCCGCGCCTGCTGGTGGATCCACTCGTAGAGGGCTTCGAGGAGCCCGAAGGGGGTCGTGAGGGGTGTGTTGAACAGCTCCCAGAAGGAGCCGGCGGCCAGAGCGGCGGCCTCGAACGCCTTGTCCGCGACGGCGCCGATCGTCTCCAGTACCGCGTCGATGAGCGTGCGGAGCATCTCGATGATGCTCTCGAACGCGGACCGGTCGGCGCCGGCTCCGGCATCGACCGTGCAGAAGTTCTCCACCTCGGCGTACAGGCCCTCCAGTTGTCCGAACAGGGCCTGCGGGCCCGCGGCTCCGAAGGCATTGAACATGTCCGTGAATTTGAGGACCAGATCCTCCTCGATTCCGGACACCGGTGACTCCTGGAATTGGATCCGGTAGGCCTCCGTTCCGGAGAGGGCCTTGTTCTGCATCCAGTTCGCCTGCGGTGTGTTGAGTTCTCCGGTGTTCAGCGGCGTACCGGTGGAGCCGGTCGCTGCGGGCACCTTGTTGCCGAAATCCCCCATGCGGGTGCCGCCGTACTCCCGCGTCAGGTCGTCGAGGGCGTCGTCGATCTTCCTGTGCACCCCGACCAGCCATGCGTCCAGCTGGCTCTGCGCGTGGGTGATGGTCGAGGAGAACAGCGGGACGAAATAGTGGACGGCGCCCTCCAGCGCGACTTTGGTGTTCCAGATGGCGCCCAGCGAGAAGAGGGACTTGAGCCAGTCGATGACGCGCATGATGGCGTCGGCGATCATCTGGAAGACCGCTTCGACGGCCTGGATGGCCTGCTCGACGGCCTCGATCACCATCTCGCCGAGGGAGACGATGGCGTCGCCCACCCAGATGGCGATCTCGGTGATCGTGGTGACGATGACTTCGGCCACCTTGGCGGCCCCGGTCTTGATGCCCTCCCAGACGTCGGAGGCCCAGGTGGTGAACTCGTCCCACCAGCCGCCGTACGCGGGGTGGGCGTTGCGGTACTCCCGGTAGGCGTCGAGTTCGTCCTGGGTCCGGAAGGCCTGGTAGGCGGGTCGGTCGGGGTCCCACAGCTGGATGACGTACCCGATGACGGGCTGGGGTTCGTCGGAGCCGTCGAACAGGACGGGCTGGAGCGTTGTGCTGCCCGCCGCCTGCCCGTACATGTTGGTGCAGTGGTCGACCACGATCTGGGGGGTCAGGCCGCGTTCCCTGAGGGCCGTCCAGTCGGCGAGCGGCGGCGGGTCCTGCTGCTTTCCGGGCATGTTCGGCGGGACCGTGGCGTGTTCGAGCAGGTCGGCGGTGAACGTGCCCTTCTGCGAGGGCAGGGTGGCGTTGCCCGCCAGGAAGTCGTTGGCCTGGGCGGCGAAGTCGATGGCGGTGCCGGATTGCAGGCCGTCGGCGTTGAGGTGCACGACCGGCGGGTTCAGCCCGCGCGCGGCGATGGCCAGGGCGAGCTTGCCCATGGGGCTGGTGGTCACGGCGATGGGGCGTCCGGGGCCGACCTGGTAGGAGATCTCGGCGATCTGGACCTCGACCAGGGAGTCCGCGGACACGGACACGGGGTGGCCGGGCAGCGGCTGGCCCGCTTTTGACAGCAGGGTGACGTCGGCGACGTAGTGCGAGACGACATCGGGAGGGGGCGCGAGCTCACCGGGCTTCTTGGCCGGTTCGGGCAGGCGGACCTTGTCCATCTGCCATTGCGAGGTGGTGATGTCCTGGGTGCAGACGCAGTACGCCTCCGCCGGGGGCATCCCGCTCATCTTGATCAGCTCGGACGGCCGGTAGTCCGGGTACGGGTCCAGTTGGTAGTCCACCACCGCGGCGTGCACTCCGACGGTGACCGTCGTCGACGGCGGGGTCGGGGCCTGGTAGACCGGGGCGATGTGGCCGGCGCCGCGCTGGCCCATCACCGAGACCTTGCCGGCGCCGGGCCGGTACGCCACGAGGTAGCACAGGCCGCCCGTGCCGTTGTAGTCCATGCCGGTCACCAGGTCGCTCAGCGAGGCGAAGTCGTAGCCGCCCAGGCCCTTGCCCTGGATGGACGGCTTGTACGTGGCGGTGTCGCCGTCCCGGCGCAGCACCCATGCCTGCCGGGAGGTGTGGCCCGGAATGTCGCCGGGACGGTAGCTGAGGATGTGGTCGTTGCAGCCGATGCCGGAGTAGTCGAAGGGCACGAGCCGGTCTTCGGGTTCCATCAGGTCCCAGCCGCCGATGCCGCCGGTCCGGTTGTGCACCACGGCCGTGAATCCGCCGCGCTTGTCCGGCGCGAGGATGTACACCATGCCCGCGCCGGGGCGGTAGGCCAGCAGGTGGGTGCTGCTGCCCTTGCCGGCGTAGTCGAGGCCGGTGATCTCGTCCACCGGATTGTTCAAGGGGAATCCGCCGAGGCCGGTCGAGGACCTGGCCACCGGGGTGAACGAGCCGTCGCCCTTCGGTGCCAGTACCCAGGCCGTTCCCGTGCCCGGCCGGTAGGCTAGCAGGTGGTCGTTCCTCTTGGTGCCGAGGTAGTCGAAGGGCAGCAGTCGGTCCCGGCTGTCCGCCAGGTCGTACGTTCCGCTGCTGCCGCCGATGCCGCCCGCGGCGGCGCCGGCCACCGGGACGAAGCCGTCCGCCCCCGCCCGCTTCTTGAAGATGGAGAACTTTCCCGCTCCCGGACGGTAGGCCAGCAGGTGGTCCGCGCTTCCCGAGCCCGTGTAGTCGTAGGCGACGACGCGGTCGTCAGGGGAGCTGAAGTCGTAGCCGGGCAGTCCGTACTCGTTGCTGAACGCCCGGGCGAATCCGCCGACTTCACCGGTGCGTTCGACGACCCACACGGTCTGGTCGTTGTAGTAGTGGGTCGGTCCGGGCCGGTAGGCGAACAGGTGGTCGGAAAATCCGGACCCGGTGTAGTCGAATGCCACGATCCGGTCGTTCGGGCGGGCGAGGTCGTAGCCGCCGATGCCTGGCGGGGCCGACGCGACGCGGGCCTGGGTCCACTTCGGTTGCAGCGTCTGCACCTGGAGGGGGCCGGACTGCCGGCTGACGGTCTCCCAGCCCGCCTGGTGCAGGACCTTCAGGGTGGCGTCCTCGTCCAGTCCGAAGACGTGCATTTTGCCGTCGGCGTCCTGCCACAGCTTCGTCTTGGCCGCGAAGTCCACGTCGCCGGCCTCGCCCGTGACGATGCTGCCGCCCGGAGCCATGCGGTAGCCCCAGACCAGGGAGCCCTTCGTGTCGAGGTAGAGGAAGCCGATGTCTCCTTGGGGGTTGTCGCGGTTCAGGTACGGCTGGTGGTAGGCGCCGCAGAACTGGGCGCATGCCGTGGTGACCTGGAGGGGGTCACCCACCGGCACGCCCATCCGCTCCTCCCAGCGGAGCAGTTTCTGCCCGTCGAGGGAGTAGTAGACGTAGGTGCCGGGCTGGCCGCCCGACGTGAGGTAGGGCAGGTAGCCGCCGCCCACCAGCGGGTATCCCCGGACCAGCAGGCCGGTGGGTTGCGTGATCCAGCCGCCCCCCGAGCCGTCGCTGCTCTTCAGCTGCGGGGTGAGCACCAGGTTGGTGGGTCCGCTCCGGGCGTCGATGCTCGTCCCGAGGACGAGCGCGCCGCCGTCGGGTGCGTAGGACACGGTCATCGCCTGGCCTGCGAGTCCCACCTTGTTGAACGAGGTCATGCCCTGCCACCGGCAGCGGGCCGTACCGTCGGTCTCGCGCCCGCCCAGGGCCAGGACCAGCCCGAACACCATGGCCGTCTGGTCCTTGGGGCTGCAGATCGCCCAGACGTCCCCGGAGGGGTGCACGGCCACGACGACCTCGGCGACCGGGGGTGTGCCGGCCACCGGTTCCTGCACCCACCCGGTGGAGGACGTGTCCGTCCGCTCCAGGTAGGTCAGCTGCCCCTGCCGGTTGACCACCAGGGCTTCTTCCCGCCCGCTCTTGAACGGGTTCGCGAAGAGCGCCTCCTGGTTGCGCCCGTCGCCGACGGACACGCCGGCTGCGGGCACCGCGTCCTGCATGAGCTGGGTCGAGACCGAGAACGAGCCGGGGCCTTGGGTGGAGGCGCCACCCACAGGATCGCCAACCGGCCGCGGATTGCGGAGGAACGTTTCCGTACTCATGGTGCACCCCTCGGATGAGGAATTGTCGATCTCCTCCGCACCATCGCCCCGAAAGGGCCCTGACGACCAGTCACACGGACGTCATGCGGGCGCCGGGAATGCGATGGCGTACGCCGAGGAATCTTTTCAGTCGAAGCGAGGGCGCATACAGCGCCGAGAGGCCGCAGGAAATGTCCTGGCGGGCCGCCTGGGGGACTCCGTGGGCTGAAGAGATCTGCACGCGGCTCACGAAAGGAAAAGGTGGGCCGGGAGGCTCGGAGCGGAAGTCAGCGCACCGGACTCCGCGTCAATATCGGAGCCCCCAAAGGAACCTCAAGTATCCGGTATACCACCCTTCGCCAACTCCCGGCTACTGACGGCGAAAAGGTCCGCGAAATACCATCATCCCTGGCCATGGGCTGACGACCCGCCACCACGATCTGGTCGACGCCGCGTACGGTGCCGGCCGGAGGCCGGGGTTCGAGGGCGGGGGCCGTCGGCTGCGGGCCCGGGGCCCCTGGCCCCGCGGGCCGGGGTCCGGCGCCCGGTCTCGCCGCATGGGCGCCGGGGGGCGACTGCCGGCGGGGCGCGTTCGGGCGGCGGGGGGGAAGGGAGTTGCTGCGGACGGCGCCCCTTCTTCGGGGTGCCGTCCGCAGGGTGTGCGCCGGGGCGCGGTCAGCTCGCGGGGACCGTGTCCTCGAAGGCGGTGCCGGCCGAGCGGTACGCCGCGATCTTCGCGTTGACCTGGGCGGGGGTCAGGACCTGGTCCTTGACGTGCAGGACGTAGTCCACCTGCTGCTCGTAGGCGCGCGGGGTGGTGGACGTCTGGCCGTTGAGGTCGATCAGCCACTGGTTGAAGTTGATCGACATGGGGCGTTCGGGCAGGTAGGTGGCGCCGTGGGTACCGAACGGCTGACCGTCGATGTAGTAGGTGATGGCGTTGTTGTCGATGGTGACGACGAGGTCGTGCCAGCCGGCGTAGCTCTGGCGGCTCTCGGTGTGGGCGTTCACCGCCTGCCACGGTTCCGGGTTGTAGGTCTCCCAGGAGGTCGTGTAGAGGATGTTGGACGGCTCGCCCCAGCCGCCGTTGGGCAGGTACTCGAAGTCGTACTCGGCGTAGTCGTCGGCCATCGGGGCCTTCAGGTCGTTGATGGTGAAGAAGGTCTGGACGAGGTGGTCGCCGTCGGGGCCGGACCGGGGGGCGTCGCTGAACTTGACGCGGGCGGCGTAGGTGCCGTTCTTGAACTTGGTGGACTTGGTGAGGACTTCGCTCTGCTCGGTGCCCGAGGCCGTGCCGTTTGTGGAGGTCTCCAGGGTCATGACGGTGTTGCCGCTGCTGGTGGTGAAGGTGACGTTGGAGGGGTCCCAGGTGGCGCCCGGGACGCCGGGGCCGCCGGAGTTGGAGCGGACCGACCAGCCGTTGGCGGAGATCTTCGGATCGGTGTGCGAGCTGTACGTGAAGTCGTCCCAGAGCGCGCCGGAACCGCCGGGCGGGGGCGTGGTGGGCGGCGGCGTGGTCGGCGGGTCGGTGGGGGTGTTGCCGGTGGGGGCGGTGCCCCAGACCAGGGTGCCGGCCCGGGTGGCGGTGACCTTGGCGGAGTCGGCGTAGGCGGTCTGGGCGGGGATGAAGGAGTAGTCGTCGCTCTGCCGCAGGGTCTGCCAGTTGGCCTGGTGGAAGCGCAGCTGCATGTCGCCCGTGTCGGCGCCGGGGGCGAGGGAGCCGGCGCCGGAGGTGAAGCCGATCTCCAGGTAGCGGTCGGCGGTGTCGGTGGGGTGGGCGAGGGTGCCGAAGGTACCGGTGATGTTGGCACAGCCCTTGACCGCCCAGGAGCAGGCGAACCGGTAGGCGGCGCCGGGCGAGTCGGCCTTGAAGTAGTAGCGGAGTCTGACCTCGCTCAGCGGCAGTGCGGCCGTGCCGGTGTTCTTCACCTTGAACCAGGGCTCGCTCTGGTCGGCGGTGGCGCCCGTGGCGCTGGTGCGGTACTGCACGGACAGGCCGCCCGCCGCGCTGGCGGTGCCCGGAAGGGCGGCGAGGGCGACGGCGCCGAGGGCCGTGGCGACGGCCGCGGCGACGGCGGCCCGCAGGCGGCTGCGGCGCAGCCCGGCCGTCCGGTGACCGCGGCCGGACGGGCCGGTCACGTCGGCCACGCCGGGTACGCCGGTCCCGTCGGTCGAACCGGTCGCATAGGGGGAGCTGTCGGAGCTGTGGGGGCTGTCGGAACTGTGGGGGCTGGTCACGGTGGTGTCCTCTCGGGGGTGCGAGCGGGGTGGTGTCATGCGAAGGGCGGTGTCATGCGGAGGGCGCTGTACGTGCGGGCGCCACGGCTGTCGTGCGGGGCGCGGTCGGGGCCGGGGGGTGGTGGCGGACGCCCAGGGCGTCCAGTCGGGGGATGTGCGCGTGGAGCCGGGACGTGAAGTCGGTCCAGGGGGTGGGGCCGGTCCAGGCCCGCTCGGCGAGGGCGCACAGGCGGGGGTAGGCGAGGCGGTCGAGGTCGGCGGCTTCGGGGGCGAACTCGGTCCAGATCTGCGCCTGCGTGCCGAGGATCCGTCCGCGGCCGTCGGCGGGGGCCTGCGGCGGCGGGTCTCCGCGGTGGACGGTGCGCAGGTCGACGACGGGCCCGGGCTGGGCGGTCGGCCCGTCGGGGAGGTCGTCCTGCGCGTAGTCGAGGTAGGTGGTGCGGTGGTGGGTGAGGACGACGTCATGGCCGTGGCGGACCGCTTCGGCGGCGTGCGCGGGGTCGCGCCAGCTCATCACCGTGAACTCGGGCGGGAGCAGGGCCCCGTCCTCGGCCCAGCCGACCGGGCGGCGGCCGTGTTCCAGCAGGTGGGCGCCGGCCTGGCCGAGGAGCCAGCCGTGCAGGGCCGCGGGGGCGGGCAGCCCCACCGCGGCAGCGCGGGCCCGGGCGCGGGGGGACCGCTCCCATTCGGTGGTGGGGCACTCGTCGCCGCCCAGGTGGATGTACGGGGAGGGGAAGACCTCCATCACCTCGTGCAGGACCGCCCGGAGGAAGGCCAGGACCTCGTCGTGGACGCCGAGGACGTTCTCGCACACGCCCCAGCGGGTCCACACCCCGAGGTTGCGCTCGGGACGGTTGCCCAGGTGCGGGTAGGCGGCGAGCGCGGCGCGGACGTGTCCGGGCATCCCGATCTCCGGGACGATCCGTACGCCGCGCTGCGCCGCGTAGGCGACGAGGTCGGTGAGCTCACCGCGGGTGTACGCGCCCCCGTGCGGCCGGCCGTCGAACCCGGTGGTGCCGTCGGGGCCGGTCATCGACTGGGTGCGGTGGGCGCCGACGGTGGTCAGGCGGGGGTAGGACGCGACGGGCATCCGCCAGCCCTGGTCGTCGGTGAGGTGGAGGTGCAGGACGTTGAGTTTGTGCAGGGCCATGAGGTCGACGTGGCGGCGCAGGGTGGCCGCGTCGTGGAAGTGCCGGGCGACGTCGATCATCAGGCCGCGCCAGGAGTGCTGCGGGATGTCGGTGATCTCCGCGCAGGGCAGCTCCCAGCGAGGGCGCCGGACGGCTCGGGCGGACGGGCCCAGGGCTTGGGCGGGCAGGAGCTGGCGCAGCGTCTGGACGCCGCGCAGCAGCCCCGTCGGATCGGCGGCGCGCAGCATGACGGAGTGCGGGGAGACGGTGAGTCCGTACCCCTCCCCGCCCAGGCCGCGCAGGCCTGCGTCGACGGCCAGCGTGACGGTGCCCGCGGCGGAGGGTGCCAGGGGCAGGCCGGTGGCGGGCGTGAGCAGGGTGCGCAGCAGCTCGGCCGCGCCCTCGGCTCCGGGGGTGGTGCGGACGGTGGTCGTGGCGTCGAGGGTGAAGTGGCCGGAGCGGGGGGCGTACCGGGTGGGCCGGGGCAGGAGTGCCTGTTCGGGGCGGTGTGGGGGCACGGGGGTGCAGCCTTCCGGGAAGGGGCTCGCAGCGGCGGGGGTGCGGGGTGTCGGGCGGTCCCGAACAGGGCGGTGGGCGGTGGTACGGGGTCCTCAGCCCTTGACGGCTCCGGAGGCGAGACCGGAGGTGACGTGGCGCTGGAGGAATAGGAAGAGGGCGAGGGCGGGAAGGGCGAAGAGGGTGGAGGCGGCCATGGTGGCGCCCCAGTCGGTGCCGAAGGTGTTCTGGAAGGAGGACAGCCAGACGGGCAGGGTGCGCTGGTCCTGGTTCTTGATGATGAGGAAGTTGGCGTACGCGAACTCGTTCCAGGCGGTGATGAATCCGAAGAGCGAGGTGGCCATCAGGCCGGGAGCGAGCAGGGGCAGGGCGACCCGGCGGAAGGCCTCGAAGCGGGTGCAGCCGTCGACCTGGGCGGCTTCCTCCAGTTCGGGCGGGATGGTGGTGATGAAGCCGCGCAGCACGATGATGGTGAACGGCAGGGTCACCATGAAGTAGACGAGGCTGAGGGTGATGAGCCGGTCGAGCATGCCGGTGTCGCGGGCGATGATGTAGATCGGGATGATCAGGGATTCCCAGGGCGCCATCTGGGCGATGAAGACGGCGAGGACGAACGCCCGCCGCCCCCGCCACCGCATCCGAGCGACGGCGAAGGCCGCGCCGAGGGCGACGGCCAGGGAGAGGAGGACGGCGCCGGCGGTGACCAGCAGGCTGTTGCGCCAGAACTGGGCGAAGCCGTCCGCCTCCACGGCCGTGCGGAAGTGCTCCAGGGTCCAGGTCCGCGGGACGAGCAGCGGGGTGGAGGTCTGGATGTCGCGGGCGGGTTTGAATGCCGTGGTGCTCATCCAGTAGACGGGGAAGAGGCAGACCAGCACGGTCAGGGCGGCGCCCAGGTGGAGCGGGAAGCGGCGCAGCCGGCGGGCGGAGCGCCCGCGGCCGGCCTTGCGTTCGGCGGCGTTGCGGTCGGCGGCCTCGCGCTCGGCGGGGTTGCGGTCGGCCGCGGGGCGGCTGGCGTTGCGGTCGGCGGGGCTCAACTCTCGTTCTCCTGTCGGAGCATCTGGCGGAGGTAGAGGACCAGCACCCCCGACATGAGGACCACGGTGATCATCGAGGCTGCCGAGCCGAGGTCGTAGCGCTGGCTGGACAGGGCGGTCTGCACCGCGTAGACCGGCAGGATGGTGGTGGCGTCGCCGGGGCCGCCCTTGGTCATGACCCAGATCTGCACGAACGCCTTGAAGGTCCAGATCACCTCCAGGCAGAGCACCAGCATCACGATCGGCCGGATGGCGGGAAAGGTGACGGAGCGCAGGATTCTCCAGGGGCCGGCGCCGTCGAGGCGGGCGGATTCGTGGAGTTCGGCGGGGACGGTGGTGAGCGCGGAGTACAGGGTGATGGCGGCGAACGGCACCGACTGCCACACCACGAGGGTGACGATGATGGCGTACGCGGCGGTGCCGTTGGCGAACCACGGGTACCGCTCGAAGGACTCGGCTCCCAGGGAGGTCAGGGCCCAGTTGACGACGCCGAACTCGGAGTGGAAGAGCCACTGGAAGACGGTGGTGGCCGCGACCACCGGCATGGCCCAGGCCAGGACGAGCGAGCTGAGGACCACGGCCCGCCACACCCTGCCCAGGCGCTCGGTCATCAGGGCGACGAGCAGGGCGAGCACCATGATGAGGACGACGTTGACCGCCATGAAGAGGAACGTGCGGCGCACCACGGTCCAGAACCGCGGATCCGTCAGCAGGGTCCGGTAGTTGGCGAGGCCGACGAACTTCGCGTCGCCGGAGATGAGTTCCCGCAGCCGGAAGTCCTGGAAGGAGATCAGGACGGCGCGGGCCAGCGGGTAGAGCAGGAGGTACAGCATGCCGAGGACGGCCGGGGCGACGAGCAGGTAGGGCCAGGGGTTGCGGCGCCCGCCGGAGCGGGCCCGGGCGGCAGCGGGCGGAGCGGAGGTCCGGGGCGGCCGGGGGCGGGCGGCGGGGCGTGGGACGGCAGGTTCTCGTACGGCCGGCACGGCTCCTCCTCTCGGGGGCGACACGGCTGGGGGCGCGGGTGCGGGGGGCTACGGGGCAATAGCTACGGGGCGGGGGCTACGGGGCGGGGGCTACGGGGCAGGGTGCGGGCGGCGCCGCGTGGGCTACGGCCGGGCTGCGTGCGGCGGCGGGGCGGCGTCCCGGTCAGGAAACGCTGTTCATCGCCCGGGTGATGTCCTCCGAGGTCTTCGCCGCCTCCCGCTTCATGTCGCCGCCGGTGAGGGCGGCGGTCATGTAGTCCTTGATCGGGTTCTCCGCCTCGACGGCGGCCCAGCCGGGGGTGTTGGGCGTGGCACGGCCTGCGGCGGCGCCGACGGCCATCGCGGCGGTGCCCGGATCGGAGGCGACGGCGGAGGCGAGGGTGGTCTTGTTCGGCACGTAGCTCATGGCCTGCGCCAGCTTCGCCTGCCACGCGTCGCCGGCGAGTTCCTTGACGAAGGTGTAGGCGGCGTCCTGGTGCCGGGAGGCGGCCGGGATGACGAGGTCGGAACCGCCGGTGAAGACGACGCCGGGCTTGTCGGCGGTCTTGCCCGGCACGGGGAAGAAGCCGAGCTTGTCCTTGAGGTCCGGGTTTCGCTCGGCGATGACCTTGGCTCCGCCGGGGACGGCGATGATCTGGGCCACCTTGCCGGCCGCCATCACATCCGCCTGGGGCGGATTGCTCTCGTCGGCGTCCTTCGGCCCCTTGCCCAGGGCCTGGAGCTTCTTGTAGAACTCCATGCCGGCCAGCGCCTGCGGGGTGTCCAGCGCGCCCTTCCACCTCCCGCCGTCCTGGACGGCGAGGTCGCCGCCCTCGTCCCAGACGAAGCCGGCCAGCGCGTACCAGGTCTGGCCGGTGAGGTAGATGCCTTGCTGGTCACCCGTGTTGAGCTTCTCGGTGGCGGCGATCCACTGGTCCCTCGTCCGGATCGCGGCGGCATCGACTCCGGCCTGCTGGAAGAGGTCCTTGCGGTAGACGACGACGCGGTTGGCGGCGTAGTACGGGATGCCGTACTGCTTGCCCTCCCAGGCGCCGGGACCCGCCAGCCCGGCCAGCCAGGCGTGGCCGCCCAGGTCGGCCTTCTTGGCGCTGAGGTCGAGCAGGCCGCCGCTCTGCGCGTACTGGGCGACCTGGGTGTTCCCGACCTCGATGACGTCCGGCGCGTCATTGCTGGCCAGCGCCGCGGTGACCTTCTGGCCGATGCCGTCCCACTCCTGGACCTGGATCTTCAGGTCGATGTCGGGGTGGGACCGGGCGAACGCGGCGGTGAACTCGTCCTGGAAGGCGGCGGAGACGCTGTCCCGCATCAGCCAGACGGTCAGCGCGGTCCGGCCCCCGTCCGCGCCACCCCCGGCGGCGTCGTCGGAACCGCCGGAGCAGGCACTGAGGGCGATGGTCAGCGTGAGGACGGACGCACCGGCGAGCAGACGGAACTTCACGGTTCACCTCGGGAAGGGCGGCGGGAGAGCAGGACGGGCAGGGGACGTACGGCGGCGTGCGCACGGCGTACGGAGGCGTGCGGGCGTCGTGCCGCGGCGTGCGGATCCGCAGGGGAACGGGAAGCGGGGAGCGGGAAACCGGGGGAGGGGAAGCGGGGAACGGGGAGGGGGCAAGGGGAGCGGGGAACGGGGAACGGGGAACGGAGGTGCACACGAAGCGGTGGCACAGAGCTGACCACTTGCCTACTGGACAAGTGACCTGTCGATGAGGGAAGAAACTGGCATGGACCAATGCAAGCGTCAACCCCCTTGCCCCACCGGGCTTTTGACGGCTTCTCGCATCGACACCTCCCTACCGGCCCGTAAAGTGGACTTGACCAGTACCGGGTGGTGGTCGGAGTGACCACGACTGGTTGAATGCAGCACGCGGCAGCGGCGCTGGAGAGGGGACGAGGCAGATGGGCGACAGGAACGCGGGCACGGCCCGGTCGACCGGCGCCGGCCCGGTACTGCCGGCGGAGCCCCCACCCGTACCGCATGCCCGGGTCGACGCCTCCGATGGGGCCGAGGCATCCGACGGGGCCCGCCCGGGCGGGGTACTCAAGCGGGAACGGGTCCGTGACGCGGTGCTGGGAATGGTCGAGGAACGCCGGGCAGGGGACGCGATCCCCTCCGAGCGGACCCTGTGCGTACAGCTGGGGGTGTCCCGGCCGACGCTGCGGGCGGCCGTGGACGAACTGGTCGCCGCCGGCGTTCTCATCCGCGAACACGGCCGGGGCGTGTTCGTCGCTCCGGAGAAGATCACCCAGGAACTGGTGCCGGGGCGCCACTCGCTCAGCGTGCCGCGGGCGGCAGGGGCGTGGGCCAGCCGGCTGCTGGAGTTCACCACCGTGCCCGCAGGCGCTCGGGTGGGCCGCAAACTGCGCCTCTCCCCCGCGGCGCAGATCGTGTACGTGGCCCGGCTACGGCTGGTGGACGGCTATCCGATGGCCATCGAGCACCTGCACATCCCGGCCGCCCTGGTCCCCGGTCTCACCTCCCGCGAGCTGGAGCACGGCGACCTCTACGAGCATTTGCGCACGCACCACGGGGTGTACGTGAACGAGGCGACACAGACGATCGAACCCACCGTGGTGACCCGCGCGGAGGCCGAACTGCTGGAGGTGCCGGAACTCTCCCCCGCCCTCCTCTTCGAACGCCTCACCACCGACACCTCCGGGCAGCCGGTGGAGTACGTCCACTCGCTGTACCGAGGCGACCGCTACCGCATCGTGTCCCGCCTGACCCTGGGCGCCGACACCGCACCCGCCGGGCAGCCGTCCGAGGGGCACCATCCGGGCATCCCGCCGGGCGACTTCGTCCACGGCGACCCGGTGGCCGCGTCGACGCTGGGAGACGTACAGGGGCAGCAACGGCGCTGAGCAGGCCGTGAGGTGCCGCGCAACGGGGGACCGCTGGCCGGAGGACGCGGCCGGCCGGGCGCGTATCTCTGCCCGAGCGCGTACCCCTGCCCTGGCGCGTACCCCTGCCCGAGCGCGCGGTGGCCGGCCGGCCCGAGCGCGCGGTGGCCCGGCCGGCCCGGCAGGGCTCAGGTGATCGTCTGGCTGGTCCCGTCGGGCAGCGTGCACGTGGCGTTCCGGTAGGGGTTCGACACGACCTGCCCGCCCGCGGCCTTGCACTCCTCCTGGCTGATGGTGGGAGATCCGGCGGCCTGGGCGCCGACGGCTCCGACGGTTCCGACGGCGCTCGCACCGGCCAGGGTCGCCGCGGCCAGGGTGAGGCCCAGCCTTGTCCGCATACGCATGGCCTTCTCCTCTCGGGCGCCCCGTTCCGCCCGTCGGACGGACGGCTCTCGTGCCGACGGCGCCCTCCTTCCCAGCATGGTCCTCACGCACGAGGCCCGCGATGCGGGCCCGCCGCGGCCGGACGCACCGCGGCCGCGCGCGGAACCTTGGGGCTCCGGGCGCGGCCGTACCGGTACGGGTCCGGGCCCGGCCGGGTCACGCCGCGGCGGTGACCTCGGCCGGGGCGGCCGGACCTGCTTCCCCGGGCTGCGCCGCGGGCGCGGTGCGGCGCAGCCCCTTCAGGAGGATGACCAGGGCGGCGGTGGTGGCCGTACCCGCGGCGATGGCGATCAGGTAGAGCAGCGGGTTGCCGATCAGCGGGATCACGAAGATCCCGCCGTGGGGGGCCCGCAGGGTGCACTCGAAAGCCATCGACAGGGCTCCGGTGACCGCTCCGCCGACCATCGAGGCGGGGATGACGCGCAGCGGGTCGGCCGCGGCGAAGGGGATGGCGCCCTCGCTGATGAAGGAGGCCCCGAGGAACCAGGCGGCCTTGCCGTTCTCGCGCTCCGTCTTCGAGAAGAGCCGGCCGCGCAGGGTGGTGGCGAGCGCCATCGCGAGCGGCGGGACCATGCCCGCGGCCATCACGGCGGCCATGACCTTGAGGCTGCCCTCGTTGGGGGTGGCGAGACCGCCGATGGCAAAGGCGTAGGCGACCTTGTTGAGCGGTCCCCCCAGGTCGAAGCACATCATCAGGCCCAGGATGACGCCCAGGATGATCGCGTTGGCGCCGGTGAGGCCGGACAGCCAGTCGGTGAGGGCCTGCTGGAGGGAGGCGATCGGTTTGCCGACGACCAGGAACATCAGGAACGCGGTGACGGCGGATCCGATGAGCGGCAACACGACCACCGGCATGATCCCGCGCAGCGCCGTGGGGATCTTCACGCGCTGGACGGCGAGGACCGTACCGCCGGCGATGAGGCCCGCGATCAGGCCGCCGAGGAAGCCGGCGTTGATGGTGAGCGCGACGGAGCCGCCGACGAACCCGGGGACGAGGCCGGGCCGGTCGGCCATGCCGTACGCGATGTAGCCGGCGAGGACCGGCACCAGGAAGCCGAAGGCGAGGCCGCCGGTCTGGAAGAGGAGGGCGGCCCAGCTGGCGGACTCGGTCCAGACGAAATGGTCGGCGACGGAGGGGGCCTGGTCGATCGTGTACCCGCCGATGGCGAAGGCGAGGGCGATCAGCAGTCCGCCGGCGGCGACGAAGGGGACCATGTAGCTGACGCCGGACATCAGCCAGGTGCGGAGCTTCGCGCCGTAGCCGTCCTGGGATTCGCCGGCCTCCTCGACCGGGGTCGGGGCGTGTGCCTCGGTCTCGCCGCGGGCGGCCTTGTCGCGGGCCTCGGCGAGCAGTTCCGCGGGACGGTTGATGCCGGCCTTCACGCCGACGTCGACGGTGGGCTTCCCCGCGAAGCGGGCGCGGTCGCGTACGGGGACGTCGTGGGCGAAGACGACGGCGTCGGCGGCGGCGATGGCCTCCGGGGTGAGCTTGGTGAAGCCCGCCGATCCCTGGGTCTCGACGGTCAGGTCGATGCCGGCCTCGCGGGCCGCCTGGGCGAGGGATTCGGCGGCCATGTAGGTGTGGGCGATGCCGGTGGGGCACGAGGTGACGGCGACCATGCGCAACTGCGGCCGGTCGGCGGCTTCTCCCGAGTCCACCACCCCTCCCCCGGCCGTCGTCTCGGGCACACCCGAGGCGGTCGGCTCCGCAGAGGCCTCCGCGGAAGCGGCGCCGGGCCGGGCCGGCTGCGCGGTCGACGGCGCGGAACCCGTCGGCTGCGCGGAACCCGTCGGCTGCGCGGGCCGGGTCGCGGCTTCCGGGGCGGGCCGGGTCGGGGCTTCCGGGGCGGGCAGGTAGGGGGCGGGGTCGCCGCCGGCGACCAGGGTCGCGGCCTGCTCCGCCGTGGTGGCCGCGCGGAGCGCCGCGACGAACTCGGGGCGCATGAGGCGGCGGGCCAGCGAGGACAGGATCGTCAGGTGGGCGTCGTCCGCGCCGGCCGGGGCGGCGATCAGGAAGATCAGGTCGGCGGGTCCGTCCGGGGCTCCGAAGTCCACTCCGCCCGGCGCGCGGCCGAAGGCCAGGGTGGGGGCCGTGACGTGCGCGGACCGGCAGTGCGGGATGCCTATCCCGCCTTCCAGGCCGGTGGGCATCTGTTCCTCGCGAGCCGCCACGTCCGCCAGAAATCCCTCCAGGTCGGTGATCCGGCCCAGGGACTCCATCCGCCGCGCCAGGGCGCGCGCGGCCTCCTCCTTCGATGCGGCGGCCAGGCCGAGGTCGACCAGTTCGGGGTTGATCATCTCGCTCATCGCGGGCTCCTTTGCGCGCGTCAGACCGCGGCGGGTTCGGACAGGGGGAGGTCCAGGGGCAGGTCCTGGGTGACGCGGACCCGGTCGGGGCGCAGGTCGGCGGGGGCCGGCATGGCGCTGCCGGGCAGCTGGACGGCGGCGGCGCCGTGCGCCAGGGCGCAGGCGAGGGCGGCCGGTCCGGTGCCCCCGGCGATCAGGAAGCCGGCGAGCGAGGCGTCGCCGGCGCCGACGTCGCTGCGGACCGCGGTGACGGGAGCGGTGCCGTAGTACGCGCCCTCGGCGGCGACCAGCAGCTGTCCGTCGCCCCCCAGGGAGGCGAGGACGGCGCCCGCACCGAGGGAGCGGAGCTCCTCGGCCGCCTTGGCCACGTCGCCGAGGGTGGCGAGGGGGCGGCCGACGGCCTCCGCGAGTTCCGCCGCGTTCGGCTTGATGACGTCGGGCCGGGCCGGGAGCGCCGCCAGCAGGGCGGGGCCCGAGGTGTCGAGGGCGATCCGGGCGCCCGCCTCGTGGGCGCGGGTGACGAGTTCGGCGTACCAGCGGGGTGGCAGGCCGCGCGGGAGGCTGCCGCAGCAGGCGATCCAGGAGGCCTCGGCGGAGCAGGTGCGGATGGTGTCCAGGAGCAGGCCGGACTCCGCCTCGGAGAGCTCGGGGCCGGGGGCGTTGACCTTGGTGAGGGTGCCGTCCGGTTCGGCCACCGAGATGTTGGAGCGGGTCTGGCCGCAGATCGGGACGGCGGTGACGTCCACGCCCTGGGCGCCCAGCAGCTCGGCGAGGAGGGCGCCGGGGGCGCCGCCGAGCGGGAGGACCGCCGTGGTGCGGACGCCGGCGGCGGCCACCGCGCGCGAGACGTTGACGCCCTTGCCGCCGGGGTCGACCCGGTCGCCTTCGGCGCGCAGCACCGCACCGCGGTCCAGTGAGGGGATCTCGTAGGTCCGGTCGAGGGAGGGGTTGGGGGTGACGGTGAGGATCATACGAGCACGACTTCCGTACCGGCGGCCTCGATCGCCGCTTGCTGTTCCGGGGCGAGCCCGGTGTCGGTGATGAGCAGGTCGACCTCCGTGAAGGAGGCGAAGCGCGCGAAGTGCTCCCGGCCGGCTTTGGCGGAGTCGGCGAGGAGGACGACGCGGCGGGCGGCGCCGATCGCGGCCCGTTTGACGGCCGCCTCGGCGAGGTCGGGGGTGCTCAGGCCGCGGTCGGGGCAGAAGCCGTTGACCGCGAGGAAGAGCACGTCGGCGCGGATCTCGGCGTAGGCGCGCAGCGCCCAGGCGTCGACGGCGGCGCGGGTGCGGTGGCGGACCCGGCCGCCGACCAGGTGCAGCTCGATGCCGGTGTGGCCGGCGAGGCGGGCTGCGACCGGCAGGGCGTGGGTGACCACGGTGAGCGCCGTGTCCGCGGGGATGCCGGCGGCGAGGCGGGCGACGGTGCTGCCCGCGTCGAGGACGATGCTGCCGCCGTCCGGGAGTTGGGTGAGGGCGGCGGCGGCGATGCGGCCCTTCTCGTCGGCGGCGGTGCCCTCGCGTTCGGTCAGGTCGGGCTCGAAGTCGAGCCGCCCGGCCGGTATCGCCCCGCCGTGCACCCGCCGGACCAGGCCCGCCCGGTCCAAGGCCGTTAGGTCCCGGCGGACGGTCTCGGCCGTGACCTGGAAACGGTCGGCGAGAGACAGCACCTCCACCCGGCCCGCCTCACGGGCGAGGCGGAGGATCTCCTGCTGACGCTCCGGTCCGTACATGTGGTTTTACGTCCGTTTCATGCCCGACTCTGTGGCTTCTCCTCTCCACAGTACGCATAATTCCGGGCGGGAACAAAGAAAATCGGGCACGGCTGCCAACAAGGGCGGACATGCCCGCACCATCGGGCCGAAGGACCCCGCCCCGCCGGGACCTTTCCGGCCCGGGTGCCGGGGCCTCGGGCACCGCAACGCACCTGCCCACCGCCCCCACCCGGGCCACCCGGCGACGCGCCCGCCCGGGGCATTCCGGGATACCGGCGGGCACGGCCATGGCGAAGGCGTCACTGCGACGGACCGGTGGACCGGCGGACGGCGGACCGGCGAACCCTCGGGCCGACAACCAGGGCGGACCGGCGGGGCGGCTGACCCACGGACCGGCGGATCAGCGGACCAGCGGACCAACGGGCGGGCGGCCGGCGGACCGGCCGGCCCACGGACCGGCGGGGACACACTCAGGGCCAACCGGCGGCGAACCGGCGGACCGGCGCCCCGGCGAACCGGTGAACGGCGAACCCTCGGGCCGACGGCCAGGGCGACCGGCGGGCAGGCGGGCAGGCGGGCAGGGGCGGCCGGTAGCCCCGTGACCCCGGTCAGTCGAGGACCGCGGTGGCTTCGACCTCCACCAGGTGCTCCGGCACGTCCAGCGCCGCCACACCCAGCAGGGTGGCCGGCGGGACCGGGGTGACGCCCAGCCGCGCGGACGCCCGGCCGATCCCCTCCAGGAGCCGGGGCATCATGTCGGGGGTCCAGTCGACGACGTGGACGTTCAGTTTGGCCACGTCCTCGAAGGAGCCCCCGGCCGCGGCCAGCGCGGCGGCGACGTTGAGGTAGCACTGCTCGACCTGCGCGGCGAGGTCGCCTTCGCCGACCGTGACGCCCTCCGCGTCCCAGGCGACCTGACCGGCGACGAAGACCAGCTTCGTCCCCGTCGCGATCGACACCTGCCGGTAGACATCGATCTCCGGCAGTCCTTCGGGGTTCAGCAGGGTGATGGCCATGCGGCCCGCCTCCTTCATGACGCGGGCCCGCTGGCCCGCCGCTCCACCGGACCAGCACGTCCACTGGTCTCTTGTGGTGACTTGGAAACCGTAGGAGAGTGGCCTCTGACATGGAAGAACGCACTTTTCAGTGACTGGGGAACCTCATGGTGACCAAGCAGTTCACGGGCTCACCCGACGCAGCGGACGTGCGGCGGGCGGACTCGCTGGCGCGGGAGATCTTCTCCGACGTCGCCAACAAGTGGGCCCTCCTGATCATCGAGGCCCTGGGCGAGGGCACCCTGCGCTTCAGTGAACTGCGGGACGGGGTCGAGGGCATCAGCCACAAGATGCTCACGCAGAACCTGCGCATGCTGGAGCGCTACGGGCTGGTCGAGCGGACCGTGCACCCCGTCGTGCCGCCGCGGGTCGAGTACACCCTCACCGAACCGGGTCAGGCCCTGCGGGTGACGATCGACGGCCTCTGCGACTGGACCCACCGCTACCTCGGCCACATCGAGGCCTCCCGCCACCGCTTCGACGCCTGACGGTGGCCGGCGCCTCCGACCGCGGAAGGACGGGCACATGACACACCTGCCGACGGACGTGCGGGCCGCCCTGCGGTTCTTCGCGTTCCACCTGGGCAACGGAACCCTGGACGGGGAGCTCCTCGACGGGATCGACTACCGCGCCCGCCTGTTCGTGTACGGCTCGGACCTCGAAATGGTCTTTGCCGTGTTCGCCAACGTCCTCGAAGTCGACGAGCAGGGGCAGACGGTCAACGACGGCGAGGCCCAGCACCGCGCCGCCCAGTGGATCCGTCAACGCTGCGATCCCGCTTACCGGGTGGAGCCCCCGTTCGCGCCGTGGGAGACGGAGCTGCACGGCCCCTGACCGACTGCCGGAGCGGCGGACCTCCGGGCCCGCCCGTACGCGGAGGCCCGGACGCTGATGCCCGGCCGCGGACGCCCGTACGCGGATGCCCGTACGCGGCCCCTCCCCGCGAACACGTGGAGGGGCCCGGGTGCCATGACCGGCACCCGGGCCCCGAAGGAACTGCTACACCATCTACCGGCCCTGATACTGCGCCGGCTCTCTGTTTCCGCCGCCCCGACCGATAAGCCGTCGGGGGTGCGGGGATCGCGGATGCGTGACCGGAGACCACCTCACTATCGATGTCCTGCGGTACCCGGACCCGCGTGGCGTCCGGGCGATCCTGATGGCGCTCAATCCCTCCGTTCATCCCTCTGGATCGAACTACTTTCCCTACTGGTGTTGCGTACTGCTGGTGTTGCTGGTGATGCCTACTACTGGTGTGTTGCGTACTGCTGGTGTTGCGCACTGCGTACTGCTGGTGATGCGTACTGCTGATGGCCTGTCACAGCGCCATCCTCCGGCAGCCAGCCCCGTTGCCCATCCTGCATCTGCCCTGGCTTGGAACCCCACTGCCGAACGTCCCGGTGCGCGCGCCCGCAGCCGACGCCTTCACCGAGGTACTACCGGGTACTGCCACTGCGGTTCTGCGGTACTGCTCACGGCGGCGGCCCCTGATCACTGCGGGCCGCCCGGTCCGGTCGTCAGTCCCGTCGCCGTCACACAACCACTGGCTTCGGAACTCCACCACCGCACCGTTCTGCGTACTGCTGCCCGGCAGTTCGTCTCTGCCGGGCCTTGCGGTCTCTCTGGCTACGAGAGAAACCATAACCAGCACACAGGCCAATGTCTACTCCGGCCGAGATAGATTTTTGCGTGTCGGCCGGAGAGGTAGTCATCGCCGTCAGGAGCAGGCCGGAGCAGCGGGTCCGGGGGCCTGAGGTAGGGGGCTGCGGTGACCGGTGGCGCCGGCGGTACGTTGTCCCGGCATGGATGAAGACTTCCTCGACGTATTGCTGGACGCCTCGACCGACACCCGCCTGAAGCTGCTGACCGGGGACGAGGCGAGGGCGGTGATGATGCTGCTCGGCGCCCTGGAGGACGAGGCCCGCTCCGAGGAAGTGCGGCTGGCCGCCGGGGAGATGCGCGTCCGCCTCGCTGCCCGTCTCGCCCTGCCCGCCGACTCCACCAGACCCGCCCGGACGAGGCCCTGACCTCGGCAGAGGCGGCAGGAGCGGCAGGAGCAGCGCGGTGGTGGGGTGACGGTAGCGGTCGGGGCGTCGGTAGGGACTGGCGAATCAGGAGGTTTGATGGCCGCGGGGCGGGATATACGCGCCGTGACGGTCGGGCGCCTCCCCCGCAGACGGGCGCTCCACCGCGGCTGGGTGACCGTAGGCGGCTCCACTCCCCCCCGGAGCCGCCTACGGCCCGCCACCCGCCCCCTTCCCCCTTCCCCCTTCCCCCTTCCCTCTTCTCCCTTCCCCTCTCCCTCCGCCGACCCGTCAACGCATCGAGAGGTCGACGACGAGGGCATCACGGCGGTCGCCGTCCGCGAGCGGGCAAGCCCGCAGGTGCGGTACCTGCCCGCTCACTCCCGCGCCGCCGGCCTGATGAGGACCAGCGTGCCGGCCGGCCGGGCAGGCGCGCCAGCTTCGTCCCCTGCCCGAAGATGCCGGTGGGGGCGTGGTGCAGGGCCCAGGCCCCGTCCGGGCCGGGCGGTACCGGTGGCGCCCCGTGCCAGGACACCACCCGCCGGGAGGTCGGGAGGTGCCGTCGCCGAAGCTGGTCCCCTCCGGCCCGAAGCATGCCGTCGCGGTGGCGGCCAGCACGGCAACTCCCTTGAGGGCAAGGATGGTTCGGGTCATCACGGCTCCCACCGCCCTGGACATGGGCCCACCGTACGGGTGGTCGGTGACGGGTGGTGCGAGTGGTCAGTGGCGGGTGGTCAGTGGCGGGTGGTCAGCAGTGGGCGGTCAGTGACGGGTCGGCAGCGGTGGGACGGTGCGGGCGTGCCCCGCCCCCAGACCCCGCGCCCCGCGCCCCGCGCCCCGCACCCCGTGCCCGGGGCCCCGTCTCCTCCTTCGCCCTCGTCCTGGACGTCGCGGAAACCCTGTTGAACCGCAGGCCGGGAAGCCCTCCACTGAACGGGGTCGGCCCGTGGCGGGGCCGCCCCCGACCGCACCCCCTCACCGATGGAGGACCCCATGTCCACGGCCGTCCGCACCGAGCACTCCAGCCGCGCATGGGAGCCGGTTGTCGCCTGCTTCCAGGAGCTCGTCGACACCGGGCGCGAGCCCGGGGGCTCTCTGGCGGTCTGGCGCCGGGGGACTCCGGCCCTCGTCGTGCACGGCGGCAGCGCCGACCTCGCGGGCAGCGTCCCCTGGAGTGCGGACACCCTCGTCCAGGTGTTCTCCACCGGGAAGCCGCTGGTCGCCCTGGCCGCCCTCCGAGCCGTCGCGGAGGGCCGCATCGGCCTCGACGCACCCGTCACCACGTACTGGCCGGCCTACCGCGACGCACCGGGAACGCCGACGACCCTGCGCATGATCCTCAGCCACCGGTCGGGCAAGCACGTGTTCTCACCCGCCGCGGCCGGCATCGACCCCCGCGACCACGCCGCGCTGGTGCACGACCTCGAAGCCATGGAACCGCTGACCGTGCCGGGCCGCGACATCGCCGAACACGCCTCCACCTACGGCCATCTCGTCGACGGGCTGCTCGGCGCGGTCGGCGCCCCCTCGGTCCGCGACAGCACGCAGGCCCTGTCGCACGCACTCGGCGTACGCCTCCGGTTCGGCGTACGCCCCGACGAACTCCCCCTGGTCGCCGAACCCGAACCGCTGGGCACCGCATGGACCGACCCCTATCTCGCGCACGCACTCGGCCGGTCGGCCCTGCTGCGCCCCGGCGGCCTCCTCGACACCGCGACGCTGCGCAGCCCGTCGTGGCACCTGACGCCGTTCGGTGCGGTCGGCCTCATCACCGACGCCGCCTCGCTCGCGGCGCTGTACGACGACCTGGGCCGGCCCGACGGCCACATCGCCCGGCTGCTGGGCGCGGGACTGTGGTCCGACCTGTTCACCACGGCCGCCGCCGGCACCGACGGCTTCCTACGGGAGCACGCCCGCTGGTCCCTGGGCTTCAAGCTCGACGAGAACGGAGACATCGGCATGGGGGGCATCGGCGGCAGCTGCGCCTGGCACTCCCCCGCTTACGGCTACTCGCTCGCCTATGTCACCCGCGGTCTGCACGGGCACGACCGCGTCACCTGCCTGGCCGACGCGGTCGAAAGCGTCCTCGGCGCGGAGCGCGATGAACGCGCCCAGGGGGGCTGACCGGCGAAAACCCGGCGGCGCCCAGGCCGGACGGGCAGTAGCATCCGCGGATGCCGACCATCGAGGACTTGACGCCGCAGGCCGGCCGGACCGACGCCGCCGGACTGCGCGCCTGCGGGGCCGGCCTGCTCGTCCGGTACGCCGTCGACCCCGCCCAGCCGTGGTGGCGGCGTACGGCCTGCGTGGAGGCGCTGGCCGGCCGGGTGCCGCAGGACGGGCTCGGCGCGCTGCTCGACTGCGTCCGCGACACCGGTGACTCCGGGACGGTCCGCAAGGCACTGCTGGTCCTCCTCGCGGACCGCACGGAGCTCTTGCCCTGGCTGCAGCACGAGGACCGGCTGCGCGAGGAGGCGTACGGCCTGCCGCAGGCCGTGCTGCGGACGCGGGCGGCGCTCGGGGACCGTACGGCGGCGGCAGGACTGGCGACCCTGGCGTTCAGCCACTGGAGCACCGACCGGGCGGTCGGGGAGGCCGGGCTGGACGCGCTCGCGGACCGGTACGGGACGGACGCGGTGCTCGGCGAACTCGACGGCGGCAGGCCCGAGGACCGGGCCGTGGCCGTCCGCGTCCGCCACCGGGCGGGCGGGGACGTCACCGGCGCACTCGCGGACCCCGACCCGCAGGTGGCGCACCTGGCGCAGTCACTGCTCACCTGCCCCGACCGGGTCCGCGCGTACCTGGCCGGGGCGCCGACGGCCGATGCGCGGCTGTGGGCGGCGTACGCCCTGCACCGGCTGACCGGCGACACGGCCGAGACCCGGGCCGTGTACGAGGCGCTGGGGCGCCCGCGGGTGGAGGTGGCCGGTCTGGACGAGGAGGTCCGCCGGGCGGTCGTCCACGAGTACGGGGACGGGTGCGAGAAGCAGAGCGATCCGCGCTGGCGCATCGAGGCCCTGTGCACCGAGCCGCCGCAGCCGCCGGACGAGGAACGGCAACTGGCCCTGGCCACGGCTGCGTTGGCGGCGGCCGGACTGGTTCCGCGCCCCGCCCTGTCCTGCGGCGAGGTCCACCGGCAAGGCGGCGGCACCTACCACGTGATCCGGTACGGGGGAGGCGCCGGGCGCGAGGTGGAGATCAGCACGCTGGGACGCTTCGCGGGCAGCCACGACGAGGACCCTGCCGCGCGCGCCGCCCTCGAAGGGGCGGGCTTCCGCTGGATCGACGAGGACACCGGTTCGGTCCGCGTCACCGGCCTCGGCGTCTACTACTTCGGCAGCCGCACCCCGCTCGACGTCCGGACGCTGCTCTTCTACTGGCAGGACTAGGCGGGCTGGGCGGGCTGGGCGGGCTCGGCGGGCTCGGCGGGCTGGGCGGGCTCGGCGGACCGGGTCGTCGCCGGGGCGCCGGCCGGGGGGCGGGCCGGGTCGAAACCCCTGGCGATGAGGCGGACGGCCAGCGCGACCTCCCAGGCGAAGACCGGGAGGGCCGCGGCCGTGCCGGTGGCCGAGAGCTGCTCGTGGAGCCCGAACATCACGGCCACCGCGGACGCGCAGATCAGCGGGCCGCCGATCAGCCCGAGTACGGCGATGGGCCGGGGCACGAGCCGGGAGCGGTACATCACGTACGCCAGCAGCACGGTGTTCAGACCCAGGGCGATATTGGGCCCGATCAGGAACGTCCAGTCGTGCAGGGCCAGCAGGGCCCGGTCGGCGCCCGCTGCGGCGGCGTCCGTTGCGGCGCCCGCCGCGGCGGAGGCTCCCGCAGCCTCCTGCCGCAGCGTCACGAGCGTCAGGATGCCGAGGACGCCGACCGTGATGACGACGGCCTCCAGGAGGCGCAGGCAGGCGTACCCGAGCGCCGGCCCCTCGAACTGCCGCCTGATGACGGGGAACAGCACGAAGCCGGTGCCGATCACCGCCGCCACCAGCACCAGTTCGCACAGCGCCCCGGCGAACGCCGATTCCGCGGCGCCGGGGCCGAGGGTCCCCGCCGGCCCGTCCAGGACGGGCCGGTAGAGGGCCAGTCCCGCTATCGCGGCGACCTCGGTCACCAGGAACAGCACGCCGGCGGCCGCCGCGGTCCTTCTGTCTGCGTTCATGTCCGGTCCTTCCGACCTTGCAGGTGTACGCCGTACACCTCTCCTGCGGCACGGTAGGTGTACGGCGTACACTCGTCAAGGGGCAGCGGGCCCCGGGCGGTGAGGGGGAGACGACGTGGCACAGCAGCCGCAGGCCGGGCGCCGGGCGCCGCTCAACCGGGAGCGCGTCCTGCGGGCGGCCATCACGCTTGCCGACGACGAGGGCATCGAAGCGCTCAGCATGCGCAGACTCGCGCAGGAACTGGGCGTCGTGCCGATGGCCCTCTACAAGCACGTGCCGAACAAGGAGCGGCTCCTCGACGGAATGGCCGACATGGTCGTCGCCGGGATCGACCACCCGGCCGGCGATTCGGGCTCCGGCTCCGACTCCGGCTCCGACTCCGCCTCCGCCTCCGGCTCAGACTCCGGCTCAGACTCCGGCTCAGACTCCGGCTCAGACTCCGGCTCCGGCTGGAAGGACGTGGTCCGCCGGCGGGTCCTCTCGGCGCGCCGGGAGCTCCTGCGGCACCGCTGGGCGGCGCAGGTGATCGAGTCGCGGAGCAGCCCGGGGCCGGCGGTGCTGGGGTACCTGGACTCGATGATCGGGACGTTCCGCGAGGGCGGGTTCTCCGTCGACCTCACGCACCACGCCATGCACGCCCTGGGAAGCCGGCTGCTGGGCTTCAGCCAGGAGCTGTTCGACGACGCGGGGAACGCCGACCGGGACGCCGGGCCCGAGGAGCTCGCCGGGCTGGCGGCGCGGTACCCGCGGATCGCCGAACTGGCCGCGGGGGCAGCCCATGACCCGGCCTCGGTCGTCGGCCGCAGCTGCGACGACCAGTTCGAGTTCGAGTTCGCGCTGGACCTCCTCCTGGACGGCCTGGAGGAGCGCCACCGACAGGGGTGGACCTCCACCGGCGGGCCGCAGGAGGCGGGGGCCGGGGCCAAGGCCTGACGGCGGCCGTGGGACGACCGCCGGGCCGGGCAGCGGGTCGGCGCCGCCCGGTTCGGGGCGGCGCCGCGGCCGGGCGGCTCAGGCCTGCGTCGGGTCGCCGGGGATCGGGTGCACCTCGACCGGATCGCTGCCGGGCTTCCCGCCGGGGCCGGGGCACGCCGAGGCCCGAGCGGCGATCTCCAGGGCCCGGTCCTCGTCCGCGACGTCGACGACCCAGTACCCGGCCAGGACGGGCCCCGCGTAGGCCGGCCCCGCCGTCACCTGCGGCCGCCCGTCGCCGCCGGCCCGCACCGTCTTGGCCTGCGAAGGACCGCCGAGGCCCTGCCCGTCCACCCATTCCCCCGCGGACGTGAGGTCGGCGTTGAGGGCGTTCATGTGGGCGTACATGGCCTGCATGTCCTCCTCCGAGTAGGACGACATCACGGCGTCCCACTGATCGGCCGGCACGTTCATCTGGATCATGTACTTCATGGTCCTCACCCTCCCGGGGCGGTCGCTGGGCCTGCTTCTCAGGCTTACGGAAGGTAGACGGCCGGGCGCCGCAGAACTCATCGGCGCGCGGTCGACCGCCGCAGAACCCCTCAGGGTCCCGCCGGGCCGGTGGCCCGGGGGCGGGCCGGGTGGCTGCCCGCCACGCCCCGACCACCTGATGCCGAGGTCCGGGTCGGGGAACGCACGCATCACCCCGGTCCGTCAAGCCACGTGATCGAGGGGCATGACGCGCGGCGGGCGTCGGCGCTTACTGGAAGCACCTTCCGGGACACCGGGACATCGGGACACCCCGACACCCCGACACCCCGACAACCGGACATCCCTGGACCAGACACCCAGACATCCAGACATCCAGCCAAGGAGAATTTCCATGACGCACACCATGCGCACGCGACGCCTGATCCTGCTCGCCGCCGGGACCGCGATGGCGGCGGGAGGGGTACTCGTCCCCACGACGGCCTTCGCCGCCCCGGCAACGCCGCACTCGGTCGTGACGGACGGCGACCACGGCCGGTCCGACAGAGACCACTCCGGTCAGTGGGACCACGACAAGCACGAGAAGCACAACAAGCACGACAAGTGGGACCACGACAAGTACGACAAGCACGAGAAGCACGACAAGTGGGACCACAGCAAGCACGAGAAGCACGACAAGTGGGACCACAACAAGCATGACAAGCACAACAAGCATGACAAGTGGGACCACGACGAGCACGACAAGTGGAACCACCATCCCGGCAAGGGCGACTCCTCCGAGAAGCACGACTGGCAGTGCTTCGCCGCCCCCTGCGGCCCGCCCGAGTCGCACCGGTGATCATCCCGGCACCGGACGCACTGCGGCCCCGTCCCCCACGGACGGGGCCGCAACCGCGTGCCGTCGTACCGCCTGCGGCTATCCGGCGGCCAGCGCAGCCAGTCGCTGGGCGAACGGCACCACCTCGAAGCCGTCCGCCGGATCCACCGAGGTGATCGCCCCGGTCAGCGAGCGGGGTGCGATCGCTGCGGTGGTGTCGACGTCCGGGGCAGCTGCACGGGAGGCGGGCGCCATGAAGCGCGCCAGCTCCGTGCCTGCACGGGTGATGCGCTGAGCCAGCCCCTCGTCACCCCAGTCCTCCGAGGCCGCGTAGACGGCGGTCGGCAGGACGAGGGCGCGCAGGTGGCTGAACAGGGGGCGCAGGGCGTGTTCGGTGACCAGGGAGTGCCGGGCGGTTCCGCCGGTCGCGCCGACGAGCACGGGTTTTCCGGTGAGGGCGTCCTTGTCGAGGACGTCGAAGAAGGACTTGAACAGGCCGCTGTACGACGCGGCGAACACCGGTGTCACGGCGATCAGGCCGTCGGCGGCGGCGACCGCGTCGAGTGCGGCGGCCAGCCGGGCGGGCGGGAACCCGGTGACGAAGTGCTGGGCGATCTCCGTGGCCAGCTCCCTCAGTTCGATCACCTGGGCTTCGGCGTCCACGTGCTCCAGCGTCGCGGCTTCGAGGCGGTCGGCCAGCAGCCGGGTGGAGGACGGCGAACTCAGCCCCGCCGATATGACGACGAGCTTCATGCCTGAACCGCCCCTTCCTCCTGCGGCCCCTGCGGATGCCTCTGCGGCTCGGAGGCCTCCCGGGCCTGCGCCACGCGCGCCGGGTGCGTGGGCGCGTCCGGGACGCCCGCCGGACGCAGGTTCGCGAACTCCTTGCGCAGCACCGGCACGACCTCCTCACCGAGCAGGTCGAGCTGTTCCAGGACGGTCTTCAGGGGCAGGCCCGCGTGGTCCACCAGGAACAGCTGGCGCTGGTAGTCGCCCGCGTAGTCCCGGAAGGACAGGGTCCGCTCGATGACCTCCTGCGGCGAGCCGACCGTCAGCGGCGTCTGGGAGGTGAACTCCTCCAGGGACGGGCCGTGGCCGTACACCGGTGCGTTGTCGAAGTAGGGACGGAATTCGCGCACGGCGTCCTGCGAGTTCCTGCGCATGAACACCTGGCCACCGAGCCCGACGATGGCCTGCTCAGGGGTGCCGTGCCCGTAGTGGGCGTAGCGCTCCCGGTACAGGTTGACCATCTGCCGGGTGTGGGAGGCCGGCCAGAAGATGTTGTTGTGGAAGAAGCCGTCGCCGTAGTACGCGGCCTGCTCGGCGATCTCCGGCGAGCGGATGGAGCCGTGCCAGACGAAGGGCGCGACGCCGTCCAGTGGGCGCGGGGTCGAGGTGAAGGACTGCAGCGGCGTGCGGAACTTGCCCTTCCAGGAGACGACGTCCTCGTCCCACAGGCGGCGCAGCAGCGCGTAGTTCTCGATGGCGAGGTCGATGCCGTCGCGGATGTCCTTGCCGAACCAGGGGTAGACCGGGCCGGTGTTGCCGCGGCCCATCATCACGTCGACACGGCCGTCGGCGACGTGCTGGAGCATCGCGAAGTCCTCGGCGATCTTCACCGGGTCGTTCGTGGTGATCAGCGTCGTCGACGTGGACAGGATGAGGCGCTCGGTGCGTGCGGCGATGTAGCCGAGCATCGTCGTCGGCGAGGAGGGGACGAACGGCGGGTTGTGGTGCTCGCCGGTGGCGAAGACGTCGAGGCCGACCTCCTCGGCCTTCTGTGCGATGGCGAGCATGGCCTTGATGCGCTCGTGCTCGCCGGGCGCGCGTCCGGTCGTCGGATCGGGCGTGACGTCACCGACGGTGAAGATTCCGAACTGCATGGCTCCCCTTCCCCGGGTTCGAGGTGTGAACGAGTTGTTGATAATTCAACTATACCCTCGAACAGGGGGTGCACCCGCGGTATTCCCCTCCCGGGGCCCCGCCGAGCCCGGTCCCCCGGCCGGGTCGGGGCCCCGCCGGGTCGGGGCCCTCGCCGAGCCCGGGGCACCGCCGGGTCCGGGGCCCCACCCGGCGGCGAGCGGGCGGCTTGAGGCGGCGGGCGGGGCGGCTCGGGGAAGGCGAGTGGGGCGACTCGGGGAAGGCGAGTGGGGCGACTCGGGGAAGGTGGGCGGGGCGGGGGACGGCGTACGAGCGTCAGCCGAGTCGCAGGACGCTCATGGCGCGCTCGGCCATGCGCTGCTCCCCGAGGGCGTTGGGGTGGACCGGGACGACGCTCTGCCCGAACAGGAGCGGCTCGATCCAGCGGGTACCCGGGGCTTTGCAGGCGTCGTGCCCCTCTGACACCTGGGAGAAGTCCACGTAGACGGCGCCGGTCTCCTCGGCCGCCCGCTTGACGGCGGAGTTGAGGTGCGCCTGGATCGCGCGCATGTAGGGGACGTCACCGGCGGCGATCGGCAGCTTGGCGAAACAGGACGGATCGGCGGTGGCCGGGGTGATCCACGGGTAGCCCAGCGCGGCGATGCGGGCGTTGGGCGACTTGGCGCGGATGTCCTGCAACGCCTTCTTGAGCGCGGGGTAGGTGTTGGCCTCGATCTGGTCGTCGAAGGAGGTGCCGTTGCGGTCCTTGCAGGGGCTGCCCTTGCCGCCGCTGAAGATGCCGGCGGAGCCGCAGGCCAGCAGGGCGTTGATGAAGGTGCTGTTGTCGTTGCCGCCCATCGTGAAGGTCACCAGGTCGGTGTCGGCGCTCAGCGCGTCCAACTGCGGCGCCACCCCGGGATACTGGGCTCCGGCGAAGTCCTTGGTCTGGGCGGCGCCGCAGGTGACGTCCTTCAGACGGGCCCCCGTGCGGGCGGCGAGGACGTGGGGGTAGTTCGCGGTGGAGCGCAGGCACAGCAGGTTACTGGTGTCGACGGGCAGGACGCCCGAGCCGGCGCTGTAGCTGTCTCCGAGGGCGACGTAGTCCAGGGGCGTCGTGGCATGCGCGGTGGCGCTGGTGAATCCCAGGGCCAGCGCACCGGCCATTATTGACGCGGTCATGACATGGCGGAGCTTGGGCATGTGCTCTCTCTTCTCAGGAACGGTGCGGGTGGGGGGCGCGGCCGCAGGGGATGCAGCCGGGCTTCGCGAGAAAGAAGCGGCGCGGGCAGACGGCGGAGAGCGGCAGAGGACGGCGGGGAGCGGCAGACGGCGGGGAGCGGCAGAGGACGGCGACGGCGGCGCGGGCCGGCTGCGGGCATGCGCGCCGACGGCCGCGGAGTTCCGGGTGCGGGATTACCGCTCGGTACTACCGATAAGTAATCTGAGCCAACTCGGCGCCGCAGTCAACATTGTTGACAACACTTTCCGAACGGCCCCGCCCCGCCCCGACCTGCGGCGCCCCACTGCGGGCACCCGGGCCGCCCCACACCGCCGCGGCGCCGGCCCGGCACCTATCCTTCAGCCATGGCGCAGCCAGGACCCGGTACCACGACGCGCGAGGCCATCCACGCGGCCGCCACCCGGCTGTTCCGCGAGCGGGGGTTCGCCAGGACGACCGTCCGTCAGATCGCGGCGGCGGCCGCCACCGACCCCGCCCTGGTCATCCGTCATTTCAAGAGCAAGGAACTGCTGTTCCTGGACACGATGCACCTGACCATCGACGACGAGCCGCTGCTCGACGTGCCGCTGGAGCATCTGGGGGAACGGATCGTCGATCTCGTCATCGGCCTCGACGGCGGGGCCCGCGGCGTCTTCCTCGCGCTGGTCCACGGCAGCAGCGAGCCCGAGATCCAGCAGCGCCTGCGGGACACCCACGAGAAGGTGTTCATCGAGCCGTTGCGCGGCCGCCTGTCCGGAGCCGGCGCGGACACCCGCGCACGACTGGCGGCCTCCGTCGCGGCGGGGCTGCTGTACTCCCTCTGGGTGGCCCGGGACGAGACCCTGCTCGCCACCGACCGCAGCGCCCTGGTCACCCACTACGGCGCACTGCTCCAGCACGTCCTGACACCCCCGACATGAAGGAGGCGGCGGGGAGAGGTGCGAGCGGGTTGAAAGCATGCCACGAAGAACGACCGAGGAGTGCGGGGTGCGGGTGAACGGGAGCGCCGGCATTCTCGGCCCGGGCACCCCGGCCGCCGCCCGCCTGGAGAACATCGCCCGCTTCGTCGACTTCGTCTCGGAGAGCATCGCCCGCGCGGCAGATCAGGCCCGCGAGGTCCTCCACGCCAAGTCCACCTCCGAAGCCCCGTAGGACGCCCTGACCTGCACAGACGCGCAGAATGCCGGCCGGGCGGCGGCGCGGGCCGGTGCGGCTCCCGTCCGGGGGCGGCCGCCGACGGGGTGCAGTGCGGCGGACTTGGCGCCGAGCATGCCCGTGCTCACGATGTCGCGGTGACGGCTGGACAGGTACACCAACGCACGCAGCCGGCCCTCGTCCACACAACCGGGCCAGCCGGCGGTGGCGGGCCGGTGGCACCTCGTCGCACCAGCCCGCCCGCGCATCCGCCGGGTGGGAGCCGACGGCCCCGGCGCCCTCCCCTGTACCCGGTGGGCCCTGCCCACCGGGTGAAACCGGTCCGCAGGAATGGCGACAGTCGCCTGCTTCCGGGGGCGGGACCGGGAGACGGGCACCCCTCCGCGGACCCAGGCAGACCGAGGCGGACCGAAGCGGACCAACCAGGAGCAGCATCCGCACCTGAGCCCCGACCGGTACGCAGCCCTCCTCGCCGACGCCCTCGCCGAAGGTTCCGGCCCCCAACGCGACCAGCAGGTAATTGAGTTCGAGCTCTACCTCGCCGCTCTGCGCCGCCCCGCCCTGCGGCCCATCGCCGACCAGTACACCGAGCTCAGCCTGCGCACCCTGGCCCACTACACCGACCCCGACACCGCCGCGGCCGCCACCGCCGCGCTCAACGGCCTTGCCCTGCGGGCCCTCGCCAACACCACCCCGCCCACCCGCGCCCAGATCGAGGCCGTCCTGCGCCGCATCCTCACGCCCAACCCGGCGCTCCCGCCCGCGACCTGAGGAAGCGTCAGATTTTTGCCCCACCAGGTTGCATCACGGATCGGAAACGGCCGCGGTGCGGGCAGCGGCGGCCTGGCAGCATCGGCAGTCCGTCGACCTGGGAGCTCCCATGCGCGCGCATGCTGCCGTGATCGCTGCTGCCGTCACCGCCCTGCTGGTGGCGGGGTGCAGTTCGTCCCCCGCCGAATCCGTGGAGGACTGGTACGCGGACGGGGGTGAGAAGCAGATCAAGCAGATGGCGCAGGACGCCGGACGGGTCAGTGAGGTGAGTACGCGATCCCTCGACGTGATCGGTCCCGCCTGCCAGGACCTCGCCGACCACGTCCCGGCCGCCGAGGCGCTGGACCCGATACCCGACAAGGTCGCGCAGCTCCGCTGGGAGCGGGCGCTGACCGCGCTCCGCGAGGGAGCCGACCAGTGCACGGCCGGGGTCGCCGCGAAGGACCAGCCGACGACGGGTGAAGGAGTACGCAAGATCCAGCTCGACGGGCTCCACACCCTGCCCGATGTGACCAGCCGGATCAAGACGGTGCTGGAGGACAAGTGAGGGGAGCGGGGGAAGTGGGGGAAGTGGGGGAAGCGAGCGGCTCCGCCTGACGGGCCGGCCCCGGCGACGTCCGCGTACCGCCCGGTACGGACGGCACGCCAACAAGCCCGGGCGCGACCGGAACAGCCTGCCCCGCCGGCTCCGCGGCTCACCGTCGCGTCGGCAGCCCTCCGCCGGGAGTCCCCGCGTGGGACGCGCGAGTACGGTGCGGCCTGCCTGCACAGCCGTGCGTGCACAGCCGTGCGGGCGCCGCCTGGATCCGCTCCCATCACTCCCCCGGCATGCGGGCGGCCCGGTGGAGCCCGTTCCTCGCCGCGTGGGTTCGGGGACGGGCGGGGCCCGGCCGATGCCGTCGAGGTCGCCCGAGGGGCGCAGGGCCGCAAGGCCGCAGAGCAGCCGAAGGGGGCGCGGGGCCGCAGGGCAACCGTAGGGGTGCAGGGGGCGGGGGCGCGAGGGTGTGGTGCCGGTGAGGCGGCTGTTTCCGTACGCTGGCGGCATGCGCATGCGCCCCACCCTGAGCTGGACGCCCACCGAGGACCTGCCGCCCGCCACCACCGACCTGGCGCCGGTCGCCGAGGCGCTCGGCGCCGGCAGGGTGCTGGTGCTCAGCGGGGCGGGCCTCTCCACGGAGTCCGGGATCCCCGACTACCGGGGCGAGGGCGGGAGCCTGCGCCGGCACACCCCGATGACCTACCAGGACTTCACCGCCGGCGCCCAGGCCCGGCGCCGGTACTGGGCGCGCAGCCACCTCGGCTGGCGCACGTTCGGCCGGGCCCGGCCCAACGCCGGGCACCGGGCCGTGGCCGCCTTCGGGCGGCGCGGCCTGCTCTCGGGTGTGATCACCCAGAACGTGGACGGCCTGCACCAGGCCGCCGGCAGCGAGGGCGTGGTGGAACTGCACGGCAGCCTGGACCGGGTGGTCTGCCTCTCCTGCCGGGCCGTGAGCGCCCGCCGCGACCTCGCCCGGCGGCTGGAGGAGGCCAATGCGGGTTTCGCACCGGTGGCCTCCGCGCTGAACCCGGACGGAGACGCCGACCTCACCGACGAGCAGGTCGGGGACTTCCGCGTGGTGCCCTGTGCGGAGTGCGGCGGCATCCTCAAGCCGGACGTGGTGTTCTTCGGCGAGTCCGTTCCGCCGCGGCGGGTCGAGCACTGCCGTGAACTGGTCGGCGCGGCGGCCTCTCTCCTGGTCCTGGGCTCCTCCCTGACGGTGATGTCCGGGCTCCGCTTCGTCCGCCAGGCCGCCGCGGCCGGGAAACCGGTGGTGATCGTCAACCGGGACGCGACCCGTGGCGACCGTTACGCCGTCACCCGGGTGGCCCTCCCCCTGGGAGCGGCCCTCACCACGCTGGCGGACGAGCTGGACCTCCCCGTCGAGGGACCGCCGGCGCCCACGGTCTAGTGCTGTGATCTTGAGCCGCCTCTTTCGGACTTCTCAGGCGGCGGCGGGCTGCGGCCGGCGGAGTTCGGCCCGGCCGAACAGCAGGGCCCAGCCCTCGGGGAGCCCGTCGAGGACGCGGTCCATGAGTACGGGGCCGGCGAGGCGGCTGACGACGGCCAGGACGGCGCCGGTCTCCCAGCGGGCGGTCGCGGGCGAGTTGCCGTTGCGGGCGGCGAGGTCCTTTACGAAGCCCCAACCGGTGAGGGGCGCCGCGTCGGGAACCTGCGCGGTGAACGGGAGCGCCGCTTCCACGGGCAGGCTTCCGGCGAGGTCGACGCGCGCGTCGCCGGTGATCTGGCGGCCCAGGGCGGTCATGACCCGGTGGACGGCTTCCTCGGCGCGTTCCGCGGTCGGGTAGGCGCCTTCGTAGCGGACGGCTTCCAGCATCTGCCGGTAGGTCATGCCCGGGGCCTGTCGGTGGAGTCCAGGCTGGTCGAACATGGTGGTGGGCCCTTTCTCGTCTCGGTGTCGTGCATGGCTTTGCGCGGCGTGGCGGCGTTGCGTGGCGGGGCGGGGTTGCGTGACGGGGCTGCGCGGTCTGGCGGGTGTGGCGTCACGCGGGGTGTGGCGGATCCGGCTGCGGGCGGCCGAACAGGGCGTCGTAACCGGGTGGGAGCTGGACCAGGAGCCGACGGGTGAGGTCCTCGCCGGCGGCATCGGCGACGACGCTGAGGACGGCGCTGACGTCCCACATCGCGGTGGCTCGGGAGGCACCTTCGATCCAGGCGGCCGTCGCGTGGACGAACCGCTCGGGGGTGAGGGGTTCGGCCGCCTGGAGCGGGTTGAGCAGGATCAGGGCGTACGCCTCGGGGAGGCGGGCGGCGAGTTCGGCCCGTTCGGAGCCGACGACGTGCGCGCCCAGCAGGGCCAGTACGACGCGCACCACCCGGTCCGCCTCGTCGTGGGTGCCGTACTCGCCCCGGTCCTGGACGTGTTCGAGGAACGCTTCCCCTCGCAGGGGCATCGCGGGGGACCTCCCTTCGTACGAGGGGTGGGGCTGCACACGGGATGGGCTGCACACGGGGTGGGGTTGCAGGTGGGGTGGGGCTGCGGGTGGGGTGGGGCTGGGCGGGCCGCAGGACTGGCCGTCGGGGGCGGGCCGGCCTGTCCTGCGGCACGGGGGGGGTGGGCCGGGTGTCAGCTGGTGATCTGCTTGCGGCGGCCGTCGGCGTTGATGCTGACCTTGCGGGGCTTGGCGCGCTCGGCGATCGGAATGCGCAGGGTCAGGACACCCGCGTCGTAGTCGGCGGCGATGCGCTCGGTGTCGAGGGTGTCGGCCAGCACCAGCTGGCGGGAGAAGACCCCCAGGGGCCGCTCGGAGAGCTCCATCTGCACGTTCTCGGCCTTCGCCGTGGGGCGGCGCTCGGCCTTGACCGTCAGCATGTTCCGCTCGACGTCGATGTCGATCGCGTCCGCGCTGACGCCCGGGAGGTCGAAGGCGATGACGTAGTCCTCGGCGTCGCGGTAGGCGTCCATCGGCATCACCGAGGGCTTGGACCACGTACCGGTCGTCCCCATCAGCTGCTGGGAGATCCGGTCGAACTCGCGGAACGGGTCAGTGCGCATCAACATCGCGAAACACCTCCAGTCGGTTCGGGCAGGTACTGCCCGTGCGCTTCAACGTGCCTCTGTTGTAGCATGTCATCGAAACGATGACAACCGACATGTCGCTCGATGGATGACATCCATCGCTGGAGGGCCCATGACCGCAGCCAGAAAACCCGCTCCCGCATCACCCGGCAGCGCTACGGACACGGGCCCCGTCCCACCCCGCGCCGCGGCGGCCGCACTGGAGGCCATCCGCGCAGCCGTCGATGCCGCGCACCTCCCCGAGGCGGGGACCGGGAGCGGGACCGCGACCGGGAGCGGGAGCGGGGAGGGGACCGGCAACGGGACCACAGGCGCAGCCGCCGCCGGGGCCGGGGCCGCCGCCGGGCCCAGGGCCGGAGCCGCCGCCGGGCCAGGTGCCGCGGCCGCGGCCGGTGCGCAAGCGGAGGGCGGGCCACGGCAGGCGCTGGCCTCTCTCCTGCTGCTGCGCGAGGTGCGCGAGGAGCTCGCCCGGTGGGAGAGCGGCCTGATCGAGAGCGCCCGGGCCGACGGAGCCAGCTGGGCCGACCTCGCCGAACCCCTGGGCGTGGCCAGCAGGCAGGCCGCCGAACGCCGTTACCTGCGCCTTCGCCCCGGAGCCGCCGAGACGACCGGCGAACAGCGCGTCCAGGCCGTCCGCGACCAGCGCGCCGCCGACCGCACCGTCACGGCCTGGGCCCGGGAGAACGCCGGCGCGTTGCGCCAGCTCGCGGGGCAGATCATCGGCCTGACCGACCTCCCCGCGGCCTCCGAGGGCAGGATCACCGACCTCAACGAAGCCCTCGGCCAGCAGGATGCCGCCCGCCTGGTGGACCCGCTGTCCGCCACCCACCGCGACCTGCACGCCGACCACGGCGACCTGGCCCGGCGCGTCGCGTCCCTGCGCGCACACACCAGCCGCCTGCGCAGCGACAGCGCGAGCGCCAGGCAGCGCGGAGCCTGAGCCGCACCCGGAACCCTCACCCGCAACCCCGACCCGAACCCGCAGCCGAACCGCGACCCCGAACCGGGATCACGGGGTTTGCGGGCGGCGGATGCGAGCAAGAGGGCCCTACGACCAATCCGGTACGTCGACGAGGAGGTCCCATGTCGGGCGAAGAGAAGACCAAGGCGCACGCCGAGCAGGTCAAGGGCAAGGTCAAGGAGACCCTCGGCCGCGCCGCCGGCAACGAGCGGATGACCGCCGAAGGCCGCGCAGAGCAGGCCAGGGGCGACGCCCGCCAGGCGAAGGAGAAGACCAAGGACGCCTTCCGCCACTGACGCGCCGCCACTGACGGGCAGACGCCCTCCAGAACGGCCGGGCCCCCGACCTCCTCCCCCTGGGTCGGGGGCCCGCCCATGCCCGGCGGCGAGTCCCGTACGGTGCAGCCGTTCGGGTGGCTCCGCGGCGGGCCCGCCCCGTACCGGCTCCTGCGGTCCGCGTCAGCGGTCCTGGCCGGTGTCCCCGCGGACCTCGAACAGCGCGGCGGCCCCCGTCATCTCCAGCAGCCGCCGCAGCTGGACCGGCAGAGGCCCCGCCAGGACCACCGGGCGGGTGTGGCGCAGCCGCAGCAGGAGGTTGAGGAAGGACGAGTCCGCGAACACGACCTGGGACACGTCGAGGACGAGGAGTTCCGCCGCCGCGGCCTCGCCGTCACAGGCGGCCGCCAGCGCCCCGGAGGTGTCCAGGTCGAACTCCCCGGAGCAGACCACGACGCACACGCCGTCGCCCTCGGACCGGACCGACACCCGCGGCAACTCCATGCTGACTGCCTCCCCGCACCGGTTCGGCGGGCACGGACGCCCGCCACCTGCGACCGTACGGTGCCGGACGGCGGAGCGACAGCCTGCCCCGGCCCCGGGGCGCCGGCCGGGTCGAAACGGCGGGTCGGCCGGGGCGGAACGGCGGCCGGCCGGCCGGCCAGGCCCGCACGTACGGTCAGGCGCTCGGCGCACGTAGGGTCAACCGCCCGGCACACGCACGACCAGCGGCTGGGCGCACGCACGGCCAGCCGCCCGGCACACGCACGGCCAGCGGCTGCCCGCACGCCCGGCCAGCCGCTCGGCGCATGTCCGGTCAGCCGCCCGGCGCCGGTTCCGGCTCGGGCTGACCGCCGGTCCGCCGCAGGGCGTTGAGCGCTTCCTCCGTGGTGGCGTGGACCGCCGGACCGTCGGCGGGGAGGTTGTCCCTCAGCAGCAGACGGGTGGCCGCCGCCAGGGCCACCACCGTCAGCACCCGACCCTGCAGACCGCACGAACGGGTGGCCCGCAGGATCACGCTCACCGCGGCGGGGGTGGGGATGCCGGGAATCTCCAGGACCAGGTGCCGGGGCGCGTACGCGGCCGTCAGCTCCTCAAGGGCGAGCGTGGCGGCGGCCCGGCTCCGGATCGAGAGGACCGGCAGCAGACGCACCAGCAGGACGTCGTTCTCCACCAGTCGGTGCGTCAGCAGCATGCGCACATCTTCCCCCCGGCCCGCGCCCCGCGCCCGCCGGACGCATCCGCCACGGCGCGGTGAGAGGGCCCCGGCCGGGGCAGGAGAGCAGGCATGACAGATCCGGAGGAGCCCGGCGGACCCGACCGGCCCGGTACGGTCCTGCCCCTGCTGACCACCGCCGCCGACGCCGTGCTGCGCAGCGCACACACTCTGGACGACGCGGCCGTACGGGCCCCTTCCCGGCTGCCCGGATGGACCCGGGCGCACGTGCTGGTCCACCTCGCCCGCGGCGCGGATTCCCGTGTACGCCTGCTGACGGCCGCGCGGACCGGCGCCGACCTGCCCCAGTACCCCGACGAGCAGACCCGGGCGGACGAGATCCGGCAAGGGGCGCTCCGGGATGCCGCGGCCATCCACCGTGATCTGCAGGCTTCGTTGGAGGGGGTCCTGCGCGCCGTGGCCGAACAGCCCTCGGACACCTGGGACATCCCGGTGCGGTGGCTCGGCGGCGGCCTGCGGCCGGCCCGCGGGGTGCTGTGGAGTCTGCTGCGGGAGCTGGAGATCCACCACGTGGACCTGGCGGCCGCCTACGCCCCCACCGACTGGTCCGCAGCCTTCGTGGCGCGGCAGCTGGCAGAGACCGTACGGGACCTCCGGGCCGACCCGGCGGTGCCGGGGCTGCAGCTGAGGGCGGGCGCGGGGGCCCCGCTCACGTCCCTCGGCAGCCGGCCCGGACCCCTGGTGGCCGGTTCCCCGGCCGGGGTGCTGGCCTGGCTGATCGGCCGCTCCGATGGCGGCGACCTCACCGTCTCCCCCGCCGGTGCGCTGCCGCGGATCCCCGTCTGGAGGCGGTGACGGCGCGGCGGCGGGGCCGTCAGTGCGCGCTCAGGACGGAGTCGTCGAGGGTGCGGGCGCCGGGGAGCCGGTAGCGGGCCGCGATGACGGCGGCGTCCGGGTTGCCCGTGCCGGTCGCGGTGCACAGCAGGTCGCCGACCTCCTCCAGGCGGCGGCGCGAGGCGGCGTCGCCGTCGTGGGCGTTGAGGAGGCTCAGGGTCTCGTACTCGCGGACTGCGGCGGACAGGAGCACCGGGTGGGCCATCAGCACGGAAGCGTCCCTTCTCGAAGATCGAATTCTGTCGCGGCGTGTACCCCGCGCCGTCCCTGGTACGCACCCCGGAGTCCGCTCATCCGCTGATATGCCCGCCACCGCCTGCCCGCCCGCCGCCCACCGCCCACCCATCCGCCCATCCATCCGCCCATCCATCCGCCCACTCGTCCGCCGATCTTGATGTCGCGTTGGGGGCCATTGCCCGGATCGTCCCTGCGTCGATTCTGCGGGCTTCCTTAGGGGACTCTGAAGAACCCCCTCCGGGGCGCTCTCCTCGCTGGTCGCGGGCCTAGGCTCAGGCGGACTCCCCTCCTCCCCCTCTCCAGCGAGGTGTTAACGGCATGAGCCGCAGCCGAACTCCCGGAACCCCGTCCCGCGTCGAGGCGCGCCGGAAGAAGACGGCGCGCACGCGCATCGTCCTGTCCGTCACCGCCGCCGCCGCGGTCGTGGCGGTCGGCGTGGCGGTGGCCGACTCCGGCGGTGACGCCCGTGCGGAGCGGCGGTCCGGCAGCGCGGCCGGCACCACGTCCGGCGCGGCAGCGGCAGCGGCGACGCCGGCGCAGCCCTCGGCGGACGCAGCCGCGACGGGCACCCCCGAGGCCTCGGCTCCGGTGAGCGCGAGCCCGTCCGGTACGCCGGACGCCGCCGCCTCCTCGACCCCGCCCGCCGAGCCCACGGCCCCCGCGAGCAGCGCTCCGGCCACGACGGCGGCGGCCCAGCCGGCCAAGCCGGCGCAGAAGCCCGCCCCCACGAAGGGCAGCGGCTCCGGGAGTTCCGGCGGCTCGGGCGGTGGTTCGGGCAGCTCGGGCGGTTCCGGCGGGTCCGGCGGGTCCGGTGGTTCGGACACCGTGAACGCGGATGCCGAGTCCGCGGTCCTCTCCCTGGTCAACAAGGAGCGGGCGGCGGCCGGATGCGGCCCGCTGACGGCCAACGCAAAGCTGAGCGCCGCTGCTCGGGCGTACAGCGACACCATGGCCCGCAGCGGTGTCATGTCGCACACCGGACCCGACGGGTCCACCATGACCAGCCGGGTGGAGGCCGCCGGATACGGGTGGTCCCGCCTGGGCGAGAACATAGCCCGCGGGCAGGCCGACGCCGACGCGGTCATGAACGCCTGGATGAACAGCTCCGGGCACAAGGCCAACATCCTCAACTGTGCTTTCCGGGAGATCGGCATAGGCGTGCACAAGGGCGACGGCGGCCCCTGGTGGACGCAGGACTTCGGCACCGGGAAGTAACCGGCCCCGGAGCCGCCGGCGGCCGACCCCAACCCCCCACCGGCCCGCCGTGCGGCTCCGGCCCGTCCTCCGGCCCCTCCCCGGGTCGGAGGACTTCGGCGTTCCCGCACACCCGCCCGAACACGCCCCCGCCCCCGAGCGCCCCGCCTCCGGGGCGTCCGCACCGCCGGGGCGCCCGAACACGCCCCCGCCCGAACGCCCGCGCCGCCGGGGCGTCCGCACCGCGGCGTTCGGGGGGAGCCGGTGACGGGCCGGCGGGCGCGTCGGCCACTATGGGGCCGTGCCCCGAACTCCGCGCTATCTGCTCCTATGGCTGTCGTGCACGGCCGCCAGCGTGACCGCCGTGCTCGCCACGGTCCAGTTCGTGGTCGGATCGACGCGGCATACGCCGCCGGTCGCGCGCTCCGCCCCGGTGGTCATTGACACGCCCCCTGCCTGGGAGGCGGGCAGTGCGGCCCCCGAGCAGGCCTCCCCGAGCGCGAGCCCCTCCCCGAGCCCCTCGCCCACGCTCACGCAGCGGCCCACCACCCCGCCGCCCGCCAGTCCCTCCCCCGCCAAGGCCCCGTCGGGCACCCCCAAGACCAGCGCGCCGAAGAGCAGCGTCGACTGCGAGCAGGGCGGGGCGGGCCTGCACACCGTGCCCTCGCAGGGAGGCAAGGTGACGGTCCGGTACGGGAGCCGGGGCGTGTGCCTGATCTCGGCGATCCCCGGCCGCGGGTTCAAGGCGACCACCGCGCAGAGTGCCGACGAGACCCTGACGGTCACCTTCTCCAGCAACGACCACCGGTCGGAGGTCACGGCGACGATCGTCCCGGGGGCCAAGGCCAGCGTCCGCGAGACCTCGTTCTGACGGACGGCCGCGGCCGTCCGTGCGTACCGCGACCGACCACGACCGACCACGGCCACCCCGACCGGCCGCGACCGGCCCTGCGCGCCCCACGGCGCGGCCGGCGCCTTCGCCGGGTCCGCCCCTTCGCCGGGTCCGCCCCTTCGCCGGTTTCGCCCCGCCCGGTTTCGCCCCGCCCGGTTCGCCCCGCCCGGTTCGCCCCGCTGTGCGGGCTGAGGGACCGTTCCGCCGAAGCGGAAGGTGAGCTGTTCCTTAGGGCAACCTGAAGATCGTGCCGACGCGGTTCCGCAGGCCCCGAGCGGTCCTATGCTCACGACAGCCGAGCGGCCCTCGGCACCGGGCACGACCCCGGTGGACCACAGGGCCCACGGTTTCACCGAGCCGGGATGCGCTTGGCCCGTCCCGCAGTCCGAACCTTGCCCTGGGGTGTCTCCGCCATGAGTTCTCGCCTGCTCCGATCCGTCCGCGCCGCACGCCGTACGACGCCCTCCCGTTCCGCCACGCTGCTCGGCAGGCGCCTGCCGCTGGCCGCCGCGGTCGTGGTGGCGGCCGGGCTGACCGCCGCGTGCGGGCCCTCCTCCGAGCCCGTCGGGTCCTCCGCGCCGGCCGGCGCCCGCTCCTCGGCGGCGCTCCCCGCCGCGACCGAATCGGCGAGCGCCTCCCCCGATGCGTCCGCGTCCGTGTCCGCCTCCGCACCGGCCTCGCCGTCCGCCTCCGTCTCCGCCTCCGCGTCCGCATCCCCGTCCGCGTCGGCCGCCGGCACCCGGGCCGGCTCCTCGGCGAGCCCCTCCCGGGCGGGGTCCGGGTCCGGCGGCTCGGCCGGGACGCCGTCCAAGCCGGCCAAGACGTCCGCCGCGCCCGCGCCGGCCCGCATACCCGGCCCCGGCTACGACAGTTCGGCCGACGCGCAGAAGCAGATCGACGCGGCCCTGCGCGCCGCCACATCCGACGGGCGGATGGTGCTGCTCGACTTCGGCGCGAACTGGTGCGGCAACTGCAAGGCCGCCGACAAGGTGTTCGCGCAGCCGGCGACCTCGGCCCTGCTCGGGGACTCGTACCACCTGGTCAAGATCGACATCGGCGGCAACAGCTCCGCCAACTCCGCGCTCCTGCGCAAGTACAGCCCCTCGGGCGGGACGTACACGATGCCCGTCCTGGTGGTCGTCTCGCCCTCGGGCGCACTGCGCACCGACACCCACGTCACCGGGAACCCGTCCCTCACGGCGGAGGGCATCAACTCCTTCCTGCGCACGTGGGCCCCGTGAGACGAGGCGTACGGGCGGCCGCCCTCCCGGTGGGGGCGGGCCTGGCCGTGGCGGCGGGCCTGTACCTGACCGGCCTCGGCACGGGCGGCGGCGACGGCGGCGCGCCGGCCGGGCCGAGGGCCTCGGCCGGGACCAGGGCCTCGGCGGAAACCAGGACAGCGGCCGGGACCAGGGCCGCGGCCGAGGCCGCGGTCGTCGAGCCCGCTGCCCGTGTGCACGCGCCCGCGCTGGCCGGTGACGATCTGGACGGGAAGCCGGTCTCCCTCGCCGGCTTCCGCGGCCAGGTGGTCGTGCTCAACGTGTGGGGCTCCTGGTGCGCCCCCTGCCGTGCGGAGGCCGACGACCTGGCGCAGCTCAGCCGGCAGACCCGGGACGACGGCGTCCGCTTCCTCGGGATCAACACCCGGGACCGGGAGCGGGCCGCCGCACAGTCCTTCGTACGTGCCCACGGCCTGGGCTTCCCCAGCCTGCACGACCCCACCGGCGAGCTCCTGCTGCGCTTCCCGCCGGCGGCCTTGAACCCGCAGGCGATCCCCTCGACCCTCGTGATCGACCGCCGCGGGCGGATCGCCGTGGCTATCGGCGGCGCCGCCACCGCCGGGCAACTGCAGCCCCTGATCGCCCGCGTGGCGCAGGAGGAGGGGTGACGGCGGCCGTGCACGGGACGCTTGCGGCGGCCGCGGACGCCTCCCTCGTCAACGGGACGGTCCTGCTGGCGGCCCCGGTGGCCTTCGTCGCGGGGCTCGTCTCCTTCCTCTCGCCGTGCGTGCTGCCGCTCGTACCGGGCTACCTCAGCTACGTGACCAGCCTGTCGGTCGCCGATCTGACGGACGCGCGCGGCGGGCACCGCGGCCGCATGGCGACCGGCGCGCTCCTGTTCGTCCTGGGGTTCACGGCCGTCCTGGTCTCCGGTGGCGCCCTGTTCGGGTACTTCGGCCGCACGCTCCTCGCCCACCAGGAGGCACTCACCCGGGTGCTCGGTGTCCTCACCGTGCTCATGGGGCTGTCCTTCACGGGCTTCCTGCCGGGCTTCGCCCAGCGGGAGTTCCGCAGCCACCGGCGCCCGGCGCTGGGCCTGGCCGGGGCGCCCGTGCTGGGCGCGGTGTTCGCGGTCGGCTGGACCCCGTGCATCGGCCCGACGCTGGCCGCCGTCCAGGCCCTGGCCTGGACGGAGGCGAGCGCGGTCCGCGGAGCCTTCCTGATGGCCGCCTACTGCCTCGGACTGGGGCTGCCGTTCGTCCTCGCCGCGCTGGGTTTTCGCCGCGCGCTGAGCGCCTTCGGCGTGGTCAAACGGCACTACCCGTGGGTCCTGCGGGTCGGCGGGGGCATGCTCGTGCTCGTCGGCGTCCTGCTGGCCACCGGTCTGTGGAACGACCTCGTCTATCGCATGCAGCTGTGGAGCGCGAGCTTCTCCACCGCTCTCTAGTGCAGTGACCCCGACCCGCAACCCTGATGCAGAGGCACTCAGATGAACGCATCCACCCAGGCGAGACTCCGGCGCGGAACCCGCGTGGCGGCCGCCCTCCTCCCCCTGGCCGCCCTCGTGGCCTGCGGCGCCAAGCCAGTCGGAGGGTCCGCCGGGGCGTCCGCCGGGGCGTCCGCCGGGGCGTCCGCCGGGCCGTCCGCGGGGCCGTCCGCCGGGTCCGCGGCCACCGCGCGGTTCTCCGAGAACGGGGTCACCGTCACCCTGTCGGTGTCCGACTGGCACGCCGCCCGGGGCACGCTCACCGCGGTGTTCACGCCCGAGGCGAAGGGCTTCCACCTCTACAGCACCGACCTGCCGCCCACCGGCATCGAGGGCGTGGGCCGGCCGACCACGGTGGGCGTCACCGGCGCCCTCGGGGCCGAGGGACCGCTGCAGGCGGGCGCGCAGGTGCGGTCGGTCATGGTGCCCGGGGTCGACTCCCCGCTCCCCGTCTACCCGGACGGCCCGGTCACCACGACCCTCCCCGTCCGCGCCGCGGGCACCGGGGAGGCGACGGTGCTGCTCGGCTACGCGAGCTGCAGCACGCAGGACGGCTGCACCATCCCGGTGTCCGACCGCCCCGTGCACCTGCGCGTCACGGATGACGGCCTGGCGTTCGCCGCTCCGTAGCAGGCCCGCCGTCCCGTACCGGCGGACCGGGAGGCCTGTCCGCTTCCCCGTCCGGCCGAGCCCCTAAGGTGTCCGCATGCCGAGCGTCCTGGTCGTGGAAGACGACCCCAGCATCCGCCAGTCACTGATCGAGGTCCTGGCGGAGCACGGGTATGCCGTGCGCAGCGCGGCCGACGGGTTCGGCGCGCTGCGCGAGGTCACGCAGTCGCCCGTCGACGCGGTGGTCCTCGACCTCGGGCTGCCCGACCTCGACGGAGGGGACGCGCTGCGCATGATCCGCGGGATCTCCTCCGTGCCGGTGCTGGTGGCCACCGCCCGCGACGACGAGACGGAGATCATCACCATCCTGAACGCGGGCGCCGACGACTACCTGGTCAAACCCTTCTCCGGGGGACAGCTCCTGGCCCGCCTCTCGGCCGTCCTGCGGCGCACGAGCAGCGCGCCCCCCGCCGGCGGCGGGGCGGCCGGGGCGGCGGTCGCGGCGGCCGAAGAGCTGCGCCCCACCACCGTGGGCGAGCTGGCGGTGGACCCGGGCGCGCGCACCGCGTACCTGGCCGGACGGGAACTGCGGCTGACGCGGCGGGAGTTCGACCTGCTGGCGTTCCTCGCCCGGCACACCGGCCAGGTCGTCTCCAAGCGGCGGCTGCTGACGGAGGTCTGGCGCGAGCCGTACGTGGACGACCAGACGGTCGACGTCCATCTGTCGTCCCTGCGCCGCAAGCTCGGTGAACGCGCGGCGGCCCCGCGCTACCTGCTGACCGTCCGCGGCGTCGGCATCAAGCTGGTGGCACCGCGTTGAGGCGCTCCCTTGCCGGAGTGGCGCTCGCCGTGACCTCGATGGTCGCCCTCTCCTTCCTCATACCGCTGGCCGCCCTGGTGATGTCCCTCGTCAAGGAGCAGGGTGTCACCGCCGCGGAACAGCGGGCCGCCGCCCTGGCGCCGGTCCTGACCCTGACCACGGACCCGGATGCGCTGCGGGAGTCCGCGGCGAGCCTGGACGCGGCCGACCACCTGGTCGTGCATCTGCCGGGGTCGGGGGCCCTGGGCCGTTCCAAGGCGCCCACTGCCCTGCTCGAACGGGCGCAGCGGGGCCGGGAGTCGATCTCGCAGGAGATCCCCGACGGCTGGATCTGCCTGCAGCCGGTGGTGCTGCCGGGCGATGAGGTCGCCGTCATCGAGAACTTCGTGCCGGAGGCGGAACTCACCCGCGGGGTGAAGGAGTCGTGGGCGGTGATGCTGTTCCTCGCCGTGGGCCTGATCGCCGGATCCGTCCTGGTCGCGGACCGGCTCGGCGCGAAGGTGGTCCGCTCCTCGAAGAAGCTCGCGCAGGCGTCGCACGCGCTCGGCCAGGGCGACCTGGACACGCGGGTGGACCCGATGGGCCCCCGGGAGCTGCGGGACGCGGGCATCGCCTTCAACACGATGGCCCACCGGATGAACGAGCTGCTCGCCGTGGAACGCGAGCTCGTCGCCGACCTCTCCCACCGGTTGCGCACCCCGCTGACCGCCCTGCACCTGGCGTCGGAGCGCATGGCCGGTACGCCGGAGTCGGCGAGGGTCGAGGCCGCCGTGGGCGAGCTGGAGACGGAGCTCCAGGCGATCATCGCGGCGGCGCGCACCCCGCTCGCGGTGGGTCCCATGGGCCAGGGCATGCTCGGGGCGGACGGGCCGGCGCTGCGGCCGGCGGACACGGCCGCGACCGCGGCGGCCGGGCCGGGCTGCGAGGCCGCCGAGGTCGTCCGTCGCCGTACGGCTTTCTGGACGGTCCTGGCCGGGCAGCAGAACCGGTCCTGCTCCCTCGATCTCACACAGGAGCAGACGGCCGTAGGCCTCTGTGAGGACGATGTGGCCGCCGTGGTGGACGCGCTCATCGGCAACGTCTTCCGCCACACCGCCGCCGGGACCCCCTTCGGCGTCCGGGTCGTGCGTACCGCCCAGGCCGTGGAACTGGTCGTGGAGGACGGCGGACCGGGCATCCCGGAACCGGACCGGGCGCTGTCCCGCGGGAGCAGCACCGGTTCCACCGGGCTGGGCCTCGACATCGCGCAGCGGGCGGCGCGCGCGACGGGCGGCACGATGCGCATCACCCGCGGGCCGCTCGGAGGAGCGCGCATCACGGTGACGTTCGCCCTGGCCCTGCCGGCCCCCTCCGGGCACCGCTCCCGCATCTCCCGGCGCCGCAAGCGGTGACCGGCGGGAGCGGCGGAGACCGTGCGCTCCGGGCGGCGTGCAGCCCACTACGATGCGGGGGTTCCACAGGGCAAGGCGGCGGGGGTGCGCGCAGTGAGCGGTTACGGCGGGGGCGGGTACGGGGATTCGGCAGGCGGCGGCGCGCCGCCCGGGCAGCCGCCGGCGGCCCGGCCGGGCCCGGGCGGCCCGTTCCCGCCGCAGGGGTACCCGTACGCCGCCCCGCAGGGCTCCCCGTACGCCCCGCAGGGCTCCCCGTACGCTCCGCCCGGGTACCCGTACGCCCCGCAGGGCTCGCCGTACGCCGCCCCGCCCGGGTACCCGCATGCGCAGCCGGTTCCTCCGCAGGGGTATCCGTACGCCCGGCCCTGGCCGCCCGCCGGGCCGCCGCCCGTCGAGCCCTCGCGGGCCCGGAAGATCCTGCGCGGGCTGTACAACCCGTTCTACGCCGCCCAGCGCACCTTCCGGCCCGCGCGCACCGGGGTGGTGGTCGACCCGCAGGTCCGCAGGCTGCAACTGTGGCGGACCGCGCTCGGGCTGGCCCTGTGGGTGGGCATGACGGTCACCTACAACGCGGTCGCCGGTGCCGACGGCGCCAGGGGCGTGGCGAGCGAGCGCCTGGACCAGAGCTGGACCAGCGTCCTGGTGCTGGTCTGCACCTTCCCCGTGGTCGTGGGGGCCTTCCTGGCCGCCGCGCGGGGCGGGCTGCGGCGCGTCTACCTGCGGCGGGCGCTGCGTCCGCTCGGCGCGGTGGTGGCCATGATGGCGTCCATGGGCACCTCCGCGCTGGCGATGGCACCGGAGTTGGCGGGAGTGCGGGACGCGGTCGGCCTGCCGGGGAAGATCGCCATCGTGGTCCTGTGCCTGTGGTCGGTCGGCTTCGCCCTCTACGGCATCGGCCTGTCGCTCGTGCACGTCTTCCGCACCGCCGACATCCACGAGGTGGTGCCGCCGGTCCTGGCCGGCGTCCTGGTGTGGGAGATGGTGCTGCTGGACCTGTTCACGGGCGCCTACTCCCAGGTCCCGGCGGTCGCCCGGGCGGTCTTCGTCCTCGGGGCGCCCGTCACCGTCTCCGCCCTGTCCTGGTGGGAGTTGCGCCGGCTGCGCCGCCACCACGGGCTGACGGTCCGGACCGCGCTGGGACGCTGACGGCGCCCGGCGCCCCGTCAGGGGGCGCGGCGGCGGATGCGGATCGGGCCGCGGGCCTTCGCGGGATCGACGCGGCGGCCGCCCTGGGTGATGTCGACCTCGCCGGCCGTGACCAGCCGCCGGGCCGCACGGCGCGCCGGTTCCATCAGGGCGCGCCAGCCGTCGCCGTCACCCGTGTACACCGCCCGCGCGGCGTCGGAGGGGCAGATCGTCGCGGTCGGGCCGCGACGGTCCAGCAGCTCCAGGATGGCTCGTTCCAGGCGCCGGTCCGTCTGCCGTTCGCTGTCCGTCACCCGTCCAGTGTCGCAACGGCGGCGCCGGACTGCCGGGCGGTCCGGCTCCGGCATGCCCGGCACGACCGGGCGCGCGCCCGGCATGCCCGGAGGAAATCGTGGTGCCCGGCGGCCCGTCCCGCGGATACCCTGCTGCGTCGCGAACAGGCCACGGAGGTCCTTCATCATGAGCAGCACAACGCCGTCGTTCCCCGAGCGGGTCGAGCTCTCGGGGGAGGGTCTGATCCTGCGCGACTGGGCGGAGGGGGACCTGGCCGCGATGCCGGCGCTCTTCGACCATCCGGACATCGCGTACTGGACGCCGATCGTCTCGCCCTTCGACACCGCGGCCGCCCTCGCCCGGCTGGACCGGGCCCGGCAGCTGCGGGCGGAGGGCACCGCCCTCCTGCTCGCCATCACCCTCGACGGAGGGGCTCCGCTCGGCGAGGTGATGCTGCGGCGCGCGCCCGAGGGGACCGAGATCGGCTATGCGGTCGGCCCGGCCCACCGCGGCCGGGGGCTGGCGTCGCGCGCGGTGCGGGTGATGGCCGCCTACGCCTTCGGGGAACTGGGCGCGGAGCAGGTGATCCTGGAGTTGGAGGCCGAGAACGCCGCCAGCGTCGGCGTGGCCGTCGCGGCGGGCTTCCGGCACCTTGAGGACGTGCCGCCGATCACCGGTGCGGAGAAGGGGCGCCCCTTCAGCCTGCAGACATGGGGTCTCGACCGCCCCTGACCCCGGCCTGACCCTGGCCCTGGCCTGGCCCTGGCCTGGTATCCGGTCCCGGCCCCGGCCTGTCATCGGGCGGTTGCGGGGCTGCGGACGCCAAGACGCCCGGCCGGGTCTCCGGTCGGGCGTTGTGGTGCGTTGGCCGCCGGCGGCGGCGTGGTGGCGAACCGGGTCGGCTCAGTACCAGTGGTGGGACTGCCAGAAGTTCCAGGCGCC
>NZ_JAEBEE010000005.1:0-586156 GCF_046548835.1 Streptomyces sp. cmx-4-9 | reverse complement strand
TGCGTGAGCCACTCACGCAAGGGAGAGGGGTTCGTCAGCGGGGGTTCCCACCGGGTGCAGCACCCGTACCGCCTGGCGACTCATCCAGTTCTACCGACGCCCCGCCCCCCTGGCAACGAGCCCCGGTACTAGGCAGCCTCGCAGCACACCACCCGGGACCCCCACCCCCCACCCACCCCGTCCACGCAGGTGAGCACCCATGCAGCCGACCCCCACCAGGGCCCCGCAAACTACTAGCCCGGCTCGTATGTGACCTGGGTCCTATGGGGCGGCTCACCCCCGCCCACCCCGAAACTCACCCACCGTGACCACCCGTACCCCTTTCAAGGGGGTGGTGCAACCGGGACGAAACCCCCAAAACCGAGGTTTTCGGGGCGCGGAGTACCGCAATCACAGGAGCCGCCGCCGCCCTGGGCGTGTGCAGCTCCGCGGCGCAATGCCCTGAGCCGGGCAGGGCCGTGCGCAGCGCTGCCGTGGAAGGCAGCCACTCAGGTCGCCCTCACGCGGCAGCCGTGTTCCCGGCGGCGGGCCGCTGGGGGGCTGCCGTCCGGAGCACCAACGCGGCGATGCAGCGGGAGTGCAGCCCGCGCTGGACCACCCCGGCCCGGGTCCGCCGGTCAGGCGCAGGCGGCGCCGACGACGACGGTGGCGACCCGGCTCCCCTGGTGCGTGCAGGGGTCGGGCATGCCGCCGCCGGCGGCAGCGTCGCCCGTGGGCCGGGTGGCCGCCTGGAGGGCGGCGCTGACGAGGGTGGCCAGCAGGTCGACGTCCGAGCTGATGTCCAGCCGTACGGTCACCCAGTCCGAGCCGGTGGACAGCCGGATGGCCGTGGAGCCGGCGAGGGCCGGCCGAAGTTTCGTGATCATGGCACGGGTGAGGTGTACATCAGCCTCGTGCGTCCCGTGGAAGTGGACGATCTCCTGCGTACCCGCGTGGAGCGCGAGTCCGACGCCACAAGCCGGTCGGCCTTCGCTCAGCGCGGGCCAACTCATCAGCCGTTCACTGGCGTGGCTAGCTGTGTTCATGACCCGAGCCTGCCCGCCTGGAGGCCGCCGCACAAGGCCCGTGGCCCAATACCCTCGACCCGGCACGGGGTGTTGCGGTGCGCTCACGCCAACGCCCGCCCGGAGCAGGGGAAACCGGTCCGTTCTCCGTACGTCCGCGGGGGCAGGGCCTCGCCGACGGGGGTTGCGGCGAGGCCCTGGCCGTGACGATACAGCCCGCCGCCCGGAACGTCCGCAGAGTCCACGAAATGCAAGGTCTGCACCAGCGTCACTGCACCCGGGGCGTACCCCGCCGCCTCGGCGCCGTCAGGCGTTCGCGGGCTAAGGGGGTCGCGGATCATGCTCTCCGCACGGTGTGCCGAGGACACCGCCGAAGCGCTCCGCTGGACGGACAGCGGGACGAGCGCCCCCCCCCCGGATGGGCGCAGAGCGAACGGGCCCGGCCGGGGCCGCTGCTGCCCGATCCGGGGCCTGCCCGCCGGCGGACCGGCTCTGCTGGACGTGTGGCACCGGCTGGCCCACGATGCCTGGCTGGTCGGCGACTTCGCGTCGGCCGCGCCGTGTACGCCCGGCTGTTCCCCGATCCGCAGAGACGGGTCGAGGAGGGCGACGCGGAGGTGGCCTGCCGGGTGGTCCGCTGCATCGGCCAGGCCGGGGACCGGGCGCGGGCCCTGGAGCTGCTCGCACCGCTGCTGCACCGGCTCCGGACCGGCTTCGGCGGCCCGCGTTGGCTCGCCGACGAACTGGCGGACATCCGGGCGGACTTCCGCCAGGCACGGCAGGATCAGTGCCGGCTTCTGAAGGCAGCACCCTGTCCCGGCTGTCCGGCCGCTGACCGGGGCCCGGAGGCCCCGGCGGGCACCGCGGTCCGGGGGCGGGGCCGTCCTGCCGTCTTGTCCGCGGCGGCCCGGCTCGCTAGCCTCGCCCCGCCTGCCCGTGGACCGGGACAGCCCTCAGGGACGGGGAACGCATGCCCTCCGGAATCACCTTGGCCGTGGTCGGCGCCGGGCAGCGCGGGAGCGGGTACGCCCGCTGGGTGCACGCGCACCCGGACCGGGCCGCGATCGTCGCGGTGGCCGAACCGCGCCGGGTCCGGCGCGACCGGCTGGTCGCCGAGCACGCTCTGGAGGCCTCCGCGGCAGTGGCCGACTGGCGGGAGCTGGCGGCTCGCGGGCGGGTCGCGGACGCGGTGCTGATCTGCACTCTGGACCGCGAACACCTGGCCCCGGTCCTGGCGTTCGCGGCGCTCGGCTACCACATCCTGCTGGAGAAGCCGATGGCGCTGACCGAGGACGAGTGCCGGCGGATCGTGGCCGCGGTGGAGGACGCCGGGGTGATCCTCAGCGTCGGCCACGTGCTGCGCTACACCCCGTACACGCAGGTGCTGAAGGCCATTGTCGACTCGGGCCGGATCGGGGAGGTCGTCAGTGTCCAGCACCTGGAGCCGGTCGGCTTCTGGCACCAGGCCCACTCGTTCGTCCGCGGCAACTGGCGCCGGGCGGACGAGGCGACCTCGATGCTGATGGCGAAGTCCTGCCACGACCTGGACTGGCTCCAGTACGTACTGGGCGGGCCGCCCGTGCGGGTGTCGAGCTTCGGCCGGCTGTCACACTTCCGCCCCGGGAACCGGCCCGCCGGGGCCGCCGACCGCTGCCTGGACTGCACGGTCGAGGCCGCATGCCCGTACTCCGCCACCCGCGAGTACGGCGAGCGCCTCGCCCGGGGCCGGCACGGCTGGCCGCTGAGTGTGGTGATCGAGGAGTTCACCCCGCAGGCTCTGGAGACGGCGCTGCGGGAGGGGCCCTACGGCCGCTGCGTCTACGCCTGCGACAACGACGTGGTCGACCACCAGGTGGTCGCGATGGAGTTCGCCTCCGGAGCCACCGCCGCCTTCACCATGACCGCCTTCACCGAGCAGGCGGACCGCCGGACCCGGATCTTCGGCACCCGCGGTGAACTGCGCGGTGACGGCGCACAGGTGCAGGTGTACGACTTCCTGACCCGCTCCGAGGAGCTCATCGGGACCCGCAGGGAGGGGGAGATGACGGCTGCGGGCGGCCACGGCGGCGGGGACGCGGGCCTGATGGACGCGTTCGTCCGGGCGGTCGCCACCGGGGATCCGGGCCTCGTGCGGTCGGGCCCGCAGGAGTCCCTGATCAGCCACTTGACCGTGCTGGCCGCTGAACGGGCCCGGCGGGAGGGCACGGTGGAGACCGTCCGGGTGTGAACGCTGCGCAGATCGATCGCTCAAGACGTACGGTCGAGCGATCGATTCGATCCTTACGCGCCTCTTGAGCGCTCTTTCGAGCGCGTGCTAGAAATCCGGACAGCGGGCGCCCCCTCCCGGCCCCGCGCCCCTCTGGAGGCTCCATGTCCACTCCATGGTCCCGCCGTTCCTTCCTCCACCTCTCCGGCAGCAGCGCCCTGCTGGCCTCCCTCTCCGGCGCCGGCGGACTGGCCGCGACCGGCTCCGCCACCCCCGCCGCGGGCGATCCGTACGACACGCTCCGGGCCGCCTGGCGGACCGCGGTGCTGGGCGACGGGTTCGACCCGGCCGCCGAACCCTTCGCGGGAAAGCTGGCGCTGCTGGGCCGGCAGGCCGGGGAATTCCGCGCGGGCATGGCGGCCGTGGACGGCTCGCTCTGGCCCGACCTGCCCCTGACCGTGTCGAGTTCGGTGACCTTCAGCTACACCCGGCTGGGCACCATGGCCCAGGCGTACGCCCAGCCCGGCACCGGCCTGACCGGCTCGTCCGCGCTGGCCGCCGAGGTGGAGGCCGGCCTCGGCCACCTCCACCGGCAGGTGTACCACCCGGCGAAGACCCCGTTCGGCAACTGGTGGGACTTCCGGATCGGTTCGCCGCAGAGCCTGCTGGACACCTGCACGATCCTCTACGACCGGCTCTCCGCGGCGCAGCTCGCCGACTGCCTCGCGGCCGTCGCCCACTTCGTCCCGGACTCGTCGGTGGCCGCGTACAGCGGTACCAGCACCGGCGCCAACCGGGTCGACCTGTGCCGTTCGCTGGCCCTGCACGGCATCCTGGCGAGGGACCCGGCCCGGATCGCGCTGGCCCGGGACGCCCTCTCCCCGGTCTTCCCGTTCGTGACCAGCGGGGACGGCTTCTACGCCGACGGCTCCTTCGTCCAGCACACCCACCTCTCGTACACGGGCTCCTACGGCGTGGTGCTGCTCAGCGGGCTGGCCGGGCTCCTCTCGCTGCTGAAGGGCTCCGCATGGGAGGTGGGCGACCCGGCGCGGCAGATCGTCCTCGACTCCGTGGAGCGGTCCTTCGCCCCCTTCCTGTTCAACGGGCTGATGATGGACGCCGTCTCCGGCCGCTCCACCAGCCGGGGCAGTGCACGGGCCACCTCCTACGGGCTGCAGGGCGGCGACCACGGCCGGGGCCACGGTGCACTGGCGGCCATCGCCCTGCTCGGGACGGCCGCCAGCGAGGCCGAGAACCGGCGCTGGCGGGCCCTGGTGAAGGGCTGGATGCAGCGGGACTACTACAGCCCTCCGCTGGACGACACCGACCTGGGCGTGGCCGCCCTGGCCCGGCTCGGGGCGGTGCAGGGCGACACCGGTGTCACGGCGCTCGCCGAACCGACCGGGCACCGGCTCTTCCCCTCGATGGACCGGGCCGTGCACCGGCGGCCCGGCTGGGCGGCATCGATCAGCATGGCCTCGAAGCGGATGGGCTTCTACGAGACGGGCAACGGCGAGAACCTCCGCGGCTGGCACGCGGGGGCGGGGATGCTCCAGTGGTGGGGGGCTTCCTTCGGCAACGGGCAGTACACCGACGCGTTCTGGCCCACCGTGGACCCGTACCGGCTGCCCGGGACCACCGTCTCGCGCACCCCGCTCCGGGACGCCGAGGGCGGCGCCTGGGGGCTGCCGAGGCCCGACGTGAGCTGGGTCGGCGGCGCGACGGACGGGGAGTACGCGGCCGTCGGCCAGTTCGTCCGCGGCCTGTCCAGCACGCTGTACGCGAAGAAGTCCTGGTTCTGCCTGGCCGATGCGATCGTGTGCCTGGCGGGAGCGGTCCGCTGTACCGACGGCTCCTCCGTGGAGACCGTGGTCGACAACCGCAACCTCGGCGCGGCAGGCACCCCCGCCCTCACCGTGAACGGAGCCGTCCAGCCCGCCGCTCTCGGCTGGTCGGCCACCCTGAACGGGGCGCGCTGGGCTCAGATCGCCGGCCACGGCGGGTACGTCTTCCCCGGCGGGGCCACGGTCAGGGCCCGGCGGGAGGCGCGGACCGGCTCCTGGCGCGACATCAACACGGAGGGCAGCGCCGATCGGGTCACCCGCCGCTATCTGACGCTCTGGTTCGACCACGGCGTCGACCCGTCGGGCGCCGCCGCCTCCTACGTCCTGATGCCCGGGGCCGGGGCCGGGGCGACCGCCGCGCGGGCCGCCGACGCCGGCTGGCTGACGCTCCTCGCCAACGGCAACGACCAGCAGGGCATCGCGGTTGCCTCGCTGGGGGTCACCGCCGTGAACTTCTGGTTCGCGGGGACCGCGGGCCCCCTGACCGCCGACCGGCCCGCCTGTGTGCTCGTACGGGAGTACGGCGACGGCACGGCCGGCGTCTGCGTCAGCGATCCGATGCGGGCGCAGAGCGGCCTCACCGTCACCTGGAACCGTCCGGTGGCCGCGGTGCTGTCCCGGCCGGCCACGGTCGTGTCCGTCGCCACCGGTCCGGCGCTCGCCCTCACGTTCGGGAACCTCGCCGGGCAGGCGGGGGCCACCCAGCGGATCCTGGTGGCCCTGCGCTGACAGGGCCCGACCGGGACGACCTCGACGGCCGGGAGCCGGGCACCGAGCCGGTGGGCCCGCAGCCCGCCGGCCGTCATGGCGGTTACGCAACGGTGACGATGCGGTCACGCACCGCCACGCGCGGGGTCGCAGGATCGTTGCTCCGGCATGCAGCAGACGCACGTCGTGACGGAAGCACCGGCCGCGCCGAGACCGCTCGGTGCGCTCGGGACGGCCCGGGCGAGGTCCGACTCGCCGATCTACGACCGGTTGGAACTCGAATGGCTGCGCGCGGGCAAGACCGTGCCGCGGCCGGTGAGCCCGGGCGGCTGGCGGCGCATGGACGACGAGGACCGGTTCCGCCGGGCCTGAGCCGGCTTCCCCCGCGCACGACCCCGCGCGCACGGCCCCGCCCGTGGCCGGGCGGGCGGACCCGACACCGTTCCCGTCACCGCATTAGCGTTGCGGGGCCCGGGCGCAGTCCGGGCACAGCCCGCGGTAGGTGACCTCGACGTCGGACACCGTGAAACCGAACCGCTCTTCGGCGGGCAGGCCGGCCAGCGGGTCGCCGGTGGCGTGGACGTCGCGGATCAGCCCGCAGCCGGAGCACACCAGGTGCTGGTGCGGGTGGTGCGCGTTCGGGTCGTACCGCTTGGCGCGGCCGTCGGTGGAGACCTCCGCGACCTCGCCGAGGGACACCAGCTCGCCCAGGGCGTTGTAGACCGTCGCCCGGGAGATCTCCGGGAGCCGCTCGGCCGCGCGGGCGTGCACCTCGTCCGCGGTCAGGTGCACGTGATCCCCGTCGAGGACTTCGGCGACCACCCGCCGTTGGGAGGTCATCCGCCAGCCACGCCCACGCAGTCGCTCCAGCAGGTCACTCATATGCGGCTCACCCAATCAGCTCGGCGCGTACCGGGACATCACCGCCGAACGCCCTTGAGGACGTCCGGTGTCCGAGGGGATATCGGCTTGGTGTGCTTCTTGACTTGGATTGCGTCCATCGTAGGATCGGATCTGTTGCCCGCCAAGGTACGGGAAGACTCCGAAGCGGCAGGAGACCGAAACGTTCCGAGATTCCGCCGGTCCACACCGTCCGTGGACAGCCACCTCCCTGCCGTTGCGAGGCCATCCTTTCCCTGAACCGGCCTGCGACCTGCGCCCCACGCCCGGAACGTTCTCCCCCGCATGCGTTATTGAGCCCCGTGATCCGCTCGGTCCGGAAGGATTCCCATGTCTGAGAACCACGATGCCCTCGTCGTCGACGCGAAGTCGGAGGGCAGCGGTGGCTGTCCCGTCGCGCACGGACGAGCCCCGCACCCCACCCAGGGCGGCGGCAACCGCCAATGGTGGCCGGAACGCCTCAACTTGAAGATCCTCGCGAAGAATCCGGCCGTGGCCAACCCGCTCGGCGCGGAGTTCGACTACGCCGCCGCGTTCGCCTCCCTCGACCTCGCCGCCGTCAAGCAGGACATAGCGGAGGTCCTGACGACCTCGCAGGACTGGTGGCCGGCGGACTTCGGCCACTACGGGCCGTTCATGGTCCGCATGGCCTGGCACAGCGCCGGCACGTACCGGATCAGCGACGGTCGCGGCGGGGCCGGAGCCGGGCAGCAGCGCTTCGCCCCGCTCAACAGCTGGCCGGACAACGCGAACCTGGACAAGGCGCGCCGCCTGCTGTGGCCGGTGAAGAAGAAGTACGGCCAGAGCCTGTCGTGGGCCGACCTCCTGGTCCTCACGGGCAACGTGGCCCTGGAGTCGATGGGCCTGGAGACCTTCGGCTTCGGCGGTGGACGCGCCGACGTCTGGGAGCCCGACGAGGACGTGTACTGGGGCCCCGAGACCACCTGGCTGGACGACGAGCGCTACACCGGCGACCGCGAGCTGGAGAACCCCCTCGGCGCGGTCCAGATGGGCCTCATCTACGTCAACCCGGAGGGCCCGAACGGCACTCCCGACCCGGTCGCCGCGGCCCGCGACATCCGCGAGACCTTCCGCCGGATGGCGATGAACGACGAGGAGACGGTGGCCCTCGTCGCGGGCGGCCACACCTTCGGCAAGACCCACGGCGCCGGGCCGTCGGAGAGCGTCGGCGACGACCCGGAGGCCGCCCCGATCGAGGCGCAGGGCATGGGCTGGCGCAACTCCCACGGGACCGGGAAGGGCGCCGACACGATCACCAGCGGCCTTGAGGGCATCTGGACGAACACCCCGACCAGCTGGGACAACAGCTTCTTCGAGATCCTCTTCGGCTACGAATGGGAGCTGTTCAAGAGCCCTGCGGGCGCCCACCAGTGGCGGCCGAAGGCGGGCGCCGGCGCGGGCACCGTCCCCGACGCGCACGACCCGTCGAAGACCCACGCGCCGACGATGCTCACGACCGACCTCGCGCTGCGGGTCGACCCGGCGTACGAGCAGATCTCGCGGCGCTTCCTCGCCGACCCGGCGGCCTTCGCGGACGCCTTCGCCCGTGCCTGGTTCAAGCTGACCCACCGCGACATGGGCCCGGTGGTGCGCTACCTCGGCCCGGAGGTCCCGGCCGAGACCCAGCTGTGGCAGGACCCGCTGCCCGCCGTGGAGCACGAGCTCGTCGGCCCCGAGGACACCGCCGCCCTCAAGCAGCAGGTGCTCGCCTCGGAGCTGACGGTGTCCCAGCTGGTGTCCGTGGCGTGGGCCTCGGCGGCGTCCTTCCGCGGCAGCGACAAGCGGGGCGGCGCCAACGGAGCGCGGATCCGCCTCCAGCCGCAGAGCGGCTGGGAGGTCAACGAGCCCGACCAGTTGGCGACGGTGCTGCGCACCCTGACGGGCATCCAGGAGTCCTTCAACTCCGCGCAGGCAGGCGGCAAGCGGATCTCGCTCGCCGACCTGATCGTGCTGGCCGGTGCGGCGGCGGTGGAGCAGGCCGCCAAGGACGCCGGGGTCGAGGTCCGGGTCCCCTTCACGCCGGGCCGCGTGGACGCCTCGCAGGAACAGACCGACGTGGAGTCCTTCGCGGCGCTGGAACCTGCGGCGGACGGATTCCGCAACTACCTCGGCAAGGGCAACCGCCTGCCGGCGGAGTACCTGCTGATCGACCGGGCGAACCTGCTGAACCTGAGCGCCCCCGAACTGACCGTCCTGGTGGGCGGGCTGCGCGTGCTGGGGGCCAACCACCAGCAGTCCGCCCACGGCGTCCTCACCCAGAGCCCGGGGACGCTGACGAACGACTTCTTCGTCAACCTGCTCGACCTGGGCACGACGTGGACGCCGACCTCGCAGGACGGGAACACCTTCGAAGGCCGTGACGCCTCCACCGGCGCACTCAAGTGGACCGGGACCCGGGCCGACCTGGTCTTCGGCTCGAACTCCGAGCTGCGCGCGCTCGCGGAGGTCTACGCGAGCGACGACGCGAAGACGAAGTTCGTGACGGACTTCGTCGCCGCGTGGGACAAGGTCATGAACCTGGACCGGTTCGACCTCGTCTGATCCCGCCGTCCGGGCCGGCCCGCACCGGCCGGCCCGGACGCCGCCCCTGCACGCCCTGCGCGCCGGCGGTTCTCGCCGAGGTGGCGGCCGCCGTGCCCGAGGCTCCGCCCCGGTCGTCCCCGGTCAGTCCCCGGTCGCGGAGAAGTGCTGGTAGTCGGGGTTGGGCCAGCGGCCGCCCCAGTGCCAGCCCGCGTCCTCGAAGGCCCGGGCGACGGCGTCGCCGGGCAGGACCATGCCGGCTACGGGGCGTTCGCGCCCGAGGTGGATGCGGCCGGTGGGCGGGCGCACGGTGCCGCGGCGGTCCACGTAGGGGTTCTCCACCGGGTTGAGGTCCACGGCGTCCCCGTGGGCGTGCCGGGAGGTGCGGCCGGGGTCGCCGGTGACCTGGCGGCAGTTGAACGCGGATGTGTTGTCGTCGGCCATCGAGCGCAGGTCGTCGCCGTCGTACGCCGACACGGGCCGCATGCGCCGGATCGGGAAGCCGGCGTCGAAGGCCTTGGTGAAGACCGCCAGGACGGGTCGGACGGCCCGTTCGTTGACGACGATCCCCCCTCGGTGGACTTTGCCGTCGAAGCCCCAGTGGTTCATCCGGACCAGTCGCAGCCGGTCGGGCCCGACCGGGCATCCCGGCCGGTACGAGGCGCCCAGATCGGCGGCCGTCACCCGCTCCACCTGGGCGGCCAGTCCGATTCCGGCGGCCCGGACGCGGGCTGCCGAGGGGGGCGGGGAGGGCGGCGCGGCCGCGTTCGTACAGGCGAGCGTGGTGGTGCACAGCACCACGACCGCGACGCCGGCGGAGGCAGAGCTCACCGGATCACCGTAAGCGGGCCCGCGGCGGCGCGCCTCCCCACGGGCGGTCGTACGGGCGGGTCGTACGGGCGGGCGGGCGGGGGCGGCATACCTGCGGGGATTCCGGCAAGGCGCCCGGGTAGGACGGCGCACATGCCGGAGACCAGCACACCGGAAACGAATCGCCGGAGGAGGAACCGTGCCCCGCGTATCGGTGAAGGGCTCCGAGGTCATCGTGCGGCTTTCCCTGCGGGCACGGGCGGCCTTGCGTCGGCGCGGGTTCCGCGTGCCGGTGGCGGACGTGCGGCAGGTCGCGGTGGAGCCCGGCTGGTGGCGGGTACTGCGCGGGACGCCCGGCCGTGGCGTATGGCGCCCGGGCCGCTGCACCGGCTTCCGGAAGCTGCCGGAGGGCGGCGTGGACTTCGTCGCGGTGCGGGCCGGCCGGCCCGCTCTCGTACTGGATCTGGATCTGGCCGCCGGGGGGCTGCTGCGCCGGATCGCGGTGTCCGTACGCGATCCGGAGGCGGCCGCGCGGATCGTGCGGGCGGCGATGCCGGGCCGGAGTACGGAACGCGGCACCGCGGACGGCGGGGACGGGGCGCCGGGTCGTGGGGTGCGGCCCCCGTCGCAGCCCTGATGGCCGGAGCCGCACCCCGTCGGGCACCTACCCCTGCGGCAGCCGGGCATGCCTGCCCGCGGTGAGACCTGCCGGGCATGGACGGAAGCGGCCCGGGTACACGTGCGGCGGGCGGTCAGCAGGCCGTCCGGGGCGGCGACGGACTGCGGAGCGGGGTCGGGATGAACAGCAGAGCGACGGGCACGGCACGGCGGGGTGGAACCGGCAAGCGGATCGTCCCGGTCATGGCACGCAGCGGACTGGCGACGCGCGGCGTGCTGTACGTGCTCGTGGGCGTGCTGGCGGTACGCATGGCCTTCGGCGAGGGGGGCGGCGAGGAGGCTGACCGGCAGGGCGCCCTGCAGGAACTCGCCGGGAAGCCCTTCGGCGGTGCGCTGGTGTGGGCTATCGGCATCGGTCTGGTGTGCATGGCCCTGTGGCGTCTGACGGAGGCCTGCTTCGGCACGGCGGGCCCCGACGGCGGCAAGGCCACGAAGCGCCTGGCGGCCGGGGCGCGGGCGGTGTTCTACGCGGTGGTCGCCTTCTCCGTACTGTCCTTCGCGGCCGGCGAGGGCGGGCGGCAGTCCGGCGACGAGCAGTCGCGCGATGTGACGGCGCAGGCGCTGGGCTGGCCCGCCGGCCAGTGGCTGGTCGGGGCGGTCGGGGTGGCGATCGCGATCGGCGGTGCGGTGATCGCCGTCCAGGCGGCCCGCCGGAGCTTCCGCAAGCACCTGGACATGAGCGGGGTGTCCCCGCGGGTGCGCAAGGCCGTGGTGTTCCTCGGCGTGTGCGGTGGGCTGGCCCGGGGGGCGGTCTTCGCGGCCGTCGGCGGCTTCATCACCTACGCGGCGGTCAACTACGATCCCGGCCAGGCCCGCGGCGTCGACGACACGCTGCGGACCTTCAGTGGCACGCCGGCCGGGCCGTGGCTGCTGGTCCTGGTCGCCGTGGGCCTCATCCTCTTCGGAGTGTTCTCCTGGGCGATGGCCCGCTGGCGCAAGGTCTGAGCGCCGTACCGGGCCGGGCCGGGCGCCGCGGTCACGCGGTGGTCAGGCCCTCCACCTCCGCCGCGTAGAGCAGGGCCGGGTCCGGGCCCATGCCGGCGAAGTGGCCGGCCAGCTCCAGGGACAGAGCGCCGTGCAGCCGGCTCCAGAAGGCCAGGGCCAGACGCAGGACCCCGGCCGGCGCGTCCGGGTGGTCCGCAGCCCACTCCCGGTGGCCCGCCAGCTGGACTTCGAAGGCCTGCACCGCAGCACTGCCGCCGCCGCCGGGATGCGTTCCCGCGGCGGCGCACGCGTCGAGCAGGACCGACATCATCTCGGAGGCGATCGCCGTGACGTCCTGCGGGGCGTGGTATCCGGGCACCGGGGTCCCGTAGACGAGGAAGTAGCGGTGCGGGTCCGCCAGGGCCCAGCGGCGCAGCGCCTGTGCGAGTCCGGCCAGGTGCGCCGGGCCGGGCCCGGCGGCGCCGACGGCGGCGAAGGCGTCCGCGAGGCTGCGGTAGGCGTCGGTGATCAGCTCCGTTATCAGCTCGTCGCGGTTGGCGAAGTACCGGTACAGCGCCGGCCCGCTCATCCCCATCTGCTTGGCGATCGCGTTGAGCGACAGGGCCGAGGCCCCGGATCCCGCGATCTGCTGCCAGGCCTTCTCCTTCACCTCCTCGCGCACCTGCCGGCGGTACCGCTCCCGCGGGCTCGTTCCAGGGTCTGCTGCCATGTCCTCCACCTTCGCCGTCCTGTCCGCCACAGCTGGTGAGAACCTATCACCATCGGCATGCCCGCTCACGATCGATTGAGGCACTTCCCTTGACTTCCCGGCTACGGCTGTTCATATTGGTTACAGGCTCTAACAAACATGAGAGCTGCAAACCAGGAATCCCGGAGGTCGTGATGGACACCGTCGAGCGCGTCGAGGTCGTACTGCCCGGCAAGGTCGAGCCGGAGGGGCTCCAGCTGCACCGCGGTCCGGTCCCGGCGCCCGCGGCGGGACAGGTGCTGGTCGCCATGGAGGCCACGGGCGTGTCCTTCGCCGAGCAGCAGATGCGCCGCGGCCGGTACTACGACCAGCCCGCGTTCCCCTTCGTCCCCGGCTACGACCTGGTCGGCACCGTCCTGGCCGCCGGCCGCGGCGTGGACCCCGGCCTGACGGGCCGGCGGGTCGCCGCCATGACGAAGACCGGCAGTTGGGCCAGCCATGTGCTGCTGGACGCCGCCGACGTGGTGGAGGTGCCGGACGGAGTGGGCGCTGCCGAGGCGGAGACCGCCGTCGTCAACGGCATCACCGCCTGGCAGATGCTCCACCGCAAGGCCCGCGTCCGTGCCGGGCACACCGTCCTGGTGCACGGCGCCAACGGCGGGGTCGGCTCGGTCCTGGTCCAGCTGGCGCTCGCCGCCGGCGCCCGGGTCGTCGGTACCGCCTCGCCCCGCCACCACGACGCGCTGCGCTCCCTCGGGGTGTTCCCGGTGGACTACCGCGCCGGCGACGTCCCCGCGCAGGTGCGCGAGATCGCCCCCGGCGGGGTGGACGCCGTCTTCGACCACGTCGGCGGCGAGGGGGTCCTCGACTCGTGGCGGCTGCTGGCCCCCGGCGGCACCCTCGTCTCCTACGGCAGCGCCGCCACCCGCGACGACGAGGGCTCCGGGGCGTGGCCCGTGCTCCGGCTGCTGGGCCGGGTCTGGTGGTGGAACGCCCTGCCCAACGGCCGCCGCGCCTACTTCTTCAACGTCTGGGCGGGCCGCGCCTACGCCAAGGGCCGCTTCCGGGCCCGCCTGCGCACCGACCTCACCCAGGTCCTCACCGCCCTCCAGCGCGGCGAGATCACCGCCAGGGTGGCGGCCGAACTCCCGCTGGCCCGCGCAGCCGAGGCCATGCGGCTGGCGGAGTCCGGCACGGTCGCGGGCAAGGTCGTCCTCGTCCCGTGAACCCCCCGGTGCCGTGACCGGAGGGGTTCACCGGGCCGCGGCGCCCGGCACGGCACCGGGCAGCGGGCGGGTCGTGCCGGGACGGCAGGTGACCGCCGGGTTGTAGGTGGCGAAGCTGCCCAGCGGGTTCGTCTTCCACAGCCACAGGTGCAGGGCGTAGTGCAGCGGCTGGCCGGGGTAGTTGCCCTTGTGGGGGCCCGTGAACTTCCGGCCGAAGAGGGTGGGCCGGTCCTCGTCCGTCGCCGGGTTCTGGTCGCGGTCGTACACCATCCACTGCACGCTGACGAGGCGCTTGCCCCCCTTCGCGTCGTCCTCGTAGAACAGCGCCGTCGGGACCGCCGGGTCGACCGAGTTGTCGTGGGCGTGGTTGAAGTGCGGGTAGCCCAGGGAGCCCTTGCCGCCCGTCCGGTCGGTGACGCAGTACTTGTCCGGCACGTAGCCGGCCTTCACCGCATTGGCGTGCAGGGTGAACGGGACGGTCGCCCGGTAGGTGATCGCCCGGTCGGCGTCGGCCGGCACGGGAACGTTCGGGCCGGGGGCGTACGGACCGGGGATGTGCGGACCGTGCGGTCGCGGACCGGGGCCGGCCGGAGCGGACGCCGCGGCGGACGGTGCGCCGGCCAGGCCGGCGGCTGCCGCCAGGGCGAGTGAGACGGCGGTCGTGGCGAGCGGACCGGGACTGCGGGCCATGGGTACTCCTTCGCGGGTTCAGACGGTGGCCAGTTGGGGGATCAGCCGCAGCGCGTTGTCGCGGTAGACCCCCTGGAGCTGCTGCGGCGTCAGGGCCGGGTCGGTGTCGAGGGCGGGCAGCGCGAGGTCGGTGACCGTGTCGCCCGGAGCGGCCGGCCAGTCCGTGCCGAACAGCAGGCGGTCGGCGGGCACCTGCGTCAGCAAGGTCGCCGTCGGGGCGATGGGGCCCGCCGTGTCGTAGTAGAAGCGCTGCAGGTGGTCCCGGACGGCACCGGAATCCAGGGGCGGGTCGCAGAAGCGCCCGAGGGCCTGCATCCGCGGGGCGAGGGACGGCAGGAATCCTCCGCCGTGCGGCAGGATCACCGACAGGTTCGGGAAGCGGTCCAGGACCCGCATGTTGATCATGTTCACGGCGGCCCGGGTGGTGTCCAGGAGGAAGTCGCACAGGAAGTTGGGGATGCCGGGGACCGTCGTCGCGCCCGGGGCGCAGCCGGGCAGGTTGTGCGGGTGGGTGTCCACGACGGCGTGGTGCTCGTCCAGTTCGTGGAAGAGCCGGTCGTAGGAGGGGTCCCCGAGGTAGACGCCGCCGTAGTTGGCCGTCACGTTCACCCCGACGGCGCCCAACTGCCCGAGCCCGCGGCGCACGGCCCACGAGGAGGCGTCGGGGTCGTCCAGGAACAGCGGGACGTAGAAGGCGAAACGGCCCGGATGCGAGGTCGCCACCTCGATCATCGACTGGAGGGTGATGTTGATCGCTTCGCGCAGCTGGGCCGACGAGGGGTAGCGCGCGGGCAGCATGGGCTTCAGGACCGCGGTCGCCACTCCCGCCCGGTCCATGAAGCCGATCGCCGCCTCGATGTCGAGCTGGGTCCAGGGCGGCAGTTGCCCCGGCTTGACCAGCCCGTGGTGCTCGGCCCACTCCCGCCACTGCGGAGCGCAGTAGTGGTGGTGCATGTCGATCTTCGCCCGGTGGCCGTGGGCCCCGGCGGCGCCGGAGAGCGGCGGGACCCCTTCCGGCGTTCCGAGGAGTCCCAGTCCGGAGGTGCTCGCGTACTCGGGCACGGTCCATCCACCGCCTGTCGGTTCGGTTGCGTTCGGGGGCCGCCCCCGGGGGCCCGTGGTCCCCGGGGGCGTGTGAGGTGGCTACCGGGACACGGCGGCCAGTTCCGGTGCGTCGGGGTCCCCCGGGGCCCGGCCCGCCGGCCGGTGCGAGGGCTCCAGGACCAGGGGGAGGCGCTCCAGCCCGCGGAAGGCCGCCACCGGCCCGCGCAGCCAGGCGGCCGCATCCTCCTCCGGGTCCGCGAGGGCCATGTCCGGGAACTCCCGCAGGAGCGCGGCGAGCGCGACCTCGAGTTCGAGCCGGGCCAGCGGCGCGCCCAGGCAGTAGTGCGTTCCGTGGCCGAACCCGAGGTGCGACCCCTGGAGCCCTTCGCGGGTCACGTCCAGGACGTCGGGGGAAGCGAACTTCCCCGGGTCCCGGTTCGCCGAGGAGAGGGCGATCTGGACGAGCGCACCCCGGGGGATGAGCGTGCCGCGCAACTCCACGTCCTCGACCGCGTACCGGAAGGTGGAGGTCTCCACCGACCCTTCGAAGCGGACGATCTCCTCGACGGCCCCGGGGATCAGCGCCGGGTCCCTGCGCAGGCGCTCCCACTGGTCCGGCCGTCGCAGCAGGTGCAGGACGGAGTTCCCGATCTGGAAGGCCGTCGTCTTGTGGCCGGCGAAGAAGATCACCCACAGCGAGGCGACCAGGTCCGCGTCGGCCAGCCCCTCCTCCGCTCGGACGAGGTCGCCGACGAAGCTGTCGGACGGGTTGGCCCGGGTGTGGGCGATCAGCTGCCCGAGCCGGTTCTGCAGCCACTCCTCGGCGGCGTGGAGTTCCGCGGCCTTGGAGGGGTCGAACCGGGAGCGGCTGACCACGGCGAACTGGTGCAGGATCTCGGGGCGGTCCTCCTGCGGGATGCCCATGAGTTCGCACAGCACGGCGATCGGGAGCGGGAACGCGAAGGACGGCATCAGGTCGATCTCCCGGCCGGCCCCGGCGCTCCTGCGGAGCTCCCCGAGGAGGTCCTCGGTGATCTCGGTGACCCGGGCCCTCATCCCCTCGACGCGCCGCGGAGTGAAGGCCCCGCGCAGGGACCGGCGCAGCCGGGTGTGCCGTGGCGGGTCCGAGAAGAGCACGTTGTCGTCGAGGGCGTCGAAGAAGCTGCCGTACACGGCGTGGTACGTGTCGATGGCCCCGTGCATGTCCTTGCTGAACCGGGGGTCCGACAGGGCGTCGCGGGCGTCCTCGTACCGGGTGATCAGGTACGTGTCCACGCCGTGCGGAGGAGTCAGCCGGCACACCGGTGCCTGTGCGCGCAGCGCCGCGTAGGCGGGGTGGGGGCAGGCCCGGAACTCGGGGGCGCCCCTGGACACGGCCGACACGATGTCCGGCAGCGTTCCGGCGCCGTCCGGGGCCGCTTTCTCCTGCGCCATGGTGCACACCCTTCGTGAGGCTCGCGTTCCGCGCAGACACCGGTTCCCTGTGGAGGCGGACGGCCAAACGGTGGTTGGCTCGTTCGAGTGAGGCGGCCCGGCGTCGGCGAGCCGGGACGCGGCGCCGGTGCGTACGGCGCGTGCGGTGCGGGCTGCGTGGCCGGGCCGGGACGCCGAGGGCCGCCTAGTTTGGGTGCTTATGACGCCATATTCGGAACGGCAGGGTCAGCCGGGGCGGCGGTGGTTCGTGCGGGCGGGACTGACGGGGGCGGCTGCGGTGGCAGCGGGAGCGGTCTGCGGCTCCCCCGTCGTCCCGGCCCCCGTCTCCTCCGGCCCGAACCGTGCCCGGCCGGCCTCCCCCACGTCGGCGTGGCAGGCACTGGCGGCGGGGAACCAGCGCTGGTGCACCCTGCACGAACGGCATCCCGACGAGGGCTCCGCGGTACGCCGGACCGTGGTGACCGGGCAGCACCCCTTCGCGGTGGTGCTGGGCTGCGTGGACTCGCGGGTGCCGCCCGAGCTGGTCTTCGACCAGGGGCTGGGCGACCTGCTGTCCGTGCGCTCGGCCGGGTCGGTCCTCGACGAGGCGGTGCTGGCCAGCGTCACGTACGGGGTCCTGGAACTGGGCATCCCGCTGATCGTGGTGCTCGGGCACCAGTCGTGCGGGGCGGTGACGGCCGCGGTCCGCGCCGACGGGTCCGGCGACCGGCTGCCCGGCCACATGCAGTACCTGGCCGACCGGATCCGTCCCGCGATCGACCACCGGTTGCGCGGAGCGGACCGGGTGGACGCAGCCATCAGCGCGAACGTGCTCCTGGTCCGGGCTCGGCTGGCCGCGGAGCCCGCACTCGCCTCCCGCATCGGGGCCGGCGCCCTGTCGGTGGTCGGTGCGCGCTACGAGCTGACGACCCAACGGGTCCGGACCCTCGGCTGACCGGCCGCGGCAGGCAGGCCGGGCGGGCGGGGACGGCTGGGCGGGCGGGGCCGGGCGGGGGGTCAGGGCTCGATCAGGCCGACGCGGATGGCGTAGCGGGTGAGTTCGAGCCGGTCGCGCAGGCCGAGCTTCTGCAACAGGTTGGCACGGTGGCGTTCGACGGTCTTCGGGCTGATCACGAGGAGGTCGCCGATCTCCTTGGAGCTGTGGCCTTCGGCGACGAGTTTGAGGATCTCCTCCTCGCGTTCGGTGATCGGCCGGTCGGGGAGGGGGCCGCCGGAGCGGGCGCGGTCCAGGTAGGTGCGGATCAGGGTGGTCTCCGCGCCGGGGTAGATGAAGGGCTCGTCGCGCAGGGCGGCCCGGCAGGCCTCCAGGAGGTCGCGGTCGGCCACCGACTTGAGGACGTAGCCGCAGGCCCCGGCGCGCAGGGCCTCGAAGAAGAACTGTTCGTTGTCGTACATGGTGAGCATCAGGATGCGCAGGCCCGGGCGGATCCGGGCGAGTTCCCGGGCGGCCTGCAGGCCGGTCTGGCGGGGCATCGCGATGTCCAGTACGGCCAGGTCGACGTCGCAGCTGCGGGCCCGGGCGACGGCCTCCGCGCCGTCGGCGGCCTCGGCGACCACGGTCAGGTCGGGTTCGGCGTCGAGGATGAGCCGTACGCCGCGTCGGACGAGGGTGTGGTCGTCGGCGAGCAGGATCCGGGCCGGGCGGGCCGGCGGCCCGGTCATGCCGTCACCGCGGTCGCGGCGGTGTCGCGGCCGGCCCGAGTGTCGAGGCGGACCTGGGTGCCGCCGTGCGGGCCGGCGCCGACGGCGAGTTCGGCGCCTATGAGCAGGGCGCGCTCGTGCATCCCGCGGATGCCCGCGCCCTCGGGCGCGCGCCCGAGTCCGCGTCCGTCGTCGCGGACGAGGAGTCCGACGCCGCCGTGCGGCAGGGGCCGCAGGTGGAGTTCGACCCGGGCGGCGCCGGAGTGCCGGGCCGCGTTGGTCAGGCCTTCCTGCGCGACCCGGTAGAGGACGAGTTCCGCGGCCGGGTCCAGGTGGGGCAGGCCTGGGGTGATGTGGGCGGTGACGCCCAGGCGCGGGGTGGTGAACTCGGCGGCCAGGGAGCGCAGCGCGCTGTGCAGGCCGAGTTCCTCCAGGACGCCGGGGCGCAGCCGGCGGGCGATCCGGCGGATCTCGTCCAGGCTGGCGCGGGTGGTCTCCTGGGCCTGGTGCAGGTCGGCGCGGACCGGTTCGGGGGTACGGTCCGCGGCGTGCTTGAGCTGGAGCAGTACGGCGGTGAGCGTCTGCCCGACCTCGTCGTGGAGTTCCTGGGCGATGCGCTTGCGTTCGGCTTCCAGGGCGGACAGGACGCGGCCGCTGCTGGCGGCCCGCTCGGCTTCGAGCCGGTCGAGCATGGCGTTGAAGGCTTCGGTGAGTCCGACGACCTCCCCGTCGCCGGCGGCCTCGGGGCGGGAGCCGGGCTTGAGGAGGTCGGCCGTGGCCATGGCCCGGGCCAGCCGGCCGAGGGGGGCCAGACCGATCCGCAGCAGGACCGCGTTGACCACGAGCATGACGGCCAGTCCGGCGAGCACCACCAGGGCCTCGCCGAACAGGACCGGCGTGGAGACGGTGACGGGGCCGAGCAGCAGGGCCACCGCGACGGCCAGGACTCCGGCGTTCAGCAGGAAGATCCGCCAGTACAGCGACACGGCCCCGCCCCTTTCCGGCCGGTTCCCCGACCTCGCTCCGCGCTCCGCGCCACCTCGCCTCCGAGCATTCTGACCTGCGGCGTGACCGGGTTCCCCGCGCCATCCTTCCCGGAGCCGGACCGTCGTGTCCATCCGTGCCGGCACCCATATTCCGGCCACCCGGAAAATGGCACGATGGGCACGTCGGGCGGCCGCCTCCCGCCCGGGCCGGCGCCGCCCGGACCGGCCGCCGCGCGGTACCGCGAGGGGCCCGACGGCACCACACGTACGGAACGAACACAAGGGGGACAGCCGTGCCTGCTCCACGGATGAGCACCACACCACTGCCCGGCATCGGGGTCCAGTACGACCTCACCACCCGCGAGCACCGGCACCTGTCGGTGATCGCGCACCGCGACGGCACGCGGACGGTGAACGTGTACCGCGCGGACGACCCCGACGCCTGTGCGCAGTCGCTGCACCTGAGCGGGGCGGAGACGGCCTCGCTGATCGACGCCCTGATGCCGGCGCACCACAGCCCGAACGTGCTGCACACCACCGACCTGGGCCTGGTCGCCGAGCGGATCAAACTCTCGGCTCACTCGCACTGGAACGGGCGGCTGCTGGGCGAGACCCGGATGCGGACGGAGACGGGGGTCTCCGTCGTCGCCGTGCTGCGCCGCGCCGAGGCCCGCCCCTCCCCCGCGCCGGACTTCCGCCTGGCCGGCGGGGACACCCTCATCGTCATCGGCACCCGCGAGGGCGTCGGGGCGGCCGCCTCGATACTCGGACGGGAGTGACCGCCTGTGCATTCCGCTCTCTTCCTGATCGAGTTCGGCGCGATCATCCTCGGCCTCGGCCTGCTCGGCCGGGTCGCCGGACGCCTGAAGTTCTCCCCCATCCCCCTCTACCTGCTGGCCGGGCTGGCCTTCGGCACCGGCGGGCTGCTGCCCATGGGCGCCAGTGAGGAGTTCGTCGCGATCGGCGCCGAGATCGGCGTGATCCTGCTGCTGCTGATGCTCGGCCTGGAGTACACCGCCAGCGACCTGGTGTCCAACCTCAAGACCCAGTACCCGGCGGGGCTGGTGGACTTCGGCCTGAACGCGGTGCCGGGAGCGGCCGCCGCCCTGCTGATGGGCTGGGGGCCGGTCGCCGCCGTGGTCCTGGCGGGGGTCACCTGGATCTCCTCCTCGGGGGTGATCGCCAAGGTGATGGGCGACCTGGGCCGCGTCGGCAACCGCGAGACCCCGGTCATCCTCAGCATCCTGGTGCTGGAAGACCTCGCCATGGCCGTCTACCTCCCCATCGTCACCGCCCTGCTGGCGGGGGTCAGCCTGGCCGCGGGCAGTGCGACCCTGGCCATCGCCCTCGGCGTCGCCGGGGCGGTGCTGTTCGTGGCGGTGCGCTACGGACGGCACATCTCCCGCTTCGTCTCCAGCGACGACCCGGAGAAGCTGCTCCTGGTGGTCCTCGGGCTGACGCTGCTCGTCGCGGGCATCGCCCAGCAGCTCCAGGTCTCCGCGGCCGTCGGCGCCTTCCTCGTCGGCATCGCCCTGTCGGGTGAGGTCGCCGAGGGTACGCACACCCTGCTGAGCCCGTTGCGCGACCTGTTCGCCGCCGTGTTCTTCGTGTTCTTCGGCCTGCACACCGATCCTGCGAGCATCCCGCCGGTGCTGCTGCCCGCGCTGGCCCTCGCGGTGGTCACCGCGCTCACGAAGATCGCGACCGGCTACTGGGCCGCGAAACGGGCCGGGGTCGGGGTCAAGGGCCGCTGGCGGGCGGGCGGCACCCTCGTCGCCCGCGGCGAGTTCTCCATCGTCATCGCGGGGTTGGCGGTGACCGCCGGCATCGAGCCGGCGCTGGGGCCGCTGGCGACCGCGTACGTCCTGATCCTCGTGGTGATCGGCCCGCTCACGGCCCGCTACACGGAGCCGGCGGCCGCCTGGTTCGGCGCCCGCCGTGCCGCCGCGCGGCCCGCGGCGGCCGCCGCTCCGCTCCGGCCCGGTCCGGTGACGGCCCAGGCGGAGGCGCCCGACCAGGCCCAGGACCCCGCCGGCCGCCCCTGAGACGGGCTTCCGGCGGGCCGCCGCGTACGGGCGCCGCCGTGCGGGCGGCGCCCGTACGGCGGCATCGGTACGGCGGCGCCCGTACGGCCCGCGTCGGACCGCTAGGCCGCTTCGCCGACGAGTTCCTCCAGGACGTCCTCCATGGTGACGAAGCCGATGACCGCGCCGTCGGCGTCGGTGACGGCCGCAAGGTGCGTGCCCGCCTCGCGCATGGCGTCCATCGTGTCGTCCAGCGGGGTGGTCCGGCCGACCCGGGTGACCGTGTGGAGGGCCGAGGGCGGGAACGGCGCCGTACGGTCGCTCACTCCGAGGGCGTCCTTGATGTGCAGGAAGCCCATGATGTGCTCGCCCGGGCCGGTCACGACCAGGCGGGAGAAGCCGTGGTCGGCCGCGGTGCGCTCCAGCCCCCGCGGGGTGGTCCCGAGGGGGACCGTGACGAAGTCAGCCCGGGGGATCATGATCTCGCCGACGGGCCGCTTCCCGAGTTCCAGCGCGTCACGCAGCCGTTCGCCGTCCTCCGGGGCGAGGAGCCCGGCGGCGCTGGAGTCCTTGACCAGGCGGGCGAGCTCGTCGTCGGTGAAGACGGAGCCGACCTCGTCCTTCGGTTCGACCTTGAGCAGGCGCAGCAGGAGGTTCGCGAAGGCGTTGATGCCGAAGACGAACGGCCGCAGCGCACGGGTGAGGGCGACCAGCGGCGGGGCGAGGAGCATCGCGGTCGGCGCCGGGGCGGCGAGCGCGATGTTCTTGGGGACCATCTCGCCGATGAGCATGTGCAGGTAGGTCGCCGCGGTGAGCGCGACGACGAAGGCGATCGGGTGGATCAGACCCTCGGGTACGCCGACGGCGTGCAGCGGCGGTTCCAGCAGGTGGGCGATGGCGGGCTCCGCGACGGCGCCGAGGACCAGCGAGGACACGGTGATGCCGAGCTGGGCCGTGGCCATCATCGCGGAGAGGTGCTGGAGACCCCAGAGGGTGGTCCGGGCCCGCCGGTCGCCCTTGAGGGCGGCCGGTTCGATCTGGCTGCGGCGCACCGAGATGAGGGCGAATTCGGCGCCGACGAAGAAGGCGTTGGTGACCAGCGTCAGCGCGCCGATCAGCAGCTGGATCGCGGTCATCGGCCCGCCTTCCCGGTGTCGGTCCCGGCGCCGGTGGCGGCGGGGGCGGGTGCGGTGACCGTGACCCGGTCGGCGCGGTGGTGGTCTATGTCGAGGACGGTGAGGTGCCAGCCGTCGACGACGACGGTGTCCCCCTCGACGGGGATGCGCTCCAGCCGGGTCGCGACGAGGCCAGCGAGCGTCTCGTAGGGGCCTTCGGGGACCGTGAAGCCGATCTCCTCCAGCTCGTCGATGCGGACGCTGCCGCCCGCCTCCCAGACCTTGCGGCCTTCCCTTTCGGGGCCTTCGATGAGGTCGGGGACCTCAATCGGGTCGTGTTCGTCGCGGACCTCGCCGACGACCTCTTCCACGATGTCCTCGACGGTGACCACACCGGCGGTGCCGCCGTACTCGTCGATGACCACGGCCATGGTGCGGGAGGCGCGCAGACGCCCGAGCAGGGTGTCCACGGGCAGGGAGTGCGGCACCAGGAGCGGCGGCGTCATCAGGCCGAGCACCGGGGTCAGCGGGCGCTTGTCCTCGTCGAGGTCGAGGACGTCGCGGATGTGGACGGTGCCGACCACCTCGTCGAGGGAGTCGCGGTAGACGGGGAACCGCGACAGGCCGGTGGCGTGCGTCAGGTTCGCGGCGTCGGCGGCGGTGGCGTGCAGTTCCAGGGCCTGGACGTCGATGCGCGGGGTCATGACGTTCTCGGCGGACAGTTCCGCCAGGTGCAGGGTCTTCACGAACAGCTCCGCCGAGTCCGCCTCGATCGCGCCCTCGCGGGCCGAGTGGCGGGCCAGGGCGACGAGCTCCTCGGGCGTCCGGGCGGATGCCAGCTCTTCGGCCGGCTCCAGGCCGAAGCGGCGTACGAGGCGGTTCGCGGTGTTGTTCAGGTGCCGGATCAGCGGGCCGAACGCGGCCGTGAAGGCGCGCTGCGGCCCCGCCACGACCTTGGCGACCGCGAGCGGGCGGGAGATCGCCCAGTTCTTGGGGACCAGTTCGCCGACGACCATGAGGACGACCGTCGAGAGGGCGACGCCCAGCAGGGTGGCCACGGTGGGGACGGCGCCGGCGGGCAGGCCTGCGGCCTCCAGCGGGCCCCGCAGCAGGGCGGAGACGGAGGGCTCCGCGAGCATGCCGATCACCAGTGAGGTGACGGTGATGCCGAGCTGGGCGCCGGACAGCTGGAAGGTCAGCCGCTTGGCGGCCTTGAGGGCGCTCTCGGCGCCCCGCTCACCGGCTGCGACGGCGCGTTCGAGTTCGCTGCGCTCGACGGTGGTGAGGGAGAACTCGGCGGCCACGAAAACGGCGCAGGCCAGCGTGAGGGCCAGGGCCAGGAGGAGCAGCAGGACTTCGGTCACCGTGCCACCCCCGCTCCCCGGCTGGGACTCTGCGGGCAGGGCGTGGCACGGCATGGACTGGGAGGTTCACCCATTGCGGGTCTTGCACTCCATTCGCTTCTCGGCGGACGGCTCCGTCCGGGGGTGTGGCTACGGACAGTATCCACAACAGAAGGGTAAACGATGAGTAAAGTCAGGCGATTCCCGGCAGCGGAGCGGCGACCGGCCCGCGGACTGCGGATTCACCCGAACGGACGCGCCCGGGTGTTCGCGGTCCGTCGGCTCCTGGACGCTGGGGCAGGCGCCCGAATCCGGCGCTCCGCCCGATGAAGGAGCTTCTCGTGGCACATACCTCCCCCACCACCCCTCCCCCCGGCACCGCCCGCGGCAGTGGGCCGCACGACAGCCGAAGCGCATGGGCGGCAGGTGGCACCGTGTTCGCCGGCGTCCTCCTGCTCGTGGACGGCGTGCTCGGGGTGATCAAGGGCATCGCCGGCATCGCCGAGGACGACGTCTACACCCGGCTGGGCCGCTACGTCTTCGAGTTCAACCTGACCGCCTGGGGCTGGATCCACCTGATCCTCGGCATCATCCTGATCGTCGTGGGCGCCGGGCTCCTCAAGGGTGCCTACTGGGCCAGGGCGCTGGGTGTGGTGCTGGCCGGCATCGACATCATCCTCAACTTCATGTGGCTGCCCTACACACCTGTGTGGGCCATCATCTCGATCGCCATCGCGGTGTTCGTGATCTGGGCGCTGTGCCACGACGACAGCCGCACCCGCAACGCCGCCTGACCCGCTCTCCCCGTGCCCTGCGCACGGCCGTACGGCCCGCCCGCTTCCTCGGCAGGCGGGCCGTACGCGTGCACCCGTACGCGTACGGGGCCGCGCCCTACTCCCCGGACGCCTCCTCCGCGGCCTTCTCCGCGGCGCTGACCCGGGCGGTCAGCTCCGCGGCGGACATCCGCTCCAGCACCCCGCCGTGCCGCCGGGCCAGCGCGTCCCCCGGCTCCGGGGTCTCCTCCTCCACGTCGACGACGAGCAACGAGGTGCCGTCGTCGATGCGGCTGCTCAGGACGATCAGCCCCGCGCCGCTCTCCAGCTGCTGCTGGTTCTCCACGGCGCCGCCCAGGGCTGCCCCGGCCGCCGTGCCGAGGAGGACGCCGAGCGGTCCGCCCAGCATGCCGATGAGCCCTCCGACGAGCCCGCCTCCGGCCGTCCGCCGGCCGGCCCCGTGCACATGCGTCTCCGGTACGTCGAGCAGTCCGTCGGCGGAGCGTTCCATGAGCGCCGCCTGCTGCAGCCCCGGCAGTTCGAGGGACTCCTCGTACGCGGCGCGGGCGGCCGCCGGATCCTTGAACGAGATCAGCAGCACCTGGTGGCTGTCCGCCATGTCGTCATCACTCCTGTCTGTGCACCACCGCACGTCCCCCTCGCAGGGGAACCCGCACTAGCGTTCCCCGCCACACGCGGCGCAACCGGTGCGGCCGGCAAGACACCCGCTAGAGGTACGGGTCGAAGGGGATGCCCGCGGGTTTGGCCTCCGCCAGGTGGTGGGCGAAGGAGTCGTCCCTGAGGCCGAAGTGCGCGCTGCCGAAGTCGGCCCGGGTGAGTGTGTCGCGCAACGTGCCGGGGTAGCCCGACCAGCCCACCAGTGCCGGGTACTGCCAGGTGCCGCGGTGGTTCTCGGGGGGCTCGTCGTTGGTGTTGGCGGTGCGGAAGCAGTGGGTGCCGACGCCGTCCTTGTGGTAGACGATCTTGGGGTGGGTGCCGTCCCAGCGGACCTGGTCGCGCGCGTGGACGACGAAGTCCCCGTGGGCGGAGGTGGCGACGTACTTCGCCTGGTTGTCCTGGATCCACACCACGACGTGCTCCCAGTCGTGGCGGTGGCCGCCCAGGCTGATCCCGGGGATCGCCTGGTCCTTCTCGAAGTACAGGGCGTAGAGCACGGCGCACCACCCGTTGTTGCAGGTCCAGCGGGAGTAGCCGTTGGTGTTGGCGAGGTCGGAGGCGTCCCGGCAGTTGCCGTCGAGGGCTCCGGTGGGCTTGAGCCCGGTGTTCAGGACTCCGGTCGGGCCCACGGCCGGCGTCGGGTAGCAGCCGTCGGTGTCGTAGTCGTAGGCGGGCTGGAAGGCCAGCTCGATCGCGTCGGCGTGCGAGGGCAGGGCGGGGGGTGGCGCCGCGAAGGCCGCCTGGGGGACGCCGAGCACCAGCGCGAGGGCTGCGCCGACGACCACGAGCGATCTCCGGATGTGACGGTGGGTCCGCACGACATGCCTCCTGGTCGGCCGTAAGGGGGGCGGTGCCGGGAGCATCATTGGCGACCGGGCGCCATGCGGCAAGAGTGCGAACAGCACTGGACCGCAAGGGAGTTGATGCCCACCGGGCCCCGTCGGCCGCCCGGCGCCCCGGGTGCGGGCCGGGCGCCGGACTGTGCACGGGGCGGAACCGGGTCAAGATGACAGAAGGCCGACAGGGGCCTTCGTACGGCCAGGAGGAGAGGCGACCCGTGCCCATGGACGAATCGCGCAGGGCCTGGCTCATGATCGGCGGCGTCGTCGCCGTCATCCTGCTGAACCTGCTGGCCATCATCTTGATGAACACCGTCTGACGGTGGCCTCGGGTGCGGGCCGCGGCGGCCGCTCCTACGGTGGAGAGTGACCTCCGGGAGGCATCGTGGCGCACCGGTTCTGCGAGAACGGACAGTTCGACTTCGAGGTACGGGCCCTGCTCGGGGCCGCCTGGCAGAAGGGCGCCGATCCCGGGGAGGTGCTGGTCACCGCGGACGGGCTGGCAGATGCCGACGGCCCCCGCTGGTTCGCGGCGTGGACGTCACTGGCCCGGCGGGTCCGCGCGGACGGGGAGCGGGCGGCCGCAGCCGGCCACGAGGTGAGTGCGCGGGACGCATGGCTGCGGGCGGCGTCGTACTTCGGCGCCGGCCTCGTGGCGGCGGACGCGCTCGGGGACGAGGAGCAGCTGCTGGAGGTGTTCCGCGAGCACCGGGCGTGCTTCGACCGGTTCGCGGCGGCGTGGGAGCCGGCGGCGGAGCGGGTGGCCGTGCCGTACGAGGGGACCGAGCTGCCCGGCTACCTGTTCCGGCCGGCGTCGGCCGGGGCGGCGGGCGGATCGCCCGCGCCGACGGTGATCGTGAACAACGGCAGCGACGGGCCGGTCAGCGCCGCATGGTCCATGCTCGGGGCGCCGGCCGTGGCCCGGGGCTGGAACGCCCTCCTCTTCGACGGCCCGGGCCAGCAGACGATGCTGTTCGAGCACGGGATGCCCTTCCGGCCGGACTGGGAGAACGTGATCACCCCGGTCGTGGACTTCCTGCTGGCCTGCCCGTACGTGGACCCGCAGCGGCTGGTCCTCGCCGGCGTCAGCCAGGCCGGCTACTGGGTGCCGCGGGCGCTGGCCTTCGAGCAGCGGATCGCTGCGGGGGTGGCGGACCCCGGTGTGGTGGACGTGGCATCGAGCTGGTGGGGGAACTTCCCGCCGGAGCTGCGGGCCCTGTTCGACTCGGGCGACCGGGAGGCCTTCGACGGGGCGATGCGCGAGGGGATGGCGCAGGACCCGGCCTTCGCGGCGTACTGGCAGTGGCGGGCCAAGCCGTACGGGATCGGCTCCCCCTACGACCTGCTGGCCGAGGTGGGCCGGTACGAGCTGTCCGGACTGCCGGGCCGGATCACCGTGCCCCTGCTGGTCACCGCGCCGGAGGGCGAGCAGTTCTGGCCCGGCCAGTCCCGGGCGCTGTACGAGGCGCTGCCCGGCGAGAAGGCGCTGGTGGAGTTCACGGCCGCGGAGGGCGCGGACCTGCACTGCGAGCCGCTCGGGCGGGCCGTGTTCGAGCAGCGGGTGTTCGACTGGCTGGCGGACCGCCTGGCGGACCGCCCGCACCGCACGCACTGACCCGGCGCACCACTGCCGGCCCCCGGCGGACCCGGGGGCGCGGGCTGGGTGCGCAGCGGGGTCACCCCGTGCCGGACGCCGTCTCCAGGACCTTCTTGAGGTTGCGCAGGGTGGTGCCGATGTTGCGCTGCTGGAAGACCGCGAAGGTGTGCCCGCGGGTCGCCACCCGGTCGAAGGCGTGGGCCACGGCGTCGGGCCAGGACCGCCGGTCGTCGGTCCACGTCTCGGTCACCAGGGTGCCTTCGGGGACCTCCTCGAAGCGGTACTCCCACGTCGCGATGGGTCCGCGGACGCGCGGGCTGCGGATGCCGATGGCGTGCACCCGGAAACGGAACAGCCGGTCCTTCTCGACTGCCGTCACCGTGCACCGGGTGGTCCAGCGGAAGGCCCCGCGCTTGTTCCGCCCGTCGAAGACGGTCCCGACCCGGGTCTCACCGGGCTCCCCGTGGACGACGGCGCCCAGGTTCTCCGGGCTCCACTCCCCCATCCGGGCGGGGTCGGCGACATGCCGGTAGACGTCGGCGGGCGGGGCGTGGACGACGATGCTGTCGGACACCGTGAACGTACGAGGCATGGCTCTCCTCTTCTCGGCCGCCGACGCTACCCTCCGGGCACACCACCTGGCTACCTGGCGGTAACTTCAGGCCGGACCCGCCGCCGGTCCGTCTGTTTCGACGGGCCGTGCCCGGGCAGACGAGGGAGCGTCACGACGGACTCACCGGGAGGGCTCATGTCCGCACTACTCGCCAAGCTCAAGCAGTTCAGCCGCAGCCCCCAGGGCCGGCGGACGATCGACTCGGTACGCCGGGCCGCAGCCGACCCGCGCAAGCGGGAACAGGCTCGCGGGCTGCTCGGCCGACTCCGCACCAAGCGCTGAGCCCGCGTCGGCCAGGACATCCGGCGGTCCGGGCATGTGACGGTCCGGCGGGCGGCGGCCCGGGCACGCGGAACGCAAAGGCCCCGGCCTCCTGAAGGAGGCCGGGGCCTTTGATCGAGCGCTGGGCAGGCCTTGCACCTGCATCCCCCCACGGGAAGTGGGGTGTCTTTCCTTGGACCACCAACGCCGGTCCCGCCACCGGCGAGCGGCCGCGGGAACAAGATCCACCCTACCGTACGGATCCGCTCCGGCCTGCACGCCACGGCAAGTCGCGAGGTCAGTCCCCTCCGCCGCCGCCTCCGCAACCGCCTCCGCCGCCCCCGCAGGACGAGTCGCCGCCCCCGCAGCCGCCCCCACCGCTTCCGCCGTCACTCCACGAGCCCCTGCGGCCCCGTCTGCGCGACGACCTGCCGCCACCGCCTCCGCCCATGGCCGCCACGATCAGCACGATCAGGACGAAACCGAGCACCACCAGAATGTCCATGCGCCTGCCCCCCGCTCCCCGTTCCCCGTCACGGTCCCGTGCGGCCCGTGTCAGGGGGATCCCCCGTACCGCCGGTGGAGCAACCGCACTTGAGGAACTCCAGAGGTTCGAAGAGCTTCCAAGAGCTTCGCTTCGTGAACACACGCCGTCCGTGCGGGACTTCCACCCGGCCGAGCAAATGAGCGGTCCGGGGGGAACGGGCGCGCGGCCGTCGCCCCCGGTGCGCCGCCGGCCGACCGCCACGGCGGCAACCACACCCGGCCATTAGGGAGTTGGGGGCGGCACTGCGGCTCGTGGTCTGTCCAGAGAGGGATGCCGGTGCGGGACCGGGCCGACAGGGCGGCTGCGCCGCCCTGTCGGGGGTGTCCCCTCAGCGGCGCCGTGCGCAGGTCCAGGCTCCCATGCCCTGCATCGTGGCGAGCCTTCGCGCCGTGGCGATCTGCTCCGCCTTCGTGGCGAGGTCGGCTCGCCGTGCGAATCTGCGGCCTCCTGCCGCGTTCCAGCTGGACTGGGTGAACTGCAGCCCGCCGTAATGGCCGTTGCCGGTGTTCGCCCGCCAGTTGCCCCCGGATTCACACCGGGCGATGGCGTCCCAGTCGGGGCTCGGTTTGGAGTGGACCGCGGCGGCATGCGCCCCGGAAACGTCCAGTAGGGCCACGGTCAACAAGACCGCAGACGCCAGCAGTTGACCGATCCTGCTCCGGCTTTGCCGGTCCTTCGGTTGGCGCGACATCAGTCCTCCTTCGCTGTTGGGGCGGTGGGCCTGCCACGAACAGCGGGCGGGCCCGCGTACGGCCGTCCTCGGGCCGTTGGCACAGCACAGCACGGACCGGCGCGCTTCCAGCGGCACTTGCGGTCGGCGAAGGGATGACGCCACCCGAACGGACGCTCTATGACCCCGACCGAGGCGTCCAGCGCGCGCCATGCGCCCGGAACCGGCCCATCCGGATCTCCCCGCCGCAGCGTGTTTGGCCACGTCGAGGGGGCACCTGCGGAGGTGGACCAGGGGGTAAGGGCGCCTGCACGGAGTACACGGGGGCACGCGGTTCGGCCACGCGCCCCCGCGCGCCTCCCGCAGGCACGTTCCGGCCGGGCGGTAGCTGGGCACCCGCTTGGTGCTGATCGATCGCCACCCGCCCGAGGAGAGCCCGATGACCAAAGTCCTCGTCCTGCACAGCATCAGTCTCGTGAGGTCGGCGCTCGCGGCGCTGCTGAGATCCGAGGGGGATTTCGACGTGACCTCCGCCGGCTGGCGTACTGCCGCCCGTCAGGCGGAGTTCTTACGACCAGACGTGGCCGTCGTCGACCTCGACTGTCCGGGCGCATCCGCCCTGCTCGTCCCGGACGGCCGGTCCCACCGCCTGGCCCTCGCCCCGCCGACCCCGCTGCTGGTGCTGGCCACGTCCCGCACCCCGGGCCCGCTGCGCAAGGCCTTCCAGGCCCAGGCCCTCGGCTATGTGGACAAGGACGGCTCGCCGGGCCGGCTCGTTCGGGCCGTCCGCAAGCTCGCGGCGGGCGAGCGCTTCGTCGACGCCTCGCTGGCCTCCGCCCTGATGGAGGCCGAACCCATGCCGCTGAGCCCGCGGGAGCTGAGCGTGCTGGCCCGCGCCGCCGAGGGGGACTCGGTCGCGGAGATAGCCCGCGCCCTGCACCTGACCAGCGGCACCGTACGGAACTACATGGCCGCCGTGACCCGCAAGACCGGCGCCCGCAACCGGATAGACGCCATCCGGATATCCCGGCGGGCCGGCTGGGTCTGAGCCGCCGCATCCCCCGCGGGCCGGCCCGGGCAGGACGCGCCGGGCCGGGCGCCCTCAGGCATCCGCACTCCACAACCCCACCAGATCCCGGTACAGGTCAGACCTGGCCGGAAGCTCGGCATGCGTGCCGCACACCGCCCGGGTCCCGTCGAGTACGAGCACCCGGTCGGCCCGGACGGCCGAGGAGACGCGGTGGGCCACGACCACCAGGGTGCCGGGACGGGCCGCCAGGGCCCGTTCGGCGTGTTCCTCGGCCCGGGGGTCGAGGTGGCAGGTGGCCTCGTCCAGCAGGAGCAGCGGTGCCGGTGAGAGGTAGGCGGCCGTGAGGGCCAGCAGCTGGCGTTCGCCCTGGGAGAGCCGGGCCGGGTCCACGGGGGCGTCGAGGCCGCCCAGCCGGTCCAGCAGGGCGCCGGCCCCGAGGGCAGCCGCGGCCGCGTGCGCCCGGGCCGCGCCGACGGGACCGGGAGACAGGTGGGTAAGGTTCTCCCGGACCGTCCCCGTGAACACGTACGGCTGTTGCGGCAGCAGGGTCCTGCGGCCATCGGGATGGTCGGCGTGAGGACGCCGGGCCGGGGAACCGTCCAGCAGGACCGCCCCTTGATCGGGCGTGAGCAGCCCGGCGAGCAGGGCCAGGAGCGTCGACTTGCCGATGCCGCTCGGGCCGACCACGGCCAGGTGCTCGCCGGGCTCGACCCGAAGGTCGAGGCCGTCGATCACCGGGTGGGCGTGGGCGCCGTACGCGAAGCGGACCCGGCGCAGCTCGACGGCGGGCCGGGTTTCCGCACCGGCCCCGGGGGGCGGCGGCAGCAGCGGCTCGGGTGCGGGGGTCGCGGCTTCGGCCGCCGCCGAAGGCGCGGAGCGGGTTCGGCCGGCCCGGGCGGTGGCGGGGGCGGGGCGGGCCGTGCGAGCGGGACCGGTGGGGCTCGGGGGGACCGTACCGTCGGCGGGTTCGGTGCGGGTGACGGCGTCCGGGCGGCCGCCGGGCTCGGTCGGGGGCACGGCGTCCGGGCCGCCGCGGGGCCCGGCCGGGCGTGCGCCGCCGGCCGGGCCGGGCGCGTCCGGGACGAAGCGGTCCAGCACCACCAGCAGCCTCGTGCCTGCCGAACCCACCGCCGTCATCAGTGCGTCGAGCGCCGGGAGCAGTGACTGCACGAGGTAGGTGAGGGCACCGGCCAGGGCCCCTGCGCTCACCCCCCGGTCCAGCAGCCAGGGGGTTCCGGCGAGCAGCGCGACGACCGGGAGACGGCCGGCCACGCCGAGCGCGAGTGTGCGCAGGGCGGTCCACCGCGCCAGGCGGCCGGTCAGCGCTTCCTGCCGGGCGATCAGCGTCTCCAGCGGGGCTCCCGCCGCGGTCCCGCCGCCGCAGGCCACCACGTCGCGCAGGCCCGTCGCGAGGGCGCCGGAGCGCGCGGCCAGCGCTTCGTCGGTGTCGAGGGCCTGCCGCTGCACCCGGGCCATGGGGCCCAGGGTCGCTGCGAAACCGGCGGCCCCGAGGAGCAGCGGCGGCAGGACGAGCAGCAGCATCAGGGGTGCCAGCGCGGCCAGTCCGGCCAGGGCCCCCAGCGCGGTGAAGACGAAGGACCGGGCCACCAGGACCAGTCCCGCGAAGGAGTCGCGGGCCATCTCGGTCTGCTGCGCGAGCCGGGAGACCGCGCCGAGGTCACCGGCCTTGCCCGGGTCGGCAACGGCCCGCCCCAGTGCCTGGCGCACGGCCCGCCTGACCAGGCCGTCGCGCAGGGGTTCGACGAGGTCGGCGAGGCCTGCGAAGACTCCGCGCAGGGCGACGGCGCCGAGCAGGGCGCCGGCCGCGGCGGCGGCGAGCCAGCCGAGGCCGGTCGTGGTCCGTCCGGCGAGGAAGCCGTCGTCGAGGGCGCGGGCGACCGCGTAGCCGCCGAGGAAGGTGTGGGCGGACTCCAGCAGGGACCACAGTGCGAGGCGGACGAGCGTCCGGGCACGGCCGCGCAGGAAGCGGCGTCCGTCGGGGGCGAGCCGCCGCCACGTGCCGTACTCGCTCACCGCACCGCCTCCCGACTGCCGGGACCGCCGCCCGGACCACCTCCCGGACCGGCCGACGGCTCGTCCGCCGGCCCGTCAACGACCGCCGCGGGGGCCTCCGGGGCGGACCCGCGCGGGGCCCCGAGGGGTACCGCTTCCCCGGCTGGTGCGCCGGCTCCCCCGGGCACGGTGGCACCGGGGCCGCCGGCGGCGCCGGCGGCGACGGCCGTCGACTCGGCTGCCGCTCCGGCCGCGAACACGGCCCGGTAGTCCGGGTCCTGCCACAGCTGCGTATGCGGGCCCGTGGCTCTGATCCGCCCCGCCTCCAGCCAGACGACGAGGTCGGCGCGGGCGGCCGAGGAGATCCGGTGGGCGACCACGAGCCGGGTGGCACGCACGTCGCGGGCCAGGGCCCGCTCCACCTCGCGGGCGGTGACGGTGTCCAGGCTGGAGGTGGCGTCGTCCAGGATCAGCAGCCGACCCGCATGGCAGAACGCCCGGGCCAGGCCCAGGCGTTGCAGTTCGCCGCCGGACAGCGGCGCATCCGCAAGGGCCGTGTCGTACCCCTCGGGCAGGCGCCGTACGAAGGGATCGGCCCCCGCCGCCCGCGCCGCGGCCTGCACGGCCCCGGGTCCGGGCGCCGGGCCCGCCCCGAAGGCGATGGCCGCGCCGACGCTCTCCCCGAAGAGGGCGGGCCGGTCGAAGGCGTGGCCGACCTCCCGGCGCAGGGCATCGGCAGTCAGCTCTTCCAGGGGCACGCCGTCGAGCAGGACGGCGCCCTCGTCACAGGCCGTGAGCCTCCCGGCCACGGCGGCCAGCAGGGTCTTGCCCGACCCGGAGCGCCCCACGACCGCCACGGTGGCCCCTCCGGGGACGACCAGGTCGACGTCCCGCAGTACGGCGGTACCCGCGCGCACCACCCGCACTCCGCGCAGCTCCAGCCTTCCGGGCCCGCCGTCGGGCAGTTCCGCGGTTCCGGTGGTGAGTTCGGGCAGTGCGCACAGGGCGGCCACCCGGCGGGCGGCCGCCCTGCCGCGGATCACCGCGGCCAGCCGGCCGGTGACGGCGCCGACCCCGGCAGCGAGGCCCGCGTAGCGGACGGCGGCCAGCAGCCCGCCGACCCCGAGGGCCCCGGCCGCGAGCCGGATGCCGCCCACGCCGAGCACCACGTACAGGAGCACGGGCATCAGGGCGCCGGTGCGGGCCGTGGCAGCGCCATAGACCCGCCACATCGTGCGTCCCTCGCGGCCGAGTTCGGGCAGCCCGGCCAGGACGCGGGACCCCTCGCGCCGTTCGGTGCCCGCCGCGGCGAGGGTACGGGCACCGCCGAGGGCCTCGGCGAGCCGGCCGGCCATGGCGAGCTGCACCTGCTGGTAACGGCCCACGCTGGCACCGGAGTCACGGGCGAAGGCGCGCAGCAGCAGCGCGAGCAGGGGAAGTCCGGCGAGGAAGGCCAGCGCGGTCCACACGTCGATGAGCAGGAGGGCGACGATCCCGCCGAGCGGCGGCAGCAGGGCGGCGGTGGCGTGTGCGAGGGCGCCGGGGACGGTGCCCGCCTCGGTGGCGTGCGCGGTGAGCCGGGCGGCGACCTCGCCGGGTGCGTGGCGGGCGGCGTGGTGCGGCGCGGTGCGCAGCAACCGCGCCGCGGCGAGCCTGCGGAGCCAGCCGGTGGAGCGGGCGTCGACGCTGCCGGTGAGACGTGCGGCCGCCGCGTCGAAGAGCACTTCGGCGGCGATCACCAGGGCGCACCACAGGGTCCAGAGGCTGCCGGCGGGGTCGCGGCGCAGCAGCAGGTCGAGGGTGTGGCCGAGGACGGCCGGTTCGGCGAGGGCGGCGACCGCGGCGGCCACCGAGCATCCGAACACGGCGGCGGTGCGGCCGGAGCTGTGGCGCGCCGCCGCCTTGAGCACCCGGTCGGCGGCGCGGACGGTCGCGGGCTCGTCGGCCTCGGCGACCACGACAGCGTCGGGCGGGCTCATGTGCGGCGGCTCCAGGGGTGGGGAACGGGCCCGGGCGGCATGCCGCCCGGGCCCGGCAGCGACCCGGTCAGTTACAGGTCGTGATGCTCAGGCTGCTGTCACCGCACAGGAGCAGGCTGGCGCGGCTGCCGCCGCCCGTGAGGTGGGCGGCCTCGGTGGTCTCTTCCTTGACGGTGTCCATCGACTGCAGGTCCAGAAGCATCATGGCTGAATCCTCTTCACTGGTGTGGTGTTCCGATGGGACACGGCCCCCCGAAGGGGGACCGGCTCTGGGGCCGCCGCGGTGGACCGCAGCGGCGGGAGGAACGGCAGGTGCGCGCGCCCGCCGGGCGCGGCGCTGCCGAGGGCGAGGAGCGCGCCGGCCGTGCCCGTGGACAGGTCCATGGACAGGCGCATCAACTGCTCGCCGGGGAAGGCCAGGTGGCCTTGGTAGGGGACGGCGTGCCGGGCCAGGGCGTCGATCTGCCGGGTGATGTCCTCGGCACGGGTGCCGGGACCGGGCGTGGTGGTCCGGGCCAGGTGGAGGATCATCCCGGCAGCTCCGCGGAACAGGCCGGGCTGCGCGTAGAAGGTGGCCTGGGCGGCCTGCACGATCTGCACCCGCGCCGTTTCGAAGCGTTCCTCGGGTGCGTGCTCCAGCCAGTCGTCCAGCACCATGCCGATGCCGACGCTGCCTCCTCCGAGGTAGGGCATCGTCCGCCATCCCTCGTCGACCTGGAGGGTGCCGTAGGCGCTGGTCACGCAGCGGTCGAGGTCGCGGTGCAGGGCCAGGCCGGCCCGGGTCAGCAACTCGGTCTCGCCGGTGCGTTCGTAGAGCCGCAGGTACAGCAGCGCCGGTCCGCTGTGGCCGTGGAGCAGCCCGGCCCGTTTGAGGCCGGGCGTCGCCTCGGACGCCAGGTCGGCGCAGCGCAGGGCCGCGGCGTGCAGTGCGCTCTCCCCGGTGGCCGTGCCCAGGGCGTCCAGGGCCAGGCCGATGCCGGCGAGGCCGCTGTGCAGGTCGGGTCCGGCGGACTGCCAGGGCTGGTGCAGCAGTTGCTCGGCGAGGGCCAGGGCGCGGTCGCGGTGGCCGAGCCGGTCCAGCGTCCAGGCGAGGCCGGCGAGTCCGTCGTAGAAGCCGAGCGGGGTGCCGGAAGCCGGTTCCTTCGTCCGGGCCAGCAGCCATTCCTCGGCCTCGGGCCAGGGGTCGGCGCCGGTTTCGGCGAGCGCGTACAGGACGCCTGCGGCTCCGTACCCGAAGCCGGTCCCGCCGGCCTCGGTGGTGAACTGGGCGATGTCGCCGGGGAAGAGGCGGTCCTCGCGGTCCGGGGTGGCGCCGGCGTGCAGGGCGGCCGTCATCGAGGCGCGGGCGGCGTCCCAGTCCCCCGGCTGCACCGGCAGGTAGGGGCCGGCGGGGGCCGCGATCCGGCCGGTCGCCGCGTCGTCCGCGCCGGGGCCGGCAAGGATCTCCTCGACCGCCTCGTCGAGGAAGCTCCGCGGTACGGGGAACTGGTCGGCGGCTATCTCCGCCAGGTGCACCGCCTTGCTCCGGTCCATGACCAGCAGGCTGGTCAGCGGCAGGAACAGGGCCAGGCGCAGGCAGGCCAGGGCGTACCGGTCGACGGAGGCGCCGCGCCGGTCGGCGGGCGCGACGAACGCCGGGTTGGCGACCGTCTGCCGCTGTCCGTCTCCGATGCGCGAGGCGGCTTCGAAGTCGAGCAGGGCGACGGAGGGTTCGCCGGTGCCCTCGTCCTCCGCGACCATGATGTTGAAGAGGTGCAGGTCGTTGAAGACGACCCCGCGTGCGTGCACCGCCTCGACGGCCTCGGTGACCCGCTGGTGGATCTTCAGCGCCCACTCGGTGTAGGAGGCGAGCTCCGCGGGGTCGGGGTCGGCCTCGATGAGCGGGTGGCGGCGGGCGAAGTAGGTGTTGAGGGGCTTGCCCTCCAGGTACTGCATGACGAGGAAGTGGTGGTCCCCGACGGTGAAGGTGCCGTGCACGGTGGGCACGCAGTCCAGTCCGGCCAGCTGCTCCAGTGCCTCCCGTTCGCGGTGCAGCCGGGTCACGGCGTCCGCGCCGTCGGCGGCGAGCCCGGCGAACGGGCGGCCCTCCTTGAGGATCACCGGCTCCCCGGTGCGGCTGTCCCGGCCGGCGTACACGCCGCCGCCGTTGGAGAAGTGCAGGGCGCGCTCGACCGTGTAGGGGACGTCAGCGAGGGTGACGGCCGCCCGCCGCTCCAGGTGCGGCCGCAGGAAGACCGGCAGCTCGATCCACTCGGGGGGCTGGAACACCGGTCCGCGGGGGTCCGGTACGAGCCGCCCGTCGGGGGCTTCGATGGCGGGCACCAGCTCGCCCTGCTCGTCGTAGCAGTGCCGCAGGGTGAAGCTGCCGTAGCGCAGGTGGACCGGGCCGTCGTTCCAGCGCAGGTCGCTCAGGATGTAGGGGCCGGGCTCGCCCGCCAGCAGGGCGTCGAGCTCCTCGGCCGTCCGGCCGCACTGCTCCTCGTCCGCCGGGTAGACGGTGAGGAACTTGCCGCTGGCCGCCCGGTCCGCGTACTTGGCGTTGCGCATGTGCAGCAGGTAGCGGCCGGGGACGAACTTGAAGGCGATCTGCCGTTCCACGCAGTAGGCGTGGACCCGCTCCAGGACGGACTCGGCATTGTCGAGGCATGCCGAGACGTGGATCTTCCAGCCCTGTGCGGGCAGTTGGACACCGGCCGGCCGCAAGGCCAGCCAGTCCCCACTGCGGTGCGACCGCCACCCGGTCGGGACGGGGGCGAGCGCCAGGGGGTAGAGCTCCTCGGACCGCCGGTACGGCGCGTCGTAGAACCAGCGGTCGGCATCACAGAATGCCGCGTACCCCTTGTTCACTCCTGCTCCCTCGGTCGGTGGCGAGACCAACGTTGCCACCCGGCACGCGCCCCGCGACAGTCACGCCTGTCACCGCTGCGGTATGCAATCCGCACATCCGCAGACCGGGACGGACCGGACGGAACGGGCACACTTGCCGGCCGCCCCGGCGGTGCATCAGGCCTGGAGGCGGTGACATGGGGGGAGATCTCGGCATTCGCCCCGGGCGGGGGGCGCCGGGGCGGTCCGGGGGTACGCCGGGGGTGCGCCGGCGGGCGGGCGGCCGCGGGGCGGCGGGGGTGGAGCGGCGTCGGGCATCAGGCCTTGCGGCCTGCCTCGACCGCCTTGTCGGCGATCTCCCCCAGGACGGCCCTCGGGTCGCCGCCGGGTTCCACGGCGCGGCCGATGGTGCGCTTGATGGTGTCGCTGACCGTCATCCAGGACGGGTCGTTCACCGGGTAGAGGCGGGCTGTCCTCAGGGCGCTCAGGAAGTCCAGGTCGGTCTGTCCGAGGCCGCCGCCGGCGGGGGTGCGTGCGGCGGAGGCGGTGGCGGGCAGCAGGTGGTAGCGGCCGGCGAAGTCGGAGAGGTTCTTGTCCTGGTACACGTGCTCCAGGAACGCGCCGACCTCCTCGCGGTGGCCGTTCTGCCTGAAGGCCGTCATCCAGTCGGCGACCCCCACGGTCGGCGCCTTCTCCCCGGGGCCGAGTGCATCCGAGACCGGCATGGCGACGGTGCCCACGCCGATGCCCTTGGCCGCCGCCTCGTGCGCGAGCGACGGGTAGCCGTTGAGCATGCCGACCTCGCCGCGCAGGAAGGCGGCGAAGGCGTCGGCGCGGTTGAGCCGGGACGGCGGGGTCGGGCCGGTCAGGCCGGGGGTGACCAGGTTGTCCTTGACCCATTGCCAGGTCCGGATGTTCTGGTCGGAGTCCAGGTGGTAGTTGCCGTTGCCGTCGGCGTAGCCGCCGCCGTTGCTGAGCTCCCAGATCAGCGCCTCGGCGTGCGCCTCCTCCGGGCCGAGCGGCATCGCGTACGGGTAGGCCACCCCCTTCTCCTTGAGCGCCTTGGCCGCCGCCTTCAGCTGGGACCAGGTCTTGGGCGGCTCGGCGATGCCGGCCTTCGTGAAGAGCGCCTCGTTGTAGAAGAGGAGGCGGCTGCTCGCCACGAACGGCAGGCCGTACAGGCGGCTGTTGACGGTCCCCGCCTCGGCGAGCGGCTGCAGGAAGTTCGCCTCGGCCCCCACCGAGAGAAGCTCCTCCGCGGAGTACAGCTCGCCCCGGGCCGCGAAGTCCGAGTAGGAGCCCATCAGGGCCATGTCGGGGGCTTTGCCGGCCTCGACCATGCGCGAGACCTCGCGGTCGATGTCGGCCCACGGCAGGAGCCGGACCTCGACCTCGATCCCGGGATGGGCGGCGGTGAAGTCCCGGGTCACCTTGTCCCAGTACGTCTGGGAGCCGGTGGCCGGGGTGTCGCCGTACTCGGCGGCCACCAGGCGGAGCGTGACGTCCCCGCCGCCGGCCGCGCCGGCGCATCCGGACAGCGGGGTCAGCAGGCCGAGGACGGCCGCGGTGGCGGCCGTACCGAACATCCTTCGTCGCACGGGTGGTTCCCCTGTCTCCCTTGGATCTCGCACTGCTACGTCAGTCGGGCGCGGGGCACACCGTGGCCCGGTGGCCGGGATTGTCTCCCGATGTTGGAGTGATTGATTCCACTCCTGCCGCAGGTGTGGGCGATGATCCAAGAGGAGCCACCGCGGCTGGTGTCTTCGCACCATCCGGGTCCCGCGCAGCCGGTCCCCGCCGCCCGGCACCCGCAGGCCGGGTGCGGGCGTAGGCTTCGCTCGGTACGCAGGCGACGGGGGCGGAGCACATGGCGTCAGGAACAGCACAGAGGTGGGCGGCGACCCTCGACTCGGTCGTGGTGTACGCGCAGGGCGCGGTCTGCCGCCGCCTGGCGCGCGGCAGCGTGCCGGCCGACGGCCGGGTACGGGTGTCGGGGCTGCCCCGCTCGCTCGACCCGGGCTCGCTGCGGGCACGCGTCCTCAAAGGCTCCGGCGTACGCGTCACCGAGGCCCGCGTGGAGGCCGAGGCCGGGCCGGTCGGCGCGGCGGCGCCCGACGGGCTGCGGCGTGAGGTCGAACGGCTGACGGACGCGTGCGCGGCGGCCCGGGGCCGCCGGGACCGCCTGCTGAGCCGGATCGAGGAGGCCAGGTCCCTCCACCCGGTCCCGCCGCCCCGCAACCCCGAGGACCCGCACCGCCGCACCCCCGTAGAGGCGTGGCTGGAACTCGCCGACTTCGTCGACGAGCGGCTGGCGGCGCTGCACGCCCGCCTCGTCCAGGCGCAGGAGGAGCTGCACGAGGCCGAACACGAACTCGGGGTGGCCGCCGACCGGCTCGCCCGCGCCTCCACCGACGCACCCTCGGCGCACGTGCAGACCACCGTCTGCGCCGTCCTGACCCTGGACTCCCCCGCCGCCGCGGCCACCGCTGTTGCCGCCGGCCCGGCATCCGCCGCGGCCGAGGTCGAGGCGGATGGGGACGCGGATGGGGAGGTGGAGGTGGAGCTGGAGTACGCGGTGCCGGGCGCCGTCTGGGTTCCCTCCTACCGACTGACGTACCGTCAGGGCGACGACAGCGGACGCCTGGTACTGCGCGCCTCCCTCGCCCAGCAGACCGGCGAGGACTGGACCGGCGTGCGCATCGCCCTGGCCACCGCCGACCTCGGGCGCCGCACCGACCTGCCGAAGCTCCGCTCGATGCGCATCGGGCGGCGCCAGGCCGCCCCGGCGCCGTCCGGCTGGCGCGAGCCGCCGGCAGGGCTCGCCGACCTGTTCGCCGGGTATGAGGCGGCCGGCCCCCGCCCGCGCGCCGGTGCGGCCGGCGGGGCCGCCGCCCGGCCCGCCCCCGCGGCTCCCCCGGTGGCCGCGGGCCTCGCACCGACCGGTCCCGTACCGCCCCTGCCGCCGCCCCCGCCGCCGCCCGCGCCGCAGGGCTACGGCGGTCCCCCCGCCACGCTCACCGCGGCCGGCCCGGCCGGCGCCGACGGGTTCGTGAACGAGACCTTCGGCAGTGCGAGCACCCATCTCAGGCAGCGGGGGCCCGCGCAGCCGCGCGGCGGCGCCCCGGCCTTCGCGGCGGCCCCGCCGCCCGCCCGGGCGGTGCCGGCTCCGGCGGCTCCCGGCGGGGGCGCCCCGCCACCCGCAGCGGCACCGCTCCCGGCGGCCGGTCCGCCGCAGCCGAGCGGGGCGGAGCTCGACTACGCCGCCCTCGTCCTGTGCGGACCCGACGAGCAGGGCGACCGCAGGGGAAGGCTGTTCCCCGGCTCCCCCTTCGACCCGGAGGCGGCCGCCTGCCGGCGCCGCGCCGAGGCCGTGGCCCTGCTGCCGCTGCCCGGGCAGGCCGTGCGGCCCCGCGAGTCGGCGGGCTCCTTCGACCACCGCTTCGACGCCGTCGCCCGCGCCGACATCCCCTCGGACGGCACCTGGCACACCGTCACCGTCACGGAGGTCCCGGTCGGCCTGCGCACCGAGTACCTCTGTGTCCCGTCCGTGGAGCAGACCGCGTACGCGACCCTGGTCCTCTCCAACGCCACCGGCCAGGCCCTGCTGGCCGGGCCGGTGGAGGTCGTCGTCGACGACGAGTTCCTGCGCACCGCCGCCTTGGCGACACTTGCCCCCGGCGGTGTCCGCCGGATGGGGCTCGGGCCCGCCGAAGGGATCCGGGTGGTGCGCCGCACCCATCTGAACGAGTCGACCTCGGGCCTGCGCAACCACACCACCGTGCTGGACCATCGCGTCCAGGTGGAGCTGGCCAACCGGCTCGCGCGATCCGTCACCGTCGAGGTCCGCGAGCGGGTGCCGGTCACCTCCGATCCGGACATCCGGATCGAGGAGCGGGCCGACTGGACGGCGCCCGAGCCCGGCGCGGGCGGCGAGCAGCACCCCGCGGGCACCCGCGTCTGGCGCCTGGACCTGCCTCCGGGCGCCAAGGCCGCACTCGACGGCGGCTACGAGATCCGCATCCCGACCGGCAAGGCCCTGGCCGGCGGCAACCGCAGGAGCTGACACACCCCATGACCACGGCCCCGAAGCCGCTCGACCCCCCTGTCACCGCCGTCCCCGCCGTCCCCGTCCTTGCGGCCCCCGTCACCGCGGTCACCTGCCTTGAGGACCGCGCCCAGGTCGAACGCGCCCTCGTGCTCGACCTGGAGGCCGGGGTGCAGCGGCTGCGTCTCGGCCCGGTCAGTGCGCTGGCCGTCGACCGGACCCTCCATGCCGAACTGGCCGCCGGGCACCCGGCAGAAGTCCTCGACGTGCGGATCGTCCGCAGCTGGACACCGCGCGGGCCGCAGCCCCCCGGTGCTGAGGACTCCGCCCTGCGCCACCGCGTGCACGGCCTGGAGGAGGAGCGGCGCACCCTGGAGCAGCAGCGCGACCGGGCGCTCGTCCGCCTCGACCTGCTCGGGCGCCTCACCGCCGACCTGCTGCGGGACATCGGCGAGGGAGCCGGCTCAGGGGAGGGGGAACCGCCCCGCTGGGCAGCCGAACTGGACCGGCTGGATGCCGAGCGCGACACGCGCGAGGAGCAGCTGCGCGTCGTCCAAGCGCGGTTGTTCTCCCTCGCGGCCGAACTCGGTTCGGTCCAGCGTGCCATGACCCTGTCCGAGGAGGAACCCGCCGAACTGGTCGGGTACGTCGAACTGACCGTGGAGGCTGCCGTCGGCGGCCCCGTCGAGCTGCGTCTGCGCCACCTCGTCCCGTGCGCACTGTGGCGGCCCGCCTACCGGGCCGTGCTGGACGGGGACGCGCTGACGCTGGAGACCGACGCGATGGTCTGGCAGCGCACCGGCGAGGACTGGCCGGACGTACGGCTGACCCTGTCGACCGCCCGCTCGGCCCTGGCCGGTGAACCTCCGCGGCTGCGCGAGGACCGGCTCACGCTGGAGGACCGCGATCCGGCGGAGCGCCGTACGGTCGACGTCGAGCTGCGCGAGGAGGAGGTCGGCGCGCTCGGCCCGGCGACGGTGCTCGGGCTGCCGGGAGTGGCCGACGGGGGCGAGGCGCGGGTGCTGCACTCCCCCGCACCGGTGTCGGTCCCCGGGGACGGCCGCGCCCACCGCGTGCCGCTCTCCGCCTTCAGCACGGCAGCGGACAGCGAGTTCGGCTGCGCACCCGAGCTGTCGCCGCACGTCACCCACGTGGTGCGGTTCGACAACCGGTCGGGCCACGCCCTGCTCGCCGGCCCGGTGGACCTGGTCCGCGGCAGCGGGTTCAGCGGGCGCGGCACGCTGGACTTCACGGCCCCCGGCGCCGCCGTCGAGCTCGCGTTCGGCAGCTGCGACGACCACGCGGTGGTGCGGGAGACCGAGGAGTCCCGCGGCTCCGCCGGCCTCGCGCAGCGGACCGTGCTCACCCGTACGGTCAGGCTGCACCTGTCCCGGTTCTCGGCTCCCGGGGAGCAGGGTGACCGGATGGTCGTCCTGCGGGAGCGGATTCCGGTGTCCGAGGTGTCGGCGGTGGAGGTGCGCCTGCGGAAGGACGGGTGCTCCCCGGCGCCCACCGCGGTGGACGCCGAGGGCATCGTGCAGTGGGACGTGGCCCTCCCGCCCGGCGGGAAGCGTACGGTCACCCTGGTGTACGAGGTGACGGCGAGCGGCAAGGTCTCCGGCCTCTGATCCCGTCCCCCGCGAGGTCCGCCCCGGGAGCCGGGGCCCGAACCTAGCCTCCTGCCCCGGGAGCCCGGCGGCGCCCCGGCCCGGACGTCCCGGCCGGCCTTGGCGGGGGCCGGCCGGGACGGCGGATCAGGCAGGGATCGGGCGAGGATCAGCCGAGGTCGAACCGGTCGAGGTTCATCACCTTGTCCCAGGCCGCCACGAAGTCCCGGACGAACTTCTCGCCGGCGTCCTTGGAGGCGTAGACCTCCGCGACCGCCCGCAGCTGGGAGTGCGAACCGAAGACGAGGTCGACGGCGGTGGCGGTCCACCGGGCGGCGCCCGTGGCACGGTCGCGGCCCTCGAAGACGTTCTCCTCGGAGGCCGACGCCTTCCACTCCGTCCCCATGTCGAGCAGGTTGACGAAGAAGTCCGTGGTCAGCGCCTCCGGGCGGTCGGTGAAGACGCCGTGGGCGGACCCCTTGAAGCCGGTGTTCAGCACGCGCATGCCGCCGGTCAGCACCGTCATCTCCGGCGCCGTCAGGTTGAGCATGTTGGCGCGGTCCAGCAGGAGGGTCTCCGGCGACAGCTTCTCGCCCGCCCGGAGGTAGTTGCGGAACCCGTCCGCCCGGGGCTCCAGGACGGCGAACGACTCCACGTCGGTCTGCTCCTGCGAGGCGTCCGTACGCCCAGGGGCGAACGGCACCGTGACGGCGTGGCCCGCGTTCTGCGCGGCCTTCTCGACGGCCGCGCAGCCGCCCAGGACGATCAGGTCGGCCAGCGAGACCTTCTTCCCTCCGGACTGCGAGGCGTTGAAGTCCTGCTGGATGCGCTCGAAGGTCTCCAGCGCTTCGGCCACCTCGGGCAGGTCGTTGACCTCCCAGTCCTTCTGCGGAGCGAGCCGGATGCGCGCCCCGTTGGCCCCGCCGCGCTTGTCGGTGCCGCGGAAGCTCGCCGCCGACGCCCAGGCGGTGGTGACCAGCTGGGGGACGGACAGGCCCGACTCCAGGATCCGGGCCTTGAGCGCCGTGACGTCCGCCTCGGAGACCAGCTCGTGGTCGACCGCGGGAACGGGGTCCTGCCACAGCTGCGGCGCGGCGACCCACGGCCCCAGGTAGCGGCTGAGGGGGCCCATGTCGCGGTGCAGCAGCTTGTACCAGGCCTTGCCGAAGGCGTCCGCGAGCTTGTCCGGGTTCTCGTGGAAGCCCTTCACGATCGGCCCGTACACCGGGTCCAGCTTCAGCGCGAGGTCCGTCGTCAGCATCATCGGGGCGTGCCGCTTCGCCGGGTCGTGGGCATCGGGCACGGTGTCGCGGGCCGAGGGGTCCGTGGGGGTCCACTGCTTGGCACCGGCGGGGCTCGTCGTCAGCTCCCAGTCATACCCGAACAGGTTGTCCAGGTAGCCGTTGTCCCACTTCGTCGGCTCGGACGTCCACGCGCCCTCCAGGCCGCTGGTGAGCGCGTCCGCGCCGGCGCCGCTGCCGCAGGTGTTCCGCCATCCGAGGCCCTGCTGCTCCAGGGGGCAGGCCTCGGGCTCCGGACCGATGTACTCGGGGTCGACGGCGCCGTGGCACTTGCCGAAGGTGTGGCCGCCGACGATCAGCGCGGCCGTCTCCTCGTCGTTCATCGCCATGCGCCCGAACGTCTCGCGGATGTCGCGGGCGGCGGCGACCGGGTCCGGATTCCCGTTGGGACCCTCCGGATTGACGTAGATCAGTCCCATCTGCACCGCGCCGAAAGGACCGCTGAGTTCCCGGTCACCGCTGTACCGCTCGTCTCCGAGCCAGGTGTCCTCGGGCCCCCAGATGATCTCCTCCGGCTCCCAGATGTCCTGCCGCCCGAAGCCGAATCCGAAGGTCTTGAAGCCCATGGACTCCATGGCGCAGTTCCCGGCGAACACCAGCAGGTCGGCCCAGGAGATCTGCCGGCCGTACTTCTGCTTGACCGGCCACAGGAGACGGCGCGCCTTGTCGAGGCTGGCGTTGTCCGGCCAGCTGTTCAGCGGCGCGAAGCGCTGGGCGCCGGCGCCGCCGCCGCCCCGGCCGTCCTCGATGCGGTAGGTCCCGGCGGAATGCCAGCTCATGCGGATGAAGAGCGGCCCGTAGTGGCCGTAGTCCGCGGGCCACCAGTCCTGCGACGCCGTCATCACCTCGAAGACGTCGCGCTTGAGCGCCTCGACGTCCAGACCCGAGAACTCCTGCGCGTAGTCGTAGTCCTCACCCATCGGATCGGCCCGGGGCGAGTGCTGGTGCAGCACCTGGAGGTCCAGCTGGTTCGGCCACCAGTCCCGGTTCGTCCTGGGGCGACTCGGTGCGGGGGTCGGGGCGGGGATTACTGGGTTTTCGCTTTCGCTGCCGGACACGTCCGTCCTTCTTCCTGTCTCGGTGTTTCCCTCCGGGGCGAGCACGGGACCCGTGCCCGAACGGCGCCGACCGTCGCGCGTGTATCGGCGTCCGTATGGTCGCGCACCGCAGACCGCCGGGCTGCGAGAACACGCAGGGCACCCGCACGGCCATCGCCGGAAGCCGGGGACTGCCGCCTCCGCTTCCCGGCGCTGCCGCCTTCCCGACGGGGCCGGACGGGTGAGCCCTCGGGCGGGGGCGCGGTCCCTGCGGTGGGGGCGGTCCGGTTGTCCACAGGTTCCGGTGGGCGGGGCGGGGGTGTGGGCGGGGGCCGATAGGCTTCACGGATGGCCCTTCCCGACGCTTCCCCTGAGATCTCCGATGCTCTGCAGGTGCTGCACCGCGTCTTCGGATACAGCTCCTTCCGCGGCGAGCAGCAGGAGATCATCGAGCAGGTCGTCGGCGGTGGCGACGCACTCGTCCTGATGCCGACCGGCGGCGGCAAGTCGCTCTGCTACCAGATTCCGGCGCTGGTCCGGGACGGCACCGGCGTCGTGATCTCCCCGCTCATCGCCCTGATGCAGGACCAGGTGAACGCGCTGACCGCGCTCGGGGTGCGGGCCGGCTTCCTCAATTCGACGCAGGACCCGTACGAGCGGCAGGCCGTCGAGCAGGCCTTCCTCGCGGACGAGCTGGACCTGCTCTACCTGGCACCCGAGCGGCTGCGCACCGAGGGCACGCAGCGGCTGCTCGACCGTGGCCGGGTGTCCCTCTTCGCCATCGACGAAGCGCACTGCGTCGCCCAGTGGGGCCACGACTTCCGTCCCGACTACCTCGCGCTGTCCATGCTGCACGAGCGCTGGCCGAAGGTGCCGCGGATCGCGCTGACCGCGACCGCCACGGAAGCCACCCACGCCGAGATCGTGGCCCGGCTGGGTCTGGAGGAGGCGCGGCACTTCGTCGCGAGTTTCGACCGGCCGAACATCCAGTACCGCATCGTCGGCAAGGACAACCCGCTCAAGCAGCTGCTGGCACTGATCCGCACCGAGCACGAGGGGGACGCCGGAGTCGTCTACTGCCTCTCGCGGGCGTCGGTGGAGAAGACCGCGGCTTTCCTGGTGGAGCAGGGCATCGACGCGGTGGCGTACCACGCGGGCATGGATGCGCGCACCCGCGCGGCGAACCAGGCCCGCTTCCTGCGGGACGAGGGCGTCGTGGTGGTGGCGACGATCGCGTTCGGCATGGGCATCGACAAGCCGGACGTGCGTTTCGTGGCCCATCTGGACCTGCCGAAGTCCGTCGAGGGCTACTACCAGGAGACCGGCCGGGCCGGCCGTGACGGCGAGCCGGCCACGGCGTGGCTGGCGTACGGCCTGCAGGACGTGGTCCAGCAGCGCAAGCTCATCGAAGGCTCCGAAGGCGACGAGGCGCACCGCAGGTCCCTCGGCATGCACCTGGACGCCATGCTCGCGCTGTGCGAGACGGTCGACTGCCGCCGGGTGCGGCTGCTCGCGTACTTCGGGCAGTCGGGCGAACCGTGCGGCAACTGCGACACCTGCCTGACGCCGGCCGAGTCCTGGGACGGGACCGTCGCGGCGCAGAAGCTGCTGTCCACGGTGTGGAGGCTCGCGAAGGAACGGCGCCAGAAGTTCGGCGCCGGTCAGGTCATCGACATCCTCCAGGGGAAGAAGACGGCCAAGGTCATCCAGTTCGACCACGACGCCCTGTCGGTGTTCGGCGTCGGAGCGGACCTCGGCACCGCGGAGTGGCGGGGGGTCGTCCGCCAGTTGCTGGCCCAGGGCCTCCTGGCGGTGGAGGGCGACTACGGGACGCTCGTGCTGACGGACGCCAGCGGTGAGGTGCTGGGCGGTCGCCGGACCGTCGAGATGCGCAAGGAGAAGGCGCCGGCCGCCCCGTCCCGCAAGGAGTCCGGGGCGCGCTCCGGGAAGGGCGCCCGGGTGCCGGTGGACCTGCCGGCTGAGGCCGAGCCGGTGTTCCTGGCCCTGCGGTCCTGGCGGGCGGCGACGGCGAAGGAGCAGGGCGTGCCCGCCTATGTGGTCTTCCACGACGCGACGCTCCGGGAGATCGCGACGCGTCTGCCCGCCACGGTGGAGGAGCTCGCCACGGTGGGCGGGGTGGGCGAGGCCAAGCTCACCAAGTACGGGCAGGGGGTCCTCGACGCCCTGGCGGAGTGCGGCGCCTCCCCGGGGCCCGCCGCCGGCCCGGCCGCAGTGGCCGGGCCCCGGGCGACCGGCCGGCCCGCCTCGGGTCCGGGGTCCGCGGCCGCCGCGGGGGCCGGAGCGCAGGAGCACCCCGACGCCCCGTTCGACGAGGAGCCGCCGGCCGACCTGGACGACGCGCCCTGGGACGACTGGCAGTAGGGGGCCGCCGGAGGGGGCTTCCGGGCCGCCGGATGGCGGACCGTTCGGCGGATCTGCGGGTGGCTGCGGGATGCCGGTTCCCGGAGGGGATACGGATGGGGTTCGGCGCACCCTGCCCGGACCACTTCCAGGGAGACTTCGATGAGCTGCATCAACCGGCGTGACCTCGCTCTGCTGGCCCTGCGGGCCGGGACCGGGGCGGTGCTGATGGCGCACGGTACGCAGAAGCTGTTCGGGTGGTTCGGCGGCGGAGGCCTGGACAAGACGGCCGCCGCGATGGAGCACATGGGCTTCACCCCCGGTCGGCACAGCGCAGTCGCCGCGGGGCTCGGAGAGGCCGGGGGCGGGGCCCTGCTCGTGCTGGGCCTGGCCACTCCGGCCGCCGGAGCCGCGGCTGCGGGAGCCATGGCGGGCGCCGTGGCCGTGCACGCCCCGGCCGGTTTCTTCGCGCAGGCGGGCGGCTACGAGTACCCGGCCTTCCTCGGGTTCACGGCAGCGGCCATCGGCCTGGCCGGCGCGGGCCGGTACTCCCTGGACCACGCCACCGGCCACACCTTCGACCAGCGGTGGATGCTCGCGCTGGCCTTCGCCGGCAGCGCGGTCGCGGCAGCCGCGGTGGTCACCAAGCGCGCACAGGCCCAGGCTCAGGCACAGGCAGAGCCGGCGGAAGACCGGCCGGAGGCCTGAACGCCGGCGAGCCGGGGACCGGCGGACCCGCGGACGGGGGCGGGGTACGGGGCCCGGAAGGAGTAGGTAGGGCGTGCGCCGGGATGAGTACGGGGACTCAGGCCCCGGCGGCGCCGGCCGCCGACGATGGGTCCCGACACCGACACCGTCCAGACCGGGAGAACCGCCATGCTCAGCACCCTCGCCGACGTCCTGGTACCGGCCTTCGGCCGGCTGTCGGTGACCACCGACGCGGCCGCCGTGCTCGCGCCGGGCAGCATCGTGGCCGCGAACCACACCTCGCTCGCCGATCCGGCCGTCGTGCTCGCCGCCCTGCGCCGCCTCGGCGCGGAGCCGGTGGTGATGGCGGCTGCCGGTCTCTGGCGCGTCCCGCTCCTCGGCCGGGTCCTCGCCGGCGGCGGCCACATCCCGGTGTTCCGCGGGGACCGGCGGGCCGCGGACGCGCTGGAGACGGCGGCGCGGGCCCTGGAACGGGGACGGCTGGTGCTCATCTACGCGGAGGGGGGTCTGCCGCGCCGCAAGGACGCGGCCGAGGCGGCGCCGGGCACCTTCCGCAGCGGGCTCGTCCGCCTCGCGGGGCGTACGGGCGCTCCCGTCGTCCCGGTGGGTCAGGCGGGCGCCCGGCGCATCACCTCCGGGGGCTTCGCCAAGCAGCTCGCGGGGCTGGCCACCGCGCCGGTGCGCCGACCGGACCTGCACGTGCACGTGGGGGCGCCGGTGCGGCTGGCCGGCGACCACGAGGTGCGTACGGAGCGCGCCCGGACCGCGGTGACGGGCGCGTGGCGGACGGCAGCCGCCCACCTGGGCGAATCCGCCGCCCTTGCGGCCTGAGCGGGGCGGGACGCGACGCGGCTCCCGGCGGGGGCCGGGAGCCGTGCGGGGCCGCGTGGCGGGACCGGCCGCTCTCAGGTGGCGAGCATGCCCTCGCGGAGCCGGGTGAGGGTCCGGGTGAGGAGGCGGGAGATCTGCATCTGGGAGATGCCGAGCCGCTCACCGATCTGGGCCTGCGTCATCTCCTGGCCGAAGCGCATCTGGAGGATGAGCCGCTCGCGCCCTTCGAGCTTCTCCAGGAGCGGGGCGAGGGCGTGGAGGTCCTCGAAGAGCTCCATGGCGGGGTCGTCCGAGCCGAGTACGTCCGCGAGCGGGCGCGGGGCGTTGTCGGAGGAATCGTCCTGGTCGTTGTCCAGGGACTGGCTGGAGTGGCCGTTGGCGGCGACGAGGCCCTCGATGACCTCTTCGTCGGTGAGTCCGAGGTGGGTCGCGAGCTCCCGCACGGTGGGCGCGCGGTCGAGTTCGGCGCTCAGCTGCTCCTTGCCGCGGGCCAGTTCGATGCGCAGCTCCTGCAGCCGCCGCGGGACGCGGACCGCCCAGGTGGTGTCCCGGAAGTGGCGCTTTATCTCGCCGGTGATGTACGGGAGGGCCAGGGTGGTGAACTCGTTGCCCAGGGAGGGGTCGAAGCGGTCGATGGCCTTGATCAGGCCGATGGTCCCGACCTGGATCAGGTCCTCGATCTCCGTGCCGTCGGTGCGGTTGCGGAACCGGCGCGCCGCGAACTGGACCAGGGAGAGGTTCATCTCGATCAGCGTGTTGCGGACGTACTGCCGCTCCGGGGTGCCCTCTTCCAGCGTGCTCAGCCGCTCGAAAAAGGCCTTCGACAGCTCGCGGGCATCGGAGGGGGCGACCTCCCGGGCGTCCGGGATGCGCGGCAGCGGCGCGGGGGCGTCGGTGACGTCCGACTGGCTCCGGGTCGTACCGGTCGTCCGCTGCGTGGTGAGGGTGTTCACTCTCGGCTCCCTGGAGGCACTCGAATTCTCAGCCGAGGACGCCCCCCGGCCACCGCGGACTGTGCGGCTGCCCCCAGAGCATCGCGCTTTTCCCCCACACCCGTCAAGCGATACGTGAAACGCGTTTCATGAGTTTCATAGCCTGAAAATAATCCGGCAGGATGAATCAGTACATAAACCCATAAAACACCCAACTACTCGCCTCAGGTATCGCGTTCATGAACGAACGGCGGGCTCCGCCGCGTCGGCCCGCCGCCGGGCCGCCGGTCCGCCGCCGGTCCGCCGCTCGCTCGGTCCCGCCGCCGGATCGTCAGCGGGCCAGCAACTCCTCCAGGAGCGCATCGAGGTCGAGGAACTCCTCCCCCGCGCCCGTCACCGCGTACGTCTGCTCCAGGAAGACCCGCAGCGCCCGCGCGTCCACCAGGAGGACGGCCTTGTGCCCCTGCCCCGCACCGGAGGCCCGCAGGGTGACGCGGAGCTCGTCGACACCGGCGCCCCTGCACGGACGGAAGGCGACGTCTCCCACGCCGACCGGCCGGTGCAGCCCGTCCGCCAGCATCTGCCGGTCGAAGTGCCAGCGTGCGAGCACGGTGGAGCCGTCGAAGAAGGTCGCACGGACCGCAAAGGGGTCCCGGTCGTCATAGGCGAAACGGGCGAGGAGCCGCACCGGGCCCGGCGTCTGCGCATCGAGGCGGACAACGATCAGGGCAGACACACAGGACATCGACAGGCCTCCGGGACGGGCTGCACAGGGCTGCGCAGGGCGGCAGCCGTCTGCCCGGGCCCACCCCGGCCACACTCGCCCGATCGGGGGAAACGCAGGCGCCTCCCCCACATGGCCGGGGTGACACTGGCCGCTCGGCCGTGGTGGCGGGAAACGGCCCGCACCTACCGTGAATGGGCGGAACGAGCACGCCGCCCTTCCCCCCTCCCGCCCCACAGTCAGGAGTCCGAGATGTCCCCGCAGATGATCGAGATCTCCCTGCCCCGCACCCTGGAGGCACCCGGCCACGCCCGTCGCGCCCTGAACACCTGCGTGCGGGACCGCGAGCTCGCCGACGAGGGGGCCCTGCTGCTCTCCGAGGCCGTGGCCAATGCCGTGGAGCACACCGAGAGCGAACGGCTGCGCCTGGTGATACGCCACGACGCCGAGACGGGTGCGCTGATGTGCGCCGTACGCGACGGGAACGCCGAGCTGTCGCGCCCGGAGCCCCGCACGGGAGCGCCCGGCAGGGACGCGGCGGGCACAGAGGACGCAGAGGACGCAGAGGACGCCCTGGACGAGTCCGGGCGCGGCCTCGGCATCATCGCCGCGCTCAGTGCGGCCTGGGGCGTCAGCACGGACGGCTTCGGCAAGTGGCTGTGGTTCCGCCTGGACGGCCCGGCTTCGGCCGGATGCCCCGGCTGGGCGGGCGCCGCCGGCCGCTGACCCGCCCTTCGAGGCGACCCTCCGCCGGCGCGGCGGCGCCCTCCGCGTACGGGACGCCGTACCCGGTCACCGACCGGACCGCAGGCGCACGCCCGAAGTCAGCCGCGGGGCGCGCGGGCGGCCGTGTCCAGGTAGAAGGTGTCGATGCTCTGCACGGCCCGCTCGAACTCCTCCAGGTTGACCGGCTTCGTCACGTAGGCATTGGCGTGGCTGCTGTAGGCGCCCGTCACGTCGTCCGGAGCCGAGGAGGTGGTGAGGACCACGACCGGAATGGTCTGGAGGTCCTCGTCGGCCTTCAGGATGCGCAGCAGCTCCCGGCCGTTCATGCGGGGCATGTTCAGGTCGAGCACGATGAGGTCGGGGCGCACGCTGTCCGGGGCGCGCAGGTACTCCAGGGCTGCGACCCCGTCGGTGACCCGGACCAGGTTGCGGGCCCCGCGCTCGGAGAGCGCCTCTTCGATGAGCATGGCGTCGGCCACGTCGTCCTCGACGAGCAGGACGTCGAAGGGGCGGGCGGGGGCGTTGGTCATCGCTTGCTCCGTGGGTGCTTCGTGGGAGTGGTGGAAGAGCCCCGGCCAGCGGCGTCGGGCCCCCTGGCGGGTCAGGCCGCATGCCTCGCCGATCTGCGGGTATCCGGCCCCGGCACGCGCGGCCTCGACGGCGGCTGCGCGCTGGAGCCGTTCCGCGGAACGCTGGACCTGGTCCAGGACGTGCAGCAGCGCCAGCGCGTGCGCCGGGTCGTCCGCGGCCCGGTGCGCGGGGTCCGCCACGAGCTGGAGGGCGATGCGCCGCGCAAGCTCGCCGACCGCCGCGTCCACCGGGGCGGCCGTCTCGTGCGCAGGGGTCCGCGGTGCGGAGTTCTTGCCAGGCATACCCGGCACAGTAGCCCCCGACCGACCCCACGACAACAACGGTTGTCACCTGGCCTCTACAGTGTGGGCTGCGCCCGTGGTCGGCGGCCGGTACAGCGGAGGGGTTCGGAAGATGACCGAGGACGAGGGAAGCGGGCCCGCGGGAGGGCTCGCCGCGTGGACGACCCGGCGGTGGCTGCGCGTCGGCGTGACCGCCTCGCTGGTGCTCCTGGCCCTGCTCGGGGCCACGGGGGCCTGGGTGCTGGAGCGGACGGCGTCGCTCAGCAGGAACCTCGTGGACGTGAAGTCCCCCGCGCTGAGCACCTCCTTCCGCCTGGAGGCGGCGCTGCTCGACCAGGAGACCGGCATCCGCGGTTACGGGGTCACCGGCGCCCCGGAGTTCCTCGGGCCCTACCGGCAGGGACTCACCGACCAGACGGCGTTCACCGCCCAGCTCACCGGGCTGCTGCGCGACGACGCCCCTCGGCTGGAGGACCTGGAGCGGGTCCGGGACGCCGTGCGGACGTGGCAGGAGCGGATCGCGGTGCCGATCGCCGCCGCGCCGGCCGGGGCGCCCTCGCCGCTGACCGCCGAACGGGCCGCGGAGGGCAAAGCCGCCTTCGACGAGGTGCGGGCCGCCCTGAGCGGGCAACAGGAGCACCTGCTCGCGGACCGGACCGGGGCCCGCGACGACCTGAACGCGATGATGGGGCTGCGCAACGGGGTGTTCAGCGCGATCGCGGTGCTCATCGCCGTCCTCGCCGGACTGGTCTTCGAAGGACTGCGCCGCGGTATCACCGAGCCCCTGCAGCAGTTGGGTGCGGACGCCCGCGCCGTCGCACGGGGCGACTTCGCCCACCCCATCACCCCGACCGGCCCGGCCGACCTCCGGCAGCTGAGCGGCGAGATCGACTCCATGCGGCGCCGGCTCGTCCGGGAGCTGGACTTCAGTGAGCAGGCCCGTCTGCGCCTCGACGCGCAGGCGGCGGACCTGCAGCGGTCCAATGCCGAGCTGGAGCAGTTCGCGTACGTCGCCTCCCACGACCTCCAGGAGCCGCTGCGCAAGGTCTCCAGCTTCACCCAGCTGTTGCAGCGGCGCTACGGGGGCCGGCTCGACTCCAAGGCCGACCAGTACATCGATTTCGCGGTCGACGGGGCGAACCGCATGCAGGTCCTCATCAACGACCTGCTCGCCTTCTCCCGGGTGGGCCGCGTCCACCACACCCATCAGGAGGTCGACCTCGGCTCGGTACTGGAGCAGACCCTGTCCGCGCTCAGCATCGGCATCGAGGAGTCCGGCGCGGTGATCACCCACGATCCGCTGCCGACCCTGGTCGCCGACCCGACCCAGATGGGCATGCTCTGGCAGAACCTGATCGGCAATGCCGTCAAGTTCCGCCGCCCCGACCGGGCTCCGGAGATCCACGTGTCGGCGGTCCGGGAGGACGCGCTGTGGCGGTTCATCGTCACCGACAACGGCATCGGCATCGCGCCGGAGTACACCGAGAAGGTGTTCGTGATCTTCCAGCGGCTGCACACCAAGGACGCCTACGAGGGCAGCGGCATCGGCCTGGCCATGTGCAAGAAGATCGTCGAGTTCCACGGCGGGAGCATCCACGTCGACCAGGAGTACCGGGCGGGCGCCCGCATCACGTTCACCCTCGCCCCGGAGGCGCCGGCCGCGGCCCCGTGACCGGGCGGCGCGGCATCGGCGAGGATGGGCGCGACCGATGACCGTGAACGGGGAGCGAGCCGATGGACCGGCATGTGGATTTCGAGCGCCTGCACAACTTCCGTGACCTGGGCGGCTACCGGGCCTGTGACGGGCGCACCGTCGCGTGGCGGACGCTGTACCGGGCCGACTCGCTGGGCAAGCTCGACGGCGCCGACCGGGAGACGTTCCGGGAGTTGGGCATCGGCACGGTGATCGACCTTCGCTACCCGTGGGAGATCGAGGCCAAGGGACGGGTGCCGGAAGCGGACGGGCTGCACTACGTCAACCTGAGCATCGAGCACCGGCCCTACGACCAGGCCGAGATCGACCCCGCGGTCGACCCCTGGCGCTACCTCGCGGACCGGTTCGCCGAGGTCACCGAGGACGGGGCGGCGGAGATCCGGCAGGTGCTGGAGCAGATCGCCGAAGCGCCCGGCCCGGTGGTCTTCCACTGCACCTCGGGCAAGGACCGGACCGGGCTGATCGCCGCGTTCGTCCTCACGCTGCTCGGCGTGTCCGAGGAGCAGGTCCTGTCGGACTTCGCACTGACCGAGCTGGCCACCGAGCGCCTCACCGCGGACTGGCGCGCCGCGAACCCCGGCCGGGTCATGAAGTGGCCGGGCTACGGGCGCGCCCCCGCGGTGGTCATGGAACTGGTGCTGGCGGACCTGACCGCCCGTCACGGGTCGGTGCAGCGCTACCTGAAGGACCGGGTGCAGCTGTCGGACCGTACGGTGGAGCGCCTGCGCGCCCGCCTGCTCACGACGGCCGCCGCCGGCTGACCCGCCGCTCCTGCCGACCCGGGCCCCGTACGGACGGGGAGCCCGGCCGCCGTCCGTACGGGGGCAGGTCCGGCCGGAACGGAGCCTACGCGGGGGCGGTGGCCCCGGCGGCCGGTTCCCCGGCGGCCGGGCCCGGCGGCACCGCGACGAGCTGCTCGCGCAGGTAGTTCCAGAACACCGCGATCAACGCGGCGAGCGGTACCGCCAGCAGGCTGCCGACGACTCCGGCCAGGCTGCCGCCCAGGGTCACCGCCAGCAGGACCACGGCCGCGTGGAGGCCGAGTCCGCGGCTCTGGATCATGGGCTGGAACACGTTGCCTTCGAGCTGCTGCACCAGCACGATGATCGCCAGCACGATCAGTGCGTCGGTCAGGCCGTTGGAGACCAGCGCGATGAGGACGGCGACCAGGCCGGCGAACAGGGCGCCCACGATCGGGACGAACGCGGACACGAAGGTCAGCACCGCCAGCGGCAGCACCAGGGGTACGCCGACGATCCACAGGCCCAGGCCGATGAAGACGGCGTCGAGCAGGCCGACGAAGGCCTGGGACCGGACGAACGAGCCCAGGGTCTCCCAGCTGCGTGCGGCGACGACCGGGACGTCGGTGGCGAGGCGGCCGGGCAGCTGCCGGGTGAGCCACGGCAGGAACCGGGGGCCGTCCTTGAGGAAGAAGAACATCAGGAAGAGCGCGAGGACCGCGGTGACCAGGCCGTTGAAGACCGTGCTCACGCCCGTGACGACGGTGGAGACCGCGGTGCCGGCGCTGTTCTGGATGCGGGCGACCGCGGCGTCGAAGGCCCCGGTGATCTGGTCGTCGCCGATGTTCAGCGGCGGCCCGGCAGCCCACTCGCGCAGCCGTTGGATCCCCTCGACCACGCCGTCCGCCAACTCGCCGGACTGGGACGCCACCGGAAGCGCGATCAGTGCCGCGATGCCCGCGGCGACGACGAGGAACAGCAACGTCACCACCGACGCGGCCAGGGCCGGAGCCCAACCGCGACGACGCAGGAAGGCGGCCGGCGGCCAGGTCAGCGTGGTGAGGAACAGGGCCACTATCAGCGGCCAGACGACCGACCACATCCGGCCGAGAATCCACAGGGCCACCGCGGCCGCCACGAGGACCAGCAGCAACTGGACGGAGACACGGGCGGACACCCGTAGGGCGGCGGCGGTTTTTCTGGAACTCAACGTGTCAGACATGGGGTCACCCTATGGGCAGGGCTGCCCTGCCTCCGCGGGCGCCCGCACCGCCTCCCCGGAGCCCGGCGCCGCCTGTCGGACGGATGCCCGCACGCCGGGCCTGCCTGCCCCCGCCCCGGCGCCGCGCCGGCGGCCGGCTCAGGCCCCGCGACGGCGTCGGGCGGCGCGGCGCAGCGCCAGGACGACCACGACGACGACGAGCACCACGAGGAGGATGCCGAGGAGTGCGGCGATGCCGAACTTCTTGAAGAAGCCGCTCTTTTTCTTCTTCTTGCCGCTCTTCTTGCCGCCCTTCCTGTCGCTCTGCTCGGCCTGCGCAAGGGCCGTTCCGGTGGCGGCCGACCGGGCGTCGGCGGCCGGAGCCGCGAGGGCAGCGGAGCCGGCGCCGGCCTGCGCCGCGGCAACCGCCTGGGTGCGCGGACCCGGGGCCGACGGCTGGGCGGCCGCCTGCGGGCCCGCAAGCAGACCGGCCAGGACCAGAGCGGAGAGGGTAACTGCCGTTTTGCCCGTGTTCATTGGTTCTCCTGTCGTCAACGGCCTGTCGGAGCCGTTCCCGGCCGACGGTGTCCGGTGGACCATCTACCCACGGATCGCGGCTCGCACCGAATCGCCGCGGAAAGCGGGCCGGTACGGGGCAACGCGGGGAAACCCCTGTCTGACACCGGCTGCGGATGGCAGGCTCTACTCCTCGGAAGCGTCGTCCTGGGGGGGATCACACGTGAGGGAGCCGGGTACGGGCATGGGCCTGCGGGGCCGCAGCGGCATCCTGTCGCTGGTCGACGCAAGCCTCAAGGAGGACCCGGCCGCCGAGCGGCCCCTGACCATGCTCCTCGGTCCGGCGGGCAGCGGGGCCATCGAGGCGCACAGCGCACTCATGGAGCACTTCGGGCCGGACTACCCCTTCGCCTTCGTCAACTTCGGCGGCGCGCAGTCCCTGTTGCCGCGCTACGCCCTCGGGCTCCTGGCCCGCCAGCTCGAACGCAAGCTGCCGCGGTACGGCCGCTCCCGCTTCCCCCTGCTCAGCCTCGGCCTGCTCGCCTCCGACCAGGAGCTGCGCATGCGCAGCCTCGCGGAGGGGCGGCGCACGGTGCAGCGCCGGCTCGACCGCTTCCAGGAGGAGAACGAGGCCCGGCACGGCGACTACCTCGCCGCGTTCTTCGAAGTCGGCATGGGCGCGGTCGGTATGCCCGAGGGTGCCTCCACCGCGGCGCTGGCGCTGTTCCAGGACGCCCTGCGGCGCGGTCGCCACACCATGCCGGGCGTGTTCGGCGGCCGGCTGGGCGGCCGCCTCACCGCCGGGGCCCACTGGTACGGGCGCCACCCCCAGACCCGCAGCGCGGACCCCTGGGAAGCCCTCGTCGAGCTGAACCTGTGGCGCCACGAGGGGGACGAGACCGAACAGGAACGGCTCGACCTGGTCCTCTTCTCCGCCTTCCTGGAAGACCTCAGACGCAACACCGCCCGCAACTTCATGCCCCGCTCCTACCTGCTGCTCCTCGACAACGCCCACACCGACTACGGCCGCCGCTTCCTCGACCTGCTGCTGCGCTCCCGGCACGACGAGACGGTCGTGGCCGGCCACGCCAGCGACCCGCTGACGGTCGTCGCCAGCTCCAACCGCTGGCTGCCCCGCTGGGGCCCGGCCACCGGGGACTCCTGGCCCTGGCAGCTGCGCGGGCCCGACCGGGCCTCGCTGGCCGACTGGCACGCCCACCGGCCGACCCGCGACAGCGAGGACACCTGGTGGTACCCGTTGCGCCTGCGGGACCTCAACCTCGACGAGGTGCGGATCCGGATAGAGCTGCAGCTGGGCGGGAACGGCGACCTGGCTCCGCTGACCCGCCTCACCCCCTTCGTGCACCGGCTCACCGGAGGACTGCCGCGCGCCGTCCACCAGGTGCTCGACGTACTGCGGCAGGCGGGCCCGCCCCCCGCGCCGGGCCCGCAGCAGGACCACTGGCTGCGTACGCTGCCCGACCGGCAGCTGCGCACCGGAGAGGACTCCGCCACCCTCGCCGACGCCGCCCTCGGCCATCTGCTGCGCGATTTCGACGGGTCCCAGCGCGCCGTCCTCGCCGAATGCGCCGCCGCGCGGGACTTCTCGGTCGCCACCCGGCTGCTCAGCCCGGACGACGCGCTGTTCGGCGAGATCCGCTCGCGCTGGCTGCTGACCGGGCCGGTGGCCGTCGTCCCCGTACTGCACCCGTGGCTGCGCCGGCTGCTGCTGTGGCGGCTGGCCCGGCGGCCCGAGGGGTGGGACGCCGTGCACGAACTCCTCGCGGAGCACTACCGCGAGGAGGGCAAGCCGGTGCAGGAGATGTACCACCAGCTCGCCCGCGGGCGGACCGAGGAGGTCGCCACCCACCTGGCGCGGCGCTTCGGCGCCGTGCCCGCCGCGCAGTGGATCGCGGAGTTCGACGCGATCACCGCGGCACCCAACCGCCTCCCCGCCGACAGCGGCCCGCTGGAACTCCTGGCCGGGCTCGCCCCGCGCCGGCCCGGGCGCGTGGTGGACACCGAATCCGTGATCCACACCCTGGTGACCACCCGCTGGGTGTGGAGTGATCCCCTCGCCGACCCCGCCATGCGGCTCAACGACATGATCGCCGACGGCTGCACCCAGCTGTCCCAACTGCGGAGGAACGACATCGTGGCCCTGTTCAACGAGGCGGAGCGGTACCGGCACTGGCGCGACCCGCAGACCGCCGGCTGGGAGGGCTGAGCGCGTGCCCAGACTCGAATGGCCCCTGCACGTCGTACGCCGGGTCGCGCTGGCCACCGCGGCCGCCGTCACCCTGGTCGCAGCGCTCTGGCTGGGGGTCGGCTGGCTGCAGGAGCGCCAGGCCAGGTGCGCCGACGGGGTCGTGGAACAGGGCCCGGAGGACGAGTGCGTCGGCATCAGCGACGGCTCCTACGTCTTCGCCCCGCACCTGGACGCGGTCAGCGCGAAGATCGAGGAGGAGAACCGGCGGGTCCTCGCCCACGCGGACACGGAGCCGTACGTCAGCGTCGCCTACTTCACCTCCTTCACGACCACCGCCGACGACAGCAACTCCGCCGAGGGCGTGCGCCACGAGCTGCAGGGCGCCTACCTGGCGCAGTACCGGCACAACCAGGGGGACCTCGCCGCGTCCCCGAAGATCCGCCTGCTGATCGCCAATCCGGGCAGCCGGTCCACCCAGTGGAAGCACACCGTCGACGAGCTGATCGCCCGCAAGGACTCCCCCGACCGGCTCGTCGCGGTGGCCGGCCTCGGACCCAGCAACAGCGAGAACCTGGCGGCCATACAGCGCCTGTCGGAACACGGCATCGCCATGGTCGGCGCGACCCTGACCGCCACGAACATCCAGGGCATCAACGGCTTCGTCCGGATCGCCCCCACCAACGAGGACGAGGCGTACGCGGCCGCCGGGTACCTCAAGCGGCGCGGCGTCGCCACTGCCGTCGTCATCCAGGACGTGGCGCAGGGCAACCTCTACGCCTCGACCCTGGGCACCGCCTTCACGCAGGCCTTCCAGGACGGCGCGAAACACCGGCTGGTGGCCGAGCGGATGACCTACGACTCCTCGGTGAGCAGTGCCTGGCAGAACGAACTGCGCTACATGCCCGGCCAGTTGTGCCAGCAGCGACCCCAGCTCGTGTACTTCGCCGGGCGGGGCCGGCATCTGACGCACTTCCTCGACGCGCTCTCCAACCGCAGCTGCACCGACCAGCAGTTCACCGTCTTCACCGGGGACGACACCAGCAATCTGAGCGCCGAGCAGCTCGCGCACGCCGCCGAGACGGGCGTCGAGGTGCTCTACACGGGCCTCTCCCACCCCGACATGTACCGTTCGGCCCCGCAGGCGGTGTCCGCTCCGTCCGCGAAGAACTTCCAGCCGGGCGGTCTGCTGGACCAGTGGTTCCCGCACGACCCCCGTGAGGACGGCGGGGCCCTGATGGGGCACGACGCGGTCCTCTCCGCGGCCCACGGCATCCAGATGGCCGCCCGCTGGCAGGGTCAGGTCGTCGGCGACGCGGTGGCCCGGATGTTCCACCAGATGGACGGGACCCAGCAGGTGGCCGGGGCGAGCGGGTTCATCTCCTTCCAGAACAACGGCAACCCGCGCAACAAGGCCGTGCCGGTCCTACGGCTCAACGCCAAGGGGCAGGTGGAGTTCGTCGAGGTGTCCGCGGCGGACGGCAAGCCGCCGCAGGAGCAGTGATCCCGCCGCCGCCCGGCCGCTGCGGCCGGGCGGAACCGGACGGCCCGGACGGCCCGGACGGCCCGGACGGCCCGGACGGCGCAGCCCGTACGCCGCCCGTGTGCCGCCGGCGGGGCGGCGCCCTGGGGCCGGGGGGCCTCAGGCGGCCCGGGCCTCTCGGATCGGGGCGCCGGCGCGGTGGAGGCTGGCGAGGGTCTGCCGGTAGGAGCCGATCAGGCTGGTCTCCAGGTAGCCGACCCCGAGTTCCCGGCAGTGGCTGCGGACGATGGCCTGGGCGCGGCGCAGGTGCGGGCTGGGCATGCTGGGGAAGAGGTGGTGCTCGATCTGGTAGTTCAGCCCGCCGAGCATCAGGTCGGTGAACCGGCCGCCCCGCACGTCGCGTGAGGTCAGCACCTGGCGGCGCAGGAAGTCGGGGCGGTCGCTCCCCTGCAGGGTCGGCATGCCCTTGTGGTTCGGGGCGAAGATCGAACCGAGGTAGATGCCGAAGAGGCACTGGTGGACGACCAGGAACACGACTGCCTTGCCGGGCGGGAGCACCAGGAACAGGGCGGCGAGGTACCCCGCGATGTGCGCGAGGAGGAGTCCGCCCTCCAGCGCCCTCTTCTTCAGCGACCTGTCCGCCAGCGACCGGATGCCGGCCACGTGCAGGTTGAAGCCCTCCAGCGTGAGCAGCGGGAAGAACAGGTACGCCTGCGAGCGCCCCAGGAGCCTCGGCAGCCCTTTGGCCGCACGGGCCTGGTCCTGCGTCCAGACGAGGATGTCCGGGTCGAGGTCGGGGTCGAGGGTCTCGTGGTTGGGGTTGGCGTGGTGGCGGGTGTGCTTGTCCTGCCACCAGCCGTAGCCCATGCCGATGCCGAGGTTGCCCGCGAGGCGCCCGGACAGTTCGCTGGCCCTGCGCAGGCGGAAGACCTGCCGGTGTGCGATGTCGTGCGCGAGGAGGGCGACCTGGCCGAACACGAAGGCCAGGAATCCTGCGACGAGCAGGGTCCACCAGCTGTCGCCGACCAGGACGAAGGCGGCCCAGCCCGAGGCGTAGAGGGCCGCCACGAGGGCGATGCGGATCGTGTAGTAGCCGGGGCGCCGGGCCATCAGTCCGGCGGCCTGGACCTTCCTGGCGAGGCGGGCGAAGTCGCTGCCCGTCTCCGCGGGGTCGGGCGGGGGGCGCACCTTCTGCAAGGAAGTCATGGTCAGGGGTCTCTTTCCGTTGTCGTCCGCCGCGACGGCGGCGGGGCGCCGCAGTCTGTGGGGGGCAGCGTCCCTCCGGCGCACCGGGACCCTGCGCGCTGCGTCTACCCGCTGTGGACCGGTTGACGTACGCGGACCCGTGCGGATACTTCGCCGGAAGCACCGAGGCGGGGGCCCGTCCCGTGGGTGGCCTGCATGATCATGCCGCGCGGGTGGAGGTGGGGGGCCGGTCGCACGTCGATCACGACCCGCCGGTCCGCGGACAACTGCCGTGGGCCGCAGGGCCCGCGGCCCCGCCGGTCACGGGGCGGCCGTCTGTGCGACAGTGTGAGGCGCCCGGGCCACGATCACGGCGGGCGGGGCCCGCGCAGCGGGCGTCAGCGGCGTCCACCCGCTGGCCGGGCAGCAGCAGGCAGCAGCAGAGGGCACGCACGGTGAACATTCAGCAGGGTCGTCCCACCGCCGCCCCGGCGCACGGCGGCGGGCAGGGCAGCGCGGAGGAAGACCTCCAGGCGCTGTTCGGCCGGTCCACGGTGCTGTTCGCGTCCATGTCGGGGCCCGAGCACGTGGTGGAGGCGGCCAACCCGGCGTTCTTCCAGGCCATCGGCGGCGGGGAGCGGGAGCGTACCGGCCTGCCGATCGGACAGCTCATGCCGGAGCTCGCCGAGCAGGGCTTCACCGCGCTCCTGGACGAGGTCTACCGCACCGGCCTGCCCTATGCGGGCCGCAGCGCCCGCGCCCTGCTGGGCGGCGGCGGACGGGTCCGGGAGGCGTTCTTCGACTTCTCCTACGAGCCGCGGCGGGACCCGGACGGCGGCATCACCGGCGTCCGGATGCTGGGGGTGGAGACCACCCAGGTCAAGCAGGCGGCCCGGCTGGCGGCCGAGCACCGCGCGCTGCTGGAGCAGATCGCCCGGCAGGCCCCGCTGGAGGAGGTCCTGGACGGGATGGCCCGGGCGATCGAGGACCTCTCCCCCGACGTCATCGTGTCCGTCCTGCTGGCCGACGAGGACGGCCGGCACCTGCGCCACGGCGCCGCGCCGAGCCTGCCCGGCTTCTACAACGAGGCCATCGACGGCATCGCCACCGGCGAGGGGGTCGGATCGTGCGGTACGGCCGCCCACCGCCGGGAGCCCGTCATCGTCACGGACATCGGGACCGACCCGTTCTGGGACGACTTCCGCGACCTGGCCGGCCGTGCGCGGCTCGCCTCGTGCTGGTCGACGCCGATCCTGGCCCGCGACGGCAGCCTGCTCGGCACCTTCGCGATGTACCACCGGACGCCGCGGGCGCCCCAGGAAGCGGACCTCGCGCTCAGCCGGGTCTTCACCGACACCGCGGCGCTGGCCGTCGAGCGCCACCGCGCCGAGCAGGCCCGCCTGGCCGCCGAGGCGAAGGAACGGGCCGCCCGCGACGACCTGGCGTTCCTCCTGAGGGCCGGTACCGCGCTCGCCGAGGACCTCGACTACACCCAGACCATGCAGCGGCTCGTGGAACTCGCCTCGCCCGCTCTGGCCCCCCTGTGCGCGGTCGACGCCGTGGACGCCGGGCGGGTGCGGCGCATCGCCGCCGCCGGCCCGACCCCGGCCCACACGGACCTCCTGGCGGCCGCCCCCGTCACGGCCCTCGACGCCGAGGCCGACGTGTTCGCCCGCGTGCTGGCCTCCGGCGTCACCGAGGTCGCGCGCCGCGCCCCTGCCGGGCCCGGCCCCTGGACGGACCTCGCGGTCACCGGGTACGTCTGCACACCCCTCGTCCACCGCGGCCGCCCCTTCGCCACGCTCACCCTGTTCGCCACGGGGGACGGCGCGCTCGACGGCCACACCGTCGCCCTGGCCGAGGAGCTGGCCCGCCGGGCCTCCACCGCCGCCGGACACGCCCGCCAGTACACCCAGCGCGCCACCCTGGCCCGCGACCTGCAGGCGGGACTGCTGCTCCCGGACCCGCCCGAGCTGCCGGGGGCCGAGCTGGCCCTGCACTACCACCCCGCGGGCGAAGGCCTCGACATCGGCGGCGACTTCTACGACGCCTTCCCCCTGCCGGACGGGACCTGGGCCTTCATGCTCGGCGACGTCTGCGGGCGCGGCGCGCACGCCGCCACCACGACCGCCCTCGTACGCCACACCGCCCGCGCCGTGGCCCCGCTGCTGCCCGACCCCGCCTCCGTCGTGCACGCCGTCAACCGGGCCCTGCTGGAGCGCCCCGGCAGCCACGGCAACGGCTTCGTGACCCTCGTCTACGGCCAGCTGCGCCCGGCCGAGGGGCGGCTCGCCCTGGAACTCGTGCGCGCCGGCCATCCCGGCCCCCTGGTCCTGGACCCCGTGCAGGGGGTCCGCCCCCTCGACATCAAGGGCGCCCTGCTCGGCATCTCGCGCGACCTCTCCTTGCAGCCGCACCACGTGGACCTGCACCCCGGGCAGAGCCTGGTGCTGTTCACCGACGGCATCACCGAGGCCCGCGACAGCCGCCGGGAGCAGTTCGGGGACGCCCGCGTCGCCGAGGCCCTGTCGGGCGTGGCGCACCCCGACCGCGCCCGGGACGTCCTCGACGGCGTCATCACGGCGGTGGGCGCCTTCACCGGCGACGATGTGGCCGATGACGACCAGGCCGTCCTCGTCCTGACCGCCACCCGGCCATGAGAGCCCCCTGTACAGGCGGCCCGGGGCGCGTCCCCCACCAGGAGGGGTCGGGGACCTGCGGCCGGGTAAGCGGCCCGCATGACACTGTCGGGAGAACTTCTGTCCGAATCCGCGGTACGGGACGCCATCGGGTCGCTCGTCCACGTGATCGAAGCGGCCGGTGCGCTGATCATCTTCGTCGGCGCCGTGTGGGCGTTCACCCGCTTCGCCGCGACCGGGATCCGCCGGCGCTCCCTCATCGGCGAGTTCAACAAGATCCGGCTGAGCCTGGGCCGCTTCCTCGTCCTCGGCCTGGAGTTCCAGCTCGCGGGGGACGTCCTGCGCACCGCCGTCGCGCCCAGCTTCACGGAGATCGGGCAGCTGGCGGCCATCGCCGCCATCCGCACGGTCCTGAACTTCTTCCTCACCCGGGAGATCGCCCAGGAGCGAGCCGAGATCGAACGCGACCGGGAGGAGCCCGCCCCGCCGCGGAAGGCCGCGTCCGCATCCGCATCCGCATCCGCGTCCGCCCCCGCCCCGTCCGCGTCCGTCTGAGCCGCGTACGCCGGCCGCATCGCACTGCGCCGCCGGGGCCGGGACCCGCCCGTGCAGGGCTGCGCGGGGCGGGCGCGATACCGCCGCGCTGCGGGACTTCCGTCCCGCGCCGGCCGGGGCGGCCGGGTCCGCCGGGCGTCTGCCGCCTGGCCGGGCGGTCGCGCGGGCGTCGGCTGTTCCTCGGGACCTAGGTCCCGACGTGGGCCTCGGGTGCAAGGGGTAGGGGACAGGCGAGCGGCCAGCACCGGTCGGGGCCGGTTCCCCCTCCCCCGGGCTGCCCGCGCCGCATCCGACGGCGGGCCGTACCGCTCGGCCCCCTTCCTGCTCCCGAGGGCATTGATCGTGCAACGGTTCGAAGTACCGACGGCCCGCGCGGCGACGGCGCGCATCCACCGGCTGCTGCCCTGGGGCCTGTGGGCCCTGAGCATCGCGGCGGAGCTCTGGACGGCCCGGGACGTGCGCCTGGGGCCGCTCCTGGCGGCCGTTCCGGCCCTCGCCGCGGCCAGTCACACCTGGCGCGCGGTGCTGGCCTTCGGCGCCCTCTCGCTCACCACGCTGGCCGCCTTCCGCTGGTACGAGCCCGCGGGGCGTCCGTCCGCCCTCGTCGTGGTCCTGGCCATCCTGGCGGGCACCGCGGCCGGTGCGCTGTCCGCTGCGGGACGCAGCCGCGAGCAACGGCGGCTGGACGAGCTGCGCGCCACGGTGGGCACGGTCCAGCAGGCGGTGCTGCGGCCGCTGCCCGAGTCCGTCGGCGGCTACCAGGTGGCCGGCTTCTACCGGGCGGCCGGCGCCGAGAACAAGGTCGGGGGCGACTTCTACGAGGCCCTGGACACCCCGCACGGGCTGCGCCTGGTCATCGGTGACGTGTGCGGGAAGGGGCTGCCCGCCGTCGATGCCACGGTGACGCTCCTGGGCGCCTTCCGGGAGGCCGCCTTCCTCGAACCCGACCTGTGCAGGGTCGCCGACCGCATGGACCAGGCCCTGATGCGGCGACAGGAGTCGACCGGGGACAGCAGGTTCGCCAGCGCCCTGCTCGTCCAGGCGGACACCGCCGGCCGGCTGACCCTCGTCAACTGCGGGCACGTACCGCCCCTGCTCATCGACCACGACGCCCGGGTCCGGGAGCTGTCGCTGCCCCCGAACCGCCTCCTCGGCCTCCAGGCCGGCCTGCCCGGGATGCCGGTGGCGGCCGCCCACGAACTGCCGCCGGGCGCCTGCCTGCTGGCCACCACCGACGGCATCACCGAGGCCCGTGACGGGCAGCGTGCCTTCTTCGACCTCCCCGGCGCCGTCGCGCACCACCGCCACACGGGCGCCGGCCACCGCATGCAGACCCTGCTCGACGAGCTCCACCGCCACACCGGGGGCCGACTGGACGACGATGCCGCCGCCATCGCGATCGGCGCTCCGGCCGCCTCCGGTGCGCCGGCCGCGCGGGCCCTCCCTCCTGCCCCGGTGCGGAAATAAGAAACACATAAGGCGGACGTGCATGCCCCGCAGGCACGGGGCAGACGGTGCCTCGGAGGTTGATGACCATGGTTCCCTTGCTTCTTGTTCTTCTGCTGGCACTGATCCTCTTCGGCGCGGGTTTCGCGGTGAAGATTCTCTGGTGGGTTGCGATTGCGGTCCTGGTGCTCTGGCTGATCGGTTTCGTCGCGCGTCCCAAGGGCGGCAGTGGCCGCTGGTACCGCTGGTAGCCCTGAGACCGGGGGTCCTGTGACGCGCAGCGCAGCGCGAGACTGCCCGGCGGTGGCCCGCCGTCCCCCTGTCCGCAGGGGGACGGCGGGCCACCGCCGTTTCCGCGTTCCGTGGACGGGCCCCCGCCCCCGTGGGGGGCTCCGCTCCGGCGGGGCGGGAACTCCCGCACTGCCCGGGTCGGTCCGTTCACTGCGTGCGCCGGCGCCAGGCAGGAACGATCACCCCAGTAGGGCCGGGGGAACCGCTGACTCCCTGGGAGCGGGCGCCGCTGCGCCGGGCGGTCCGGCGCTGGTACGGCACCACGCCGGCCGCCCTGCGCCGCACCGGCCCGGCGGACGCCGGCCTGACGCGGTAGCGCGATGACGCGGGAGCGCCGTGACGCGGGAGCGCCGTGACGCGGACGACCCGGGTGTCCCGGCCGCCGGACGGGTACGGTCTGGACCGACAGCCGGGACGGTTCGAGAAGGGTGGACGGCGTGCAGCAGGACGATGGGGCCCGGCCGCGGCCGGTCGTGATCCGCGCATCGGGCGAAATGGACATGGACCGCGCACGGGCGTTCCGTGCGGAGATCGACGCGGCCGTCGCGGCGGCGCCGGCCGCGGTCGAGGTGGTCGTCGATCTGACGGCCCTGACCTTCTGCGACTCCTCCGGCCTCAACGCCCTGCTGGGCGCGCGGCTGCACGCCCACGAGGCCGGCCACGTCCTGCGGCTGGCCGCCCCGCCCCCGCAGATGATGCACCTGCTGGAGATGACCGGGGCCCTCGACCTGTTCCCCGTGGACCCGCTCCCGCCCGGCGAGGCCCCTGCCTGACGTGCGCCCGAGGCCCGTGGACCACTTCGACTGTGCAGAGAAGGCGGAGAAGACAGACAGGTGAAGGACTTCCTCCTGGTGGCCCTCGGCGGCGCGGTCGGGGCGCCGCTGCGCTACCTCACCGACCGCGCGGTCCAGGCACGCCACGACACCGCCTTCCCGTGGGGCACCTTCGCGGTCAACGTCACCGGCTCCCTGGTCCTCGGCGTCCTCGCCGGCGCCGCCCTGTCCGGGGCGGCCGGCCACACCGTGCAGCTCCTGCTGGGCACCGGCCTGTGCGGCGCCCTGACCACGTACTCGACGTTCTCGTACGAGACCCTGCGGCTGGCCGAGTCCGGCGCGAAGGCCGCCGCCGCGGCCAACGTCCTCGCCTCCGTCGCCACCGCATTCGGCGCGATCTCCCTGGGCCTCACCCTGGGCCGATCCCTGCTCCCCTAGGACGGGGCAGGCCTCCCCCGCCGGGGGGTGCCGGGGCGGGGGAGGCCGGGGGGAACCGTCAGGTGCGGTACGCGAAGTAGACCGCGTCCGGGTAGGACGCGATGAGGCTCGCGAGCGACTTCCGGTACGTGTTCGTGGAGTGGTAGGTGAGGTACGGCATACCCGCGCTGCTGCGGTACGTCACCATCATGGAGTGGTCCTTGGACCCGTCCTTGTTGAAGTCCAGCTGCACGACGTCGCCGATGTCGGCCTGGTAGACGTTGGCCAGGTTGGCGGCCCGCTGGTTGGACAGCGTGAACCACGCGAACTCGTTCGCGCCGACCCAGGAGTCGGACTGGCGGGTGCCGTCGTACCACCAGTTGCGGTAGTCGGACGAGGAGCCCGGAGCGGCCTTCCAGCCGCCCGCCTTGAGGGCCTGGCTGATGAAGTTGGTGCAGTCGCCCCCGGCCCCGTTGAACTTGCGGTAAGCGGGGTTGTACTTGCTCCAGTGCTTCTCGGCGTACTTCGCCATGGCGGTGTAGTCGTAGGCACCGCCGGTCTTCACCTTGGGCTTCGCGGGCGCCGGGTACTTGGTGGACGCGGGTGTGCCGTCCGGGTACTGGTTGCCGTCGTCCTTGACGACGTTCACCTTGGCCGCCACGGGCTCGTTGACCGCGACCGGGCCGCTGTCCTGCGAGGTGATCGAGACCAGCTCCCAGGCACCGCCCCGCTTGCTGGTGAGGGTCAGCTCGTACCGCGTCCCGATGTCCGTGGTGTCCGGCTCGTCGCCGCGGAGCTTCTTGTACGTGAGCTTGGTCTGCTCGGTGACCTGGACGGTCGCCTTCCCGCCGGTGACCGTGGCGCGGTCCACGACGACGCGGGTGTCGGCTCCCGTGTACGCCTCGCCGAGTTCCGCCAGCCGCACCTTGCGGGACCGCAGCGACTGGAGCGCGGCGTCCTCGTCCTTCTTCAGCTTGGCCGACATGCGGGTCTTCGAGCCCGCGCCCGCCTGGCCGGAACCGCGCTTGCCCGCCTGGTCCTCGACCAGGGCGTCGGTGCGCTGGGAGAGCACGTCGTCCGCGATGCGGGCGAAGGTGTCGGTGGTGGCACGGTCGGCCGCCTTGGGCCCGGAGGCCGCGCCGGCGGAGTAGGCCAGCATGCTGCCGGACGCCAGGGCCACGGTCAGGGCCGCGATGGCGGCGGGCCTGAACCTCTTAGGTATCACTGTGTTTCCCCTTGTCACCCGGTCCGCACGAACCGGGGGACGGCATCTTCGCACAACTGGGCGAGCCCATCGTCCCGTTCCGCTTCCCCGGCGGCCGACCGGCAAGGCCGCTCCGTGTGCCGAAGGGCCCGCCTCCGCTTCCCCGCCCGCACCGCGCCCCCGGACCGCACGGCGGGATGCGGCCACCACCCCGCGGGCCGCACGGCGGGTGCATCTAGGGTGTGCGGGAAAGCACAGCACAGGGGGGGCATTCAGAGTGGGCAGGAAGGATACAGCCGCAAGAGGGCGATCTCGGGGCAGGCGGGCGGCTCCCGCCGCCGGCGGCGGAGCCCGGTCGGGCCGCCGCGCGAAGTCCGGGGCGCGCCGCCGCCCCTGGGCGGGGAGCAGCCGGTTCGCCGCCCTCGCACCGGCCGCCGCCGTGGCGCGTACCCAACTGCGGCGCCTGCGGCCCGCCTTCCCGCGGCCGGGCCGCAGCGGGTGGCGCCGGTGGATACCCTCCTGGCGCCAGTGGCTCGGCGCCGGCCTGTACGTGCTCCTGGCCCTGACGGGGTTCGTCACGCTCGCGTACGCCACCACGGACATCCCGGACGACCTCAATTCTTTCGCCACACAGCAGGACAATGTCTACTACTGGGCCGACGGGTCCACGATGGCCCGGACGGGCTGGGTCAGCCGGCAGGAGATGCCGCTGGAGAAGGTGCCTCCGCAGGTCCAGGGGGCGGTGCTCGCGGCCGAGAACTCCAGCTTCTACTCCGATCCCGGAGTCTCTCCGTCCGGTTTCCTGCGCGCCGTGCGCGCCACGGTGACGGGGGGAGAGACCCAGGGCGGGTCCACCATCACGCAGCAGTACGTGAAGAACGCCTACCTGAACCAGGACCGCACCCTCTCCCGGAAGTTCACCGAACTGCTCCTCGCCCTGAAACTGGACAACCAGAAGGGCAAGGAGCAGATCCTCCAGGACTACCTGAACACCAGCTGGTTCGGCCGCGGCACCTACGGCATCCAGCGCGCCTCCCAGGCTTACTACGGAAAGGACGTCTCGCAGCTCAACGCGAGCGAGGGCGCCTTCCTGGCCTCCCTCCTCAAGGGCGCCGGCCTCTACGACCCGGCGCTGAGCAAGGAGAACCACGAGCGGGCCGTCGAGCGCTGGGCCTGGATCCTGGACCGCATGGTCGACACCGGCCGGCTCACGCGCGCCGAGCGCGCCGGGTACACGCAGTTCCCCGAGCCCTCGGGCACCTCCCTCGGCAACACCCCTGGCGCGCAGACCGGCTACCTGGTCGAACTGGCCAAGGCGTACGCGATCAAGGCCGGCCACATCTCGGACTCCGACTTCGACCTGGGCGGCTACCAGATCTACACCACCTTCGACCAGGCCCGCATGACGGCCCTGACCAGCGCGGTCCAGCAGGCGCAGAAGGACTTCGACGCCGAGAAGCGCCCCGACACCGACAAGCACGCGAAGATCGGGGCGGCGAGCGTGGCTCCCGACGGTCGGATGCTGGCCGTGTACGGCGGCCCCGACTACCTGAAGCAGGGCTTCAACGAGTCGAACGCGACGACGATCCCGGCGGGCAGCGCGTTCACGCCGTTCGTCTATGCGGCCGCGCTCGACGAAGGGGTGGTGCGCACCCGGGGCAAGGCCCGCACGCCCGTGTCCCCGTCCACCCCGTACGACGGCAACGACCAGGTGACCGTGCAGACGCCCGAGGGCCCGTACTGGGACCGCAGCGGCAAGGTGCTGAAGGGGCGCAACGACGGAGGCCGCAGCTGGGGCCAGGTGACCTTGCGCCAGGCCGTCGCCAACTCCGTCAACACCCCGCTGCTGCAGCTCGGGCTCGATGTCGGCCTCGACCGGGTGGAGGCGTTCGCCGAGCGCTCGGGGCTGCTCGGCTCCAGCCTCGGTCCGCGGATCCCCGCCTTCGCCCTCGGCGAGAACTCGACCCCGAGTGCGATCCGCATGGCAGGCGCCTACGGGACCTTCGCCGCCGACGGGATGCACACCGACCCCTACTCGGTGCGCTCGGTCACCCGCAACGGCACCGCGTTGCCGTTCGACGCGCCGAAGCCGGTCCGCGCCGTGACTCCGGCGACCGCCCGGGCGGTGACGGACGCCCTGCGGGACACCCTGACCGCCGGATCGGCCAAGACGGCGGGCAAGGCGCACCCCGGGGCGGCGGGCAAGACCGGGACGACCGCCGCGAACACGGCCGGCTGGTTCGTGGCGAGCACCGAGCAGGAGTCGACGGCGGTGGTGGTGTACCGGATGTCGCTGACCGACCTGGTGCCGCTGCCGCTGACCGGGCTGGGGGGCGATCCCGCGGGTGCGCCCGGCAGTGAGCGGGCGGTGCGCCTGTGGGCCGACTACATCAAGTCGGTGAAGTAGGCGGGGCGGCGGCAGCCGGGGCGGCGGGCTCCCCGCACGCCACCGCCCGGTCCGGCTACTTGATCAGCGCGGCCCACTCCGGCGCCTGTGCGGGGTCGAGCAGGCGGAGTTGGGCCAGTACCTTCGGGTCCTGGGCGTCGAGCCAGTCCGACAGCTCCTTGAACGACACGCAGCGGACGTCGTCGCGGGGGCAGACGTCCTTCATCACGTCCTCGACGGCCTTCATGTAGATGCCGCCGTTCCAGTCCTCGAAGTGGTTGCCGATGAACATGGGCGCCCGGCTGCCGTTGTACACCCGGTTGAAGCCGTTCATGTACGACATCCGGGTCTGCGTCTGCCAGGCGGCGAACTTCGCCGGGTCGCCCTGGGTGCTGTCGCCGGACTGGTTGTACAGGAAGTTGAAGTCCATGGAGAGGACCTGCACCTCCTTGCCGTGCAGGGGCAGGAGCTGGAGCGGGAAGTTCCAGATGCCGTTCTGCCGGGACGGCCACAGCTGGAAGTCCCCGGAGGAACTGGCGTCGTAGCGCCAGCCGTACGGCTTGATCGCCGTCAGGAGGTTCTTCTGGCCCTCCAGGCAGGGCGCGCGGCCGCCGACCACTTCCCGGTCCGGGTCGAAGGGCAGGGGCGCCTCCTTGGTGAAGCCGGTGTTCGTCTTCCAGTTCTTGATGAAGGAGTACGTCTGGTCGATCTCGCTCTTCCATTCGGCGGGGCTCCAGTCCCCGCCGCCCTTGGGCCCGCAGAAGTGCCCGTTGAAGTGGGAGCCGATCTCGTTGCCGTCGGTCCAGGCGCCGCGCAGCTGCCCCAGGGTGGACTTCACGTGCGGCATGGTCGGGTAGGAGATGGCGGCCGCGCCCTGGCTGTGCTGCGGCGGGGCGTAGAGCGACTTCTTGCTCTCCGGCAGCAGGTAGATGCCGGTGAGGAAGAAGGTCATGTGGGCCTTGTTCTCCCGGGCCACCTCGCGAAAGTGCGAGAAGAGGTGGTCGTCGCCCTCCAGTGCGCCGTCCCAGGAGAACACGACGAACTGCGGCGGCTTCTCGCCCGGCTTCAGGCGCTCCGGCTTGAGCTGGCCGGGCTGCGGCCCCGTGTAGGAGGTGGAGCCGTCCCCGAGCACCTTGACCTTGCCGTCCCAGGCCTCCTCCGCACCCTTCGCGGCGGCGGCTTCCCCGGCGAGCTTCGCGTCGCCCTTGCCGCTGCCCGAGGAACCGCCCAGGGTGAAGGCGTACGCGGTGGCGCCGACCCCGCCCAGGGCGAGCACGGCGACGGCCACGCCCAGGCGCCGGCGGTTCTGCGCCTTCCTGCGCTCCTTGCGGGTACTGCGGGACTCCGCCCGCGAGCGTGGAGCGGCGTCGGTGTCGGTGTCGGCCATGGCAGTCGTCCTCCTGATCACCGCAGCCCCGCCGCGTTGGATGGTTCGTACGAATATAGAACTTGTCCGCCCATCCTCCGTACGCCGACTCCCCCCGGACGGCACTTCACAGCCATCCCCCAACCCTGCCCGCCCGCTGCCGCGCCCGGGCGCGTATGCCGGTCGGCAGTGTCTTGCATGCCAAGACGGGACTGTCCACGATCCGGTCGCACCCTTGCCGCCAAGGTCACTTCGGGCAAGTATCCCTATCAATCCGATGGGGAAGGTGGGGATCATCCATGGGGCCGGAAGCGGACCGGTCGCGCCGCGGGCCCGCACCACCTCCGGCGCGCTGCTCCTGACGGGAGTTCACCGCCGTGCGCCTGCCGGGCTTCACCCCCGGAGGGCCCGCCCCCCTGCGCTCCCCGGTCCGTCCCCGCGGATCCCCCCTCCCCCGCTCCCCGCCACCGGCCGACGCCGCCCGACCACTCCGGAGTAGCCGACATGACCACTGCCATCCCCCAGGGCGGCGCCCACCGCCCGGACCCCGCGCCCGGCAGCGGCAGCGGCAGCCGGGCCCGTCGGTGACGGCCGTGCCGAGCACACCGGTGATCGCCGGCGAGCAGCGCCCCGCACTGCTGCGTACCGCCCGTGACGTGGCGGACGACCTGGCCGCGGACGCCATCGTCCGCGACCAGGCGGGCGAGCCCCCCACCGACGAGGCGGCGCGGCTGCGCGAGGCCGGGGTGCTGGCGGCCCTGACCCCGCCCGGGCCCGGCCGCGGCACGGACTGGCGCACCGGATGCACCGTCATCCGGCGGATCGCGGCGGCGGACAGCTCCGTCGGCGACGTCCTCGCCCGCCACTACGTCCACGCGTGGAGCGGGCGCTTCTACGCGGGCCGACACGATGCGGCCGCCCTCGAAGAGCAGTCGGTGCGCGAGCAGTGGCTGTGGACCGGCGCCGTCCGCGTGCCCGTACCCGACGAGGACACCGAGGGACCGGACCTCACGCTCCGGCCGCGCGACGCGGGCCACGTCCTGAACGGGATCCGGTTCGTGGAGGCCTCGGTGGCCGTGGCCGACCAGTTCGTGGTCGACGCCGTCTGCGGCGCGACCGGTGACGTCCTCGTCGTACGGGTCCCCCGCGGCGTGCGCGGCATGACCACCGAACCGGCCCGGGACCGCCTCGGGCAGCGCGTGGTCGGCGCGGGCCGGGTGGTCTTCGACCGGGTCGCCGTCACGCCCGCGCAGGTGCTGGGCCGGCGGCCCCAGGACGAGGAGTCGACCGCCCCGTTCACCGCGCTCGCCGAGCCGGCGCTGCGCCTCGCCCTGTGCCACGTCGCCCTCGGCATCGTCGAAGGCGCCCTCTCGGAGGCGCGCGACCTCAGCAGGGGCGGGCGCGCCTACCGGCTGCCGGGTGCGGACCCGGACCTCTTCCTGACCTACGGGGAGCTCGCCTCGGCCGCCCAGACGGCCACCGCCGTGGTCGACCGGGCGACCGAGGTGATGGCGCAGGCCCTCGACACGGGTACGCGGCTCGACGCCGAGGAGCCCGCGGGGGTCGCCGCCCTGGTCGCCACGGCCGAGACGGTGGCCTCGAAGGCCGCCCTGCACGTGACCGCGCGGGTGCTGGAACTGGCCGACGCCCCCGGCCTGGACCGCTTCTGGCGCAATGCCCGCGTCCTGACGGCCCAGCATCCGGCCGCGCACCGGCTGCGCTCCATCGGCGAGCACTACCTCAACGGGTCCCACCGCGCCGTGGCGGCGGCCTTCCACTGAACGCCCGCCCGGAAGCCGTACGGGATACTGTCCGCATGCGGATCTCAGCCAGGGCGGACTATGCGGTACGTGCCGCGCTGCAGCTCGCCGCGTCACAGGAGGACGGGCCACTGAAGGCCGAGGCGATCGCCGAGGCCCAGGACATCCCGCACAAGTTCCTCGAAGGCATCCTGAACGACATGCGCCGGGGCGGTCTCGTACTCAGCCGGCGCGGCCTCAACGGCGGCTACCGGCTGGCCAGGCCCGCCGGGGCCATCAGCATCGCGGACGTCATCCGCGTCGTGGACGGGCCGCTGGTCTCGGTACGCGGGGTCCGCCCCCCGGACCTCTCCTACACCGGTCCCGCGCAGGCGCTGCTGCCGCTGTGGATCGCCCTGCGGGCCAATGTCCGCGAAATCCTCGACGGGGTGTCGCTGGCCGAGGTCGCGGCGTCGGACCTGCCCGCCGAGGTGTCCGCGCTGACCCGCACCCCGGGCGCCTGGACCAATCCCTGATCCCACAACCCGCCGGCGGCCGGGCCGCCGGGCACGGCGCCGGGCCCGCACGGTGGTGCGGGCCCGGCGCGGCAGCGGTCACAGGGCAGGCGGGAACCTGTCCCAGGCGCGGTGCCCGGCGAGTGCGGTGGCCGCCGCCTCCGCGGCGGCCGCGCCGTCGGCGCCGAGGACGACTCCCGGCCCGTCCGCGTCGATGCCGGCGGCTGCCAGGAGTTCCGCGGCGTCGTTCCATCCGCCGACCGCCTTGCCGTGGCGGAAGGCCTCGGTCAGCAGCAGCACCACCCGCGGGTCGGTCCGCTGCGCGCCGGCCTTGGCCTGTGCCCCGGAAGCCCCGGCCTTGGCGTCGCGGGCCCCGTAGGCGTCGGCGCCCGGTGCGGGGGCGCCGGCGAAGAGCAGGGCGTCGAATTCGACCGAGCGGGCGGTGGCGAAGGTCCGCTGGACGGTGACGGGGTCGCCGTCCGCGTCGAGCGTGCCGCCGGCGGGCGCGATCACGAGCGGCACCATGCCCCCGTCGAGGACGGCCTGCCGGGCGGCGCGGACGCCGGCCAGATCGGCCGATCCGTCGGCGACGATGCCGATCACGCGGCCGTCCGCCGGCCAGGTCCCGCCGAGCTGGGAGAGGGCCGGGCTGGCCTCGGCCTCGGCGAGTTCGACCGTGGCCTGCGGGGCGGGGAGGCCCAGGCCCGCGGCGACCTGACCGCACAGCTCCGGGTCGATGTTCGCCAGTACCTGCAGAGTCCGTTCCTTGACGGCCTGTTCGTGGCACTTGTTCAGCTCGAAGGTGTAGGCGGCGATGATGTGCTCGCGCTCGGTCGGGGTCATGCTCAGCCAGAACAGGCGCGGCTGGCTGAAGTGGTCCGAGAACGAGGCGGGCGCCTCGCGCACCTTGCTCGCCGCGGGGATCGTGACGGGCGTCTCGATGAAGGCGGCGGTGTCGGCTCCTGCGAGGAAGGGGCAGCCTCCGTCGAGGCTGTTCGGCCGGTAGGGGGCCACGCCGGTGTGGTCGGCGCTCTGGTGCATGCCGTCGCGGAGCATGTCGTTGACGGGGGCGTGCGGCCGGTTGATCGGGATCTGGCCGAAGTTCGGTCCGCCGAGCCGGCTGATCTGCGTGTCGAGGTAGGAGAAGAGCCGTCCGGCGAGCAGCGGGTCGTCGGTGACGTCGATGCCGGGGACCAGGTGGCCGGGGTGGAAGGCGACCTGCTCGGTCTCGGCGAAGTAGTTCTTCGGGTTGGCGTTGAGCGTCATCAGGCCGATGGGCTGGACCGGCGCGAGCTCCTCCGGCACGATCTTGGTCGGGTCGAGCAGGTCGATCCCCTCGAACATCTGGTCGTCCGTGTCGGGGAAGACCTGGATGCCCAGCTCCCACTGCGGGTACGCGCCGGACTCGATGGCGTCGGCGAGGTCCCGGCGGTGGAAGTCCGGGTCCATCCCGTTGATGATCTGCGCTTCCTCCCAGACCAGGGAGTGCACGCCCAGCTTCGGCTTCCAGTGGAACTTGACCAGGACCGTGTCCCCGGCGGCGTTCACGAGGCGGAAGGTGTGGACGCCGAAGCCCTCCATCATCCGGTAGGAGCGGGGGATGCCCCGGTCGGACATGTTCCACAGGGTGTGGTGCGTGGCCTCGGTGTGCAGGGAGACGAAGTCCCAGAAGGTGTCGTGGGCGCTCTGCGCCTGCGGGATCTCCCGGTCCGGATGGGGCTTGCCGGCGTGGATGACGTCGGGGAACTTGATCGCGTCCTGGATGAAGAACACCGGGATGTTGTTCCCGACCAGGTCGAAGGTGCCCTCCTCGGTGTAGAACTTCGTCGCGAACCCGCGGGTGTCGCGCACCGTGTCGGCCGAGCCGCGCGAACCGAGGACGGTGGAGAAGCGGACGAACACCGGCGTCTCCACGTCCTTCCCCAAGAAGGCGGCCTTGCTGACCTCGGCGGCGGTGCCGTACCCCTGGAAGACGCCGTGGGCGGCGGCGCCCCGGGCGTGCACGACGCGCTCCGGGATCCGCTCGTGGTCGAAGTGGGTGATCTTCTCCCGCAGATGGTGGTCCTGGAGCAGGACCGGGCCGCGCGCACCGGCCTTCAGCGAGTGGTCGGTATCGGGCAGCCGGGCCCCCTGCGCGGTCGTCAGGTACGCCCCGCTCTGCGCCCTGCGTGCCTGGTCCGCGCCGGTGGGCTGCCCGGTCGGGCTGACCGTCTCCGGGCCGCGCTGGTCCGCCTTCGGCGGGAGCGGCTCGGCCGGCTGGACGGGCTCGGCCACGGCCGGGGAGACCGGCCCCGGCTTTCCCGGCAGTTGTGCGTCGGCGGCCGTGGGTGCAGCGTTGTTCTCAGTGGTCATCTGTTCTCCCGAAAAACGATGTGCCGGACCGCGCCGTCAGGGTGTGAAGAGCACCTTGACCGCGCCGTCCCGCTTCTTCTGGAACATTTCGTAGGCGTCCGGGGCCTCTTCCAGCGACAGCCGGTGGGTGGCGAAGTCGTCCACCCCGAGGGGGTCGCCGTCGGTGAGCAGGGGCAGGATGTCGTCGACCCAGCGGTGGACGTTGGCCTGCCCCATGCGGAGTTGGAGCTGCTTGTCGAACATGGTCAGCAGGGGCAGCGGGTCGACCGCGCCTCCGTACACCCCGGAGACGGAGACGGTGCCGCCGCGGCGCACCAGGCTGATGGCCGTGTGGAGCGCGGCGAGCCGGTCGACTCCGGCGCGCTTCATCATGGCCGCGGCGAGGGCGTCCGGGAGGAAGGTGGTCGCCTGCTGGGCGGCGCCGGCCACCCGGTTGCCGTGCGCCTCCATCCCCACGGCGTCGATGACGGCGTCCGGACCCCGCCCGCCGGTCAGTGCCCGTACGGCGTCGGTCAGGTCGTCGCCGCACTCCGTGAGGTCCAGGGTGTGGATGCCGCGCCGGCGGACCCGTGCCAGGCGTTCGGGCACCAGGTCGATGCCGATGACCGTCCCGGCGCCCTGGTGGGCCGCGATGCGGCAGCTCATGTCCCCGATGGGGCCGAGCCCGAGGACGGCGACGCTGCCGCCCGGGGGGACGTCCGCGTACGCGACGGCCTGCCAGGCCGTGGGGAGGACGTCGCTCAGGTAGACGAAGCGGTCGTCGGACGGCCCTTCCGGGACCGGGATCGGCAGCGCGTTGCCGAAGGGCACGCGCAGGAACTGCGCCTGGCCGCCGGGGACCTGGCCGTAGAGCTTGGTGTACCCGAACAGCGAGGCTCCGGTTCCGTGTTCGTGCACCTGGGTGGTCTCGCACTGCGAGTGCAGCCCGCGGGTGCACATGAAGCACGTTCCGCACGAGACGTTGAAGGGGATCACGACCCGGTCGCCCGGCTTCACGGCCGTGACGGCCGGGCCCACCTCCTCCACGATGCCCATGGGCTCGTGGCCCAGGATGTCGCCGGGGTCGAGGAAGGCGCCGAGCACCTCGTAGAGGTGCAGGTCGGAACCGCACAGGCCGGTGGTCGTCACTCGGACGACGATGTCGTCGTCGTCGCGGATGACGGGGTCCGGCGCGGTGTCGACGCGTACGTCCCGCTTGCCGTGCCATGTGAGTGCCCTCATGACGCCTCCCTGTCAGCCGTTCCGTGTCGGGCGTGCCTTTGCCTCCGGCGCCTGCCCCCGAAGGTGGCGCCCAACCCCGGCGACCGGGAGGCAGCGCAGGACGGCGGCGCGTCAGGACCCCGGCGCGTCAGGACACGGGAGTCGGGACACCGGAGTCAGGACACGGGGGGATCAGGGTGACGGCCGCTGCGGGTCGCGGTCGGAGACGGGCCATACGTACGGCAGGTCGTCCGGGACGCCGGGGAAGCGGTCGCGGTAGAAGTCGTGGTCCTTGCGGACCAGCGCGGACTGGTGGCTGCGGTGGAAGTCCGGGGCGCCCAGCCACGGCGGCAGGTCCCCGTCGGCGGCCAGCTGCGTCTGCGTACGGATTCCGGCGCCCGGCAGCCAGGCCCGAAAGTCCCGCAGCAGGGTGGTGGCGCAGGTGTCGGAGCGGCCCTCGGCGGTCCAGGTGCTGCACACGTCCAGGCCGTACCGGACGAGGGCCTCCTCGTACCCGGCCCACATCCGCACCGCGGGGTGCCTGCGCCAGCCGTAGTCCGGCACGGTCAGCCCCCGCAGCACCTGCAGGGCCTCGACCCGCTGCTTGCCGAGCCGCCGGGGGTCCAGTGCCCCGGCCGACTCGTCGAAGGAGGGGAAGGGCAGGAAGGTCTGCACGGATCACTCACCTCCTGTGCCAGGTGCCGGTGGCCGGTTCGTACGCGGCCAGGCCGAGGCCGGCGAACTCCCGGAGCCATCCCTCCATCGGCCAGGTCCCCCACCGCTCCCGGTAGAGGGCTCCGTTGCGCAGGATGTCGTCGAGGTGCTGCACGGGAGGGTGCCGGGTCGGATGGTGCTGGTGGTAGGCGGGGGCGCCGCCCACCCACCACAGGTCCACGCCCCGCTCGGCGGCGGTGGCGGCGAAGTCGGTGTCCTCGGCCCCGTAGCCGGAGTAGGCCTCGCAGAAGCCGCCGGTGCGGTGCCAGGTCGCGGAGGTCAGGGCGAACGACAGGGACCAGAACAGCGCCGGGTCTCCCCCGCGCAGCACCTGGCCGTCCCGGGGCGCCGGACGGGCGGGGTGCGGTGGGGCCAGGCCGGGCAGGGCGTCGAGCCGGTAGCCCCCCGCGGGTGCGGGCGGCAGGTAGGCGACGGTGCCGCACAGCAGGGCGCCGTCCCGCGCGGCGCCCGCGTACGCCGCGAGCAGGCCCGGTCCCGGGACGCAGTCCACATCGAGGAAGACCAGCAGGTCGGCGCCGGACGCCAGGGCCCGTGCGGCGCCGGCATTGCGGGCGGCGGCCAGCGGGAGGCGGCCGTCGTCCAGGGGCACGGTGACGACCTCCGCGGCGGGCTTCCTGCCGGCGGTCAGCGCGCCGATCCGGTCGTCCGCCATGGACACGACGACGTAGGAGTCGGGGGCGCGCGTGCCGGCGGCGAGGCCGTCCTGCTGGAGGAGCAGGTGGGCGTGCCGGCCTGCCGCGAGGGTGATCACCGCGGTGCGCACGCGACCTCCTGCCGGGTGCGCCGGGCCAGCCCGGTCAGGAGCCGGCCGGCGGTCCGGGCGCCGTCGCCCGGCGACCACAGGGCCCAGCGGTCGGGTCGTGCGGCCGCCTCCGCCAGCAGCGCGGGCCAGGCCTGCGGTGCGGGCCAGGCGGTCCGTACGGTGGCCAGCCCGGCCGCTTCCAGGGCGCGGGCCGTGGCCTGCTGCTCCCCGTGGGGGCGGTCCTGCGGGATGACGAGGGTCGGAACCCGCGCGGCGGCGCACTCCGCCACGGCGTTCTGCCCGGCGTGGGTGACCACCAGGTCCGCCCCGCACAGCACCGGCCAGGGGTCCTCGACCCAGGCTGCCCCGGGGCCGCCGAGGACGGTCCAGGACCAGTCGGGGGCCGCCTCCGCGGCTTCCCGCATCTGGCGTGCCGTGAGCTCGGCTCCGCCGGCGCCCAGCATCACGACCACGTTCCTGCGGGTGCCGGGACCGCGCGGGGCGGACGCCGGGCGGGGCCGGCCGTCGTAGCGGGAGATGCTCCCGGTGCAGAGGGTCTTGGCGTACCAGTGCGCGGGCCAGCCCGGCTCCGGGAGGCGGGCCGGCCAGGGGGCGAGGAGGGCGTCCGCAAGGTCGTAGGCCAGCCGGTGGGCCTCGTCCCGGCGGTCGCCCCGCATGGCGGCGACGACGACCGGGACGCCCATGAGGCGCGCCAGGGCGGCGGCTTCGACGGACACGTCGCTGACGAAGAGGGCGGGGCGGGCCCGCCGGATCCAGTCGGCGATCACCGCCATCCGCTCGCGGTGGCCGGGGTGGTGTACGGGCACCCAGTGCAGGCGTCCGCGGGCCGTCGGGTCGACGGGGCTGCCGGCCGTGTCGGGCGGCAGCGCCACCCAGGGGCCCGGCCAGGTCCGGGGCCGGGGCAGCGAGGACAGGACGGTGACCTCCTCCTGCGCCTCGGCGGCGATGCACAGGGCGCGGTGCAGGTGGCCGAGGCCCTGGTGGTGGACGTAGTAGCCGATCACCGCAGCATCACCTCCTCGTACAGGGCCGTGTAGGCGTCGGCCATGCGGTCGAGGCAGCAGAACTGCTCGGCGCGCCGGCGGGCCGCGCGGCGGTCGAGTCCCATGGCCTGCGGGATGAGCGCGGCCAGGGCCTTCACGTCCCCCGGGGGTGCCAGCAGGCCGCAGTCCGGGGTGAGGATCTCGGACAGGGCGCCGCGGTCGAAGCCGCAGACCGGTGTGCCGCAGGCGAGTGCCTCGGCGACCACCAGGCCGTACGGTTCGTCCCAGCCGGGTGTGACCAGGGCGGCGGCGGCCGTCCCCAGGAGTTCCGCGAGGCCGCGCCGGTCCAGGTGGCCGACGTACCGCGCGCCCTCGCCGAGCAGCGGCTCCACCTGTTCCCGGAAGTACCGACCGTCCGGGACCGGCCCCGCCAGGCGCAGCGGCACCCCGGCCTCGCGCGCGGCCAGGATCGCCAGGTGGGGTGCCTTCTCGGGGACGAGCCGGCCGGACCATACGAGGTCGCCGCCGCCCTCCCCCGGCTTCCAGACGCCGGTGTCGATGCCGTTGCGCACGACGCGTGCGGCGGGCACCGTCGGCCGCCAGGCGGCGGCGGTGAACCGGCTGACCGCGGTGAAGGTCACCGGACTGCCGGGGCCGGTGAGGATGGCGGACTCCAGCCACGGCGTCGGAGGCGTGTGCAGGGTGGTCACCACCGGCACCCGCAGCGCCGGGGCCATGGCGACGGGGAGGTGGTGCAGGCTGTTGTTGTGCACGACGTCGAAGCGCTGCTCGCCGTCGCGTGCGAGGTCCAGCATCAGGCCGAGGTAGGCGTGGTGCTCCGCCATCCAGGCGGCGCTGGGCATGCTGGCGTCGGAGCGGGCCGCGGCGCTCAGCTCCACCCGGTGGACGGGCAGTTCGCGCGCGGCCAGCTCCGGGTCGGAGCCGGGCGCGGCGAAGAGCTCCACATGGTGGCCGCGCCGGGTCAGGGCGTGCGCCAGCGCCCAGGTGTGGGCTTCGAGGCCGCCGGCGAACGGTTCCGCGATCGGGAAGCGCGCGGAGGCGATGAGGGCGACGCGCATGCCGCTCATCCCAGTGCTTGGGCGTAGAGGGCCTGATGGGCGGCGGCGATCCGGTCGCGCTCCCGCGCGCGTTCCTTGGTGGTCGCGCGGGGGGCCGGCCGCTCCTCGTAGGCCGTGCGTACGGCTTCGCGCAGCGACTCCTCGTCCAGGCCGCCCCGCTGGCTGTGGCCGTAGGTCGGGCAGGGGTGCTGCTCGGCGTAGAACCCGCAGTCGGGGGCGGCCACGGCGGTGCCCAGGTCGTGGCAGGCCTCAAGCCACCCGGAGTGGGTGCCGAACCGGTAGGGCAGCACCGACAGGTCCAGGGAGGCGAGGTAGTCCCAGAGCTGGTCGTCGTCGAAGTAGTCGTGGATGCGCAGGGCGAGGAGGCCGTGGTCGGCGAGTGCGCCCAGCTCGCGCAGGAGTTCGGGGGCGTAGGCGGGGGCGGCGGGGTCGGCCACCTCGCGGTGGATGTTGACCAGCAGCTCCGCGTCCGGGAGCTCTGCCGCGGTGTCCGCGAGGACGCGCACCACGGGCAGGACGGCCATGTTGGGACGCAGGCTCTTGGCGTGCACCCCGATGCGGAAGCGTTCGCGGGCCGGCCGGGGGCGGGCCAGGCGCGGCAGTTCCACCACGTGCGGGTGGGGCAGCACGGTCGCCACCCGGTTCCAGCGGCTGCGGATGGCCTGGGCGGCGCCCGGGGTCAGGGTGATCAGCTGGTCCGCGGCCGGGACGAGGACGTCGAGGGCGGCGTCGTGCGGCTTGGGGTCCGCCTGGTGCGGGTTGCGCAGGTCGTGGACGGTGTAGACCAGGGGTTTGCCATGGCGCCGGAGCTCCTGCACGAGTGCGGTCAGCTGGTCGGGGCTCTGCGCGTCGAAGCCGAAGTGGAGGTGGAAGAGGTCGAACTGCTCGTGGTGGACGCGTACCCAGGCGGGGTCCAGCATGACCGGCGGCCACCAGCGCTGCGAGGTGCTGGGGGAACCGTCGGGCCGGGGGTCGGCCAGGCGTCGGACCCCGTCGGGGGTGGGCGCGGAGCAGTGCCGTACGTAGACGTGGCCCGCGGGTACCGAGGCGACCCGGATTCCGTGGGGGGACCGGGCGGGCTGCGTCGGCGTCTCGGCCACGGTCTGCTCCTCGGGTCCGGCGGTACGGGTGGGGGCGGGCGGTACGGCGGGGCGGGCGGTACAGGTGGGCTCGGGCGGTACGGGTGGGCTCGGGCCGCCGCGTCGAACAGGGGTTCTTCCGCAGGGCCACGGGTCGGCACCTGCCCCAGAAAACAGGATGGAAACGGATATTTCACCTTGAGGGTCCCGGGGAGCCCTCATCCCTCGGGCGCCGGCCCCCACCCCGCTGCGGCGCCCGAGGACCCGTCCTTGCGGGCGTCCCGCGCGTCTTGGGCGTCCTGGTCCGCGCGGCCCCCGGCCCCGAGCAGGCCCGTGGCCTCGAAGGGGTCCGACCGGGCGAGGCGGGGCAGCTCGGTGCGGGCGACACGGGTCACGATCGGCGGGAGGAACGCCCTCACCGGCTGGACGGCACGCAGCCAGGCGGGCACGTACACGGACGTGCTGCGGCGTTCGACGGCGGCGCCCAGCCGGGCCGCGACATGGTCGGCCGGGTAGATCGTGCGGGCCGGCCGGGGCATGTGGGCGCGCAGTTCACGCAGGACCGCGTACTGGTCGCCGTCCCGGATCATGTCCGTGTCGATCCAGTTGAGGTAGGCGATGCCGACCCCTGCGCCCAGGTGGGCGAGTTCGGCGCGCAGGGCGTGGGCGAAGGACTCGGCGCCGGCCTTGGACGCGCAGTAGGCGCTCATCAGCGGCGAGGTCCCCATGGCGGCCAGTGACGTGACCTGCAGGTAGTAGCCGCGGGTGGCGAGCAGTGCCGGCAGGAAGGAGCGGGCGGTCACGGCGCTGCCGACGAGGTTGACCTCGATGATCCGGCGCCAGCTGCGCGGGTCGGAGGTGACGAACGGTCCGCCTTCGGCGACCCCGGCGTTCGCGACGACCACGGACACGGGTCCGAGCCGGGACGCGACCTGCGCCGCGGCATCCGCCATCGCGGCGTCGTCGGTGACGTCGACCTCCCAGCAGGCGGCCTCGTGGTGCAGCGTCGCGGCAACCCGGGCCAGGTGCTCGCCCTCCAGTCCCAGCAAGGCCACCCGGGCGCCCCGGCGGTCGAGTTCGCGTGCGGTGGCGGCGCCCAGTCCCCGCGCGGCGCCGGTCACCACGGCCACGCGGCCGGACAGGGGCTGGGGGTGTGCGGCGTGTGACATGAGTCCTCCCGATGTGGGGCGCCGCTGCCGGGTCAGCGGCCGGTCGGCGCCTGCGGTCACCAGGCCGTCGAGTCCGTCGAGTGCGTGGAGTGCGTCGAGTCCGTGGATTTCGTGGAGTCCGTCGAGTCCGTGGAGTGGGTGCACTGCGTGGAGCAGGGGGAGTCCGTGGAGTGCGTGGAGTGCGTGGTCATCCGTCCGGTCCAGCGTGCCTCCGTCCTCGGGGCGGGATCCGGCCCGACCGTCTTTCGGTCCCGCCTGCTGCCCGTACGGACCGGGCAGGACCGCGGCGGCCAGGCCCGTCCCCGGTGCCGAGGCGGCGGCCTGGTCTGCGGCTGCGGCTGCGGCTGCGGCTGCGGCTGCGGCTGCGGCTGCGGCCCCATATGCCCGTGCTCCTACCCCTCGTACGGTCACGAAACAGCCGTGCCCGGGGCGCTTCCGGCTCCCGCGGCGGCGTCCGGTCCGCCGCGCGCCGGCCCATCCTCCCGCCGGTACGCGGGATGCGGACCGGTCGGGCTGCCCGCAGCATGACCTTGACAGCACACCGTCGCTGAAAGGTTTCGCCATGCCCAGAGGATCCAGCCCCAAGCGCGAGCGCCAGTACGAGCACGTCAAAGAGTCCGCCGAGAAGCGCGGAATGCCGGAGGGCCGGGCGAAGGAGATGGCCTCCCGCACCGTGAACAAGGAACGCGCCCGCGCCGGGGAGAGCAAAACGGCCGCCGGCAGCTCCACCCGGGGGAAGTCTGCGTCGCAGCGCGGCGGCGAGAGGTCCCGTGGGGGCGGTTCCGGTTCGTCCGAACCGACCAAGGAGCAGCTGTACGACGAGGCGAAGAAGCGCGGCATCGACGGCCGTTCCACCATGACCAAGCAGCAGCTCGCGAACGCCCTCGGCCGCTGACCTCCGCCCCCGGGCCGCGGCGGGACCCGCCGCGCCCGGCGGACGCGGGCGCCGCGCAGGGCCGGGCACGTCGGACGAGGAGGGCCATGCGGCTGCGTACGAGCCGTCCCGACCGGCCGGGGTACACCCGGGTGCGCCACGGCCGGGGCTTTCGCTACCTGGGCCCGGACGGCACCCCTCTGCGGGACTCCGCGGAACGGGCCCGGCTGCGGGCCCTGGTGATCCCGCCCGCATGGGACGACGTGTGGATCTGCCCGTGGCCGTCCGGCCACATCCAGGCCATGGGCACCGATGCGGCCGGGCGGCGCCAGTACCTGTACCACCCGCGGTTCAGGGAGCAGCAGGAGCAGTCCAAGCACGAGCACGTGCTCGACGTCGCCACCCGGCTGCCGCAGCTGCGCCAGGGCATCACCGCGGACCTCGACGCCCGCGGCCTGGGCCGGGACCGGGTGCTGGCCTGCACCGCGCGCCTGCTCGACCTCGGCTTCTTCCGGGTGGGCGGGGCGGTGTACCGGCGGGACCACCAGGCCTACGGACTGACCACGCTGCTGCGCGAGCACGCCGCATGCAGCCGGGGCGAGGTCTGCTTCGCCTACCCCGGCAAGTCCGGGCAGGACCAGGCGCGGGCGCTCGTGGACCCGGCGGCGTACGCGGTCGTCAGATCGCTGCTGCGGCGCAGCGGTCCCGAACCCCAGCTGTTCGTGTACCGGGAGGGGCGCGCCTGGCGCGACGTGCGGGCCGACGACGTCAACGCGTACCTGCAGGCCCGGACCGGCACCGACATCACCGCGAAGGACTTCCGGACCTGGCACGCGACCGTCCTGGCGGCGGTCGCCCTGGCCGTCTCCACCGACGTGGCCTCCGGCTCCCGGGCCCAGCGCACACAGGCCGTGTCCCGGGCGGTGCGCGAGGTCAGCGGCTACCTCGGCAACACCCCGGCGGTGTGCCGGGCCTCCTACATCAACCCGCGCCTCTTCGAACTCTTCGAGAACGGCGTCACGATCAGGCCGGTCCTGGACCGCCTGGGCACCGACGTCGTCCACGGCCATCCCGCCACCCACGGACAGGTGGAGGCGGCGGTGCTCCGCCTCCTCGGCTGAGCCTCCCCGGGGCCCGCCCGCTCGATGCGGGGCCGCCGGACGGCCGCCGGAGCCGGGGGGCCGCCGGGGCGGGGGGCCGCCGCGCTCGCATAGGCTACGGCCGAGGACGGGGGCGCCGCCGCCGCCGGAGACAGGCGGTGGACATGGACTTCCCGACAGCGCTGCCGCCCACCGCGGCGGCCGCACGGGCCGCGGTGGCCGCCCTGCTCGTCGCCGAGGGCCGGCCGCTCGACACGACCGCCGCGGACGACGCCCTGCTCGTGGTCTCGGAACTCGTCACCAGCGCGATCCGCCACGGCGGCGGCCTGACCTCCTTCGAAGCGCGCTTCTCGGATGCCCGCCTGCACCTGAGCGTCGGAGACGCGAGCACGGCGCCACCCGTCGCCCGCGCCCCCTCCCCCGGACGGACGGGCGGCTACGGCTGGCCCCTCGTCCAGTGCCTCACCGAGGAAGCCGCCGTCGTGACCGGCGCCCACGGCAAGACCGTCACCACCGTCCTGCACATGGCCTGACGCCCGCACGCCGAACAGCGAACGGCGAACGCCGAACGGGCCGCAGGGCCCGGAGACCGGCGGCCGCCGCACCGGAAACAGCCCGACCGCCCCTACCGAGGGACACCGCATTGGACCACCGCATGGACCCTGCCTTCACCGTGACCGTCGTCCCCGTCGACGATGCCGTCCTGGTCACCCCCGCCGGCCCGATGGACGACAGCTCCGGACCCGAACTCCGGCGCGCCCTGGACCTGTTGGGACAGTCGGCCACGGTGGTGGTCGACCTGGGCGCGGTACCGTTCATGGACCTCGCCGGCCTGCACTTCCTGCTCGACCTGCGCAGCCACTGCGAGGACCGGGGCGGGGCCCTGCACACCCACGCCTGGCAGCGGCAGCCACGCCGCCTGATCGCGTCCACCGCCGAGGTCCGCCTCACGGCCGAACCCGGCACGCTCCGGGACCGCCTCAGGAACCGGGTGGCACTCTCCCGCCTGCTCGCCCAGGCCCTCGCCGACCCGGAGGACGACGGCTCCGGCACGGGCCCCGGAGCCCATTGAGACCCGCGCACCCCTGAGTCCTGCGCCCTGCGGAGTGCCGCGCGGCGCGACGGTCGCCGTCAGGCGCGCAGCCGCCCGAGCACCCGCAGCCGCGGCGGGTTGCGCCGGACGATGTCCGCGTTGAGGAGCGTGGCGAAGGCGCACCAAGCCGCGTACGGCGCCAGCGCAAGCGCCGCGGACCGGTCCGATCGCCGGACCCGCCGCAGCAGCGCGAGGTTCGAGGCGTCCAGCAGGAGCGTGCCGGCCAGTCCGGACGCGGGGCTCCTCAGGCCGAAGAACAGCCAGTTCCATGCCGCGTTCAGCGCCAGGTTCGTGCCCAGACTCGCAGCCAGGCGGCGGCGCTCCTGCCCGGCGGTGCGCTGCACCGCATGCCCGGCCGCCCAGGCGAAGGCTCCGTAGAGGGGCGTCCACACCGCTCCGAACGCCCACGGCGGTGGCTGCCAGCCGGGTGTGCGCAGCGTCCGGTACCAGCGGCTGTCCGGGTCCACGGCGAGCGCGCCGAGGACCGCGGCCGCGGCGACGGCCGTCGCACTCGCCCCGTACGCCGTGCGTCCGGTCACGCCGCCGGCGGGACCGCCTGCCTGCCTGAGCATCATGCCGGACGCCTTCCCCGGTCCGGCCTCCGTACGCATTCCACACCCGCAGCCCGATCCGGTCGGCGGGCGGGCACACCCGGCCGTTCCGGTCCGAGGTCACGCCTTCGGCATTCGCCCTTCGCGGCGGACCACGGAACGTTAGGGTCGGCAGCGCACAATGTCGCCCCGGCGGTCGTGGGCAGGGCCGGGGCCGGGTAGGGGGAGGCCGCCTTGAGTGGTGGGCAGACGAAACTGGCCGAGCACCCGGTGCTCGTGGTCATCGGCGTGATCGCGGCGATCATCGGCGCGCTGGCGGCCGGGAAGGACCTGTTCTCCTCGGAGGACCCGCCGCCCAAGGCCTCCGCCTCGGCCCCGGCCTCGGCGCGCCCCGCGTCGCCGCCGGACTCCGGTGACGACGGTGCGCCGGCCTCGCCGTCGCCCACCCTGCCGCGGTCGGTCGGCGCCGGACCCGGCACGCCCCCGGAGGCCTCCGCACCCGAGGACCCCGCGCCGCAGGGCAGGGCTCCGCTGCCGGACGGTGTCGGCTCCAGCGCCAAGCCCGAACCTCCGGGCCACACAGGGCCGTTGATCGTACGCATCGACATGGGGACGAGCGGCAAGGTGGGGCCGACCACCTGGCGGGCGAGGTCCACCCCCGGCGCGAACACGGTCGTCCAGGACGCGGGGGGCCGCCTGGACCGGGGCTGCTACGTCCAGTGGACGGTCAAGCGGGGCGGCGAGGTCGTCCGGATGGCACGCAGCGAACGGTGCAGGCCGCCGGGCATCACCCTCTTCAGCTTCGAGGACAGCCTGGACGAGGTCGGTTCGTACACCCTGACGGCCGACATCACCACCGACTGGGGCCAGACGGCGAGCAAGACCACCGCCTTCGAGGCGGTCCCCCGCTGAGCGACGCGCGGGGCGCCACCCCGGTCCCCGGACACAGCAGCAGGGCCCGGACCATCTGTGGTGGTGGTCCGGGCCCTGCCCCGTGTGGCGCCGCCCTCGGGCGGCGGTGGGTCGGTCAGCCCTGTGCGGTGTCGTCGCCCGTCTGCCCGGCGTCCTCGGTGGCGGCGGCCTTCTCGCGCATCTTGCGCACCAGCTCGGCCTTCTGGTCGGCGGCGCCGCGACGGTCGAGGTTGCGGTGCGGGCCGTTGTTCTGCCGCTCGGCCCGCGACAGCCTCTTGCGCTGGCCGCCGCCCATGCCCACGGGATTGTTGATGTTCTTGCTCACGGTCACGGGTTCTCCCGGTCGGTACAGGTGGAGTGATCTGCGGATTCATCGGTGGGGGACGGGCGCGGCGACGTCGGAGGGCGTCAGCGGGGGCCCGTCACGCGCTCACTCGTAAATCGGCGTCTGGAAGAACATGACAAAGACGTTACCTTGTTCCGCCGACCCCGCACACCAGCCTTTCCCCCGGCCCCTGCCCCGGCCCCTGCCCCGGCCCCGCGACCCGCCCCGCCCGTCCCACCAGGCGCGACCCCGGTTTTGCGGCCTTTCCCGCATGGGCGGCGTCAAGAGTTCGCGGGTAGCCGTATCGAGCGCGTCAAGGTGTCCCACCGGCGGGAGGAAGACGCGGTTGTCTCGTCATCGGCCACCCGGCCGATTCCTTTCCTCCCTCTTCACCCAGGAGCTCACGATGGCCGATCTGGCCTTCGTCGTCACCACGGTCGCGGTGTTCGCGCTGGTGGCCCTCATCGCCCGAGGGGTGACCAAGCTGTGACCGCCGAAAACATCGTCGGCCTCGTCGTGGCCGTCTCCCTGTTGGGTTACCTCGTCCTCGCCCTTGTGTACCCGGAGAGGTTCTAGCCCCGATGAGTCCCGTCCTCGCCGGGGTGCTCCAGCTCCTCGCACTGATCGCCGCGCTCACCCTGGCCTGCCGGCCGCTGGGCGACCACATGGCCCGGGTCTACTCGTCCGGTAAGCACTACGCACCGGAGAAGTGGATCTACAGGGCGATAGGCGCCGATCCGAGCGCCGAGATGCGCTGGCCCGCCTACCTGCGCGGCGTCCTCGCCTTCTCCGCGGTGGGTGTCCTCTTCCTGTACGCCCTCCAGCGCGCCCAGGGCGTGCTGCCCGGCTCGCTCGGCTTCGCGGCGATCGATCCCGACCAGGCCTTCAACACGGCCGCCTCGTTCGTGGCCAACACGAACTGGCAGTCGTACGCCGGCGAACAGGCCATGGGGCACGTCGTGCAGACCGGCGGCCTGGCGGTGCAGAACTTCGTCTCGGCCGCAGTCGGCATGGCCGTGGCCGTGGCACTCGTACGGGGTTTCGCGCGCTCCCGCACCGGTGAGCTCGGCAACTTCTGGGCCGACCTGGTGCGCGGCACCGTCCGCATCCTGCTCCCCCTCGCGGTCCTCGGCGCGATCGTCCTGGTCGCCTGCGGAGCCATCCAGAACTTCGCCGGGATCCACGAGGTCGGCCAGTTCACGGGCGGCGCCCAACAGTGGAACGGCGGCGCGGTCGCCTCGCAGGAGGTGATCAAGGAACTCGGCACGAACGGCGGCGGCTACTTCAACGCCAACTCCGCCCACCCGTTCGAGAACCCCGGTCCGTTCTCCAACCTCTTCGAGGTCTTCCTCATCCTGCTCATCCCGTTCGCGCTGACCCGTACCTTCGGCCGGATGGTCGGCAGCCTGCGCCAGGGCCACGCGATCCTCGCGACGATGGCGGCGATCTGGCTCGGGTTCACCGCGCTGATGATGTGGACCGAGTTCGCGCACCACGGGCCGGCCTTCGCGATCGCGGGCGGGGCGATGGAGGGCAAGGAGACCCGCTTCGGTGTCGGCGCCTCCGCGATCTTCTCGGTAGCCACCACGCTGACCTCGACCGGTGCGGTCAACTCCTTCCACTCCTCGTACACCGGCCTCGGCGGCGGCCTCCAGCTACTGGGCATGCAGCTCGGCGAGATCGCACCCGGCGGTGTGGGCTCCGGCCTCTACGGCATGCTGATCATGGCGGTCATCGCGGTGTTCATCGCGGGTCTGATGGTCGGCCGCACCCCCGAGTACCTGGGCAAGAAGATCGGCACCCGGCAGATCAAGCTGGCCGCCTGCTACCTCCTCGTCACCCCGGCTCTGGTGCTGTGCTTCACCGCGGCCGCCGTGGCCATGCCCACGCCGGGCAACTCGGTGCTGAACGCGGGCGCGCACGGATTCTCCGAGGTCCTGTACGCCTACACCTCGGGCGCCAACAACAACGGCTCCGCGCTCGCCGGCCTGAACGCCGACACGCAGTGGTTCAACAGCACCATCGGCATCGCCATGCTGCTCGGCCGCTTCCTTCCCATGGTGTTCGTCCTGGCACTGGCCGGCTCGCTCGCCGAGCAGCAGCCCGTCCCCGAGACGGCGGGCACGCTCCGTACCGACAAGCCGCTCTACACCGGCCTCCTCACCGGCACGATCCTCATCGTCACCGGTCTGACCTACTTCCCCGCCCTCGCGCTGGGACCGCTCGCCGAAGGGCTCGCCTCATGAGCACCGCCACGCCCACGAGGGCCCCGCACCAGGACGTGCCCACCGGCCGCAGGCCGGACACCGCACGCGTGGGCGGCGGCCTGTTCGATCCGAAGCAGCTGCTGAAATCCCTCCCGGACGCCGTGCGCAAGCTCGACCCCCGGGTCATGGTCGCGTCGCCCGTGATGTTCGTGGTCCTGATCGGCTCGGTCGTCACGACCGTGCTGGCCGTCAAGGACCCGACGGACTGGTTCGGCTGGGCCATCACCGCCTGGCTGTGGCTGACCACGATCTTCGCCAATGTGGCCGAGGCCGTGGCCGAGGGCCGCGGCAAGGCCCAGGCCGACACGCTGCGCCGGGCCAAGACCGACTCCGTCGCCCGCCGCCTGACGCAGGACGGCACGGGCGAGGAGCGGGTCCCGGGGGCCGCGCTGAAGATCGGCGACCGGGTGGTCTGCGAGGCCGGCGACGTCATCCCCGGCGACGGCGACGTCGTCGAGGGGGTCGCCTCGGTGGACGAATCCGCCATCACGGGTGAGTCCGCCCCGGTGATCAGGGAGTCAGGCGGCGACCGCAGCGCGGTCACCGGCGGAACGAAGGTGCTGTCCGACCGGATCGTCATCAGGATCACGACGAGGCCCGGCGAGACCTTCATCGACCGCATGATCGCCCTTGTGGAAGGCGCTGCACGGCAGAAGACGCCCAACGAGATCGCGCTGAACATCCTTCTCGCGTCCCTCACGATCGTCTTCCTGCTGGCGGTGGTCACCCTCCAGCCCTTCGCGATCCACGCAGGCGCCGAGCAGTCGATGATCGTGCTGACGGCCCTGTTGGTCTGCCTGATCCCCACCACCATCGGGGCGCTGCTGTCCGCGATCGGCATCGCGGGCATGGACCGCCTGGTCCAGCGCAACGTGCTGGCCGTGTCCGGCCGCGCCGTCGAGGCCGCCGGTGACGTGTCCACGCTGCTGCTCGACAAGACCGGCACCATCACCCTCGGCAACCGCCAGGCCTCGGAGTTCGTCCCGGTCAGGGGGGTGACGGAGGCAGAGCTGGCGGACGCCGCCCAGCTCTCGTCCCTGGCGGACGAGACGCCGGAGGGCCGCTCCGTCGTCGTCCTGGCGAAGGAGGAGTACGGCCTGCGCGAGCGCCACCAGGGCGAGTTGGCACACGCCGAGTGGGTCGCCTTCACCGCCCAGACCCGTATGTCGGGCGTGGACGTCGGCGGCAGGCGTATCCGCAAGGGCGCGGCCGGTTCCGTCATCAGGTGGGTCGAGGAGCAGGGCGGCGAGGTCCCCGCGGACGCCGGCCTCCTCGCCGACCGCATCTCCGAGGCCGGAGGCACCCCGCTCCTCGTCGCCGTCGAGGACGGCAGGGGCGCCCGCGTCCTGGGGGTCGTCCACCTGAAGGACGTCGTCAAGGACGGCATGCGCGAGCGGTTCGCGGAACTGCGCCGCATGGGCATCAAGACGATCATGATCACGGGTGACAACCCGCTGACCGCCCGGGCCATCGCCGAAGAGGCGGGCGTCGACGACTTCCTCGCCGAAGCCACCCCCGAGGACAAGATGGCCCTCATCAAACGCGAGCAGGCGGGGGGCAAGCTCGTCGCGATGACCGGCGACGGCACGAACGACGCGCCGGCGCTCGCGCAGGCCGATGTCGGCGTGGCGATGAACACCGGCACCTCGGCCGCCAAGGAGGCCGGGAACATGGTGGACCTGGACTCCGACCCCACCAAGCTCATCGAGATCGTCGAGATCGGCAAGCAACTCCTCATCACCCGGGGCGCGCTCACGACCTTCTCGCTCGCCAACGACGTCGCCAAGTACTTCGCGATCATCCCGGCCATGTTCGCGGTGGTCTACCCGGGCCTCGACAAGCTCAACATCATGGGTCTGGCCTCGCCGGAGTCCGCGATCCTGTCCGCGGTCGTCTTCAACGCGCTGATCATCATCGCCTTGGTGCCGCTCGCCCTGAAGGGCGTGCGGTACACGCCGACCAGCGCGGACAGGATGCTTCGCCGCAACCTGGGCCTGTACGGCCTGGGCGGCCTGATCGCCCCGTTCATCGGCATCAAGGCCATCGACATGCTCCTCTCCCTCATCCCCGGTCTCGCCTGAAACAGGAACGTGCTGATCCCATGAACAACTCCGTAGGAAGCGCAGCACGGTTGCTCGGGGCGGGTGTGCGGGCCCTGCTCGTCCTGACCGTGATCTGCGGGGTCCTCTACCCGCTCGCCGTCACCGGGACCGCCCAGGCCCTCTTCCCCGACCAGGCCAACGGCTCCGAGGTCAAGGACAAGAGCGGCCAGGTCGTCGGCTCCTCCCTCATCGGCCAGCGGTACACCCTGCCGAAGAAGGACCCCGACGACGCCGAGGAGGCGTCCAGGCCGGACCTCAGGTGGTTCCAGCCGCGTCCCGCAAGCGGGCTGGGCGTCAACAGCATCAACACGCAGTACGCGCTGATCCTCTCCGGCGCCACCAACCGCTCGGCCGACAGCGGCGCCGTGGACGGCCGGTGCCCCGAGGACGCCGAGGAGGGCACCCTCTGCGCCCAGGTCACCACCGCCAGGGAAGCCGTGGTCGCGGACAACTCCACCGCCGGCCACCCGGTCAGGCCGCAGGACGTACCGGCTGACGCCGTGACCTCCTCCGGCTCCGGCCTCGACCCGGACATCTCCCCCGCCTACGCTCAGCTGCAGGTCCCCCGGGTCGCCGAGCAGAACAGCCTCGGCATCCGGCAGGTCGAGGACCTCGTGGCCGACCACACCACCGGCCGCACCCTCGGCTTCATGGGCGAGCCACGCGTCAACGTGCTCGCACTCAACACCGCACTCCGAGCCCTGACCAGCAGCAACTGAAGCCCGCACCCGGACCGCCGGCCGGCAGACCGCCCCGCGCCCCCTGCCGGCCCGGCCCGGCCCGCCCGAACTGCGCGAGCACGATGACGAGCCCAAAGCGGCCTCCGACGGCAGCGCAACGGAGCGAACGGCTCGCGCACGACACGCCAGAGCCGTACGGGCGCGCCTACGCCTCCACGGGCAGTGCAGGGAACACCACCACGGAACCGTCCTTGTCGCGGGCGATCTCGATCGCCACGTCGGCCATCCGGCCGGTGACCGTGACGCCGTCACCCAGCTGGTGAATCCGGTGTGCCGCGCCCAGCAGGCGGTCGACTTCACCCGTGGTGAAGACGGGGCGCCGACCGGTCGGGCGGGCCAGTTCCAGTGCCGACAGACGGATCAGGACACCGGCGATGCTCGACTCCAGTGCGTCGAGGCGCTGCTGGTCGCGCTTGAGCGCGCGGGTGAAGTTCTCGAACGGATTGCCGGGGTCGCTCTGGGCGTGCTCGACGGCCTGCAGGACAACGACCCGCCGCTTCAGCGCGACCGCCAGGGAGATGAGTTGGAGGTGGGTGCGGAAGGTGCCGCCGTGGTCGTCGACGCCGGGGAACGACTTGGTCAGCGCGCCGAGTTCGACGGCTTCGCCCGCAGGCAGCCCGTCGAGTGCACTCTGCCATCCCGCCACACGCCGGTCGGCTCTGCCCAGCGCCTGGTTGATGGCGTGCACGGCCGAGTCGAGTCCCAGCGAGACACCGAGCCTGCCTTGGTCGAGGAGAAGGGCCGTGGCCTTGTCGATCGCGTCGCGGCAGCCGTCGAGTTCGCTCTGCTCGTCGTCGAGCTTGTCCTCGTGGAGTTGCTCCAGCATTTTCGTGAGGTGTCCGATGGCCCGCTGACGCTGTCGGTCGGCGTGCGCGCTCACTCCGACCGCCACCGCCATGAGCACGAGCGGCGCTGCCACGGTGAGCGCCGTACCGCCGGCGGCCACGGCGCCGGCGGTCACACCGGCCCCGCCGGCCGTACCCGCCGCTGCCGCTCCCCCGACCGGCACGAATGTCACCTTCGCGGCGATCCTGCCCGTCGAGTCGACGAGTGCATCGAAGATGCCATCGGCCCCCTTCGGCACCATGTGCCGAACGATGCCCTGCCCGAACTGGGCGGCGAACTTCGCCGGGACCACCATGCGGTAGAGGCATTCGCCGGAAGAGGTCGCTCTGGCCACCGTGAGGGAACTGCGCGCCGACTGCGTGATGAACTGCGACAGGTGCTGCGCGAGGGGACTCGCGGCGTCGAGGGGGATGCCACGGCTCCGGTCGACCGTGTCGGGCAGCGGATGCGCCTCCAGGGTGACGATCGGCTCACCGGCCAGGACGGCCAGCACGCCGCGCAGTTCGGCCAGGCGCTCAGCCGTCATCGAGTCACCCGCGGTCAGCCCTGGCACGCGGACATCCGTGGTCGCCAACGTCCATACCGGCACGCTCGTCTTGCGGTCGTCAGTCATCGTCTCCCCCACCTCTCCGCCAGCACCCTACGTCCAACGCCGCACCCGCCGGCGCGTGTCCGCCCCGTCCGAAGCCACTGCACACACGCCGAACCGAGCCGAGCCGCCATGCCGTACCGGGCGAGATCCCCCCTGTGCAGCTCAAGCCACAACGAAGGGTCGGGAGCGAGCACCGCGCCCGACCCTCGTCACATCCGGACCAGCAGGTCAGCGGACCCTTCCTCTGGGCTTCAGGTGCGTCGGCGGGAGCTCGGGCGCCGGGATCGGCGGGCCGTCGTAGCCCTTGACCTCGCCGTAGCGCGAGCCGTTCATCCAGTCTTCCCGGGCCTGCGCGACATCCTCGTGTGACCGCCCGATCCAGTTCCAGAACATCACGATCTCCTCCTCGAACGGTTCGCCGCCCAGGAGCATCAGCCCCGCGTCCGAGGCGGCGCGCAGGGGAAGCTCGGTGCGGCCGCAGCCGAGGTAGAGCATCGAGCCCGGGAGGACCGGTACGCCGTCGACGTGGGCTTCGCCCGACATCGACAGGACCGCGTACTCAAAGTCCGGGTCGAGCGGGATGCGGGTGTCCGTGCCGGCGGCCAGAGCCAGGTCTGCGCCGACGAGGGGGCTGTACGCCGTGCCGGGCGAGGTCGCCGTGTCCAGGGTGCCCAGGATGACGGTGGCGGTCAGGCCGGGGGCGGTGACCTGCGGGAGCTCGGCGTGGTGCTGGAAGTGCGGGGCGACGTCGCGGTGGGCGTCGGGCAGGGCCACCCACAGCTGTGCGCCGTGCAGCAGGCGGGCGTGTTCGCGCGGGCTCTCCTCCGAGTGGCTGATGCCTCGGCCCGAGGTCATCAGGCCCAGCTCGCGGGGGCGGATCGTCTCGAGGCTGCCGACGCTGTCGCGGTGCAGCACCTCGCCCTCGTGGAGCCAGCTCACCGTCTGCAGCCCCGAGTGGGGGTGCGGTGCGACCTGCATGCCCGGTTCGCCGGCGATGTCGTCCGGGCCGTAGTGGTCCACGAAGCACCAGGCCCCCACCATGCGGCGCCCCAGGTTGGGCAGGAGCCGGCGGACCTCCGAGGACTCCCCGAGCTTGACGGTGCGGGGGCTGAGGAGCTCGCGGACGGGTTCGGCCACGACGAAGCCGCGGCCGCCGCAGGCGGAGAGAGCGGGCTGGCGATCGAGATTGCTCATGCGGACAACCTAGCGGCGCGGCGGCGCAGGTGTGAGGTGGAATGTTCCCCCCTGCACGGGTGTTCCAGGCTCCGGACACAGCACCTGGAGGACGGATGGACGCGATGGACACGCCGACGGCCTACCTGGAGCACGGCTCGCCCGCCGAGCGCTGGGAGCGGGCTCGGCTCTTCTTCGACGCCAAGGAGTACGCTACGGCCGCCCGCATCCTGGCCCCGCTGGCCGGCGAGGCCCCGGAGCAGCTGGCGCCCCGGCTGCTGCTGGCCCGGGCCTACTACCACTCCGCGCAGCTCTCCCGGGCGGAGACCGAGCTGCGGGCGATCCTGGAGCGGTGGCCGGTGGAGGACTACGCGCAGTTGATGCTCGGCCGCACGCTGGAGCGCAGCGGCCGGCCCGCGCAGGCCCGTCCGTACCTGCGGATGGCGGCGGCGATGGCGGGCGAGTTCCCCGAGTAGGGCGCGGCCCGGCCCCGCCCGTGCGGGGTCGGGCCGCCGCCTCGGTTAGCCTGGGTCCCATATGAACCGTCTGACCACACCTTTCGGCTCCTACGAGCTCACCCGCTTCCCCGAGGACCCGCGCGACCGGCTCTTCGCCTGGGACGCCGCCGACGAGTACCTGCTGCGCCACCTCGACTCCGGTACCGGGGAGCGCGGGCCGGTGGACTTGGCGAACGCCGGGCAGATCACCGTGCTCGGCGACCGCTGGGGGGCGCTGACCACCGCGCTCGCCGCCTTCCGCCCGACGCAGATCACCGACTCCTCCCTGGCCCGTTCCGCCACCGCGGCGAACCTGGACCGGGCGGGGATCGGGACCTCGAAGGCGAAGGTGACCCTGCTGACCGCGCAGGACCCGCCGCCGGAGCGGATCGACGTCCTGCTGGTGCGCGTACCGAAGAGCCTGGCGCTGCTGGAGGACCAGCTGTACCGGCTGGCCCCGCACGTGCACGCGGGCACGGTCGTGGTCGGCGCCGGCATGGTGAAGGAGATCCACACCTCCACGCTGCGGCTCTTCGAGAAGATCCTGGGCCCGACGAAGACCTCGCTCGCGGAGAAGAAGGCCCGGCTGATCTTCTGCACGCCCAGCGCGCAGGCGTCGGCCCGGCCGGCCGGGAACGCGCCGTGGCCGGTGACGTACACGGTGGACGAGGACGGCGGCTCGGGGGCCGGGCTGACCGTCGTCAACCATGCGGGGATCTTCTGCGCGGACCGCCTCGACGTGGGCACCCGGTTCTTCCTGCAGAGCATCCCGACGAACACCGACGGCGCCCGCGTCGTGGACCTGGGCTGCGGCAACGGCGTGGTGGGAACGGCCGTCGCGGTCGCCGACCCGGATGCCGCGGTGGTCTTCACCGACGAGTCCTACCAGGCGGTCGCCTCGGCGCGGGCCACGTACGAGGCGAACGTGCCCGCGGGCCGGCGGACGGCCGAGTTCCACGTCGGGGACGGGGTGGCCATGCTGGATCCCGGTTCCGTGGACCTGGTGCTGTGCAACCCGCCGTTCCACTCCCACCAGGCCACGACCGATGCGACGGCGCTGCGGATGTTCGCCCAGTCGCGCAAGGTCCTGCGGCCCGGCGGCGAGCTGTGGGTGGTCGCCAACCGGCACATGGGGTACCACACGCATTTGCGCCGGCTTTTCGGCAACAGTGAAGTCGCGGCGTCCGAACCGAAGTTCGTCGTGCTGCGGGCGGTCAAGCAGGACCGTCCGCGGCCTATGTGACCTGCCGGTACGTCCTACACTCGGCCGCGTGAGCAGCCAGGTGCGGGATGACGAGGAAGCGGCGGCCGGCGGCGGCCGGCGCTACCGACGGGAGGACGTGGCGCAGGCGGCCGGCGTCAAGGTGCGCAACCTGCGCTACTACCAGGAGCGCGGGTTGCTGCCGCCGCCGCGGCGGGAGGGCCGGATCGCCTGGTACTCCGACGACCACCTGACCCGGCTGCGGCTGATCAACGACCTGTTGGGCCGCGGCTACACGGTCAACGGCATCGCGGAGCTCCTGGAGGCGTGGGAGCAGGGCGACGGGTTGTCGCGACTGCTGGGCCTGGAGCGGGAGATGACCCGCGACTGGGTGCAGGAGGAGCCGGTCACGATGACCCGGGCCGAGCTGCGGGAGCTGTTCGGTCCGACGGCGACGGCCGCCGACACCCGGCGGGCGGCAGAGCTGGGGTACGTGACGGTGGACGGGGACCGTGTGACGTACCCGAACCGGCGGCTGCTGGACGCGACGCTGGCCCTGGTGCGCCAGGGGGTGCCGCTCGCGGAGATCCTGGACGCCGGGGACTTCCTGCAGGTGCAGGCGGCGGCGCTGGCGGACTTGTTCGTCGGACTGTTCCGGCGGCATGTGATCGGCGCCGAGGGCCTGGAGCAGCTTTCGGCCACGCAGCTCCAGCACATCACGGAGGCGGTGGCCGCCCTGCGGCCGGTCGCCGGCGACGTCGTGGCCACGGAGTTCGCGCGGGCGATGGCCCGGCGGGTGGAGGCGGAGGTCGCCGAACTGCTGCGTACGGAGCAGTAGGAGTCGGCCGAAAAGGTGCAGTCGCACAACCTTGCCAACCTCCATTGGCACTCTTACATTCAACTCGTCGGTAACAACGGTGCACAGCCGAAATAAGGGACGATCTCATGGCAGATTCCCCGAAGTTATCCGAGCCGCCCGGCGGGTCCGCAGGCCGCGTCCGGTGGCGCCGGTTCGCCGTCCTGACCGTTCCCGCCGTCGCCGTCACGGCAGGCCTCGGCATCGCCCTCGCGCAGGGCGCGCTCGCCGCCTCCTTCGCCGTGTCGGGCCAGCAGTTCAAGGTCTCGGCCAAGAGTCTGGAGGGCGAGGGCTTCGCGCAGTACGGCAGCGTCGACGTCAATGCCCGCCAGGAGCTCATCCCGGTGGCGGTCACCGCCATCAAGGAGGCCAAGCTCCACAGCCTCTGCCAGTCCGTGGTCACCACGCTCCCGGTGATCGGGGACATCTCGCTCAACCTCACGGCGGGCCAGAAGTCCCCCGTCGAGGCGAGCAACCTGTTCGTGGACGCGACCCAGTTGTCCGGGGACGCAGTCTTCAGCAACATCGAGATCGGCCGCGACGCCTCCACCCTCGACAAGGGGCCGGCCGACGCGCAGGGCATGCAGGACCTCTTCGCCCAGCAGGCCGACACCGTCAGCATCAGCAACCTCCAGCAGACCGCGTGGGCCACCAACGCGGGCACCTTCAAGCTCTCCGGGCTGAACATGAACATCAGCAAGGGAAAGAAGGAATGCTTCTGAGCCGCACCGCCCGACGGGAAGCCGCGGGCGCCGTCGGGCAGGGGCGCGGGGACGCCGCCCCCACCCGCGGCCGGTTCCGCCGCTGGCGGCGCAGCAGACCCTTCTGGGGAGGTTTCTTCGCCGTCCTGGCGGGAGCCGAGATCTGCGTCCTGCCGCTGGCACCGCTGAAGGTGATGCTCCAGCAAGGGGTGGCGGGGATCCCGTCCGTCCTGATGGGCATCGTCATGATCGTGCTCGGTCTCACCGCCTGGTTCGCGCCGCCCCAGCGCGTCCTCGCCGGTGTCCTCACCACCCTGATCGCCACCGGCGCGCTGGTCCTGTCGAACCTGGGCGGGTTCCTGATCGGCACCCTGCTCGGCATTCTCGGCGGCGGCCTGATGTTCGCGTGGCAGCCGTACGCCGTCCAGCACACCGGGGACACGGAGTCCGCCACTCCCGACCCCGCAGCCGTACCCGCACCTGCACCTGCACCTGCACCTGCACCCGTGTCCACCCCCACCCCCACCTCCACCGCGCACCCCGATCCCCAAGGAGCCCAGCCATGAGCCGCACGCGCACCTCGCTCACCCTCGGGACAGTCGCAGCCGCAGCCCTCTCGGTGGCCTCGGTCACCGCGTCCGCCGCCCCCTTACCGCTGGCCGGATCGACCACCGTCACCCCGGCCGGGCACGCGTTCAAGGCCACCCTGAGCGGGAAGGCCACCCTCAAGGCCGGTTCGGTCACGGTGACGTGTTCGGTCTCCGTCGCCACCGGCACGGTGCCCGCCGCTCCCGGCAACACCAACCCCGCCGGTCCGGTCAGCTCACCGATCACGCCGCCCACCTACAGCTCCTGCACCGCCAGCCTGCCGGGGGTGACCCCCACCGTCACGACCAGCGGCGCCTGGACGGTGTCCATGCAGAACGGCTCCCCCGTCACCGCCACCCTCAAGGTCCCGGTCGGCGGGCTCGTCGTGACGACGAGCGGCCTGGCCAACTGCACCGTCACCGCCGCGCCCACCGCCCCCGCGAACGTCGGCGGCACCTGGGCCAACGGCGCCCCGTCCGCGCTGACCTTCACCAACGCGTCCGTGCCGGTCACGGTCACCGGCGGCTTCGGCTGCCCGACCAGCGCGACCTTCTCCACCTTCAATGCCGTGTACAAGGTCACCGACACCACCAACCCGGCGCAGCAGATCACCGTCGGACCCTGACCGCCCCCGGTCCCCGGTCCCGGCCCCGGGACCAGGCCCGCCCGTCCCGGAGCGCACCCGGGGCGGGCGGGCCGCCGCACGGCCGGCCACCACGCTGCCGACCCGGTGGGGCGGGCAGCCCGGCGGGGGCCCCGGAAAATGCGTTGCCCCGGTGGGCACCGACCGGGAAGGCTTCCCGCATGCCCCACAACCCCGCACAGTCCCCCGCCGAAGCCCGAGCCGATATGTCCGGGACGCCCGGAGCACCCGGTACGCCCGGAGTCGGAGCAGCAACAGACGGCGTACCCGGGGGCCGGAGCCGGCGAGACGTGCGCGACCTGTTCTCCGGCGGGCGCCTCACGGTGATTCCGCGCAAGGTGGCGCGGCGTGAGCAATTGCTCTCCCACCTGGCCGAGACCCTCTTCGCGATGGACCGGGACTACACCGAACCCGAGGTCAACGACGCGCTGCGCACGGTCCACGAGGACTGCTCGGCCCTGCGCCGGTACCTGATCACCTCCGGCCGGCTCACCCGCACCCGGGACGGCAGCAGCTACCGGCGGGCCGCCACCGCGGGGTAGCGATCGTCACCCACCGGCCGTCACCCACCCGGCCGTCACCCACCCGGCCGTCACCGGCACAGGGAAGGCGACCGCACGCGGCACATGGGCACACACGGCGCTCGGGCCCTCCTGCGCCTCGGACGGCCCGGGCCGCCTCCGCGAGGCGTGCCCGGGTCCGCGCGCCGGGCCGGTCAGCCCCGGTAGGCCTCCAGGAGGCGCAGCCAGACCTCGCTGATGGTGGGGAAGGCGGGGACCGCGTGCCACAGCCGGGCGATCGGGACCTCGCCCGCCACGGCGATCGTGGCGGCGTGCAGCAGCTCCGCGGCGCCCGGGCCGACGAAGGTCGCGCCGAGCAGGACCTCGCGTTCGATGTCGACGACCATCCGGGCGCGGCCCGTGTAGCCGTCGGCGTACAGGCCGGCGCCGGAGACCTTCCCCAGGTCGTAGTCGACGGCGCGCACCCGGTGTCCGGCCCGTTCCGCCTCGGCCAGGCTGAGGCCCACCGCCGCGGCTTCGGGGTCGGTGAAGACCACCTGGGGCAGCGCCCGGGTGTCGGCGGTCGCGGCGTGGGCTCCCCAGGGGGCCGCGTCCACGGCGTGGGCGCCGTCCGCGCGGGCGGCGATGGCGGCGCCGGCGATCCGGGCCTGGTACTTGCCCTGATGGGTGAGCAGAGCCCGGTGGTTGACGTCCCCGACGGCGTACAGCCAGTCGTGGCCGGGGACCCGGCAGCTGTCGTCGACCCCGATCCAGTCCCCCGGCGTCAGGCCGACGGTCTCCAGGCCGATGTCCCGCGTCCGCGGCGAGCGTCCCGTCGCCACCAGCAGCTCGTCGCCCTCCAGGGTCTCGCCGCCCTCCAGGACGACGGTGACGGGACCGGTCGACCCGTCGCGCACGACCGCTTCCACGGACACGTCCGTACGGACCACCGCGCCGGCCCCGGTCAGCGCCTCGGCCACCAGTTCGCCGGCGAACGGCTCCATCCGCGGCAGCAGCCGGGAGCCGCGTACGAGGACGGTGACGCGGGAGCCCAGGCCCTGCCAGGCGGTGGCCATTTCGGCGGCCACCACGGAACCGCCGACGATCAGCAGCCGCTCCGGAGCCTCCTGCGCGGAGGTGGCCTCGCGGCTGGTCCACGGCCGGGCGCCCTCGATCCCCGGCACATCGGGGATCACCGCGGCGGTGCCGGTGGCGACGACCACGGCGTGCCGCGCGGAGAGCACGTGGTGCTCGCCTTCGGGGCTGGTGACGGCGACCTTGCGGACGCCGTAGAGGCGGCCGTGGCCCCGGTACACGTGGGCGCCGATCGAGTCGAGCCAGTCGATCTGGCCCTCGTCCTTCCAGTTCGCGGTCCAGTAGTCCCGGTGCGCGAACACGGCCGCCGAGTCCAGCGGGCCGCCGGCGGCTTCGGCCAGGCCCGGCACCCTGCGTGCCTCGGACCGGGCCAGTACGGGACGCAGCAGGGCCTTGCTGGGGATGCAGGCCCAGTACGAGCACTCACCGCCGACGAGTTCGCTCTCCACCAGGGCGGTGGTCAGCCCGGCGGCGCGGGTCCGGTCGACGACGTTCTCGCCGGCCGGACCCCCGCCCAGGACCACGACGTCGTACTCCACTGCTTCAGTCATACGGACCAGTGTCACCGCTGGTCGGGGCCTGCGTCACGCACTCACGCCTCCGGCGTGCCGGGGGCCCCGGCACCCGGCTGCGGGGACTCGGCGATCTTCGCGCGCACCTCGTCCATGTCCAGGGCCCGGGCCTGTGCGATGAGGTCCGTCAGGGCCGCTTCCGGCAGGGCGCCGGGCTGGGAGAAGATGGCGACCTGGTCCCGGACGATCATCAGCGTCGGGATCGAGGTGATCTGGAAGGCGCCCGCGAGCTCCTGCTGCGCCTCGGTGTCCACCTTGGCGAATACCAGGTCGGGGTGGGCCTCGGAGGCCTTCTCGTAGACGGGGGCGAACTGGAGGCACGGCCGGCACCAGCCCGCCCAGAAGTCGATCAGCACGAACGGGTTCTCGCTGACCGTCTGGTCGAAGTTGTCCTTGGTGAGCTCGACTGTAGCCACGGTGTCCAGACCTCCTGTGTTGTGCCGTCTGCCCCTTGAACGAACGGCCCCCCTCCAGCATTCCGCAGGCCGGGGACCGGTGCCTGGAGGCGGGCTAGAACGGATGCCCGGCGGGGGCGGTGCGGGCCGTGGTCCAGCGGAGTTCGGTGAAGGCGTCCAGGTTGGCCTCGCCGCCGAAGCGGGCGCCGTTGCCGGAGGCGCCCACTCCGCCGAACGGGGCGACGGCCTCGTCTTCGACCGTCTGGTCGTTGACGTGGACGATCCCGGTGGGGATCCGCTGCGCCAGGTCGAGGCCGCGCGCGACGTCGGGGGTCACGATGCCGAGGGCGAGCCCGTAGGGGCCCGCCGAGGCCAGTGCCACCGCCTCCTCCTCCGTGGTGAAGGACCGTACGGGGGCGACCGGGCCGAAGACCTCCTCCGCGTAGGCGGGGGTGTCGTCGGCGACGGCGGCGAGCACGGTCGGCCGGTAGAACAGCTCCCGGTGGGTACCGCCGGCGACGAGTTTGGCGCCCTGCGCGGTACTGGCTTCGACCAGGGCGTGCACGCGCTCCACCTGGGCGCGGTCGATCAGCGGGCCCAGATGCACCTGCTCGCGGTACGGGTCGCCGACGGCGAGGGCCTCGGCGCGTGCGGCGAGCCGCTCGACGTACTCGTCGTAGAGGGAGGCGTGCACGAGGTGGCGTCCGGCGGTCATGCAGATCTGGCCCTGGTGGAAGAAGGACCCCCAGGAGGCCTGCGCCACGGCCGCTTCAACGTCGGCGTCGTGGAGCACGACGAGGGCCGAATTCCCGCCCAACTCCAGATGGGCGCGCTTGAGGTGACGGCCCGCCAGTTCGCCGACGGCGCGTCCGGCCCGGGTGGACCCGGTGAACGACACCACCCGGACCCGGGGGTCGGCGACCACCGCGGCCCCGGTACCGGCGTCGCCGGGCAGTACGTGCAGGAGCCCGGCGGGCAGGCCCGCGGCGGCGAGGACGGCCGCGAGGGCCAGCCCGCCGGACACGGCGGTGCGCCGGTCCGGCTTGAGCAGGACGGCGTTGCCCAGCGCCAGTGCCGGGGCGACCGAGCGGACGGCCAGCACCAGCGGGACGTTGAACGGGGCGACCACACCGACCACGCCGACCGGGACGCGGCGGGTGAAGGACAGCCGCGGCGAGGCGCTGGGCAGCACCTGCCCGGCGGGGCGCGAGGCCAGTGCGGCGGCCTCGTAGCACTCCTGCGCGGCCACGTGCAGCTCGAAGTCGGCCTTGCCGGGCACCGAGCCCGACTCCCGCACCAGCCAGTCGCGCAGTTCGGCGGCGTGCTCGGCGAACAGGTCCCCGGCCCGGCGCAGCACGGCGGCCCGCTCGGTGTAGGGGGCCTGCGCCCAGTCGCGCTGGGCTGCCTCGGCCCGGACGGCGGCTTCCGCCACGTCGGCCGGCGAGGCCAGGTCGAGCGTGGCGAGGGTCTGGCCGGTGGCGGGTTCGGCGACCGGGGCGGTGCCTCCGGTGAGGGTGGGTCCGTCCTGCCAGAACGTCGGATCGAGGAGCGGCATGGCGCGGGGCCTCCGGAGGGGGATGGGCGGGGGTGCGGCGGCACGCGCCATCGTGCCAGACCGGAGGCCCGACTTCTGTTCAGTTATTGGGCAGTTGACGGCGCATGGTGACCGGAAACGATCGCCTCGACTCAGCGTTCCAGGACGAGCGCGATGCCCTGCCCGACACCGATGCACAGCGTCGCCATACCCGTGCCGGAGCCGGCCGCGGCCAGCTGGTGGGCCACCGCACCGGCCAGCCGCGCACCCGAGGCGCCGAGCGGGTGCCCGATCGCCAGGGCCCCGCCCCGCGGGTTGACCACGGCGGGGTCCAGCTCCGGCCAGGCCGCGAGGCAGCCCAGGGCCTGCGCGGCGAAGGCCTCGTTCAGCTCCAGGACGGTCAGGTCGGCCAGGCCGCGCCCGGCCTTGGCGAGGGCCCGCTGCACGGCGTCCACCGGGCCGAGGCCGAAGAGCTGCGGCTCGATCCCGGTGACGGCGGACGCGCTGATGCGGGCGAGCGGCTCCCGCCCGGTGGCCGCCAGCCCCTCCTCGTCGGTCAGCAGCAGGGCCGCCGCTCCGTCGTTGAGCGGCGAGGCGTTGCCCGCCGTGACCGTACCCCCGCCATCCGTACGGAAGGCGGGCTTCAGCTTGGCCATCGCCTGGGGGGTGGAGCCCTCGCGGATGCTCTCGTCCCGCGGGAGGTCCACGTCCGGGTAGGGAACGACCTCGGCGTCGTACTGCCCTGCCGCCCAGGCGGCGGCCGCCTTGCGGTGGCTCTCCAGCGCGAAGGCGTCCTGCGCCTCCCGCGTGATCGCGTACTTCTCGGCGATCAGCTCGGCCCCCTCCCCGAGCGAGCCGGCCCACTCCTCGGGCATGCGCGGGTTGGTCATCCGCCAGCCGAGGGTCGTGGACCACATCTGCTGGTGTCCGGCGGGGAAGCCCCGTTCGGGCTTCGGTACGACCCAGGGGGCGCGGGACATCGACTCGACGCCCCCGGCGATGGCCACGGACGCATCGCCCAGGGCGATGGCGCGGGCGGCCTGGACGACGGCCTCCAGACCGGACCCGCACAGCCGGTTCACCGTCACCCCGGGCACCGTCACGGGCAGGCCTGCCAGCAGCACCGCCATGCGGGCCACGTCCCGGTTGTCCTCGCCGGCGCCGTTGGCGTCCCCGAAGACGACGTCGTCGATGCGGGCCGGGTCGAGGTCGGGCGTCCGGTCCACGAGCGCCCGCACCACGTGCGCGGCCAGGTCGTCCGGCCGGATCCCGGCGAGCGCACCGCCGAACTTGCCGATCGGGGTGCGGACGGCGTCGACGACGTAGACGTCACGGACGGTGCGGGTGCTCATCGCGGCTCTCCTGGGCGGATCCGTTCGGGCGGCGACGCAACGGCACGGGGGTCCGCACGGCCGCACCGCCGGGCGCGCCCGGGTGGGGCGCGCCCGCAGTGTCCGTCCGACCGTCACCGCCTGTCAACGGTCCCCCGGGCGCTCCGGTCCGGGCCCGGGCCGCGGCCCGGGCCGCCCGGAGCAGGGAAGCCGGCCTCCGGATCAGGTGGACTCGCGGTGGACGGGCGCCGCCACCATCAGGTCGTGCCGCTCGGTGACCTCCGAGGGCTCGCGCACCGCGCGGTCCACCAGTGCGGCCAGGCGGTCCCCGGTCGGCATCTCGACCTGGACCGTGCTCAGCCGGGGCCGCAGCAGACGGCCCAGCAGCAGGTCGTCCGCCCCGATGACGGCGACGTCCTCGGGGATGCGCAGTCCGGCGTCCTGGAACGCGCGCATCAGCAGCATGGCGTACTCGTCGTTGTACGCGAACACCGCGTCCAGGCCGAGCCCCCGCCAGCGCGCGGCCAGCGCCGCCGCGGACTCCTCCGTGTAGGCCATCGACACGGTCTCGGTCGTCGCGCCCCGCACCGCGCGGGCGCCGGCGAGCCGGGGCGCGGAGAAGAGCTCCAGTCCCTCCTCCTCGGGGACGACCACGCCGATGCGGCGGTGGCCCCGCTGTACCAGGTGGGCGGCGGCCTGCGCGCCCACCTCCTGCTGGTCCATGACCAGTGCGTGCGCGCCGGGCACGCCGACCGGCCCCATCGTTATCACCGCGCGGGCCCCGGCCCGCTTGAGCGTGGCGACGTTGTGTGCGGAGAGCGTGATCTCGCCGAGCGAGATCACGGCCACGGGGCGCAGTTCCGCCCAGGCGCGCGCCGCCTCGTCCCCGTTGAGGCCGAGGCTGCCGTACTGGACCACGGTGTAGTCCAGACGCCGCAGACCCCCCTGGAGTTCGTTGAGGAAGGTGCTGTACAGCGGGCCGACCGGGACGTGCGAGGTCGGCAGCAGGACGATCCGGGTGTGCCCGGCGCGCAGGCTGCGCGCGGCGGCATGCGGGACGTAGCCGAGCTCTTCGGCGGCCTCCCGGACCTTGCGGCGGGTCGGCTCGCTGATGCGGACGGCTTCCGCGTTGTTCAGCACGTACGAGACGGTCGCACGCGACACGCCCGCCAGGCGGGCCACGTCCGCGCTGGTCGGCGCGGCGGGGGCGGGCGGTCCGGCGGCCGGGGCGTGCGGCTTCGGCGGTTTCGATGACTGAGGCATTGCCGTGGCATCTTTCCAGAGCGGCCGGGACGGGCTGGTCGGGGGTCCGGCGCCCTGCCGAGTGGCCGGGAAGCACGGTGTCCGCGACTCCTCCGTCGGCGCCGCCGGGGCCTGCCCTCCAGGTGAGAGCAGCCGGGCCGCAAGGGATTTGTCATGCCGTGCCAATGTCATTGACAGGAGTTGTACGCGGCACGACTCTGAGAGCGCTCTCAGCTTTCAGGCCTTTTCCTGCCACCCGTCCGCCCCTCCCCCACAGGAGGCGGGCACGACAACGTCCCCCGGCAGGATCCCCCCACCAGGAGGAAGAGCGTGTTCCGCTTACCGAAAGTGCTCCTGTCCGGCGTTTCGGCACTGGTCGTCGCCGCCGGGCTGATGGTCTTCGGCCCGTCGTCCGCCGAGGCCGTACCGGCGACCATCCCCCTCACGATCAAGAACGACTCGGGACGCAGCGAGCCGGTGTACCTGTACAACCTGGGCACCCAGCTCAGTACGGGGCAACAGGGCTGGGCCGATGCCAACGGCACGTTCCACCCCTGGCCCGTGGGAGGCAATCCGCCCACGCCCGCCCCCGACGCGTCGATCCCGGGTCCGGCCGCCGGCCAGACCAAGACGATCCGGATGCCCAAGTTCTCCGGCCGCGTCTACTTCTCCGTCGGCCAGAAGATCGTCTTCAGGCTCACCACCGGCGGTCTGGTCCAGCCCGCCGTCCAGAACCCCTCCGACCCCAACCGCAACATCCTGTTCAACTGGTCGGAGTACACCCTCAACGATGCCGGCCTGTGGATCAACAGCACCCAGGTCGACATGTTCTCGGCCCCCTACGCGGTGGGCGTGAAGGCGGCGAACGGCACGGTCACCAACGCCGGCCGCCTGAAGCCGGGCGGTTACCAGGCCGTCTTCAACCAGTTGCGCTCAGCCGGCTGGGGCGGGCTGATCCAGAACCGCTCCGACGGGACTCCGCTGCGGGCGCTCTCCCCCGGGCACGGCGTCCAGACCGGCGCCCTTCCCGCCGGCGTCATGAACGACTACGTCAACCGGGTATGGAGCAAGTACAGCTCCTCCACCCTCACCGTGACGCCGTTCGCGAACCAGCCGGGCACCAAGTATTACGGCCGGGTCTCGGGCAACGTCATGAACTTCACCAACAGTGCAGGGGCGGTGGTCACCAGCTTCCAGAAGCCGGACTCCGACAGCATCTTCGACTGCTACAAGCTCCTGGACGCCCCCAACGACCTGGTCCGCGGCCCGATCTCCCGCACCCTGTGCGCGGGCTTCAACCGGTCGACGCTCCTGAGCAATCCCAACCAGCCCGATGCGAACGGCGCCGACTTCTACCGTGACGCCGTCACCAACCACTACTCCCGCGTCATCCACGGGCAGATGGCCGACGGCAAGGCCTACGGCTTCGCCTTCGACGATGTGGGGGCCCATGAGTCGCTGGTCCACGACGGCAATCCGCAGGAGGCCTTCATGACCCTGAATCCGTACAACTAGGCCGTCTGCTCAGGGATTTCCCGGGCCCGTCCCGTCCGTCACCGGACAGGGCGGGCCCGGCCGCGGCACGGTCAGGGCCCGCCGGCCGAAGGCGCCCTGGCCGTCCCGGACCGCTCCCCGCTACCGTCCGGTGCCGTGACCGCAACACGGTGTGCGGTAAGGGGAGGTCGCGGTGTCGGATACGTCAGCGTCCACGGTCGGGGCGACTTGGCCCGCCACCACGGGCGGTACGCCCTGCGGACTGGTCGCCATGGCCACCGCACTGGCCGAAGGCAGCGTATCGGCACGCGCGTTGACCGAGCGGGCTCTGCGCCGGATCGCGGCCGCCCAGCCGGCGCTCAATGCCTTCCGGATCGTGCGCGCCGAAGCGGCCCTCGCCGAGGCGGACGCCGCCGACCGGCGGCTCGACGCAGGGGAGCGGCTGCCGCTGCTCGGCGTACCGCTCGCCGTCAAGGACGACATGGATGTGGCGGGCGAGCCGACCGCCTTCGGCTGCGCCGGCACGTTCGCGCCGAAGACCGCCGACAGCGAGGCCGTACGGAGGCTGCGCGCGGCCGGTGCGGTGATCGTCGGCAAGACCCAGACGCCGGAACTGGGCCAGTGGCCCTTCACCGAGGGCGGGGCCTTCGGAGCAACACGCAACCCCTGGGACCCCGCGTACACGCCCGGCGGCTCCTCGGGCGGCTCGGCGGCCGCCGTGGCGGCGGGGCTGGTCCCCGCGGCCCTGGGGTCCGACGGCGCGGGCTCCGTCCGCATCCCCGCGGCCTGGACCCACCTGGTGGGTGTGAAACCGCAGCGGGGACGCATCTCCACCTGGCCCGCACCGGAGTCCTTCCACGGGCTGACGGTCAACGGCGTGCTCGCCCGGAGCGTCGCGGACGCCGCCCTCCTGCTGGATGCGGCGAGCGGTCCGCACCCGCAGGACCTGCACCGCCCGGCGCGCATCTCGGCGGTGGAGGCGGCGCGGCGTCCGCCACGGCGGCTGCGGATCGCCCTGTCCTTCGCCACGGCCTTCACCGCCACCGCCAAGCGGGTCGAACCGGAGGTGCGGGCGGCGGTCGAGGCACTGGCCGGTCAACTGGAGGCGCTGGGCCACGAGGTGGTCCCCGCGGATCCGCGGTACGGCCCGGTGGGCCTGACCTTCGTGCCCCGGGCGACCGGCGGCGTCCGGGACTGGGCGGCCGTGGTGCCGGACCGGTCGCTGCTGGACCGGCGCACCCGCGAGGCGGTGCGGACGGGCCGGCTGCTGGGCGGTCCTGCGCTGCGGGTCTCCCGGCGGGCCGAGGCCGTCTTGCAGCGCCGGGTCGGTGAGATCTTCGGCCGCTTCGACGTGGTGCTGACACCGACGACCGCCACGTCCGCCCTGCGGATCGGGGCCCTGGCCGGGCTGGGGGCCATGGCCACGGACCGGGCGATGATCGCCGCATGCCCGTACGCCTGGACGTGGAACGTGCTGGGCTGGCCCGGCGTCAACGTACCGGCGGGCTTCACCGGGGGCGGCCTCCCCCTGGGGGCCCAGTTGCTGGGTCCGGCGCACTCGGAACCGCTGCTGCTGTCGCTGGCCGCGCAGGTGGAGACGGCGTGCGGATGGGAGGCACGCTGGCCGCCCGGCTTCCGCGACGGCGGGCCCGGCGAGCCAGTAACCTCGGCCCGATGACGGCACTTTCGCAGCACGGCAACGGCCACCTCCAGCAGCCCGGGCGGGACGGGGCCACCGCCACCACCGAGGCGGACCCGCGGGCCATCGGGCCCGTGCAGACCTCCTACGCCCCCGACCCGGACGGCGATCCCGACCCCGGCGAAATCGTGTGGACCTGGGTCCCGTACGAGGAGAACGACGGGCGCGGCAAGGACCGCCCGGTACTGGTGGTGGCCCGGGAGCCGGGCGGGCGCACCCTGCTCGCCGTCCAGCTGTCCAGCAGGCGGCACGACGGGGACCGGGAATGGGTGCCGATCGGCACCGGGCCCTGGGACAGTGCCGGCCGGGAGTCCTGGGTGGATGTGGACCGGGTGCTGCGGGTCCACGAGGCGGGCATGCGCCGCGAGGCGTGCGCGCTGGACCGCGGCCGGTTCCAGCTGGTGGTGGACCGCCTGCGGGAGCGCTACGGCTGGAGGTAGAGCGGACCCGTGCCCGGGCATCCGGACGAGCGCGGCGCCGGGCGGCCCGGGGAGGCCTCCGCCAACCGCCGCGGAGGGCCAGGCCACCGCGGAGGGCCGGGCCACCGCGGAGGGCCAGGTTACCGCGGAGGGCCGGGCAGCTTGGGAAGGCCGGAGTGCCGGGGCCCGGGCAACGGGGGGCGCTCCTCACCCGGTCGGTGGAGGGGGCACCGGAATCCGCGCGGCGGGCTCCGCCGCCATCGCGCCCTCTCCCGCAGCGGCCCGGACGGCCCGCCGGCCCGGTGCCCCGCCGCCCGGACGGCCCGCCGTGCCCGCTTCGGGCACCGCCGCCCGGGTCCCGGCCACCGCTGCCCGCCTGGAATATTCCGGTTTGCTGCCTATAGTCTGGTTCCTGCCTTGGCGTCCGCCACGGCGGCGGCGAGGGCGACCGGCCGTCCCGACCCGCTCCTGCCGGCCGCCGCCACCTGCGCAATCCCCGGCGCGGCCGCCCGCAGCCCGCTGCTCACACCGCCCTGCCCGGCGGCACGGCCCGAAACCTCGAAGCATCTTCCAGTCCGGCTGGAAGCAGTCGGCTGAGGTGAAGTCTCGGTCAGCGACAGGAGATTAGGATCCCGGTCATGCCTCAGGACTCACCCGCTCCGAATGCCCCGCCGCGCAGCGCGGACGCCTCCGTCCACCCGCCGCCCCCGGCCTCGCGCGGTTCCGGCACCCTCCCCCTCAGCGAGGAGGCGGCCGAGGACCTGCTCCTCGGCATCTGTTTCAAGACCGGTCCGCCCCGGCTTCTCGGCGCCGAACTCGAATGGCTGGTGCTGGACGCCGAGCGGCCCTGGGAGCCGCTGGCGGCCGACCGGCTTGCCGCCGCGCACGACGCGGCCGCCGCCCTGCCGCTGCACTCCCGGCTCACCGTCGAACCCGGCGGCCAGCTGGAGCTCAGCTCGGCCCCCGCGAGCTCTCTCACCGGGTGCGTGGGCGGCCTCCAGCACGATCTCACCGCCGTCCGGGCCGCCCTGCGGTCCCGGGGCCTCATCCTCCAGGGCCTGGGCGCGGACCCGCGCCGCCCGCACCGCCGGATGCTGCACAGCCCGCGGTACGAGGCGATGGAGGCCTACTTCGACCGCACCGGCCCCGCCGGGCGGGCCATGATGCGCTCCACCGCCTCCGTGCAGGTGTGCCTGGACGCGGGTCAGGAGGAGCCGGGCCCCTTCGGCCACGGCCGGCGCTGGCGGATGGCGCACCTGCTGGGTGCGGTGTTCGTGGCGGCTTTCGCGAACTCGCCCGCCACCGAGGGGCCGTACGCGGGCGGGCGCAGTGCCCGGCAGGGCATCTGGAGCGACCTCGACCGTCGGCGGACTCTCGCGCCGCCCCTGGATGCCGAGCCGCGCGCCGCGTGGACGCGGCACGCGCTGGACACCGAGGTGATGTGCGTCCGGCCCGACGGGGACGGGCCCGGACCGTGGCAGGTCCCGCAGGGGCTCACCTTTCGTGCGTGGCTGCGCGACGGCGGCCCCCGGCCGCCCACCGCCGAGGACCTGGACTACCACCTGAGCACGCTGTTCCCGCCGGTCCGGCCGCGCGGCCACCTGGAACTGCGGATGATCGACGCGCAGTCCGGCGAGGACGGCTGGCTGGTGCCGGTGGCGGTGGTGCACGCCCTCTTCGACGACCAGGAGGCCGCCGAGACCGCGTACCGGGTGGCCAAGGGGCTGGCCGACGCGTACGGGTCCGGGCCCGCACCGCGCAATCCGCTCTGGCAGGCGGCCGCCCGGGACGGGCTGGCCGACCCGGAGCTGCGGACCGCCGCCGCCACCTGCTTCCGGGCCGCCGCCGAGGCGCTGCCCCGGCTCGGCGCCGAAACGTTTGTTCAGGATGCGGTCGGCGCCTTCGCCGAGCGCTTCGTCGAGCGCGGCCGCTGCCCGGCCGACGACCGGCCCGCGCACGGGCCCAGCGGGAAGGACGTGAGGAAGTGACCACCGGGACCCCCTCCCAGGAGGGCCTGCGGGAGCGCGCGGCCGCCGCCCTGACCGCCGCCCGCGCCCGTACGGCCGGGCTGACCGACGCCGTGAGCGACCAGGACCTGACCGCGCAGCACTCCCCCCTGATGTCCCCGCTGGTCTGGGACCTGGCGCACATCGGGAACATGGAGGAACTCTGGCTGCTGCGCAACGTCGCCGGCCGCGAGTCGATGCGCCCCGAGATAGACCCGCTCTACGACGCCTTCGAGCACCCGCGTGCCGAGCGGCCGAAGCTGCCCCTGCTGGGCCCCGAGGAGGCCCGCCGGTACGCGGCCGAGGTGCGCGGCAGGGTCTTCGACCTGCTGGAACGCACCCCGCTGGAGGGAACCGCCCTGCTCGACGACGGCTACGTCTTCGGGATGATCGCCCAGCACGAACAGCAGCACGACGAAACCATGCTGATCACCCATCAGCTGCGCACGGGCGGGCCGGTCCTGGCCGCCCCGGAGCCCGGCCCCGCGCAGGGGCCGCCGCCGGCCGCGTCCGAGGTCCTCGTCCCGGCGGGCCCGTTCACGATGGGCACCTCGGCGGAGCCCTGGTCGCTGGACAACGAACGGCCCGCGCACGTGCGCGAGGTGGCGGCCTTCCGGATCGACACGGCTCCCGTGACGAACGCCGCGTACCAGGCCTTCATCGCGGACGGCGGCTACCGCGAGCCCCGCTGGTGGGCGGCGGCGGGCTGGGAGCAGATCTGCGCGCACGGCATCGAGGCGCCGCTGTTCTGGCGCCTCGAAGGCGGCCAGTGGCTGCGCCGCCGCTTCGGGGTGACCGAACCGGTGCCCGGTGAGGAGCCGGTGCTGCACGTCAGCTGGTACGAAGCCGACGCCTACGCGCGGTGGGCCGGACGCCGCCTGCCCACCGAGGAGGAGTGGGAGAAGGCCGCGCGGCACGACCCGGTGTCCGGCCGCTCGACGCGCTACCCGTGGGGCGACGCGGACCCGACGCCGGCGCACGCCAACCTCGGCCAGCGCCATCTGCGCCCCGCTCCCGCGGGCAGCTACCCGGCCGGGGAGTCCCCGCTCGGGGTGCGCCAGCTCATCGGCGACGTATGGGAGTGGACCTCCTCCGACTTCCTGCCGTACCCGGGGTTCCGGCCCTTCCCGTACCGCGAGTACTCGGAGGTGTTCTTCGGGCCGGAGCACAAGGTGCTGCGCGGCGGCTCCTTCGCGGTGGACCCGGTGGCCTGCCGGGGGACCTTCCGCAACTGGGACCTCCCGGTGCGGCGGCAGATCTTTTCCGGCTTCCGGACCGCGAGGGATGCCTGATGTGCCGTCACCTCGCCTATCTGGGCCCGGAGGTTCCCCTCGGTCGGGTGCTGAGCGAGCCGGAGCACTCCCTGGTACGGCAGTCCTGGGAGCCCCGGCGGCAGCGGTACGGCACCGTCAACGCCGACGGGTTCGGTGTCGGCTGGTACGCGCCGGACGACCCGGTGCCCGCCCGGTACCGGCGCGCCGGACCGGTCTGGGGCGACCTGGGCTTCGCCGACCTGGCCCGCGTGGTGCGCAGCGGGGCCGTGCTGGCCGCCGTACGGGACGCCACCGCGGCGGGGGCGGACGGGGAGGCCGCGGCCGCGCCCTTCGCGGACGGCCCGTGGCTGTTCAGCCACAACGGCGCGGTGCGGGACTGGCCCGGGGCTGCGGCCCCGCTGGCGGCCGCCCTGCCCGCCGGGGAACTGCTCCGGCTGGCCGCGCGCACGGACTCGGCGTTCATCTGGGCGCTGGTGCTGCGGCGGCTGCGCGCGGGGGACGACCTGGGCACGGCGCTGGCGGAGCCGGTCCGGGAGCTGGCCGTGGCCTCGCCCGCCTCCCGGCTGAACCTGCTGCTGACCGACGGGGTGACGATCTCGGCGACGGCCTGGGGCGATTCGCTGTGGCACCTGTCCGATGCGGCGGCCGGGCGCACGGTGGTGGCGTCCGAGCCGTACGACGACGACGCCGCCTGGTGCGAGGTCCCCGACCGGACCCTGCTGACCGCCACCCGCACGCGGGTCGTACTGACCGCGCTCAAGGAGACCGTGCCGGAAGAAGGAGTGCTGTGAGTGACTTCCAGTTGACCCGTACGCTCGACGAGCGCACCGCGGAGACCGCGCTGCGCACGGACGTGCTGGAGGGGCTGACCCGCACCCCGAAGGTGCTGCCTCCCAAGTGGTTCTACGACGCCCGGGGCAGTGAGCTCTTCGAGGAGATCACCCGCCTGCCCGAGTACTACCCGACGCGCGCCGAGCGGGAGATCCTGCAGGGGCGGGCCGGGGAGATCGCCGCGGCGACCGGGGCCCGCACGCTGGTGGAGCTGGGCTCGGGGTCCTCCGAGAAGACCCGGCACCTGATCGAGGCGATGCCGGGGCTGGACACGTACGTCCCGGTGGACGTGAGCGAGAGCGCCCTGACCGGGGCGGCCGAGGCGCTGCTGGCGGACCATCCGCGGCTGCGGGTGCACGCCCTGCTGGCCGATTTCACGAAGGCGCTGCAGTTGCCGGACTCCCCCGGACCGCGGCTGGTGGTGTTCCTGGGCGGCACGATCGGGAACCTGCTGCCGCCGGAGCGGGCGGAGTTCCTGGCGTCGGTCCGGGCGATGCTGTCGCCCGGGGACGCGCTGCTGATGGGGACGGACCTGGTGAAGGAAGAGTCCGTGCTGGTGGCGGCGTACGACGATGCGCAGGGTGTGACGGCCGCGTTCAACAAGAACGTGCTGGCCGTCGTCGACCGGGAGCTGGGCGGGGACTTCCACGCCGCCGACTTCGCGCACGTGGCGGTGTGGAACCGGGAGCACGAGTGGATCGAGATGCGGCTGCGGGCCCGCTCCGAGGCGCGGGTGAAGATCCGGGCCCTGGACCTGGTCGTGCCGTTCGCGGCCGGGGAGGAGATCCTCACGGAGATCTCCGCGAAGTTCCGTGAGGACGGCGTCCGCCGGGAACTGGCGGCCGCGGGCATGGAGTTGACTCACTGGTGGACGGATTCCGCCGGGCGCTTCGCCCTGTCCCTCTCGGTGGCCGAGGGCGGGGTGGTCTGAGGAGGCCGGGTGGCCTGGGCGGGGATGGCGGGCAGGGTGCGCGGCGCGGGTCCGGCCGCGGCCACCGCCTGCTGGGCAGCTGCCGCGAGGTCCCGCCGGTCCGTGTGCCGGCCGGGCGGGATCCGCGGCAGCAGCCTGACCTCGGCCCGCAGCCCGCGGGCGCGGGCGATCCGCCACAGCGAGGCGGTCAGCGGGTCGTCCCCGACGAAGGCGGGTGCGCCGGACGGCTGCCCGTCGGCGGCGAGGTAGGCCAGGTGTACGGGCTGGACGGGGACCCGTGCGTCCAGGGCGGACTGGAAGGCGGCGCGGCGGAAGGTCCCTGCGGCGCGTCCGCACCACGTGGAGCCCTCGGGGTAGACGGTCACCCGGTCGCCGGACAGCAGGGCGCGGGTGACGGCCTCGACGGTGCCCGGGAGGGCGCGGATGCGGTCGCGTTCGATGAAGAGGGTCCCGGCTCCCCGGGCGAGCCGGCCGAGCACCGGCCAGCCGCGGATGTCGCTCTTGGCCAGCATCCGGCAGGGCAGCGCGGCGGCGACGAGCGGGATGTCCAGCCAGGAGATGTGGTTGGCGACGACGAGGCGGCCGCCGTCCGGTCCGGGGTTCCCGTGCACGGTGATCCCGACGCCGAAGGCCCGTACCAGCGCGGCCGCCCAGGCCCGCACCGCGGTGTGCCGGGGGCGGGCGGGCAGCAGCCGGACCGGCTGGGCGCCCAGGATCCCGAGGAGGATCAGGGCGAGTGCGGTGAGGAGCTTCAGCACCGCGTGCGGGACGCTCGCGCTGCGCCCCTGGTGGCCGGCGCAGGCCCGGGGGGTGCAGGGCGAGGTGGGCAGCCAGGTGCTCATGCGCCCGGGGCGAGCGAGAGGAAGTGCTTCAGGTAGCGCGGGTGGGTGCGGCGCAGGGACAGCAGGACGTAGAGGTCGGCGCAGCCGAACGCGGCGTCGAGGGCGGGCTCGCCGCAGACCCAGGCGCCCAGCCGCAGGTAGCCGCGGAGCAGCGGGGGCAGCTCCATGCGGTCGGGGAAGTCGATGCCCTCGGGGTTCCAGGGCAGGTGCGGGGTGACCCGGTACGCCTCGGGGGCGTGGGCGCGGGCCAGGGCGGCCTTGCGGGTGGCGGCGGCCAGGACCCCTCCGTCGGCCAGCGGTACCGAGCAGCAGCCGGCGAGCCAGTTGTGTCCGGAGCGGTCCATGTAGCGGGCGAGGCCGGCCCAGATCAGGGCGATGACGGCGCCGTTGCGGTGGTCGGGGTGGACGCAGGAGCGGCCCACCTCGACGAGGTCGGGCCGGATGGGGGCGAGGGCGGACAGGTCGAATTCGTTCTCGGAGTAGAGCCGTCCGGCGACGGCGGCGCGCTCCGGCGGCAGCAGCCGGTAGGTGCCGACGACCTGCTCGGTCTCCTCCTCGACGACCAGCAGGTGGTCGCAGTACGCGTCGAAGGCGTCGAGGTCCAGGCCGGGTTCGGGGCTGTCGAGGCGGGCGCCGAGCTCTCCGGCGAAGACCTGGTGGCGCAGTCGCTGGGCGGCACGGACCTCGTCCTCGTCGCGGGCCAGACGGACGGCGTAGCGGGGGCCCTCGGCGGGGGCGGCGGGGGCCGTGGCGGTGCCCGCCGGGCGGTGCGGGGCCTGCGGGGCGGCGGGGGCCGTGCGGGGCGTGGCGAGGGGGGCGGACGGGGTGGGGGTGGTGGCCGGGGGAAGGGTGGACGGGGACAGGGGGGCGATGGTCATGGCGGCTCCTGATCCGGGCACGGGGGGCCAGGCCCGCCGTGTGCGGCCTGGCTCCTCTACTTCTTCCGTGACCGGCTGGATTCGACATGACAGCGCAGCGGCTGCCGGATGTGCGCACGCTGAACTTGCGCACGCCGCACGCCGCACGCCGCACTCAGCGGTCGGAGCTGAGGACCTTGCTGATGGAGTCCGAAGCGGTCCGGGCGGCCTGCCGGGGGTCCTGCCCGGTGAGCACGGCCGTCATGAAGGGTTTGATCGGGTTCTCGGCCTCGACCTCGGCCCAGCGGGCGGATTTGGGGGTGGCCCGGCCCTGTGCGGCGCCGGGGGCCATGTTGGTGGCGCCTTCGTTGCCCTGGACCACGTGGGCGAGGGTGGTCTTGTTCGGTACGTAGCTCATCGTGCGCGCCAGTTCGGTCTGCCATTTCTCGCTGACCAGGGCGGTGATCACGTCGACGGCGGCGCTGCGCCGACCGGTGCGCTCGGGGATGATCAGGTCGGAGCCGCCGGTGAACACGGCGCCGGCCTTGTCGGAGGTCTTGCCGGGGATCGGGAAGAAGCCGAGTCTGCCCTTCAGGGCGGGGTTGGCGGCCTCGATCTCCGCGGCCTGGCCGGGTGGGGCCACGATCTGGGCGACCTGGCCGCGGGCGAAGACCCCGGACTGCGGGGGCGTCTCCTCGTCGGCGGCCTTGGGGCCGTCGCCGAGGGCCTGCAGCTGCTTGTAGAACTCCATGCCCGCCAGGGCCTTCTCGTCGTCGAGGGTGCCGACCCACTGGCCGCCGGTCTCGACGGCGAGTTCACCGCCCTCGTCCCAGATGAAACCGGCGAGGACGTACCAGTTCTGGCCGGCGAGGTAGATGCCCTGCTGGTCGCCCTTGTCGAGCTTCTGGGTCGCCTGGATCCACTCCTGGCGGTTCCTGGGCAGGTTCTTGATGCCCGCGGCGGCGAACAGGTCCTTGTTGTAGATGACCACGCGGTTGGCCGCGTACCAGGGGACCCCGTACTGGGCGCCGTTGACGCTTCCCGGGTCGGCCAGTCCCTTGAGCCAGTCCTTGCTCCCCCACTTGCGCAGGCCCTCCAGGGTGAGTTCGGAGAGCCCGCCGGTCTCCACGTACTGGGCGACCTGCGTGTTGCCGACCTCGATGACGTCGGCGCTGTCCTTGCCGGTGCCGTCGAGTACGGCGTTGACCTTCTCGCCGATGCCGGTCCACTCCTGTATCTCGACCTTCAGGTCGATGCCGGGGTGCTCCTTCTCGAAGGCGGCGGTGAACTGGTCGATGAACTCGTCGGAGGCACTGCCCTTCATGAGCCAGAGCGTCACCTCCTCGGGGCCCCCGTCCGATCCTCCGAGCAGGCTGCAGCCGGTGAGGGCGGTCGCGGCCGCGAGGGCGGTACACAGGGCGAGGAAGCGCATCTTCACGAAGGTCACCTTCTGGAATACGGATCTCAGATGGCTAGAAATTGGCATAGACCAATAGGCGGGTCAAGGGCCTGCGGCTCGGAACTGTTCGCGCAAAGTTCGCGGAGCGGGACTTACTGGGGCACCGTAGAAGCTGGCAAAAGCCCCCCACTTTTGGGAGACCTCCATGTCCAACCACACCTACCGGGTGACCGAGATCGTCGGCACCTCCCACGAGGGCATCGATCAGGCCATCCGCAACGGGATCGCCCGGGCGGGCGAGACCGTGCGCAACCTGGACTGGTTCGAGGTGGTCCAGGTGCGCGGGCACCTGGAGAACGGGGAGATCGCCCACTACCAGGTCGGGCTCAAGGTCGGCTTCCGCCTCGATGGCGAGGAGTGACGCCGCGCCCGGGCAGGGCACCGCGAGCCGGCACCGCGCACCGGCACCGCGAGGAGGCGCCGCGCACCGGCACCGCGAGCCGGCACCGCGCACCGGCACCAGCACCGGCCCGGGCCCCCGCCCGAGGCCGCGCTGCGGCGCGGCGCCCGGCCCGGCCCGTACCGGCCCATACCGGCCCCCAGCCCGTACCGGCCCGTCCGGGGCCGTCCCGGGCCGGGCGCGGCGCCCCGGCCGGCGGGCTCAGGTCCGACCCTCGCCCTCCTGGGCGTCCTTCAGCTCCGGGGCCTCCTGCGCCCACGCCGCCTGCACCACGGTGTAGCCCGCCGCACGGGCGGCCTGGCACACCAGCTCGTCGTCGTCGACCAGCATGCGCACCTCACGGCCGCGGGCGATCCGCCCCAGCACCTCCAGCTTCGTGGTGCGCGCCGGACGCCGGTCCTGGTTGCCGCGCATCCACACCCGCCCCTCGGGCAGCCCGTGGCGGACCAGCCACTCCTCCGTGTCCGCCCGGCAGCGCTCCGGACGTCCGGTCAGGTACACCACCTCGCAGTCGGCCGCGCTCTGCACGGCCAGCGCCACTCCGCGGGCCAGCGGCGGGTCCGCCGGGGCGGCGGCGAAGAAGCCCGTCCAGTCCCGTGGGCGGCGCTCCAGGAAGTGCTGGCGGTGCGCGGTGTCGGCCAGGGTGTTGTCCAGGTCGAACACGGCCAGCGGACGACGGTGGTTGCTCTCGCTCATGGGGCCCAGCGTAGGCCGGGAATCTCCGGTGCCGTCCTGCGTTGACACCGGTGTGATCCGCACCCTCTCCCTCCTCGACCGGTCCCGCGTCCGCGAGGGCCACCCGGCCTCCCGGGCGCTGCGCGACACCGTGGACCTGGCCCGCGCCGCCGAGGAACTCGGCTACCGCCGGTTCTGGGTCTCGGAGCACCACAGCGTGCCCGGGGTGGCGGGATCCGCGCCGACGGTGCTGGCGGCGGCCGTCGCCGCCGCGACCCGGCGGATCCGGGTCGGCACCGGCGGGGTGATGCTCCCCAACCACCGGCCGATGGTGGTCGCCGAGCAGTTCGGTGTGCTGGAATCCCTTTTCCCCGGCCGGATCGACATGGGGGTCGGCCGCTCGGTCGGCTTCACCGACGGGATCCGCCGTGCGCTCGGCCGCGACCTCGGTGACGCGGACCGCTTCGAGGAGCAGCTGGCCGAGCTCCTGGGCTGGCTCGACGGCACCCAGCAGGCTCATCCCCAGGTCCACGCCCACCCCGCCGAGGGGCTGCGGACGCCCGTGTACGTGCTGGCCACGGGGGAGGGCGCCGGGATCGCCGCCCGGGCCGGCCTGCCCCTGGTGGTGGGCGACCTGCGGACCCGGGACCGGCTCGGCGCGGCCGTCGCCGCGTACCGCAGGGAGTTCCGCCCCTCGGCGCTGGCGCCGGAGCCGTACGTCGTGGTCTCCGGGACCGTGGCGGTCGCGGCCACGGAGCAGGAGGCCCGGCGCATCCTGGTCCCGGAGGCCTGGGCCCTCGCCCAGTCCCGCGTCCGGGGCAGCTTCCCGCCGCTGCGGCCCGCCGAGGGGGTCGAGGCCCTGCCGATGACGGCGAAGGAGCGGGAGCTGTACGAGGCCGCCCTCACCGGGCACGTCCACGGCACCGAGGAGCAGGTCGCGGCGCAACTGTCCGAGGTGGCGGCGCTGACCGGCGCGGACGAGCTGCTCGTCACCACGTCCACGTACGACCGGACGGCGCTGCTGGACTCCTTCACGCGGCTGGCCCGCCTCGCCGGGCTTCCCCGCGCCACCACACCCTAAAGTGGGGCGAATGCATCCGCCCGCCGATCCTCACGCCGCCTCCGGCTCGCACGCACCCCACGGAGCCTCCGTCCACGGCTGCAGCGACCGCGATCCCCGGGGCCACGACCCCGCCGGCCACGACCCCGCCGGCCACGCCCACGATCCGTACGTGCGCGTCCGGGGCGCCCGCGAGCACAATCTGCGCGGCGCCGACGTGGACATCCCGCGCGACGCACTGACGGTGTTCACGGGGGTCTCCGGATCCGGCAAGAGCTCGCTCGCCTTCGGCACGCTCTACGCCGAGGCCCAGCGCCGGTACTTCGAGTCGGTGGCCCCGTATGCGCGGCGGCTCATTCACCAGGTCGGCGCCCCGAAGGTGGACTCCGTCACCGGGCTGCCGCCCGCCGTCTCCCTGGAGCAGCGCCGCTCCTCTCCCGGATCGCGGTCCTCGGTCGGCACGGTGACGCTGCTGTCCAACTCCCTGCGGATGCTGTACTCCCGGGCGGGCCGCTACCCCGCGGGCGCCGAACGGCTCGACTCGGATGCCTTCTCCCCCAACACCGCCGCCGGCGCCTGCCCTTCCTGCCAGGGCCTGGGCCGGATCCACCGGACCGACGAACACCTCCTGGTGCCGGATCCGGGGTTGTCGATCCGCCAGGGCGCGATCGCGGCCTGGCCGGGTGCCTGGCAGGGTAAGAACCTGCGGGACATCCTGGCGGCGCTCGGTCACGACGTGGACCGGCCCTGGCGGGAGCTGCCCCCGCAGGACCGCGAGTGGATCCTGTTCACCGAGGAGCAGCCGGTGGTCACGGTGCACCCGGTGCGGGAGGCGGACCGGATTCAACGCCCCTACCAGGGCACGTACATGAGCGCGCACCGCTATGTGATGCGGACCTTTGCCGACAGCAAAAGCGCCACCCTGCGGGCCCGCGCCGAGCGGTTCCTCACCGACTCCCCCTGCCCGGTGTGCGAGGGGCGCCGGCTGCGGCCCGAGGCCCTGGCCGTGACCGTCGACGGCCGGACGATCGCGGAGCTGGCAGGCCTCGCGCTGACCGAGCTGGACGCCGTGCTCGCCTCGGCGCACACGGGCGGCGAGGCCGCGCGGGTGCTTGCGCAGGACCTGCGGTCCCGGATCGCCCCCGTCGTGGAGCTGGGACTCGGCTACCTGAGCCTGGATCGGACGGCGCCCTCCCTGTCGGCGGGCGAGCTGCAGCGGCTGCGCCTGGCGACGCAGCTGAAGTCGGGGCTCTTCGGGGTGGTGTACGTCCTGGACGAGCCGTCGGCGGGGCTGCACCCCGCCGACACCGAGGCCCTGCTCGGCGTACTGGACCGGCTCAAGGCCGCCGGGAACACGGTGTTCGTCGTGGAGCACCACCTGGACGTGGTGCGGCACGCGGACTGGCTGGTGGACGTCGGACCGCTGGCCGGTGAGCACGGCGGCGAGGTGCTGTACAGCGGGCCGCCGCAGGGACTGGCGGACGTGGCGCGGTCGGCGACGGCGCGCCACCTGTTCGCCGGGCCGGAGGCGGCCCCGGCCCGGCCGGCGCGCACGCCCACGGGTGCGGTGCGGCTGGAGGGCGTCGACCGGCACAACCTGCGGGACGTGTCGGCCGAGTTCCCGCTCGGGGTGTTCACGGCGGTCACCGGGGTGTCCGGCTCGGGAAAGTCCACGCTGGTGGGCCAGGCGCTGGCCCGGGAGGTCGCGGAGCGGCTCGCCGAGCCCGGGTTCCCCGTACGGCGGCTGGTGGAGGTCGACCAGAAGCCGATCGGCCGGACCCCCCGGTCCAACCTGGCCACCTACACGGGACTGTTCGACGTGGTGCGCAGGCTCTTCACGGCCGCGCCGGAGGCCAGGGCGCGCGGCTGGAAGGCGGGCCGGTTCTCCTTCAACGTGCCGGGCGGCCGCTGCGAGACCTGCCAGGGCGAGGGGTTCGTGTCGGTGGAGCTGCTCTTCCTGCCGAGCACGTACGCGCCCTGCCCGGAGTGCGCCGGGGCCCGCTACAACGCGCAGACCTTGGAGGTCCGGTACGAGGGGCTGGACATCGCCCAGGTACTGGACCTGACGGTGGAGTCAGCAGCCTCCTTCTTCGCGGGGGTCCCGGCCGCGGCGCGCACCCTGGCCGCACTGGACGGGATCGGCCTGGGCTACCTGCGGCTCGGACAGCCCGCGACGGAGCTGTCGGGTGGCGAGGCGCAGCGGATCAAGCTGGCCACCGAACTCCAGCGGCTGCGCCGGGACCACACGCTGTACCTGCTGGACGAGCCGACGACCGGACTGCACCCCGCCGACGTACGGGTCCTGCTCGGGCAGTTGCACGGGCTGGTGGACGCCGGGCACTCGGTGGTGGTCGTGGAGCACGACATGGCGGTGGTGGCGGAGGCGGACTGGGTCGTCGACCTGGGGCCGGGCGGCGGGGCGCAGGGCGGCCGGATCGTGGCGGCGGGCACCCCTGCCGAGGTGGCGGCGGCCGGCCTGGGCCACACGGCGGGCTACCTGGCGCGGGCGCTGGCCGGTGCGCCGCCTATGCGTCCCCGGGCAGCAGGTGCTGCGCAAGCTCACGGAAGCTCCACTGCCCCTGGTGGCGGGTGAACGTCCAGACGAGGTCGTGGCGGTCGGGCCAGGACGTGGGCACCCCGAGCACCTCGTGGGCACCGAGGGCCCGGACGAGGCGGGGGATGCCGGTGTGCTCCCAGCAGATCAGCACAGGGGTGGTGGCGGCCAGCGCGGCGCGCGCCAGGGCCGGTTCGGCGCCGACGGCGAACTCGGCGCGCACGGGGGTCTTCAAGGCCTGCGCCAGGGCCGTCACGGTCTGCCGGCAGCGCTGCGGGGCGCCCGCCGGGCCGCCGGCCGCGAAGACCACGGCCGGACGGGGCAGTGCGGCGGCGCGGGCGGGCCGGAACAGGCGCGGCAGCTCCTCGGCGCGGCGCCAGCCGCGGCCGGCGAGGAAACCCGGGTCCTCGTTGCCCTCGGGGTCCTCGCCCAGGGCGCCGGCGTACGGCTTCTCCGCATGCCGGATGATCATGACCACGGCGTCCTTCGGCTGTCCCGGCCCGCCGGGGGCCGGGCCTGCCGGCTCCTCCTGCGCGCCGCAAGCGGAGGCGGCGAAGGGGGCGAGGGCGGCGGCCAGCACGGCTCTGCGGCGCGGACCGGAACCGGCGGGGGCTTGTGGCATGCGGCCCACTGTGGCCCATGGCCGCGGGCCGGCCGGTCCGCGGCGCGGACCGGGTCGCCACGGTCAGCCGATCGGCGCAGGAGCCGCTCTGTCGCCGTCCGCCGCGGGCGGCTTCTCGAACGGGGAGGGAAGCGGGAAGTAGGCCTCCAGGAAGGCGGCGACCGCGTGCTGCTGAGCCTGCGGGGAGAGGTCGGTGCCCTCGTCGTCGGCGAGGCAGAAGGCGTCGCAGGCGCGCTCGTGGACCATGTCGCCGAGCCGGTCGATGTGGTCGGCCCGGCCCGTGGAGACGTAGGCGGCGGTCAGCTCCCCTTCGACGGCCCGCCCCTCGGCGAGGGCCAGGTGCGCGGCGAGGGTGACGGGGGCGATGTCGGTGGCGCTGCGGAACACGGACCGGCTGGTGGCGGTGAGGCCGCCGGGCAGGCGGTCCTCGACCCGGTCGAACAGGGAGCGGCTGAGCGGGTAGGGCGTGTGGGCGAGGATGCGCGGGTACGTCCGCCCGGCGGCGGCTTCGACGGCCCGGCGCGTGGCGCGCTGGGAGGCGGTGAAGACGTCGTCCGCGCTGTCCGGGTGGGACGGCGGGACGGCCCGGTCGTCGTGGAACACCTTGGGAAGGCCGGAGGGGATGAAGTAGTTCTGCGGCTGCTGGGGCCGGCCGAGGAAGATGTCGTCGTTGAAGTACACGAAGTGCTCGGCGAGCCCGGGGATGCGGTGCAGCTGCGTTTCGATGGCGTGCGAGTTGAAGACGGGCAGGACTGCGGGTTCGGCGAACAGGTCCCGGTGGGCGACGACCGTGAGGCCGGGGTGCTCGGAGGCCAGCCAGGCGGGCACCTGGTCGTCGGTCACCAGGAAGACGTGCCGGATCCAGGGGGCGTAGGCGGCGATGGAGCGCAGGCAGTAGCGCAGCTCGCCGCGGTCGCGGTAGCGGTGCTCGCCGCTGTCGACGGCCTCGTCGGCGCCGGACTCCGCGCCGGGGGCCTGCGCGGTCGCGGGGCCGGCAGCGGCCAGGGCCTGCTCGCGGCGGCGGCGCCAGCGCGGATCGGAGGCGTCGACCCAGGTGACGACGGCGTCGATGGGGAAGTCGATGTCGTCGGGGAAGCGCCGGGCGAGGGCTTCCAGGACGGGGTAGTCGCGGTCGCCGACGCGTCGGGTCGCGGTGGCCGCCAGGGAGGGCACCCACCAGCCGAAGGGCGTCTGCCGGAGCGAGGCGACGCCTCCGGTACCGGTTTCCGGGGCGCTCCAGAATTCGAGGTCGCAGCCGTGGTCGGAGCCGAGGTGGAGGGTGCGGCCGGAGGTCACCACCTGCTGGTACAGCCGGACGCCCTTGACCTCGGGTGCTGCCGGCTCCCCCTCGGCCGGGTCCGCAGCGCCCGCGGCGTCCGTGGCGCCGCCGTCCGCCGCCCTTGCCGGGGGCCGCTCGGCGCGGTCCACGGCTGCGGGGAGGGATTCGGCGAGGACCGTCGCGAGCACTCCGCCGTCGCCGAGCAGGTCGGCGTAGACGGGCCGGGCTGCGAAGGCTGCGGCGCATGCCCGCAGGGCCGCGTCCCGAGAGCCCGGCGGGACGGCCACGCGGTGGAGGAGCCCGCCGTCGGGCACCAGGCCGTAGGCGATGTCCGCGGACTCCAGGGCTTCGGCGGCCGCCCGCAGGTTCGCAGCGCGCAGGTCGGCGGGCAGCAGGTCGTCCCGTACGACGGCCAGCCGGCCCCGGTAGCGTACGACGCCCTCGGCGGGGGCCAGGGCGGCCAGGAGCTCGTCCTCGCGGCCGGGCGGCCGGGGTGCGGCAGTCCGGTCGGCGGGGGCTGTCCGCTCCCGTTGGGCGGGCGCGGGCTGGCGGGGGATGCGGCCCTCAGGGTTCAGCACCCGGGCGACACGTCGCAGTCCCGACCAGTTCAGGCACCGTCGGATGACACTCATCTGCACACCTCGGGGTTCGTGGACACGCCAGGCCTCTGCCGTGCCCGGCAGCCCCCTTGGCCAACGCCAGCATAAGCGGTGGTGAACGCCCGGTGACCGGGACCTAGGACCTTCGTCCGTTTCTCATCCGACTCTCACTCTCGTTACCGGGGCTCTCGTTACCGGGGCCGTCACCGGGGCCCCTTGCGGACCGCACGCAGCCATTCCTTGTTCATGGCGGTGATGGAGGGCAGTGGGATGCCCTTCGGGCAGGCCGTGGCGCACTCCCCGGTCAGCGTGCAGCCGCCGAAGCCCTCCTCGTCCATCCGGGCCACCATGTCCAGCACCCGCGTCTCACGCTCGGGCGAACCCTGCGGGAGGACGTTGAGGTGGTTGACCTTGGCGGAGGTGAAGAGCATCGCCGAACCGTTCGGACAGGCCGCGACACAGGCTCCGCAGCCGATGCACTCGGCGTGCTCGAAGGCGTGGTCGGCATCGGCCTTGGGCACCGCGGTCGCGTGGGCCTCCGGGGCGGAACCGGTGGGGGCGCTGATGTAGCCGCCGGCCTGGATGATCCGGTCGAAGGCGGTCCGGTCGACGACGAGGTCCTTGACCACCGGGAAGGCGGCGGCCCGCCAGGGCTCGACGTCGATGGTGTCGCCGTCGGCGAAGGACCGCATGTGCAGCTGGCAGGTGGTGGTCCGCTCGGGGCCGTGGGCGTCGCCGTTGATGACGAGGCTGCAGGCCCCGCAGATGCCCTCGCGGCAGTCGTGGTCGAAGGCGACCGGGTCCTCACCGCGCAGGATGAGGTCCTCGTTGAGGGTGTCGAGCATCTCCAGGAAGGACATGTCCGCCGAGATGCCGTCGACCTCGTAGGAGGCCATGGCGCCGGGGGCGCCGGGGTTCCTCTGGCGCCAGACGCGCAGGGTGAGCTTCATGCGTAGCTCCGCTGAGTGGGGTGGACGTACTCGAAGACGAGGTCTTCCTTGTGCAGGACGGGGGCGGCGCCCGGACCGGAGAACTCCCAGGCGGCGACGTACGAGAAGCTTTCGTCGCGCCGTTCGGCCTCGCCGTCCGGGGTCTGGGACTCCTCGCGGAAGTGGCCGCCGCAGGACTCGGTGCGGTGGAGCGCGTCGAGGCACATCAGCTCGGCCAGTTCCAGGTAGTCGACGATGCGGTTGGCCTTCTCCAGGGACTGGTTGAACTCCTCTCCGCTGCCAGGGACCTTGACGCGCCGCCAGAACTCCTCCCGGATTTCGGGGATCCGGTCGAGGGCCTTGCGCAGACCTTCCTCGGTGCGGGCCATTCCGCAGTGCTCCCACATGAGTTCCCCGATTTCGCGGTGGAAGGAGTCCGGGGTGCGGTCGCCGTCGACGGCGAGGAGCCGTCCGAGCCGTTCCCGGGTCTCCCGTAGGGCCGCCAGGGACTCCGGGTGGGTGTCGTCGACCGCTTCGGCGGCGGTCTCGGCGGGACGGCGGGCGAGGTAGTCGTTGATGGTGGAGGGGAGGACGAAGTAGCCGTCCGCGAGGCCCTGCATCAGCGCGGAGGCCCCGAGCCGGTTGGCTCCGTGGTCTGAGAAGTTGGCCTCGCCGACGGCGAAGAGGCCCGGGACGGTGGTCTGCAGGTCGTAGTCGACCCACAGGCCGCCCATCGTGTAGTGCACGGCGGGATAGATCCGCATGGGGACCTCGTACGGGTTCTCCGCGGTGATCCGCTCGTACATCTCGAAGAGGTTGCCGTACTTCTCGGCGACCTTGTCCCGGCCCATCCGGCGGATGGCGTCGGCGAAGTCCAGGTAGACGCCCTGGCCGCCGGGGCCGACGCCGCGCCCCTCGTCGCAGACGTTCTTCGCGGCGCGGGAGGCGATGTCGCGGGGGACGAGATTGCCGAAGGAGGGGTAGATCCGCTCCAGGTAGTAGTCGCGTTCCTCCTCGGGGATGCCCGCGGCGGCCCGGGTGTCGCCGTGGGCTTTGGGGACCCAGATGCGGCCGTCGTTGCGCAGGGACTCGCTCATCAGCGTGAGCTTGGACTGGTGCTCGCCGGTCCGCGGGATGCAGGTGGGGTGGATCTGGGTGAAGCAGGGGTTGGCGAAGTACGCGCCGCGCCGGTGGGCCCGCCAGACGGCCGTCGCGTTGGAGTTCATGGCGTTGGTCGAGAGGTAGAAGACGTTGCCGTAGCCGCCGCTGGCCAGGACCACGGCGTCCGCGTAATGGGTGGAGATCTCGCCGGTGACCAGGTCGCGGGCCACGATGCCGCGGGCTGCGCCGTCGACGACGATCAGGTCGAGCATCTCGGTGCGCGCGTGCATCTCGACGGCGCCGGCGGCGATCTGGCGGGACAGCGCCTGGTAGGCGCCGAGCAGCAGCTGCTGGCCCGTCTGGCCGCGGGCGTAGAAGGTGCGGGAGACCTGGACGCCGCCGAAGGAGCGGGTGTCGAGGAGACCGCCGTACTCGCGGGCGAAGGGGACTCCCTGGGCCACGCACTGGTCGATGATCTCCACGGAGATCTGGGCGAGGCGGTGGACGTTGGACTCGCGGGCGCGGAAGTCGCCGCCCTTGACCGTGTCGTAGAACAGCCGGTGCACCGAGTCGCCGTCGTTGCGGTAGTTCTTGGCGGCGTTGATGCCGCCCTGGGCGGCGATGGAGTGGGCGCGGCGCGGGGAATCGGAGAAGCAGAACTGGACCACGTGGTAGCCCTGTTCCGCGAGAGTGGCGCCCGCCGCGCCGCCGGCGAGCCCGGTGCCGACAACGATGACGGTGTGCTTGCGGCGGTTGGCGGGGTTGACGAGTTTGGCCTCGAAGCGGCGGCGGTCCCAGCGGTCCGCGATGGGGCCCTCGGGGGCTTTGGTGTCGGCGAGGGGGTCGCCGGTGGTGTAGTCCGCGTACCGCGGGCGGTGGGTGGGGGCGCTCATGGTCAGTTCACGACTCCGGTCATGACGGCTACGGGGACGGACACGAACCCCGCGAAGAGGACGAGTGCCACGGCGTTGGCCAGGAACTTCAGGGTCCGCTCGCGCCGGGCGCTGCCTGCGCCGAGGGTCTGGGCGGCGCTCCAGAAGCCGTGCCGGACGTGCAGGCCGACGGCGGCCATCGCCACGATGTAGATCGTGTTCCCGTACCAGGTGGAGAAGGTGGCCAGGACGTTCTCGTACGGGTGGCCCGCCCAGGCACGCTCGTTGACCGTGAGCGTGGTGAGGTCGAGCAGGTGCCAGACGATGAACAGGGCGAGGATGATGCCGCCCCAGCGCATGGTGCGCGTGGCGTAGCTGGCCCCGCGGCGCTTGTGGACGTACTTCACCGGGCGGGCCGCGATATCGCGGCGGCTCAGCTGGTAGGCGCAGACCCCGTGCCCGACGACGGCTGCGAGCAGGACCACGCGCACGATCCACAGGGCCCACTCGTGGTGCAGGAAGGGCGAGCCAAGGGTGCGCAGCCAGTGGGCGTAGCCGTTGAACTCGTCCGCCCCGAAGAAGATCTTGAGGTTGCCGAGCATGTGGACCACCAGGTAGCCCAGCATGATCAGGCCGGACACGGCCATCACGGACTTCTTGCCGACGGTGGAGTCCCAGAGTGTGCGCGTGGTGGACGGCCGTCGACCCGTCCGCGTTGCCAGAGCCATGCCTTCGACGGTAAGGACCAACGTCCCGAAAGGTCCAAGACATGATGAGGCTGATATCCATAGCTGTCTCCTATCGACTCTCTATCCTGGGGTGATGCAGTTCCAACAGCTCCTCTACTTCGTGGCGGTTGCCGAGACCCGGCACTTCACCCGGGCCGCGGAACGCGTGCACGTGGCCCAGCCCTCGCTCTCCCAGCAGATCAAGGCACTGGAACGGGAGCTGGGGGCGGAACTCTTCAGCCGGGCCCGCGGCAACATCACCCTCACCGATGCCGGTGAGACACTCCTGCCGCTGGCGCGGCGAATCCTCGCCGACGCGGACACGGCCCGGCTGGAGGTGCAGGAGCTGGCGCAGCTGCGCCGCGGCCGGGTGCGGCTGGGCGCCACCCCGAGCGTGTGCACAGGACTACTGCCGGCCGTACTCCGCGCCTTCCACACCGCGCACCCGGGGATCGAGCTGCTGATCGAGGAGAGCGGATCCCTCGACCTGGTGCGGGAACTGGCGCGGGGCGCCTTGGACCTGGCCGTGATCGCGATGCCGCTGCCGCCCTCGGCCCCGGCACTGACCACGGTGGAGCTGTTGACGGAGGACCTGGTGGTGGTGTCCTCGGCGGAACTCCCGCCGCCGGGCGGCGGTGGGGAACTGACCGTGTCGGGGCTCCGCACGGAGCCGATGGTGATGTTCCGCCACGGTTACGACCTGCGGGAGCTGACCGTGACGGCCTGCCGTGCGGAGGGCTTCGAGCCGGTGTTCACCGTGGAGGGTGGGGAGATGGACGCGGTCCTGGGCTTCGTACGAGCCGGCCTCGGCGTGGCCGTCGTCCCGGCCATGGTGGTGGACCACGCCAGCCCGGGCCTGCGGGCCACCCCGCTCGCCGGCTCCCCCCTTCGCCGCACGATCGCCTTGGCCCACCGCACGGACGTCGCACCCCCACGCGCAGCTCGCGAACTGAAGCGCATCCTGCTGGCCTGACAGGGCCGGCCGTGGGTGGGTTCCCGGCCGGAGGTGGGGTTGGTGGCCGCGGGGCTGGGGTGGGGTCCCGGCCGGAGGCGGGCTGCCCGGGCGGAGGTGGGGCGGGCGGCCGCGGGGCGGGGTCCCGGCCGGAGGCGGGGTGGGTGGCCGCGGGGCGGGGTCCCGGCCGCAGGCGGGGGTTGGCGGCGGCGGGGCGGGGGGGCGGCCGGGTGCGCTCAGGGTGTGTGCGCGGAGGCTGGGGCGGGACGGCTGGGTGCAGTCACGCTGGTGCGCGGAGGCCGGGGCGGGGCCGGGGCTCGTGGGCTGGCTGGGCTGGAAGGCGGCTTCGAATGGAGCGCCGCCGTGGCCGTGCCCGGGGCCCGGGCGGCCCGGTGCGGGTGGTCGCCGTCAGGCGCTGGGTATCGGCGGCCGCTCCGGTTCGAGGCCTTGGGCCAGCATTCCGAAGGCCATGTCGGCGTCAGCCACGGCTGCGGGGTGGACCTCATCGGCGCTCTGGCCGGCGGCGATTCGGCGCCAGTTCTCCCGGCCGAGTTCATGGCGGACAGTCACCAGGTGCAAGGCAGATAGCCGGGCAGCCAGAGGAGATGCGGACTCGGACTCCAGGACGGCGGCCAGCAGTTCGACCTCGCGGGCGGTGTAGTGGGAAATCCGCGCCTGCAGGCTCGCTGTGGAGTAGAGCAGCTCCTGGAATGCAAGCACATTGGGGTGGTCGCACAGGCCGGTGATCGGGTCCCGCTCGGCGAGGGCCGCACGGAAGTGCGCATGCACGGCCCGCACCGGACCCTGCTCCGCCGGACGGTCGCGCACGATGCGGGCGACCTCGTCCTGGTGGTCCGAGAACCGGTCCAGGACCAGATCCTCCTTGCTGGGGAAGTACCGGAACAGGGTCGGTTTGGACACCTCCGCCGCGGCGGCCACATCGGCCACCGACACCGCATCGAAGCCCCGTTCCAGGAAGAGTTCCAGCGCCGTGGCCGCCAGCTGGCGACGCGTACGGAGCTTCTTGTTCTCGCGCAGACCCGTCGTGTTCTCCATGGACAGACCGTAGCACGGATTCATGACCGAGTAACTTTTTTTACCGGGTTGCTTTTTCTGCCCGGATCCGCTTTCCTTGGGACAACGACGACGAGAGGACCTCCGATGACCGACGTAGTGATCGCCGGCTCCGGCCCCACCGGACTCACCTTGGCCTGCGACCTCGCCCGACGCGGCGCGGCCGTGCGGGTCATCGAGCAGCGCCGCGCACCGCACCGCGAATCCCGCGGCAAGGGCCTTGATGCGGCCAGCCTTCAGGTCCTGGAGCCGCTGGGGATCGCCGAGCGGATGGCCGCCACCGGCAGCGGGGTGATCACTCTCCGCAAATACTTCGACGGCGCCCACGTCAGAGACACCGAGGTGGTCGGAGGCCTGCTCATCGGACAGTGGCGGGTCGAAGAGGTGCTGCGGGAGCGGCTGTCGGAGTGGGGGGTGAACGTCGAGTACGGAGCCCGGCTCACCGGGATCGACCAGAACGGGTCCGGACTGAGTGCCCACCTCGCGGACGGAGCGGTCGTCCGTGGCAGATATCTGGCCGGCTGCGACGGCGGACACAGCACGGTCCGCGAACTCTTGGGGATCCCCTTCGGGGGGAGTACAGCCGAGGAAGAGGTCATGGCGCTGGGAGACGTGACGGCGCCCGGGCTGAGCCGGGAGTTCTGGCACCAGTGGTTCAGCTCGGACGGAGGGGGCGTGCTGATGTGCCCGATACCCGGGACGGAGATCTTCCAGTTCCAGGCTTCCCGAGAGCTGGACGAGCAGGGCGAGCCACTGCCCCCCTCGCTGGAAAGCTTCCAGCGCCTGTTCGACCGGCACGCCCGGGTGCCGGGCATACGGCTGGGTCAAGCAACCTGGCTCTCGGCCTGGCGGTCCAACGTACGGATGGCATCACGCCTGCGCGAAGGCCGGGTCCTCCTCGCCGGGGATGCGGCGCATGTGCATCCCATAGCCGGCGGGCTCGGCATGAACACCGGCATACGGGACGCGGTCGCCCTCGGCCGGGCCTTGGCCGCCGCACTCGGCGGTCCTGCCGGTGACCGCTTCCTCGACACCTACGAATCCGAGCGCCTGCCGGTGGCTGCCGCGCTGCTGGAAGACACGGCCGAACGGATGGAGCGGGTCCTGGCGGCAGTTCGCGAGCCGGGCAGAGGAACAGAGGCAGGCCTCGACCGGCCTGCGGCGGACTGACCCCGGCGTCGGCACTCCGGCGTCCTCCGGGCGCCCTTGTCCAGGTCGCGCGTCCCTGCCAGGGACGCCCTGTCCGACCTGCTCACCCGGCCACTCCCCCGGGCCACACGGGACATGCCCGACAACCCGACGCAGGTATGGGGAGGTTGCTCTGGGCGGCTGGCCGGCCACGCCACGGGAACGTGGCACTGGGCAGGGGGCTCTCCCCGCTCTCGGCTCTCGGCTCTCGGCTCTCGGCTCTCGGCTCTCGGCACCCATCCTGGCCCGCGGCCAGGGCGTGAGCACGCAGGCCGTCGCACCCGGACACCCATCAGCCTCGGCCCCGGCGTCGGCGCCGGCACCACCGCAGGGTCAGTCCCGCCCCAGGCTCAGCCCCAACCCCGCCGCAGCCTCAGCCCCCACCCCGGCCTCGGGCCGGACCCCCGCACCGGTCCCCGGGCCCCAGGTCTCGGGCCTCGGTCACCGGGCCCCGGTCCCCAGGTCGAGCCTCGGTCCCCGACCTCCGTCCCCGGTCCTCCGTCCTCCGGTCCTCCGTCCCCCGGTCCCCAGGTCTCGGTTCCTGGGCCCCGGGGCGCGGTCCCCGAGCCTCCGTCCCCGGGCCTCCGGCCTCGGGCACCGGGCCCCGGGCCCCGGGCCCCGGCGGAGACTGCTTCGGCACGGTGGCCGCCCAGGCCGTCGGGGCCGCGGGACGGGGCGGGGTCAGGAGGCGGTGGGAATGGCGTCCGAGAGCGAGAGGGTGTGGATGCGGTCGGGGGCTCCGGGGCGGGCGTAGTACCAGCCCTGCGCGGTGTCGCAGCCGAGGGCTCGCAGTTGGGCGGCCTGGACACCGGTCTCGACGCCCTCGACCGTGACCGCGAGTTCCAGGCTGTGCGCCAGCGCGACGATGCCTTCCACGATCTTGACGTCGACCGGGTTGGCGGGCTGCTGCTGCATGCCCTGGGTGAAGGAGCGGTCCAGTTTCAGAACGCTGACCGGGAGGCGGCGCAGGTTGGCCAGGTTCGAGTAGCCGGTACCGAAATCGTCGAGGGCGATGTCCACGCCGAGGGCGGCGAGGCGGCGCAGGGGTTCGAGGAGTTCGTCGTCGGCACCTATCAGGGCCGACTCGGTGACCTCCAGGCACAGCGCGCCGGGCGCCAGGCCGGACTTCTCCAGGACGGCCACGGTGTCGGCGACCAGACCGGGGTGGTGCAGCTGGGTCGGGGAGAGGTTCACGTTGATGCGCAGGGAGGCTCCGCCGTGCTGACGCTGCCAGTTGCGGGCCTGGCGGACCGACTCCTCCAGGACCCAGCGACCGAGCGGGACGATCAGGCCGGTGCGCTCGGCGAGCGGGATGAAGCGGTCCGGGCCGAGTACCCCGTACTGCGGGTGCGACCAGCGCACCAGCGCCTCGGCGCCGTGCACGCTGCCGTCGTGCATGTGGACCAGCGGCTGGTACTCGATGAAGAACTCGCCGCGTTCCAGAGCCGCGGGCAGGGCGTTGGTCAGGCCGTGCCGGGTGATGGCGCGGGCGTCGGCCTCGGCGTCCGCGAATTCGAAGCGGTTGCCGCCGGCCGCTTTCGCCCGGTACATCGTGATGTCCGCGCTGCGCAGGACCTCGGCCGGGGTGCGCTCCCTGGCCCGGCCCTCCACGATGCCGATGCTGCCGCGCACCGTCAGCTCGCGGCCCTCCAGCCGGATGGGCGTGGAGAGGGCGGAGAGGATCCGCACGGCGAGGTCGGTCACCTTCTCCTCGGTGTCGGAGCCGGTGGTCAGGGCCACGAACTCGTCGCCGCCCAGCCGGGCCACCACCTCGCCGGGTCCGGTCGCGCAGCTCTGGAGGCGGTCGGCGACCTCCACGAGCAGCCGGTCGCCCGCGGAGTGGCCGAGGCTGTCGTTGACGGCCTTGAATCCGTCGAGGTCCAGGTAGCAGAGCCCGAAGCGGCTGTCGTCCGACGTTCCGCTCAGGGCCTTCTCCAGCCGCTCGAAGAACAGCGTCCGGTTGGGCAGCCCGGTCAGCGCGTCGTGGGTGGCCTCGTAGCGCAGGCGCAGGTTGAGCAGCCGGCGCTCGGTGGTGTCCTCCATCAGGGCCAGCTGGTACTGCGGCTTGCCGTCGGCGTCGCGCAGCAGCGAGACCGTCAGGTTGGTCCAGAGCACCGTGCCGTCGTGCCGGTAGTAGGGCTTCTCCACGCGGTAGCTGTCGCGCTCGCCGCGGACCAGTTCGCCGTACATCCGCCAGACGTGGGGGGTGTCGTCGGGGTGACCCCATTCGCTGACGTTGCGACTGCGGACGTGTCCCTCCAGGCCGCCGAACATCTGGAGCAGCGCGTCGTTGGCCTCCAGGACGTTGCCGTCGAGGTCGGCGATGCCGATGCCGACGGCAGCCCCCTCGAAGACGGCGCGGAAGCGTTCCTCGCTGGCGTGCAGTGCCTGCTGGGCGTCGATCCGCGCGGTGAGCGCCGAGCGGGCGATCGCCTCCTGCTCCCGCAGGGTGCGCTCGCGCAGGGCGCGGGCGAAGCCGGCCGCGATCCCGTGCTGGAGCCGGGCGCAGCGGGAGCGGTACTCCTCGGTGCCTTCCGAGCCGGGGCAGTCGGGGCTCGGGGAGCCGCAGTAGAGCACCAGGTACGACTCGATGACGCCGAGGGTGCCGGCCAGCGCCTCCGGGTCGGTGCAGTGCACGGCGACCAGTTCCGCACCGACCCGCTGGGCGACGCCCGCGTCGAAGCGCCGCGCGTGCAGGGCCTCGGTGAGGGTGCGGGTCAGCGGGACGAGGTGCCGTTCGAACTCGACGCGGGTCAGCGAGGTCGCCGTGACGGGGAAGATCGCCCGCCCCCAGATCGTGGCGAAGCGCGCGATCCGGTCCTCGAGGCCGCCCTGCAGGGCGGCCGCGGGTTCCGACTGCGGGGCCGGGGCCGGGACGGGCTGCGCCGTTGCCTGCGGCGCACCCGCTGTCTGTGCCGGAAGTCTCACGCCTTGCGTCCCACTCCGCCGAAGCCCGAAAAGGCGTACGGGTCCTCCTGGGCCTCACCGTCGTCCGCGGCCTCCAGGCCGTCGGGCCGCCAGTTGGGCATGGCCACCAGGCCGGGCTCCAGCAACTCGAAGCCGTCGAAGAAGCGGCTGATCTGCTCGCCGCTGCGCATCACGAGGGGGTTGCGGATGTCCCGGTACACACCCACGGTTCCGCCCACGACCTCCTCCGTGAGCGGGATGCCCTCGAAGGAGGCATGGGTGAGGATCAGCAGGCTGCCGGGGGCCAGGGCGTCGCGCAGCTCGGCCACGGCGGCGTACGGCTCGTCCGCGTCCTCCAGGAAGTGCAGGACGGCGACCAGCAGCAGGGCGACCGGACGGTCGAAGTCCAGCAGCTGCCCCACTTCGGGGGAGCCCAGGATGTCCTGGGGCTTGCGGAGGTCGGCGGCGACGACGCCGGTCCGGTCGTCCCCGCCGAGCACGGCCTGGCTGTGGGCGACGGCCACCGGGTCGTGGTCGACGTAGACCACGCGGGCCTCGGGGCTGGCGGCGTGGGCGATCTCGTGGACGTTGCCGAACGTCGGGATGCCGGAGCCGATGTCCAGGAACTGGGTGATGCCCTCGGCCACGGCGTACCGGACGGCGCGGCGCATGAATGCCCGGTTCGCCTGCATGATCTTGGGCAGGCCCGGCATGAATTCCATGGCCCGGCGGGCCGCCTGGCGGTCGACCTCGAAATTGTGCGAGCCGCCCAGGTAGTAATCGTAGATGCGGGACACGCTCGGCACCGATATGTCGATGCCTGGCGGGGCCCAGGCGGGGCGCTCCATCGGGTCTCCAAGCCTTGTTGCTGCGGTGGTCCGTCCTGGTTCGGACTCCTGTCCGAGCCGAATGTACTGATCATTTCCCAACAGGGCGAGCAAAAGCGGAAATTGCTGATCCGTTCTTCGTCACACACCAAAGCCCCGCGGCGCACCCCGCGGCGGCATTGATCGATACCGGCACATCCCTTGCGGGAATTGGTAGGGGACCGATCAGACTCCGCCCGGGACCGAACCGAGATTGGCTCAAACCTCTACGGTCTGCATGCCACCCGTTCAGGCGAACCAGGGCCGAGGCCCGCGCGCGCGGGCGCGCGGAGCCCCATGCTCCCGGGGTGAACAGAGCCTGTGCCAGGCGCTTGCTGGCCGTCCCCGTGCTGCTGTGGGCGGCGTTGTCCGCCACGCCGGCCGTGGCTGATAGCCGCGCCTACGCAACGACCGGATCCGACGACAGCGCGGCCTCCGCCGTCGTGGTCGCGATCGCCGGCAGCGGTGGCCGCGGAGGCGGCCCGGGTGGCGGACATCACGGCGGCGAACCAGGAGAGGGCCGGGGCAAGGGCCCCGCAACGGACCGTGCCCGCGCGCACGGAAGGACCCCCGACCCGAGCCCGAGCCCGGGCCCGGGTCGCAGCCAAGGGAAGGACGGCGGCCAGGACCGGGGCAAGGGCCCTGGCCACGCCCCGGGAAAGGGCCAGGGCGGAGCTCACGCCGGTGGCCAGGGAGGTGGCCACCACGGCGCTTCCCCCAGTGGCCATCACGGCAGCCGTCCCGGCGGTCCCCCCAGTGGTCACCACGGCGGCCACCACGGCGGCCACCACGGCGGTCACCACGGCGGTCGCCCCTGTCCGCCGCCGCCCCCGCCCCCGTGTCCGCCGGAGCCGACTCCGCCGCCCACCCCGCCGCCCCCTCCGCCGCCGAAGCCGACGCCCACCCCCACTCCGCCGCCTCCGCCGCCCACCCCGCCGCCCCTGAAGCCCACTCCGCCACCACCGCCCCCGCCGGCGCCGCCGCAGCCGGCCCCCCGGCCCGTCCTGCCCGCACCGGTCCCGCCGAAGCCCGCCGTGGCTCCGCCCCGCGCGATCCCGGCGCCCGCTCCGCCACCCCCGGCGCCGGCCCCGGTGGTGACCACCCCGGCGCCCCCGCCGAAAGCGGTGGCCCGTCCCGCGTACCACGCCCCCGCCCGCAAGCCGGTCGAGCACCACATCTCACCGGTGGCCTTCACCCTCATGACCGCCGCCCCGGCGGTGCTCGCCATCGTCGCGCTGCGCCCCCGGTAGCCGCGGCGCCCTGTCTGTCACCCATCTGGGAGTCATCTTGTCGGAATGGCTCGTCCTGTCCCTCGCGATGGCCGCGGCCTGCGCCGTGGTGCTGTCCATCGTCTTCTTCCATCACCGCCGGATCGGCGAGAACGACGATCCCAACGAAACCCCCGATGTCATCGAGTACATGACGATGATGATCGGCGTGATCTACGCCATCGTGCTGGGCCTGGCGATCGCGGGCGTCTGGGAGGGCCGCGGGGCCGCCCAGGAGTACGTGCGCCAGGAAGCGCAGGCCCTGCACGAAGTCCACGTCCGCGCCGAGGTCTACCCGGCCGAAGTGCGCCAGAAGATCCGCTCGGACGTCGACGCGTACGTCACGTACGTCGTGGACACCGAGTGGAAGGAGATGACGAAGAGCAACGAACTGACCGACCGGGGCGGGGAGCTGCTGGAGCGCATCCGGCGCGACGTCACCGACTACGCGCCGCAGACCGACCACGAGGGGCAGGCCTACCAGCCGCTCGTCGACCAGGTCGCGGTGGCCGACGACGCCCGCAACGCCCGGGGCCTGAGCGCCGGGGCGACCATGCCGGGAGTGGTGTGGTTCGGGCTGATCGCCGGGGCCCTGGTGACGGTGGGGTTGATCTTCACCCTGCAGATCAGGCGGTCGTTCCGGGAGTTGCTGCTGGCCGGCCTGTTCAGCGCGCTCATCGCGTTCCTGCTGTTCCTGATCTGGGACTTCGACGCCCCGTTCGGCCGGGGGATCTCCGCGACCGCGGAGCCCTTCATCGCCCTGTTCCCGAAGCTGGACCTGGGCGGTTAGGGCCGTCCGCAAACCGGGGGCGGGGGCCCCGTCCCCGGTTCGGCGCAACGCCGTGACCCATTCGCCCGCTCCTGATCGCGGGTCCCGGTCGTCGCGCCTAGCGTGGCGGACATCGAGGCGCACGAACCCCCACGTGCGGAAATCCGTTCCGCGGCTGCTCCTCGGGGATCCGGAGAATCAACCATGGGTGCGATACGTACCTCCGCCACCGCCCTGCTGAGCGCCGGCGCCACGGGCGCCGTACTCGTACTCGGCGCTTTCGCCGCACCCGCCGCAACGGCGGCCGAGGCAGCGCCCATCACCTCGTTCGGCTTCACCCTCACCCCCTCGACCGTCGCCCCGGGCGGCCAGGTCGTGCTCGCCGTCAGCGGCTGTGACGCCGCGTTCGCCACCGCGTCCTCCGGTGTCTTCGACACCGTGAGCATCGACCGCGGCAAGACCGCACGGGTCACGGTGGACCGGGACGCCCGGCGCGGCGCCCTCTACTCCGTCACCTTCACCTGCAACGGGGAGAACGGCTCGGCGGATCTGACCATCGCCGGCGGCACCAGCCTGCCCACCGCCAGTTCCACCCGGACCGCCACCGCGGCGCCCGCGGTGCCGACGGCGCCCGTCCCCGCCGTCCCCGCCGTCCCGACGCGGCCCGCCGGCGCCCTGACCACCCCCTCCGCGCGCGGTGTGCGCGGCGGTATGGGCGGTAGCGTGGCCGGCCTGAACCCGGTGGAGCTCGGCGCCGGTTCGGCGCTCTTCCTCGGCGCTGCGGGAGGAATCGCGTACGCCCTGCGCAGGCGGAGCTCCGGGCGCAGCCACTGAGACCTGCCGGGCACCGCCCGGCAGTCCGCCCCTCTGGCCTTCTTGCTCCCCGGCCCCCTGCTTTCCCCGGCCCCGCTGCTCCCCGGCACTGCCACAGGCTGCTCCCCCGGCACTGCCGCGGTCGCCTACCCGCCCTCTGCGGGCAGCCCACCCACCCGGAAGCACCCAGGCCGCCGGCCGACCGAACCGCTCCGGCACTCCCGCGCTCCGGCGCTCCGCCCCCGGACCGCCGGTCGCCCCGGGCCCTGGTTCAGGACTCGGGGCGAGCAGCGGTCAAGGCTTCCGGGCGCCGACCGGCAGGGCGGGGTCAGGCCTGGTTGCCGAGCGGCCGGCGACGGCGCACCACGTGCGCGCCCGCGCCGAGTGCCGCAGCGCCGACGAGGCTCGCACCGATCGCCGTCTCGGCGGTGGACGGGCCGATGGACCCGCCGAGGCCGCCCTGGGCGCCGTTGCCCTCGAGGATCCGGAAGCGGTGGGTGGCGATCAGGTTGCTGTCGTTGCACTTCACCGACAGCGTGTGGTTGCCCGGGGAGGCGTGGTTGAAGATCCGGACGGTCGCGAAGCCGATCGATCCCGCGGACAGGTTCGCCGGCGGGAACTGGCCGTGCGAGCTGACGGTGCCGCCGTGGCCGCAGCCCGAGGCGCTCACCTGCATGGTGGAGCCCTGGTGCACGGCGTAGGGGTTGACCGAGATGTTGCTGGGACCGTTGCCCCCGCCGTTGCCGCCCACCCCGCCGCCCGGGGGGTCGGCGGACGCGAGAGGAGCACTGAGGGCGATCACGGCGCAGGCAGCCGCCGTCACGCTGAGAGCGCGGAAGACACGCATGGTGGAACCTCCAGCGGGAAGCGCCCCGGAGCGTCGGCCCCGGATGATCGACGAGAACGCCTCCCACGACGAACCCTCAGGCCGGTCCGCAAGCCGCGCATGTCCGGCTTTGGTCCGCTCGGTTGAGCGACACGCCGATGAGGAAGGGGCGGAACTGACGGATCCGCAGGTCACGACCCGTCAGTCATTTATGTGACGATTACCTGGATGGGCGCACCCCTTCCGGTCCCCCGAGCCCCGTGCCACCCGTTCGCCCCTCCCCCCTCGCCGTCCTGCCGACGCAGCCTTAGCGTGCGTGACGTAGGGCGTACTGGGGCGGGACAGGATCGCGGGTCGGGACCCCCGCGTCGGGAAGGGAGAACGATGGGCGAGGACGAGACCGGGCAGTCGCGCAAACGCTCACCGTGGGGCGTACTCGCCCTCGTCATGCTCAGCGGCCTCGCCATGGTCCGCAACGGCGTGGACTTCGAGGACGGGCCGCCCCAGCCCACCGCGGCCTCGGCCGTCGCGGTGTCGGCCGGGCAGCTGCCGGCGAATCCACCGCAACCGCCGGCGGACCTGGAGGTGCTGGACCACTCGTCGGTGCAGCGCATCAGGATTCCCTCGATCAGCGTGGACGCGCCGGTGATGACGGTCGGGCTGGACGCGGAGGGCTGGATCGACGCCCCACCGCCGCAGGACCGCAACCTGGCGGGCTGGTACCTGAACGGCATCTCGCCGGGCCAGCGCGGTTCGTCGGTCATCGTGGGCCACGTGGACAACGCGCAGGGCCCCGCGGTCTTCTACGGCCTGGGTTCGGTCAAGCCCGGCAACCAGATCGAGGTCCAGCGCTACGACGGGCGCACCGCCGTGTTCGAGGTGTACGGCGTGGAGGTGTTCTCCAAGGAGACCTTCCCCGGAGCCCGGGTGTACGGGGACACCGGCCACCCGGAGCTGCGGGTCATCACCTGCGGCGGCGGCTACTCCAAGGCCCGGGGCTACGACGGCAACGTGGTCGTCTTCGCCCGGATGGTGGAGGCCCGCTGAGCGGCCGCGGGCGCGGGCGCGGGGCTGGGGCGTCCCGACCCCGCGCCCGCCCCGACCCGCGCCCGCCGACCCCCGCCCCGCAGCGCCGCGCAGGTCAGCGGGGCGGCAGCGTCGGCAGGGTCATGCGGTAGCCCCGTGACAAGAGTTGCGGCAGGTAGGAGGACAGCGCCTGCACGCTCTGCGTGCGGTTGCCGCCGGCGTCGTGCGAGAGCACGATCACGCCGGGGGCGGCGCCGCCCAGGATGCGGGAGACGATCGTGGCGGTCCCGGGCTCGGTCCAGTCGAGGCTGTCCACGGTCCAGGCGAGCGGCTCCATGCCCAGTTCCGCCCCGACCTCGAAGGCCGCGCGGTTCCACTCCCCGTACGGGGCCCGGAACCACACCGGTGCCTCGCCGAGGGTCTCCTCGACCACGTCGCTGGTCCGGGCGATCTCGGAGGCGAGGGCGGGGCGGCTGAGGCGGGTGAGGTGCGGGTGCGTCCAGGTGTGATTGCCGATGACGTGGCCTTCGGCGGCCATCCGGCGCAGCAGGTCCCGGTTCTCGGCGGCCATCTCCCCGCAGACGAAGAACATCGCGCTTACGCCGTACCGGGCGAGGGTGTCGAGGATGCCCGGGGTGTAGCGCGGGTCGGGCCCGTCGTCGAAGGTGAGCACCATGGAGGGGGCCGCGCTCCGGTCGGAGGGGAGTTCCAGGATGGGCCGGGTGCGGACCGCGGGTTTCGCGGCGGCCTGCCGGGCGGGGGCTTCGGCGGTCATGGGCTGCAGCCGGTAGGACCGTTCCGGCAGGGCGCCCGGCAGGGCGCCGGGGGCTCCCGCGGCGGGGTTCGCGCCGGGTCCGGCCGCCGGGGCGGGGCCGGAGGACCCGCCGCCGGTCCCGGGCGTGCCGCCCTCGCCCCCGCTGAGCAGTCCGGAGGCGGCGGCGACTCCGAGGAAGACGGCGGTGCGCAGGAGCACGCGTCGCCCTACTGTCGGCTCGTCATTTTTCATTCTTACTACGTATCAACGACATCGCCGCGGATGTCGAGGGGCGCGGACGGACCTCCTTCGCCTCACCCGTTCGGACCGGCAGCCGCTCGCCGCGGACCCCGGCTCCTGCGTCAGCCCCGGCGTACCAGCGGGAACGGCAGGGTCTCGCGGATCGTCAGGCCCGTCAGGAACATCACGAGCCGGTCGACGCCGATGCCCAGTCCGCCCGTGGGCGGCATGGCGTACTCGAGGGCGTCCAGGAAGTCGTTGTCGAGCTCCATCGCCTCCGGGTCGCCGCCCGCGGCCAGCAGCGACTGGGCGGTGAGCCGGCGCCGCTGCTCGACGGGGTCGGTCAGCTCCGAGTAGGCCGTGCCCAGCTCGGTACCGAAGGCGACCAGGTCCCAGCGTTCGGCGAGCCGGGGGTCCTTGCGGTGCTGGCGGGTGAGGGGGGAGACGTCGGTCGGGAAGTCCTTGTAGAAGGTGGGCAGCAGGGTCCGCTCCTCCACCAGCCGCTCGTACATCTCCAGGACCACATCGCCCCGGGTGTTCTCAGGGGTGTGCGGCACCTTCGCCCGGTCGCACAGCCGGCGCAGCGCCTGCTCCCCGGTGTCGGCGTCGACCTCCTCGCCGAGGGCCTCGCTGATCGCCCCGTACATCGTCTTGACCGGCCAGGTGCCGGAGATGTCGTGGACGACGAGCTTGCCGTCCGGGCCCGCCTTGTGGGCGACGGGCGAGCCGAAGGCGGCGGTGGCGGCGCTCTGGATCAGTTCGCGGGTGAGGTCGAGCATCACGTCGTAGTCGGCGAAGGCCTGGTAGGCCTCCAGCATCGTGAACTCGGGGTTGTGCTTGTAGGAGACGCCCTCGTTGCGGAAGGTCCGGCCCATCTCGAAGACCTTCTCCATGCCGCCCACGCAGAGCCGCTTGAGGTACAGCTCGGGTGCGATGCGCAGGTACAGGTCGAGGTCGTAGGCGTTGATGTGGGTGCGGAAGGGGCGGGCGTTGGCGCCCCCGTGGATCTGCTGCAGCATCGGGGTCTCGACCTCGAGGTAGCCGCGGTCCAGCAGGCCCTGCCGCAGGGCCTGCACCGCGCTGGAGCGGGCCCGTACGACGTCCCGGGCCCCGGGGCTGGCGACGAGGTCGAGGTAGCGGCGCCGGACCCGTGCCTCCGGGTCGGCCAGGCCCTTGCGCTTGTCGGGGAGCGGGCGCAGGCACTTGCCGGTGAGCTGCCAGGACCGGACGACGAGGGACAGCTCGCCGCTGCGGCTGGTACCGGCCTCGCCGGTCGCGGTGACGTGGTCGCCGAAGTCGACCTGGGAGGTGAAGGTGTCGAGGACGCCGGCCCCCGCCTCGTCGCGGGTGAACATCAGCTGGATGTCCCCCGACCAGTCGCGCAGGACGGCGAAGACCACCCCGCCGAGGTCGCGCACGACCATCACGCGTCCGGCCAGGGTGGCCTCCGCGCCGGTGCGGGTGCCGGGCGGGTGGCCGGGGTGCTGGGCCTTCAGCTCGGCGACGGTGTGGGTGCGCGGGCGGATCCCGACGGGGTAGGGGTCGGTGCCCGCGGCTCTGATCCGCTCCAGCTTGTCGTGGCGCACCCGGACCTGCTCGGGGAGCCGCTCGGCCGGGAGGGCGTCGCCCTCCTGCCGTACCGCGTCCAGGTTCAGGGAGGCGAGGGAGGGCAGCCCCTCGGTGGTCGCGGGGTTGGTGAGGCCCTTGGGGTGGCCGTTGCCCCACAGGGTGCGCAGGCTGGGGACGGAGACGAAGCCCTCGGCGATGCCGGAGGCGAGGCTGACCCGGGCGAGCGAGCCGGCGTCCTGGTAGCAGAGGAACCGCGGGTACCACTCGGGTCCGTACTTGACGTTCGAGCGGTAGAGGGCCTCCAGCTGCCACCAGCGGGAGAAGAACAGCAGCAGTTTGCGCCACAGCTTGAGGACGGGGCCGGCGCCGATCCGGCCGCCCTCCTCGAAGGCGGAGCGGAAGACGGCGAAGTTGAGGGAGATCCGGCGTACGCCGAGGCCCGGGGCGGCGGCGCAGAGCTGGGCGACCATGAACTCCATGACGCCGTTGGGCGCGGTGCGGTCGCGGCGCATCAGGTCGAGGGAGATGCCGTCCTTGCCCCAGGGGACGAAGGAGAGCAGGGCGATCAGCTCGCCTTCGGCATCGAGGGCCTCGACCAGCAGGCAGTCGCCGTCGGCGGCGTCCCCGAGGCGGTCCAGGGCCATCGAGAAGCCGCGTTCGGTCTCGGTGTCGCGCCAGCGGTCGGCCCGGTCCACGATCATCTGCATCTCGTCCTCGGAGAGGGCGCGGTGGCGGCGGATGACGGTGGTGGCCCCGGTGCGCTGGACGCGGTTGACGGCCTGGCGGGTGACGCGCATGTCACGGCCGTCGAGGTCGAAGCGGGCGACCTGCAGGATGGCCTCGTCGCCGAGCTGGAGGGCGCCGAGGCCGGAGCGGGCGTAGGCGGTGGCCCCGGCCTCCGAGGCGCCCATGACGGCGGGCTGCCAGCCGTAGCGGCCTGCCACGGCCAGCCAGGCGTCGATGGCGGGGGTCCAGGCGGCGGGGTCGCCCACCGGGTCGCCGCTGGCGAGGCAGACGCCGGCCTCGACCCGGTAGGTGACGGCGGCCATGCCGTTGGGGGCGAAGACGACGGCCTTGTCCCGCCGGGTGGCGAAGTAGCCGAGGGAGTCGGCTCGTCCGTACGCGCCCAGCAGGGCGCGGATGCGGGGCTCCTCGTCGCCGTGCAGGGCGGCGGTCAGCCGCTGGGAGCGGAACAGGGTCGCGGCGGCGTTCAGCAGGGCGGCGGCGCCGAACAGGCCGAGCAGGAAGTACAGCGGGCGGGGCGGGCGCCCGTCGAACTGCCGGGCGGAGAAGAGGCCGCCGAAGACCTGCTTGGCGGCCCAGTCCAGCCACTGGCCCCGGGGCAGGGTGCCGGGGAACAGGGCGACCAGGCCCCAGCCGGCCAGGACGGCGGCGAGCAGTCCGAGGCCGAGGACCATCAGGGCGCGCCACAGGGCTCCGGGGCGGGAGGCGGCGTAGAACTCCCGGCGGGCGGCGATCAGGAGGACGAGTGCGGCGACCGCCAGCACCATGGAGGGGACGCCGATCCAGTAGTCGCCGACGGCCATGTCGGCGACGTCGTCGAGGATCAGCAGGGCCAGATAGGTGACGACGATCCACCAGGCGACCTTCTTGCGGGTGCCGAGGGCCGCGGCGAGGAGGAAGAGGAAGACGGCGTAGGCGAGGTTCGCACTGACCGGCACCACGACGAGGTCGAGGAAGCGCACGACGTGGCGCAGCAGCCTGCGCAGCGTCGGCGAGAGCGCCAGCAGGGCGCACAGCAGGCCGAGCACGGCGAAGAACGCGCCGAATCCGTCGGGTACCCGGTGCAGGAAGCGGTTCCGGGTCCCGGTCCCTTGGGTCTCCTGCGTACGGGTCTCCTGCGTGCTGGCACTCATGGTTCGCACTGTAGGGAGGGCGGCGCCGGTCCGCGCGCCGAACCGGTTAGCCTCGGAAGGGTGACGGAGCACGTGAACACGGGATTCGAGCGCGGTACGGACGGTCCGAAGGTGATCCTCGCCGGGGTTGACGGGTCCCCGTCGTCCCTGCGGGCGGCGGCTTACGCGGCGGGGCTGGCGCGCCGGCAGAACGCGCTGCTGGCGCTGGTGTACGTCCAGCCGGTGATGGCGGCCGGGGCGGCGATGGGTGCTCCGGTCTCCGATGCCACCGGGGAGATCGCGCAGGGGTTGGTGGAGGAGATCCGTGCGTCGGCGGAGCGGCTCAAGGGCATCTACGAGGTGCGCTGGCAGTTCCACACCTTCCGCGGGGACCCGTACGCGGGCCTGGTCGGCGCGGCGGAGGAGCTGACGGCGGATGCCGTGGTGGTCGGCGCGTCCGAGCAGGCGGGCCACCGGTTCGTGGGCTCGGTGGCGATCCGTCTGGTCAAGGCGGGCCGGTGGCCGGTGACCGTCGTACCCTGACCGCGGCGCGCGCCGGCCCCCTGGGCGGTCGCGGCACTAGCGGGCGGCAGCCAGTCCGTCCTTGGCGGCGCCGCGGCCGAGGACGGCTTCGGTGATCTCGTCCCGGGCGGTGCGGTAGTCCTCGCGGTCGGGCCGGGCGGCGAGGCCGTCCGTGAGGTTGACGACCCGTCCGGCGCCGCGGTCCATCAGCTGCGGGACGAACTCGGCCTTGGTGACCTGCCAGCGCCGGCCGGCTGCGGCCGGCGGGGCGAAGGTGAAGCGGCCGAGGGAGCCGTATCCGCCGCGCGGGTCCTCGTCCCCGGAGGGGTTGAACATCTGGCCGGCCACCTGGTCGCCCATGCCGTAGATGATCCAGGTGCCGTTGACCTTCTCGTACGCCTGCGGGACGTGCGCGTGGGTGCCCAGGATCAGGTCGATGTCGGGCCGGCCCGCGCTCTGCGAGGCGGTGAGGGACCTGCCGAGGGAGAGTTGCGTGTCGTCCGGTTCCGTCTCCCACTCCGTGCCCCAGTGCACGCTCACCACGACCACGTCGGCGCCGGCCTTCCGGGCGGCCCGCGCGTCCGCGACGATCTTGTCCTGCTGCATGAGGTTGACCGCCCACGGCTGTCCGTCGGGCATCGGGTAGCCGTTGGTGCCGTAGGTGTAGGCGAGGTGGGCGACCTTGGCGGAACCGGCCCGGTAGGTGGTCACGGCGGCCGCCTCGGCGGCCGTGCGGGCCGAACCGGCGTGCCCCAGGCCGACCTTGTCGAAGCGGTCCAGGGTGCGGCGCAGTCCGTCGGCGCCGTCGTCCAGGGTGTGGTTCGAGGCGGTGGAGCAGCCGTCGTAGCCGGTGTCCTTCAGGGCGTCGGCGATCTCGGGCGGGGAGACGAAGGCGGGGTAGCCGCTGTAGGGGCCGCCGTCCTCGCCGTAGACGGTCTCCATGTGGCACAGGGCCAGGTCGGCCGCGGAGACCACCGGCCGGACACCGGAGAACATCGGCCCGAAGTCGTACCTCTGCCCGTCGGCGTCGGCGGCGCCCTGCCGGATGACGGAGGTGTGGGGCAGCACGTCCCCGCTCGCGACCAGGGTGAAGCCCTTGGCCGCCGGGGCGCCGGCGGCGGTGGTGGGGGCCGGGGCCGGCGCCCCGGACCGGGCGAGCCGCGCCGGTGCGGAGGGTCCGCTGCCGGAGCAGCCGGCGGCGGCGGACAGCAGGAGGGCCGCGAGGACGGCGACGGTCTGCCGGGTGCACTGGGTCATCTGACGCGGCTCCTTCTCGGACGTCACCGTGCCCCCTACCGAGAGGGCGATATGGCTTTAATACGACTATCTACCTCCTCGTAATCCATAGAACGCGACGCGCCAAGTCAAGGAACGGCTCCGTCCGCTCGGCCCGCTTCCACCCGGACGGCGGCGCCGCCCTGCCGTTCGCCGTGCCGTTCGACCGTTCACCGACTCGTGCGGCCGCCCACCGGACGACCCGGGGGCTTGGCCGCAAAGCCCGGGCCGGACGGTTCCCGGTGGGCCCCGTGCAGGTCAGGGTGAACGCATCGACCCGCCCCGTGGATGGCCCGCACCTCGGAAGGAGCCCCTCGTGCCGCTCTCCCCCACGCTCCGCCGCACGGACCCCGAGGCCCTGGCCGAACTCCAGCGCGACCACGGGCGGGCCCTGTTCGGTTTCCTGCTCGGCCTCACGGCCGGCGACGCCCAGCGCGCCGAGGACCTGGTCCAGGAGACCCTGGTGCGGGTCTGGCAGCATCCCGAGGTGCTGGCCAGCGCGCACGACTCCCTGCGGCCCTGGCTGTTCACGGTGGCGCGGCGGCTCGCGATCGACGCCCGGCGGGCCCGGCTGTCCCGGCCCCAGGAGGTGGATCCCGAGGGCCTGGAGCAGGCGGCCGCACCGGTGGACGCGGTGGCCGGTTCGGTCACCGCGATCGACGTCCGGCGGGCCGTCGGCTCGCTCGGCCCCGAGCACCGGGAGGTGCTCATGCAGGTCTACTTCCAGGACCGCTCCGTGGCCGAGGCGGCGGCGGAACTCGGCATACCGGCCGGGACGGTCAAGTCGCGCACCCACTACGCCCTGCGCGCCCTGCGCAAGGGGCTGCAGGGGTACGGGTACGGGCTCGGCGCCTGAGGGGACTCCCCGGAGACACTCCCCGGAGGCACAAAGGGCGACCCGCACGTGAACGGAACCGACAGATTGCGCAAGAAAATCGGCACCAGACCGTTCAAGTTGAGTAAACATCCCCCGCTCCGGCGGCCACTGGGGGAAGGCTCGGGGCTGACGACGGGACGCTCACTGCGCGGGAGAAGGTGGAACGGTGCAGCCCGAGGGTATGAACGGCACCAGTGACGGCGGGCTCGCGGTGCCCATGGCATGGCTCTACGCCGAGTACATCGCGGACGAACTGCTGCGCACGGGCCGGCTGATCCCGGTCAGCACCCTGGAGTTCCGGGCCGGACGCGACACCCTGGCCCTGACCATCTACCTCTCGGACGCGGCTGGCGAGCTCTCCGGGATCCGGGTGGTCTCGCAGCTCGACGAATGGCTCTCGCTGACGGCGTACGGGCACCCCTGGCGCGACTGGGTGCACACCCGCTTCCTCGCCCTGGGCGAGGAAGCCAGGGACCGCGGCGACGGCGAGGACCCGGACCTGGCACTGGCCCGGGCGGCCTGGCGCTGGCTGGACCGCACCGAGCTCTTCGCCACCAACCTCGACTCCGGCCGGGCCGTCCGGGCGGAGCTGCCGCCGGAGGTGGACGAGAACGCCCGCGTCTGGACCCCGGCCTGGCAGCTCGGTCTGCCCCTGGGCCACCTGGCCATGCACCTCTTCTAGCGCGCAGGGTCCCGCCGGGGCGGGCGGCGCACGCCCGGGGCCTCGGCTGGGTCCGTCACCAGCCCCGTGAAGTCCGCCTCGTTGCGCTCGGCCCGGGTGACGTACCGCCGGGCGATCAGCCACATCACCGGGTAGACCAGCAGGCCGAGGCCCACCCAGACCAGCGGGCCCGACCGCGCCGACGGCAGCGCGAACACCAGCGGCAGGACCCCCACCAGCAGCGCGAGCGCGGCCAGTGCCCCCAGCCCGGCCCGCAGCTGGCTGCGCATCAGGGCCCGGACGTACGTGGCGCCGAGGGTGGTCTGCTCGGAGATCTCCGAGCGGGCCGGGGTGTGTCCGGGCGGGCGGCGGCGCGCGCCGCGGGGCACCCCGGTGACGGTCTCGCGGCGGGGCGGCGCCTGCTGCTCCTCGGCCATGGCGGTGAGTCTACGCAGCGACCCTCTACTTGAGGAGCCGGGAGAGCCGCCGGTCGGCGAGCGGCTTGCCGCCGGTCTGGCAGGTGGGGCAGTACTGGAGCGAGGAGTCCGCGAAGGACACCGAGCGGACGGTGTCCCCGCACACCGGGCACGGCTCCCCGGTCCGGCCGTGCACCCGCAGGCCGCTCTTCTTCTCGGCCTTGAGCTGCCCGGCGGCCACCCCGTGGGCCCGCTCGACGGCCTCGCGCAGGGTGTCCTGGACCGCGTCGTACAGGTGCGCGGTCTGCTCCTCGTCGAAGGACGCGGCCAGCTTGAACGGGGAGACCCGGGCGCGGTGCAGGATCTCGTCGCTGTACGCGTTGCCGATCCCGGCGATGACGCCCTGGTCGCGCAGCACGCCCTTGATCTGGCGCCGCTCCCCGGCCAGCAACCGGGCGAACGCGGCCTGGTCGAACTCTGCGGCGAGCGGGTCGGGGCCCAGGCGGGCGATGCCCGGTACGTCCTGGGGGTCGCGGACCACGTACACGGCGAGGCGTTTTTGGGTGCCGGCCTCGGTGAGGTCGAAGCCCGCGCCGCCTTCCAGCGCCACCCGCAGGGCGAGCGGCCCCTTGCCGGGGCGGGGCGGCTGCTCGGGCAGGGCCTCCTGCCAGCGCAGCCAGCCGGCGCGGGCCAGGTGGGTGACGAGGTGGAGGTCGCCGACGGCCACGGCGAGGAACTTGCCGTACCGGGCGGTGGGCCCGGCCGGCCGGCCTTCGAGGGCGGTGACGGGCGGGTCATAGGTCTTCAGCACGCTGACCGCGACCGGGTGGACGCGCTCGACCACCCGCCCGGTGAGGTGCTCGTCGAGGAACCCGCGCAGGGCCTCGACCTCCGGCAGCTCGGGCATGCTCCCAGCCTGCCGCCGCCCCGGACGAAATGCGAGCCGGGCGCGCGGGGAGCGGTGACGGGCGGGGCGGGCGCCGGGTGAACCAGCCGGGCGCCGACCGCCGGCGCGTCGGCCCGGGAGACCGGACCGGGGGGGGACGGCGGTGGCGGGCGACGACCGCGGTGTCCGGGCGCGCCGTCACGCCATCGCGAACTCGCACCACACGGACTTGCCGCTGCCGCGCGGCTCCACTCCCCAGTCGTCCGCCAGCCGGTCCACCAGCAGCAGGCCGCGCCCGGAGACGCCCGAGTCCCCCGCTTCCCGGCGGCGCGGCAGGGCGCTGGAGCGGTCCTCGACCTCCACCCGGAGCCGGCGTCCGGCGCCGCTCAGGACCCGCAGGGTCACGATCGCGGGGCCGTCGGTGTGCATCAGGGCGTTCACGATCAGCTCGTCGGCGACCAGCTCGATCTCGTCGGCGCGGTCCCGTGCGCCCCAGGCCCGGACCGCCGCCCCGATCATGTGCCGGGCCGCGACCAGGGCCTCCGGGTCGCCCGGTGCCACGTGCTGCTGGAGGCGGCCGCCGCCCTGCGGGACGTCCTCGGTGTCGCGGTGCAGCAGGAGCAGCGCCATGTCGTCGTCGCCGCCGCGCTCGTCGACGACCCCGCACAGCCGGTCCGCGAGCTGCTGGAGGTCGGCGGGGCCGTTGCGGACCAGCTCGGTGAGCAGCCGGATCCCGTCGTCGAGATCGGCTCCGGGCTGCTCCACCAGGCCGTCGGTACACAGCAGGAGCGTTTCGCCCGGGTCCAGTTCCACGGTGGTCACCGGATATTCGAGGCGGCCGAACTCCACCGACAGGCCGAGCGGCATCCCGCCGCGCACCGGGAGCCGGTGGCACTCGCCGTCCCGGGTGCGCAGCAGGGGGTCGATGTGGCCGGCGCGGACCATCTGGAGCACGCCGGTCGACAGGTCGGCCTCCACGTACGTGCAGGTCGCGAAGCGGTCCGTGTCGAGTTCGTGCAGGAAGACCGAGGCCCGGGCCATGACCGTGGCCGGGGAGTGCCCTTCGGCGGCGTAGGCCCGCAGGACGATCCGCAGCTGCCCCATGACGGCTGCCGCGTGGGTGTCGTGGCCCTGCACGTCGCCGATGACCGCGCCCACCCGGCCTCCCGTCCGGCCGCCCGCCGGGGAGCCGCCGGGGAGCGGGATGACGTCGTACCAGTCGCCGCCGATGTCCTGGCCCATCCGGGCGGAGCGGTAGCGGACGGCGATCTCACCGCCCCGCACGGACGGGATTCGCCGGGGCAGCATGGCCTGTTGGAGGCCCTCCGCCAGATCGTGCTCCTGTTCCAGCAGCATGGCCCGCTGGAGGCTCTGGGCGATGCTGCTGCCGAGGGCGACGAGCAGGTTCCGCTCGTCCTGGGTGAAGCCGTCCTTGTCCCGGTAGAGCAGTCCGATCGCGCCGATCGGTCGGGCCTGGGCGATCAGCGGCAGGTAGGCGGCCGCCGAGATGTCCATGGGGGAGATCTTCGCCCAGAGCGCGGGGTAGCCCTCGGCGAACTCCTCGGCGGAGTCGAGGAAGCGCGGCTGGAGCGAGCGGACGACCTCACTCATCGGGTAGGGCTCGTCGATGCGGGTGTAGCGGGTGCCGGGGACGAAGCTGCCGACCGGGCCCTCGGCGACGAGGTGGATCCGGCCGGCTTCGACGAGGCCCATCACCATCCCCATGGAGCCCAGCCGTTCGAGGCCGTGGGCGTCGCCGATCACGTCGATGACGTCCTGGACCGTACGGGCGTGGGCGAGGGCGGCGGTCGTGCTCTCGACCACGGTCGTCTGGCGCCGCCTCTCCTCGTCGAGGCCGAGGCGTTCGGCGGAGTGGCTGAGTTCCTCGGTGGCGTCGCGGACGATGCCGATGATCCGGTACGGGCGCCCGTCCGGGCCGCGCATGACGCGGCCCTGGGTGTGCGTCCAGCGCAGCCGGCCGTCTTGGCAGCGGATGCGGAAGTAGGCGCCGTAGGTGTCCTCCCGGCTCTTGAGGGCACTGGAGACCACGGCGTCCAGGCGGGTGGCCTCCGCGGCCGGGACGCGCGGCGAGAGGGCTTCCGGCCGCCCGTCGTAGGCCTCGGGAAGGGTGTCGAAGACTTCGAGGGCGGCGGCGTCCAGGTGCATGAGCCCGGTGACCAGGTCCCAGTCGAAGCTGCCCATGCGGTTCAGTGCCAGCGACCGGTCCGGATGCGCGGGCCAGTCGTCCGGGAGGGAAACGGTGCTCGGCACCGGTCCACCATGACACACCGGCCGGTCAGGCGCTCTCCAGCGAAAGTCCGGCGTCCGCGGGCTGCTGCTGGGGTTCGGGGACGGCGAACGGGTCGTTCGGATCCACCGGGACCCCGGTCGTGCCGTCGGATTCCATCGGGAGCTCCGGGATGGCGAACGGGTCGTTCGGGTCGGCCTGCGGGGTCTGCGGGAGCTCCGAGGGCACATCGGACATGCCGTCCGGGGGGATGTCCCCGGGCTGCTCCCGGGTGAGCCCGTTCGGCGGCTGCTGCGGGACCTGCGGGGTCAGGGGCCGGTCCGGGCGGCTCTCGCGCCGCGTGTCGGGGACGGTGCCCGGCGGGCTGGGCGGGCACGGGGTGCTTTGAGGCGCCGGGGGTAGCGGGGCCGGGGCGGCGGGGCTGCCCGGCGTGCTGGGGGTGCCGGGCTCCGCCGGCGGGGCCGTCCGGGCCAGGCTGTTGGTGGCGCAGGGGTCGGCGGGGTTCTGCGGGGTGCCGGGGCCGTCGGGGATGCCTTCCGCCGGGTCGTAGGGGGGCGGCGTCGCCGGGGTGCGGTCCTGGGCTCCGTCGTCGCCGGTCTTGCGCTCGATCCAGGTGTTGTCGGTGATGTTGACGATCACCAGGTTGCCGATCACCTGGGGGGTCGGCTCGATGACGACGACCTGGTTGGGCTGGTAGCCGCTCCAGGCGTCGCCCTTGTGCACCGGGGACCCCTTGGCCGCGCGCGGCGACTGGAGCGGGTTGCCGCAGGCGCAGCGCGCCCGGGGCATGCCGTGGTCGTCGACCAGCACGGCCGTGCCCGCCTGGAGGACGGACTGGAAGCTGTCGGCCCGGCCGTCGCGGAAGCCGTGGCTGGTGACCCGGGTGTCCGCGCGCAGCACGACGGGCGTGAGGCCGCGCAGGAACTCGGGGACCTTCGCCTGTTCGATGCCGGAGGCCTCGGCGAAGGCGCGGGCCTTGGCCTCGTCGGCCGTGAGGTGGGCGACCTGCTGTTCCACGTCGCAGCTGCCGAGCCGCTGGGTGCCGCCGTACAGGCCGGGGGTGGCCGCGTTCACCGTCCGGATGCCCCGTCCCGTGGGGTTCGGCAGCGGGGGCTGTACGGGTGCGGACTCGCGGGTGGCGGAGGAGGCCGTGAAGGGGGCGGGCCCGGCGGCGCCCACGGCCTCCAGGTGGACCTCCTGGCTCTCGGGTCCGGCCGCGCTCACGGGCTTGTCGGAGCTGCCGCACCCGGCGGCGAACAGGCCGATGGCCGCCAAGAGGGCGGCGCCGACGGGCCCGTGACGGCGCGGTACCTGACGAGATGTCGGAGGTGTCAGAGCGTGCACGCGTTTCTCCCTTTCGCCCCGGTTGCTTCCTCTTGTCTGCCGCATCCGCACGGACACCGCAACCGGAACACTTCTTGAACATGTTCAAGGAACCTCGTAGAGTCGACACAGCGGTTGAACGCGTTCAAAGCGTGCTCTGGTTCTCGGGAGGGAGTGCCCATGCAGGTCCTGGTGAACCTGATCGTCACCCTGGGCATGCTCTACGTGCTGCCCGCGGGGCTGCGCCTGATCGACCCGGCCGGGCTCCGCCGCACCGCCCGCCTGTGGCCCCTGCTCGCCGCACCGGGGGTCCTGAGCCTGTGGCTGCCGCGCGGCGCCCTCGCCACGGGGCTCGCGACGCTCTATGCGGCGGCCACCCTGACCCTCGCGGCCCGGGCCGCAGCCCGGCTGCTGGAGGGCCGGCGCCCGGATGCCGCGGGCCGGCGGACCGCGCCCACCCCGCCCGAGATCGCCGTGGCCACCGCGCTGGCCTCGCCCTCGGTCGCCGGGACCGCCCTGGTGGCCGAACGCGCCGGGCACCGGCTCTTCGGCTTCGACCTGGACATCCTGGCGCTCACCGTGCCGCACTTCCACTACGCCGGCTTCGCGGCCGCCCTGGTCGCCGGCCTGGTGTGCCGGGCCGCGCGGCCCGGGCCCTGGACCCGGGGCGCGGCGTACAGCGTCCCCGCCGGCACCCTGCTGGTCCTGCTCGGCTACTTCGTCGACGACTGGGCCGAACTGCTGGGCGCGGTGGTCCTGACCGGCGGGATGTGGGCCGTGGCCCTGCTGACCTGGCGGGAGATCCGCCCCTCGGGCCGCGACCGGACCACCCGGGCCCTGCTGGCGGTGTCGGCCGCGGTCCTCGTCGCCACCATGCTGCTCGCCCTGTGGTGGGCGACCGGCGAGGCCACCGGCATCGTCCACCCCACCCTGACCTGGATGGCCGCGACCCACGGCCTCGGCAACGCCCTCGGCTTCGCCCTCTGCTCGGTGCTCGCCTGGCGCCGGCTGACCCGCCCCGCACCCACCCGTCATCCGGAGGACACCCCATGACCCGACTCGTCGGCGCGGCCCGCAGCCGCCTCACCTACCCGGACCGGGGGGCCACGGCCCGCCTGCCCCTGCCCGCCGGATACCACCACCTGCGGCACCGCACCCGGATCGGCCAGGGCCGCAGGGTCTTCGAGGCCGCCGGCGTCGCCGTCACCACCTTCCTCGCCCACCGCACCTCCGGGATGCGGGTACGGGCGGACGCCCGCGCCGTCCGGCCCGGCGCCCGGGTCGAGGTCGGCATCGGCCTGGGGCCGCTGCGGATCACCGCTCCGTGCGAGGTGGTCTGGACCGCGTACGAGCCCACCCGGACCGGCTTCGCGTACGGCACCCTCGACGGCCATCCCGAGACCGGGGAGGAGTCCTTCCTCGTGAGCACCGACGCCGACGGCACGGTCTGGTTCACCGTGAGCGCCTTCAGCCGCCCGGGCACCTGGTACACCCGGCTCGCGGGCCCCGTGGTCCCGTTCTGCCAGCGGCAGTACGCCCGCCGACTGGGACGCACCGTGCGCAGGCTGGCCGCCGGCGCCTGACCGGTCCGATACTGGAGGCGATGGACTGGTTCACGGCACCCGGCTACTGGCTGGCCCGGCTGGTCTTCCAGCGGACCCTGGCCGGCGTGTACCTCCTCGCCTTCGTCGGGGCCGCCCTGCAGTTCCGGGCCCTGATCGGGGCGCACGGCATGCTGCCCGTGCCGCGCCACGCACGGCAGGTGCCCTTCCGGCGCGCCCCCAGCCTGTTCCGACTGCACTACTCGGACCGGCTCTTCGCCGGCTGCGCCTGGACCGGGGCGGCGCTGTCCGCGGCGCTGGCCGCCGGGGCCGGTGACCGGGTGCCGCTCCCCGCGGCCATGGCCGGGTGGGCCCTGCTGTGGCTGCTCTACCTCTCCGTCGTGAACGTGGGGCAGACCTGGTACGCCTTCGGCTGGGAGTCGCTGCTGCTGGAGGTGGGCTTCCTCGCCGTCTTCCTCGGCAACGCCCGCACCGGGCCGCCCGTGCTGGTGCTGTGGCTGCTGCGCTGGGTGCTCTTCCGCGTGGAGTTCGGCGCCGGGTTGATCAAGCTGCGCGGCGACCCCTGCTGGCGGAAGCTGACCTGCCTGTACTTCCACCACCAGACGCAGCCGATGCCCGGGCCGCTGAGCTGGTTCTTCCACCATCTGCCCCCCGCCCTGCACCGGGTGGAGTGCGCGGCCAACCACGTCACCCAACTCCTGGTCCCGGTCCTGCTGTTCACCCCGCAGCCGGTGGCCTCCTGCGCCGCCGGCGCGATCGCGGCCACCCAGCTGTGGCTGGTCCTGTCGGGGAACTTCGCCTGGCTGAACTGGCTCACGATCGCGCTGGCCCTGTCGGCCGTGGACTTCACCGCCCTCGCAGGCGCTCCCCCGGCGGCCGCCGCCCGCGCCGCACCGCTCTGGTTCGTGGTCCTGGTCTGCGCCGTCACCGCCCTGGTGCTGGCCCTGAGCAGGGGGCCGGTGCTCAATCTGGCCTCCCGCCGCCAGGTCATGAACCGCTCCTTCGACCCGCTGCACCTGGTCAACTCGTACGGGGCCTTCGGCAGCGTGGGCCGGGTCCGCGACGAGGTGGTGGTGGAGGGCACCGCGGACGCGGCGCCGCGCCCGGACGGGGACTGGCGGGAGTACGGCTTCAAGGGGAAGCCGGGGGAACCGCACCGGATGCCGCGCCAGTTCGCCCCGTACCATCTGCGGCTGGACTGGCTGATGTGGTTCGCCGCGCTGTCCCCCGGCTACGCCCGGGACTGGTTCGGGCCGTTCGTCGAACGGCTGCTGGCGGGTGACCGGGACACGCTGCGGCTGCTGCGCCACAACCCCTTCCCGGACGCCCCGCCCCGCCATGTGCGGGCCCTGCTGTACCGCTACCGCTTCACCACGCGGCGGGAGCGGCGCGAGACGGGCGACTGGTGGCACCGCACGCTGCTGCGCGAGTACCTGCCGCCGACCCGTCTCGCGGAGGCCGCCCGCTCAGAGCCCGAGTAGTACGGCCTCCTGCTCCGCGGTGATGCGCCGGCTGGGCCGGTCGGCGCGCTGGGGGGCCGGTCCGTCGAGGGACTGCAGCCAGGCCCAGGTGTCGGCCACGGTCTCCTCGACCGGACGGCACGCCAGTCCCGCCCGGTGGGCCTTGGTGACGTCGGCGCCGAACATGTAGTCGTGCAGTTCTCCCTCGGGGAGCCAGACGGGCAGCTCGGTCCAGGGCTCGACCCCGGCCTTCTCGATGGCCGCCGCGTCGGTCCACCGCGGCTCGGCCGCGGCGCCGGTGGCCTCGGCGCAGGCGTCCAGCAGGCTGCCCATGGTGGCGTGCCCGGTCGGGGAGGACACGTCGTAGGCGCCGCCGAGTCCGGCCACCGAGGCGTCCAGGGCGAAGCGCGCGAGATCACGGACGTCCACGTACTGGAGCGGCAGGTCGCGGGGCCCGGGGGCGACGAGGGGTCCGCCGCGGGCCACCCGGTTCAGCCACCACGGCAGGCGGCCGACGTTCTCGTACGGTCCCAGGATCAGCCCGGCGCGCAGCAGCAGGGCGCGGTCCCCGAAGGCGTCCAGGGCTGCCAGTTCGCCACCCCGCTTGTCCTCGGCGTAGGCGGTGGCGTCGGCATCGGCCGAGCCCTCGACGACGGGCCCCGACTCGTCCTGGCCGGCCGGAGCCGGGTAGGCGTACACGGACCGGCTGGAGACGTACGCGTACCCGCCGGCCCGGCCGGCCAGCAGCCGGGCGCTGTCGCGGACCGCGATGGGGGCGAAACCCCAGGTGTCGACGACGTGGTCCCACTCCCCCGTGGCGAGGGCGGCCAGGCCCTCCGGGGCGGTGCGGTCACCGTGCAGGGACGTGACGCCCGGCGGGGGCGCGTGGCGGCCCCGGTGGAAGACGGTCACGTCCCAGCCGCGGGCCAGGGCGTCCTCGGTGACGGCACGTCCGACGAACTCGGTACCACCCAGCATCAGAAGCTTCATGCGGCACAGCCTTCCGGGGCCCGGAAGGCTCCGGAAGGCATGATCGCCCTCAGCGATGACGCTGTCGGCGTAGGGATTGCGGGAACCCGGGGCTGGTGGGAGCGGTCGGGGCAGCGCCCCCGGCACCGGCGGGTGCGGGGGGCGCTCGGCGGGGCGTCGGGTCAGTCGATTCCGGGCAGGATGTGCGCCTCGGCGAGGTCGTCCTCGTAGCCGGCCAGCCGGATCGGGGCGGAACGGGCCCAGACCTCAAGGCTGCCGAGCTCGTCCGAGCGGGGGCTCTTCTTCGGCCCCTTGGCTTCCAGGACCTGGTCGGGATTCTTCGTGTCAGTCACCGCGCACTCCTCTGTGTCGCGTAACCCGGCAGGCGGACCGCGCCGGGCAAGGGAGAAAGGGGATACCGGACGCGGTGGCGCCGTGGTGGAGCGTGGCCCTCTTCGAGCCGTCTTGGTGCCCCTCAGCGTACACATTTGAGCGGACCCCTGCTCGATGGAAAGGCAAAATCCACACCGACCACTTCTTTTCGCCGCGCGTGCAGGAACGCGTCGGCGCGCGCACCGGTGGCGGGCGGTCCGCCCGCGGCGGTGCACGCAGGCGGAAGGGAGCCGCCAGGGGCGAAGTCCGTTGGGGTGGCGGCCGGTTGCGTCGAGGAGCCGAGGGTTCTGCCGCTCACCGCGGCCGCTTGCGTCGGGGGGCCGAAGGGTCTGCCGCTCGCCCGCCGGGGGCCCGGGGCATGCCCGATCGCAGCGGGGATGCGGGGGATCCGCGGCCTCGGACGGGTACGCCGTCCGGGTGAGGACGGCCGATGTGGTGACGGCCGGTTCCGGCGCGGAGGCCGCGGTGGCCGCGCCACCCGGACGAGGCGGGCGGGGCGCCCCCGGCCGGACGGCACGTCCGGGCGGGGGCGCCCCGCCCGGACGTGCCGTCCGGCCCCGGCCCGCGCGCTGACGGCCGGGCGGGGCGCGGGACGGGAGGGGTGGGGTGGGGTCGGGTGAGGCCGGGGCTGGGGCCGGGGCCTACCAGTTGGCCGGGGCGTAGTCCTTCAGGAAGACGCCGAACAGGTCCTCGCCGGCCTCGCCCCGCACGATCGGGTCGTAGACCCGGGCCGCACCGTCGACCAGGTCGAGGGGGGCGTGGAAGCCCTCCTCCGCCAGGCGCACCTTGTCCGGGTGCGGGCGCTCGTCGGTGATCCAGCCGGTGTCGACCGCGGTCATCAGGATGCGGTCGCTCTGGAACATCTCCTGCGCGCTGGTGCGCGTGAGCATGTTCAGCGCGGCCTTGGCCATGTTGGTGTGCGGGTGTCCGGCGCCCTTGTAGCCGCGGCTGAAGACCCCCTCCATCGCGGAGACGTTGACCACGTAGCGGCGCCCGGCCTCCGCCGCGGCCATGGCCGGGCGGAGCTTGCTGATCAGGATGAACGGCGCGGTGGAGTTGCACAGCTGCACTTCCAGCAGCTCGATCGGGTCCACCTCGGACACCGTCTGGATCCAGCTGTTGGTGTCGTGCAGGTCGGGCACCAGGCCGCCGGCGTCGATGGCGGTGCCCGCCGCGATCCGCTCCAGGGAGGCGGAGCCGGAGACCAGCGCGAGCTCGGTGACGTCCTGCGCGGTGAGCTTCTCGCCCCTGCCGGTGGGCAGGGCGGCGACGCGGTCGACGGTGCCGCTGCCGAAGGTGCCGATGACCTCGGCGGAGGGCAGCTCGCCGGCGGGGAGCGGGGCGTTCTCCGCGGCGACCAGCTCGCTGTAGGCGCCCGGGGAGCGCCGCACGGTCTGCGCGGCGTTGTTGATCAGGATGTCGAGCGGGCCCTCGGCGGCCACCGAGTCGGCCAGGGCGACGACCTGGGCCGGGTCGCGCAGGTCGATCCCGACGATCTTCAGGCGGTGCAGCCAGTCGGAGCTGTCGGGCATGGCCTTGAACCGGCGGATCGCGTCATTGGGGAAGCGGGTGGTGATGGTGGTGTGCGCGCCGTCGCGCAGCAGCCGCAGCGCGATGTACATGCCGATCTTCGCGCGGCCGCCGGTGAGCAGGGCGCGGCGGCCGCTCAGGTCGGTGCGGGCGTCGCGGCGGGCGCGGTTGAAGGCGGCGCAGTCCTGGCAGAGCTGGTGGTAGAAGGCGTCGACCTCGACGTAGCGCGTCTTGCAGATGTAGCAGGAGCGGGGGCGCTGGAGTATTCCGGCGATCGGTCCCTTGGTGGCGGCGGTCAGGGCATTGCCCTGGGTCTCGTCGTCGATCCGCTCGGCGGAGCCGGTGGCGGTGGCCTCGGTGACGGCCTTGTCGTTGGCGGTCTTGGCGGCGCGGCGCTCCTGGCGGCGGCGCTGCTTGACCGTGCGGTAGAGCCCGGCGGTGGCGCGGCGTACGGTGACGGCGTCAGGGTGGTCGACGTCGAGCTTGTCCAGCTCGTCGAGCACGCTGAGGCAGAGCGCCAGCCGCTCGGGGTCGATGCCCGGTCCGTAGGCTTGCCCGTACTCCTGGCTGTCTTCGGTCACCGTCATGGCCGCTGCCGTTCCTTGATCACTCGTCCGCATCCGCCTGCTGCGGAAGTCCCCAAAAGGGAAACTGTACGGATTCCCTGCGCCCCCGACAAAACCCGGTCACGCACCCCTCACGGACCGATCCGCTCCGTCACCCCGGACCGGCCGCCCGCGCCGTGCCGGCCGCGGTTGCCGTACTGCACCTGTACCGGCGCCGTACGGCAACCGCACTACTCCTGCGGTGGTCCTGTACTCCTCCTGGACCACGTCTGGAGGATGACTCGGGACCTCCTCCAGGGGGAGGAATAGCCCGTCGCGGTGCGGCATTGTGGACAGCATGAGTGCCCTCGCGCTGTCGGTCCTGCTCTGCCTGGTGTCCGCGCTCGCGTACGCCGGGGGCGCGATCGTCCAGGAACGGGTCGCGGCGACGACGCCGGACCGCCGGTACGCGCCGCTGCGCCGGGCGGGCTGGTGGGCGGCGGTCGGGCTGAACGGTCTCGGCGCCCTGCTGCACGTGGTGGCGCTGGCCTATGGTCCGCTGAGCCTGGTCCAGCCGCTCGGTGCGCTGACCATCGTCTTCGCCCTGCCGCTGGCGGCGTTCTTCGTCGGCCGCCGGTCCGGCCGGGCCGCCTGGCGTGGTGCGGTGCTGGCGACCGCGGGGCTGGCCGGGCTGCTGGCGCTGACGGGCGGCGGCCGGGCCGGGCAGAGCCTGGCGGGCTCCGAGCGGTCCCTGCTGCTGGTCGTGACCGGGGCCGGGGCGGCCGCGCTGTTCCTGGCCGCGCACCGGATGCACCGGCCGGTGCTGCACAGCGTGCTGCTCGCCGCGGCGGCGGGCCTGTCCTTCGGGATGGCCTCGGTGTTCACCAAATCGGTGGCGGACGGCTTCGGCACGGGTTCCCCGGCCGCCCTGGCGCCCGACCTCGCGGCCATCGCGCTGCTGGCGGCGGGCGGGCTGCTGCTGTCGCAGGCGGCCTACCGGGGCGCCGGGCTCACCGCGCCGCTGGCCACCGTCACCGTGGTCAACCCGGTGGTCGCCGCGGTGGTCGGCATCTCCCTCTTCGAGGAGGGTTTCCGGTACGGGGCCGCGGGCACGGCGGCGGCGCTGGCCAGCGCCGCGCTCGCGGCGTACGGACTGGTCCTGCTCACCGTCGTACCCGCGCACACCCGCGGGTCAGATGGAGACCCCGTGGCCGCGGAGGTACTTCAGCGGGTCGATGTCGGAGCCGTAGCCGGGCCCCGTGCGCATCTCGAAGTGCAGGTGGGGGCCGGTGGTGTTGCCAGTGGATCCGGAGCGCCCGATCCGCTGGCCCCCCGCCACCTGCTGCCCGGCCTTGACCGACAGCGCCGACAGGTGGGCGTACTGGGAGTACCGCCCGTCGGTGTGGCGGATGACGACCTGGTACCCGTACGCACCGGCCCAGCCCGCGGAGACGATCTGGCCGGGGCCCACGGACTTGACGGTGGTGCCCGTCGCGACCGGGAAGTCGATGCCCGTGTGGTAGCCGCTGGACCAGGACGAACCGGAGACCCGGTAGGCGGTGCCCAGGCCGGCGTCGACCGGGGCGAAGAAGCCTCCCCCGGCCGGCTTCTGCTGCGCTGAGGCGGGTTCGGGCGCGGGTTTCGCAGCCGGTTTCGGAGCGGGTTTCGGAGCCGGCTTCTGGTTCTTCGGTTGCTCGGCCTGCGGTTTCTCCGCCGGCTTCGGCGCGGGTCTGTCGGCCTGCTTCCCGGCGGCCGGTTCCACCGGCTTCACCGGCTCCGCGGTGCGCGGCGGCTTCTCCGGGTGCGGGGCCGGCGGCGCGGCCGTGATCCGCAGGGTGAGCCGCTGACCGGGGAGGATCAGGTTCGGGTCGGCGCCCACCGTGGCCCGGTTGGTCTCGTACAGGGCCTGCCAGCCGCCCTCGACGTGCTGGCGGGTGGCGATCGCCGACAGGGAGTCGCCGGGCGCGACGACGTACGGGTTGGGCAGGACGGGCGTCCCGGTCGGCCGGGGGGCGACGCCCTGCGGCTGCGCTCCGGCCGCGGCCTGCTGCACCGGGGCCTTGACGCCGTGGCCCTGCGGGGTGACGGCGGCCGGGGCCGGTCCGCTGCGGGAGAGCCCGGCCTTCTTGCCGCAGGCGGGCCAGGCCTGGGGCCCCTGCCCCTTGAGGACCTTCTCCGCGACCGCGATCTGCTGGTCCTTGGTGGCCAGGTCGGCGCGGGGTGCGTACACCGTCCCGCCGAAGGCGCGCCAGGTGCTCTGGGTGAACTGCAGCCCGCCGTAGTAGCCGTTGCCGGTGTTGATCTGCCAGTTGTTGGTGGACTCGCAGGTGGCGACCTTGTTCCAGGTGTCCACCGAGGCGGCCTGGGCGACTCCCGCGCCGATCAGCGGCAGGGCTATACCCGCACCGCCGGCGGTGACGGCGAGCGAGGCCCGGTTGATACTGCTCGGCTGATACCGGCGGTGCCGGCCCCGTAAACCCATGGGAGCCCCCATTGAAGACATCAGGAACCGCACAACCTAACGGCACGCACAGGGCGTGACAAGGGGCGCAACAGGGCGCGTGCCAGCGGAATTTGACAGGGCCTCGACGTGGGGGCCGCCGGCGGGCGGGGGCAGCGGGGTAGCGTCGGCAGTCCCCGCACACCGAAGCACGCAGGAGCACATGAGATGAGCACCAGCACAGCCCAGATCGGCGTCACCGGGCTCGCCGTGATGGGCAGCAACCTGGCCCGCAACTTCGCCCGCAACGGTTTCACGGTGGCCGTGCACAACCGGACCACCGCGAAGACCACGGCGCTGGTGGAGGAGTTCGGGCACGAGGGCGCCTTCGTGGCAGCCGAGTCGGCCAAGGAGTTCGTCGACGCCCTGGAGCGCCCGCGGCGCCTGGTCGTCATGGTGAAGGCGGGCGATCCCACCGACGCCGTCATCCGCGAGTTCGCCCCGCTGCTGGAGGAGGGCGACGTCATCATCGACGGCGGCAACGCCCACTTCCAGGACACCCGGCGGCGCGAGAAGGAACTGCGCGAGCAGGGCATCCACTTCGTGGGAGTGGGCATCTCGGGCGGCGAGGAGGGCGCGCTGCTCGGGCCGAGCATCATGCCCGGCGGCTCCGCGGAGTCCTGGAAGTCCCTCGGGCCACTGCTGGAGAAGATCGCCGCCAAGGCCTCCGACGGGACCCCGTGCACCTCGCACGTGGGCCCCGACGGCGCCGGGCACTTCGTGAAGATGGTGCACAACGGCATCGAGTACGCCGACATGCAGCTCATCGGCGAGGCCTACCACCTGCTGCGGGAGGTGGCCGGGTACTCGCCGGCCGAGATCGCGGACACCTTCCGCGGCTGGAACCGGGGGCGCCTGGACTCCTACCTGATCGAGATCACGGCGGAGGTCCTCGCCCACACGGACGCCGCGACGGGCCGCCCGTTCGTCGACGTGGTGGCGGACGCGGCCGAGCAGAAGGGCACCGGCCGCTGGACCGTGCAGATCGCCATGGACCTCGGCGTGCCGGTGTCGGGGATCGCCGAGGCCGTCTTCGCCCGTTCGGTCTCCGGCCACGCGGACCTGCGCAAGGCCGCGCGGGGGCTGCCCGGTCCGACGGCCGCCGCGCTGTCCCCGCAGGCCGCGGACGCCTTCGCCGCGCAGGTGGAGCAGGCCCTGTACGCGTCCAAGATCGTCGCCTACACCCAGGGCTTCCACCAGATCCGGGCCGGCAGCGAGGAGTACGACTGGGGCGTCGACCTGGGCGCGATGGCCTCGCTCTGGCGCGGCGGCTGCATCATCCGCGCAGCCTTCCTCGACCGGATCCGCGCCGCGTACGACGCGCGGCCCGACCTGCCGAGCCTGCTGGCCGACGAGGACTTCGCGGGCGAGATCGGCGCCGCCCAGGACGACTGGCGGGCGGTGATCTCGGCCGCGGTCGGACACGGCATCCCGGTGCCCGCGTTCTCCGCCTCGCTGGCGTACTACGACGCCCTGCGCACGGAGCGTCTCCCGGCAGCCCTCACCCAGGGGCAGCGCGACTTCTTCGGGGCGCACACCTACCGGCGCACCGACCGCGAGGGCTCGTTCCACACCCTCTGGGGCGGGGACCGCTCCGAGGTCGCCGCGGGCTGACCCGCGGACCGCTCAGCTCAGGGGCCCGGGCTGCGGGACCGGCGCGGGTCCCGGCGGCGGCGGGATGGGGTCCGGCTCGGGCACCGGGCCGGGCGCCGGCGGCGCGGGCTGCGGCCCGGGATCCGGGAAGGGGCCCGGGGAGGGGACGGGGCCGGGGCCGGGGACCGGGGCGGGCGCCGGGACCGGGTCGGGCTCGGGGACGGGTGCCGGGACGGGGTCGGGGCCGGGGACGGGGGGCTGGGTCATCTCTGGTTCTCGCACCATGTGTCCCACCTTCCCCCGGGAACCCCCGGATACGCGCTCCGGTACGCCGTCCCCGGCCCACGCCCGCCCTGCGGGCCCCTGCGGACTGCCCGACTGCCAGACATGGCCGGGCATGGCCGGGCATGGCCGGGCATGGCCGGGCTGCGGTCAGCCCGCCAGGGCCGCCAGACCCGCGGCCAGGCCCGCAGCGGGACTCGCGAGCACCGGGACCCGGGCCGTGGTCCGCTCCGCGGCGCCGGCCGCCGAGACCTGGGCCAGCACGATGACGTCGGCCCCGGTCACGGCGTCGGCCGCCGCGGCCACCAGGGCGAGGCAGCCCTCCGTGTCCCCGGCCTCGAAGCGCTCCCAGGCCCCGGCGACCAGGTGCGTGCGGACCGACACCGCGGCTCCGGCCGCCTCCGCCTCCTCGGCCAGCAGCGCCCGGGTGGGCCCCAGGGTCGACTCCACGGTCGCCAGTACGGTGATCCGCGGGCCCGTGCGCACCGCGGCGGCGGCCATCGGCCGGTCCACCCGCAGCACCGGACGGCCCAAGGCGGGGGCCAGGGCCTCCGCCACCGCGCCGATCGTCGAGCAGGTCACCAGCACGGGCCCCGGCCCGGCGTCGGCGAGGAGTTCCCGCAAGGCCGGAGCCACCGAGTCCGGCCCGTCCCGCCGGGCCCGCTCCAGCAGCTCCGGGACGACGAGGTGCCGGAGCCCGGCCCCCGGGTGCCCCCGGTCACGCAGGGCGTCGAAGACCGGGACGTGCACCGGTGAGGTGTGCAGCAGGAGCAGGCCCGTCACCACTGGTCCCGGTCGGCGGCCAGCTGCGCCTTGGCCGCCGCGACGAGCGCGGCCGGGGCCTCGGGGGCCTCGTCCGGGTGCTTGGCGGCCCAGCTCGCCGCATACGGGCACAGCGGGACCACGGGCACGCCTTCGGCGGCGGCGATCCCGTAAAGACGGCGCACCAGTCCGCCCGCGATGCCGCGCCCCTCATGGGCCGGCTCGACGATGGTGTGCACCGCCACGAGGGCGTGCGGGGCCTCGGCGAGCACGAAGTACGCGATGTACCCGACCACCGCCCCGTCCTCGACGGCCAACAGCCGTCCGGCCCCGCGTTCGTCCGTGAACTCCATCGGTGTGCTCTGCACCATGTCCCCGACTCCCCTCAGCCGGCCACTGCGTGGGGGCTGCGCTCCTGGTCCGTTCCCGGCACCGGGGCGGAGGCATCCGCACCCAGCGCGACGATCCGATTGTCGCCGTCCACATGGACGACGCGCGGCCTGAACGCCCGCGCCTCGGCGTCCTCGACCTGTGCGTAGCTGATGAGGATGACCAGGTCCCCGGGGTGCACGAGATGCGCGGCGGCCCCGTTGATCCCGATGACCCCGGACCCGCGCTCCCCCTCGATGACGTAGGTCTCAAGGCGCGCACCGTTGGTGATGTCGACGATGTGCACCAGCTCACCGGGCAGCAGGTCGGCCGCGTCGAGCAGATCGGCGTCGACGGTCACGGACCCGACGTAGTGCAGGTCGGCCTGCGTCACGGTCGCCCGGTGGATCTTGGACTTGAACATCGTACGCATCATCGAGGTACCCCTGGATCTAGGCTCCCTGCCTGCATTTTTGCAGGTCAAGTGCGGTTTCCCTACCTTACAACGAGTCGCGTGTCCGGTCAGCTTTCACCAGGTTTTTGAGGACTGATGCTGACCAATTGCCGACTTTCCTGACGCACCGTCAGGCGGGTTTCGAGGGGCTCAGCCGGCTCACTCGCACTCCCCACCGCGACGACGACGCCAGCCTACGCAACGACCGTCGGCAGTCGTCCAGGACCACCTTCACTGTGAGCGGATCCACGGCGGCGGGCAGACGGTCGGCACGTGCCTGCGCCTGCATACGGATCACCCGCCCAGGGCGCCGCCGCCGGCGGCTCGCCATGGGCAACGGCACTACCAGGCGGGCGCGCAACCTAGCGGCAAGAGCCCGGTCAGCAAACCGGGGATTCTCGTGACCATTGGTGTTGTCCGCGTGACAGCACCTGGCGGTGCCACTCGGCGGCCAAGGCCATCGCGTCGCCGCACCGGGCAATCTCGGTCCACCACGCCGTCGCGCATTCGGCGATCGTGCCCTTGGTGCATTCCTTCACCACGACCGTCAGCCCCGTGCCTGTCTACCCGTGGATGGATCGCGCTTGCCCACACACACCCGACGGCGTCACCCACAGAGGACACGCCCATCCCATTTTGTGAGGAGTCCTTACGCAGACGTAGCCGCCCCTCGGGTCGGACGAAGCCCAGGATCATCCGGGCCGCCTCCAATTCGATGCTTCCCCGCACTGCCCTCGATGTCTCGGCCAGGGCCCGCTCCGCCGCGTCATCCGCCCGGATGGCGATTCCTGGAGGCCGGTCGCGTCACCATTCAAGAAGCGCGCGTGGACGCTCCCGGATCTGCCGGTGCCACCTACTCGGACGGTCTCCGCTCGGCGCAGTGCACCACCCAATTCCCTCGGCCTTGCTCGACAGGCCCCGTGCTCCCGATCGCCATGGGTCCATTGACCCAGTCCGACGACGCCTGGAGGCCGTCAACGGCTGAATCCGGGCTCCGGCTATCCGTACGTCTTCTTCCGACGGCGCGGCGCGGTGATGGCGGCCTCCCTGGCCGGAGCCGTTGACAGAGGCGAGGGAGGACACTGCAACGCCGTTGGTCCACAGACCGAGGTGGTCACGGTGAACGGCCATGACGCAGTTCTGCACAGCGCAGGAGACGGGCCTCGACTACAACTGCTTCCGTTACTACGACCCCCAGTTCGCCGGCTATGCCTCACCCGACCCACTGGGCTTGAGCGCCGCGCCCAACCACCACACCTTCGTACCCAACCCCTTCGTCTGGTTGGATCCACTGGGACTGAAGTGTCTCGACCCTGATGACCAGGTCCGGCATGATTCCGCACGTGAGACCGCCGTCGACAGTGACGGCAGGATGAGGGGTGAGGAGGACAGCCCTGGCGTCAGAATGGTCGACGACGTGGAGCTGGAGAGAATCCGCCTGGACCTGCACGCCAAACTCGGCGATCCCGAGGTCAAGCCCACGCCGAAGGGCAACATCGAGGTGTGGCAGTTGTCGGACGACCCGAAATCGACCGTGACCTACCGGCCGTTCAGTAAGTCCGGCGGAGCGACCATTGACTACAACGACGTGGACGGGCTGGAAATGAAACGATTCCACATCCCACAGCACGGGGACTGAGCGATGGTGAATGACGAGGCGTACCGCCGAGAGCTGGACTATCTCTGCCAGTACGCACACGACGACTGGCTCGGTTTCTCGGTCATCAGCGGAGCCGTGGGGAGTTTGTTCGGACGGGGCGCCACGTTCGAGGAACAGCTGGGACTGCTCCTTCGGATCGTCGCCGATCTGTACGACGTCGGGGCGCGACCGGGAGATTTGACGGAGTCGGAACAGGTCCCCTTCCTGCCATGGAATTCGGACAAGGCCGGGGCTTTGGCGCGAGTCGCAGCAGAGGTCGACGGGTATTCCCGGTTGCCCGACTCCGGTGACATCTGCTGGTTCACGGTGCCGTAATGCCCATCACAGGGAGCAAGCCGCCTGCCACCCCAGCCTCGGCGCAGGTTGGACCGGAGACGGTGCGCGGCTTCAGACGCTCGGGGCGTGAGGGGCGTGAGGGGCGTTGCCGTAATAGGCGTCCGGTCCGTGCTTACGGGTGAAGTGTCGCTCCAGCAGGTGCTTCGGCGGTTCGGAGGCTTCCCCGAGGCGGGGCCCCAGTGCCAGCGTGTGCAGCGCCATCTCCGCCACGGCCTCGCAGACGACGGCGTTTTCCAGCGCCGCCTTCGCGGTGGCACCCCAGGTGAAGGGTCCGTGCCGTGAGACGAGCGCTCCGGGAACCTCGTCGGCCAGCCGGGGGTCACCGTTGAGCCGGGCGACGATCACCTGTCCGGTGTTGTACTCGTAGTCCCGCGCGCACTGCTCGGCGGTGAGGTCCTCCGTCACGGGGACGGGCCCGTTGAAGGTGTCGGCGTGCGTGGTGCCGAGTACGGGGATCGGGCGGCGCGCCTGGGCGAAGGCGACGGCGTGCGTCGAGTGCGTGTGGGTGACGCCGCCGATGGAGGGGAAGGCCCGGTAGAGGCATCGATGGGTTTCGGTGTCGGTGGACGGCCTGAGGCGTCCCTCGACGACCCGCCCGTCCTCCAGTGCCACCACCACCAGGTCCTCTTCGGTGAGGTCGGCATAGGGGACCCCGGACGGCTTGATCACGAAGACGCCGGCATCTCGGTCCACTCCGCTGACGTTTCCCCAGGTGAGGGTGGCCAGACCGGCCTCCGGGATGCGCAGGTTGGCCGCGAGGACCTCACGACGGAGGTCCCCCAGGAAGGTCTCGCTCACTACGCTCTCACCGTCTCTCCGGCATGCGCGGCGGGCTCCTCCGGGACCGCTGTCCGGGGGTCCCGCGGTCGCACATGAGTGGGCAGGACTGATCGGGGGCCGCAGCAGGCATCGCGGCTGGCCGGGCTAGGCGCCCCGTTCAGATTGTGAGCGCTAACACGCGGCAATCTCAAGAGATGCGAGCAGATTTCTGCCCACGACATGCGATCAACGCTGCATAATGTGAACGCCAACATCCCTACCTGGTCGACAGTCTTCCGGTCGGTCCGAGATGTGTGCGGACCGCGGCTGGTTCGATACCTTGAGGGAAGGCCGCTCGATGAGGAAAGGAAGAGAGTTGACCCAGCTCCCAGACGTCTCGCGAGCGCCCACGATGACGGACGTCGCGCGCGTCGCCGGCGTGTCCCACCAGACCGTTTCACGGGTGCTCAGCGACCACCCGAACGTCAGCGCCAAGACCCGGGCCGCGGTGACGCAGGTCATCGAGCAGCTGGGGTACCGCCGCAACTCGGCGGCCCGGGCCCTGGCCACCCGCCGGACCCACACGCTGGGCGTCATCGCGGTGAACACCACCCTGCACGGGCCCGCCAGCACCGTGGCGGGAGTGCAGGAGGCGGCTCGGGACCGCGGCTACCTGACCTCCGCCGTCACGCTGCGCACCGCCACGCAGACGGCGCTCGCCGAAGCCATGCAGCACCTCGCCGGGTGGGGCGTGGAGGGGATCGTCGCCGTCACCCCGCAACGCGCCGCGGTGCGCGCCCTGGCGGCACTGGAGGCACCGTGCCCCGTGGTCACCGTGGAAGGCGGCCACACCCTCGACCTGCCGGGGGTGTCGCTGGACCAGAACCTCGGCGCCCGCATGATCACGGAGCACCTTCTCGCGTCGGGCCACGCCACGGTGTGGCACGTGGCGGGCCCCCCCGACTGGCTCGAGAGCGAGGCCCGCACCCAGGGGTGGGAGGACGCGCTGCGCGATGCAGGCGCCGAGGTGCCGCCCGTGCTGCGAGGCGACTGGAGTCCGCTGTCGGGATACCAGGCCGGCCAGCAGCTGGCGGGGCGGGTCCTGGCATCACGAGGGCCGGGAGCCGGCCTCACAGCGGTGTTCGTCGCCAACGACCAGATGGCCCTCGGTGTCCTACGGGCCCTGCGGGAAGCGGGCCTGCGGACGCCCGAGGACGTGGCGGTCGCCGGCTTCGACGACATCCCCGAGGCGGAGTTCTTCCCGCCCCCGCTGACGACGATCCGCCAGGACTTCGCCTCGCTCGGCCGCGACAGCATCGGGCTGCTCCTGGACCACATTGAGGGCAGGACCGAGGAGTCGACCCACCTGGTGGTGGCGCCCGAGCTCATCGTGCGCGCCAGCACGGCCCGCAGGATCGCGTCCCCCGGCGAATGACCCCCACCTGAACGGCTGTTGACCCCTCCCGCAGGGAACCGGGCCCCGGGGCACCGCGTACGGCGGAAGCCCCGGGCCCCGGGGCGCCGCGTACGGCGGAAGCCGGCGCCGGCGCGCAAGCCGCTGTCGATGCCCCCCGGCACCGGACAGCGGCTACGGCCGCCGCCGCCCCCTCTCAGGCGGCGACCGTGGTGAAACGGTGGATCGTGGTCGACCGGTACAGCTCGCCCGGGCGCAGCACGACCGCCGGGTAGTCGGGGCGGTTCGGGGAGTCCGGGAAGTGCTGGGTCTCCAGCGCGACCCCCGCGTAGGCGTGGTACGGCCTGCCTGCCTTGCCCGTGATGTCACCGGTGAGGCCTTGCGCGGTGTAGACCTGGATGCCCGGCTCCGTGGTGCGCACCTCCATGCGGCGGCCGGATGCGGGGGCGTACAGCACGGCGGCCGGACGAGGACCGGCCTGCAGGGCGCCGTCGAGGACCCAGTTGTGGTCGAAGCCTCCGCCGGCGAGCGCCAGCTGCGGATCCGTATGGGTCAGGACGTCGGAGAGCCGCCGGTGCCGACGGAGGTCGAACGGGGTGTCGCTGACCGGGCGGTGGGGGCCGTCGGGGATCAACTCGGCGTCGACGGGGGTGTAGAGGGGGGCCGCGACCTGGAGGTGGTGGGCCAGGACGTTGCCGCGCCCCTCCCCTTCGAGGTTCCAGTAGGCGTGGTTGGCGAGGTTGACGATCGTCGGGGCGTCGGTGACCGCCTGGTAGGACATCGTCAGGTTGTCGTCGCGGTCCAGTGTGTAGGTGAGGCGCACGTCCAGGGCACCGGGGAATCCCTGGTCGCCGTCGGGGCTGTGCAGGAACAGACGGACACCGGTGCGGTGCGCCGAGTGGAAGGGTTCGCACCGCCACAGGCGCTGGTCGAACCCGTCGGGACCACCGTGCAAGGTGTGCCCGGTCTCCTGGGTGGCGAGCCGGTGGGTGACGCCGTCGACGACGAGCCCGCCGTGTGCGATGCGGTTGGCGTAACGGCCCACCGTCGCACCGAAATAGCGTGCGGAACCCTCGCAGGCCGCGGGGTCGCGGGGCGCGAGCACCACGTCAGCGGTGTGGCCCCAGCGGTCCGGAAGGATCAGGGAACGGAGCCGGGCGCCGCGCGTGTGCACCTCCGCGCCGGCCCTGCCGGGGAAGCCGAACCGCCACCTCTCCCCCGTTCCGTCGTCGTCCGGACGCAGGGGGCGGGCCGTCCGCGGACAGGCGGCCTTCTGCCTGGGCTCGGTGTCCTGGCCGACAGACTCGGCATCCTGGGCGACAGATTCGTATGCGTGTTCCATGACGGCATTCCCTGGAAGTCGGTCCACCGGAGGCGTGCCGGGACCAAGCGGTGATCGCGGCGCGCGAACGCGGTGGCGCGGGCGGGCGGGCTGCTGAGCCGGAGTCAGTCGGCGGCAGGGCGGCGTCCGCTCATCAGGCGTTGCAGCACGATGAACACGAGCAGCAGGGCGCCGATGACGATCCGGGTCCACCAGGAGCTGAGCGTGCCCTGGAAGTTGACCACCGTCTGGATCGTGCCGAGGACGAGCACGCCGAGGGCGGTGCCCAGGACGAAGCCGGAACCTCCGGTCAGCAGCGTGCCGCCGATCACGGTGGCGGCGATCGCGTCGAGTTCCATGCCCATGGCGTGGAGGGCGTAGCCGGAGAGCATGTAGAAGGTCAGCAACAGGCCGCCGAGTGCGGAACACAGGCCGCTGACGGCGTACACGGCGATCTTGGTGGAGCCCGCCGGAAGGCCCATCAGGCGTGCGGAGGACTCATTGCCGCCCAGCGCGTACACGTTGCGGCCGAAGCGCGTGTGGTGCAGTACGACGAAGGCGATCACCAGCACGGCCAGGGCGATGACCACCGGGATCGAGACGAACAGTCCTCCCGGGCCGTACAGCCGGGTCTGCGCGATTCCCGCCGTGGTGGGGTCGCTGATCGTGATGGATTCGGTGCTGATCGTGTAGCAGAGCCCGCGGGCGAGGAACATGCCGGCCAGGGTGACGATGAACGGCTGGATCTCGAAGGTGTGGATGATCCAGCCCATGAGCGTCCCGCTCGCGGCGCCGACCAGCAGGACCAGGGGGATGACGGTGGCCAGGGGCCAGCCGTGCGACTCGACCAGCCAGGCGGTGAGCATGGTCGACAGTGCCACCATGGAGCCGACGGACAGGTCGATGCCGCCGGTGAGGATGACGAAGGTCGCCCCGACCGCGACGACCAGGAGGAATCCGTTGTCGATCAGCAGGTTCAGTACGACTTGGGCGGAGAGGAAGCCCTCGTAGCGCACCGATCCGACGCCGAACATGGCGGCCAGCAGGACGGCCGTGACGATCAGTGGGATACGGGTGCGGGTGCGCGCGGACACGGCCGCGAAGGGTCGGGTGAGGTGCGCGGCGGCGCTCGCGATGCCGATGGTCATGCGCGTACCTCCTGCTGCTGCGGAGTGGCGCCCGCAGTGGTGTGGGATCGGGGAGTGGTCGTCCTGCGGCGGCGCGGGACCTTGGCCCGGAAGACCGGGGACTGCACGAGGCAGACGACGATGACGACGAAGGCCTTGAAGACGAGGGTGGTCTCGGGCGGGACGCCGAGGGTGTAGACGGTGGTGGACAGGGTCTGGATGATCAGGGCGCCCAGGACGGTGCCACCGAGGGAGAAGCGTCCTCCGGTCAGTGCGGTGCCTCCGATGACGACGGCGAGGATCGCGTCGAGCTCGATCCACAGTCCGGCGTTGTTGCCGTCGGCGCTGGAGACGTTGGAGCTGATCATCAGCCCGGCGACGGCGGCGCACAGCGCGCTGAAGACGTAGACCAAGGCAAGGAGACCGCCGGCCCGGATGCCGACCAGGCGGCTGGCGGCGGGGTTGCCGCCGACGGACTCGATCAGCATGCCGAGTGCGCTGCGGCGGGTGACGAGGGCGGTGAGCGCGACGAGCGCGGCTGCCAGGAGGACCGCGAACGGGAAGGTCAGCCAGTAGCCCCCGCCGATCATTTTGTAGGGGGAGCTGGTCACCGTGATGATCTGGCCGCCGGTGATCAGCTGGGCGACGCCGCGGCCCGCGACCATGAGGATCAAGGTGGCGACGATGGGCTGCACCCCCAGCCCGGACACCAGGAAGCCGTTGGCCAGGCCCAGCACGAGTGCGACGCCGAGGGCGAGGGCTACGGCCGTGAGCAGGGTGGCGACGCTGCCGGGATGCGCGGCGGTGGAGATGTGCCCGCAGGCGAGGGCGCCGGCGATGGCGACGGTGGAACCCACCGAGAGGTCGATCCCGCGGGTGGCGATGATCAGGGTCATGCCGAGCGCCACCAGGATGAGGGGCGCGCCGAACTGCAGGATGTCGATGAGGCTGCCGTAGAGGTGACCGTCGCGTACATGGACGGAGAAGAAGTCGTGGTGGAACGCGAGGTTGCCGAGGAGCAGGGCGAGCAGGATGAGCGCGGGCCACAGCAGGCGGTGGCCGGCCAGCCGTTTCCCGATCGCGGCGGCCGCCGCGGACGTGGCGGGCTGGGTGGTCATGAGTCCGATCCGGTGGCGATGGTCGTGAGGAGGCGTTCGGGCGTGACGGTGTCGTCGTTCGCGAGGGTGGCCACCATGCGGTGGTCGCGGAGGACGGCGATGCGGTGGCTCAGGCGCAGGACCTCTTCGAGTTCCGCCGAGATGAACAGCACCGCGGTGCCTTCGTCCGCCAGGCGGGCCACGAGCTTCTGGATCTCCGCCTTGGCGCCGATGTCGATGCCCCGGGTGGGTTCGTCGAGAATCAGGAGCCGGGGTGCGGTCAGCAGCCAGCGCGCGAGGAGGACCTTCTGCTGGTTGCCTCCGCTGAGGTGGCGTACCTGCGCTTCGGGGTCGGCGGGGCGGATGTCCAGGGCGTCGATCCAGTGCCGTGCCAGCTCTTCCTGCTTCGCACGGGCCAGCGGCCTGCTCCAGCCGCGGGCGGCCTGCAACGCGAGGACGATGTTCTCGCGGACCGTGAGCTCCCCCACCAGTCCCTCGGACTTGCGGTTCTCGGAACAGAACGCGATGCCCCGGGCGATGGCGTGGCGGGGGGTGCGCAGGAGGACCTTCTTGCCCTCGATGCTCACTGCTCCGGCGTCTGCGCTGTCCGCGCCGAACAGGAGGCGCGCCACCTCGGTGCGGCCCGAGCCCAGGAGGCCGGCCAAGCCGATGACCTCGCCGGCATGGATGTCGAGGTCGTACGGTTCGATCGAGCCCGTACGGGTCAGCTGTCGCGCCCGGAGGAACGGCTCGCCGGTCGCCCGTTCGGCCGCTTCCTGGTGGGCGCGGCCGGACAGCTGCTCAAGGGTGGCCAGTTCTCCGCCGATCATGCGCTGCACCAGGGTCACGGGGGTGAGTTCGCCGATGGGGTACTCACCTTCCATCCGGCCGTTGCGCAGAATGGTGACGCGGTCGCAGAGATCGAATACCTGATCGAGGAAGTGCGTGACGAACAGGATGGCCACACCGCGGTCCCGCAGGCGCCGCACCAGGGTGAAGAGTTGGGCGACCTCCTCGCGATCCAGGCTGGAGGTGGGCTCGTCCAGCACGAGCACCTTCGCCGAGACGTCCACCGCCCGGACGATGGCGATGAGTTGCTGCACCGCCAGGGAATGCGAGTCGAGGAGACTGGTGACGTCCAGGTCGAGGTCGAGTTCCGTCAGCAGCTCGGCCGCCCGCTGCCGCATCGCGGACCAGTGGATGAGGCCGAACCGGTGGGGTTCGCGCCCGATGAGGATGTTCTCGGCGACCGAGATGTTCGGGCAGAGGTTCACCTCCTGGTAGACGGTGCTGATTCCGGCCCGCTGCGCCTGGAGGGGGTCCGTGAACGCGTGGGGCCGGCCGTCCACGAGAATGGTGCCGCCGTCGGTGGGGTGGACGCCGGTGAGTACCTTGATCAAGGTGGACTTTCCGGCGCCGTTCTCGCCCATCAGGGCGTGCACCTCACCGGGGAAGAGCCGCAGGCCGACTCCGTCGAGGGCGAGCACGCCCGGGAACCGCTTGCGGATGTCGTGGGCTTCCAGAACCGGCCGCGGGCCGCCGGCGCCCGTGGGCGGCGGGGTGGACGGAGATGCCATCCGCCCTCCTCTCAAGTGTGAGTGTGGGGTGGTGGAGCGGGCTCCGGTTGGTGAAGGAGGCACCGGAGTCTGCCGTTTCAGTAGTTCCGGGTTCAGTTGTTCCGGGTTCAGTAGGTCCGCGTCGGCAGGGCGGCCGCGGCCTTGTCCTGCGGGAAGACGCCCTCCTGGGTCTCGACCCGGGTCGGCACGCTCTCCCCCGCCACGACCTTCTTGGCCAGCTCCATCAGCTGGTCGCCGAGCATCGGGTTGCACTCCACCACGACGTTGATCTTGCCCTCGGTCATGGCGACGAAGGCGTCCTTGATCCCGTCCACCGAGATCACCTTGATGTCCGTACCGGGCTTCTTGCCGGACTCCTCGATGGCCTGGATGGCGCCGAGGGCCATGTCGTCGTTGTGGGCGTAGAGGACGTCGATGTCCTTCTGGGACTTCAAGAACGCCTGCATGACCTCCTTGCCCTTGGCGCGGGTGAAGTCGCCCGTCTGCGAGGCGACGATCTTGAATTTGCCGTCGGCGCCGATGGCGTCGGCGAAGCCGGCCTTGCGGTCGTTGGCGGGTGCGGAGCCCGTGGTGCCCTGGAGCTCGACGATGTTGACCGGGCCCTGTTCGTTCGCGTAGGCGCCGGTCAGCCACTCGCCCGCGGACTTGCCCTCCTTGACGAAGTCCGAGCCCAGGAAGGTCTTGTAGAGGGTGGTGTCCTTGGTGTCCACGGCGCGGTCGGTGAGGATGACCGGGATGCCCGCGTCCTTGGCCTCCTTCAGCACCGTGTCCCAGCCGGACTCCACGACCGGCGAGAAGGCGATCACGTCGACCTTCTGCTGGATGAAGGTGCGGATCGCCTTGATCTGGTTCTCCTGTTTCTGTTGCGCATCGGAGAACTTGAGTTCGATACCGGCCTTCTTCGCCGCCTCCTGGACGGACTTGGTGTTGGCGGTACGCCAACCGCTCTCGGCGCCGACCTGGGCGAAGCCCATGGTGATGGCGCCGCCGGAGCCCGTTGTGACCCCGGCGGCCGGGGCGGAGGCGGGGCCCTCGGTCGAGCAGGCGGTCAACGCCGAGGAGGCGAGGAGGGCGACGGTGAGGGCAAGGGCTGCTCTGCGAGCCATGACGGGTGTCCTTTCGGGGGCCACGGATGATGCTCCGCACGGCCGGTGCCGGGCTGCGCCCGTGGTCAGGGCGTGGCGGGGCCGGGGCGGGGTGGCAGGAGCTGGCTGCTTTTGAGGGGGCGCCGTCGCATTGTGAGCGCTAACAAGCCGGGTTCTCAACCCCTGTGCGCGCGTTACCTGTCCGTTACCGCGCGGTGTGCGACAACAAGGCAGGCTCCAGCCGTTCGCGCGACCATCGACCCCGCCCCCCGAGTCGGAGAGATCAACCCGCCTGGAATCAGGGACACATCGGGGCGAGGCTCCCGTGTACGAGGGCCGCCGCGCCCGGCGGATCTCCCACATGATCCACGCAGAACCCTTGCCTCTCGACATTGTTAGCGCTCACACTGCAAGCTCATCGGCCTCCGACGACCGCCAGGATGGTCGGGACGGCATCTCCGGCTGCCGCGCCGCGCCGCGTGCCGCCCCACGGCTCCTTCGAAAGGCACTCTGTTGACGTCACCCCCTCTCCTCGCGCCCGCCCCGTGTTCCGAGGAATCGGAGCAGTACACGGTCGGCGTCGACTTCGGCACGCTGTCGGGCCGCGCCGTGGTGGTGCGGGTTCGCGACGGTCAGGAACTGGCCGCGGCCGTCCACGCCTACCGGCACGGCGTCATCGACCGGTACCTGCCGCAAGGCGGCGTGCCGCTGCCCCCGGACTGGGCCCTGCAACACCCCCAGGACTGGCGGGACGTACTGCGCCACGCCGTCCCGCAGGCCCTGGCGGCGGCAGGGGTCGATCCCGCCGCGGTGATCGGCATCGCCACCGACTTCACGGCCTGCACCGTCCTGCCCACGCTGGCCGACGGGACTCCCCTCGCCGAGACCGAGCTCGCCGGACGGCCGCACGCCTGGCCCAAGCTGTGGAAGCACCACGCCGCCCAGTCCCATGCCGACCGCATCAACGAACTCGCCCACGCCCGCGGGGAGAAGTGGATCGCCCGCTACGGTGGCCGGATCTCCGCCGAGTGGCAGTTCGCGAAGGCGCTGCAGGTCCTGGAGGAGGATCCGCTCGTCTACGAACGCTGCGCGCGGTGGATCGAGGCCGCCGACTGGATCGTGTGGCAGCTCACCGGAAGCGAGTCCCGCAACGCCTGCACCGCCGGATACAAGGGCATCCACCAGGACGGCGCCTATCCGAGCGAGGAGTACCTGGCCGCGCTGAACCCCGGGTTCGCCGACTTCGCACGCGCCCGCCTCGCATTCCCCCTCTCCGCTCTGGGCTCACGCGTGGGCTCGCTCAGTACGGAGGCGGCCGCGTGGACAGGGCTGCGGCCCGGCATCGCCGTGGCCGCGGGCAACGTCGACGCCCATGTCACCGCGGCGGCGGCCCAGGCCGTCGAGGACGGACAACTGCTCGCCATCATGGGGACCTCCACCTGCCACGTCGTGAACGCCCCCGTCCTGGCCGACGTCCCCGGCATCTGCGGTGTCGTGGCCGGCGGGATCGTCGAGGGGACCTACGGCTACGAGGCCGGCCAGAGCGCGGTCGGTGACATCTTCGCCTGGGTGCTGGACCAAGGCGTCCCGTCGGACTACCTCGCCGAGGCCGCCGAGCGGGGTGAGGACCTGCACACCCTGCTGACCCGGAAGGCCGCCGGCCAGCCGGTCGGCGGACACGGACTGGTCGCCCTCGACTGGCTGAACGGCAACCGTTCGGTCCTCGTCGACCACCACCTCTCCGGAGTCATCGTGGGTCTCACCCTCGCGACCCGCCCGGAGGACGTCTACCGCGCACTGCTCGAAGCCACGGCGTTCGGCACCCGCGTCATCGTGGAGGCCCTGGAAGCAGGCGGCGTACCGGTCCACGAGTTCATCGTCGCGGGCGGACTGGCCAAGAACGAACTGCTGATGCAGATCTACTCCGACGTGCTGCGCCGCCCCGTCTCCCTCGCCGCGTCCGACCAGGGCCCCGCCCTCGGGTCGGCCATCCACGCCGCCGTGGCCGCCGGCGCGTACGGCGACGTACGGACGGCCACCGCCGCCATGGGCCGCCGGCTGCCGGCCGTCTACGTGCCCGACGGCGCGCGGGCCGACGCTTACGACGCCCTCTTCGCCGAATACCGGCTCCTGCACGACCACTTCGCCACGGGCGGCCTGCTGCACCGCCTGCGGCACCTCCGCGACGCGACCCACACCGCGGGCTGACCCCCCGCCCCCGTTGTCCGTTCCCGAATCCCCGCCCGCGCACCGCCCTCACCAGTGCTGCGGGACGTCACCTTCAGGAGTCCATGTGCCCAGCCGAACATTCCCCGCCCAGGAGATCTGGTTCCTCACCGGCAGCCAAGGCCTGTACGGGGAGGAGACGCTGAAGCAGGTCGCCGAACAGTCGCGGCAGATAGCCACCGCGCTGGCCGACGCCTCCGGCATTCCCACGCGTGTGGTGTGGAAGCCGGTACTGACCGATGCCGACGCCATCCGCCGGGTGTGCCTCGACGCGAACGCCGACGATCGGTGCACCGGGCTCATCACCTGGATGCACACCTTCTCGCCGGCCAAGATGTGGATCGCCGGACTGGACGCGCTGCGCAAGCCGTTGCTGCACCTCCACACCCAGTCGAACGTGGCCCTGCCCTGGGACACCATCGACATGGATTTCATGAACCTCAACCAAGCCGCGCACGGGGACCGCGAGTTCGGGCACATCCAGACCCGTCTCGGCGTACCCCGCAAGACCGTGGCGGGCCATGTCACCGATCCGGTGACGAGCGCGCGCGTCGCGGTCTGGGCGCGGGCGGCCGCCGCGCGGTCCGAACTGGCCACCCTCAAGGTCGCCCGCTTCGGCGACAACATGCGCGACGTAGCCGTCACCGAGGGCGACAAGGTCGAGGCCCAGCTGCGCTTCGGCGTCTCCGTCAACACCTACGGCGTCAACGACCTTGTGGAGGTCGTCGACGGCGCGGACGAGACCGAGGTGGCCTCCCTCGTCGAGGAGTACGCCGACCTGTACGACCTGGCGCCGGAACTGCGACCGGGCGGCGAACGGCACGACGCGCTGCGTTACGCGGCCCGCATCGAAGCCGGCCTGCGCACCTTCCTCGAAACGGGCGGCTTCGGGGCCTTCACCACCAACTTCGAGGACCTGGGCGGACTGCGCCAGCTGCCCGGACTCGCCGTGCAGCGGCTCATGTCCCAGGGGTACGGCTTCGGAGGAGAAGGCGACTGGAAGACCGCCGTCCTGCTGCGCGCCCTCAAAGTGGCTGCCGCCGGCCTCCCGGGCGGCACCTCCTTCATGGAGGACTACACCTACGACCTGACACCCGGCAACGAACTCATCCTCGGCGCGCACATGCTGGAGGTCTGCCCCAGCATCGCCGCCGCCAGGCCCAGCTGCGAGATCCACCCCCTGGGCATCGGCGGGCGGGAGGACCCGGTGCGCCTGGTGTTCGACGCGGCCCCCGGCCCGGCCGTGGTGGTCGGGCTCGCCGACCTCGGCGACCGCTTCCGCCTGATCGCCAACGACATCGAGGTGGTGGCGCCCCCTCACCCGCTGCCGGCCCTGCCCGTCGCCCGCGCGGTCTGGCGGCCCCGCCCCGACCTGCGGACCTCCACCGAATCCTGGCTGACGGCCGGAGGACCGCACCACACCGTCCTCAGCACCGCCCTCACCTCCGACCACCTGGACGACCTGGCGGAGATGCTCCGCCTCGAACTCGCCCTCATCGACGAGACCACCACCCCGAAGCAGTTCCGGCGCGACCTCCGCTGGAACCAGGCCTACCACCGGCTGGCACTGGGGCTGTGAACCAGCCGAAGCCCGGCACGGTCCGCGCAGCCCGGGTACCGGCCGGAGCCGTTCACCTCGCGGCCGTGGAGCAGTGTCCGGCCGCCCGTCCGTGCGAGACGCGCTGTGAGCGCGGTCGACGGCTCACCGCCCCGGTGCACCGGGGAACAGCGGCCACCAGCCAGGCGAACCGACGCGGTCACGGCGCTACCGGGCCGGCAAGCGGGTGGGGTCGGCGATGATCTGTTGGGCCGTCGACCATGCCGCACCGAGGACCGGTCCGCTGCGCCCCAGGGCGGAGCGGCGTACCGCCTCCGGGTTCCAGGGCCGGACGGTGACCCGGGCGGCCAGTTCGGCGCGTACCGACGGGAGGAGCCACTCCGCGAGTTCGGCGTAGGCGCCGCCCAGGACGAGGCCGTCCGGGTCGATCAGGTTCACCGCCGAGGTCAGGGCGAGGCCCAGGGCACGCCCTGCGCGGTCCAGGGCGCGCCGGGTCGCGGCGTCCCCGGCGGCTGCCCGCTCGGCGAGCAGGGCCACCGGGTCGCCGACCTGTCCCAGCCCGGCCTCGCGCAGCACGGCCGCTTCGCCCGCGTACTGCTCCAGGCAGCCGCGTGCCCCGCAGGCGCAGGGGGCGCCCTCCGGGTGGACGGGCAGGTGACCGAGTTCGCCCGCGAAGCCGCGGGCGCCCCGGAACAGCTTTCCGCCAATGACCAGTGCGGCACCGATTCCGGCCTCGGCGGAGACGTGTACGAAGGTCTCGGCGGGGTCGCCCCGGTGCCACTGCTCGGCCAGCGCCCCGAGGTTGGCTTCGTTCTCCGGCTCGGGCGCGGTGTCGGGGTCGGGCCAGTGGTCGGCGGGGCGCACTGCCTGCCAGCCGAGGTTCGGCGCGTTCGCGACCAGCCCGTCCGGCGTGTTCGGCACCACCCCCGGCACGGCCAGGACGCGGCCATCGACGCGCAGGCCGAGGTCCGCGGCCTCGGACTCGGCCTCGGCGCCCAGCGCGGCGGCCTCCGCCAGCACCTCTCCGGCCGGCCGGCCCGCGTTGGCCCGCTCCACGCGACGCCAGACCCGGGGTTCACCGCGCAGGTCCACGACGCACGCGGCGAGGTGGGTGACGCCGATCTCCAGGCCGAGGCCCGCGGGACCCCGGTCGTTCAGGGCCAGCGCCCGTCCGGGACGGCCGACCCGTCCGCTGGGTGCGGTCTCCGTCTCGGTCAGTGCTCCCCGGCCGATGAGCTCGTCGACCATGGAGGAGACGGCCGGCCTGGTCAGGCCCGTGAGCCCGGCCACGTCCGCCCGGGAGAGCGGTCCGTGCGCGGCGACCACGCCGATCACCGCCGCGAGGTTCCGCCGGCGCATCCCCTGCTGCGAGGCGGGCGCGGCCTCCGCGCCCCCGCTCGCCCTGCCGGTCCCCGTCATCGACCCGACTCTCCTATCGTTCTCCCGGCGGGACCTCCTGCAAGGCCCGCGCCCGCCGCAGCGTACTGGTGATCCGTTCGAGCGTTTCGTCGTCACGGGGTACGGGCTCCAGTACCCGGCCCTCGGCGGTCCGCCAGCGCCGGGCGACGGCATCGGCGGGCTCACCGGTGAGCAGTGCTGCGGCCTGGGCGGCGGCCCCGAGCGCGACCAGTTCCCGGGCCTCGGGCACCTGGACCGCTCGGCCGGACAGTCGCAGGACGGTCCGCTGCCAGGCCCGGCCGCGGGCTCCGCCGCCGATCAGCAGCAGGGGTTCGTCCGGTGCTGGGCTCTCGCCTCCGGCGCGCAGCACGTCGTCCAGTGCCGCGAGCAGGGCGTGGGCGGCGCCGTCGTAGGCTGCCTGGAGCAGCTGGCCCGGCGTGGTGTCGTGGCGCAGGCCGTGCACGAGGCCGGAAGCACCCGGGAGGTCGGGGGTGCGCTCGCCGTCCAGGTAGGGAAGCACCACCACCGTGCCGCCTCCTTCGACGGCCTCGCGGTCGCGGCCGACGAGGGCGGCGAAGCGATCGACGGCAAGGGTGCAGTTGAGCGTGCAGGCCAACGGCAGCCAGCCGCCGAGGGCGTCGGCGAAGCCGGCGACGGTTCCGCTCGGGTCGGCGGGCCGGGTCCGGCCGACGGCGTAGACGGTGCCGGAGGTGCCGAGGCTCAGCACCGGCCGTCCGGGGGTCAGGCCCAGACCGAGGGCGGCGGCCATGTTGTCGCCGGTCCCGGTCGCCACCGGTGCGCCCTCGCGCAGCGGCATCCCGGCCCGGACGACGCCCGCCCGGGCTCCCGGCGCCAGGACCTGCGGCAGCATCCCGGGGTCGAGGCCGATCCGGCCGAGGACGTCCTGGTCGTAGCCGTCCGGCCCCCACCAGCCGGTTCCCGAGACGTCTCCGCGGTCCGTCACCGCCTCACCGGTCAGCCGCTCCGTCAGGAAGTCGTGGGGAAGCCGGACGGCCGCGACGCGGTCGCCGGCGGCCCGCTCGTTCGCGTGCAGCCAGGCCCATTTGGCGGCCGTGAAGGCGGCCGTGGGGACGCTTCCGGTGCGGCGGGCGAGCTCTGCCGCGCCGAATGCGGCCGCGAGTTCGGCGGCCTGCGGGGCGGAGCGGACGTCGTTCCAGAGCAGTGCCGGGCGCACCGGCCGTCCGGCCGCGTCGAGGGTGACCAGGCCGTGCTGCTGGCCGGCGATCGAGCAGGCGGCGGCGCGATCCGCCCAGCCGGTGCCTGCCACGGCCTCGGCGAGTGCCCGCCACCACTGTTCGGGGTCGCTCTCTCGTCCGGCGCCCGCGCTGACGGCGTGCGGGGCGCGGCCCTCGCCCAGGACGGCACCGGTGTCCAGGTCGACGGCGAGGGCCTTGGTGGACTGGGTCGAGCTGTCGACACCGATCACGACACGCTGAGCAGACATGCGTTCCTCCGGTGGGGTTCCGTCTGGCGTCTCGGCATACTAATTTGTTTTTCGCCCTTACAAATAGCCCTCGGCCCAGATCCGGAGCGCCTCATGACCAGCGACCCGCTCGTCCCCACCCCCGCGCACAAGTTCACCTTCGGCCTGTGGACCGTCGGCTGGCAGGGGCGGGACCCCTTCGGTGACGCCACCCGACCCGCCCTCGACCCGGTCGAGAGCGTGGAGCGGCTGGCCGAGCTCGGCGCCTACGGCGTCACCTTCCACGACGACGACCTGATCCCCTTCGGCGCCGGGGACGCCGCCCGCGAGCAGGCGGTCAAGCGCTTTCGCACCGCACTCGACACGGCCGGGCTGAAGGTGCCGATGGCCACGACGAACCTCTTCACCCACCCGGTGTTCAAGGACGGCGCCTTCACCGCGAACGACCGTGACGTCCGCCGGTACGCGCTGCGCAAGACGATCCGCAACATCGACCTGGCCGTGGAACTCGGCGCCTCGGTCTACGTCGCCTGGGGCGGCCGCGAAGGCGCGGAGTCGGGCGCGGCCAAGGACGTGCGCTCCGCACTCGACCGGCTGAAGGAGGCCTTCGACCTGCTGGGCGAGTACGTCGAGAACCAGGGATACGACCTGCGCTTCGCGATCGAACCCAAGCCCAACGAGCCGCGCGGCGACATCCTGCTGCCCACCATCGGCCACGCCCTGGCGTTCATCAACGAGCTGGAGCGGCCAGAGCGGGTCGGTCTCAACCCGGAGGTCGGCCATGAGCAGATGGCCGGGTTGAACGTCCCGCACGGCATCGCCCAGGCGCTGTGGCACGGCAAACTGTTCCACATCGACCTCAACGGCCAGTCCGGCATCAAGTTCGACCAGGACCTGCGCTTCGGCGCGGGCGACCTGCGCCAGGCCTTCTGGCTGGTCGACCTGCTGGAGTCGGCCGGCTACGAAGGCCCCCGCCACTTCGACTTCAAGCCGCCGCGCACCGAGGACTCCGCCGGAGTCTGGGCCTCGGCGGCCGGCTGCATGCGCACCTACCTGCTCCTGGCGGAGCGTGCCCGCGCCTTCCGCTCCGATCCGGAGGTGCAGGCCGCGCTCGCCGCCTCCCGGCTGCCCGAACTGGCCCTTCCCACCGCCGAGGACGGCCTGGCCGGGCTACTGGCCGACCGTTCCGCCTTCGACGCATTCGACGTCGATGCCGCCGCCCGCCGCGGCATGGCCTTCGAGCAGCTGGACCAGCTCGCCCTCGAACACCTCCTCGGCGCCCGCTGAGCCGGTGCACCCGAGAGCCGGGCCGTGGCGTTCCACGGCCCGGCTCCCCTGCTCCGTGGCCGCATGGGAGCGGTAAGGGACAGGGATGAGGAAACCCCGCCCGATGCGCGGCCGGGGTTCCCCGGTGCGATGGGTAGGGGTCAGCAGGTGGAGTCGCCCGCACCGTGAACCGCTCGTCAAACCGTCGGCGGACCGCACCACATCGCGATCACCGCGGCTCGGGCGGGTCAGCGCTGCAGGGTGAGCAGACCCGGCCGATACGGGAGCTTCAGGTAGTCAGTGCCCGCCGGTGTGTCGGTGGGGAGGCCCTGGTAGAGGAACCGCAGGTTGCAGGGATCGATGGTCATGGTCTGGTCGGGGTTGTTGCGGACCAGGTCGCCGTGGCTGACGCCCTTGGCCCAGGTGGAACCGCTGTTGGCCTGGCCCGCGAAGGGGCTGCTCTCGCTGCCGGCCTGGACGGTCCACGGACCGTTCAGGCTGGAGGCGGTGAACGAGCGGAAGTAGCGGTTCGAACCCTGCGCCTCAACGATCATGAGGTACTGGTTCCGGCCCTGCACCTTGTAGACCTCCGGCGCCTCGAACAGGAGGTCCTTCGCGTCGCTCATGACCGTCGTGTACGAGGAGCCGAAGTTGCCCGGGAAGTTCCCGATCGGCATGCTCGCCCGGTAGATCTTGCCGTTGTCGGCGGCGAAGAACAGGTACATGTCCTGGTCGTCGGCGATCATGGTCGGGTCGATCGGGGCGTCCCTCTGGCCCCCGGGGCCCGCAGGGAGGCTGCCGGTGAACAGCGGCTGCGCGGCGGACCAGCCGTTGGGGTTGGTGGGGTCGCTGGACGTGCGGTAGTAGAGCGGCCACTGACTCCACTGGGACACCATCACCCAGACGTTCTTGGGCGCGAAGTAGAACAGTTCGGGCGCCACCGCGGGCTCGTTCATCCCGGTCTGGGTGGCCGCCCCCATGTCCGACCAGTTCGTGAAGGGACTGAACGCCGTCGAGCCCCACGTCGTTCCGTTGGAGGTGGTCGCGTAGACCAGGTGCTTGCCGTTGTACGTGGTGGTGCTGAAGTCCTTCAGCGCGAGTTTCCCGTTCGCCGGCTGCGCCAGCGGGGCCGTGGAGGTCCACCGGTAGGTCGACGGAAGATCACACGAATTGCCCGCCCCGGACAGGCCGGTCCACTTCTGGTTGGTGCCGCCGTGGCACGACCAGACCTGCACCCCCGTGCCGTTGGCCGTACCCCAGCCCGAGACCTCCAGGCACAGCCCGGACCGCACGCCGACGATCGTGCCGTCGGGGTTCACCCGCCACTGCTGGTTCTCGCTGCCGTTGCACGTCCAGATCTGCACCGGGGTCCCGGACGTGGTGGCGCCGCCCCGGACATCCAGGCACTTGTTGCCGTACACGGTCAACCGGCTGCCGCCCGTCAACGTCCACTGCTGGTTGGTTCCACCGTGGCAGTCCCAGATGTTCACGTTTGCGCCGTCGGCCTGGCTGAAGCCCGCCACATCGAGACAGCGGCCGGAAGCAACACCGCGCACGTTGCTGGTGGTGGCCGCCTGAGCCGGGCCGCCGACGAGCAGCCCCGCCAACGCGGCCAGGGCCGCAACCGCGGCGGCGAGCACCGCAGGGAGTCGTCTGCGGCCGGAAGTTTGTCTGCGCATGGAGATCTCCTTTGTGACCTGATGAGCTGTCACTCGGTGAGGCAGGGGCGACCTGCCGTCGGCGCCTGCGGATCCGACTGAATCGGGCACGGCCCGTCGGAGCGGCGACAAGGTGTGTCCCCTGGAGTGTGGGGACGCCGGAGTATTGTTAGCGCTAACAATTTGCAGCTCGAACATCGGCGCTGGGGGCAGGAGACCAGGGGGCTGACCGGCTGTCAAGATTTTCTGCAAGAGTCCGGCGGTTCACTGAATCACCATCAGGCGACCTGACCGCACGGCAAGTTGGCGGACCGGGACACAGCAAGTCGGCCTCCCCCCGCAACGGCGCCGTACTGCCGACCTGAAGCCCAGCGGCTCTGCCGCGGACTGGGGCGGCCCGGAAAGGCGTGTGGTCGCGGATCAAGGCCCGAGAACCTTGACGCGGCACCGGGCGAGGGCGCGGACTGCCGGCTTGCGCCCTTCGCCTTCCCTCCCCTTCCGGTCTTCGTACGCCGTGGAGACCGGGCGGATGAATGCGCTGACCTGCGCGGAGAGGTAGAGGGCCCGCTGGAGGCCGCGGCGGTGGCGGCGGGGTCTGCGCAGGTGCCCGCCGACCTTCTCGGAGTTCCAGGGGACGGGTGCCAGGCCGGCAAACGCAGCCAGGTAGGCGGGGCCGGCGAAAGCGGTGGGGTCACCGCCGGTCGCGCTGGAGCAGTTCTGTCCCGTCGTTCATGAGGCGGCGGGACAGCAGCCGCTCTCCGTCCACGGTGATCACCTCCGCGTGGTCGTGCTTCTCGCCGATGTCCCGTCCGGCCCCGATCTCGGGAACGAATTTTTCCGCCGGCGCGTCGCCACACCGTTCCCGCAGGCGGGCCCGCCGACGTGTCTCACCAAGCGATCGAGTCGCGAATCCCCATGGGCGGTCGAGTCGCCGCGAGGCTCGGGGCGGCCCCGTTGCACCAAGCCATACTGACCGAGCAAGGCAACGAGCCATACCCAGAGCCTCTGCGCTCCGTCGCTCCTCCGCATGGGCGGTCCGAACGCGCAGTAAAAGACCTCAGACCAGGCCACCGACCCCGGCCGCCCGGATCGTGCACGGCGCGGCAGCCGAGACCGGGCAGCAGGTAACGTGCCTGGTCACCGCCTCGGGGCCCGGATCCTTTCTGCACGCAGCCATGGGACCCTCGGCCGGCTGCTGGATCCGACCGCGACGTGCGCCACGGAACTGGCACACCGGGGCGGGGCGGGCCCCTCCCAACCCCGTCACACTCCCGCCCGCGAGCAGACGAACGGTCGGCGAGAGGCAGGCGAGGTGCCCAGGACCATGACCCTGTCCACTCGTGGATACGCCTCACCCCAGCCGCAGAAGCCGCTGCTTGCGGTCAGCCCGCCCCGGACGTGCTCGATGCGGAGATGCATCGCGGAGATGCATCGCGGAGATGCATCGCGCGCAACGGCGATCCCCGCACCGCCGTTGCCCCGACGGCGATCCGAACAGACCCTTGACGGCACACTTGTGAGCGTTAACACTCAGGTAACGCCAGGCCGGAGCCGCGAACCCGGACTTCACACAGTGCGAGGAACCGGCTCCCGGTCGGCCCCGCTCGACCGCTTCCGGTTTCTCCCAACCGGGTCGCACCGTGCCGGTCGCGGAACATCACTGGAGGAACTGTGCGGAAGCTTTCAGCGGGCCTTGTCACCCTGGGTCTGACGCTGTCGCTGGCAGCCTGCGGCCAGAGCGCCAACGGCGCGGGCGAGGGCGGGGGCGGCGGGGAGGTCAAAGGCGGCCTCGTCGGCATCGCGATGCCGACCAAGTCGTCGGAGCGCTGGATCAATGACGGCAACAACATGGTCAAGGAGTTCCAGGCCAAGGGTTACAAGACCGATCTCCAGTACGGCGACAACGTCGTGGAGAACCAGGTCTCTCAGGTGGAGAACATGATCACCAAGGGCGCCAAGCTGCTGGTGATCGCCGCCATCGACGGTTCCTCGCTCACCAACGTGCTGCAGAAGGCCGCCGACGCCCACGTCCCCGTCATCTCCTACGACCGGCTGATCCGCGGCACCGGGAACGTCGACTACTACGCAACCTTCGACAACCACAAGGTCGGCGTCCTCCAGGGCAGTTACATCGTCGAAAAGCTCGGCCTCAAGGACGGCAAGGGCCCGTTCAACATCGAGCTGTTCGCCGGCTCACCGGACGACAACAACGCCACGTTCTTCTTCAGCGGTGCGATGAGCGTCCTCAAGCCGTACATCGACGACAAGAAGCTGGTCGTGCAGAGCGGCCAGACCTCCTTCAACCAGATCGCCACGCTGCGCTGGGACGGCGGCCTCGCCCAGTCCCGGATGGACAACCTGCTCAGCAAGTCGTACACCGCCGCACGCGTCGACGCCGTGCTCTCGCCGTACGACGGCATCTCGATCGGCATCATCTCCTCGCTCAAGGGCGTCGGCTACGGCGCCGGCCAGCCCCTTCCCGTCGTCACGGGCCAGGACGGCGAGCTGGCCTCGGTGAAGTCGATCATCGCGGGTGAGCAGACCCAGACCGTCTACAAGGACACCCGCCAACTGGCCAAGGCGGCAGTCCAGATGGGCGACGCACTGCTGACCGGGGGCAAGCCCGAGGTCAACGACACCGGCCAGTACGACAACGGCGTCAAGACCGTACCGGCGCAGCTGCTCCAGCCGGTCAGCGTCGACAAGGAGAACTATCGGAAGGTCCTGGTGGACGGCGGCCAGTACACCGCGGACCAGCTCAAGTAGCCCACGGAGCCCGACCGACGGGTCCGGCGACGACGACACGGCGGTGCGAGGCCCGTGGGACCACCCGGGACCACCCGGACCACCCGGCACCGCACCGCCCCGACGATACGGATGCACAACCATGGCCCGACCCGTTCTCGAGATGCGGTCGATCAGCAAGACGTTTCCCGGCGTCAAGGCCCTCTCCGAGGTCAACCTGACCGTCGCCGCGGGCGAGGTGCACGCCGTCTGTGGCGAGAACGGCGCCGGCAAGTCCACGCTGATGAAGGTACTCAGCGGGGTCCACCCCCACGGCAGCTACCAGGGCGAGATCTCCTTCGAGGGCGAGCCCTGCCGGTTCAGGGACATCCGGGCCAGCGAGCAGCGCGGCATCGTGATCATCCACCAGGAACTCGCGCTGGTGCCCTACCTGTCCATCGCCGAGAACATCTTCCTCGGCAACGAGCACGCCACCCGGGGCGTCATCAGCTGGCACAAGACGCTGACCCACGCCGCCGCGCTGATCCGGCAGGTCGGACTCGGCGAGAGCCCGCACACCCGGATCGCCGACCTCGGAGTGGGCAAACAGCAGTTGGTCGAGATCGCCAAGGCGCTCGCCAAGAAGGTCAAGCTGCTCATCCTGGACGAGCCGACGGCCGCCCTGAACGACGAGGACAGCCGCAAGCTGCTCGACCTGATCCTCGAACTCAAGGCCCAGGGCATCTCCTGCATCCTCATCTCGCACAAGCTGAACGAGATCGCCCGGGTCGCCGATGCCGTCACCATCCTGCGCGACGGGCGGACCATCGAGACCATCGCGATCGGTTCGGAGGGCATCTCCGAGGAGCGGATCATCCGCGGCATGGTCGGCCGCGACCTGGAACACCGCTACCCCGAGCACACCTCAGAGATCGGTGAGGTCGCCTTCGAGATCGAGGACTGGGGCGTCCGACACCCGATCGACCACCGACGCAAGGTGGTCGACGGCGTCTCCCTCACCGTCCGTCGAGGCGAGATCGTCGGCATCGCCGGCCTCATGGGCGCCGGCCGCACCGAACTGGCCATGAGCGTCTTCGGCCGCTCGTACGGGCGGTGGACCAGCGGCCGGGTGCGGCTGGACGGCCGGGAGATCCGTACCCGGACGGTGCCGGAGGCGATCGGGCACGGCATCGCCTACGTGACCGAGGACCGCAAGCAGCTCGGCCTCAACCTGGGCGACGACATCAGCCGGAACATCTCGCTGAGCGCCCTCGGCAAGGTCGCCCGGCGGGGCTGGGTCGACCGGCACGAGGAGGCAAAGGTGGCCGAATCCTTCCGGCGGTCCATGAACATCAAGGCCCCCTCGGTGTTCGCAGAGACCGGCAAACTCAGCGGCGGCAACCAGCAGAAGGTCGTCCTCAGCAAGTGGATCTTCGCCGAGCCGGAGGTGCTGATCCTCGACGAACCCACCCGGGGCATCGACATCGGCGCCAAGGCCGAGATCTACACCGTCATCGCCGAACTCGCCGCCCAGGGCAAGGCGGTGCTCGTCATCTCCTCCGAACTCCCCGAACTCCTGGGCCTGTGCGACCGGATCTACACCATGGCCGAAGGCCGGATCACCGGTGAGGTCAACCGCGCGGAAGCCACCCAGGAATCCCTCATGCGGCTCATGACCATGAGCGCGGCATACCCCGACAAGCAGGTGTGAGGCATGGCCCAGACCAAGACCACCCCCGACACCGCGCCCCACGCACCGGAGCCCGGCCGACGGCCTTCGGCCGGTGCCGTACTGGCCCGAGCGCTGCGCGGCAACCTGCGCCAGTACGGGATGCTGCTCGCGCTGGCGCTGATCGTGCTGCTGTTCCAGTTCTGGACGGGCGGCATCCTGCTCCAGCCGCTCAACATCACCAATCTGATCCAACAGAACGGCTACATCCTCATCCTGGCCATCGGCATGATGATCGTCATCATCGCCGGGCACATCGACCTGTCGGTCGGGTCGCTCGCCGCCTTCGTCGGGGCGGCCGCGGCGGTGATGATGGTCAAACACCACGCGCCGTGGCCCGTGGCGCTGGTGGCCGCGCTGCTGATCGGAGCCCTCGCCGGAGCCTGGCAGGGGTTCTGGATCGCCTATCTCGGCATACCCTCGTTCATCGTCACGCTGGCCGGCATGCTGCTGTTCCGCGGTGGGACCCAGATCCTCCTTCAGGGCCAGTCGGTGGCGCCGTTCCCCAAGGGCTTCCAGAACATCAGCAGCGGCTTCCTCCCCGCGGTCGGCCCCCACACCGACTACCACAACCTCACCCTGCTGCTGGGCCTCGTGGTGCTGGCCGTCGCGATCCTGCAGGAGGTGCGCGGGCGGCGGCGGGCCGCCGCGTACGGGTTGGAACCGCTCCCGTCCGGCCTGTTCCTGGTCAAGCTCGGCGCGATCACCGCGGCCGTGGTGGCCTTCACCCTGCTGCTGGCCAGCTACCACGGGGTGCCGATCGTGCTGCTGATCCTCGGCGTCCTGCTGGTCGGCTTCGGATACGTGATGCGCAACTCGATCCTCGGCCGGCACACCTACGCCATCGGCGGAAATGAGGCGGCGGCGCGGCTGTCCGGGGTGAAGAGCAAGCGGGTCGTCTTCCTGGCCTTCGTGAACATGGGCGTCCTCGCGGCCCTGGCCGGGATGGTCTTCGCCGCGCGGCTCAACGCGGGTACGCCGCAAGCCGGCATCAACTTCGAGCTGGAGGCGATCGCCGCAGCCTTCATCGGCGGCGCCTCCGCGAGCGGCGGTGTGGGTACCGTCCTCGGTGCGCTGACCGGCGGGCTGGTGCTGGGCGTGCTGAACAACGGCATGTCGCTGGTCGGCGTGGGTACCGACTACCAGCAGGTGATCAAGGGCTTGGTACTGCTGGCAGCCGTCGGGTTCGACGTCTACAACAAGCGCAAGGCCGGAGGCTGACCCTGCCCCCTCCCCGGCGCGGCGCCTTCCGCCCGCTCGGGGAGGACCGCTCCGGTCGTCATGCCTGGGCCTCCGCGAGGCGGTTGACATCCCGTCGGTCGGTCAGGCCTCGCAGATTCCGGTGGCGGCCGGTGTCGGACTCGCTGATCCGCCGGGGGTGCCCGAGCTGCCTGCCCGGCACGGTGAGCGTTCCGCCCATCCCCAGCGTCACCGGTCGAAGGCGAGGGCGTCCGGCCCGAGGTCGATGACGGCGTCCCCGTACAGCAGCTGTGCTTCGCCGCCGTGGGCCTCGCGGGGGACCCGCCGCGCACCTGCTTCCCACCGTCGGCAACCCTCTCGCGTCCTGCGGCGACAAGGCAGTGCACCTCGCATCGGATCTTCGAACGGACAGACATGCAGACTGCACGACCGTTCGGTTTCCCCACGGTCTGTCCGCAGAGGTTCACTCCAGACGGCAGGCAGCGGCGGAGCAACGGGCAAGGGCCCCGGAAAGGGCCCCGCGCCGGATCGGACCCTTGGAGGTACCGGCCGGTCCGAAGCCGAAGGCGGGTAGGGCGAGCCAGTGGCCGTCGGTGGCAGCCTCCGTGTCTGCGGCATGTCGGTTGAGCCCGCCTTAACCGGGGCCTGCTCCCTGTCCGGGCAGAGGACTCCGGGGGACGTCTCGGTCATGCCGTAGCCCTGGCTGAAGGCCGGGCCGCGGTCGAGGTGTGCGGCGATGGTGCGGTTGGGCACGGGAGTGCCCGGCAGGGGCGTTCATTCCTCCGGGTGAGGGCCGGGCCTTCGAGGAGGGCGGATGCGCCGGAAGTGTCTAACGTGGGCCGGGGAGTGGCGGGCAGCCGCTCGGTGGGTGCGTGGTCTCAGCTCGGGAGCTCGTTATGGCGGGGCAGCACAAGGCGTCCGTCCGGCTGCGGCTGCGCTACCTGTTCGACCACCTGGTGGCGGGTGGGACCGCCGCGCTGGTGGGCTGGCTGGCCGCGGCCTGCCTCGCCGTCGTCCTCCCGGCCAGCGCCGTCCTCGTCTGGGCGGACCAGACGGCCCCGGACAACCTGCGGGGCAAGCTCACCGCCGTGTGGGTCAGCGTGGGGCAGACCCTGAAGATCGGCGGGGCGGTCGGGCCGCCCCTGTACGTCCTCGCCTCCGTGGCCCTCGCCCTGGTCGCCCTGCTGTACGTGTCCACGCTCGTCAGCGTGATCACCACCGGGATCAACCAGCGCATCATGGACCTGCGCCTGGGCCACTCCACCGTGCTGGAGACCCGGCACACCGTCGTGCTGGGCTGGTCCGACCAGATCTTCCCGGTGGTCGGGGAGCTGGTCGCCGCCAACGCCAACCAGCGGCGTTCGGCGCTGGCCGTCCTCGCCCCGATGGACAAGGTGGAGATGGAGGAGGCCATCGCCACGCGTGTCCCGGACACCGGGCGGACCCGGATCATCTGCCGCACCGGCCGGACCACCGACCCGGCGGAGCTGGCCCGGGTCAGCCCGCAGAGCGCGAAGGCCGTGCTCGTCCTGCCGCCCGACGGGGAGACCGGCGATGCCCAGGTGGTGAAGACCCTGCTCGCCCTGGACGCGGCGACGCCCGGCGCCGGTGGCGCGGTGGTGGTCGCCGCCGTCCGGGACACCCGCAACCACCTCACCGCGCGGCTGGCCGCCGGTCCCGGCGGGCACGTGCTCTGCGTGGACGACATCGTCGCCCGGCTCCTCGTCCAGACCGCCCGCCAGCCCGGACTCTCGCTCGTCTACCAGGAGTTGCTGGACTTCGACGGAGACGAGTTCTACACCGTCCCCGCCGGGGACCTCGTCGGACGGACCTTCGGCGAGGCCCTGCTCGCCTTCACCACGTCCTCGGTGGTCGGCCTGCTCGGTCCCGGCGGGGGCGTGGTGCTCAACCCGGACGGCCGGACGCCCATCGAGGCGGGCGACCGGATCCTCGTCGTCACCCAGGACGACGACACGGCCCTGCCCGCGGACGCCGCCTGCTGGGTCGACGAGGGCGCGATCCTCTCGTCCCGCCCGCTCCCCCGCCCCGCGGAACGCCTGCTCCTGCTCGGCTGGAACCGGCGCGCCCCGCTCATCGTGGAGCAGCTCGACGAGTACGTGAATCCCGGCACCACCCTGGACGTGGTGGCTCTCGGCGACGAGGTGACCGCGCGCAGCGCCCGGGCGGCCGCGGCGTCCCGCAGCAACCTCGAAGTGACCTTCCTGGCCGGGGACATCACCGATCCGCGGGTCCTGGACAAGCTGGACGTGCCCGCGTACGACAGCGTGATCGTGATCGGCGAGACGGATCCGCTGGCGGAGGCGGGGTCCGATGCGCGGAGCGAGTCCCAGGCCGACGACCGGACGCTGGTCACCCTGCTGCACCTGCGGGCCGTCGCGCAGGCGGCCCACCGGGAGCTGGCGCTGACCACCGAGATGTCCGACGACGGCAACCGGCTGCTCGCCCCCGCCCGGGAGGGCGCGGACTTCATCGTCAGCGGACGGCTGATCAGCCTGCTGATGACCCAGATCTCCGAGAGCCGCCACCTCGCCGCCGTCTTCGAGGAGTTGTTCCGGGCGGAGGGCCACGAGCTGTACCTGAAGCCGGTCACGGACTACGTCCGGGCGGACGGCGAGGTCGCCTTCGCCACCCTCGTCGAGTCCGCCCGGCGGCGGGGCGAGTGTGCGATCGGGTACCGGTTGCGTGCGGAGGCCGCCACGGCTCCCGCCCACGGGGTGCGGATCAACCCCGACAAGCGGCAGCCGGTGCGGTTCACCGACGGGGACTGGCTGATCGTGCTCGCCGAGAGCTGACCGTGCTCGCCGGGAGCTGATTCTGCTCGCCGGGAGCCCGCCGTGCCGCCGGGGGCCGGCGGCTCCGGCGCGCCCTACGACGCGGAGTGGACCTCCAGGGCGGTGCGCACCGCGGACTCCAGGGCCCCCTCGATCCAGGCGGGCTTGACCGAGGTGTGGCAGCCGGCGAAGTGCAGCGGGCCCTCGGGCTCGCGGACGTACGGGAGGAGCTCGGTGTGCTGGCCGGGCAGGAGGACGGAGGCCTCGCCGTAGGCGTAGGGGTCGCGCATCCAGGACTGGGTGCGTCCGACTCCGGTGTAGAACACCTCGATGCGCTGTCCGAACACCTCCTGGAGTCCGGCGAGTGCGCGCGGGTAGCGCTCCGCGTCGTCGAAGGAGTCCCACTTGAGGGCGTCGTCGGCCCAGCTGTAGGAGGCGAGGACGACCCCGCCCGGGCTGCCCTCGACCGGGTAGGAGGGCTGGAACATGAACCGGTTGGGGTTGTCGGTGGCCGAGCCCCCGCCGATCACCCCGGCCGCCTCGGGCTGGTCGCGGGTGGTGCGGCGGCAGGCGGCGTAATGGGCGCGCTGGGACTCGGAGATGTGGCCCGGGGGGACCGAGGGGTGGGCGCCCAGCAGGGCTCCGTCCTCCGGGGTCCGGGCGACCTGGTAGTTCCGGTACAGGCCGGGCTTGACGGCCTCCAGTTCGCGCTTCCAGTCCGCCTCGTCGAACTCCCACCAGCGGCGGCTGAATTCCAGCAGCACCTTGGTGGCCGCGTCGTAGTGCAGCTCGGTGATGGCGCGCCGTTTGCCGTAGGACAGGGCGGGGGTGACCTGGATGTGGCGCAGGCCGGAGAAGGGCACGGTGATGATCGCACTGTCCCCGGTGAAGGTCTCCCGCCGTACGGGGCTTCCTCCGCGGCCCTCGGAGACGGTGTCGATGCTCACCCTGCCCTCGTCGTGGGTGATGCGGGTGGCGCGCCGGTCGAGCCGGACGAGGTCCTTCACCCGGGCGTAGAGGGCGTCGGCCAGGGTGGCGGTGCCGTCGGGCAGTTCGTAGAAGGCGGTGTCGGGGCTGATCAGGGAGGCGCCGATGAAGCTGTGGATGAAGGCGAGGTGCAGGCGCGAGGTGAGGTTCTCGATGGTGCCGACCAGGTCGACGGTCCGGTCGTCGAGCTGCGCCACCTCGGTCAGGAAGCGGTACATCGACATGTGGCCGTAGCGCTGGACGACGCGGGCCCAGCCTTCGACGAGCTCCCGGTCCTTGCGGCCCTCGATCTCCTTGCGTACGGGGGCGAAGGCGTTCCGCAGGATCTGTGCGGCGGGCACGGACTCGAAGGCCGCGGGCACCCCGAAGGAGCGGTTGACGGCCTGCGGGCTGCGGGCGTAGTCGCCGCGCCGGACCCGGATGCCGTTGACGAGGATCCAGGTGCGGTGGGCGGGGCGGCCGGAGGCGTCGACGTCGACGAGGTGGAAGCGCCTCCGCCGCAGGCCGAGGCTGTCCATCAGGCCGGTGACCAGGGGGTGGCTGTCCGGGATGCGCATGGCGCCGGCTTCGGCGTACTGCCGGGGGTCGGCGAAGACGGCGGGGGAGTTCTCGTGCCCGCCGGTGCGGAAGGTCTTGATCCGGCCGCCCACCCGGTTGCCGTTGGCCTCGATGACGGTCACCTGGTGCCCGGCCTCGCGCAGCAGGTGGGCGGCGGTGAGTCCGGCCGGTCCGGCGCCGACCACCAGGACCTTCTTGCGGGGCATGCGGGAGCGGGGCAGCCCGTTCTTCAGCAGGACGTCGGCGTACCGGGGCACCAGCGGCTGGTCCTCGGCGTCCCGGACGAGGACGGCCCGGGCGACGGTGAGGCAGGTCTCCCAGTCGGGCCGGGCGCTGCCGGGCGCCGTCCGCGGGGTCTCGGCGGAGGCCGCGGCGACGCCCAGCGCACCGGCGCCCGCGACGGTCAGCGCGCCGGCGCCGGCGATGACGGTACGGCGGGAGGGGCGGCGGGCGGATGCCGTACCGGTGGCGGGCGCCGGTCCGGGTGCGGAGTCGTCCGGGGAGCCGGCGGTGGGGGGCGGGTCAATGATCATGGGGCAACTCTTCCGGTCCGCGCCCGGCCCCCACGCCGAAAAGGCCCCGGGCGGGCAACTACCACTCGGACGTGCGGGACGGCCTCACGCGGCTGACGAACGAGGTTTCGACCGCTCCGGCCGGAGCGCTCCGGCCGGAGCGCCCCGTCGTACCGTCCCGGCCGCCGGGACCTCGGGCGGCGACCATCCGCCGGGCGCATGCGTCAAGTCCCCTGGCCGCCCGGCGGGTTCGCCCACCGGCCAATTGGTCCAGACCTGTTGACGGCGGCACGTGCAGCGCACTAGGTTCCCGGCACCCCCACACGTGCGTGACCCCACGGCTGCGCTCCCCCCTCCCCCCACCTCTGGAGGCATTTCCGTGCGTACCCCCACTCGACTGGCCTGCGGGCTGGGCGCCACCCTGCTCGGCGCGGCCGCGGTGCTGAGCACACCCGGCGCGGCCTTCGGCGCCAATCTGCTCGCCAACGGAGACTTCGAGACCGGCGGCACCGGCGGCTGGTCCTGCTCAGGCGGCCTGGGCTCCGTCGTGGCCTCGCCCGTGCACGGCGGCGCCAGGGCACTGGCCGGCGCCGCGACCGCCGGCGACAACGCCAAGTGCACGCAGACGGTCGCCGTCCAGCCGAACACCGCCTACACCCTCTCCGGGTGGGTCCGCGGCAGCTACGTGTACCTCGGCGTCACCGGCGGCGCCTCCACCTGGACCCCTTCTGCAGGCACCTGGACCAAGCTCAGCGCCTCCTTCACCACCGGCCCGTCCCAGACCAGCGCCGAGGTCTACGTGAACGGCTGGTACGGGCAGGGCACGTACCACGCCGACGACATCAGCCTCGACGGCCCCGGCGGAGGCGGCGGCGCCGACACCTCCGCCCCGACCGCACCGGGCAGCCTCACCGCCACCGGCAAGACCTCCTCCAGCGTCTCGCTGGCCTGGTCGGCCTCCACCGACAACGTCGGCGTCACCGGCTACGACGTCTACCGGGGCACGGCCAAGGTCGCGACCTCCACCACCACGAACGCCACCGTCACCGGCCTGGCCGCCGACACGGCGTACTCCTTCACGGTCCGCGCCCGCGACCTGGCCGGCAACACCTCGCCCGCCTCGACGGCCTTGGCCGTCACCACCGACGGCGGGACGGTCCCGGCCGGCTTCAAGCAGGCCGCGCCCTACCTGTACCAGGGCTGGGGCAACCCGCCGAGTGCGACGACGGTCATGAACGCCACGGGCGTGAAGTGGTTCACCATGGCCTTCATCCTCTCCTCCGGCGGCTGCAACCCGGCCTGGGACGGTCAGCGCCCCCTGACCGGCGGGGTCGACCAGTCCACCGTCAACGCCGTCCGGGCGGCAGGCGGCGACATCGTCCCGTCGATCGGCGGCTGGCAGGGCAACAAGCTCGGCCCCAACTGCGCCACCCCCGAGGCCCTGGCCGGCGCCTACCAGAAGGTCATCGACGCCTACGGCCTGAAGGCCATCGACGTCGACATCGAGAACACGGACGAGTTCGAGAACGCCGTGGTCCAGGACCGCATCCTCGGCGCGCTCAAGATCGTCAAGCAGAACAACCCCGGCCTGAAGACCATCCTGACCTTCGGCACCAGCACCTCCGGGCCGACCTCGTGGGGCAACCGGCTCATCGAACGGTCCAAGGAACTCGGGGCGGGCATCGACGTCTTCACGATCATGCCGTTCGACTTCGGCAACGCCTCGACCGACATGTACGCGAGCACGGTGAGCGCCACCCAGGGGCTCGCCGCCAAGCTCAAGTCCACCTACGGCTGGGACGACGCCACCGCCTACTCCCACATCGGCATCTCCGGTATGAACGGGGTCAGCGACACCCAGGAGACCACCACCGTCCAGAACTGGACCGACATCCGCGACTGGGCCAACGCCCACCACATCGCCCGGCTCGCGTTCTGGTCCGTCAACCGCGACCGGGGCTGCCCCGGAGGCGGCCTCCAGGAGACCTGCTCCGGAATCGCCCAGAGCGACTGGCAGTTCACCTCCATCACCGCCGGGTTCACCGGCTGATCAAGCCGGTGATCGAGCCGCGAACGAGCCGGTGAACGAGCCGCGAACGAGCCGGCCGAACGAGCCTGCCGATCAGGCCGGCTGATCGATCGGCAGACCCGGTCCGGGCGGACCGGGTCTGCCGGATCCCTCAGGCGCCGGTGGGGTCGCGGGGCACCCAGCCCCGGTCCGCACCGGTGCGGATCAGGCTCTGCGCGTACTCCCACAGGCCGGCGGAAGCGTCCCCGATCACGGACTTGCGGGCGAGCACCACCTCCTCCGTCACCCCCGGGGTGCGCCATGTGCCGCCCTGGTTGCCGTAGTTGAGCAGCAGCGGCTGGAGGCGGTCCATGGCCTTGGCGAACCGGGCCTCGGGGGTCTCACGGGCCTCGAACTCGTCCCACAGCGCCCGGAAGTGCTCCTGCTGGTCCGGCGGGAGGAGCGCGAACAGCTTGTCCGCGGCGCGCTGCTCGCGTTCCTCCTGGTCGGCGGCGCCCGCCGTGTCGTACAGGAAGGTGTCCCCCGCGTAGATCTCCACCAGGTCGTGGACGAGGACCAGGGCGAGCACCTTGCTGGTGTCCACGGGCTCGTCGGCGTGCTCCGCCAGGACCAGGGTCATCAGGGCGAGGTGCCAGGAGTGCTCGGCGTCGTTCTCCTTGCGGTCGGCGGCCAGCAGCGGGCTCTGCCGGAAGACGTTCTTGAGGCGGTCCACCTCGATGACGAACTCGATCTGCTGCCGCAGCCGGTCGGGGGTCCCCTCGGGCTGGCGGACGGACGCGGCGAGGAGAGGGAGGTCCTCGGGGGTCATACGGGCTCCTTGCAGGTTCGGTGAGCAGCGGCTCAGCGGTTGAGGTACTGGAGGACGACGGCGGCCACGAGCAGCAGGGTGGTCACCCACAGCGCGGGCCGGGGCCTGCGGCCGCCGAGGACCCCGGCGACGGTGCACACCACGAAGGCGGCGGCCATCGCCTGGTCGATCGCGAGGGTGGCCACGGTGACGAGGAGCGCGGTCACCATGACGGCCCGGCCGAGGCGGTCCGCCGCCTCGGGCCGGCGGGCGCTCAGCATCTTGACCGCCACGAAGACCAGGGCCCCGGTGGTGGCCTCCACCGGGACATGGGCCAGGACCGGGGCGAGGAACAGGCAGGAGAACAGCAGGATTCCGGTCACCGCCGAGGCGATGCCGGTCCTGGCTCCGGCGCGGATGCCCACCGCGCTCTCCACGAACGCCACGAAACTGGAGGAGCCGGCGGCCGACCCGGCCACGGTGGCGCCCGCGTCCACGAGCAGTGCCTGGCGCATGCCGGGCACCTTACCGTGGGCGTCCTGGAGCGGTGTGTCCGCCGACAGTCCCACCACCTTCGCAATGCTGCCGAAGAAGTCCAGGGCGAACAGGACGAGGATCACGCCCCAGGCCCGCGGGTCGGCGACCACCGTGAGGTCGAACCGGAAGAGGGCCGCCCCGCTCCCCTCGACCGTACCCTCAACCGCCGCGGCCTCGACGCCCGCGAGGGCGCAGTACAGCGCGGAGGCGGCGATGCCGCCGAGGACGGCCGCGGCCCGCGCGCCGAACGCGTCCAGCAGCAGGGCGACGGCCAGGCCGGTGTAGAGGGCGACGGCGGGCGGCGCCGTCCAGTCGCCGAGCCCGGACAGCCGGCCGTCGGAGGTCCGGACGAGGTGGGCGATCTGCAGGCCCACCAGGCCGATGAAGGCGCCGACGGCGGTGGCCAGGGCCGCACGGAGTTCCGCGGGGATCGCGTCGACCACCGCTTCCCGCAACCGCAGCAGGGACACGACCAGCATGGCGACACCGGACCAGAACACCATGCCCAGCGCCTCGGGCCAGGTGTAGGCGAGCGTGCCGACGACGGAGAACGCGATCATCGCGTTCATCTCCATGCCGGGTGCCACCGCGAACGGCAGCCGGGCCCACAGCCCCATGGCGAGGGTCGCCAGGCCTCCCACGGCGGCCGTCGCGAAGAAGGCGGCGGCGTGCGGGATGCCCGCCTCGCCCAGGACGGCTGGGTTGACCACGACGATGTAGGAGAGGGCCAGGAACGTGGAGGCCCCGGCGAGGACCTCGCGCTGCCAGGTCGAGCCGCGGGCCGTCAGGCGGAAGTACCGGTCCAGGGCGCCGGGGCGGGCCGCCGGTTCCCGGCTGAGCAGTTCCGGCCCCCGGCCGGGGTGCTGCGGCGGGGTCACGGCGTGCTCCCGGGGGGTGGGGAGGCGGCGGCGACCGGACTGATGGTGTCGCCCACGTCGCCGAGGAGCAGCCGGCCGGGGGCGTCCGGTGCCACGGCGTAGAACTTCGCGTTCAGTTCGCCCGAGACGTGGCCGACGTGGAGGGTCAGGGCCACCTCCAGCCGGTCCGCGTACCGGGCGAGGGCAAGGGCGCCCTGCCGCGTCGCGTGGCAGGTGAAGATCTCGACGGTGGCTCCGGGGCGGGCCGTCAGGCGCATCACCGCCATCAGGGTGACGCCGCTGGCCACCACCCCGTCGACGATCACCAGCCGGTCGGCCTGTGAGGGCAGCCATTCGTCCACGCCGACGAGGAGCCCGCCGGCCAGGGGTATGCGCTTGGCCTGCGGCGCCCAGTTCCGGCGCTGTGCGAGCAGGCCCAGGCGTTCGGCCAGGATCCGCCCTTCGCGTTCCGGGGCCACCACGGTCGTACCGGGCCGGGCGGCGCTCTCCTGCACCCGGGCGGGCAGCAGGCCGTAGATGTCGAGGAGCGCCTGGAGGTAGCGGGCGCGGTCCGCGCCGCTCTGTGCGGGCAGGTTGGCGATCTCCGTGACGGTGTCCATCCGGTCGACCACCGCGGGGCGGATGTCGGAGGCGACGCGGACGGTGGCCGGCAGCGGGCCCGGGGCGTGCAGCGCCTGGAGGGCGCCGGGCTCGAAGTGGACCAGGTGGCTGAAGTAGGTCTGGTGGTCCTTCTCGTACTCCTCGACGGTGCGCCGGGCCTCCGGGAGGAGTCCGGTGCGGTCGAGTAAGCGGGCGGTGTTCATCGTGGACCTCCGGTCTTGGGCTGTGAGGGCTGTTCTTGCCGGGTGGCGGGGCCGGAGCCCCGTCCCGTGGGCGCGAGCAGGAGCAGCGCCAGCGGTGCGGCGGCCGCGGCGACCACCGCGGTGACGAGGAAGGCCAGCTCGAAGTCGGGCGCCGCGGGCCGTTCCCCGTGGAGCAGGACGAGCAGGGCCAGGCCGACGGAGCCGCCGGTGTACTGGGCCGTGGTGACGAGGGCGCTGCCGGTGCCGTTGCTCTCCGGCGGGAGGTCCCGGGTACCGGTGATGAACATGCCGGTGAAGGCCATGCCCTGGCCGAGGCCGCTGAGCAGCAGTCCGGGCAGGATGCCCGCCGCGTACCCGCCGCCGGACCCGGCCGCGAGGGCGAGGACGAGGAGTCCACCGGCCCCGGTGGTGAAGGCGCCGGCCAGCAGCCGCTGCAGCGCCATGCGTCCGGCGAGCCGGCCGGCCACCGTGTTGCCCACGACGATGGCCCCGGCCAGCGGCAGGAAGGCCAGGCCGGCGGCGAGGGCGCTGTAGGCCCGTACCTCCTGGAGGTACAGGGTGACGAGGTAGAACTCGGCTCCGAAACTCGCCATGTAGAGGGCGGCCGCCAGGCAGGCGACCTGGAGGGTGCGGACCCGGAGCAGCGAGCGGGGCACCAGTGGCCGGCGGCGGCCGCGGCCGAGCACGAGGAGGGCGCCGGCCAGGGCGGCTGCCGCCAGCGCGGCGGAGGCGACGGGAAGGGAGGGGTGGGCGCGGGAGAGCTCGGTGCAGGCCAGCACCACGGCGACGACCGCGGTGCAGGCGCAGAGGGTGGCCGAGACGGCGACGGGGACGCGCTCTGCCGCCCCGGTGGAACGCAGGGCGCTGCCGGCCGCGGCCAGGCAGACCGCGACGATGGGCAGGTTGATCCAGAAGATCCACGGCCAGGACGCCGCGGCGAGCAGGGCGCCGCCGGCGGTGACCCCGAGGGCCAGGCCGACGGCGCCCGTGGTGCCCCACACGCTCACGGCCCGGTCGCGCTGCGGACCCGGCGGGTAGGCCGCGCCCAGCAGGCCGAGGGTGGCGGGGACCAGCAGGGCCGCCGCGACCCCCTGCCCGACGCGCGCTGCGATCAGCGGGGCGGCGGAGCCGGAGAGCGCGGCGCCGACCGAGGACGCCGCGAAGAGCAGCTGCGCGGCGAGGAACACCCGCCCCGCGCCGAATGCGTCCGCCAACTGTCCGCCCAGCAGCAGGAATCCGGCGAAGAAGATGGCGTAGGCGCTGACGATCCACTGGAGGGCGACGGTGGAGAAGTGCAGGCCGGCCCCGATGTCGGGCAGCGCGACGTAGATGATGGAGAAGTCCAGTGCCACCAGCAGTTGGGCCCCGGCGAGCGCCGTCAGGAGGCGAACGCCCGGTGTCGGTGCGGGAGAAGCGGGCAAGGTGGGTCAGCCTTCCGAGGTCAGCAGGTCATCCCAGGGCGGCGAGCGCCGTGAGGAACACGTCCCAGAACCGTTCCGTGTCCAGGCGGGTCGCCACCAGGGCGTTGGGTTCGCGCCCCGTGACACCGTAGAGGTCGATCACCGTGGCGCCGCGGGTGAACTCGCCGCGCAGTTCGACGCAGACGGGTGCCTCGACGCATTCCACCAGGGTCGGGTCCAGTACCCGGGCGATGGCCACCGGGTCGTGCAGCGGGGCGTCGGGCAGGTCCCAGATCTGGTCGTAGGTGCCGGAGCGGAATGCGAGGAGGGCGGCCGACACCTTGCTGATGTGCGTGCCCACGTCGAGGATCCGGTCCAGCACCTCGCGGGTGACCGGGGCCTGGTGGGTCACGTTGAGGCCGCAGTACGTCATGGGGACGCCGCTGGCGAGCACTTCGTGGGCCGCTTCGGGGTCGACCAGGATGTTGTACTCGGCGTAGGGCTGGGTGTTGCCGCGGTGGGTGGCCCCGCCCATGCAGACGATCTCCTTGATGCGGTGCCGGTCCTCGGGGTGGAGGGCGAGGAGGCCCGCGATGTTGGTCTGGGGGCCCGTGACGACGAGGGTGACGGGTTCGGGGCTGTCGGCGAGCAGGCCGTGGATGAGGTCGACGGCGTGTGCGGAGTGCAGCGGGACCTCGGCCGGATCGGGGAAGTCCCATCCGTCCAGGCCCGTTTCGCCGTGCACGTCGTCGCCGATGAGCAGCGGACCGGTGAGCGGTTTGGGGTAGCCGGCCGCGACGGGTACGTCGAAGGCACCGGCGAGGGCGCACATCCGCCGGGCGTTGAGGGCCGTCTTGGCCACGGTCTGGTTGCCGGCGCTGGTGGTCACGGCGCGCAGGTCGATGCGGGGGTCGCCGACGGCGAGGAGGATGGCCATCGCGTCGTCGTGGCCGGGGTCGCAGTCCAGGATGACGGGGGTGGGCATGCAGGGCTCCAGGGGGTGTCGGCCGGGCGGCGGCGGTCCGGTACGGGGGGGACGGCGGGGGACGGCGGTACGGGGGACGGCGGTGCGGGGCGGGATGCGGCCGGGCGGGTCACCGAGGACCCGTGAGGGTCCGGTAGAAGGCCAGGTGGCGGCGGCCCGCGGTGGCGAAGGACTCGCGCAGTCGGCGGCCCAGTGCCCGGTCGCCTTCGGTCGGTGCGGTGGCGGGCCGTGCCACCGCCTCCCGGAGGGCTTCGGTGAGCGCCCCGAGGTCCCCGGCGGGTACGAGGGTGGCGGCGGAGTAGTCCCGCAACAGCAGGGGCAGGTTGCCCGAGTCGCTGGCGACGATGCGGCGGCCGCAGATGACGGCCTGCGCGACGGACAGCGAGAAGGGCTCCCCGTGCGCGCCCCGGTCGATCGTCGGGTGGACCACGACGTCGGCGGCCCGGATCGCGGACCAGCTCTGCGCGGGACGGTAGTGGGTGAAGTGCACGCGGCCCTTGTCCTGCCACACCGCCGCCCGTTCCATCAGGGGTTCGGGGATGCCGGGGGGCCAGATGAGGTGGCGGGTCCCGGCGTGCACGAAGTGCAGGTCGCGGCCTTCGTCCAACAGCGTCAAGGACGCCTCCAGGCTCAGGTGCGAGCCCTTCCAGCGGGTCATCCGGCTGGGTTGCAGCACGGTGGTGCCGCCGGTCGCGGGCAGTCGGAAGGGCTCCTCCGCCAGGGGCAGGGCCAGCGGGAGCACGGTGGTCTGCGCCCCGGGCAGCCGTCGGCTGGTTTCCGCGGCGACGAAGGGCGAGTGGACGGCCAGCGGTCCGGGGAGGCCTGCGAGGAACTCCCACTGCTCGGGCCGCTCGTCGATGTTGTGCAGGTCGAAGACGAAGCGGCCCTGCCAGCCCCGGGCGTGCAGCGCCGCCACGGTGGCGGTCACCGCCTCGGCCTTGTGCCACTGCGGGTTGTGCCAGTGCACGACGTCCGCGTCCCGGCACAGTGCGGCGAGCCGCTCGGCCCCGGCGGGGTCGAAGGGCACGCCGATGTCGAGGACCGGTTCATGGATGCACCCCGGGGACTCCCGGGTGCCGGTGACGGCCCGCACCTCGCAGGGCAGGGCGGCGAGCTGCGCGGACAGGGCCTCCAGGTGGGTCTCCACGCCACCGGTGACCGGGAGTCCGGTCCAGTGGATCTGTACGATGCGCACCGCGCGTCACCCTTCGCCGCTGGTGTCGGTGTCCTCGGCCAGCCGGAAGCCCATCGCGTACAGCGAGCGCGGGTAGGGTCCGTGGCGGCGCTGGCAGCGGGCGAGGTCGCGGAAGCGGTTGAAGGCCCCGCCCCGGGCGATGCGGTACGCGCCGAGCCGCAGGTACAGGTCGTCGCGGACGAGCGTCCCGCCCGGGTAGGGCCCGTAGGTGCTGCTGGTGTACTCCTCCACGTTGCCCGCCATGTCCAGGGCCCCGCACCAGGACCGGCCGTCGGGAAAGGCCCCGACAGGGCTGGCCATGAGGAGGCCCGTCTCCAGCGTGTTCGCCGCGAGGGGGTTCCAGGTGCGGCCCCAGGGGTGGCGCAGCCCTTCGGGTCCGCCCGCCGCGTACTCCCACTCCTGCTCGGTGGGGAGCCGGAAGCGGCGGCCGGTGCGGCGGGCCAGCCAGAGCGCGTACCGGTCGGCGGCCTCCGCGGTGACGGTGTAGACCGGGTGGTTGGCGGTGGCGGGGTCGAACCTGCCGTAGTGCCAGTTGCTCGGCAGTTCCGGGTGCCCGGTGTCCTTGAGGAACACGGCGAACTCGGCGTTGGTGACGGGGTACCGGGCGAGGGCGAAGGCGGCGACCGGCCGGGCGTGGCGCGGGCACTCCTTCTCCACCCAGGACCGCTGCACCCCGAACCGGGCTGCGTCGGCGTGCAGTTCGTCGACCTCGTCCACGGGTGTGCCGATGAGGGCCTGTCCGGCGGGGACGGGCAGCATCTGGGGTGCGTCCCAGCGGGTGCGGGGGTCGCCCGCGAGGGCGAGGGCGGTGCCGGCCGCCAGGCGGTGTTCGAGGGTGAGCGCCGGGTCCTCGACGAGGGCGGCCAGTTCGGCGGCCGAGTGGCCGGCGACCTGGGTGTAGCAGTCGAGACGCTCGGCCCTCGGTTCCACATAGCCCTCGGGCAGGCCCATCGCCGCCCGGTCGGTGAGGGCGTTGATGTCGGCGTCGACCAGGTCGGTGTGCGCGATGCGGGTCACGGCGCCCTCCGGCCCGAGGCGGCGGCCTCGAATGCGGCTGCTTCCAGGGCGGTCACTTCGAGGGCGGTGGCGTCCAGCGCGGCCGCTTCAAGCCCGGCTGCTTCGAGGGCGGCCGCTGCGAGAGCGGTGGCATCGAGGGCAGGGGCACCGAGGGCGGCGGCCGGACGGCCCGGATCGGCGGCGAGGCCGAGGCCGAGTGCGTCGAGGTGTCCCATCAGGCGGTCCTTGACCTCCAAATAGGCCTCATTGAAGGGGGTGCGGAAGCCGCCCAGCGGCACCCGGTCCTCGACCGCGATGCCCTGGGCGGCGAGTCCTTCGACCTTCTTCGGATTGTTGGTCATCAGCCGCACCCGGGTGATGCCGAGCTGGCGCAGGCAGTCGGCGGCCATCCGGAAGTCGCGGCCCTCCGCCGGAAAGCCCAGGGCGAGGTTGGCGCTGATGGTGTCGTGGCCGGCCGCCTGGAGCGCGTACGCACGGATCTTGTTGGCCAGCCCGATGCCGCGGCCCTCCTGGCGGAGCATGTAGACCAGCACCCCGTTGTGCGACCGGACGACGGCGTCGAGGGCGGCGTGGAGCTGCGGGCCGCAGTCGCACTTCTCGGAGCCGAGCACGTCCCCGGTGAAGCAGGCGCTGTGGATCCGTACGATCGGCGGCGCGGCGGTTTCACTGCGCGGCGAGACCGTCCGCAGGGTGACGACCTCCTCGGTCTCCTGCCCGTCGGCGGCTACCTGCCCGAAGACGGTCAGCTGCATCAGGGTGGAGGCGACGGGCAGGGGGGCGCTCGCCAAGCGCACCACGGGGGCCTCGCCGGCCGCCGTCACCGGCTGTCCCGGCCGGCGCCGGCACCGGCGGTGTCAGCGGTGTCAGCGGCATCGGCGGTGTCGGCGGCACCGGCGGCGATCTCGTACACGCAGCCGTCGTAGGAGGAGGCCAGGAACCGGCCGGGGCTGCCGGCGGGGGCCAGTGCGGAGATCCCCGAGGGAGTCGGCCGCGTGTCGGACACCCACGCCCCGGAGCCGGGATCGTAGACGGCGACCTGGCCGTGGTAGCCGCCCGTCGCGATCAGGCTGGTGTGCGGGTCGACGGCCACGCACTTGATGCTGTTGAGGTGCGGGGTGTTCACCACCGCCTCCGGTTCCCCGGCCGCGGTCCAGATCCGCAGGGTCAGGTCCCGGCTCACGCTGACGAACCGCCCGTCCGGGAGGGCGGCCGCCCCGTTGGCGATGCGGGCGTGCGCCGCGTCGTCGGTGGCGACGGACTTCAGGTCCGGCAGGGAGTGCCAGGCTGCGGCGCCGGTGGCGCACACGCTGAACAGCACGTCGCCCTGGACCGCCACCCCCTTGACGGCGTTGTCCTGGATGCGGTGTTCGCCGACCAGTTGCAGACCGGTGCCGGCCGTGTCCCGCAGGACGAGTGCCTCCCCGGTGTACGTGCCGACCACGAGGGTCTCGCCGTCCGCGGAGGTGTGGACGGCCGCGCAGTTGAGCGGGGAGCGGTGCTGGTGCAGGAGGGCTCCGGTGGTCGCGTCGTACAGGGCGCCGAGCTGGCCGCCGCTGACGACGGTGCCCGCGACGGCGGTGATGAAGTTGCAGCAGCTGCCCAGTTCGGCCACCGTCTCGCCGTCGCGCCGCACGGCTCCGCTGTCGCCGACGGTGAACCGGCCCGCGGGGGCGTTTGTCACCGCGTTGAGTCCGGGCGTGGGCGTGACTCCGGTCAGGTCCCAGCTGCCGTCGGCCCGGTCGAAGACGGCGTAGCTCGATCCGAAGGTGCCGAAGACCCAGCGGGTCGCGTCCAGCCTGGCGCAGGAGCGCAGCCACACCTCGGCGGGCACCTCGCTCGTCAGGAGGTGGACGGGGTCGGCGCCCGGCGCGAGCCGCCACAGCCGGACGGTGCGGTCGTAGCTGGAGCTGAGCAGGAGTCCGGCGTCGGCGTCGTAGGCGATCCGTTTGATCCCGGCGTCGTGGACGCGGTGGCGGCGGGTGCCCGAGGGGTCGATCAGGATCAGTTCCCCCGCGTCGTTGCCGAGGGCGAAACGGTCCACGCCGAGGACCGCGACGGTGTCCGTCTCGACGTCCCCGAGGTCCACGGTGCTCAGCAGGGCGCCGTCGGCGGCGTCCCAGCGGCGCACCGTCCCGTCGTCGCTGGTGGTCACCAACTCGGCTCCGTCCCGGACCCATTCGACGGACAGGACGTCTTCCTCGTGTCCCTCCAGCCGGTGGATGAGCCGCCCGTCCAGGTCGTATATCCGCGCGATGTGGTCACGCGAGGCGGTCGCCACCCGGGTTTCGTCGGGTGAGACGACGGTCATCTCCACATCGTCCTTCTGGTCCGTGAGGACGCTGATGAGCCTCAGGTCCGGAACCGACCACAGGCGCGCCGAGTAGTCGCTGCTCGATGTCACCACGATGCGGCCGGACGAGGAGAACCGGCACTGGTTGGCCAGGTGGTCGTGGCGCGCCTCGGTCATGGCCGTACGGGTTAACGCATTCCATAAGATGATCCGGTTGTCATATCCGGCAGTTACCACGAGATCGCCGTGAGCGTCGATTCCACTGATCGGCGACGTGTGCTTGATCATGAATTCTCCTCATCGTCACGCGAGGTCGCCCCCGTTCGCAGGCATGGCTGTGCGCCCGTACGGAGAGAGGGACCGGCAGGAAAAGGGAAACGGTGAAGGGTGAACCGTGAACCGTGAACCGTGAACCGTGAACCGTGAACCGCGGATCGGGAATGTCGAATGCCGAAAGGGGAGCGTCGGCAGGTGCGCGAACGACTGAACGGCGATACCCGCCGATGGAATGAGCTGCCGGAACCGACCGGTGGGGCGAGGGCGGACTTCAGCTCGGACGAAGTCGGACACTAGCTATTGGCACATGCCGAGGTCAACGGCTGCCTCCCGGCTGTCCTGTTTTCACTGGCCTGCCGCTCCGGGCCGCCCGTACGCCGCTCCCCCGGGATGCGGTGATCCTTGCGCTCGCCCACCGGGCCCCGCCTGCGCGGACCGAACCGGTCCTTGATCGTCCGGCACGGCCCGGCTTTCCGCGGGCCGCCGGGATGCACCCGCCGCCGCCCCGCGTACCCACGGCAGAACAAGCCAATGTGTACATGCCATGTTGCTGTAGGGGCTCGCCGCACCCTTCCATGGAGAGGTATCGATCTAGGGGGAACGGTGAACGACCTGGACGGCGCCCTTCACTACCTCAGCGACTCCGGACCCGAGTTCGGCCCCGGAGTGAGCAACCACGGACCCATGGCCGCAGAGGCTCTCGGACAGCTCGGACACGGGGCGTCCATCGGGGCCTGGGTGTCCTCGTACCGCAAGGTCCTGTACGAGGACACCTACGGACGCTTCCAGGAGATCACCCACGACACCTGGCAGCCCGCCCTGGGCAACATGCGCCTGCTCGGCGACTGGAACGAATTCTTCCGGCGGGAGCTGGACAGCGCACCCTGGACCGAGGTCCTCGCCCGGTGGTGGCCGCGCCTGCTGGACGGCTTCGCCGCCGGGGGCGGCCACGGCGTCATCCGCACCGGGCACGCCGTACGGATGCTGACGGAGGCCCACACCCCCTGGCGCCTGGAAGAGCTTGCCCGGGGGCTGGGCTACTGGGCCGCCCGATACCAGGAACTCCCCGCGGCTCCGGCCACCCCGCGCGCCCGCGACCTGCTGCAGGCCTGGGAGGCCGTCCCCAAGCTGCGCAGCGACCAGGGCATGGGCATGATCTTCCGGATCCGGCTCGAAACGGTCTGGCTGGAGCCCGACTTCGCGCCCGCCGTGGACTCCCTGCTGCCCGAGGACGACGCCGACCGTGCGCTCAGCCGGCTGACCCGCGCCGCGGCGGGCAGCTACCTCACCGACGACCACAAGACCCCCATGGCCTTCGTCCACGCCCTCACCACACCGGCGGCGGCCCGGCTGGTCCTGCCGCACCTGCCGCCGGAACTGCACTGGCCCACCGTCGCCGCCGCCGTCCGCTTCTCCGCGGCCATCCGCAGCGCCTACGGGACCGGCCGGCGCGAGCACCACCCCGAGGAGCCGGCCCGGGACTACGCCGTACTCGCCGAACGGGCCCTGGCCACCGAGGACCCGCACGCCATCAAGTATGTGGAGGCCTGCCGCCGCGAGGACGCGCTGCGCCCCGACCCGGCGTACGCCGTCGCCGCGACCGACTGGGTCCGCCGCTGCGAGACGGGCTCCTTCTGACCGTGACCGGGCACGGGGAGGGGGCCGAGGACGAGTCCGGGCGCGGGCAGCGCCACGCGTACGGCCGCGGGTACGGACATGGGCGCGGGCCCGCGGCGGGGCCGCGCTGGTGGCACGACGCCGTGGTCTACCAGGTCTACCCGCGCAGCTTCCTGGACACCGACGGCGACGGGGTCGGGGACCTGCCGGGCGTCAGCCGCCGCATCCCCCACCTCGCGTCCCTGGGGGTGGACGCGCTCTGGCTCTCCCCGTTCTTCTCCTCCCCCATGGCGGACTTCGGGTACGACATCCGGGACCACACCGCCGTGGACCCCCTCTTCGGGCGGCTGTCGGACTTCGACGCACTCCTGGCCACGGCTCACTCCCACGGGTTGCGGGTACTGATCGACTACGTCCCCAACCACACGTCCAGCGAGCACCCGTGGTTCAGGGAGTCCCGCAGCGCTCCGCCCGGCGGCCGGCGGCGCGACTGGTACGTGTGGCGGGACCCGGCTCCCGGCGGCGGTCCCCCGAACAACTGGATCACCCTGTTCGGGGAGTCCGCCTGGACCCTGGACGAGGACAGCGGCCAGTTCTACCTCCACTCCTTCCTCCCCTCCATGCCGGACCTCGACTGGCGCAATCCGGAGGTGAAGGAGGCCATGTTCGACGTGGCCCGGTTCTGGCTCGACCGCGGTGTCGACGGGTTCCGCGTGGACTGCGCGCCCCTCGTCGCCAAGGACCCCGCACTGCGGGACAACCCGCCGGCCCCCGTGGGGGCGGTGGCCCACCACCGCCCCATGGGCGGGTACGACAGCCAGCTGCACCTGCACGACCAGGGCCACCCCGATCTGCACACTGTCTACCGCGAGTTCCGCACCCTGCTCGACGGGTACGGGGACGGACCCGCCGAACGGATCTGCCTGGGGGAGGTCCACGCCTACGACTGGAAGGTGTGGAGCAGCTACTTCGGGCAGGGCCTCGACGAGATCCACCTCCCGATCAACTTCGGCCTGCTCCAGACCCCTTGGGAGCCGGAGGCGATCGAAGGACTGGTACGCGAGGTCGTGGACGCCCTGCCCGCCGGGGCGGTCCCGACCTGGGTGGCGGGCAGCCACGACGACCCGCGGGTCGCCTCCCGCGTCGGCGCGGACCAGGCGCCGAACGCGATGCTCCTGCTGTTGACCCTCCCCGGAGCGGCGATCCTGTACAACGGCGACGAACTCGGCCTGCCGGACGCGCACATCGGCCCCGCGGACATCCGGGACCCCTGGGGGCTGCGCACCCCCGGGCTGAGCCGCGACCCGGCCCGCTCGCCCATGCCGTGGAACGCCGGGCCCCATGCGGGGTTCACCGCGCCCGGGGTGCGGCCCTGGCTCCCCCTGGCCCTGCCCCCGGGCGGTGACGCCGCCGCCCAGGAGGACGACCCCGGCTCCCTGCTCCGCCTCACCCGGGCGGTCCTGGCACTGCGCCGGGAGCACCCGGCGCTCGGGCCCGGCGCGATCGGGTTCACCGCCGCACCCCCCGGCGTGCTGGCCTACACCCGTACCGGTCCGGACGGCGCCGGCCCCCTCCTGGTCACCCTCAACCTGACGGCGGCCCCCGTCCGCCTCACCGGCGCATCCGCCGCGCCTTCCTGGCGGCGGCGCCTCACCACGGCGCCCGTCCCCCGTCCCCCCGCCGACGCCCGGGTCCTGTCCCCGCACGAAGGGGCGATCTGGACCCGACACCCGTAGCCCGGCACCCGGCACCCGTAAGCCGTGGCCCCGCTCCGCCCGCGGCCCGCACACCAGGTGCGCAGCCCGCCCGGCCACCGGGTCCCCGGCCTGCGGGGCACGCGTACGCGCGCGCGCGGGGGCAGGGCGTGGGAAGGGGCCGTGCCGGCCCCTTCGGGGAGGCCTCGGTGGCGGCACCGTAGCAGCCTTTCCGGGGGGCGCCCCGATGTTTGTCCGATGGTGATGGACCCGCGCCGACGGCACCGCCAGTGGCACTAGCGTCCCGTGGCACCCCGGGATTGCGGGTGTGCACCGCAGGGCGTCTGCAGGCCCTGCGGGCCCCGCCCCTCCCGGCCCACGGAGCGAGGAGGCACTTGTGCTGTCATTGCGGCGGAGATCCGTCAGCGGCTTTTCGGTGGCCACCAGATACGCGATCGGAAGCGTCGTCGTCATCGCCGCCCTGGCCTTGACGCTGGTCGCCCTGCTGATCCCCGTGGAGAGCTTCGGCGGGCGTTCCTCGGCCGCCGCGGCTCCGGCAGCGGAGGACGACGGCGCCGGAATCCTGAGTACGGCGTACGGGCCGCTGACCCCGGCTGACCGGGACTTCGTGCGCAAGGTGCGGCTGGCCGGGCTGTGGGAGCTGCCGGCCGGGCGCCAGGCCCAGCAGCGCGGGACGCGCCCCTCGGTGCGTACCGCCGGGGAGCACCTCGTCGAGGGCCACACCGACCTGGACCGGCAGGTCATCCAGGTGGGACAGGCCCTCGGCGTGGACCTGCCGAACCAGCCCAGCGTCCAGCAGCAGGAGTGGCTGGGGCAGCTGACCGAAGCCAAGGCCGGAGAGGAGTACGAGCGGCTGTTCGTCCAGCTGCTGCGCCGGGCGCACGGAAAGGTGTTCGCGCTGCTGGCCGGGATCCGGGCCCAGACCCAGAACTCCATGGTGCGGGCCCTCGCCACCTCGGCGAACGCCACGGTCCTGGACCACATCACGGTCCTGGAGGACAGCGGGCTCGTCGACTTCGACTCGCTCGTCGACGGCAAGACGGTGCCCGCGCCCGCCCGCTCCGCACGTTCCGCCCCTTTGATGTCCGACCGACGAAGTGAAGTGATCGCATGAGCCCGAAGGGCCACAAACGCCCCCGTGTGTCGAACAAACTCCTGGCCGTGGTCTCCGCCCTCGTACTGGGCGGCGGCGGGGTCGCCGTGGTCGCCGGCAACGCCTCCGCGGGCCAGGAGGGCGACCGTACGACGCAGGTGACCGCCACCATCGACTGCCCGGACGTGGGTGACAAGCTCACCGCCGTCCCCGACCAGGCCAAGCCCGAGGTGGACGAGAAGCTCGCCGCCCTCGACGACCAGGTGGCCGACGCCTACCGGCGGCTCGCCGCCGGGGAGGCCGCCGGCGACCCGCTCCTCGGCGAACTGCAGGACCAGCGCGGGAAGTCCATCGCCGCGGTGTCCGAGGCGATCGGCCGCTCCGGCGGCGCCAAGCCGGAGGGCCTGGACGCGCTGAAGACGTGTGAGATGAAGCAGGCCGACATCGCGGACGAGGGCGCGCAGGCACCGGACGCCCAGGCCCTGGCCGCGGCGGGCCAGCAGGGCGCGGCCGCCGCCTCGCGCAAGGGCGCCCCGGCCCGCGGGGACTTCGTCAACATCACCAAGGTCCGGCCGAACGTGCGCACCCCGGCCGCCTCGGGCCGCGCCTCGACGGGGTCCTTCAGCTCGCGGTGCGGCCGCAACGAGAACGGCCACTTCAACCCCGACAACGTGATCGTCGCCCCCGGCGTCTCCAACGGCGCGCACCACATGCACGACTACGTGGGGAACAAGTCCACCGACGCCTTCTCCACCAACGACAGCCTCGCCGCCTCCGGAACCACGTGCAGCAACGGCGACCAGTCGACCTACTACTGGCCGGTGCTGCGACTGCGCGACGGCAAGGCGGAGAAGGACGCCAAGGCGCCCGGCGGCGGCCAGGACGGCAACGTCGGGACCATCCTGCGGCCGAAGCAGGTGACCACCACCTTCAAGGGGAGCCCCGTCGGGAAGGTCACGGCCATGCCCCGCTTCCTGCGCATCATCACGGGGGACGCCAAGGCCTTCACGAACGGCACCGCGAACGCCAACGCCTCGTGGAGCTGCACCGGCTTCGAGAACCGGCAGCTGAAGGACAAGTACCCGATCTGCCCCAAGGGCAGTGACGTGGTGCGCACCTTCACCTTCCAGAGCTGTTGGGACGGCAAGAACACCGACAGTGCCAACCACCGCACGCACGTGGCCTTCGCGGACCAGAACGGCCGCTGCAAGAAGGGGTTCACCGCCCTGCCGCAGCTCGTGCAGCGGATCACCTACGGGGTCTCCCCCGGCGCCCGTTTCGCGGTGGACAGCTTCCCCGAGCAGCTGCACAAGCCGGTGACCGACCACGGCGACTTCATCAACGTGATGTCGAACGGGCTGATGTCCAAGGCGGTGGACTGCATCAACAGCGGCCGCAACTGCACGTGACCGGGCGGCCGGCACCACCCACCGAATGACGCGTACCTGACATAATGACCCCGGCCCGGCCCCCTGATCACGGGGCCGGGCCGGGGTCCTCTCCTTGGTCCTTCGGTAATTCCTACGGGGCGGCTACAGACCGTTGACGCGCGCCATGCGGCCGACGACGACGGGGGTGAAGTCGGCCGTGACCACGCGCGCCGTCCTGCGGCCCACCCGGGCGTTCTGGCGCCGCACCTGCGCCATCAGGCGGCGGCTGCGCAGGGCCATCTCCAGCTCGAAGCGGGTGCGGGGGTCGCGCAGTCCGGGCCCGAAGAGCTTCTCCAGCTGACGCATCCGGTAACGCACGGTCTGCGGGTGCACATTGAGGGCCTTGGCGGCCTCCGGGGCGCCGCCGCCCTCCAGCCAGGCGAGCAGCGTCACCTCCAGCCGCTCGCTCTGGCGCGGGGTGAGGTCGGCGAGCGGGTGCAGCCAGCGGGCGGCCAGGGCGTGGGCCAGGGGCTCGTCCTGGAGCAGCAGCAGGGTGGAGAGGTGGTCGTCGACGAAGACGGGCCGGGCTTCGAGTCCGGCCCGGGCGGGGGTCAGGGCGAGCAGGCGCAGCGCCCAGCGCAGCGAGGACGCGGTGTCCCGCAGGGGTACCGCGTGGCCGACGGCCGCGGAACGGCCGCGCAGCGGGAGTTCGAGCGGGGCCCGGGTGTCGGGGTCCGGACTGGGGACGAGCAGGCACGGCCGTCCCGCGAAGACTCCCGGGAGGGCTGCATCCAGCGCCGCGGCCAGCTGGTGGGTCTCGCCGGGCAGGGCCGGCGCGATGGCCCGCACCGCCGTCGGCAGGGGCCAGCCGGCCGCCTCGGCGAGCCCGGCCAGTTCGGCGAGGGAGCCTTCGGACGCGGCCCGGTCGTCGGTGAGGGCCTTGAAGAGGTCCTGGCGTGCGCGCTCGGACGGCCCGGTGACCTCCGGTCGTTCACCGTGACCGCCCTGGGCGGCCGCCGGCCCTCCCCCGTGGCTCGCCTGGCCGCCCTGGCCGCCCTGGCCGCCCCGGTCTCCCTGGTCTCCCTGGTCTCCCTGCGGGTGCGCCTCCCCGACGTCGTCCCGTGCGGGTTCGCGCACCGGGGCCCGCAGTTGCTCCCGCGTGTGCTCCCGGGCCCGCTCCGGCGCGGGTTCGCGCGCCGGCTCCCGTACGGATTCGCAGGCGGGCTCGCGCACGAAGTCCCGTACGGCCTCGCTGGCGGGTTCGCGCACCGCGTCCCGTACGGCCTCGCGCATGTCCTCGCGGCGGGCGTCGCGCCGGCCGTCGTGCCGGTCCTCGCACCCGTCCGATGCCGGTGCCGGTGCCGGTGCAGCCGTCCGCCGGGACGCTTCGTGGTAGCCGAGAACGGAGAGAAGCGCCTCTTCCACCCGCTGTCGGACCAATTCGTCATCGATGGCATCGTTGTCATCGATAAGGTCGGAAAATCCTGGAATTCCATGCAGAAGCTCCTCCACTATCTCCGCGGCGAGCGCGGGGAGTTCCCTGCGCAGGACACGGGTCCACTCGCCTCGGGGGCGGGACCAGATGCGGTTCAGAAGTTCGCACATCGTTACCTCGTTCGTGCCGGGGTGAGGCTTGTCCGGTGAAGGAGCGACAAGCCCGCCGGGGTGGCCTCGCATGCCAACATGTGTGTCTGACAGGCGAGTTGCGACCCTCGTACTCCCTCCTGGAGCGGTCCGGCCACGTGCCGTCCCATGGTTTTGCCGTCATTTTGCCGTCGGGGACGCGTAGGCGGCGGGCGGCGCGGTGGCCTGTCGCAACCTCCGCTGGAGGGGAATCTTCCGGTGTTGTTCGATGCCCCGGAGACGCGGTGCGAGAAATTATCACGTTTCGATAAATCCTGTGGAGATGATGCGTAGCTCCACGATGCTGCTGCCCTCCGGCCCAAGCTCCCTCGGCCGGCGCAGGAGTTCACAGCGCTGCCGGGCACGACCGACGACAAGCCCCGGGTGCCGAGCGCCAGGTGGAGAGCTCGGGCCCAGGCGCACAGGAGAACTGGATGCCCCTGTCCCAGCCGCACATGCCCCGCTCGCACCGAGCCCGCCGCAGAAGTCGCCACGCGGCAGCGGCAACGGCCCCGGCCGCCGGACGCCGGGCCGTCCGGCGGCCCTCCCTCTTGCCCGCCACCGGGCGGCTGCGCCCGGGCGTGCTCGCCGCCTCCCTCGCGGCCGTCGCCTCCCTCGTGGTGACGGCCCGTGCGGGCGCCCTGACCCACCTGTGGGACTTCCTGGACTTCGGTGCGGGCGTCCTCTCCCTCGTCTCTCTCAGCGCCACCGTCCTGTGGGGGCTGGTGGCCACCGACCGGGTGGTGCTGGAGTCGGGCCACCGGCTGCTCGCCCAAGGCGCCCACCGCGGGCTCGCCGTGGCGGGGCTGGGCTTCCTGGCCCTGCACATCTGGGTCAAGATCGCGGAGCAGCGCACCAGCGCGGCCTCCGCGGCCGTGCCCTTCACCGATCCGGCACAGCCCGTGCTCATCGGCCTCGGCAGTCTCGCCGGGTATCTCTTCGTGGCCGTGGCGGTCTCCGGCGCGGTCCGCAGCGCTTTCGCCACCAAGAGCCGTTCCCTGTGGTGGCGTGCCCTGCACATCGGCGCCTACCCCGCGTGGGGCGCCTCGCTGGTGCACGGGCTCAAGGCGGGCCGGCCCGCGGATGCCTGGGTGACGGCGGCCTACGCGCTGTGCCTGGCGGGTGTGGCCGCCGTCCTCGCCTTCCGGCTGCGCACCCGGATGCGCGGCGCCGTACCGGCGCGGCCGCCCGTCAGGCCCGTCAGGCCTGCGGCCGCGCCGCCCGCTGCCGCCCGCACTCCCTCGGGTCGCCCGCCGGTGCCCGCGCAACGGTCCTTCGTCCACGCGCCGCTCGTGGACTCGCTCGCCGCCGGGGAGCGTCAGCTGTGAGCCTCGAACCCCGCCCCGGACTGGGATGCGTGGGGGCGCCCCGGCTGCTGGCCGGACTCGACCAGGTCTCCCGGCTCGACCGGGTCGCCCATCTGACCGCGCACGGTTCGCTGCCCCGCTACCGGCCCGACGAACTCCTCGCCCTGGCCGAGGACATCGAGCTGCGGGGCCGCGGCGGGGCGGGCTTCCCCTTCGCGCGCAAACTGCGCGCCGTCACGCGGTCCGCCAAGGCCCAGGGCGGGACGACGGCGGTGGTGGTCAACGGCAGTGAAGGCGAACCGAGTTGCCTCAAGGACACCGCGCTGCTGCTGCACGCCCCGCACCTGGTGCTCGACGGGGCCCTGCTGGCCGCCGCCGCGCTCGATGCCGAGGACGTCGTGGTGGGCGTGACCCGGACGGACGTGGAGCAGTCGGTGCGCGCCGCGATCGCCGAGCGCGGTCCGGGGGGCCGCCGGGTACGGGTGGCCCTGCTGCCCGAGCGCTTCGTGACGGGTGAGGGCACCGCCCTCGTGAGCGGGCTGAACGGGGGTCCGGTGCTGCCGTCCGGGCGGAAGGTGCGCACCAGCGAACGGGGCCTGGGCGGGATGCCCACCCTGCTGTCGAACACCGAGACCTACGCCCAACTGGCCGTCGCCGCCCGGATCGGAGCCCTGGACTACCGTTCGGCGGGCCTGCCGAACGAACCTGGCACCGTTCTGCTGACCGTGGCGGGCACCACGGTGGTCGAGGTGCCGACGGGGACCTCGTTGGCCTACGTGCTGGACCTGTGCGGGACCGAACCCGGTCAGGGCGTGCTCGTCGGGGGCTACCACGGCCGCTGGCTGGACCCCGTGTCGGCCCGTGCCGCCCAGGTCTCCCGGCAGTCCCTGGCGGCCTTCGACGCGGTGCTGGGGGCGGGGGCGGTGCTGCCGCTGCCGGAGGACACCTGTCCGGCGGGGGAAGTGGCGCGGGTCACCCGCTGGATGGCGAACGAGTCGGCGGGGCAGTGCGGGCCGTGCGTACGGGGGCTGCCCGCGCTCGCCGATGTGCTGGACGCCGTCGTCGCGGGCGGCGGCGGGTCCGCCCTGGAGGCGGTGGAGGCCCGGATGGGCTCGGTGCGGCGTCGCGGTGCATGCAGCCATCCCGACGGCACCTCCTCCTTCGTGGCCTCGGCCCTGTCCTCCTTCCCCGACGAGTTCCGCGACCACGCCGTGGGGAGCGGATGCGGCCGGCGGGTGCTGGGCGCGCTGCCGCTGCCGGAGGACGAGAGTCCCGAGCGGCTGGTCGTGGACTGGACGCTGTGCAGGGGGCACGGGCTGTGTGTGGACGTCCTGCCCGACGTCGTACGGCTGGACGCCGACGGCTTCCCGGCCGAGGCCTCGATGCCGGTGCCGGCCCGGCTGCGGCCCAAGGCCCTGCGGGCGGTGCGCCGCTGTCCGGCGCTCGCCCTGCGCATCCAGGAGTGAAGCGGGCACGGCCTGTTGAACGTGCCCCCGCGGACCCGAGTTCAATGTTGGCGCGATCTGACAAATTCCCCCGGATATCCGCCCCGGATCTCCCGAGGCCCGTATCAATGAGCGAAGGGACCGAAGGAAAGAAACGCGGATCCGAATCTTTAGGAGAGATCGTGAAGAATGTGCGTCGTGGGATATTCGCCGGTTCGGCCATCGCGGTACTTCTGTTGACGGCCGGATGCGGAAGCTCCGACAAGGCCTCCGGAACGGGAAATGCAGTCCCCGTGGGCGACAGCCGGAAGCTGGGGTCGGCCAACGGCGCGGGTGACTCGTCCGACGCGTACGGGGCCGGATCGGGGTACGGGACGAACCCGGGCGCGGCGCCGGCGGACGCGGCCGGGGCCGCCGCGGCGGGCGCCGCGGCCGGGCAGCTGAAGGTGCAGCAGCTGGGCGACCTCGGCACCGCGGTGACCGACGGCCAGGGCTTCACGCTCTACCGCTTCGACAAGGACACCCCCAATCCTCCCAAGTCTTCCTGCGAGGGCGACTGCGCCAAGGCCTGGCCGCCGGTCCCGGCGGACGAGGCCACGGCCGGCGAGGGCATCGAGACGGGCCTTCTCGGCTCGGTGGCCAGGGCGGACGGCACGCGGCAGCTGACCCTCGCAGGCTGGCCGGTGTACCGCTACGCGAAGGACACCAAGGCGGGCGACACCCTCGGCGAGGGCGTCGGCGGCACCTGGCACGCACTGGGCCCCGACGGCAAACCGTCGACCGCGGCCAAGGCGGCCCCGGCCCCCGAGGAGCAGAAGGAGGAGGAGGGGAAGGAGGAGAAGAAGGAAGCCGAGCTGTCCGTCAACCCGAACGCCATGCTCGGCCATGTCGTCGCCGACGCCCAGGGCCGGACGCTCTACCGCTTCGACAAGGACAGCGCCTGGCCGATGAAGATCGGCTGTGTCGGCGCCTGCGTGGACACCTGGAAGCCGGCCGCGCCGGTGGACAAGGCAAAGGTATCCGGAATCGCCCCGGAATTGATCGGCTCGGTGAAGCGCCCCGACGGGACCGAGCAGTTGACCATCGACTGCTGGCCGGTCTATTCCTTCACCGGTGACACCCAGCCCGGTGACATCAAGGGCCACAACAAGCAGGGCCTGTGGTTCGCCGTCACCGAAAAGGGCAAGAAGGCCAAGGTCTCCTGAAGGCCGGCCGCCCCCTCCGTGCGGTCCCCCGGACCGCACCCCCAGACGTGGCGCCCGGGCCCTCCTCCCCTCCCGGGCGCCACGACCCCTCCCCCTCGCCTGTGAGGTCACGATGGCACCGCCGGACCGCCGGTCCCCCCTCGCCCGCCCCGCATACGCCGCCCTCGCCGTGCTGTCCGCCGCTCTGCTCTACGGCGCCTGCGCCGGCCCGCGGCCCGCGGACAGTGCGCCGGCCTCGATCGAGCAGATCGCCGCCGCCATCGGCTGCACCGCCGAAGTGAGCGTGCAGGCGGAGGAGTTGAGCCAGGGCGGCTGCGGGAGCGGGCCGGACGCGTACCGCATGGCGACCTTCGCGGCCGACCGGGGACTGCGGGAATGGCTGGCCGAGGCACAGGACTACGGGGGCACCTACCTGGTGGGCAACCGGTGGGTGGTCACCGCCCCGTCCGAAGAGGCCCTCACCACCCTGCGGGGCCGGCTGGGCGGCCATCTGGAGACCGGCGCCGACCACGGCGGCCACCCGGCCGGACCGCCCGCGCAACAGCCGGCTCCACCGGCCTCCGGCCCGCCGGTCCCCGACGTGTCCGCCGACCCCGCTGCGAGCGGCCCCGGGGACGGCTCCCCCGGACCGCACTCCGGGCCCCACACCGGGCACTGAGCGCGCAGCGCACCCACCGCACCGCCCCGGCCCGTCGCCCGGGGCGGTGCTCCGCGTCGACGCACCGCACGGTCCGCCCCGTGCGGCGTGTCGGCCAGTTGTCCCGATGTCGTCTCGTTCGTGAGGAGCATGAAGGCCGACCCTCGGGGATGATTCGCCCGGGCCGTGCCGTGCAACAGGGTGAAGCCACAAGCGATTTCACCGAAAGGACACGGCATCGTGCGCATGAAACGCCTCGCACCGCTGCTCGCCACCGCCGGACTCATGGCGGGCACCGTGCCCGTGCTGTCCGCCGCGCCGGCATCCGCGGCCCCCGCAGGCGCCCACCTCCAGCAGAAGCCCGCGTGGCAGCGTTGCAGTCCCGAGCAGCCGGCCTCCTACGAGTGCGCCACCATCAAGGTCCCGCTCGACTACCGGCGCCCCGACGGGCCCGCCCTAGACCTCGCCCTGTCCCGGATCAAGAGCGAGAACCCGGCCAAGCGCCGCGGCGCGATGCTGTTCAACCCCGGCGGGCCCGGCGGACCGGGCCTCGACCTGCCGCTGATGATGAACGAGGCGATGCCGAAGGAGGTCCGCGACCAGTACGACATGATCGGCTTCGACCCGCGCGGGGTCGGCGCCAGCAGCCCCGTCGGCTGCGGACTGGACGATCAGGAGCAGAACTTCCTGCGGCCCTACCGGCCCGAAAGCTTCCCCTCGGACGTGGCATGGGCCCGTACCGTCGCCGACAAGTGCCTGGAGAAGGCCGGTTCGGTCCTGCCCCACATCACCACCCGCAACACGGCCCGGGACATGGACACGATCCGTGCGGTGCTGGGCGAGCGGAAGATCTCGTACGTGGGCTATTCGTACGGGACCTACCTGGGCGCGGTGTACACGCAGATGTTCCCGGAGCGCACTGACCGCTTCGTCCTCGACAGCGGCGTGGACCCGCAGCGCATCTGGCGCGGGATGATCCAGGTCTGGGCCTCGGAGGCCGAGCCCGCCTTCGTCCGGTGGACCGGCTGGGCGGCCGAGCGCTCCGCCGAGTACGGCCTCGGGGATACCCCGAAGGCGGTCTCGGACACCTTCTGGGCGCTGGTGGCGCGCGCCGACCGGGAGCCCGTCGAACTCGACGGGATGAAGCTGACGGGAGACGACATACGGGCCGCCCGGGCGCTGTTCTTCTCCCCGGCGCAGGCCACTCCCGTCATCGTGGCGCTGAAGGCGGCGGCGGAGGGCGCCCCGCAGCCCGACGCTCCCGCCCTGCCCGAGGTGAAGCGGCTGCTGACCGCGGGCGCCGCCGGACCGGCGGCGGTCACCCGGCCGGCGGTCGCGGCGGGTGCGCGGGCCGCGCAGACGCCCGCGGACAACTCCACGGCGGCCTTCCTCGCCGTGGTGTGCGGGGACACGGGCAACTGGCCGCGCTACACCGAGCAGTACGAGCGGGATGCGGCGCGGGACAAGGCCGCCTACCCGCTCTACGGTGACTTCGTCTCCAACGTGATGCCGTGCGCCTTCTGGCCGCGGCCGAAGGAGGCGGCCACGCCGATGAAGACGGCGGCGAAGGTGCTGACCGTACAGAACGAGTGGGACTCCCAGACCCCGCTGGTCAGCGGCCAGGGCCTGCACCGGTCGCTGAAGGGCTCCCGGATGGTGCTGGTGGCGGGCGGCGAGGGCCACGGCGTGTACCTGAACGACCCCGCGTCCTGTGCCAATGCGCCCGTCAACGCCTACCTGGCCACCGGCCGGCTGCCCGCCGAGGACGTGACCTGCCAGAACCCGCCGGGAGCCGGGCCGTCACGGGAGTCCCTGACCCCGCGGGCGCCGCTCCCCGGCCCCGGCCGGTTCTGATCCCGGGCGCCTGCTGACCCCGTCGCCGGACCCCGGACGCCGGGCGGGCGGCCGGTTCCGCCGGCCGCCCGGACCGGGAGGCAGTGCGGCCGTTCAGCGGTGGTACGGACGCCACGGGCGCCGGGGCCCGCCGGCGGGAGCGCCCGCCGGGGCACCGGCGACGGCCGCCTTCGGGACGGCTGCGGTCCGGCCGGCGCGCAGCGGGGTGAGCAGTCCGGCGGCGAGGATCAGCAGGCACAGCGCGCCGCCGGCCAGGCCGGCCGCCGGGACCCCGTGCCGGGCGGCCAGGACCGTGAGCACGGCCGCCCCGACGGGCCCCGAGGCGTTGTGCACGGTCCAGAAGGCGGAGGTGACCCGGCCGAGCAGGTGGTCCGGGGTCACTTCCTGCCGCAGGGTCATGCTGCACACTCCGGCCAGGGTCATGCCGAACATGGACACCGCGGCCAGTACGGCGATCAGCGGCACGCTGCGGCTGATGCCGGTGCCCGCCACCGCCAGGCCGATCAGCGCGACCGAGGCCAGCCAGCAGGTGCCGAAGCCGAGCCTGCGGCGCAGCGCGCCGGCGGCGAAGGCCGCGAGGAGGCCGCCGGCCCCGCCCGCGGCCATCACGTAGCCCAGGGTCGCGGCGTCCCGGCCGAGGTCCTCCCGGACCCGGAAGATCAGGAGGTCGGTGGCGCCCATGGTGACGAAGGTCAGCAGGGTGAGCAGCACCGTGAGCGGGCGCATCAGGGGGTGGGTCCACAGGAACCGGAAGCCCACGACGAAGACCTCCTGGAGCAGGCGTTGCCCGGCCGCATCCCGTCGGGGCGCCTGCGGTTCCCCGGCCGGACGAGGGAAGCGGACCCAGGCCAGGCTGGCGGCCGAGACGAGGAAGGTCGCCCCGTCCACGCCCAGCGCCCAGTCCGGTCCCACCGCGACCGCGAGGAAGCCGGCGGCCACCGGGCCGAGCAGGGTGCCGAAGGCGAAGGTGCTCATCAGCCGGCCGTTGGCGGCGGTCAGGTCCTGCGGGCGCACCAGGTTCGGCACCGCCGTCACGTACGCCACGTCGAAGAGGGTCTTCAACACACCGACCAGGACGGTCAGTACGTAGAGCAGCCAGATCCGCGGTGCGGCCGCCCACAGCAGCGGCAGCGTGCCGAGCAGCAGTCCCCGTCCCAGATCGCAGACGATCATGAGGCGGCGGCGGTCCACCCGGTCCACCAGGTATCCCGCGAACACCCCGGTGCCGATGCCCGCGACCCCGGACACGGCGGTGACCAGGCCCAGTTGGGCCACGGACCCGGTGGCGTGCAGGACCAGCAGGGGCAGGGCGAGCAGCGAGACCGATCCGCCGAGGACGGACAGCGCCTGCCCGAGCCAGAAGACGTTGAAGTCCTTGTTCCGCCCCAGCGCGGGGCGTTCACCTTGATCGGTCACCCGGGGACGGTAGTCCGGCGGGTCCCCGGGTGTCGCGCGCTTTTTACGCGGACGCGGCCGGACGCGGGCGGGCGCGGGCGGGCGCGCGACCCGTCAGCCGAGCAGCGCGTAGACGGTGGAGGCGGTGGCGGCGGGCTCCCGGGCGCCCTCGGGGGTCAGGGTGATGTCGGCGAAGGCCATCCGCCGGCCGAGCTTGGTGACCCGTACGTGGACCAGGACGTCCACGCCGACCACCGGGCGCTGGAAGCTCGTGGACTGCTGGACGGTGGTCATCGGCCCGTACTCGCCGCGCGCCGCGGAGATCGCGATGACGGTCGCGGTGTCGGCCGCCGCCATCAGGGCCTGCCCCGAGAGGCCGCCGCCGTCCCGGGCCAGGGCGTCGGACCAGGGCAGCCGCAGGACGGCGTGCCGCTCGCCGGTCTCCTGGACGGTCAGCCCGAGGGCCAGCACCCAGGGGGCGAAGTGGTCGGCGAGGATCTTGTCGGCGTCTGCCGGTGTCAGCGTCACCGGGAGATTGTGGCGGCCCGGGGCGGGCCGCCACAACACCTGGCGCGAAGACGATCGGTATCGGCAGGTTTTCCCGCGGTCGGAAGGGGCGGCCCGTTCCCCGTCAGAGGGTGGCGGCCAGTTCCGTGCCCTGGCGGATCGCCCTCTTCGCGTCGAGTTCGGCGGCCACGTCGGCGCCGCCGATCAGGTGCGCCTCGATCCCGGCGGCGCGGAGCGCCTCGTACAGGTCGCGGCGCGGCTCCTGCCCGGTGCAGAGCACCACCGTGTCGGCCGGTACGAGGCGCTGCTCGCCGCCGACGGTGATGTGCAGGCCCTCGTCGTCGATGCGGTCGTAGGCGGCTCCGGCGACGGTGGTCACTCCGCGGTGCTTGAGTTCCGCGCGGTGGATCCAGCCGGTGGTGGTGCCGAGGCCGGCGCCGACCTTGCCGGTCTTGCGCTGGAGGAGGTGGACCTGGCGCGGGGGGGCGGGGCGGTCGGGGGCGGTGAGGCCGCCGGGGCCCGTGTAGGCGGTGTCCACGCCCCAGTGCCGGAAGTAGACCTCCGGGTCCTGGGAGGCGCCTTCGCCGCTGTCGGTGAGGTACTCGGCGACGTCGAAGCCGATGCCGCCCGCCCCGACCACGGCGACGCGCTCGCCGACGGGGGCTCCGTCGCGCAGTACGTCGAGGTAGCTGACGACGCCGGCATGGTCCACGCCGTCGATGTCGGGGGTGCGGGGGGTGACTCCGGTGGCGACGACCACCTCGTCGTAGCCCTGGAGGGCGGCCACGTCGGCGCGGGCGCCGAGGCGGACGTCCACGCCGCTCTCCACCAGCTGGGTGCCGTAGTAGCGGATGGTCTCCTCGAACTCCTCCTTGCCCGGGATGCGGCGGGCGATGTCCAGCTGGCCGCCGATGTGGCCGGAGGCCTCGAAGAGGGTGACGGCGTGGCCGCGTCCGGCGGCGGAGACCGCGCAGGCCAGGCCGGCCGGGCCGGCGCCGACGACGGCGACGCGCTTCTTCACCCGCGTGGGCGACAGGACCAGTTCGGTTTCGTGGCAGGCACGGGGGTTGACCAGGCAGCTGGTGATCTTGCCGCTGAAGGTGTGGTCGAGGCAGGCCTGGTTGCAGCCGATGCAGGTGTTGATGGTCTCGGCGCGGCCCGCCGCGGCCTTGGCGACGAACTCGGCGTCGGCGAGGAAGGGCCGGGCGAGCGAGACCAGGTCGGCGCGGCCGTCCGCAAGCAGCTCCTCGGCGATCTCCGGGGTGTTGATGCGGTTGCTGGTGACGAGGGGGACCGACACGGCGCCCATCAGCCGCTTGGTGACCCAGGTGTAGGCGCCGCGCGGGACGGAGGTGGCGATGGTGGGGATGCGGGCCTCGTGCCAGCCGATGCCGGTGTTGATGATGGTGGCCCCGGCCGCCTCGATCTCCTTGGCGAGGTGGACGACCTCGTCGAGGGTGGAGCCGCCGGGGATCAGGTCCAGCATGGAGAGCCGGTAGATCAGGATGAAGTCCTCGCCGACGGCCGCGCGGGTGCGCCGGACGATCTCCAGCGGGAAGCGCACCCGGTTCTCGTACGCGCCGCCCCAGCGGTCGGTGCGCCGGTTGGTGGCGGCGGCGATGAACTCGTTGACCAGGTAGCCCTCGGAGCCCATGATCTCGACGCCGTCGTAGCCGGCGAGCTTGGCCAGGCGGGCGGCCCGGACGAAGTCCTCGACGGTGCGCTCGACCTCGATGTCGCTGAGCTCGTTCGGCACGAAGGGGCTGATGGGGGCCTGCAGGGCACTGGGGGCGACCAGGTCCTTGTGGTAGGCGTACCGGCCGAAGTGCAGGATCTGCATGGCGATCTTCCCGCCCTCGGCGTGCACCGCCTCAGTGATCACCCGGTGCTCGGCGGCCTCGTCCTCGGTGGTGAGGCGGGAGCCGCCCTCGAAGGGGCGGCCGGCGTCGTTCGGGGCGATGCCGCCGGTGACGATCAGGCCGGCGCCGCCGCGGGCGCGCTCGGCGTAGAAGGCGGCGAGCCGCTCGAAGCCTCCCTGGTGCTCCTCGAGGCCGGTGTGCATCGAGCCCATGATCACGCGGTTCGGCAGGGTGGTGAAACCGAGGTCCAGGGGGCTCAGCAGATGCGGGTACCGGCTCTGGGAACTCATGGGGGCGCCTCCTCGCGCGGGGGTGATGCACCTGTTCTAGCGAGGGGACGGAGGTTTTGCAACTAAGTGCATAACCGGGCGGGGAGCCCCCGCGGTGGCCCGCCCCGGGATTCCCGGGACCCCGGGCCCGCTCCCCGCACCGGCTGTGGCGCAGTTCACGCGCCCGGATCGAGGCGCGCCCGCCCGGCGGTACGGGTCTACTGCATCGGGTACGCGGCCTTCTGGGCGAGCGTGCCGTCCTTGAAGCAGAAGCGGAACACGGTCTCCTTGCCGGCCTTGGTCGCGCCGCTGGAGACGTACCAGGAGCAGCTGCTGCCCTCGGGCTCCGCGGGGCCGCCCTCCTTGAGGGCGCCCTTGACGAAGCTGTCGCCCGAAGGCAGCTTCGCGCGGACGTCCTGTTCCGTGTCGCCGCTCTGCACGGCCTCGTAGACCGCGGGGTCCAGCAGGGTGCGGTCGGCGGCGTCGATGACCTTGCCCACGCCGAACACCAGGGCGGCCAGCAGTCCGACTCCCCCCACCAGTGCCACGCCGCACCCGATCAGACAACCCTTGCGCTGTGCCACGCCCGTTCCTCCCTGCCGTCCCCGTCCGGTGCCGTCCACCGTCATGTCCGACCTTCGCCGCGGCGGGGGGTGCGGAGCTGCCCTCCAAAGTCGTGGACCGCCGCGACGAACGTCGTTCGAGGCCGGACCCGCCGTCCCGACACCACAGCGAGCAACCGGTCATCGCCGCGGCTACGGCGGCTTCAAGGGCGTCCTGCTCGGGTCGGTGAGCCGCCAGGTGGTGCAGTACGCCCCCTGCACGGTCGTGGTGGTCCGGGAGGGCGCGGACGAGGACGACCGACCCGCGTACGGCGCGCAGACCGGGCGGCGGGGGGCTACGCGGCGGGTGCGGCCAGGTCCGCGGGGTCCGTGTTGGCGCCGCACAGGACGACAGCGACCCGCTCGCCCGGCGGCCTGGGTGCGGCCTGCAGCGCCGCCAGGGCGGTGGCGGCCGCGGCTTCGACCACGATCCGGTGCTCCTCCCACAGGGTGCGCCGGGCGGCGGTGACGGCCGCGTCGGGGACGAGCACCGACTCCACGTGCGCCGCGCGCGCGGCGGCCAGTGCGTCCGCCGAGACCCGGGTGGCGCCCAGGGAGTCCGCGGCCACGGAGTCCACGGGCACGTCGACGGGGCGTCCGGCCGCCAGGGCCGCGTTCAGCGCCCGGGAGTTCTCCGGTTCGGCCGCGACCACGTGGACGCCTTGCTCGCGTGCGGCGGTGGCGATCCCGGCGAGGAGCCCCCCGCCCCCGACGGCGACGACCACGGTGTCCAGGCCGGGGAGGGCGGCCCGGATCTCGTCGAGCAGGGTCCCGGCGCCCGCCGCGACGAGCGGGTGGTCGTAGGCATGGCTGCTGAGGGCTCCCGAGGATGCGGCGAACTCCTGGCAGGCGGCCTGCGCTTCGGCGTACCGGTCGCCGGCCAGGCGCACCCGGGCCCCGTAGCCCCGCAGCCGTTCCACCTTGACGCGCGGGGCGTTCTCGGGGAGGAACACGGTCGCGGGCACGGCGTGGGTGCGGGCCGCCCAGGCGCAGGCGAGGCCCGCGTTCCCGCCGGAGGCGATGGTGACGCCGGCGACCGGGAGCGTACCGGCGGCGTGGTGGGCGGCGAGGAAGTTGAGCGCGCCACGGGCCTTGAACGACCCGGTGTGCTGGAGGTGCTCCAAGGCGTACCAGAGCCCCTCGGCCGCGGGGGCCACGGCGACCGGGCGTATCCCGCCGGCGATCCGGTCGGCGGCGGCGCGTACGGCCGCGTAGTCGAATTGCCGTTCGCTGTGCTGTTCCATGGGGCGACTGCCTTTCAGACGGCGGGCCGGGCGGCCTCGATGAGCTGGCGCAGGGCGCCGTGGTAGACCTCGTGGTCGGTCAGTGCGGGCAGTACGTCGGCCAGTCCTGCGGACAGCACGGGGAAGCGCTGCGGGTCCAGTGCGGCGAGGGCCGCCCGCGAGGCCTCGGTGACGGCGGCCGGGTCCCGGTGGTCCACGAAGGCCGCGCTGCCGAGGGTCAGCAGGTACATGCGGCGGTAGACCGTCATGGCCTCGGCCGCGGTCATCCCCGCGGCCACGCTGTCGGCGAGCGCGGGCTCGACGAGCCGGGCCAGCAGCTGCCGTCCCAGCCAGGGCCGGCCGCCGCGCAGCACCAGGAGTCCCGGGTGGGCGGTGAGCAGCCGGTACAGGGCGGTGAACCGCAGCTCGGCGGCCTCGGCCCAGTCCGTCCCGGCGGGGACCTCGGGCAGTTGCGCGGCCAGGTGCTCGGTGCACAGGTCCAGCAGTCCCGCGAGGTCGGTGCAACGGCGCTGGACGGTGGCGTGGGAGACGTCGAGCCGCTCGGCAAGCACCCGGAAGCTCAGCCGGGCCGGACCCTCCTCGTCGATGATCCGCAGGGCGGCGACGGCGATGGCCTCCGGCGTCGCGCGGTCCAGGGCAGCTGATCTCCTCGGCATGAGATACACCGTATCAGCCACTGTATCTCGCACGGGATCGCCGACTCCCCCGGCCCGTCCGCGCGGCGTCGGCTGCGGGCTGTTCGCGGACCGGCCGTGGACTGACTGCGGCCATCCTGCTGGTCATTGGCCGACAACCGGCACCTTTCGTTGACACCGGGTGATCGCACCGCTGCACTGGGTGCACCACTGCCCTGCCCGTCAAGGAGACTCCGTGCCGCCTCGCCTGCGTGCGTCGCTCCCCTGCCTGACCGCGGCCGCCCTGCTCGCCCTCGCCCTGGCACCCGTCCCGGCGGCGGCCGAACCGACGGCGACCTCGGACACCCCTCTGGCCCTCACCCCGCCCATGGGCTGGAACAACTGGGCGCACTACCTGTGCGACATCGACGAGGCCACGGTGGTCGCCAACGCGGACGCCCTCGTGTCCACCGGGCTCGCCGCCAAGGGGTACGACACGGTGACCGTCGACGACTGCTGGATGACCCGCAGCCGCGACGACCGGGGCAACCTCGTCGTCGACGCGCAGAAGTTCCCGCACGGCATGGCCTGGCTCGGCGCGTACCTGCACGCGAAGGGCCTGAAGTTCGGCATCTACCAGGACGCCGGCTACCTGACCTGCGAGAAGTACCCCGGCAGCGGTGCGCCCCAGGACGGCGGACCGGACCACTACGCGCAGGACGCCCGGCAGTTCGCCTCCTGGAAGGTGGACTACGTCAAGATGGACGGCTGCAACCTCCGGGTACCCGAGGGCACCACCAAGGAGCAGGCGTACCGCGACGCCTACGGCGCCGTCGCACGGGCCCTGCGCGCCAGCGGCCGCGACATGGTCCTGTCCGCCTCCGCCCCCGCCTACTTCCAGCAGGGCGAATGGGGCGGCCCGGACTGGCACAAGGTGCTCGGCTGGGTCGGCGAGACCGGCCAGCTCTGGCGCGAGGGCCGGGACATCAAGGTGTACAACCGGGCTTCGCCCGCCACCTCGCGCTGGAGCTCGGTGCTCGGCAACTACGGCTACAACCGGTGGCTCGGCCGGTACGCCTCGCCCGGCAACTGGAACGACCCGGACTTCCTGATCGCGGGCGCCCCGGGCCTGACCGCGGCCGAGGGCCGCAGCCAGGTCGCCCTGTGGGCCATGATGGCGGCCCCCTTCATCCTGTCCTCCGACGTGTCCGCCCTCACCCCCGAGGGCCTGGCCGCGCTGGGCAACACCGATCTCATCGCCCTGGACCAGGACCCGATGGGCCGTCAGGGCGCGGTCGTCTCCTCCAACGCCACGTTCGAGATCCTGGTCCGGCCGCTCGCCGACGGCGACCGCGCGGTGGCCGTGCTCAACCGGTCGGCGCGCGAACGCGACATCGCCGTACCGCTGGAGGAGCTCGGACTGCACGGGTGCGCGGCCGCCGACGCCAAGGACCTGTGGACCGGCCGGACCCGGGAGGTCGCGGGCACCCTGACCGGGCGGGTGGCCGCGCACGACACCGGGGTCTGGCGGCTCACGCCGCACGGCTGCGCCGAGGCCGTGCCCACCGGGCAGATCACCGGTGACGGGGCCCGGTGCGCCGACGGGGCGAACACCACCGGCGTCGGCGCGGTCGTGCTCGCCTCGTGCACCGGGGCGCCCGACCAGCGCTGGATCCTGGGCGGCGACACCCGTCTGCGGCTCGCCGGGGACTGCCTGTCGGCGGGCCGGGACGGCCTGGTGGAGCTGGCGGACTGCGCGTCCCGGCCGGACGAGCAGCCCGGCCAGCGCTGGAAGCACCGCCGGGACGGGGCCCTGGTCGAGACGGCGAGCGGACGGTGCCTGACGGCGCCGGCCGCGGCCGCCACCCCGGACGCCCCCGCCGCGCGACTGCGCCTGGACGCCTGCGGCGACCACCGGACCGACCAGACCTGGTCCCTTCCGGCCTGACCGGGCGGATCCGGCGGATCCGACGGCGAACACGACGGCGAACGGATGACGAACCCCATGCCCCGCACACCCCGCAGGCCGCGCCCCCGCCCGGTCGTCCTCGCCGCGCTGCCCGCAGCGCTGCTGACCCTCGTCTGCGCGGGCGCGGCCCCCGGGGCCACCGCCCCGGACGGCCCCGTACCCGTACGGGCCGGCGCGTCCGGTGCAGTACGGGAAGCGGTACGGGCGCAGGTGCGGCCGGGGGCCGCCCGCCCGCGGACCTTCGACACCGGCCCCGCGCGGGCCGCGCTCGGACGGCTGCTGCCCCGGCACGCCGGGCAGTTCACCTTCGTGGCGGACACGGCCGCCGCGGCCGACACCTTCAGCGTGTCCGGAGCCCCGGGGGACATCACCGTCCGCGGGAGCACCGGAGCCACGCTGCTCACCGGGGTGGGCTGGTACCTCCAGCACGTCGCCGGGGTCGACATCGGCTGGCCCGGGGACAGCCTCGGGGCGCTCCCCGCCCGGCTGCCGGGCGTTCCGGCGCCGGTGACCCGCAGCGCGCTGGTGGCGCACCGGTACGCGCTCAACGACACCGACGACGGGTACGCGGGCCCCTACCGCTCGTTCGAGGAGCACCAGCGGCAGGTCGACCTGCTCGCCCTGCACGGGGTCAACGAGGTGTTCGTACAGGTCGGTGCCGAGTACCCGTACTACCGGGCGCTCCAGGGCTTCGGCTACTCCGCGGCGGAGCTGCGCGCGTGGGTCCCCGGCCCCGCCCACCAGAGCTGGTGGCTGCTGCAGAACCTGAGCGGATTCGGCGGGCCCGTCTCCGAGCGGCTGATGCGGGAGCGCGCCGAGCTGGGCGGGCGGATCGCCGAGCAGCTGCGCGGACTCGGCATGACGCCGGTGCTCCCGGGGTACTTCGGCACCGTCCCGCCCGGCTTCGCCGCCCGCAACCCGGGCTCGGCCACGGTCGCGCAGGGCGACTGGGCGGGCTTCGACCGGCCTGACTGGCTGGACCCGGCCTCGCCGGCGTTCGGGAAGCTGGCCGCCGCGTACTACGCGGAGCAGCGGGCCGTGTTCGGGGACAGCGCCATGTACCGGATGAGCCCGCTGCACGAGGGCGGGCAGACCGGCGCCGTGGACGTGAAGTCCGCCGCCGGGGCCATCCAGGCGGCCCTGCACGCCGCCCACCCGGATGCGCTGTGGGCGGTCCTGGGCTGGCAGGACGATCCCACCGCGGAGCTCCTGGCCGGGGTGGACACCTCCCGGCTGCTGATCCTGGACGGCCTCTCGGACCGGTACAACCGCCTGGACCGCGAAGCCCGCTGGGGTGGCGCGCCCTACGCCATGGGCAGCATCTACAACTTCGGCGGGCACACCACGGTCGGGGCCAACACCTCCGTGTGGATCGAGCGGTTCGGGCCGTGGCGGACGAAGGGCGACAGCGCACTCGCCGGGACCGCCTACCTGCCGGAGGCGACCGGGACGAATCCGGCCGCCTTCGACCTCTTCACCGACCTGGCGTGGGAGCCTTCGCCGATCGACCAGCGGGCCTGGTTCGCGGACTTCGCGGCCCGCAGGTACGGCGGTCCCGACCCCGCGGCCGCAGCGGCCTGGGAAGAGCTGCGCAAGGGCCCGTACAGCACCTCCTCGGGGCTGTGGTCCGAATCGCAGGACAGCCTCTTCACGGCCCGGCCGAGCCTGACCGCGGCGGGCGCGGCGTACTGGAGCCCCCGGTCGATGCGCTACCCGGCCGAAGGGGTCCGCCGGGCCCTGGAGCACCTGCTGAAGGTGGCCCCGCACCTGCGCGGCTCCAGCGCCTACCGCTTCGACCTGGTGGACACGGCCCGGCAGGCCCTCGCCAACCACTCGCGGGTGCTGCTGCCACAGATCAGGGCGGCCTACGAGGCGAAGGACCTGGCCCGGTTCCGTGCGCTGACCGCGCAGTGGCACGACGGGGAGCGGCAGTTGGACGCGCTCACCGGATCAGACCCGAACTTCCTGCTGGGGCGGTGGCTGAAGGCGGCCCGGTCCGCCGGGGCCGACCGGGCGGAGCAGGACCGGTACGAGTACGACGCCCGCTCGGTCCTCAGCGTGTGGGGCGGGCGCAGCACCAGCGAGGGCGGCTTCCTGCACGACTACGCCAACCGGGAGTGGAACGGCCTGGTCGGCGAGTTGTACGCGCGGCGCTGGCGGGCGTACTTCGACTCCCTGGAGGAGGCGCTGGTGCACCGGGCGGCTCCGCGGGCGATCGACTGGTACGCCTTCGAGGAGGAGTGGGCCCGCCGGACCACCCGGCACCCGGCTGAGCCCGTCGGGGACTCGTACGCCCTGGCCGCCCGGATCGCCGAAGGACTGCGGCCTGCTGCGGGCGGTCGCTGAGCCGCACCGGGGGACGCGGCGCTGCCCACCCGAAGGGGCGGCCGTCACCCTCCCGTGGGAATCTCCCCACCCGTGCGGGGGAGAGCGCACCGGGCGGCCCTCCGCCCGGGAGCGGCGCGGAAATCATCGGGGCCATGTCCGAGAGCGAACGGGACCGGCCCGAGACCGCCGGCGAGCCCCCGACGGTGCCCGCACCCGCCTCCCCGGACCGGTCGGGGGCCGGGCACGGGCCGGCCCCGTGCCGGTGCGGCGCCGCACCGTTCCCCGACGGGGTGGTGGAGCTGCGCAAACGCCGGGGGCCGGGCGCCTGGAACCCGGCCGCGGATCCGGTGCAGTGGCTGGAGTTGCTCTCCCGCCGGGCGGCCGACCGGGCGGACCGTCCGCGCGGGTGATCCCGGCACGGCCGGCCGGGCGGCGGTGATCAGGCCGGGCGGCGGGGCGCGGCCCGGATGGACGCAACCACGGGAACAATCGGACATCCCTCGCAGGCCGTCCCGTCCGTCAGGAGCCGACGCAGTGGAGCTGACCAGTACGTCGTTCCTCGTCCTGCTGATCGTCGCCACCGCGCTCGCCATGCTCGCCGCGCTGCTCCTGTGGAACCGGGTGCCGGGGCCCGGATGGCTGCGGTGGCCGGCGCGGGTGCTCATGATCGGGCTGTGCCAGCTCACCGCCATCTGCGGAACGGCCACCTGGATCAACCAGAGTTACGGCCTGTACGCCTCCTGGGACGACCTGCTCGGCACCGGCGCCGGACAGCAGGCCGGGGACATGACGGGGCCGCCGGTGGGCCGGGCCAGGTTCACCGCGGCCGGTGACGGTGCCCTGGGCAGCTATTTCCGCGGCTCCCACTCCAAGCTCGCCGGACAGGTGACCGTCCTGACTCCCCCGGAGTACGACGCCCCGGGGGCGCAGCGGACCCGGTTCCCGGTGCTGATGCTGCTCCACGGCCATCCGGGCACCCCACGGACCTGGATCGACCTGGGCGGCATGCCGGGGGCGTTGAACGCCCTGGTGCGCCAGGGCGCGGCGCACCCCTTCATCCTGGTGGTCCCGGAGATCGACCCGGGCGGGGTGAACACCGACTGCAGCAACACCCCGCAGCGCAGGACCGCCGACTGGCTGGTCCAGGACGTGCCGGACCTGGTCGCGCGGAACTTCCGTACGCTGCCCGCACCGGGCGGCTGGGGGCTGATGGGCGTGTCGACCGGGGCCTTCTGCGCGGCCAAGCTGCCGTTGCAGTACCCGAAGGCGTTCCGGGCGGGCGCGGCCCTGGACCCCGATCCGCTGACGGGCGACCCCGAGGTACTGGCCGATCCGGGCCTGCGGGAGCGCAACAGCCCGGTGTGGCTGGTGGAGCACACAAAGAACGCGGACACCGGCCTGTTCCTCGCCACGTCCGCGCAGGACAAGGACAGTCCGCCGCAGCAGCTCGCCGATTTCGCGGCGGCCGCGGCGGGCAGCGGGGTCCGGGTCAGGACCCTCGTCCGCCCGGCGGGCGGCCACAACTTCCAGACCTGGACCGGGATGTACCCGGACGCGCTGGGCTGGCTGAGCACGGAGATCACCGCGCCCAGGGCCCGCTGAGAGGGGGCGCGCCCGGCGGGCGGCGCTCAGGCGGGTTGGGGCCGTACCGGCAGGGCCTCGACGCTGTTGCCGATGAAGCTCCGCTGGTGCGCGAGGTCGGCTGCGGGGACGGCCAGCTCCAGGTCGGGGAAGCGGGTGAAGAGCTGCTCCAGGGCGACGGTGGCCTCCAGGCGGGCGAGCGGGGCGCCCACGCAGTAGTGCGCGCCGTGGCCGAAGGAGAGGTGGCGGGCGGCGGTGGGCCGGGTGATGTCGAAGCGGTCGGCGTCCGGTCCGTGGAAGGCTTCGTCGCGGCCGGCCGCGGTGTACCCGGCAAGCACCGGGGCGCCCCGCCGGAGCGTCGTCCCGCCGACGGACAGGTCGCGGGTGGGGTAGCGGAAGGGGAACCAGCTGACGGGCCCGTCCCAGCGCAGGGTCTCGTCGACCACGTCCGACCAGCTCGCCTTGGACTCCAGGACGAGGGCGAGCTGGTCCCGGTGGGTGCACAGGGCGCGGACCGCGTTGCTGATGAGGTTGAGCGTGGTCTCGTGGCCGGCGACCAGCATCAGCCGCATGGTGCCGATGAGTTCGGCCTCGCTCAGCCGGTCGCCGTCGCCTTCGTGGGCGGCGATCAGGGCACTGGTGAGGTCGTCGCCGGGCCTGGCCCGCCGCGCGGCGGCGATGGTGCCCATGAGGGCGACCAGTTCGCGTACGGCGGCCATCGCCTCGGCCGGGGCGGTGTCGGTCGCGACGATCACCGTGTGGGACAGGTGGTGCAGCCGGCCGCGGTGCTCGGGGTCCACGCCGAGCAGCTCGCAGATGACGCCCATCGGGAGCGGAAGGGCGAAGTGGGTGCGCAGGTCGGCCACCCCGTCGGGCGAGGCCGCCGCGGCCCGGCCGAGGTCGTCGAGCAGGGCGGCGGCCAGTTCCCCGACGCGGGGGCGCAGCCGTTCCACCTGGCGGGCCGTGAAGGCTCTGCCGACCAGCGAGCGGAGCCTGCGGTGGTCGGCGCCGTCGGCGGTGTGCATGCCCTGGGCCTGGGCGAAGACCCGCAGAGGCCAGTCCCGGGGGATGCTGCCGTCGTGCAGGGCGGGGCAGTGCCGGGCGTCCTTGGCCACATCGGGGTGGGCGAGGAACTCCTTGAGCGCCTCGTGCCCCAGGACGACCGCCCCGGGCACCCCGCCGGGCAGGACGACGTCCGCAACGGCTCCCCGGGCACGCAACCGCGCGTTGAGGGCGTGCGGGCAGCCGCCGGCGGGGTCGATGACGTACGGGTCGGTGACGCTCGTGGAGGTGGCGTCCGTGGCGGTGGCGTCCGTGGCGGTGGCGTCCGTGGCGGTGGTGTCGGTGGCGGTCACCTCCGTGGCGGTGGCGTCCGTGGCGGTGGGTTCCTCGCGTGACGGCAAGCCCGTTCTCCTCGCTTCGTGGTCCGGACGCGGTCAACACTGCGGCCTGTCGGGCGGGTTGTACAGTCCGCCGGCCGGGGCGCCGTAGGGTCGGGGCATGCCGGAAGCGAAGCGGGCTCTTGAGGGGAAGGTCGCCCTGGTCGCCGGGGCGACGCGGGGGGCGGGCCGGGGCATTGCGGTCCAGTTGGGCGCGCAGGGCGCGACCGTGTACGCATCGGGCCGCAGCACCCGGGGCAGGCGCTCCGAGTACGACCGGCCGGAGACCGTCGAGGAGACGGCGGAGCTGGTCACGGCCGCCGGCGGACGGGGTATCGCGGTGGTCGCCGACCACCTGGTGCCGGACCAGGTCGAGGCCCTCATCCGGCGGATCGACACCGAACAGGGGCGCTTGGACCTCCTGGTCAACGACATCTGGGGCGGGGAGCTGCTGTTCGAGTGGGAGAGCACGGTCTGGGAGCACGACCTGGACAAGGGGCTGCGGCTGACGCGGCTGGCGGTGGAGACCCATGCCGTCACCAGCCATTTCGCCCTGCCGCTGCTGCTGCGGCGGCCCGGCGGGCTGGTGGTGGAGATGACGGACGGCACCGCCGAGTACAACGCGACGCGCTACCGGGTCTCCTTCTTCTACGACATCGCCAAGTCCGCGGTGCTGCGCATGGCGTTCGCGCTGGGGCACGAGCTGGGCCCGCGCGGCGCCACCGCGGTGGCCCTGACCCCGGGCTGGATGCGCTCGGAGATCATGCTGGAGCAGTTCGGCGTGACGGAGGAGAACTGGCGGGACGCCCTGGGCGAGGTTCCGCACTTCGCGATCTCCGAGACCCCCTCCTACGTGGGCCGGGCGGTCGCCGCGCTCGCCGCGGACCCGCAGGTGTCCCGCTGGAACGGCCGGTCCCTGTCCAGCGGGGAGCTGGCCCGGGTGTACGGCTTCACGGACCTCGACGGCAGCCGGCCGGACGCCTGGCGGTACATGGTCGAGGTACAGGACCCGGGCCGCCCGGCGGACACCGCGGGCTACCGCTGACGCCTCCTGCCCGAGCCCGGGGCCGGCACGGAAGCCGGGCCGGGCCGGGGCGGGCCGGTCACGGGCGGACGCCTGCCTCGCCGAAGACCAGTTCGCGGCCGGCCCCGAGCGGGGCGAAGTACCGCTCCACCTCGGCGTCGGTGACGGCCGCCAGCTCCGCGGGCGACCAGCGGGGCCTGCGGTCCTTGTCGACGACCTGGGCCCGGATGCCCTCCACCAGGTCGGGGCGGCCCAGGGCCCGGCAGGACACCCGGAACTCCTGGGCGAGGACGCGCTCCAGCGTGCGCGGCGCACCGGCCCGGCGCAGCGCGGCGAGGGTGACCTTGAGGGCGGTCGGGGACTTGGCCAGGATCGTCTCGGCGGTCTCCTTCGCCGCCGGGTCGCCGTGTCCCAGCAGGCGGTCCACGATCTCCTCGACGGAGTCCGCCGCGTAGCAGTGGTCGATCCAGGGCCGGCGGGCGGCCAGGTCGCCGGGCGCGGGCGGGGCGGCGTACCGTGCCACCGCCTCCGTGGCGGGTCCGCCTGCGAGGGCTTCGGTGAACTCCTCGATCCGCTCCGCGGGCACGAAGTGGTCGGCGAGCCCGCACAGCATGGCGTCGGCGGCGCCCACCGCGGCCCCGGTCAGGGCGAGGTGGGTGCCGAGGCCGCCGGGGGCGCGGCCGAGGAGGTAGGTCCCGCCGACGTCGGGGACGAAGCCGATCCCGGTCTCCGGCATGGCGACCCGGGAGCGTTCGGTGACGATCCGTACGCTGCCGTGGGCCGAGACCCCGACGCCGCCGCCCATGACGATGCCGTCCATGAGGGCCACGTAGGGCTTGGGGTAGCGGGCGATGCGGGCGTTGAGCCGGTATTCGTCGTACCAGAAGGCGACGGAGGCCGTGGTGCCCGCCTTCGCGTCGTCGTGGATGGCCCGGATGTCGCCGCCCGCGCACAGCCCGCGCTCGCCGGCTCCGCGGACCAGCACCTGCTGCACGTCCGGGTCCTGCTCCCAGGCGGCGAGGGCCGCGTCCATCTGCCGGACCATGGGGTGGGTGAGGGCGTTGAGCGCCCGGGGCCGGTTGAGGGTGATCACCCCGGTGCCGCCCCGGATCTCGAACAGGACGGGGGGCGCGGCGTTGTCGTCTTCGGTTCTCACAGCGATCAGTATGTCCGCGCGGTAGCGTGGGCCGGTATGCGGAAGATCATCCTGATGATTTCGATGTCCCTCGACGGGTACATCGAGGGCCCTGGGCGGCAGATCGACTGGCACGTGGTCGACGACGAGCTGCACCAGCACTTCAATGACGAGGCCCGTGCGACGGGCGGCTTCCTCGAAGGCCGTGTGACGTACGAGCTGATGGAGGGGTACTGGCCGGCCGTCGGCGAGGACCCGGCGGCCTCGCCGATCGAGGCCGACTTCGCGGGGATCTGGCGGGACACGCACAAGTACGTGTACTCGCGCACCCTGGAGCAGGTCGGCCCGAACGCCACGCTCGTACGCGACGTGGTCCCGGCCGAGGTCGCCGCGCTCAAAGCCGCCCCGGGCGGCGACCTGATCGTCGGAGGGGCGGGTCTCGCCGCCTCCTTCCTGCGGCACGACCTGGTCGACGCGTACCGGATCTACGTGCACCCGGTGCTCATCGGCGGCGGCACCCCGCTCTTCCCGCCGTCGGCCGCCCGTACCCCGCTGCGTCTCGACGGCACCCGGACCTTCGGCAACGGCGTCGTCCAACTGCGCTACGAACGGCCCTGAGCAGCGCCCCGACCGATCAGGAACCAGCCCACATCCGGCGCACCGGTGACGGGCAGGCCACCTCCACCCAGACGCTCTTGCCGCCCGACCAGGGCTGCGACCCCCAGCCGCGGGACAGCCGTTCCACGATCAGCAGGCCGTGTCCGCCGGGCCGGCCCGGTCGGCGCGACTGCCCCGGGGGCGGGCGGACGGGCGGGGCCGGGTTCCCGTCGGTGACCTCTATGCGCAGCCGGTCCTCGGTGCAGTCGAGGTAGAGGGAGCCGGGGCCGCCGCCGTGCAGGCAGGCGTTGGCGACCACCTCGGAGACCAGCAACAGGACGTCCTCGGCGGCGTCGAGGTCGTCCGGGTCTTCGGCGGGGAGCCAGTGCCATGCGGTGAGCGCCCGCCGGGTGAAGTCCCGGCTGCGCGTCACGACGTCGGTGACCCCTTCCAGCACCAGGTACCAGGTCCGGTCGGGTGACCCCCGCTGTTCCATGGCGCTCAGGCTCCTCCGTGTCGGCGCGGACCGATGTCCGCCGCTGCGGGTGTCCGGCTGTCTGCGTGTCCGCCCTTCCGGGTGCCCGCTGTCCGCCGGTCCACACTCCCGGGTCCGCGCCCCCGGTCCGCGCCCCCGGCTCAGACCGGGTGCCGGCCCGGCGGGCCGCCGGGTCCGGTGAGGGCCTGCTCCACGTCGGCGTGCACCGGGAACACGCCGTCGGCTCCGGTGATGCGGAACATCCGGGCCACGGATCCCCGCAGGCCCACCAGTTCCAGCCCCGCGCCGGCCTCCCGCGCCGCGAGCCGGCCGTGCAGCAGCACGTTCAGCCCGGTGGAGTCGCAGAACCCGAGGTGCGTGAGGTCGACCAGCAGGCGGCCACCGGGGGTGACCGCCTCGTCGAGCGCCTGGCGCAGGGGCTGCGCCGTGTCGTGGTCCAGCTCGCCCGCGAGCTGCACGACCACGGCCCCGTCCACGGTCCGCACCGCGACGGTGAAACGTCCGCTGTCCGCTCCCGGAACCATCCGGCATCACCCTTCCCTTGCTGACAGGCACCTTCCCGGAAGCGGCGAGGATACGCATCCGGCGCGCATGGGCCGTGCGGCGCCGGGGAAGGCGCGCTGCCGCCCCGGGCCCGAAAGTCCGCGCCGTGCCGCGTCCGAACGGGCCCGGCACGGTCCGCAGGAGTGGGGTTCAGGGACGGCCGGGCAGCCGCCCCTGGAGCGTCCGGTCCAGGACGTCCTGCGGAAGGTACTCGGAGGGGCCCGGCCAGCGGTGGCGCTCCTCGACGTCGATGGTGTCCCACAGGTTCTCGCCGACCTGGAGGGCAACGTCCTGGCGCAGCTTGGGGAGGAGGGCGTACAGCCGGTCGCCGGGGCAGGCCGTCTCGTTGAAGTCCCGGTGGCCGTGGATCTCCGACGGCGGCAGCCCGTACCGGCGGCAGATGTGTGCGCAGAGCGCGACCAGGGCCGCGTACTGCTGGGCGGGCGGCTCCACGCTGGTGTAGGTGCCTTCGTTCTCGATGCCGATCGCCACGTTGTTCTGTCCGACGCAGTGGGCCGAGCGGACCTGGCGGGAGCCCGCGGTCAGCTCGGCGAGGCTTTCGTGGCGGCCCTCGGTGACGAACGCCCCGCGGCTGACGGTGAAGTGCTGCCCGGTGTCGATCCAGTGCTGGGTGTCCATGTGGTAGTTCTGGATCGCCCGGGCGAGGGCGACCGCCCGCCCGCGGGAGAAGTCCGCCACGTTCGCGGTCGCCGTGTGGTGCACGATGATGCGCTCCGGGGGCGTGGACAGGATGACGACGGACTCGGACGGCGGGCGGGCGCCCCAGGACTCGCAGTCGATGATCTCCGGGCCGGCCGCGCCGTCGGCGTACGCGGCGCCCGCCCGGGGCCAGGCCGCCGTGGTGCCGAGGGCCAGCGCTCCGGAGAGGAGCATGCGGCGGGTGACCCGGCGCAGTTGCTCCGGGGTCGGGCCGGCTCCGTCCGCGGCCCCGGGGAGCCCGGGCGCCGGCCGCCCCCTCCGGCGCGCGGGAGGCGTCCAGGCCTCCGCAAGGGCAGCAGTCAGGGCGCGCACACGCATGGGGGGACTCCCTCTCACCGGCGGGGGGCGATCACGGCAGGATGCCGCGCACACGCACAACGACCGGAAGATCAAGAGGCAACGTCCCTGCACCGCCGCCCGGGGGGCCCGTAGACCGAACGGCGCACCGGGGCGGCGGCGCGGGAGCGGGCGCGACGCGGCGCGGGAGCGGGCTCGGGCGGCGTCCCCGGCTCGGGCCTACCCGGGGCCGGGGTCGGGGTCGGGTGGGGGTCCGGCTCGGGGTCAGGTGCGGGACCAGGCTTCGGTACGGGTCAGAAGCGGTTGCGCAGCCACAGCCTGAAGGTGCGCCCGTCGGGGTCCACCAGCATCCGGTGCAGCGGGACGGCGAGCAGTCGGCGCAGCGGGTGGAGCTCCGGCGGGCGGTACCGGCGCAGCCGGCCCGGTGGCCGCGGTCCGCGGCACCCGCCCTCGTACCAGGCGTCCAGGTCGGCGGCCGCCTTCGCGAACGCGTCGAAGGCGGCCACCGGGTCGTCCAGGGCGTCGGCCGCCAGCCGCCCCTGCGGCTCGTCCGCGTCCAGGTGCTCGCGCATGAGCTCCAGGCGCAGCTCGCGGGCGAAGTCGCCGGTGTCGTCCAGGACGGCGCAGCTGAGCTCGGAGTCGTGGGTCCACGAGCGGAGGTTGATGTTGTCGGAGCCGACGGAGGCCCATGCGTCATCGACCGTGCACACCTTGGCGTGCACGTAGACGGGGGTGCCCGCGTGGTTCTCCAGGCCATACACGGCCACCCGGTCGCCGCCCGCCCGCCGCAGTTCGGCGAGGGCGTTGATCCGCCCGATCAGGTTCATGGGCCCGGTGAGCGGGCCGTCCTGGTCCGGGATGGAGGGGATCACCGCGATCAGCCTCAGCTGCGGATGGCGGCGCAGCGCCTCGGCGAAACCGGCCACCACCTTGGGCGACCACAGGTACTGGTCCTCCAGGTAGACGAGCGTGTCGGCCCGGTCCAGCACCTTCAGGTAGGCGCGGGCGATGCTCCGTTCGCCGTCGGGGGCGAAGGGGTAGCCGCGCAGGAGGCGGTTGGGGTAGGTGCGCAGCACCTGCACGGTGTGGGTGCCGCAGGGTGCGGGGTCGGCGGTCTGGGGCGGCAGCCGGTCCGCGACGGTGTCCTCCCGGTGTGCCCTCTCCCGCAGCCGGGTGAGCGGGCTGCGGCTGAGCGGCGACGGGTCTTCCCAGCGTTCCCGGAAGACGGCTTCGAGGTCGCCGACGACCGGGCCGCGCAGCGCGAGCTGGACGTCGTGCCAGGGCGGGTGCGGTCCGTAAGCCTCGGCCATCGGCAGCGACTGGCGGTCGCCGCGGTGGGAGGAGTCGTCGTTGCGGTTGTGGCAGAGGTCGATGCCGCCGACGTACGCCACGTCCCGTTCCGGGCGGCCGGGGTGGCGCAGGACGACCATTTTCTGGTGGTGGGACCCGCCGGGGCGCACGCGCATGTCGAGCAGGCATTCGCCGCCCGCTTCCTCGATCTCCTCGCCGAGGTGGAGGTTCTCCTCCTGGCTGAACTGCAGGCTGTCCCAGTGGGAGCGCCACACCAGGCCCTTGACGATGACGCCGCGTTCGGCGGCCTGGCCCAGGACGGTGCCGATCTCGGTGCCCTCCCCGTCGAGCCGTTCGTCGGGGTCGCCGCGCCAGTCGGTGAACAGGAGCAGATCGCCGGCGCGCATGGCGCGGATCGACGCCAGCAGCTCGGCGAAGTAGACGGCGCCGTGCACCAGGGGGCGTACGTGGTTGCCCTCCGACCAGGCCTTGCCGTCGGCGCGGCGGCGGTCGAGGCGGGTTGCGGGGTTGCCGCGCTCGGCGGCGGTCAGGAGCCATTGGGCCTGCGTCACGGGATCACACCTCCGGATCGGCTCCTACCCGCGGAAAGCCCCTTCACCCCGGGGCGCCGGGCCCCCGGGACGGGCGGCGCAGGCGGCCGCTGGAGTCGGAGGGGCCAGGCGGGGTCAGGCGGGCGGGGTCAGGCCGGGTCAGGCCGGGATGTCGATCACGCCGATGGGCTCGGTGGAGGGCCGGGCCGAACCGCCGACGGGTTCCACGGTGACGCCGACGGCCCGGGCGCGGGCGGCGGGCCCGTCGAGCAGCTCGATGTGCCAGGTGCCGCGGCCCGGAAAGGTGCCTGCGGGGCGGGCCCCGGCCAGGTCGTCGTACCAGAGGGCGTACACCTGGCCCGGGGAGAGCCGGGGCAGGCCGGAGACGATGAAGGCGGCGCGGCCGTCGCGGCGGGAGACGATCACGCAACCGGTGGCGCCGTCGGGGAACTCGGTGGTGCTGATCCGGGCGTCGGGGGCCGCCAGCACCCCGGCGAGCCGGGCGGCGGGAGCCTGGCGGACCGCGGCGAGCCGGGAGCGCGCGTCCTCGGCCTCGCGGTGCTGCTGGTACGCGGTCCCGCCGAGGACGACGGCCAGGGCCAGGCAGGCGGCGAGGGCCCAGCGCAGGGCGCGGCCGGACCGCGAGGGCCGGACCGCGGCGGCATGCGGCTGCGGGTGCGAATACGGCTGGGGCTGGGGCTGGGCGGCGCCGGATGCGGTTCGTTCCTGCGGGGTGGCCGCGATCCGCCGCAGGACGCGGCCACGCAGGGCGGGGGGCGGCGGCGCGGCTCCGGGCAGCCCGGCCAGCTCGCCGGCCACGGCGCGCAGGGCGGCGGCCTCGCGGCGGCAGCGGGCGCAGCCCGCGAGGTGGCGGGCGAAGGCTGCGTCCTCCTCGGGCGGGAGGGCGTGCAGCACGTACACGGCGAGCGCGGAGTGGGGGTCCGGCGCGGGGTGCGGGTTCGGCACGGGGTGCGGGTTCGGCGCGGGGTGCGGGTCGGGCGCGGTGGTCATCGGGACGCCTCCAGGCAGTTGCGCAGCCGTTGCAGTCCGTCGCGCAGTCTCGACTTGACGGTTCCCTCCGGGGAGTCCAGGGTCCGGGCGGCCTCGCGGTAGGTCATCCCCTCGTAGTAGGCCAGCCGGACGGCCTCCCGCTGGTCGTGGCTCAGGGCCCCCAGGCAGCGGCGCACCCGGGCGTGCTCGTCGCGCCCTTCGACGGTGTCGGCCACCTCGTCGTACGGGGGCAGCCGGTCCAGCAGCGCGGCCTTCTCCTCGCGCTGCGTACGGGCCTCGGCGGAGCGGACGCGGTCCACGGCCCGGCGGTGCGCCAGCAGCAGCACCCACGCCCGCGCGGTGCCGAGCTCGGGCCGAAAGCGCCCGGCGGTGCGCCAGACCTCGACCATCACCTCCTGCACCACCTCCGCCGCCTGGGCCTCGTCCCGCAGGATCCGGCAGGCCAGGCCCATGACGGGGGCGGCGAGGGCGTCGTAGATCGGGGTGAACGCCTCCTGGTCGCCCTCCGCGACCTGCAGGAGCATGGTGTCCAGTGCGTCGGCGGGATCGTCCTCGGCGCCTGCGGGGTCCGCGCCGGGCACGGCGGCCGCATCCGCCGCCGGAACGTCCACGGCCCGGGCGTCCAGTGCCGGCGCGTCGACGGTCGGGGCATCGACGGCCGGGGCGTCCACGGCCGGGACGTCCACCCCGCCCGCGTCGGCCGCGGGGGACGCCGCGTCGGCGTCCGCCCTCCCTGCCCTGTCCTCCATCAGACGTCCCGTGTCCTCGGGTGCACCTGCTCCCGATCCCACCACCGATGCGGGCAGGACGCATGCGGAGCGCGGGAGGCGGCGGGGTCCCGCAGGTACCGGGCCCCCGCCGCCTTCCCCGCCGCCAGGCGTGTGCAGCACGTCCTACCAGCGGTCCTTGTAGGAGCAGTCCCAGTGGCCCTTGACCCATTCCTTCTCCCAGTGGCCGGGGACGTAGACCCACTTCCCGTGGCCCTGGCGGCTGCGGGAGTCGTGCCATCCGCCGTTGCGGTCGCGGTTCCCGTCGTGCCCGTCCTTCCAGTCGTGGTCCCGTTCCCCGCCGCGGACCCACTTCTTCTCCCAGTGGCCCTTGACCCACCGCTTGTCCCAGTGGCCCCTCTCCCAGACACACTTCTTGCCGTGGTCCTGGGTGTGGGTGACGGATGCGGCGACGGTCGCCCGGGGTGCCGCGACCGCTTGCGCCGCGCCTCCGAGGGCCACGCCTCCGGCCAGCAGACCGGCTGTGCCGGCGGCGACTGCCAGGCGCCTGACCCGGTATCCAGCGGACATGAATCCCACCTCCTCGCCCTCACCCGAGGGGAGGGCTGCGTTTGATGTGGCACAAGGGATTCGAGCCCCGGGACCCGCTGGATGGATTTTTGTCCGATTCGTTTCAAATACGCGCATGTCACACTAAAAATCCGTCCGTCATCTCCAGAGAGCAACGGCTGAAGCGTGCGGCACGCTGCCCGCGCAATCCGTCAGGACGTGTCGGAGCTGGTCGGTGAGGGAGCGGTGGGGACAGAGGCTGTCGCGGCTGATCGACTGGGCAGCGCAGAGGCCGCTGCGGGCGACAGCAACGCATGCTCGCATCCGGCCACACGGGCTGCTTCCCGCGGCGGTGCGGCCGACGGAATGCGGACTCCATCGCACTCGGTGCACGGCGCGGGTGCGTGCAGTGCTCATGAGAGCGGGGCAACAGAGTCCGCCTTCTCACCCCTTGCACCGTCCTGACGACATCTCATGGCGGGGGTTGGGGCTGCACGAACGCCCGGTCCTGCACCGGACCCCGCCCCTCCGCCTGAAGGTTGCCGATGCGGGGCTCTACGACCCGGGGGAATTCAGGGGTCTCTCTGATTCACTGAGGCGCATGGGGATCGGGGCGTTCATCACGCAGGCGCGACGGCTGGCAGCACACGAGGGGCGGTGGATGGCGAGCCTCGGGCTGTGGGTGGCTCGGCGCTCGCACGGAGTCGGGGACGCGGATATCGCTGTCGGGTATGCGCGTGCTCAGGCACCGACGGCGTACGGGTTGGTCTTCGTGTTCGTGGTCGAGACGGTCGGGGTGTCCTTCATGCTCGCCGCGTACCCGGTCGCCCACCTGGTCATGCTGCTGCTCGACCTCTACACGGTGTTCCTGGCCCTGGGGCTGCACGCCGCCGCCGTCACACGCCCACACGTCGTGGGGCCGGGCGGGCTGCGGATACGGCGAGGTGCACGGCTCGATCTGCGGATACCCCTGGGGCGGATAGCGTCCGCCCGCTACGACCTCCGTTTCCCGGACGCGAACAAGTCCGAGAACGGCGTGCTGGACGTGGCCATCGCGTCGCAGACCTCGATCACCATCGAGCTGATCCGACCAGTCACAACCGTGAGCCTGTTGGGGCGGAGCACGGAGGTTCATACGGTCCGCTGCCACGCCGACGAACCAAAGACCGCCGTCGCGGCCATCAGGAAGCAGCTGGCCCCAGACAGCTGACGGGTTGGCACTGCCACCGCAGCTCGGTCATCCCTCACCAGGTCGATGGCGCGCCGTCATGGGGCCGTGGCTGCGAGGGTGGTCTCCGGTGCGGGGCCGGCGGGGGCGGCCGGGGTCGGTCGTGCGGGTGCGGGAGCGGGGATCAGGGCGGCGACGGCTGCGGACAGCAGGGCGAAGCAGCCGCCCGGGAGCAGGCCGGTCCGGAAGCCGTTCCCGGAGGGTCCTGGACGGCCTGACCCCGGCCGCTGCGAGCCCGCTGCCCACCCCCGCTCCCCCGCTCCTGAGGCGCCCGCAGCAGCGGTGACCGGTTCGGCAGCGGACAGCGGACCCCACCCGGGCGGCCCGCCGGAGTCCGCCCGCCGGCGACCGACCGGAATCAGACAATCCGCTCCCGTTGCCGCAACGCAGCTCAAAACCGGTTAAGTTGACCTCCCGCCAGGGCGCCGACGGCCCGGTGCGCCCGTGTGCGCCTCGGCCCGCGCCCTGACGTGAGCGGCTCCGCCCCGGGGAGGGCGAACCGCGCAGGAATCCCGGGAGGCAGAACCAGGCATGTACGTGAAGAACGAGCACGGGCAGACACGGCCGGCGGCCGGCGGGGGGACGGAGCCGGGGCGCGCAGCGGCCGGGAGCCCGGAGCTGCCCGAGGCGGCGCGCTGGTTCGAGGCCCTCGCCGCCTACGCCCCCGCGCCCGCCTTCATCCGCGACGGGCACGGCCGCTACCTGTGGGTGAACGCCGCGTACGCGCACCTGTACCGCCTGGAGGCACACGCGGTCGTGGGCCGCACCGTGGAGGAGGTCGACGCCCCCGACGACGCGGCCGTGTTCCGCGCCCTGGACCGCGAGGTGCTCACGTCCGGCCGCCCGGTGCGCCACACGCTGCTCTTCCGGCACCCCGACGGGACACCCCGCCAGGTCACGGGGCACCGCTTCGTCCTGGACTTCGGCCGGGGCCCCCGCGTCGGCGGCATCTACCGGGACGTCACCGATCAGGCCCAGGCCCTGGAGGACAAGGCCGCCGCCGCCGAGGAGCTCCACGCCCTCTGGGAGCGCTCGGGGCTGGCGATCGTGACCCTGGACCTGCGGGGCCGGGTCCAGCGGGTCAGCGGCGGCGTCGCGGAACTGCTCGGCGGCGACCGGGCCCACCTGGAGGGCAGCCGGGCCGCCGGCCACCTGAGCGGCGACTGCCGCGCCGTGCGGCGGGCCTGGGCGGACCTGATCCTGGGCCGGGCCGCCCGGCGTACGTGCTCCGTCGTCTGCCGCACCGCCGCCGGCGGCAGCCTGGTCCTGCGCGCGGACCTCGGCGTGATCCGGCACCGGGGAGCCCCCGACCGCATCTCGGCCGTACTGCACGCGCTGGGCCCCGAGTCCGCTGCCGCGGCCCGGGTGAGCCCCGTACAGCTGCGGGTCCTGTCCTTGATGGCGGGCGGCGAGTCCAACGGGGCCATCGCCTCCCACCTGGGGCTGTCCCGCCAGGCCCTGGACTACCACCTGCGCCGGCTGCGCGAGGCACTGGACGCGGCCTCGCGTCCCGCGCTGGTGGCGCGCGCCTACACGCTGGGCATCCTCGACGGGCGGGCCTGGCCGCCCCGGGCCGCCCTCCCGCCGCACCCGCACTGACCGGTGGCGGCCCACACCCCGTACTGACCGGCAGCGGCCCGCGTCAGGGGCGGTCGGCGGCGGCCGGCGATGCGCCGGCGCGTGCGACCCGCCGCAGGGCCACCCCCACGACGAGCAGCAGGACGCAGGTGCCCGCGGCGGCGTGCACGAGGAGCGCGTCGAGGCGGTCCGCCGCGAGGTAGGCGCCCACCGCCAGCGCGACCAGCGCGCACACGCCGCGGTCGATGATGGACTCCACCGACAGCAGGGTCGCCCGGTAAGGGGTCGGCGGGATGGCCGCGTTGATCAGGTTCCGCTGGACCGGGTAGGCCAGCCCCGCCGCGGCCGCGAAGACGCACAGCCACGCGACCGTGCCCAGCGCCCCGGACCAGGCGGTGGCCGCGAGGGTGAGTGCCATGACGACACTGAGGGCGCTCACCACCGCGGTGTCGGACACCCTGCCGCGCACCCAGTTCGTCCGGGCCGATCCCACGGCCTCGGCGACGGTCATCGCCGACAGCACCGTGCCGTGGTCGGCGACCGGGAGGTCCTTCTCCAGGAGGAGCGGCTGGAAGAGGTTGACCTGGCAGATCCGCGCCAGGGTGAAGACGGCCACGCCCTGCACCATCAGCGGCCCCAGCGCCCGGGAGCCCCTGAGCACCTTGAAGGCCTGACGGGCGGAGTCGAGCAGGCCCACGCCCTCCCCGGGCGGTGGCGCAGCCCCGTGCCGCCCGGCGGCCGCGGGCCGGACGGGGACGGCCGGCAGGGCCGCGGCGCAGGCCAGCGAGCCGAGGACGGACACCGCGGTCAGCACGTACGGCGCCTCGTGCCGGACCTGCATCAGGAGGCCGACCAGCGGCCAGCAGGCGATCTTGGCCCAGAGGCCCAGGGCCCGGGCGGTGCCCTCGGCCTGCACGTAGTGCTCGCCCGCCCCGTGGCCGTGCAGGTACTCGTAGAGGTAGGCGCTGGACGCCCCGGACACCAGCGAGCGGGCCGCGGCGATGGCCAGGAAGTGCGCCAGGAAGCCCGTGAAGGAGGGCCGGAAGACCGGGAGGAGATTGGCCGCCGTCATGACGGCCGCTCCCAGCTGCATGCACCGGCGCTGCCCGATGCGGTCGGCGATGAAGCCGGTGGGCACCTCCAGCAGGCAGAACGCCACGTAGTAGATGCTCTGGATGCCGAAGATCTGACTGTCCGACAGGCCGGCCTGTTTTTGGTACTGGTAGAAGACGGGCATCCACCACAACAGGTTGAACAGCAGCTGGAACCCGTTGTTCAGGCGGATCACGCGGAGCACGGCGGCGGGCGGCCGCACGCGGCGCTTCCCGCGCAGGCGGGAGCGTGGCGAGACGGAGGAGAGGGGCATGGGTACGGCCTTCGTAGGGGTGTGCGCGGCAGGAGGAGGGCGCCGCCCTCAGGCGCTGTACGGCCTCAGCTGGAGGATGTGGAGCCGTCCTCCGGGCGCGAGGAGCCACTCGACGTCGAGAGGCCCGGCGAAGGTGTAGTCGGCGGCGAAGTGCGACTGGAGCAGGCGGCCCGCGAGCGCCAGCCGTCCCAGATGGGCCCGGGTCTCCTGTTCCAGGTCCTCGGCGGCCGCTCCCAGCGAGATCGTCCGGCCGCCGCCCTCGACGGTGTTGTAGAGGTACTGCAGGGGCAGCGTCCGGCCGTCCACCACGTCCGCGGTGGAGCCGTGGGCGCAGTTCAGGTACACATTGCGGAAGTCGGCCCGGTTGGTGGGATTGCAGGTGACCATGACGCCGCCCAGCGGGGACGGCTCGTAACGCTGGACGATCACCCCCATGTAGGTGTCGTCCAGGGAGATCCCGGCCTGGTGGCGCAGCCGCACGCTGCGCGGGGACAGCAGCGAGGCCCACACCTGGCGGATGGCGTCCAGCAGTCCCGGCAGGTCCGTGACCTTGGTGTGGGACTCGTAGATGCCGGCCGCGGAGAAGCCGGGCAGGTCCTCGGCGTTGGAGGAGGAGCGGACGGCGAAGCGGCTGGTGCCCGCGAGGTGCTCGACGACCTGGGAGTCCAGGGCCCGCACCAGGTCCTCGGGCACCGGGAGGGTGCGCACCAGGTGCTGCAACTGCACGCAGACGGTGTCGGCGGCGTCCATGGCGCCCAGTTCCAGCGCCATCTTCAGTTTGCCGATGCTCTGCTGCACCGCGGGCGAGGAGTCCAGGAAGCGCTGCTGGACGGAGAAGGGGACCGCGATGCCCGCCGGGGCCTGGAGGTGGCGGGACAGGAACTCGGCCGCGTGCTGGGCCAGATCGCCGTCGGCGGGCATCCGCAGCCGGGCGGCGAGGTGGCCGAGCAGATCGGGGCGCGGCGGGCGCGGCACGGAGTAGTAGCCGGTGAGGCGGTTCGAGCCGTGGCGCAGCACGTGGTGCAGTTCGCCGAGGTTGGCCGCCTTGGTGCCGTAGCGGTTGCGGTCCCGGGCGCGCAGCGCGGACAGCGGCACCAGGGGGGCGTCCGCCACCTGCGGGGTGTCGAGGCGGATCCGCTGGGTGTGCCAGGCCGGCTCGGCCAGGTCGGCGGGCTGCTCGGTGCGTTCGAGGACGTAGGAGTCCGCGGTGACCTCGTAGCGGACCCAGTCTCCGTCGAGTTTGTCGTCGGCGATCCGGTCGAGGACCCCGCGCACGATCGCGTTGGGGATCCCCCAGCCGGCCGCCAGCATGTTCGTGTGGGACAGCGGGGTGGTCGGCTGGGCGTTGAGGAGGCCCGCGAGGCGCGGGATGTCGTCGGGGACGACCGGCATGGCGACGATGTCGTACCAGGCGAGGTCCGGGCGCGCGGCGAGGTAGTCCTCCCGGGTGGCGAAGGCCCGCAGCCGTCCGGTGGCGGAGGCGAGGGTGAGGGGGACGAACGGCGCGGTCGCCGACAGGGCGTGGCCCCGGGTGCGGGGCACGACGGTCTCGGGGACCGCGGCGAGGGCGCTCTCCTGGCCGTGGTTGGCCGGTTTCACCAGGAGTTCCAGGGCGGGGTCGAGGTGGGCGCGCACGAAGGCGTGGAACTCGGTGAGCAGTGCGGCGCCCATGGTGTCGGCCTCGGTGGTCTCCAGGACCATGAAGGGTTCGCGCTGCTCCGGGCCGCCGCGGGAGTGCAGTGACAGGACTCCGAGGAGGAAGCGGCGGGCGGGGTCCTGGTAGACGCTGTGGTTGAAGCCGTCCAGTTCCGCGTCGAGTTCTTCGAGGGTCATCCCCTGGATCTCGGTGGCTATGTAGTTGACGTGGAAGGAGTGCACGGCGCTGTCGAGGATGTGCCAGCCGCCCTGGTGCCGGTCCACGACGATCTTCACGTACGGGTGTCCGCCCAGCATCCCGGCCAGCTGCTCGAACAGCGGGAGGGTCAGCAGGGTGTCGGAGGCGGTGGCCCGGCCGTCCGGGCCGTCCGGGGCTGCGGGGGCGGCCGGGGCGGCGGGGGCAGCCGGGGCTGCGGGGGCGGCCGGGCCGGAGCCCTCGGCAGGACGGTTCTCCACGGGGCCCTCCACCGGGCTGTCCACCGGGCTGTCCACGGGGCTGTCCACGGGGCTGTCCACGGGGTTGTCCACGGGCCGGCTCTGCACGGGGTGGCTCCTCACGGGTCGGGCGCTCACCGGGTGCTCCCGGCTGCCGGGCGGGTGGCGTGGGCGCCGGTGAGGGCGCCGGGCAGGGCCGCGACGATGCGTTGGCAGTCGGCCAGCAGGGCGGAGCCGGACCGGGCGGTGAGGAAGCAGAGGGCGGCCATGGAGTTGGCGCCTCCCGCCTCCTCGTACGGGGGCACGGGGGTGCCGGGGGCGAGGCTGTGCTCGCGCACCAGCTCGATGCGGGACCCGGGTCCGAGCAGGGCGGCCCAGTCGACGGCGGTGAAGTCCCAGGAGGGGAGCTCGGGCCAGGGCTGCCCCTCGGGACCGACCGCGAGGACGACGAGGGAGCCCGCGGCGCCCTTGCCCTCCGTGAGCATCCGGCGGGGGTAGTCGACGTCCTGTCCGAGGAGTTGGCGTACCAGCATGCCGATCATGTCGAGCCCGAAGACGGTCTCGACCTGGCGGGTCGTCATCACTCCGCCGAACCGGGCCGCGGTCTCGATGAGCCAGACGGCGCCGCCGGCGCCGAGCTTGATCTCGGTGTGGGTGGCGCAGGTGTCGAGTCCGAGCGCGTCGACCGCTGCCCGGGAGACTTCTTCGAGGCGGCGCTGGAGTCCTTCGGGGAGGGCTGCCGGCGCCAGACTCGCGCGCTCGGTGAACGGGGCGACGGTGGGCATCCGCCCCGTGATGCACAGCGGGTGGTAGCGGCCGCCGGCGACGATCCCCTCGACGCTGACGTAGTCGCCCCAGCCCGGCTCTTCGAACCAGTCGGAGGCGTCACCGGTCACGATCTCCTCCAGCAGGAAGTCGCTCACGCCCTCGTCTGCGGCGTGCAGTTCCGCGTACCCCTGCGCCGAAGAGGCCTCCATGACGGAGCGGCCGGTCTTCCACGCCTCCTCGGCCTGGCGTTCGTCGCGCACGGTGAGGTGGGCCGTGGACCCGGCGCTCCAGGCCGCTTTGAGCAGCAGCGGCGGCGTCAGTTCGGCGAAGGCGGTGGTGATGTCCCCGGGGGTGTGGATCTCGGTGAAGCCCGGTACGGGCACCCCGGCATCGCGCCAGATCCGGCGCATCAGCCGCTTGTCCCGTGCGGCCGCCACGTGTTCGCCGGCGCCGCGCAGGCCGAGCTGGAGGCAGGCGTGGGCGACGGCGACGACCGCGTACTCCGACAGCGTCAGCACTGCGGCGGCTCCGACGCGGCGGGCGTGCGCGCAGATCAGGTCGACCAGTTCCCCGCCCTCACCGGGCTGCGCCGTGGTGACCGAGGCGCATTCGGGCCGCCACAGCGGTGCGGTGTTCACCGGCAGCGGCGCGAGCGCCAGGACGTGCACGTCGGCGTGGACCGCGATTCTGGGCACCGCGTACTCCAGCGGGGGGCCGCCCTTGGCATAGACGAACAGGATCGGGGTCATGGTGCTCCTGAGGGTGGGTCAGCGGCGACGCCGGACGCGGCGTCGGCGGCATCGGCGGACGGTCCGCATGGCGGCGCCACGTACGGACCAGGGGCAACTAGAGCACGACGGGAGACGGTGAGCGCACACTTGTAGGCCTACTCGCTTAGGCGTTCGCCAAACAATCTCGCCACCCAACGGCCGCGCAAACGAAGGACTTTCGGCCAGTTGTGGCGCCGCCGGAGAGAAGTCCCGGCCCTCGCGGCCGCCGGTCGGTACCGCCGCGGGCGGGCGGGCGGCGGCCGGGCGCTGCGGGCGGGCGGCGCGGGCGGGCGGTACCGCCGCGGGTGGGGCGGCCGGGCGCCGTGGCAAGGCGGTACCGCCTCAGGCGGCGCGGCCGGGCGGCGCGGCCCGGCGGCGCGGTCGGGGCGGTCGGGGCGGTCGGGGCGGTCGGGCGGTACCGCCGCAGGGCGGGCGGCCGGGCGTCGCGGACGGCGGACGGCGGGCGCGCCCGGGCGGTACCGCCGCGGCCAGGCGGTACCGCCTCAGGCGGCGCGGCCGGGTGCCCCGGGCGGACGGCGCGGGCGGACGGCGCGGCCGGGCAGCGGGCGGCGCGGCCGGGCGGTACCGCCACAGGCGGGGCGGGCGGCGGGCGGGGCGGTCCGGCGGTACCGCCACAGGCGGGGCGGGCGGCGGGCGGGGCGGTCCGGCGGTACCGCTGCAGGCCGGGCGGCCGGGCGCTGCGGCGGGGCGGCTCGCGCCTCCGGGGCTCCGCCCGGGGTCTGCTGCGCGCCCGCCAGCACGGCTTCGTATCGGGAATGGGGAACCGAGGAGCCGCAGCGCAGCGGCGACCAGCCGGAGGCCTCGCCCGGCTGCCGGGACGACGAGGGGCCGGCCGAGGGCGGCCGGAGAACCCACGGCCTAAAGGTGCGGTTCGGCCGCCGCCGGGCGGGGCCGGCGGCAGCATCCCCGCCGCACCCGCCCGGACGATGCAGGCCCGACCGGGCGCGGGCGCGGGCCCGACCGGGCCGCCCGACGGCTTCGCCCGGTACCCGGACCGGCACCCGGCACCCGGACCGGCACCCGGCCCCGCGGTCCGGACCTCGGGCTCAGGTGAGGGCGGTGACCAGCAGGGCGAATGCGACGACGATGAGGCGACGCGGACGTGGTGGAAGGCCGTGCGGGCCGGGACGGCAACCGCCGCGGCGCCGAGCCGCACCGCACCCAGCCGCACCGCACCGCACCACACCCAGCCGCACCCAGCCGCACCGCACCGAGCCGCACCCAGCCGCACCGCACCGAGCCGCACCGAGCCGACAGGGTGACAATCGCAGGAGTTCCCTGCGTCCCCGGCTGCGCGGAGGGCCCCGGCCCGCCCGGTCGGGCAGGGTGGACGGCGGAGGTGATCCCTGTGACGCACGATGATCCGGCCCCGCAGGCGCGGCAGAGCATCCCGGAGGATGTCGAGCTGGCGGTGCTGGACGCCCTGTTCACCCAGTCGCCGGTGGGCCTGCACGTCCTCGACACGGAGCTGAGGCTGGTGCGGATCAACACCGCCACACGGCCCATGCACGACGTCGCCGTCGAGGATCTCCTCGGGCAGCACTTCCGCCACGCGTTCACCGGACTCACCTCGCCCGAGCAGGTCGAGGACATGATCCGCGGCGTGCTGGAGACCGGCGTACCGGTGCGGGAGCACCTGGTGCGTTCGCGGCTCGGCGTCATCGACCACGGGCGGGAGAGGACGCGCTCGGTCTCGGTGTTCCGGCTGAGCGATCCGCAGGGGGCGGTCCTGGGGGTGGCGATCTCGGCGGTCGACGTGACGGACGCGGAGGAGGCGCGCGCCCGGCTGCGGGTCCGCGATGCGGTGCGCGAGCGGGTGGGCAAGACCCTGGACGCGATCACCACCTGCCAGGAACTCGTACGGACCCTGGTGCCGGCCTTCGCCGACATCGCGGTGGTCGAGGTGGTGGAGGCGGTGGTCCGCGGCGAGGAGCCGCCACCGGGGCCGCTCGCCCAGGAGGTACCCCTGCGCCGGGCGGCCTTCCAGGCCCGCGACGGCCGCCGACACGCCGAGGCCCATCCGGTGGGCGACGTCCGGAGCCTGCGCTTCCCGACCCCCTACACCCAGGCCCTGGCCGACCTGCGGCCCCGGATCGTGTCCGTCCGCGAGGACAGCCCCTGGCTGCAGGCCGATCCGTCCAAGGCCGGCGCGATCCGCGCGGCCGGGGCCCACAGCATGATCGTGGCGCCGCTGGCCCTGCGCGGGAAGGCCCTCGGCCTGATCAGCCTCTACCGGAGCGAGGGGTCCGAGCCCTACACCGAGGGGGATCTCGCGCTCGTGCGCGAGGTGAGCGCCCACACCGCCCTGTGCATCGACAACGCCCGCCGCTTCACGCGCGAGCACACGGTCGCCGCGATGGTCCAGCGTCATCTGCTGCCGCGCCGGCCGCCGACCCAGAGCACCTTGGAGACGGCCCACCTCCACGTCCCCGGCGCCGACGGGAGCGGCGGCTGGTTCGACGCGATCCCCCTGTCCGGCGCCCGTACCGCCCTGGTCGTCGGGGATGTCGCCGGACGCGGGATCCACACCGCGACCACGATGGGGCAGCTGCGCACCGTCGTCCACTCGCTCGCCGCGCTGGACCTGGAGCCGGACGAACTCCTCGCACGTCTCGACGACACGACGCGTTTCCTTGCGGAGGAGCGCGCGGCGCTCCCGCCGGGCGACCCGATGCACCAGCAGCCGCTGATCGCCGGCTGCATCTACGCGGTGTACGACCCCTTCACCCGCACCTGCACGTTCGCCTGCGCCGGCCGGTCCGCGCCGCCGCTGACCGTACGCCCCGACGGCGCCGTCGACACCGTGGACATCGCCGCCGGGCCTGCCCTGGGCAGTGGGGAGGGGTCCCCGTTCGCCGCCACCACCGTCGAACTCGCCGAGGGTTCCACCCTGGCCCTGCACACCCCGCGGCTCCTCGGCGCGGAGCGGGCGGGCACCGACGACGCCGCGGGCCTCCTGCGCAGCCTCCTGGCCCACCCCGACCGGTCCTTGCAGGACCTGTGCGACGACGCGCTGTACGCGCTCGGCGCCGGGAGCGGTGACGGCGACGCGGTCCTCCTGCTCGCCCGCACCCACCCCCTTCCCCGGGACTCCTCGGCCGGCTGGCTGCTGGAGGACCGGCTCACCGAGGTGGCCACCGCCCGCCGGCACACCCGCCGGACGCTCAGCGGATGGGGCATCGGGGAGGACACCACCGCCGCGGCCGAGCTGATCGTCAGTGAACTGGTCACCAACGCCCTGCGCCACGGCAGCCCGCCGGTGCGGCTGCGCCTCATCAAGGACCGCAGCCTGACCTGCGAGGTCCACGACGCGAGCGCCATCAGCCCCCGGCTGCGCCACGCCCGTACCGTCGACGAGGGCGGCCGCGGCCTGTTCATCGCCGCCCGGCTGGCCCAGCGGTGGGGCACCCGGTACACCGCCGCGGGCAAGACGGTCTGGACCGAGCTGGACCTCACCGACTGACGGGGGCGGCCCGTCCCCGGCAGAGCGGCCCCCTCCGCGCGGGGGTCACAGCGCCGGTATGCGGTAGGGGGACATCGCCTGCCTGGTGGCGCGCAGCGCGGTGTGCAGGCGGGTGCGCAGGTGGACGAGGGCGGCGTAGTCGGCGACCTCCGTGAACCCGGCGAGCAGGCGGTCGATCATGACGTCGTCACCGGCCCCCACGGCCCGCACGATCGCCTCGACCGTCTCCCGTACCGCGGGAGTCACTCCACCGGCGCCGGCTGCTCCCCCGCCGGGAGTTCCGGCCCGTGCCGCGGCAGCCCGCGGCGGGGCGGCCACTGGCCCACTCTGTGTGCTCATGCCCCCGATCCTGCGCTCCCCCGGGGGCGGCCAAACGCGGCGCCCCGGCTCTCCCACCGGCGGATACGGCCCCGGTGCGACCCGCGGGCGGGGTGGGCTCGGACCTCTGGACGGCACCCGTAGGCCGCGGGCCCGACCCCCTCCGTTAACATGTTCGAGCTTGCGACGATCAGGTTGAAATACACAAATCGGCTGAAAACAAATTGATATCTACGATAACGCGAGCCTTTTCGCGAAGAGACGGCCATGACTCCGGGGCGGCCGCGCACCGCCCGGCACGGGTCGCCCTGTGGGTCACGGTGGGTGTGGTGGCCCTCGGCTTCCTCATCGCGCTGGAGATCGCCGCACGTCATTACGGGCAGCGCGGCCCCCTCACCGACCAGGCGCGCGAGGTGGTCTTCGCCCCCAAGTCGGGGACGGTGCTGTACGTCAGCATGGCGCTGATGCTGGTCGTGCTCACCTGGCGGCAGCGGTTCATCGCCTTCGGCGCAGCGGTCGGGATCGACCTGGTCTTCTGGCTGGTGCGGTGGTCGGTCGGCGCCGAGATGATGTTCGGCAACGGCGCGCTGTGGGTGACTCTGGCCTGCGCCGTCATCGCCGTGACGCGGCGCACCGGCCGGGAGCGCGTCCTGCTGCTGCAGGGCGTCGGCCTGGCGCTGCTGCTGGTCGCCGGCCGCAAGACCGGCTACGCGTGGCTGCTGATCACGTCGAAGACGCGCCCGATGGTGCTCGACCAGTACGTGGCCACTGCCGACCACGCCCTGGGCAACCCGTCGTGGCTGGTCGGCCGGCTGGTCGAGGCCACCGGCACGGTCGGCGCCCACGTGCTCGAGTTCGTCTACATCCAGCTCGCGGTGGCCGCGGTCGCCGTGGCGCTGTACCAGCTGCGCCATGTGGCGGCCCGGCGCCGCTTCCCGCGTCACCACCTGGTCCGCACCTTCCTGGTCATCGGTCTCCTCGGGCCGGGGATCTACATGGTCTTCCCGGTGGTGGGGCCGATCTTCGCGTACGGCGCCGACGGGGGCCACTGGGCGGTGGCCGATCTGTGGCCGGCCACGCCCCCGCCGCTGACCGCCCCGCAGGCGATGCCCTTCGACGAGTTCACCCCGCGCAATTGCATGCCCAGTCTGCACACCGCCTGGGCCACGGCGATCTTCCTCCACTCCCGCAGGGGCCCGAGGGTCATGCGCTACGCAGGCACGTTCTGGCTGATCGCCACGCTCGGCGCCACCCTGGGCTTCGGCTACCACTACGGTGCGGACATCGTCGCCGGCGTGGTCTTCACGCTCACGATCGAGGCGGGGCTGCGCGCGCTCGACCGCGGCTGGGACCGGCAGGGGGTCCGCCTCGTCGTGTACGGAACGGTGGTCTTCACCGCCCTGCTCCTGTCCTACCGCTTCCTGCCGGTGGAGATGGCGGCCCGTCCCTGGCTGTCCGGGCCCCTGGTCATGGCGGCGATGTCCTCGGTGGTCTACGGCTACGTACGCACCACCAGGCAGTGGGACCGGCAGGCCGTACCGGTGCACCTGCCGCAGCCGCGCCGGGAGCAGGAACCGCAGCCCGAGCTGGTGTGATCCGCGGTGCTGCGGGCCGGGCGCGTCGAAGGCGCCCGGCCCCGCAGGCGGGCGGGCCCGGTCAGGGGATGCGGGGGCCGCTCGTCACGACGCTCCAGCCGCCGTCCTTGACCGCGAACACCGCGAGCCGGCGGTTGAGCGTGTCCCCGTGCGCGTCGAAGGCGACGCGGCCGGTGACCCCGTCGAATCCCAGGCCCGCCACGGCCGCGGGCATTTTCGCCCGGGCGTCCGCCGGGAGGGTGCCGCCGTGGGCTGCCGCGACGGACTTCACCGCCTCGATGACGGCCCACGCCGCGTCGTAGGCGTAGGGCCCGTACAGGCCGGCCTCCTCCGGGTAGCCGGCCTCCCGGTACCGGGTGAGGAAGTCCGCGCCTGCGGCCAGTTCTTCGGCGGGCGCACCGGCGTGCGTGGCGAGGTCGCCGGCGGCCTGCGCCCCGGCCGTCAGGTAGTGCTGGTCGAAGATTCCGTCGCCGCCCGCCAGGGGGATGTCGGCGCCTGCCTGGCGGAGCTGCCGGGAGAGCGGGACGGCCGTGGTGGAGTAGCCGCCGAAGTACACGGAGTCGGCGCCCGAGGCACGGATCTTGGAGGCGAGGCCGGAGAAGTCGGTTGCGGCCGGGTCGACGTGGTCCGCGCCGGCGACGGCGCCGCCGAGCTTGCGGAACTCGGCCGTGAAACCGGCGGCGAGGGCGGTGCCGTAGGCGCTGTTGTCGTCGACGACGTACGGCTTGCCCTTCCCGGCCGTGTCGTGGAGGTACCGGGCGGCGAACGGCCCCTGGTCGGCGTCGGTGGCCACGGTGCGGAAGTAGGTCTTGTACGGGCGGGAGGTGACGCCCTTGGCCCACTGGGGGCCCAGCGTCAGCGCGGGGTTGGTGTTGGCCGGCGACACGTTCACCAGGTTCGCCTGGGCGAGCGGTTCCACCAGGGTCTGGGCGACGCCGGAGTTGAGCGGGCCGACGAGGCCCAGCACCTTCCGGTCGGCGATGAACCGGGCGGCGTTCGGCCCGCCCAGGGCGGGACTGCCCTGGTCGTCCAAGGCCTTGATCTCGAAGGTGACGCCCGGGACGTGCCGGGTCCGATTGGCGGTCCTGACCGCCAGGTCGGCGGAGTTCTTCATGCCCGCGCCGAGGAAGGACAGGTCGCCGCTGAGCGGGGCGTCCACGCCGATGACCACCGTGGCGGGGGATGCCGCGGATCCGCTGCCGGCCGGCTTGCCGTCGCCCCGCCCGTCCTGAGCGAGGGTCCAGGTCAGGACGGAGCCGACGGTGAGCGCGGCCACGGCCGCGAGGACCGTCGAGCGCCGGGTGAGGGTGCGGCGCCGGGCGGACGCGTCCGTACCGCGTCCTGCGGGGTCCGTTCCGCCGAGCGAGACCAGGTCTTCGGTCGGCGCGGGGACGGTCGGGGGCGGGGGCAGGGCAGGCTGCGTAGGGGCGGTGGGCGCGGGGACGGTCGGTGTCGCCGCATCCGGCGGGGTCCCGGATCCGGCGGCGTCGGAGGCTCCCACGGTGGGCCGCCCTTCCGTGGACCCGGAAGCTCCGGCGGTTGCACCGCCCGCGGCGGACTCGGCCGCGCCGGACGCCTCGTCCGTACCGGATGCCCCGGTGGTGCGGGTCGGGGGGTGGGTGGGGGCCCGGGTGCCTGCCCGGGGCCCGGAGGGCCGCAGGGCCGCCGCGAGCAGCTCGGCGGCCTCGGCGGCGCCGGCTCGTCGCGCCGGGTCCTTGGCCAGCAGTGCGTCGAGTACGGGGCCCAGCGGGCCGGCATGGACCGGGGGCCGGTGGGGGCGGGTGAAGACGGCCACGGCGAGGGCGTGCAACCCCTCGGCGTCGAACGGCGGATGCCCTTCGACCGCGTGGTAGAGGGTGGCGCCGAGTGCCCACAGGTCGTTGGCGGGCGTCGGGCGCTTGCCCTCCAGCTGCTCCGGCGGCATGTACTGCGGGGTGCCGATGACGATCCCGCTGTGGCTGAGCTTCGTCGTGGCGTCCGCGAGGTGGGCGATGCCGAAGTCGGTGAGGACGACGCGGTCCTTGGCCAGGAGCACATTGTCCGGCTTGATGTCACGGTGGACGATCCGCGCCTGGTGCGCCTCGGCGAGCGCGTCGAGTACCGCGGATCCGATCTGTGCCACCCGCTGCACGGGCAGCCGGCCCTCGCGGCGCAGGGCCGCGCCGAGCGACTGCCCCCGGATGTACTCCATGACGATCACGGGGGCGCCGCGGTGCTCCACGACGTCGTGGATGGTGATGATCCCGGGATGGCTGAGAGTGACCGCCGCCCGCGCTTCACCGGTGAAGCGCCCGAGCAGGGTGGCGCGGTCGGCGTCGGCGAGCCCCGGAGGGAAGACGATCTCCTTGATGGCGACTTCGCGCCCGAAGAGCTGCTGGTCGGCGCCCCGCCAGACCCGGCCCATGCCGCCCTGTCCGATGCGTTCGAGCAGCTGGTAGCGCCCGGCGATGAGTTCGGCGTTCTGCTCGGTCACGCGCACACTCTAGGGCGTGTCGGGCCGATCAGATGACCACATGATGGCCTGATCACGTGCCTGGATGGCTTCGGGGCGCACGGGGCCCCCGCGGCGGGGCCGCGGGGGTGCGCGAGGAGGGCGGGGCTGGGCGGAGCCCCGGGCGGCTGCCGCACCCTGGGCGTCTCAACGGGCGGCCGGCAGCCCCTCCGTGGCCGTGGCCCTGGGCGGCGCCGGCCGGCGGGTGGTGTCACGGATCGCGAGGAGCGCCAGCCCGCCGGTCAGGCCGCACCCGGCCATGAAGAACCAGATGGCGTGGAACGATCCCAGGTCCGGACGGGCGCCGAGGACCGCCGCCACGATCGCCGCACCGAGGGCCAGTCCGATCTGACGGCACATGGAGACCATGGCGGTGCCCGTGGCGAAGCGTTCCGGGGGCAGCGGCAGGGTGGCCGCGCCGGACAGGCTTGGCAGGGCCAGCCCCGCGCCGACGCCGGCGATGATGCCGGCCGGCAGGAAGGTGCTCGCGTACGCCGCGTCCGTGGCGGTGGCCGTCGCCCACAGGACCCCGCCGACGGCGAACAGCACGCTGCCGGCGAACCCCACCGCGTAGGTGCCGTACTTGGTGGCGAGGAGGCCGCCCGGCACCGCGCAGACCGCCGCCATCAGCGGGCCGGGGGCGATCTCCAGGCCGGCGCGCAGCACCGAGTGGTCCCACAGGTCGGTGAGGAACAGCACCGAGCCGAGGATCATCGCTCCGAAGCCGGCGAAGAACAGGATCGTCGCAAGGTTGGCCAGCGCCACGGCCCGGATGCGCAGGATCGCCGGTTCGATGACGGGAGCCGGATGCCGGACCGCCCGTACGGCGCTGAACACGGCGCCCAGCACGCCCAGGGCGAACAGGCCCAGGACCCGCCCGCTGGTCCACCCCCAGGTCTCGCCCTGCACGATCGCCGCCACGAGCGCGCCCACCGTCACCGCGAGCGCGACGGCGCCCAGTACGTCGGGCGAGGTACGGGACTCCTCGCGGATCTCGCGCAGCGCCCAGACGCCGACGGCGACGGCCGCCACGCCGACCGGCAGGTTGACGAGGAACACCCACTGCCAGCCCGCCTGGACGAGGAGTCCACCGATCGGCGGTCCCAGCGCCGCGGCCGCGCCGCCCATGGCCGACCACAGGCCGACGGCCGCTCCGCGGCGTTCCGCCGGGAACAGCGGGAGCAGCAGGCCGAGTGAACTCGGCAGCATCAGCGCGCCGCCGATGGCCTGCAGCGCACGGGCCGCCACGAGCGCGCCCAGCGACGGGGCCGCCGCGCACGCGGCCGACGCCAGGGTGAACAGGGCGAGGCCCGCCAGGAAGGCGCGCTTGCGCCCGGACTGGTCCGCCCACCGTCCCGCCGGCGCGAGGAACGCCGCGAAGGTGATCGCGTAGGCACTGAGCACCCAGGAGAGGCTGCTCAGCGTCGACGACGGGAACGACTGCGCCAGGTCGGGAAAGGCGATGTTGACGATGAACAGGTCCAGCGAGGAGACGAAGACGCCGAGGAGGAGGACGGTGATGCTCCATCCCCTCCGGGGCGTTGTGCCGGGGGGCGGCGTCATGCTGCGGACGTCCTCTCGGTCACGGGTCACCGCTGGTGCCGGCCGGAGCTCTGGTCGGCGTCCAGGTGGGCGGCGACGGCTTCGGCCCACTGGCGGTAGCCGTGCGCCGAGGGGTGGAAGCCGTCCCGCGCGAAGAAGTCCGGGGTGATGTCCATGAGGTCGGTCGAGTTCATGTAGGTCGCCCGTGGCCGCTCGGCGCAGACCTGCTCGGACGCGCCGTCGATGACGGCCGAGCGTCCGGCGCAGTAGCGTGCGAGCGCCTTGGGCAGCGAGGGGAACTCGCCGAACGGCGGGGTGCCCACCACCACGACGGACGTGGCCCGCTCGGCCAGGTCGTCGACGATCGCCGCGAGGTCGTCCGCCCATTCCTCGGCCGTGCGCCGGCTGAGGACGTCGTTGGAGCCCGCAAGCAGCACGGCCAGGTCGAAGTGGTCGCCGAGCTGCGGGAGCAGCCGGTGGCGGACACGGCGTCCGGTGGCACCGTACTGACCGACGACCTCCCAGGTGACGGGGCATCCGTGCTGCGCGGACAGCGCGCGGGCGAGGCTGCCGGGGAAGCCCTCGTCGTGGGAGTCGACTCCGCAGCCCGCGGCCGTCGACTCCCCCAGGACGGCGATCCGCATCGGCGTGCCGGCCTTTTCGGCCCCGACCGTCCCGGTGTGCGGGCCAGCGGCAGGCGGCAGCACTTCGGTGGTGGCCCGCACCCACAGGCCCTGGACGGCGATGACGGGCAGCAGCAGGGCGTTCACCGGCCGGCCTCCTGCGTCTGGGGGGCGGTGACGCGGCTGCGCAGCTCCATGCGGGCGAAGTCCGAGGGCACGTTCACCACGATGCGGCTGCGGGCCCGTTCGGGCGCGGCGTCGGACACGTGCAGGTCGCACTGGCCGAGCACTTCGCGGATCACGGCCTTCATCTCCAGCAGGGCGATCCGGTCGCCGAGGCAGCGGATCCGGCCGCCGCCGAAGGGGATCCACGAGTAGGTGCCGGGCTTGACTCCGAGGAACCGCTCGGGCCGGAACACGTCCGGGTCCTCGTACAGGTCCGGGTCCCGGTTGAGCAGGAAGGCGCTCGCCCACAGGTGCTGGCCCACCTCGTAGCGGACGCCGCCGATCTCGATGGGCTTCTTGACCTCGCGGACGATGATGTTCGGGATCGAGGGGCGCAGCCGCAGCACCTCGTTGACCACGGCCGTGAGGTACGTGTCCTCGCCGGTGGCCATCTCCTCGCGGATCCGGCCGGTGACCTCCCGGTCGCGGGCCAGGTACACGAACGCCCAGGCTATGGCGGCCGCGGTCGTCTCCGTACCGGCCAGGAAGATCGTGGACATCTCGTCGCGGATCTCGCTGTCCGTGAGCGGCGTCCCGTCCGGATGGGTCATCTCCAGCAGCTCGGAGAGCAGGTCGTCCCCGCGGTGGCCGGCGGCGCGGTGCTCCTCGATGCTCTCGTAGACGAGGGCGTCGACGCGGTCGCGCAGGGTGAGGAAGCGTTCCAGGCCCAGCGGCCGGATCGCCCGCAGCACCTTGACCATCCGCGGCGGCATCTTGTGCAGCAGCATCGGGGAGACCGGGCCGTTGTTGAACTCCATCATCTCCAGGAGGAGGCGGTGCAGTTCGTTCCAGCGCGTCGGCCCCTTCGCACCGTAGATCACCTCGCGGATCACGTTCATCGTGAAGCTGTGGATGTGCGCGTGCAGTTGGACGGGCCTGTTCCGCGGCCAGGTCGCCACGTCCGTCCTGACCGTCTCGGTGATGGCCTCCGCGATCCGCTCCAGGGCCCCGCCGTGGTAGCTGGGCATCATGGCCTTGCGGCGGGCCTTGTGGGCGTCCTCGTCGAGCCAGGCGAGGCCGGACTGGCCGGTGTACTTCTCGATGGTGGCCGAGCCGTTGCCGGTGTGCAGCACGTCGGCGGGGGCGGTGAACATGGCCTTGACGTCGTCCGGGGTGGTCAGGACGTACACGGGCCGGGGAGGCAGCCGGATGCTGAGCTGGAACCGCGGACCGTACTCCTTGCGGCAGCCTTCGATGAACGCCTGCGGGTTGGTCCAGTAGTTGAACAGCTGGACGACCGCATGCTTCTTCGACCCCGGCAGTGCGGTGGCGGGGATGACGGTACGGGGCGCGGCGCCGCCGTGGTCGACGGGGCAGCGGTCGGGCCGGGCCGCCTCGGAGTTGCTCATATCTTTCCCTTCTCGGGCCTTCGGGGTGGGGGTCGGGTACGTGTCGGTGTTGCTGTTGCTGTTCGTGTTGCTGTTGCTGTTCGTGTTCATCGGCTCTGCTCCGGGTCCAGTTCCTCCAGCCAGCGCCGGGTGGCCGCAGTGGTCTCGGCGGCCTCCGCCTCGATGAGGGCGAAATGGTCCGCGGCGATCTTCACCTCGGTGTCGGCGACCTTCCAGGACGGCCACGTGTCCGCGTCCAGAGGCACGTCGGCGCGGATCATCAGGCTGCGGGCGCCGATCGGGGCGGGGGTGTGTTCGGCCAGCAGCCGCATGTACGCGCCCATGGTCAGCCAGTCCGTGTCGGTGACGGCTCCGGCCAGGGCTTCACGGCCGAGGATCTCGGTCATCACCGAGCTGAAGACGCGGTTCGTCTCCTCCCCGGCGCCCGGCATGGGCGTGTCGATCAGGACGACGCCGACCGGCTGCACACCGCGCTGCTCGAACCGGGCGGCGAGGGAGTGCGCGAGGACTCCGCCCGTGGAGTAGCCGACCAGGACGAACGGTGCCTCGCCGACCGCCCGGGCGATCGAGTCCGCGAGGACCTCGATGGCCGCGTCCCAGGACCCGGGGGCCGGCTCGGTGTCCCGGTATCCGGGCAACGAGCACGCATACACGTCGCGTTCACCGGCGAAGCCGTCGGCGAACCGCATGAACTGGTGCGGGCTCGACCCCACCACGAAGGACGGCACGCAGACCACCTTCGTACGTCCGCCGCCCGAGGCCAGCTGCACGGCATACTCGTCGCCGGCCAGTTCGGCGGCCGAGGTGAACGTCGGCCGGAACCGAGCCGCTCCGGTCAGTAGCGGGACGGCTTCGGCGATGGACCCGGCGGCGTGTGCGTGGCGCAGGAGCGCGCCGAGCGTGCCGCTCCCCGGCGTGCTGCCGTGCGTGGCGGCGTGCGCGCCGGCGGGTGTGCCGGTGTCCGTGCCCGCGTCCGTGCCCGCGACCGTGGTTGCGGGCACGGACGCCGACGCAGCGGATGCGGTCTGCAACGCCTCGTCGATCTGGTGGAGGAGGAGGCGGGTGATGGCCGCCGGGGTCGGATGGTCGAAGACCAGCGTGGTCGGCAGGCGCAACCCGGTGACCTGCGTCAACCGGTTGCGCAACTCCACCGCACCCAGCGAATCGATCCCCAGCTCACGAAACGCCCGCTCCGCATCCACCGCCGAAGCCGACGCATGACCCAGCACAGCCGCCACCTGAGCCACCACCAACTCCCGGAGCACAGCCTCCTGCTCACCCCCGGCAACACCGCTCAGCCGCTGCACCAACGAACCACCGCCCGCACCCGCACCCGACTGCCGGACCTGAGCCCGCACCAGACCACGGAACAACGCCGGCAACACACCCGCCCGCGCCTGCACCCGCAACGCACCCTCATCCAGCAACACCGGCACCAGCAGAGCCTCATCCACCTGCCGCGCCAGGTCGAACAACTCCAGACCCAACCCGGTCGGCAACGCCCGCGTCCCCATCCGCTCCAACCGGGCGATCTCCGCCTCACCCAGGCCACCGGCCATACCACCAGCCGTCGCCCACAAACCCCACGCCAACGACACCGCCGCCAAACCCTCCGCCCGACGACGCGCAGCCAAAGCATCCAAGAACGCATTCGCCGCCGCATAGTTGCCCTGACCCGGACCACCGATCAACGCCGACACCGACGAGAACAACACGAACGCCGACAGCTCCATACCCGCCGTCAACTCGTGCAGATGCACCGCCGCGTCCACCTTCGGACGCAGCACCCGCTCCACCTGCCCCGCCGTCAACGACGCCACCACACCGTCATCCAACACACCCGCCGCATGCACCACCGCCGTCAACGGCCGCTCCAACGAGTTGATGACCGCGCTGAGTTCAGCTCGGTCGGCGGCATCGCACGCTTCGACCCGAACGTGTGCACCGGCCGCTTCGAGTTCAGAGACGAGGTCCGCGACGCCTTCTGCCTCGCTGCCCCGGCGGCTGAGCAGCAGCAGGTGCTTCGCCCCGTACTCCCGGACGAAGTGGCCGGCGAAGGAGGCGCCGAGGCCTCCCGTACCGCCCGTGATCAGGACCGTGCCCTGCGGATCCAGCGGCGCCGGGACCGTCAGCACCACCTTGCCCACGTTGCGGCCCTCGCGCAGGAACCGGAACGCCTCCACACCACGGCGCACATCCCAACTCCGGATCGGTGAATGCCGCAGAGCACCCACCTCGAACAACCCGACCAGATCCCGCAGCATCTGCTGAATCCGCTCCGGCCCCGCCTCCAGAAGATCAAAAGCAACGTAACGGACCCCGGAACGCAACCCGGCAATGACCTCCGCATCACGAACATCGGCCTTGCCCATCTCCAAGAACCGACCGCCCTGCGGCAACAAGTCCAGGGAAGCATCGGTGAACTCACCGGCCAGGGCGCTCAGGACCACATCGACCCCGGCACCGTCGGTCGCGGCGAGGAACGCCTCTCGGAAGGCCAGGTCACGGGAGGAGGCGATCCGGCCGTCCGGGACCCCGGAGGCGCGTACCGCGTCCTGCTTGGCCGGGCTGGCCGTCGCATACACCTCAAGACCCCAGTGCCGGGCGAGCTGCACCGCAGCCATGCCCACGCCACCGGCCGCCGCATGCACCAGCAGCCGCTCACCGGAGCGCACTCCACCCAGGTCCGTCAGCGCGTAGTAGGCCGTCAAGAACACCAGCGGCATCGCCGCCGCCTCCGTGAACGACCACCCCTCCGGCATAGGCACCACCATGCGGTGATCAGTGACCCCCACCGGACCGAACGGATCCATCAGCAGACCCATCACCCGCTGCCCGACCGCGAGACCGGTCACCCCGGCGCCGACCTCCAGGACGACACCAGCCGCCTCACTGCCCAGTGGCGCCTCACCCGGATACGTGCCCAGCGCAATCAACACATCGCGGAAGTTCAGACCCGCAGCCCGTATTCCGACGCGTATCTCATGGGCGGCGAGCGGACGGTCGCTGTCGGACGGCACGATCGCCAGCCCGTCCAGCGAGCCCTTCTGCTTGATGCCCAGCCGCCACGCACGGCCCGCGGGCTGGACGGTCGTCCTTCCCAGACGGGGTACGAGCAGGGCGCCGGCACGCACCGCGATCTGCGGCTCGTCCAGAGCCACCACCGCAGCCCAATCCGGCCGCCCTTCACCAACCCCGCCGATACCGCCCTCGTCGATACCCACGCCCGCGTCCGCGTCGAGGTCCACCAGCGTAAACCGGCCCGGATTCTCCGACTGCGCCGTGCGCACCAGACCCCACACCGGCGCCTGCACCACATCAAGCGCCTGCTCACCCACCACACCAGCAGCAACCGCAGACCGCGTCACCACCACCAACCGCGCCCCACCCAGCACCTCACTGGCAAGCCACCGCTGAAGCAACGCCAACGTCCCCGCCACCACCGCATGCACACCCGACACCGTCTCGGACTCCGACGGCGACTCGATGCCAACGACAACAACCTCAGGCACAGGCGCACCCCCAGCCACAGCCCCCTCCAACGCCCCCACATCCGCAAAACGCTCCCCCGGCACCGGGCACCCACCCAACACCGCCACCCGAACAGAACCACCCACCACACCCGAAACCGGAGTCCAGTCCAACCGGTACAAGGCGTTCTGCGATTCGTTCTGCGGGCCCGTGAGTTGGGCCTGGTCCACCGGCCGCACCGTCAGTGCATCCACCGAGACGACCGGCATCCCGTGCTCGTCGACCACTTCGATGCGCATCGCCGACTCACCGGAACCACTGATACGGGCTCTCACCCGCGACCCCGCACCGCGACCCAGCTGCACTCCCGACCAGGAGAACGGCAGATCCACTGCGGCGCTCGGATCCCGCTCCAGCAGCCCGCCGTGCAACACCGCGTCGAACAGGGCCGGATGCACACCGAAGCCCGCAGCTTCGGCGCCCTCGGGCAGCGCCACCTCCACGAACAGGTCACCGTCCGCGCGCCAGGCCGCCCGGAGCCCCTGAAACACCGGCCCGTACTCGTATCCGGCCTCGGCGAGGCGTACGTAGAGCCCGTCGATTGCGAGGGGCACCGCCGCAGTCGGCGGCCAGGTAGCGGGGAAGGGCGTCGAAGGCTGGGCCCGGGACGTCAGCCAGCCCCGCGCATGGCAGGTGGCGGTCTCCCCGGCCTCATCGGGCCGGGAGTACACCGCGACCTCCCGCCGGCCGTCCGCGTCCTGCGCCCCCACGGTCACCTGGACCTGGCGCGCCCCCTGCGCGGGCAGGGTCAGCGGCGCCTGGAGCACCAGCTCATCCAGGACCGGGCAGCCGGTCAGGCCGCCCGCATTCAGGGCGAGTTCGACCAAGGCGGTGCCGGGGAGGACGACCGTGCCGTAGACCGCATGGTCCCGTACCCACGGCGCGGCGTCCTGGGACAGGAGGCCGGTGAACACCCACTCGTCGCGGTCCCCGACCGGCACCGCGGCGCTCAGGATGGGGTGGTCGATCCGCCCGAGCCCGGCAGCGGCCGGATCCCCGACACCGGTGCCCGGCGCCAGCCAGTACCGCTCCCGCTGGAAGGCGTACGTCGGCAGCTCGACGCGACGCGCGCCGGAGCCGGCGTAGAACGCCTCCCAGTCCACCGGCAGGCCCGCCACATGCACCTGGCCGAGGAAGGCAGCGAAGGCCTCCGCCTCGGACGTGCGCGCACGGAGCACCGGGGCGAACACCGCACCGCCGTTGGCATCGGCGTCGGCATCGGCATCGCTGTCGAGGGTCTGCTGGGCGAGGGCGGTCAGCACCGCATCCGGGCCGACCTCGACGAAACGCGTCACACCTTCGGCAGCGAGCGTGCGAATCCCATCCGCGAAACGGACGGCCTCCCGCACATGAGACACCCAGTAACCCGGATCCGTCAGCTCCTCCGACACCAGCCCGCCGGTCACATTCGATACGACGGCCAGCCGAGGCCGGTGGAAGGTCAGCCCCTCCGCAACGGCACGGAACTCATCCAGCATCGGCTCCATCAACGGCGAATGGAACGCATGACTGACACGCAGGCGTGTCGTCTTGCGACCCGTGTCCCGCCAGACGGGCAGCCACTCCTCAAGGGCTTCCGCCGCTCCCGAGACGACGACGGCTGCCGGGCCGTTGACAGCCGCGATCGACAGACGGCCCTCGAAGCCGACGAGCGACTCCGTGGTCTCGGCTTCGGTCGCCTGGACGGCGACCATGCCACCGCCGGCGGGCAGGGCCCCCATCAGCCGGCCGCGTGCGGCGATCAGTGTGCACGCGTCGTGCAGTGACAGCACTCCTGCCACGTGCGCGCAGGCCAGTTCACCGACCGAGTGTCCGACCAGTACGTCCGGCCTCACCCCGAAGGATTCCAGCAGGCGGTGGAGAGCCACTTCGACGGCGAAAAGGGCCGGCTGTGTGTACTCCGTACGGTCGAGGAGCGTTGCCTCCGGGGACCCTTCGGCCGCGAACAGGATCTCCTTCAGCGACCGACCCAGCAGCCCGTCCAGCTCGGCACACACCTCGTCCAGCGCTTCAGCGAACACCGGGTAGGCCGCAGCCAAACCGGCACCCATCCCTGCACGCTGCGCACCCTGCCCGGTGAACAGGAATCCCGTCTTCCCGGGAACCAGACCCGCGCCGGTCGGCTGTTCCGCGACGGATTGCAGCCCTGCCAGCAGGGCCTGCCGATCGGCAGCCACAACCGCAGCACGCCGGTCGAACCGGGCCCGCGACACCACCGCCGAGTACGCCACGTCCAGCACGTCCAGGTCCGGGCGCGCCAGCAAGTGCGACCGCAGCCGCTCCGCCTGCGCGGCCAGCGCCGCACCGCTCTTGCCCGAGACGACCACCGGCAGCACCGGCGGACGCTGTACGGACACCGGCTCGGCGGCCACCGGCAGCTCCGGCGCCGCTTCGAGGATCACGTGCGCGTTGGTGCCGCTGATGCCGAACGAGGACACGCCGGCTCGGCGCGGCCTGCCGGCCGTGGTGGGCCATTGCGTGGCTTCGGTGAGCAGTTCGACCTCTCCGGAGGTCCAGTCGATGTGCGGCGAGGGCGCGTCCACGTTCAGGGTCTGCGGCAGCACGCCGTGCTGCATCGCCTTCACCATCTTGATCACACCGGCCACACCGGCGGCTGCTGATGCGTGGCCGATGTTCGACTTGATCGACCCGAGCCGCAGCGGCCCGTTCACCCGGTCCTGGCCGTACGTTGCCAGCAGGGCCTGGGCTTCGATCGGGTCGCCCAGGCGGGTGCCCGTCCCGTGGCCCTCCACTGCATCCACATCAGCCGCGTCCACACCGGCGTTCTCCAGGGCCTGGCGGATCACCCGCTCCTGCGAAGGCCCGTTCGGGGACGTGAGCCCGTTGCTCGCGCCGTCCTGGTTGACGGCGCTGCCGCGGATGACGCCCAGGATGCGGTGCCCGTTGCGCTGGGCGTCCGAGAGGCGTTCGACGACCAGCAGACCGAGCCCGTCGGAGAAGCCGGTGCCGTCGGCGGAGGCCGCGTACGACTTGCAGCGGCCGTCCTGCGCCAGCCCGCGCTGCCGACTGAACTCCTGCAGGAGGAAGGGGCTGGACATCACGGTCACGCCACCCACCAGCGCCAGCGAGCACTCACCGGACCGCAGCGCCTGCGACGCGAGGTGCATCGCGACGAGGGAGGAGGAGCAGGCCGTGTCCACGGACACCGCGGGGCCTTCCAGGCCGAGGCTGTAGGCGACCCGGCCGGACACCACGCTCGTGGTCGTTCCGGTCAGGCGGAAGCCTTCCAGTTCACGCGGCGTGGAGGCGATGCCGTAGTCGCTGGAGACGACACCGCAGAAGACGCCGGTGTCACTGCCGCGCAGCGACGCCGGGTCGAATCCCGCGTCCTCCAGTGCCTCCCAGGATGCTTCCAGCAGCATGCGCTGCTGGGGGTCCATGGCCAGGGCCTCACGCGGGCTCACTCCGAAGAATCCGGCGTCGAAATCGGCGACGGCGTCGAGGAAACCGCCACCGTGCGTGGTCAGAGCGCCCGGCTGCTCGGGGTCCGGGTCGGACAGGCGCTCAAGGTCCCAGCCGCGGTCGGCCGGCAGGCCCGAAATCGCGTCCCGGCCCTCCGCCACCAGCTGCCACAGCTGCTCCGGTGAGTTCACACCACCCGGGTACCGGCAGGCCATGCCCACGATCGCCAGCGGCTCGTCCGCCTTCGGCCGCTTGCGCTGTGCACGCAACGGCGCCGCCGCCGGCTCTGCCTCGCCGATCTCGTGGAGGAGGAGGCGGGTGATGGCCGCCGGGGTCGGATGGTCGAAGACCAGCGTGGTCGGCAGCCGCAACCCGGTGACCTGCGTCAACCGGTTGCGCAACTCCACCGCACCCAGCGAATCGATCCCCAGCTCACGAAACGCCCGCTCCGCATCCACCGCCGAAGCCGACGCATGACCCAGCACAGCCGCCACCTGAGCCACCACCAACTCCCGAACCACAGCCTCCCGCTCACCCTCAGCAACACCGCTCAGCCGCTGCACCAACGAACCACCACCCGCACCCGCGCCCGACTGCCGGACCTGAGCCCGCACCAGACCACGGAACAACGCCGGCAACACACCCGCCCGCGCCTGCACCCGCAACGCACCCTCATCCAGCAACACCGGCACCAGCACAGCCTCATCCACCTGCCGCGCCAGGTCGAACAACTCCAGACCCAACCCGGTCGGCAACGCCCGCGTCCCCATCCGCTCCAACCGGGCGACCTCCGCCTCACCCAGGCCACCGGCCATACCACCAGCCGTCGCCCACAAACCCCACGCCAACGACACCGCCGCCAAACCCTCCGCCCGACGACGCGCAGCCAAAGCATCCAAGAACGCATTCGCCGCCGCATAGTTGCCCTGACCCGGACCACCGATCAACGCCGACACCGACGAGAACAACACGAACGCCGACAGCTCCATACCCGCCGTCAACTCGTGCAGATGCACCGCCGCGTCCACCTTCGGACGCAGCACCCGCTCCACCTGCCCCGCCGTCAACGACGCCACCACACCGTCATCCAACACACCCGCCGCATGCACCACCGCCGTCAACGGCCGCTCCAACGAGCTGATGACTGCGCTGAGTTCAGCTCGGTCGGCGGCATCGCACGCTTCGACCCGGACGTGCGCTCCCAATGCCTGCAGGGAGGAGACAAGCTCGCCGGCGCCTTCGGCAGTGGCACCCCGGCGGCTGAGCAGCAGCAGGTGCCTGGCCCCGTACTCCCGGACGAAGTGCTCGGCGAAGGAGGCGCCGAGGCCTCCCGTACCACCCGTGATCAGGACCGTGCCCTGCGGATCCAGCGGCGCCGGGACCGTCAGCACCACCTTGCCCACGTTGCGACCCTCACGCAGGAACCGGAACGCCTCCACACCACGACGCACATCCCAACTCCGGATCGGCGAATGCCGCAGAGCACCCACCTCGAACAACCCGACCAGATCCCGCAGCATCTGCTGAATCCGCTCCGGCCCCGCCTCCAGAAGATCAAAGGCAACGTAACGGACCCCGGAACGCGACCCGGCAATGACCTCCGCATCACGAACATCGGCCTTGCCCATCTCCAAGAACCGACCACCCTGCGGCAACAAGTCCAGGGAGGCGTCAACGAACTCACCGGCCAAGGCGTTCAAGACGACATCGACACCGGCTCCCCCGGTCTCCTCCAGGAACCTCTCGCGGAACGACAGGTCACGCGAGGACCCGATGCGCTCGCTCAGCACCCCGGAGGCGCGTACCGCGTCCTGCTTGGCCGGACTGGCCGTCGCATACACCTCAAGACCCCAGTGCCGGGCGAGCTGCACCGCAGCCATCCCCACCCCGCCGGCCGCCGCATGCACCAGCAGCCGCTCACCGGAGCGCACTCCACCCAGGTCCGTCAGCGCGTAGTAGGCCGTCAAGAACACCAGCGGCATCGCCGCCGCCTCCGTGAACGACCACCCCTCCGGCATCGGCACCACCATGCGGTGATCAGTGACCCCCACCGGACCGAACGGATCCATCAGCAGACCCATCACCCGCTGCCCGACCGCGAGACCGGTCACCCCGGCGCCGACCTCCAGGACGACACCAGCCGCCTCACTGCCCAACGGCGCCTCACCCGGGTACGTCCCCAGCGCAATCAACACATCGCGGAAGTTCAGACCCGCAGCCCGAATCCCGATCCGCACTTCCTCCGGCCCGAGGGGCCGCTCGGCATCGGAGGGCAGGATCGTCAGCCCGTCCAGCGAACCCTTCTCGGTGATGCCCAACCGCCATGCACGACCCATCGGGGGCTGCACCGTGGCCCGACCGAGACGGGGTACGAGCAGGGCGCCGGCACGCACCGCGATCTGCGGCTCGTCCAGAGCCACCACCGCAGCCCAATCCGGCCGCCCTTCACCGACACCGCCGATACCGCCCTCGTCGATACCCACGCCCGCGTCCGCGTCGAGGTCCACCAGCGTGAACCGGCCCGGATTCTCCGACTGCGCCGTGCGCACCAGACCCCACACCGGCGCCTGCACCACATCAAGCGCCTGCTCACCCACCACACCAGCAGCAACCGCAGACCGCGTCACCACCACCAACCGCGCCCCACCCAGCACCTCACTGGCAAGCCACCGCTGAAGCAACGCCAACGTCCCCGCCACCACCGCATGCACACCCGACACCGTCTCGGACTCCGACGGCGACTCGATGCCAACGACAACAACCTCAGGCACAGGCGCACCCCCAGCCACAGCCCCCTCCAACGCCCCCACATCCGCAAAACGCTCCCCCGGCACCGGGCACCCACCCAACACCGCCACCCGAACAGAACCACCCACCACACCCGAAACCGGAGTCCAGTCCAACCGGTACAAGGCGCTGGAGTCCTGCTTCGCGCTCTGGAGCTGCGACGGGTCGACGGGGCGGAAGGCCAGCCTGGCCACGCTCACTACCGGAGCGCCGTCTTCGCGTGCGATGTCGAGCCGCAGCGCGGATTCACCGGCCGGAGCGATGCGGACCCGGACGCGCGCCGAAGCGCTCTGCCCGAAGCGGACGCCGGACCAGGAGAACGGCAGCTTCGTACCCGACGTGTCATCGGTCGTCAGGCCATCGATGCCGCCGTGCAGGGATGCGTCGAAAAGGGCCGGGTGGATACCGAAGCTACTGCCGACCTCGACGTACTCGTCGGGGAGGGTGACTTCGGTGTAGACGAGTTCCTCGTCACGCCATGCGGCCCGTACGCCCTGGAAGGCCGGTCCGTAGTCGAAGCCCAAGTCGGTGAACCGGGGGTAGAGGGTGTCCACGGCGACGGGTTCCGCGCCCGCCGGAGGCCACTGTGCGGGCCAGTCCGTGACGGCGTCGTCCGCCGAGGTGAGTGTGCCGCGCGCGTGGCACGTCGCCTGGTCCGCGGCGACACCCTCGCCTTCGGGTCGTGAGTACAGCGCAACGTCGCGGCGGCCGTGTTCATCGGGTTCGCCGACCTTGACCTGGACGTGCACCGAGGCGTTCTCATCCAGGATCATCGGTGCTTCGAGCACGAGCTCCTCGACCACCGGGCTGCCTGCGTGCCGTCCGGCGGTGCCGGCGAGTTCGATCAGCGCCGTACCGGGGACGATCACCCAACCCATCACCACGTGATCCCGGACCCACGGTGCGGTGTCCTGGGAGAGCCGACCGGTGTAGAGCCATGCGTCCTGGTCACCGACAGGCACCGCAGCGCTCAGGATGGGGTGGTCGATCCGCCCGAGCCCGGCTGCGGCCGGGTCGCCGGCTCCCATTCCGGGCGCCACCCAGTACCGCTCGCGCTGGAAGGCGTACGTCGGCAGCTCGACGCGTCGCGCGCCGGTACCGGCGTAGTACGCGGCCCAGTCCACCGGCAGGCCTGCCCCATGTACCTGGCCGAGGAAGGCGGCGAACGCCTCCGCCTCGGACGTGCGCGCACGAAGCACCGGGGCGAACACCGAACCGCCGTCGGCATCACTGTCGAGGGTCTGCTGGGCCAGTGCGGTGAGCACCGCATCCGGGCCCACCTCGACGAAACGCGTCACACCTTCGTCAGCGAGCGTGCGAATCCCATCGGCGAAACGGACAGCCTCACGTACGTGAGACACCCAGTAGCCCGGGTCCGTCAGCTCCTCCGACACCAGGCCGCCGGTCACATTCGACACTACGGCCAGGCGAGGCCGGTGGAAGGTCAGGCCCTCCGCAACCGCACGGAACTCATCCAGCATCGGCTCCATCAGCGGCGAATGGAACGCGTGGCTGACCTTCAACCGTGACGTCTTACGACCCGACTCCTGCCAGACCGGAAGCCATTCCGCTATGGCCTCCAGAGCACCGGAGACCACCACCGCCGAGGGACCGTTCACGGCAGCGATCGATAGGCGCCCCTCAAAGCCGACCAGCGACTCGGCGATCTCCGCCTCGGTCGCCTGGACGGCCACCATTCCGCCACCCGCAGGCAGCGCACCCATCAACCGACCGCGCGCAGCAACCAGCGTGCAGGCATCCTCCAGGGACAGCACCCCCGCCACATGCGCACACGCCAGCTCGCCCACCGAATGCCCGACCAGCACATCCGCCTGAATACCGAGGGACTCCAGCAACCGGAACAGAGCCACCTCGACCGCGAACAACGCAGGCTGCGTGAACTCCGTCCGGTTCAACAGCGCCGCCTCCGGCGACCCTTCAACCGCGAACAGCAGCTCTTGCAGCGATCGACCCAGCAAGCCGTCCAGCTGCGCACAGACCTCATCCAGCGCCGCGGCGAACACCGGATACGCGGCAGCCAAACCCGCACCCATCCCGGCACGCTGCGCGCCCTGCCCCGTGAACAGGAACCCGGTCTTCCCCGGAACCAGACCCACACCGGCAGGCTGCTCCGCCAGAGCTTGCAACCCGGCCAGCAGACCATCCCGATCGGCGGCAACCACAGCGGCACGCCGCTCGAACTGCGCCCGCGACGTCACCGCCGAGTACGCCACATCCAGCACGTCCAACTCCGGCCGCGCCAGCAGACGCGCCCGCAGCCGCTCCGCCTGCGCAGCCAGTGCTTCACCGCTCTTACCGGAAACGACCACCGGCACCACCGGCGGCCGCACGCGCGACCCCTCACCGGAGGCGGCCACCGACTGCTCGGCCGGCGCCTCCTCCAGAATCAGGTGGGCGTTCGTCCCGCTCACACCGAACGAGGACACGCCGGCACGGCGCGGCCGGTCGGCGTTCGCAGGCCATTCCGTGGCTTCGGTGAGCAGTTCGACCTCTCCAGAGGTCCAGTCGATGTGCGGCGAGGGGGCGTCCACGTTCAGGGTCTGCGGCAGCACACCGTGCTGCATCGCCTTCACCATCTTGATCACACCCGCCACACCCGCAGCAGCCGAGGTATGACCGATATTCGACTTGATCGAACCCAACCGCAGCGGACCGTTCACCCGCTCCTGGCCGTACGTCGCCAGCAACGCCTGCGCCTCGATCGGGTCGCCAAGGCGGGTGCCGGTTCCGTGACCGTCGACCGCATCCACGTCGGAGGGGCTCAGGCCGGCGTTCTGCAGGGCCTGGCGGATGACGCGCTCCTGCGCGGGGCCGTTGGGGGCCGTGAGGCCGTTGCTCGCGCCGTCCTGGTTGACCGCGCTGCCCCGGACCACGCCCAGGATGCGGTGTCCGTTGCGCTGGGCGTCCGACAGGCGCTCCAGAACGATCAGGCCGAGGCCGTCGGAGAAGCCGGTGCCGTCCGCGGAGGCCGCGTACGACTTGCAGCGGCCGTCCTCCGCCAGCCCGCGCTGTCGGCTGAACTCCATCAGCAGGGTCGGGCCTGCCAGTACGGTGACGCCGCCGACGAGCGCCAATGAGCACTCCCCGGAGCGCAGGGCCTGCGAGGCCAGGTGCATCGCGACGAGGGAGGAGGAGCAGGCGGTGTCCACGGACACCGCGGGGCCTTCCAGGCCGAGGCTGTAGGCGACCCGGCCGGAGACGACGCTGGTCGTACCGCCCGTCAGGCGGAAGCCTTCGAGTTCGGGCAGGGACCCGGCGGGCGTCGCCGCGTAGTCGGAGGGGCCCACGCCGGCGAAGACGCCGGTGTCGCTGCCGCGCAGCGCGGCCGGGTCGAGTCCCGCGTCCTCCAGGGCCTCCCAGGCCGCCTCCAGCAGCAGGCGCTGCTGCGGGTCCATGGCCACCGCTTCACGGGGGCTGATTCCGAAGAAGCCCGCGTCGAAGTCGGTGGCGTTGTGGACGAAGCCGCCGCCGCGCGCATAGATCGTGCCGAGCCGGTCGGGGTCGGGGTGGTAGAGGCGTTCCAGGTCCCAGCCTCGGTCGGCCGGCAGGCCCGAGATCGCGTCCCGGCCCTCCGCCACCAACTCCCACAACTCCTCGGGCGAACCCACACCACCCGGATACCGGCACGCCATACCCACGATCGCCAACGGCTCATCCGCCACCGGCCGCCTACGCTGCGCACGCACCGGAACCACCGCAGCCGACTCGACGCCACCCACCTCACTCAGCAGCAGACGCGCCACCGCCGCAGACGTCGGATGGTCGAAAACCAGCGTGGACGGCAACCGCACCCCACTGACCTGCGTCAACCGGTTACGCAACTCCACCGCACCCAGCGAATCGAACCCCAACTCCTTGAACGCACGATCCGCATCCACCGCCGCACCCGACGCATGGCCCAGCACTGCAGCCACCTGCGCCCGTACCAGATCCACCACCACACGCTCACGATCCGCCACCGCAACATCAGCCAACTGCCGCGCCAACGAACCACCCGCACCCACACGACGCGCAGGAACCCGCACCAACCCACGGAACAACGCCGGAAGCAACCCCGCCCGCGCCTGCACCCGCAACGCACCCGCATCCAACAACACCGGCGCAACCAATGCCTCACCCAGACCCACAGCCCGATCGAACAACTCCAAGCCGAGGTCGGTGCTCAGGGCTGCGGTGCCCATGCGCTCCAGCCGCGCGATGTCGCTCTCGTCCAGGTCGCCGGCCATGCCGCCGGCGTTCGCCCACAGACCCCAGGCCAGTGAGGTCGCCGGCAGGCCTTCCGCCCGGCGGACGGCGGCCAGTGCGTCGAGGAAGGCGTTGGCTGCCGCGTAGTTGGCCTGACCGGGACTGCCGACGAGTGCCGCGACGGACGAGAACAGCACGAACGCCGACAGCTGCATGCCCGCCGTCAACTCGTGCAGATGCACCGCCGCGTCGAGCTTCGGACGCAGCACCCGCTCCACCTGCTCCGACGTCAACGACTCCACCACACCGTCATCCAGCACACCCGCCGCATGCACCACCGCCGTCAACGGCCGCTCCAACGAGCTCAGCAGTGTGTCGAGCTCGGCGCGGTCCGCTACGTCGCACGCCTCCACCCGTACGTGGGCACCGGCCTGCTCAAGCCCGGCAACGAGCTCCGTGACGCCTTCGGCGGCCCTGCCGCGGCGGCTGAGCAGCAGCAGGTGCCTGGCCCCGTACTCCCGGACGAAGTGCCCGGCGAACGATGCGCCCAGGCCGCCCGTACCGCCCGTGATCAGGACCGTGCCGTCCGGGTCCAGCCGCAGCGGTTCCGCAGCGGCCTGTCCCGTCTTGGCCAGGCGCGGCGCGTACATCCGCCCGGCACGGACGGCCAGCTGCGGCTCGTCCGTTGCGAGGACCGCACCCCAGTCGGGCAAACCGTCGCTGTCGCTGTCGCCGTCGATGTCGCCGTCGATGTCGACCAGGACGAACCGGCCCGGGTGCTCGGACTGTGCGCTGCGCACCAGACCCCACACCGGGGCCTGTGCCAGGTCAGGCGCTTGCTCCCCGACGGCGACGGCGTTCTGCGTCACCACGGCGAGGCGGGCACCGGCGAAGCGGTCGTCGGTGAGCCACCGCTGGAGGAGCTGGAGCGTGCTCCCGGTCATGGCCCGGGCCGCCGCCACTCCGTCCTGTTCGGAGTCGGTGAGCCGTGCGATGACCAGGTCCGGGACGGGCTCGCCTTCGGCCGGCACCCGTTCCAGTACCTCATCGAGGCCGGCCGTGCGGGGCGTACCGGCACCTGCCCCGGTCTCACCCGTGACCTCGGTCCAGTCCAAGCGGAACAGCGCGTCGCCGTGCTCCCGCCGTGTCTGGCGCAACTGCGACTGCTCCACCGTACGGAAGGCCAACTGGGTGACGCTGAGGACGTGTTCCCCCTGCTCCGAGGCGATGTCCACGCGCAGCGAAGAGGTACCGCCCGAGCCGATCCGCACCCGGACCCGGGCCTGGCCGCACTGACCGAACCGGACACCGGACCAGGAGAACGGCAGTCGTGCCGACCCGTCCCCCAGGTCGAGCCAGTCGAGCCCGCCGTGCAGGGAGGCGTCGAACAGCGCCGGGTGGATCCCGAAGCCCTTGGCCTTCTCCACGTCATCGTCGGGCAGGGCCACCTCGGCGAAGACCTCGTCGCCGAGGCGCCAGGCGGCCTGCAGTCCCTGGAAGACCGGGCCGTAGTCGAAGCCGATGTCAGCCAGCCGCGCGTAGAGCACGTCCACGGCCATCGGTTCGGCCGCGACGGGCGGCCATGCCGTGGGCAGCCACGGCGGGGCCGCCGAAGCCTCGTCCTGCGCAAGGAGACCCCGCGCGTGGCAGGTCGCCTCGCGCTGACCGGCTTCGGGCTGTGAGTACATCGCCACCGGACGGCGTCCGTGCTCGTCCGGTTCCCCCACGGTCACCTGGATGCGCACAGCCGTGTCCGCGTCGAGGATCAGCGGCGCTTCGAGCACCAGCTCGTCCAGCAGCGCGCTGCCTGTTTCTCGTCCGGCCGCACCGGCCAGTTCCACGAGGGTGGTGCCGGGCACGACGACCAGGCCCAGGACGCCGTGGTCCTGGGTCCACGGCGCGGTGTCCTGGGAGAGGCGGCCGGTGAACAGCCACTCGTCCCGGTCCCCGACCCGGACACCGGCGGCGAGTACGGGGTGATCGATTCGCCCGAGCCCGGCAGCTGCCGGATCCCCGGAAGCGGTACCCGGCGCCAGCCAGTACCGCTCGCGCTGGAAGGCGTACGTCGGCAGCTCGACGCGCTGCGCGCCAGTACCCGCGTAGTACGCGGCCCAGTCCACCGGCAGGCCGGCCCCATGCACCTGGCCGAGGAAGGCGGCGAACGCCTCCGCCTCGGACGTGCGTGCACGGAGCACCGGGGCGAACACCGCATCGCCGTCGGCATCACTGTCGAGGGTCTGCTGGGCCAGGGCGGTGAGCACCGCATCCGGGCCGACCTCGACGAACCGGGTCACGCCTTCGTCAGCGAGCGTGCGAATCCCATCCGCGAAACGGACGGCCTCACGTACGTGAGACACCCAGTAGCCCGGGTCCGTCAGCTCAGCCGACACCAGCCCGCCGGTCACATTCGATACGACGGCCAGCCGAGGCCGGTGGAAGGTCAGCCCCTCCGCAACCGCACGGAACTCATCCAGCATCGGCTCCATCAGCGGCGAATGGAACGCATGACTGACCTTCAACCGCGACGTCTTACGACCCGACTCCTGCCAGACCGGAAGCCACTCCGCTATGGCCTCCAGAGCACCGGAGACCACCACCGCCGACGGACCGTTCACGGCAGCGGTCGACAGTCGGCCGTCGAAGCCGGTGAGCGAGGCAGTGACTTCCGCCTCCGTCGCCTGGACGGCGACCATGCCACCGCCCGCAGGCAGCGCACCCATCAGCCGACCGCGCGCAGCAACCAGCGTGCAGGCGTCCTCCAGGGACAGCACTCCCGCCACGTGCGCGCAGGCCAGCTCGCCCACCGAATGCCCGACCAGCACATCCGCCTGAATCCCGAGGGACTCCAGCAACCGGAACAGAGCCACTTCGACGGCGAACAACGCAGGTTGCGTGAACTCCGTCCGGTTCAACAGCGCCGCCTCCGGCGAGCCTTCAACCGCGAACAGCAGCTCTTGCAGCGATCGACCCAGCAGGCCGTCCAGCTGCGCACAGACCTCATCCAGCGCCGCAGCGAACACCGGATACGCGGCGGCAAGACCCGCACCCATCCCCGCACGCTGCGCACCCTGCCCCGTGAGGAGGAACCCGGTCTTCCCCGGAACCAGACCCACACCGGTCTGCTGCTCCGCCAGAGCTTGCAGCCCGGCCAGCAGGCTGTCGCGGTCCACAGCGGTGACAGCGGCACGCTGCTCGAACTGCGTCCTCGACGTCACCGCCGAGTACGCCACATCCAGCACATCCAGCTCCGGCCGCCCCAGCAGATGCGCCCGCAGCCGCCCCGCCTGCGCAGCCAGCGCCTCACCGCTCTTACCCGACACGACCACCGGCAGCACCGGCGGACGCTGTACGGACACCGGCTCAGCGGCCACCGGCAGCTCCGGCGCCGCTTCGATGATCACGTGCGCGTTGGTGCCGCTGACGCCGAAGGAGGACACGCCCGCGCGGCGCGGCCGGCCCGCCGTGGCAGGCCATTGCGTGGCTTCGGTGAGCAGTTCGACCTCTCCAGAGGTCCAGTCGATGTGCGGCGACGGCGCATCCACATTGAGGGTCTGCGGCAGCACACCGTGCTGCATCGCCTTCACCATCTTGATCACACCCGCCACACCCGCAGCAGCCGAGGTATGACCGATATTCGACTTGATCGAACCCAACCGCAGCGGACCATTCACCCGCTCCTGGCCATACGTCGCCAGCAACGCCTGCGCCTCGATCGGATCACCCAACCGCGTACCCGTGCCATGGCCCTCGACCGCGTCCACATCCGCAGGCGACAGCCCCGCGTTGGCGAGGGCCTGGCGGATGACCCGCTCCTGCGCCGGGCCGTTCGGCGAAGTCAGGCCGTTGCTCGCGCCGTCCTGGTTGACCGCACTGCCACGCACCAGGCCCAGGACCCGGTGGCCGTTGCGCTGGGCATCCGAGAGGCGTTCGACGACGAGCAGGCCGACGCCGTCGGAGAAGCCGGTGCCGTCGGCGGAGGCCGCGTACGACTTGCAGCGGCCGTCCTCCGCCAGCCCGCGCTGGCGGCTGAACTCCTGGAGCAGGAAAGGGCCGGCCAGCACGGTGACGCCGCCGACGAGTGCCAGCGAGCACTCGCCGGACCGCAGGGCCTGCGAGGCCAAGTGCAGGGCGACGAGGGAGGAGGAGCAGGCGGTGTCCACGGAAACCGCGGGGCCTTCCAGGCCGAGGGAGTAGGCGATCCGGCCGGAGACCACGCTGGTGGTCGAGCCCGTCAGTCGGAATCCTTCCAGCTCCGGCGGTGTCGACGCACCGTAGTCGGAGGTGACGACGCCTGTGAATACGCCGGTGTCCGAGCCGTGGAGGGTCGTCGGGTCCATCCCGGCGTCCTCAAGGGCCTCCCATGCCGCCTCCAGCAGCAGACGCTGCTGGGGGTCGCTGGCCAGGGCCTCGCGCGGACTGATCCCGAAGAAACCGGCGTCGAAGTCGCCCGGGTTGTCGAGGAAGCCGCCGCCGCGCGTGTACACGGTCCCGGTGTGTTCCGGGTCGGGGTGGTAGAGGCGTTCCAGGTCCCAGCCTCGGTCGGCCGGATGGCCCGAGATCGCGTCCCGGCCCTCCGCCACCAACTCCCACAACTCCTCAGGCGAACCCACACCACCCGGATACCGGCACGCCATCCCCACGATCGCCAACGGCTCATCCACCACCGGCCGCCTACGCTGCGCACGCACCGGAACCACCGCAGCCGACTCGACGCCACCCACCTCACTCAGCAGCAAACGCGCCACCGCCGCAGACGTCGGATGGTCGAAAACCAGCGTGGACGGCAACCGCACCCCACTGACCTGCGTCAACCGGTTACGCAACTCCACCGCACCCAGCGAATCAAACCCCAACTCCTTGAACGCACGATCCGCATCCACCGCCGCACCCGACGCATGACCCAGCACCGCAGCCACCTGCGCCCGCACCAGATCCACCACCACGCGCACACGATCCGCCACCGCAACATCGGCCAGCTGCCGCGCCAACGAACCACCCGCACCCACCCGACGCGCAGGAACCCGCACCAACCCACGGAACAACGCCGGAAGCAACCCCGCCCGCGCCTGCACCCGCAACGCACCCGCATCCAACAACACCGGCGCAACCAACGCCTCACCCAGACCCACAGCCCGATCGAACAACTCCAAGCCGAGCGCGACGGGGAGTGCTTCCACGCCCTGCCGTGCCAGGCGGGCGAGTTCGGCTTCGTCCAGGGCGCCGGTCATGCCGGTGGCGTTCGCCCACAGACCCCAGGCCAGTGAGGTCGCCGGCAGGCCGTCGGTCTGCCGACTGGCGGCGAGTGCGTCGAGGAAGGCGTTGGCCGCGGCGTAGTTGGCTTGGCCGGAGCTGCCCACGAGTGCTGCGACGGACGAGAACAGCACGAACGCCGACAACTCCATGCCGGCCGTCAACTCGTGCAAGTGCACCGCCGCGTCGAGCTTCGGACGCAGCACCCGCTCCACCTGCTCCGACGTCAACGACTCCACCACACCGTCATCCAGCACACCGGCCGCATGCACCACCGCCGTCAACGGCCGATCCAACGAGCCGATCACGCCGGCCAGCTGGTCCCGGTCGGCGACGTCACAGGCTTCGACCTGCACCCGGGCTCCGGCGGCTTCCAGTTCGGCGACCAGTTCCGCGGCGCCGTCGGCCGCGATGCCCCGGCGGCTCACCAGCAGCAGACTGCTCGTGCGGTGGGTGTGGACGAGGTGCCGTGCCACCAGGGCGCCGAGGCCGCCGGTACCGCCCGTGACCAGCACCGGACCGTCGCCGAGGACGGCACGGTTCGGTGTGGCCTCGGGACGGCTCAGTCGCGGTGCGAGCAGACGACCGCCCCGCACGGCGATCTGCGGTTCGTCCGCGGCGGCCAGGTCGGACCACTGGGGCTCGTCCGCGTCGAAGTCGACCAGCAGGAAACGTCCGGGATGCTCGGACTGCGCGCTGCGCACCAGACCCCACACGGGGGCGATGGCAAGGTCCGGTGCTTCGCCGCCTACGGCGATCGCGCGTCGGGTGGCCACCATGAGTCGGGTGGTGGGGAGTTCGCTCTGTGCCAGCCAGTCCTGCACCAGCTTCAGGGCGCGTCCCGTGACCGCGTGCGCAGCCGTGGCCACCGGACCTTCGGCGCCCTCGATCACGGCGACGACGAGGTCGGGGGCCGTCGCCCCGTCCGCGACGGCGGACCGGAGCGCGGCCAGGTCCGCGTATCCGTCGGCACGGCCGAGGACTTCCACACCGGCTGATTCCGTGTGTCCGTCCCTCGGTCCATCCGTGGGGACGTTGGCGTGTCCGTCCGTTCGGACGTCCGCCCAGTCGACACGGAAGAGCGCGTCCTGCACGCCTCGCTGCCGTCCCGCCAGCTGCGCTTCCGCGACGGGGCGCACCGCGATCGAGTGGACCGAGACGACCTCGGCCCCGTGCTCGTCCACGGCATCGAGACGCAGCGCGGAATCACCGGTGGCGACGGCCCGCACGCGCAGCCGGGTGGCTCCGCGGGTCGAAAGCCGGGCGCCGGACCAGCTGAACGGCATCTTGCGTTCGCCGCTCTCCCCGCCGAGGAGCAGCACGGCGGCGCCACTCTGCAGGGCGGCATCGAACAGGGCCGGGTGGATGCCGTAGCCCGCGGCGGCCGCCTCGTCGGGCAGTTCCACCTCGGCGTACACATCGCTGCCGTCGCGCCACAGGGCGCGCAGGCCCTGGAAGAGGGGGCCGTAGTCGTAGCCGATCTCGGAGAGGCGGGCGTACGCGTCGTCCACCGCCACCTCCTCCGCGTCGCGCGGCGGCCATTCGGCGGGCCATGGCGCAGCGGGCTGGCTCTCGGGGGCGAGTACACCTCGGGCGTGGCAGATCGCCTCGTGCGTCGCGTCGCCGTCGTTGTCGCCCTCGGGGCGGGAGTAGATCGCGACGGAACGGCGGCCCTCCTCGTCGGCTTCGCCGACGGTGACCTGAATCCGGACCGGCTGGTTCTCCTGCAGGATCAGCGGCGCTTCGAGCACCAGCTCCTCGACCACGGGAGTGCCCGCCTGACGTCCCGCGGTCAGAGCCAACTCGATGTGCGAGGTACCCGGTACGACGATGTTGCCGAGAAGGACGTGTTCGGCCGTCCATGGCTGGGACTCCGTCGACAGGCAGCCGGTGATCAGCCACTCGTCCCTGTCCCCGACCCGGACACCGGCGGCGAGTACGGGGTGATCGATTCGCCCGAGCCCGGCAGCTGCCGGATCCCCGGAACCGGTACCCGGCGCCAGCCAGTACCGCTCGCGCTGGAAGGCGTACGTCGGCAGCTCGACGCGCTGCGCGCCAGTACCCGCGTAGTACGCAGCCCAGTCCACCGGCAGGCCGGCCCCATGCACCTGCCCGAGGAAGGCGGCGAACGCCTCCGCCTCGGACGTGCGCGCACGGAGTACCGGGGCGAACACCGCACCACCCTCAACGTCCAGGATCTGCTGGGCCAGGGCGGTGAGCACCGCATCCGGGCCCACCTCAACGAAACGCGTCACACCTTCGTCAGCAAGCGTGCGAATCCCATCCGCAAAACGGACGGCCTCACGTACATGCGACACCCAGTAGCCCGGGTCCGTCAGCTCCTCCGACACCAGGCCACCGGTCAGATTCGATACGACGGCCAGCCGAGGCCGGTGGAAGGTCAGCCCCTCCGCAACCGCACGGAACTCATCCAGCATCGGCTCCATCAGCGGCGAATGGAACGCATGGCTGACCTTCAACCGCGACGTCTTACGACCCGACTCCTGCCAGACCGGAAGCCATTCCGCTATGGCCTCCAGAGCGCCGGAGACCACCACCGCCGAGGGACCGTTCACGGCAGCGATCGACAGGCGCCCCTCAAAGCCGACCAGCGACTCGGCGATCTCCGCCTCGGTCGCCTGGACGGCCACCATGCCACCGCCCGCAGGCAGCGCACCCATCAGCCGACCACGCGCAGCAACCAGCGTGCAGGCATCCTCCAGGGACAGCACCCCCGCCACATGCGCACACGCCAGCTCGCCCACCGAATGCCCCACCAGCACATCCGGCGTGACCCCAAGGGACTCCAGCAACCGGAACAGAGCCACCTCGACGGCGAACAACGCAGGCTGCGTGAACTCCGTCCGGTTCAACAGCGCCGCCTCCGGCGAGCCCTCGCCCGCAAACAACAGCTCCTTCAACGACCGACCCAACAGGCCGTCCAGCCGCGCACACACCTCATCCAACGCCGCAGCAAACACCGGATACGCGGCAGCCAAACCCGCACCCATCCCCGCACGCTGCGCACCCTGCCCCGTGAACAGGAACCCGGTCTTACCCGGAACCAGACCCGCGGCATTCGGCTGCTCCGCCAGAGCTTGCAGCCCGGCCAGGAGACCGTCCCGATCGGCGGCAATCACAGCGGCACGCTGCTCGAACTGCGCCCGCGACGTCACTGCCGAGTACGCCACATCCAGTACGTCCAACTCCGGCCGGGCCAACAGATGCCCGCGCAAGCGCCCCGCCTGCGCAGCCAGCGCCTCACCGCTCTTGCCCGACACGACCACCGGCACCACCGGCGGACGCACGCGCGACCCCTCGACAGAGGCGGCCGCCGGCTGCTCGGCCGGCGCCTCCTCCAGAATCAGGTGGGCGTTCGTGCCGCTGATGCCGAAGGAGGACACACCTGCACGGCGCGGCCGATCCCCGGTGGCGGGCCATTCCGTGGCTTCGGTCAGGAGCTCGACGGCGCCCGTGGTCCAGTCGATGTGCGGCGAGGGTGCGTCCACGTTCAGGGTCTGCGGCAGCACACCGTGCTGCATCGCCTTCACCATCTTGATCACACCCGCCACACCCGCAGCAGCCGAGGTATGACCGATATTCGACTTGATCGAACCCAACCGCAGCGGACCATTCACCCGCTCCTGGCCATACGTCGCCAGCAACGCCTGCGCCTCGATCGGATCACCCAACCGCGTACCCGTGCCATGGCCCTCCACCGCATCCACATCCGCAGGCGACAACCCCGCGTTGGCGAGGGCCTGGCGGATGACCCGTTCCTGGGCGGGGCCGTTGGGAGCCGTGAGGCCGTTGCTGGCGCCGTCCTGGTTGATGGCGCTGCCCCGGATGACGGCCAGTACCCGGTGGCCGTTGCGGCGGGCCTCCGACAGGCGCTCCAGGACGACCAAGCCGACGCCGTCGGAGAAGCCGGTGCCATCGGCGGCCGCGGCGTAAGGCTTGCAGCGGCCGTCTTCCGCCAGGCCGCGCTGGCGGCTGAACTCCTGGAGCAGGAAAGGGCCGGCCAGCACGGTGACGCCGCCGACGAGTGCCAGCGAGCACTCACCGGCCCGCAGTGCCTGTGCGGCCATGTGCATGGCGACGAGGGAGGAGGAGCAGGCCGTGTCCACGGTGACGGCCGGGCCTTCGAAGCCGAAGCTGTAGGCGACGCGGCCGGAGATCACGCTCGACGCGGTGCCGGCCAGTCGGAAGCCTTCGAGCTCGGGCTGGTCGGAGCTTCCGTAGTCGGACATGACGGCGCCGGCGAAGACGCCGGTGTCGCTGCCCCGCAGCGCGGCCGGATCGAGTCCGGCGTCCTCCAGGGCCTCCCAGGAGGCCTCCAGCAGCAGCCGCTGGATGGGGTCCATCGCCAGGGCTTCGCGGGGGCTGATCCCGAAGAAGCCGGCGTCGAAGTCGCCGACGCGGTCGAGGAAGCCGCCGCCGCTGGCGTAGACCTTGCCGACCTGGTCGGGGTCGGGGTGGTAAAGGCGTTCCACGTCCCAACCGCGGTCGGTGGGCAGGCCGACGATGCCGTCCCGGCCTTCCGCCACCAGCTGCCACAGTGCTTCCGGCGAGGTGGCCCCGCCCGCGTAGCGGCAGCTCATGCCCACGATCGCCAGGGGTTCCGAGGCCTGGGCCAGGAGTCGGCGGTTCTGCTGCCGGAGGCGTTCGGCCTCCTTCAGCGACTTGCGGAGTGCTTCAACGAGCTCGTTCTGGTTGGCGGACATCGCCTTCGTTCCCCCGTTCGGACGCGTTTCCGCGGCCGTGTTCTCTACTTCTCAACGTGGTTGCGTGCAGGGCGTGGTGGAGCGGCAGCTCACTCCACGTCTTCTTGGGTCATCCTGATGAGCGCTTCGACGTCCATCTCGTCGATGGAGGCCGCGCCGGTATCGGGGGACGGGTGGTCGGTGGGCTCGCCGGAGGCCAGCTCCAGCAGTGCCTCCAGGAGTCCTGCCTGCCGCAGGCGGCCGATCGGGATGGAGGTGAGGAGGTCGCGGATGTCGTCCTCCTCCGAGCGTCGGCCCGCATCGGCCGACGTCGTGCCCGGCATGGCGAGGGGGATCAGGTAGCGTGCGACGGCCAGCGGGTTCGGGTGGTCGAACACGAGGGTGGTGGGCAGTCTCAGGCCGGTGACCGGGGTGAGCCGGTTGCGCAGTTCCACGGCTGCCAGGGAGTCGAAGCCGAGTTCCTTGAAGGCGCGGTCGGGGTCGACGGTCTCCGCGGATGCGTGCCCGAGTACGGAGGCGACCTGGGCGCGTACCAGGTCGAGGGTGATGCGCTCCCACTCCGTGGGCTCCGCCACGGCCAGCCGGTCGGAGAGCGAGCCTCCGACGGTTTCGGTGCGTCGTGCCGTCGTCCGGACGAGTCCGCGCATCAGTGCGGGCAGCAGGCCCGACTGGGCTTGGGCGCGCAGTGCACTCTGGTCGAGGCGAGCGGGTACGAGCAGCGCGTCGTCGAGTTGCCGTGTCGCGTCGAAGAGTTGGAGGCCCAGCTCGTTGGACAGGGGGGCAACGCCCATGCGTTCGAGGCGGGCCAGTGCGGTGGTGCCGAGTTCACCGGTCATGCCCGTGGCGTCTCCCCACAGGCCCCAGGCCAGGGAGCTGGCCGGTTTTCCTTCGGTGCGCCGCTTGGCGGCGAGGGCGTCCAGGAAGGAGTTGGCGGCGGCGTAGTTGGCCTGTCCCGGGCTGCCGATCATCGCGGCGAGCGACGAGAAGAGCACGAAGGCCGACAGGTCGGTGTCCGCGGTGAGTTCGTGCAGGTGCAGGGCTGCGTCGATCTTCGGCCGCATCACCCGTTCGACCTGTTCCGGGGTCAGTGACTCGATCGTGGCGTCGTCGAGGATGCCCGCCGAGTGGATCACGGCAGTGAGCGGGCGGTCGATCTTCCCCAGAAGCGCCGCGAGTTGTTCCCGGTCGGCTACGTCGCATGCCGCGGCGTGTGCTTCGACGCCGAGTTCTGCGAGTTCGGCGAGCAGTTCCGGTACGCCGTCGGCGGCGGGGCCGCGTCGGCTGACCAGCAGCAGGTGCTTGACGCCGTGCTGCCGGGCGAGGTGCTTGGCGAAGAGGGCGCCCAGGCCGCCGGTGCCGCCGGTGATCAGGACGGTGCCTTCGGGGTCGAGGGGGGCCGGGACGGTCAGGACGACCTTACCGGTGTTGCGGCCCTCGCGCAGGAACCGGAAGGCTTCCGCGCCCCGGCGTACGTCCCACGTGCGGATCGGCGCGTGCTCCAGCACCCCCTTCTCGAACAGGGACACGACCTCGGACAGCATCTCCTGGATCCGCTCCGGTCCCGCTTCGAGGAGGTCGTAGGAGCGGTAGCGCACTCCGTCGTGTTCGGCGGCGATGACGTCGGGGTCGCGAAGGTCGGCTTTGCCCATCTCGATGAACCGGCCGCCGCGCGGCAGGAGGTCCAGCGAGGCGTCGATGAACCCGCCGGCCAGGGCGTTCAGGACGACGTCCACGCCCGCACCGCCGGTGGCCGCCAGGAACTCCTCGCGGAAGGACAGATCCCGGGAGGACGCGATCCGCTCCCCCGCCACACCCAGCGCCCGCACCGCGTCCCACTTCGGCTCGCTCGCCGTCGCGTACACCTCGACGCCCCAGTGACGGGCCAGCTGCACCGCAGCCATACCCACCCCACCGGCCGCCGCGTGCACCAGCAGCCGCTCACCGGCCTGCACACCCGCCAGATCCACCAGACCGTAGTACGCGGTGAGGTAGACGACGGGCAGGGCGGCCGCTTCGGTGAAGGAGAAGTGGTCGGGCATCGGCACGACCGTGCGGCGGTCCGCGATGGCCACGGGGCCGAAGGCGTCCAGTACCAGGCCGAACACCCGGTCGCCGGGGGCGAGGTCGCGCACCTCGGCGCCGACCTCCAGGACGACACCGGCCGCCTCGCTGCCCAGCGGCGCCTCACCCGGGTACGTCCCGAGGGCGATGAGCACGTCCCGGAAGTTCAGGCCCGCGGCGCGGATCCCGATGCGTACCTCGTGGACGCCGAGGGGCCGGTCGCCGGTCGAGGGGATGAGGGCGAGGTCTTCCAGCGAGCCCTTTCGCTTGCTGCCCAGCCGCCAGGGGCCGTCGAGCGCGGGGGTCTCGGCCTTGGTCAGGCGGGGTACGAGGAGGGCGCCGGAACGGACGGCGATCTGCGGCTCGTCCAGGGAGACGACGGCGGCCCAGTCCGGCCGGCCTCCGTCGTCCCCGCCCGTACCGCCCTCGCCCTCGCCGTCGCTGTCGCCGACGCGGCCGAGGTCGAGGTCGAGGTCGAGGTCGATCAGGGTGAACCGGTCCGGGTGCTCGGACTGCGCGCTGCGCAGCAGGCCCCATACCGGCGCCTGCACCAGGTCCGGTGCCTGTTCGCCGACGGCGACCGCGCCACGCGTCACGACGATCAGCCGCGCCCCGCCCAGCGCCTCGCTGGCCAGCCACTGCCGGAGCAGCGCCAGCGTGTCCGCCGTCAGCGTGCGCGCAGCCTGGGCCGTGCAGGGGTCCGATGGCGCGTCCACCGCGACGGCCACGACCTGCGGCGCTTGCGCGCCTTCGGCCACGGACTGTTCCAGCGCTTCCAGGTCCTCGAAGCGCTCCCCCGGTACGGGGCATGCGCCGAGCACGGCCACCGAGGCGGGCGACTTCGCCGAAGCATCCGTCAGCGCGACCCAGTCCAGTCGGAAGAGGGCGTTGTGCCCGGTTCCCTGGGCGCCGGCCAGCTGGGCCTGGTCCACGGGCCGCACCGTCAGCTCATCGACCGAGATGACGGGCACCCCGTGCTCGTCGACCACGTCGATGCGCAGCGCCGACGCTGCGGAGCCGCTGATACGGGCCCTCACCCGCGGTCCGGCGCCACGGCCCAGCCGCACCCCCGACCAGGAGAACGGCAGGTCGACTCCGGCAGCCGGATCCCGTTCCACCAGTGCGCCGTGCAGCACCGCGTCGAGCAGGGCCGGGTGGAGGGCGAAGTCCGCCCCGCCGGCTCCCTCGGGCAGGGTCGCCTCCACGAACAGGTCGCCGCCCGCGCGCCAGGCCGCCCGGAGTCCCTGGAACACCGGCCCGTACTCGTATCCGGCAGTCGCGGCCCTCGGGTAGAGCGTGTCGACCGCCACCGCCCGGGCTCCGGCCGGGGGCCACTGCGTACCGAACGGCCGCACCGGTTCTGCCTGCGCCGTCAGCCAGCCGCGGGCGTGGCAGATGGCGGGCTCCGCAGCCGTCTCGGGCCGGGAGTACACCGCGACCTCGCGGCGGCCGTCCGCGTCCTGTGCGCCCACGGTCACCTGGACCTGGCGCGCGCCCTCCTCGGGGAGGATCAGCGGTGCCCGCAGGACCAGTTCGTCCACGACCGGGCAGCCGACCTCGGTTCCGGCAGCGAGCGCCAGCTCGACGAGGGCGGCGCCCGGCAGGAGCGCCGTGCCGAAGACGGTGTGGTCCTGCGTCCACGGCTGGGCGTCCTGCGACACCCGCCCGGTGAACAGGGTTTCGTCGCGGTCGCCGACCTGCACCACGGCGGACAGCACCGGGTGCGTGAAGCGGGCGAGTCCGGCGGCCGCCGGGTCGCCGGCGGAGCCCGGCATCATCCAGTACCGCTGCCGCTGGAACGCGTACGTGGGGAGCTGGACGCGCCGGGCCCCGCTGCCGGCGTAGAAGGCGTTCCAGTCGACCACGGCGCCGGCGGCGTGCGCCTCGGCCAGGGACCGGGCGAACCGTTCGAAGCCGCCTTCGTCGCGGCGCAGCGATCCGAGCACCGTGGCCCGGTCGGCGGCGTCCAGCGCCTGGATCGTCTCCTCGACCGGCACCCTGAGGACGGGGTGCGGGGACGCTTCGATGAAGCAGTTCATGCCCTGGTCGATCAGGGCGCGCACCCCCGACTCGAAGCGGACCTGGCCGCGCAGGTTCCGGTACCAGTAGGACGCTCCGAGTTCGGTCGTGTCCACGAACTCGTTCTGCAGCGTCGAGTAGAACGGGATGCGTCCGGGGCGCGGGGTGAGGGGCGCGAGCAGGTCCAGGAGCTCGGTCTCGATGGTGGCGACCTGGGCCGAGTGCGAGGCGTAGTCCACGGATACGCGCGTCATGCGGACCTCGGCGCGCTCGCAGGCCGCGGCCAGCTCGTCCAGTGCCTCCGGTTCCCCGGAGACGACGGCGGCCGAGGGGCCGTTGACCGCGGCGACGGATATTCGGCCGTCGTACGGGGCGATCAATTCCTCGACGCGGGCGACCGGCAGTGCCACCGACGCCATGCCGCCGTGGCCGGCCAGCCGTTCTCGGATGGCGCGGCTGCGCAGGGCGACGACGCGGGCGGCGTCGTCCAGTGACAGGGCGCCGGCCACGTAGGCGGCGGCGATCTCTCCCTGGGAGTGGCCGAGGACCGCCTCCGGGACCACGCCGTACGACTGCCAGAGCGCGGCCAGCGACACCATCACCGAGAAGAGCGCGGGCTGCACCACGTCGACGCGTTCCAGGGACGGGGCGCCGGGCGTCCCGCGCAGCACGTCCTCCAGATTCCAGTCCACGTAGGCGCCGAGGGCCGCGCCACACGCGGTGATCTCGGCGGCGAAGACGGGTGCGGAATCGAGGAGGTCGACGGCCATGCGCTCCCACTGGGCTCCTTGCCCCGGGAAGACGAAGACCGTCCGGTTGCCGGTGACGCGGCTCTCCACCGCGTGCGCGGCGGGTTCGGCGGCGGAGAGGGCTTTGAGGCCGGACAGGAGGGCGCCGCGGTCGGTGGCGACGACGGCGGCCCGCTTGTCCAGCTGTGCCCGGGTCGTCGACGACGAGAAGCCGAGGTCGAGGACGGAGAGCTCGGGCCGGGCGATCATCAGGGCGCGCAGGCGGTCGGCCTGGGCCCGCAGGGCCGTGTCACTGGTCGCGGACAGCAGGACCGGTACGGCTGCCGGAGGTGCGGGGGCGCCTCGGCCGGCGGGCTGCCCGTCCGCCCCGGCGGACGCCTGCGCAAGCGCTGTTGCGGGCGTCTGCGCGGGTGCTTCCGCGGATGCCTGCGCGGGTGCTTCCGCGGATGCCTGCGCGGGGGCTCCCGCAGGTGTGTCCACGAGGCTTTCCGTAGGGGCTTCCTCAAGGATCACGTGCGCGTTGGTGCCGCCGACACCGAAGGAGGACACGCCCGCGCGGCGCGGCCGCTCGCCGGGCAGCCAGGGCTGCGCCTCGGTGAGCAGGGCGACCTCGCCGGCCGTCCAGTCGACGTTGGTGGACGGGGCGTCGACGTGCAGGGTCCGCGGCAGCAGGCCGTTCTGCAGGGCCTTGACCATTTTGATCACCCCGGCCACGCCTGCCGCGGCCTGGGTGTGCCCGATGTTGGATTTGACCGAGCCGAGCCTGAGGGGACCGTTCTCGCGTTCGCGCCCGAACGTCGCGAGCAGCGCCTTCGCCTCGATGGGGTCGCCGAGCGGCGTGCCCGTACCGTGGCCCTCGACGGCGTCGACGTCGGCGGCGCGCAGCCCCGCGTCCGCGAGTGCCTGGCGGATCACCCGTTCCTGGGACGGCCCGTTGGGTGCCGTCAGGCCGTTGCTCGCGCCGTCCTGGTTGACGGCGCTGCCGCGGATCACGGCGAGGACGGGGTGCCCGTTGCGGCGGGCGTCGGACAGCCGTTCGACCACGAGCAGACCGGCGCCCTCGGCCCAGCCGACCCCGTCGGCCGCGGCGGCGTAGGCCTTGCAGCGCCCGTCCGGTGAGACGCCCCGCTGGCGGCTGAACTCGACGAAGACGCTCGGCCGGGCCAGCACGGTGACCCCGCCGACCAGGGCCAGCGAGCATTCCCGGGAGCGCAGCGCCTGGGAGGCCAGGTGGACGGCGACCAACGAGGACGAGCAGGCCGTGTCCACGGTGACGGCGGGGCCGGTGAAGCCGAAGGTGTAGCTGATGCGCCCGGAGGCGACGCTGCCGGCCGAGGCGATCGACAGGTAGCCCTCGACCTCGGGCCGCCGGTCGCTCGTTCCGGCGACGAATCCGTAGTCCTGGTACATCACTCCGCAGAACACGCCGGTGTCGCTGCCCCGCAGGGACGTGATGTCCAGCCCGGCGTCCTCGAAGGCCTCCCAGGCCGACTCCAGCAGCAGGCGCTGCTGCGGGTCCATGACGAGGGCTTCGCGGGGGCTGATGCCGAAGAACTCGGCATCGAACTCGCCCGCCCGGTCGACGAATCCGCCACCGCGGGCGTACGAGGTGCCGGGGTGGTCCGGGTCCGGGTCGAAGAGGTTGTCGAGGTCCCAGCCGCGGTCCGCCGGGAACTCCGACGCGGTGCCGGTGCGGCCTTCCGCGACGAGCTGCCACAGTTCGTCCGGGTTGGTGACGCCGCCGGGGTAGCGGCAGCTCATCCCGACGATGGCCAGCGGTTCGTGCGCGCGGTCCTCGTGGTCCTTGAGCCGGGCCCGGGTCGCGTCGAGGTCCGTGGCAAGCCGCTTCACGTAGCGGACGAGCTTCTCCTGCTGCTGGGCGTCGTTGGTCTGAGTGCTCATCCGCCGTGTCCTGTTCGGTACGTCGTGGTCTCGGTCATGCGGTTCACGCCTCGCCGAATTCGGCGTCGAGCAGCTCCAAGACCTCGTCCACGGTGCTGGCCGCATCGATCCGGTCACCGGTCCGCTGCGTGCCGCTGTCGGTGATCGTGCTGAGGAGGAGGCGCAGTCGCCCGGCCACCTGCGCCTTCTCGACGTCCTCCAAGGTGGCGACTCTCGCTTCGAGGGCGTCGAGCTGCTGCTCGATGCGGGGGCCGGCCGGGGTGTGCACGGTGTCGGTGCCGCCGAGTTCGGACAGCAGGAGTTCCGCGACCGAGGCCGTGGTCGGGTGGTCGAAGACCATGGTCGGGGCGAGGCGCACACCGCTCGCCCGGGTCAGCCGGTTGCGCAGGTCGACCGCGGAGAGCGAGTCGAACCCGAGGTCCTTGAAGGCGCGCGCCGGGCTGATGCCGCCCGGGGAGGAGCGTCCGAGTACGGCGGCGACCTGCTGCTGTACGAGTTCGAGGACGGCCCGCGGCCGTTCGGCTGCCGGGATGCCGGCGAAGCGCTGGGCGAGGGTGGTGGTCGTGGCCTCGGTGCGGCGCGCCGGTACGGGGGCCAGGGCCCGCAGCAGCACCGGCAGGGCGCCGGCGTGTGCCGGGGTCCGCAGGCCGCCGAGGTCCAGGAGGGCCGGGGCGAGCAGCGGGGCACTGAACTGCTGGGCCTGGTCGAAGAGTTCGAGGCCGTGGGCGGTGGTCAGGGCCTGTATCCCGATCCGTCCCAGCCTGGCCCGGTCGTTGTCGTCCAGTTCCCCGCCCATGCCGGCGGCTTCGGCCCACAGACCCCAGGCCAGGGAGACCGCGGGCAGCCCGTCGGCATGCCGCCGGGCGGCGAGGGCGTCGAGGAAGGCATTGGCCGCGGCGTAGTTGGCCTGTCCGGGCGTACCGATCAGTGCGGTGATCGAGGAGAACAGCACGAAGGCCGACAGGTCGGCGTCCGCGGTCAACTCGTGCAGGTGCAAGGCGGCATCGAGCTTGGGGCGCAGTACGCGCTCCACCTGCTGCGGTGTCATCGACGTGATCAGGCCGTCGTCGAGGACACCGGCGGCGTGCACCACGGCCGTCAGCGGGTGCTCCAGCGTGCCGAGGAGCTGTGCCAGCCGGCCGCGGTCGGCGACGTCACAGGCCGCCACCCGGACCTGCGCGCCCTGCGCTTCGAGTCCGGCGACCAGTTCCGGTACGCCCTCGGCGGCCGGGCCGCGCCGGCTGACCAGCAGGAGGTGTTTCGCCCCGTACTCCCGTACCACATGCTCGGCGAACACCGCGCCCAGGCCGCCGGTTCCGCCCGTGATCAGGACGGTGCCGTCCGGGTTCCAGGGCTGCGGGGACCCGGTGGGCTCCTCGGGGAGACCGGCCCTGACCAGGCGCGGCGCGACCATCCGCCCCGAGCGGACTGCGAACTGCGGCTCGGCCGGTGCGGCCAGCACGGCCCAGTCGGGCACCTCCCCGTCGACGTCGGCGAGGAGGAACCGGTCCGGATGCTCGGACTGGGCGCTGCGGACGAGCCCCCACACCGGGGACAGCGCCAGGTCGGGGGCCTCGTCGCCCACGGCGACGCCGCGGCGGGTCACGATCACCAGCCGGGCGGGCTCCAGGGTCTCGGCGGCCAGCCAGCGCCGGATCAGGGCCAGCGTGTCCCGGGTTACGGTGTGGGCCGCCGCGGCGGTCGGCCCCTCGGGAGGCGTCACGGCTGCGACGACGAGGTCGGGGGCTGCGCCGCCGCTTGCCACGGCCCGTTCGAGTGCGTCGAGGTCGGTGTGGTGCCGTGGTCCCAGGGTGACCACCCCGACCGGTTCCTGCCCGGCCCGGCTGACCGGTTCGACCGGCACCCAGTCGAGCCGGAACAAGGCGTCACCCGATGCCGTCCCCTGCCGGCTCCGTGCCGAGGTCAACTGCGCCTGCTCGACCGTCCGGAACGCCAACCGGGTGACTGCGGCGACAGGTTCGCCGTGCTGGGATGCGATGTCGATGCGCAGCGCGGACTCGCCGACGGATCCGATCCGCACCCTGACCGACGCCGCGCGCGTCCCGTGCAGGTGCACTCCGGACCACGAGAAGGGAAGCCGGGCCGAGCCGTCGCCTGCGTCCAGCCAGTCGAGGCCGCCGTGCAGGCAGGCATCGAACAGCGCCGGGTGGAGGGCGAAGCCCGCCGATGCCCCGGCCTCTTCCTCGCGCAGGGCCACCTCGGCGTAGACGGTGTCCTGATGACGCCAGAGGGCTCGCACTCCCTGGAACGCCGGCCCGTAGTCGAGGCCGAGTCCGGCGAACCGGGGGTAGACCGCGTCCACCGCCACCGGCTGCGCGCCGGCCGGGGGCCACTGCGCCGACCAGTCGGCCAACGCCTCCGCCTCCGCCGGGGCGCCGATCAGGGTGCCGCGGGCATGACACGTCGCCGCCTCCGCCCCCTCCCCACTCCCCGCCACCGCAGAACGGGAGTACACCGCCACCTCACGACGACCCTCACCATCAGCAGCGCCCACGGTCACCTGCACCCGAACCGCCCTACCGCCCTCCCACACCAAAGGCGCCTCCAGCACCAGCTCCTCAACCACCGCACTGCCCGCATGCCGGCCGGCAGCACCAGCCAGCTCCACCAACGCCGTACCAGGAACGACCACCAACCCGTAGACCACGTGATCCCGCACCCACGGCGCCGCATCCTGCGACAGCACACCGGTGAACACCCACTCGTCCCGATCACCCACCGCAACCACCGCACTGAGCACGGGATGATCCATCCGCCCGAGCCCGGCAGCCACCGCATCCCCAGCCCCCGAACTCTGCGCCAGCCAATACCGCTCCCGCTGAAACGCATACGTGGGCAGCTCCACGCGCCGCGCACCCGAACCGGCGTAGAACGCGGCCCAATCCACCGGCACACCCGCCCCATGCACCTGACCGAGGAAGCCGGCGAACGCCTCCACCTCCGGGGTGCGTGCACGAAGCACCGGGGCGAACACCGCACCGCCGTCGGCATCACTGTCGAGGGTCTGCTGGGCCAGGGCGGTGAGCACCGCATCCGGGCCCACCTCAACGAAACGCGTCACGCCTTCGTCAGCGAGCGTGCGGATACCGTCCGCGAAACGGACGGCCTCACGTACGTGCGACACCCAATAACCCGGGTCCGTCAGCTCGTCAGTGGCAAGCCGCCCGGTCAGGTTGGAGACAACCGGCACCTGGGGCTGTTGGAAGCTGAGGCTCTCCGCGACCCTGCGGAACTCGTCCAGCATCGGCTGCATGAGTGGCGAATGGAACGCGTGGCTGACCTTGAGGCGCGACGTCTTACGACCGGACTCCCGCCAGACGGGGAGCCATTTCTCCAGAACCTCCACGGCCCCTGAGACCACAGTCGCCAGCGGCCCGTTCACCGCGGCCACCGACAGGCGCCCCTCGAAGCCGGTGAACGAGGCATTGACTTCCGCCTCGGTCGCCTGGACGGCCACCATGCCACCGCCCGCAGGCAGCGCACCCATCAACCGCCCACGCGCAGCAACCAACGTGCAAGCATCCGTCAGCGACAGCACCCCCGCCACATGCGCACACGCCAGCTCGCCCACCGAATGCCCGACCAGCACATCCGCCTGAACCCCAAGGGACTCCAGCAACCGGAACAGAGCCACCTCGACCGCGAACAACGCAGGCTGCGTGAACTCCGTCCGGTTCAACAGGGCGGCCTCCGGCGAGCCCTCCCTCGCAAACAACAGCCCCTTCAACGACCGACCCAGCAGGTCGTCCAGCTGCGCACAGACCTCATCCAGCGCCTCGGCGAACACCGGATACGCGGCGGCAAGACCCGCACCCATCCCCGCACGCTGCGCACCCTGCCCCGTAAAGAGGAACCCCGTCTTACCCGGAACCAGACCCACACCGGTCGGCTGCTGCGCCAGAGCTTGCAGCCCGGCCAGCAGACCGTCCCGATCGGCGGCAACCACAGCGGCACGCTGCTCGAACTGCGCCCGCGACGTCACCGCCGAGTACGCCACATCCAGCACATCCAGCTCCGGCCGCGCCAGCAGATGCGCCCGCAGCCGCCCCGCCTGCGCAGCCAGTGCTTCACCGCTCTTACCGGAAACGACGACCGGCACCACCGGCGGCCGCACGCGCGACCCCTCGCCCGAGGCGGCCACCGGCTGCTCGGCCGGCGCCTCCTCCAGAATCAGGTGCGCGTTCGTCCCGCTCACACCGAACGAGGACACGCCCGCACGGCGCGGCCGATCCCCCGTCGCCGGCCATTCCGCGGCCGCGGTGAGCAGTTCGACCTCCCCCGCGGTCCAGTCGATGTGCGGTGACGGCGCATCCACGTTCAGGGTCTGCGGCAGCACACCGTGCTGCATCGCCTTCACCATCTTGATCACACCCGCCACACCCGCAGCAGCCGAGGTGTGACCGATGTTCGACTTGATCGAACCCAACCGCAACGGACCATTCACCCGCCCCTGGCCATACGTCGCCAGCAACGCCTGCGCCTCGATCGGATCACCCAACCGCGTCCCCGTGCCATGGCCTTCCACCGCATCCACATCCGCAGGCGATAGGCCGGCGCTCGCCAGCGCCTGGCGGATCACCCGCTCCTGCGAAGGCCCGTTCGGCGCCGTCAGCCCGTTGCTCGCACCGTCCTGATTGACCGCGCTGCCGCGGATCACGGCGAGCACCCGGTGGCCGTTGCGCCGGGCCTCCGACAGGCGCTCCAGGACGACCAAGCCGACGCCGTCGGAGAAGCCGGTGCCATCGGCGGCCGCGGCGTACGACTTGCAGCGACCGTCTTCCGCGAGCCCCCTCTGCCGGCTGAACTCCTGCAACAGGAACGGACCCGCCATCACCGTCACGCCACCCACCAGCGCCAACGAGCACTCGCCGGACCGCAACGCCTGCGACGCCAGATGCATCGCCACCAACGACGAGGAACACGCCGTGTCCACCGTCACAGCCGGACCCTCGAACCCCAGACTGTAGGCAATCCGACCCGACACCACACTCGTGGTCGTCCCCGTCAGCCGGAAGCCTTCCAGCTCGGGCGGCATCGCCAGGCTGTAGTCCATGGGCACCACTCCGGCGAAGACGCCGGTGTCGCTGCCGCTCAAGGACGTCGGATCGATCCCGGCGTCCTCCAGGGCCGTCCATGCCGCTTCGAGCAACAGGCGCTGCTGCGGGTCGCTGGCCAGGGCCTCGCGCGGGCTGATCCCGAAGAAACCGGCGTCGAAGTCGCCCGGGTCGTCGAGGAAGCCGCCGCCGCGCGTGTACACGGTCCCAGCCTGTTCCGGGTCGGCGTCGTAGAGCCGCTCCAGGTCCCAGCCGCGGTCCGTCGGCAGGCCCGAGATCGCGTCCCGGCCCTGCGCCACCAACTCCCACAGTTCCTCCGGCGAACCCACTCCCCCCGGATACCGGCAGGCCATACCCACGATCGCCAACGGCTCGACGTCGCGCTGTTCCAGGTCCCGGATCCGCCGATTGGCCGTGCGCAGCTCACCCGTCACCTTGCGTAGGTACAGGCGCAGCTTCTGCTCGTCGATCGTCGTCGAGCCGCTCCGTGCAACATCCCCCGCGGCCTGGTTCATGCCATTCCGATCTCTTTGTCGATCAAGTCGAATATCTCGTCGTCGGATACTTCGTCGAAGTCGTCGACACCCTCGATGAGCGGGTCGTCCCCGTCGCCGTCCATGCCGCTCAGGACGGAGCGCAGGCGATTGCCCAGGGAGCGCAGTCTCAGCTCGTAGCCGACGAGTTCCCTGCCGTCCCCTGCGGCCAGCAGCGTTTCCATCTGCTTGAGCGCCTGGTCCAACGGGGAGGGCGTCTGCTCCCGTTCGCCGCCCACGCGCTCCATGAGGAGTCGGGCGACGGCGCCCGGGGTGGGGTGGTCGAAGACCAGCGTGGTGGGCAGCCGCAGTCCCGTGGCCTTGATGAGCCGGTTGCGCAGTTCGACCGCGGCCAGCGAGTCGAGTCCGATCTCCTTGAAGGAGTGGTCGGTGTCGACCATCGATGCCGATGCATGGCCGAGGACGGCTGCCACATGCGTCCGTACCAGCTCTTGGACGGCCTGCGGCCGGTCCCGCTCGGGCACGGCGACCAGCTGCTCCGCCAGGGATCGGCCGGCGGACTCGGTGCGCCGGGCGGGTTCGCGGACGAGGCCGCGCATCAGCGCGGGCAGCCCACCCGCTTGGGCCTGGGTGTGCAGCACCCCCGAGTCCAGCCGCACCGGTACCGGGACGGCGGTGTCCAGCAGGTGTGCGGCGTCGAACAACGAGAGGCCCAGTTCGTTCGACAGGGGCTCGATTCCCCTGCGGGTCCAGCGGGCCGCACTGCTCTCGTCGAGAGTGCCGGCCATGCTGCGGGCCTCCGCCCACAGGCCCCAGGCCAAGGAGAGCGCCGGAAGTCCCGCGGACCGGCGCCGGGCGGCCAGCGCATCCAGGGCGGAGTTGGCGGCGGCGTAGTTCGCCTGACCGGAGCTGCCGATCAGGGCAGCGACCGAGGAGAACATGACGAACGCCGACACATCGATGTCCGCGGTGAGTTCGTGCAGGTGCAGGGCTGCGTCGATCTTCGGCCGCATCACCCGCTCGACCTGTTCCGGGGTCAACGACTCGATCGTCCCGTCGTCGAGGACACCGGCTGTGTGGATCACCGCTGTCAGCGGCTGCTCCAGCGAGTCGATCAGCTTCCCGAGTGCGGCGCGGTCCGCGACGTCGCAGGCCGCGACGCGCACCTGTGCGCCCAAGGCCGCCAATTCGGCGAGCAGTTCCGGTACGCCGTCGGCGGCAGGGCCGCGTCGGCTGACCAGCAGCAGGTGCCGTGCCCCGTACCGCCGGACGAGGTGTTCGGCGAAGAGGGCGCCCAGGCCGCCGGTGCCGCCGGTGATCAGGACGGTGCCGTCGGGGTCGAGGGGGGCCGGGACGGTCAGGACGACCTTGCCGGTGTTGCGGCCCTCGCGCAGGAACCGGAAGGCCTCCGCGCCCCGGCGTACGTCCCACGTGCGGATCGGCGCGTGCTCCAGCACCCCCTTCTCGAACAGGGACACGACCTCGGACAGCATCTCCTGGATCCGCTCCGGTCCCGCCTCGAACATGTCGTATGCCCGGTAGCGGACGCCGGGACGGTCGTGTGCGACCTGCGCCGGGTCGCGGAGGTCGGCCTTGCCCATCTCCAGGAACCGGCCGCCGCGTGGCAGGAGGTCCAGCGAGGCGTCGATGAACCCGCCGGCCAGGGCGTTCAGGACGACGTCCACGCCCGCACCGCCGGTGGCCGCCAGGAACTCCTCGCGGAAGGACAGGTCCCGGGAGGACGCGATCCGCTCCCCCGCCACACCCAGCGCCCGCACCGCGTCCCACTTCGGCTCGCTCGCCGTCGCGTACACCTCGACGCCCCAGTGACGGGCCAGCTGCACCGCAGCCATGCCGACCCCGCCGGCCGCCGCGTGCACCAGCAGCCGCTCACCGGACTGCACACCCGCCAGATCCACCAGGCCGTAGTACGCGGTGAGGAACACCAGCGGCACCGAGGCCGCCTGGGGGAAGGTCCAGCCTTTCGGCATCGGCACGACCATCCGGCCGTCCGTGACCGCGACCGAGCCGAACCCGTCGGGCACCAGCCCCATGACCCGGTCGCCGGGCGCGAGACCGGTCACCTCGGCGCCGACCTCCAGGACGACCCCGGCCGCCTCGCTGCCCAGCGGCGCCTCACCCGGGTACGTCCCGAGAGCGATGAGCACGTCGCGGAAGTTCAGGCCCGCGGCCCGTACGCCGATCCGTACCTCGCCGGTACGCAGGGGACGGCCGGCGTCCGAGGGCACGATCTCCAGGTCTTCGAGCGATCCCTTGCGTTCGATCGACAGGCGCCATGCACGGTCGAAGGCCGCCGTGCTCTGCCCGGCGCGTACCAGACGAGGGACGCGTACGCGTCCGTCGCAGACCGCCAACTCCGGTTCGGACGAGGCCAGAAGCGCGCCCCACGGTATGTCGCCGCGGGCCTCGTCGATGTCGACGAGGACGAACCGACCCGGGTGCTCCGACTGGGCGCAGCGCACCAGCCCCCAGACCGGCGACAGGGCCAGATCCGGGGCGTCGTCACCTACGGCGACGCCGTGGTGTGTCAGCACGACCAGGCGCGCGTCGTCCCACCGGGTGCTCGCCAACCACCGCTGGACGAGGGCGAGCGTGTCACGGGCGACGGTCCGGGCGGCAAGGGCGTCGTCCTGGGGACGGGCACTCCTGATCTGGACGACGACCGCCCCGGGGACGGGGTCGCCCGCGGCGAGGGCGTCCTCCAGCGCATCGAGGTCCTTGAAGCGCTGTACGGGGACGGGCACGGGTTGATCGCCGAGGGCCACCATGCGGCCGGTATAGGGCTGCGTGACCTCGGTGAGGTCAGTCCAGTCCACGCGGTACAGCGACTGGTGCGTCGTGGGGCGGCCGCCCCCGAACTTCGCCCGCTCGGCCGGGCGGAACACCAGGCGGTCGACACCGCCGATCTGCGTACCGTGTTCGTCGGCCAGGTCGACCCGCAGCCCGGGGCCCTCCGTCGGGATGATGCGTACGCGCGCCCGCTGCGGGGCTTCGCCGGGCCGGCCGAAGCGGACACCGGACCACGAGAACGGCAACTGGGTGACCGCGGTGTCGCCGGTGGTCAGCCCTTCGAGACCGCCGTGCAATGCCGCGTCGAACAGGGCAGGGTGCATCCCGAACGCAGCCCCGGCTTCGGCGTGCTCCTGGGGCAGCATGATCTCCGTATAGACGGTGTCCTGATCACGCCAGGCGGCCTGGACACCCTGGAACGCCGGCCCGTAGGCATAGCCGAGATCGGCGAGCCGGGCGTACAGCACATCGGTCGCCACCGGCTGCGCGCCGGCCGGGGGCCACTGCGCCGACCAGTCGGCGAACGCCTCCGCCTCCGCCTCCACCGGGGCGGCGGTCAGGGTGCCGCGGGCATGACACGTCGCCGCCTCCGCCCCCTCCCCACTCCCCGCCACCACAGAACGGGAGTACACCGCCACCTCACGACGACCCCCACCATCAGCAGCGCCCACGGTCACCTGCACCCCAACCGCCGCACCGCCCTCCCACACCAGAGGCGCCTCCAGCACCAGCTCCTCAACCACCGCACTGCCCGCATACCGGCCGGCAGCACCAGCCAGCTCCACCAACGCCGTACCAGGAACAATCACCAACCCGTAGACCACGTGATCCCGCACCCACGGCGCCGCATCCTGCGACAGCACACCGGTGAACACCCACTCGTCCCGATCACCCACCGCAACCACCGCACTGAGCACGGGATGATCCATCCGCCCGAGCCCGGCAGCCACCGCATCCCCAGCCCCCGAACTCTGCGCCAGCCAATACCGCTCCCGCTGAAACGCATACGTGGGCAGCTCCACGCGCCGCGCACCCGAACCGGCGTAGAACGCGGCCCAATCCACCGGCACACCCGCCCCATGCACCTGACCGAGGAAGCCGGCGAACGCCTCCACCTCCGGGGTGCGTGCACGAAGCACCGGGGCGAACACCGCACCGCCGTCGGCATCACTGTCGAGGGTCTGCTGGGCCAGGGCGGTGAGCACCGCATCCGGGCCCACCTCAACGAACCGGGTCACACCTTCGTCAGCGAGCGTGCGAATCCCATCCGCAAAACGGACGGCCTCACGTACATGCGACACCCAGTAGCCCGGGTCCGTCAGCTCCTCCGACACCAGCCCGCCGGTCACATTCGATACGACGGCCAGCCGAGGCCGGTGGAAGGTCAGCCCCTCCGCAACCGCACGGAACTCATCCAGCATCGGCTCCATCAGCGGCGAATGGAACGCGTGGCTGACCTTCAACCGTGACGTCTTACGACCCGACTCCTGCCAGACCGGAAGCCACTCCTCGACCGCCTCCAGAGCACCCGAGACCACCACCGCCGACGGACCGTTCACCGCAGCGATCGACAGGCGCCCCTCAAAGCCGACCAGCGACTCGGCGATCTCCGCCTCGGTCGCCTGGACGGCCACCATGCCACCGGCCGAAGGCAGCGCACCCATCAACCGCCCACGCGCAGCAACCAGCGTGCAGGCATCCTCCAGGGACAGCACCCCCGCCACGTGCGCGCAGGCCAGTTCGCCAACGGAATGCCCCACCAGCACATCCACCTGGATCCCGAGGGACTCCAGAAGCCGGAACAGAGCCACTTCGACCGCGAACAATGCAGGCTGCGTGAACTCCGTCCGGCCCAGGAGAGCCGCCTCCGGCGAGCCCTCGCCCGCGAACAGCAGCTCCTTCAGCGACCGGCCCAGCAGGCCGTCCAGCTGCGCGCACACCTCATCCAGCGCTGCAGCAAACACCGGATACGCGGCGGCAAGACCCGCACCCATCCCCGCACGCTGCGCGCCCTGCCCCGTGAACAGGAACCCGGTCTTCCCCGGAACCAGACCCGCGGCATTCGGCTGCTGAGCGAGTGCGCCCAGTCCCGCCAGCAGACCTTCGCGGTCCACCGCGGTGACTGCAGCGCGCCGGTCGAACTGGGCCCTGCTCGTCACTGTCGAGTACGCCACATCCAGCACATCCAGCTCCGGCCGCGCCAGCAGATGCGCCCGCAGCCGCCCCGCCTGCGCAGCCAGCGCCTCACCGCTCTTGCCCGACACGACCACCGGCACCACCGGCGGCCGCGCGCGCGACCCCTCACCGGAGGCGGCCACCGGCTGCTCGGCCGGCGCCTCCTCCAGAATCAGGTGCGCGTTCGTGCCGCTCACACCGAACGAGGACACACCCGCACGGCGCGGCCGGTCCCCCGTCGCAGGCCATTCCGCGGCTTCGGTCAGGAGCTCGACGGCGCCCGCGGTCCAGTCGATGTGCGGCGAGGGTGCATCCACGTTCAGGGTCTGCGGCAGCACACCGTGCTGCATCGCCTTCACCATCTTGATCACACCCGCCACACCCGCAGCAGCCGAGGTATGACCGATATTCGACTTGATCGAACCCAACCGCAGCGGACCATTCACCCGCCCCTGGCCATACGTCGCCAGCAACGCCCGCGCCTCGATCGGATCACCCAACCGCGTCCCCGTCCCATGGCCCTCCACCGCATCCACATCCGCGGGTGACAGGCCGGCGCTCGCCAGCGCCTGGCGGATCACCCGCTCCTGGGAAGGCCCGTTCGGCGCCGTCAGCCCGTTGCTCGCGCCGTCCTGATTGACCGCGCTGCCTCGGATGACCCCCAAGATGCGGTGTCCGTTGCGCTGGGCATCCGACAGGCGCTCCAGAACGATCAGGCCGAGGCCGTCGGAGAAGCCGGTGCCGTCCGCGGAGGCCGCGTACGACTTGCAACGACCGTCCTCCGCGAGCCCCCGCTGGCGGCTGAACTCCTGCAACAGGAACGGACCCGCCATCACCGTCACGCCACCCACCAGCGCCAACGAGCACTCACCGGACCGCAACGCCTGCGACGCCAGATGCATCGCCACCAACGACGAGGAACACGCCGTGTCCAACGTCACAGCCGGACCCTCGAACCCCAGACTGTAGGCAATCCGACCCGACACCACACTCGTGGTCGTCCCCGTCAACCGGAAGCCCTCTGCCTCCGGCGGCATCGAGCCGCCGAACTCCGGTGACGTGCCGTAGTCCATGGCCATGACACCCGCGAAGACGCCGGTGTCACTGCCGCGCAGCGAGGCCGGATCGAGCCCGGCGTCCTCCAGGGCCTCCCAGGAAGCCTCCAGCAGCAGCCGCTGCTGCGGATCCATGGCGGCTGCCTCGCGCGGGCTGATCCCGAAGAAGCCGGCGTCGAACTCGCCGATCCCGTTCAGGAAGCTGCCGCCCCGCATGTAGATGGTGCCGACCTGCTCGGGGTCCGGGTCGTAGAGACGTTCCAGGTCCCAGCCCCGGTCGGTCGGCAGCCCGCCGACGGCATCGCGGCCGTCCGCGACGAGCTGCCACAGGTCGTCCGGCGAGGCCACCCCGCCCGGGTAGCGGCAGGCCATGCCGACAATTGCCAACGGTTCGTCGGACCGGTCACGCCGTGTCGTCGGGACCGGAATCGGGGAGGCTTCGCCGCCCGAGACCTCGGCCAGGAGCAGACGGGCGACCGCGATGGACGTCGGATGGTCGAAGACCAAGGTCGTCGGCAGGTCGAGACCCGTCGTCTCCATGAGCCGGTCGCGCAGTTCGACGCCGGCCAGAGAGTCGAAGCCGAGGTCCTTGAAAGCGCGGGCGGGATCGACGGCTGACGCGGAGGCGTGGCCGAGGACGGCTGCCACCTGGCCCAGAACGAGGTCTCGTACGAGTTGTTCTCGTTCGGCGTCGGCGACACCGGCCAACTTCCGGGCCAGGAATCCGCTGACGGGCTCGGCGTCCGCGCAGTCCGGCGCCTCCAGTACCTCCGGCGCCTCCGGCGCGGTCCGTTCGGCGGCAGCCGGACCTTCGGCGCCCTCCCCCGGCTCCAGCCAGTACCGCTCGCGCTGGAAGGCGTACGTCGGCAGCTCGACGCGCCGCGCACCCGAACCGGCGTAGTAAGTAGCCCAGTTCACCGGCAGACCGGCCACATGCACCTGACCGAGGAAGGCGGCGAACGCCTCCACCTCGGACGTGCGCGCACGAAGCACCGGAGCGAACACGGCACCTTCTCTGCCGCGTGTCTGCTGGGCCAGAGCAGTCAGCACCGCATCCGGGCCGACCTCGACGAAACGCGTCACACCCTCCGCAGCCAACGTACGCACCCCGTCGGCGAAACGGACGGCCTCACGTACGTGAGCCACCCAATAGCCGGGGTCCGTCAGCTCAGCCGACACCAGGCCACCGGTCACGTTCGATACGACGGCCAGGCGAGGCCGGTGGAAAGTCAACCCCTCCGCAACCGCACGGAACTCATCCAGCATCGGCTCCATCAACGGCGAATGGAACGCATGACTGACCTTCAGCCGTGACGTCTTACGACCCGACTCCCGCCAAGCCGGAAGCCATTCCTCGATCGCCTCCAGAGCACCTGAGACCACCACCGCCGACGGACCGTTCACCGCGGCGATCGACAGGCGCCCCTCAAAGCCGACCAGCGACCCGGCGATCTCCGCCTCGGTCGCCTGGACGGCGACCATTCCGCCACCCGCAGGCAGCGCGCCCATCAGCCGACCGCGGGCAGCAACCAGCGTGCAGGCGTCCTCCAGGGACAGCACTCCCGCCACGTGCGCGCAGGCCAGTTCGCCGACCGAATGCCCGACCAGCACATCCGTCTGAATCCCGAGGGACTCCAGCAACCGGAACAGAGCCACTTCCACGGCGAACAACGCAGGCTGCGTGAACTCCGTCCGGTGCAACAGCGCCGCCTCCGGCGACCCTTCAGCCGCGAACAGCAGCTCTTGCAGCGACCGACCCAGCAGGCCGTCCAGCTGCGCACACACCTCATCCAACGCCGAGGCGAACACCGGATACGCGGCGGCAAGACCCGCACCCATCCCGGCACGCTGCGCGCCCTGCCCCGTGAAGAGGAACCCGGTCTTCCCCGGAACCAGACCCACACCGGTCGGCTGCTCCGCCAGAGCTTGCATCCCGGCCAGCAGACCATCCCGATCAGCGGCAACCACAACGGCACGCCGCTCGAACTGCGCCCGCGACGTCACCGCCGAGTACGCCACATCCAGCACGTCCAACTCCGGCCGCGCCAACAGATGCGCGCGCAGCCGCTCCACCTGCGCAGCCAGTGCTTCACCGCTCTTACCGGAAACGACCACCGGCAGCACCTGCGGACCGACGCGCGGCTCGGGTCGGGGTGTGGCGGCGGTGGGGGCGGCGGCGGGGGCCGTGAGCAGCATGTGGCAGCAGCTGCCGCCGATGCCGAGCGAGGTCACCCCCGCGGTGGCGGGCTGCTCGGTGGCGGGCCAGGGTTCGTTGTCCGTGACGACGCGCAGGCCGAGCTCGTCCAGGTCGATCTGCGGGTGGGGCCGTACGAAGTTCAGGCTCGGGACGAGTTCGCGCCGGTTGAGGCACAACGCGGTCTTGATGAGGCCCGCGATGCCGGCGGCGCCTTCCAGGTGGCCGATGTTGGTTTTGACCGAGCCGACCGCGAGAGGGCTCGTGGACGGGCGCGCGGAGCCGAACACCGCACCCAGCGCCCGGGCTTCGATCGGGTCGCCCACCCGGGTGCCCGTTCCGTGGAGTTCGACGTACTGGACCTGGGAGGCGTCGATCCGGGCGTTGGCGAGGGCCTCGCCCAGGGTGCGGGCCTGGGTGTCGCTGCTGGGGACCGTCAGTCCGCCGTCGCCCGAACCGGTGCCGACGGCGCTGCCCTCGATGACGGCGTATACGTGGTCGCCGTCCTCGATGGCCCGGTCGAGGGGTTTCAGTACGACCAGGCCGCCGCCTTCGCCGCGGACGTAGCCGTTGGCCCGTTCGTCGAACACGTAGGAGGTGCCGTCCGGGGACAGGGCGCCAGCCGCCTCGACGACGGTGGTGCTGAGGGGCGACACGTTGAGGTGTACGCCGCCTGCGAGGGCGATCTCGCTTTCGCCGCTGCGCAGGCTCTCGCAGGCGAGGTGGACGGAGACCAGGGAGGACGACTGTCCGGTGTCGACGGTCATGCTGGGGCCGGCGAGGCCCAGGGTGTAGGAGATCCGGTGGGCGATGATCGCGCGTCCCAGACCGGTGAGGGTGTGCCGGGTGATGCCGTGTGCGCCCGACCGGGCGACGAGGTCGGCGTAGTCGGCGGCCATGACGCCGAGGAAGACGCCGATCCTCGGCGCGCTTGCCGGTGCGACGACGATTCCGGCGTCTTCCAGCCCCTGCCAGGCGAGTTCGAGGGCCAGTCGCTGCTGGGGGTCGATGGACGGTGCTTCGCGCGGTGCTATGCGGAAGAATTCCGGATCGAACTGGTCGACGCCGTCGATGAATCCGCCGCGATCAGGCCCGAAAGGACGATCGGCAGGACGGTCTCGGGTTGCGTCGGTGCCTTCACTTAAAAGGGTCCAGAGCTCGTCGGTCCCCGACGAATCCGGAAATCGGGCCGCAATTCCAACAATGGCGATCCGTTAAGTACGCACACCAGTCACGACATCCCCCGTTGCCAATGACAACCCCCGTTGTCTCCTGCGCGGAAACTCGCCAATTGACCCTGGTGAATGGGTTCACGAGCTCACGCCTCGCAGAAGGTAGCAGCCCGATCACGCCGACACATTGACCTGTGATACACGTCACATCCGCACTACTTGCAAGTAACCTCGTTACTTGCAAGTAGCCTTTTCGCATTCCCTGTTGATCACGCCTCTGACGTCGGCGTTACGCAGCTTCAAGGACCCCGCCTCCACCCTGAAAACAAGGCCGGCACACGACCGGAGCAGCTACTTCTTAGCCCCGCACCGGCCGGATCCCGCCCTTGCCTCCGTCGCGGGGCGACTGCCACGGCGCTGCGCGCGTCTCACGCCTCGGACCACCGCCTCAAGCGGTTCTCAAGCGGGATGCGAGTGACGTGTGCGATGGCCGAGACGTGACGGCCGACCGTCGGCCTGCCGAGGGGCCCTCTCTGCCGGTAGACAGGCCCTGGGGCGGATCGCCTGCCCCGCACCCGCGGCCTGAAAGCCGGTTGACGAAGGAAGGAGGGCCGCAGGAGGGCGACCGGAGCCGCACGGTCACCCGCACCGCCGGCGGGAAGCTGCCACCTGCCGCATGCGAGCCGCGCGCGGTCGGCACGCAGCCGGCGGGCATGTGCGCATATACACGAACAACCGGATGTACAACAGCCCTGCTCAACTGCGCTCATAGAGAGTCCATACCGATGGAATCCCCCGATATCACACCTCGACTTCCCCTCCTCGACGATCACCGGCTGTTCGTTGCAGCCCCCGTGCCGATCACTTGGGATTCGCTCACGACATGGGTGGCACGGACCCATCTGGGGATCAATGGCGGATTTGCGCATCTCGTGGGAACGGAGCCCCGGGCCGTCACCGGCACCGTGCCCGAAAAGGGATCCACATTTCCCGGCTTCGCAGTTACCGAAAGCAGCTCCGGACAGCACCTCGTCCTTACGGGCCGCCACCGCTTCGCGCAGTATGCGCTGGTATTCGTCCTCGGCGGGCACGAGGACGGAACGATGCTCGGTGCGCGTTCCTACGCAGTTTTTCCGGGCATTGCCGGGACGGTTTACCGTCGATTGGTCCTCGGCTCCGGGATCCATCGCATTCTTGTCCGCCGCATGATCCGCGAGATCGGACGGAAGGCGGAGCATCGTCACCGCGGCTGACGCACGCGAGGGCGCGCACGCGCGGGCGCGCAAACGAGGGCGCACACGAGGGGCCGAAGGAGCCCAAGGCGCGAACGAACGAGGGGCCGGTTCGGATTGCTCCGAAGCGGCCCCTCGTTCTACGACTCTTTCGAGTCGGGACGACAGGATTTGAACCTGCGACCCCTTGACCCCCAGTCAAGTGCGCTACCAAGCTGCGCCACGTCCCGATGTGCCTGCGACCTGGGGCTTCCCCCGGCCCTGCGGCACATGCAGAACATTACCCCACGGCGAGGGGTGTTCATGCACCGGTAATCGGCGGCAGGCAGGATGAGGGGGTGGATGCACGGGACAGGGACGAGGAGGGGCGGGCGCGTAGCGCGCGGCCCCGGGACGGGCTGGGGCGGCCGCTGCCCTACGGAGCGCCGGGGGTGGAGCGGCAGCCGGAAGGGGTGGTGCGCTCCCCGCAGGAGACCAGACGCGAGGCGCAGCGGCTGCTGGATGCGGGCATGCCCTTCCATGCGCACGAGGTGTTCGAGGATGCCTGGAAGTCGGGGCCTGAGGAGGCGGCTCCGCTCTGGCGGGCGCTGGCGCAGCTCGCGGTGGGGCTGACGCATGCGGCACGGGGCAATGCCGTCGGCGGGGCGCGGCTGCTGCTGCGGGGGGCCGCGGGGGTCGAGGGCCTGGACGGGGGCCCGTACGGGGTCGACGTGCCGGGCCTGGTCCGCTGGGCCCGGGAGCTGGCCGGGCGGGTGGAGCAGGGCGGCCCGGCCGTCGATGCGGCCCGGGAGGCGCCGCGGCTAGGCGGCGGGCTGCAGTAGGTCCCAGCGGTTGCCGTAGAGGTCCTCGAAGACGGCGACGGAGCCGTACGGCTCGTGGCGCGGGGCTTCCAGGAAGCGGACGCCTTCGGCGGTCATCCGGGCGTGGTCCCGGGCGAAGTCGTCGGTGTGGAGGAAGAAGCCGACGCGGCCCCCGGTCTGGTCGCCGACCCGGGAGCGCTGGGCCTCGTCCTTGGCGCGGGCCAGCAGCAGCGCCGCCTCCCGGGCGCCGGGCGGGCGGACCACGACCCAGCGGGAGCCGTCGGGGCGGGCGGTGTCCTCGGCGAGGTCGAAGCCGAGGGCTCGGGTGTAGAAGTCGATGGCTTCGTCGTAGTCGTGGACGAGGAGGGCGGTCAGGGCGATGTGTGCGGGCATGGCCCCTATTGTGCGCCCAGCAGGACCACGTCCAGGGTGCGGGGGCCGTGGACTCCTTCCACCCGGTCGAGTTCGATGTCGCTGGTCGCCGAGGGGCCGGAGATCCAGGTCAGCGGGCGTGTCGGGTCGAGGCGGGCGAGGGCTTGCGGGACGGAGTCCACCACCTGGTCCGGGACGCGGACCACGCAGACGTGGTGGTCCGGGACCAGGGTGATGCGTCGGCGTCCCTGGTCGGGGCTCGCGTCGAGGACGATCGTGCCGGTTTCGGCGATGGCGAGCGCGCAGCCGGTGACGACGCCGGTGACGCGGTCCAGCTCGGCCGCGGTGGAGGCGGCCCGGTCCTCGATCCGGGCGGGGTGGGCGGCCGGCAGCCAGTGCGCGGGCAGGGCGGGCGGTACGAGGACGCTCTGGTGCCGGGAGAGGAGCCGGGCGAGCAGGGGCGGGAGGCCGTCCTCGCCGGTGCGGTGGACGTGGGCCCGGTATTCGGTGAGGTGGGCGGCGAGCAGGTCGGTGCGCTCGGCGGGGGTGCGGGTGCCGTGGACGCGGAGGTAGTCGCGGGGCACGTCGGGGTCCGGGCCGGAGGCGGCCCGGCGGATGCGGCCCAGGATGCGTTCCCTGCTGCTCACCGGGCGGTCCCCCGTTCGCGGGCCCACCAGTCGCGGAAGGACTCGGCGGGGAGGGCGGGCAGCTCGCGGCTGTCGGTCCAGGCGCGGCCCGGCCCCGGGAGGCGGCGCGGGGTGAGGCGGCGGGCGCGGGCCAGCAGGCGTTCGCCGGCCCGCAGGGTGCCCGGTCGGTCCAGGAGGAGCCGGGCGGCGCGCATCGCGGCCCGTTCGGCGGTGTGGCCGTGTGCGGGGCGGATGTGGACCCGGATGCCTTCGCGGGTCACGGGGCCGCCCTGGACGACGCGTTCGCGCAGGTGGACGAGGATCTCGGGGATGTCGATGGCGACGGGGCAGACCTCGTAGCAGGCTCCGCACAGGGTGGAGGCGTAGGGCAGGGAGGCGTCGATCCTGCTGTCCGTACCGCGGAGTTGGGGGCTGAGGACGGCCCCGATGGGGCCCGGGTACACGGAGCCGTAGGCGTGGCCGCCGGCGCGTTCGTAGACGGGGCACACGTTGAGGCAGGCGGAGCACCGGATGCAGCGCAGTGCCTGGCGGCCGGTCTCGTCGGCGAGGGTGTCGGTGCGGCCGTTGTCGAGGAGGACGAGGTGGAAGGCGGTGGGGCCGTCGCCGTCGGTGGTGCCGGTCCACATCGTGGTGTACGGGTTCATCCGTTCGGCCGTGGAGGAGCGCGGCAGGGTCTGGAGGAAGATCTCCAGGTCGCGGAAGGTGGGGACGACCTTCTCGATGCCGACGACGGAGATCAGGGTCTCGGGCAGGGTCAGGCACATCCGGCCGTTCCCCTCGGACTCGAAGACGACCATCGTGCCCGTCTCGGCGACCATGAAGTTGGCGCCGGACACGGCGACTTTGGCCCGCAGGAACTTCTCGCGCAGGTGCAGGCGGGCGGCCTCGGCCAGTTCCCTCGGGTCGTCGCCCAGGCCGTCCGGGGCGGGTCGCCCCCAATGACCCATCTCGGTACGGAAGATGTCGCGGATCTCGGTCCGGTTGCGGTGGATGGCGGGGACCAGGATGTGGGAGGGGCGGTCGCGGCCGAGCTGGACGATGAGCTCGGCGAGGTCGGTCTCGTACGCGGCGATGCCGGCGGCTTCCAGCGCCTCGTTGAGCCCGATCTCCTGGGTGGCCATGGACTTGACCTTGACGACCTCGCGCTCTCCGGTGGCGCGGACCAGTTCCGTGACGATGCGGTTGGCCTCGTCCGCGTCGGCGGCCCAGTGCACGGTTCCGCCGGCGCCCGTCACCGCCTCCTCCAACTGGAGGAGGTAGCGGTCCAGGTGCCGGAGCGTATGGTCCTTGATCGCCTTTCCGGCGGCCCGGAGCCGGTCCCAGTCCTCCAGTTCGGCCACGGCCCGGGCCCGTTTGTCGCGGATGGTGTGCGTGGCGTGCCGCAGGTTGGCGCGCAGCACCTCGTCCCGTACGGCGTCCCGCGCGGCCGAGGGGAAGGCGGGCATGCCCAGGTGGGTACCGGTCACGACAGCGGTTCCTCCTCGGTCGCGGCCAGGATCTCCGCGAGGTGCACGGTCCGCAGCGGGGCGTCCGCGCGGCGCAGCAGCCCGTCGAGGTGGGCGAGGCAGGAGTTGTCGGCGCCGCACAGCACCTCGGCTCCCGTGGCGCCGGCTCGGCCGGTCTTGTCGGCGCCCATCGCGGCCGACACGTCCGGGTTCTTGACGGCGAACGTGCCGCCGAAGCCGCAGCACTCCTCGGCGCCTGGCAGCTCGACCAGCTCCAAGCCCTTGACGGCGGTGAGCAGTCGGCGCGGCCTGTCTCCCAGGCGCAGGCTCCGCAAGCCGTGGCAGGAGGGGTGGTAGGTGACGGTGTGCGGGAAGTACGCGCCCACGTCGGTCACCCCGAGCACGTCCACCAGGAATTCGGTCAGCTCGTACACGCGCGGCGCGAGGGAGTCGGCCGCCTCGGCCAGTGCGGTGCCGCGCCCCTCCCCCGCCGCCTTGCGGCCGATGCGCGGGTAGTGCTCGCGGATCATCGCGGCGCAGGATGCGGAGGGAGTGACCACGTACTCGTGGCCCGCGAAGGCCTCCGCCGTGCGCCGCACCAGCGGTTCGCTCTCGCGGCGGTAGCCGGTGTTGTACTGCGGCTGGCCGCAGCAGCTCTGGCCCGCCGGGAAGTCCACGCCGACGCCGAGCCGCTCCAGGAGGCGTACGACGGCGATGCCGGTCCGGGGGTGGAGCGCGTCATTGACGCAGGTGACGAACAGGGCGACACGCATGACGGGCAGAATAGCGGGGTGAAGAAGTTCTCAGTGATCGGCATAGGCGCGGGCGACCCGGACCACCTGACCCTCCAGGCGGTCAAGGCGATCGGCGCGGCGGACGCATTCCTCATTCTGGAGAAGGGCGAGGAGAAGGCAGATCTGACCGGGCTGCGGCGCGCGATGCTCGACGCGCACGCCCGCCCCGGGCACCGGCTGGTGGAGGGCAGGGACCCGGACCGGGACCGGACCCCCGCCGACTACACCCCCACCGTGGACGGCTGGCGCAGCGCGCGGGCCGAGCTCTTCGAGCGGTTCATCGCGGAGGATCTCGCGGAGGGTGAGACCGGGGCGTTCCTGGTGTGGGGCGACCCCTCGCTCTACGACTCGACCCTGGCGATCCTCGACGAGGTGCTGGAGCGCGGCCGTGTGGCCTTCGAGCACGAGGTCGTGCCCGGCATCAGCAGCATCTCGGCGCTGCTGGCGCGCCACCGCACCCCGTTGAACCGGGTGGGCCGCCCGGTGCAGATCACCACCGGGCGGCGGCTCGCCGAGGGCTGGCCCGCGGACGTGGACGACGTGGTGGTGATGCTGGACGCCCGGCACGCCTTCACCGCCCATCTGGACCAGGACCTCTTCATCTACTGGGGGGCGTACGTCGGCACGCCGGACGAGATCCTGGTGTCGGGGAAGCTGTCGGAGGTCTCCGGCCGGATCGAGGAACTCCGTACGGAGGCCCGGGCCCGCAAGGGCTGGATCATGGACACGTACCTGCTTCGGCGCGGCTGACGTACCGGGAGGGGCGGTCCAGCGGGGCCGCGGGGTCAGGCGAGGAAGCCGGGGAGGGCGGCGGCGAACCGTTCGTACTCCTCGGGCCGGTTGTAGATCTGCCCGCAGACCCGGATGCCGCCGCCGCCCGGGCGGGCCCAGACCAGGACCCGGGTGCGCAGCTTCGCCGCGATCTCCTCGCGCAGGGCCGCGGCGGCGTCCTGGGTCTCGGCGGTCCCGGGCGGCAGCAGCAGGGAGCGCATGGGCAGCCCTTCGGTGTGCGGCAGGGCGGTGAGTCCGGGGATCCGCGCGAGGAGCTCCGCCCCGTAGGCGGCGAGGGCGGCATTGTGGGCGCGGACCCGGTCGCCGCCGAGGCTGTCGATGAAGGCGAGCCCTTCGGGGGCGGCCAGCCAGCCGGTGTAGTCGACGGTGGCCCGGTACTCGACGGCGAGGGGGAAGCCGCGGTCCTCGTGCCAGGAGGGCGAGAGGGCGCGGACCGCGGCCCGGTGGGCGGGGGCCACGGCCAGGACGGCGCTGCCGGAGGGGGCGTACCCCCACTTGTGGAGGTTCCCGAACCAGAAGTCGGCGCCCTCCGCGACCGGCCGGGCCAGCGTGCCGGGGGTGTGGGCGCCGTCCACGACGGTGGTGACGCCCCGGGCGGCGAGGTCCGCGAGGAGCCGGGGGCTCGCGATGAGGCGGGCGGTGGGCGAGCTGACGTGGTCGAGCAGTGCGACCCGGGTACGGGGGGTCAGCGCGGCCAGCACGGTCTCGCGTACGGCGTCCTCGTCGGGCAGCAGCGGATCCAGGGCCACGGTGGTGACGCGGGCACGGCGGGCGGCGGCTGCGACGACCGTGCCGTAGCCGTGGTCGGTGACGAGGATTTCGTCGCCCGGGGCGAGGGGGATGGCGTCGAGGGCCAGGTGGGCGCCCTCGGTGGCGTTGGAGATGAAGGAGATGCCCGCGGGGTCTGCTCCGAGCCGGGAGGCGATGCGGCCCCGGGCGTGGTCCAGCCGGTCGGGCATCGTGTTGAAGAAGGCATCGGGGTCCGCGTGGGCCTCGGTGCGCAGGGCGTGCTGCGCCTCCTGCACCGGGACCGGCACCGCCCCGTACGAGCCGTGGTTGAGGTGGGCCGTCTCCGGGTCCAGCCGGAAGAGGCCGGGGCCGCCGGGGAAGGCGGACGGGGTGGCGTGCTCGGTCACGGATGCCTCCGGGTCGTGGGGTGCGGCGCTCTCGGTCGCTCGGCGCTCTCCTCTCGGATGATGCAGGGGCGCGGGGCCGGACGCGAAGGCCAATTCCGCCGTCGTGGCCTGCGGACCCTGCCGGGGGCCGTACCCGGGGCCGTACCCGGGGCCGGCCGTGGGCCGGGCGGGCCGTGGACCGGGCCGGGCGGGACCGGGCCGGGCGGGACCGGGCCGGGCGGGAACGGGCCGTCCTACGGGGTGTCCCGTCCGCTCGTTGCGGCCTGGTACTGGAGGTCCTGGATCTCGACCGTCGGGTCGACCGGCTGCGGCAGCTCCACCTCTGCCCTGGCCTTCCCCTCGCGGACGAGCCGGGCGGAGCTGCTGCCCGCCTTCAGCGGCAGCAGCTCGGCATGGACCCCGGCGGGCGCACGGTGGGAGGCCTTCACGGGGCCGACGGCGGTACGGACGTCTCCCGGAGCGACGAGGAAGCTGAGCACCTCCACCGTGTCGCGGGGCGCGGCGCTGCCCTTGCGCAGGGACATCAGCAACGACTGGTCCCCCGTCGGGTCGGCCGAGGCGAACTGGGTGCGCGCGGTGAGGTACAGCGTGTCCCGGACGATCTTGGGCCAGCTGCCCGTCTTGAACCGCGTCAGGTAGAACGAGGTCAGGTCCAGGTAGGCGTGGCCGTTGTGCAGGGAGGGTGCGAACTGGCTGCCCTCGGAGTAGTCGTTCCAGGTGGTGAGCTGCACCCAGTCCGCGCCGTCGTCGATGGCGCGGGTCCAGGTGGCGCGCAGGGTGGCGGTGTTGCCGGCCTCGTCGTAGATGCCCTGGTTGGGCCGCGCGTCCTGGACCGACACGGGCTGCATCCAGATCTTGCCCAGGCCGTGGGCCCGCTTGACGTCGCGCGTGGAGCCTTCCTGGCCCACGTAGCTGCGGCTGCCCCACTCGGAGAAGCCGTGGCTGATCGGGGCGAAGTCCGCGCTGTTGCCGTCGAAGTCGAGGAAGAGCGGGACGAACGCGGTCCGGATGCCGTGCCGGGACTCCAGGATGTCCATCACCGAGGTCCACCAGGCCACGCTCTTCTCCTCCGCCTTGAAGGGGGACACGACGAGCCGGCCGTCGGGGAGCCGGTGGGCGGCGGGGGTCTTGCCGAGGGCGGCCACGGCGTCGGCGAGGACGCCGGGGTCGTCGGTCTTCAGGGAGGTCATGTCGGGCATCAGCATGACCTTGAAGGCGGGATCCACCGACCGGGCCGCCTCCATCAGGAGGTGGGACCGCTCCCAGTTCTTGCCGGAGAGGGAGAGCATGTCGAGGGTGAACCCGTCGATGCCGGCCGCGCGGGCGGTGCGCACCTCCTGCTGGAGGTTGGCCAGTTCCCAGGAGCCGTTCTTGGGCGTGACGGGCAGCGGCCGGTCGCGCAGCAGGCCGCCGTACCTCTCGTGCTTGCCGCTCTCGCCGTCCGGTTTCAGGTAGTTGCGGGTGTAGTAGTCGCTGTCCGCGCTCGCGTTGTCGAGGGACAGCGGGTACGGGGTGAAGTAGTGGGCGAACACGAGCTTGCGGCCCGCGTCGCCGGAGCGCAGCGCGGCGGGTTGGGGCAGGTCGAAGGGCAGTGCTCCGGTGGGGCGTCCGGCCGGAGCCGCGTCGGCCGCGCCGGCGTCGTTCCCGGTGTCCGTGCCCGCGGTGGGCGCGGGGCTCTGCTCGGGCTGCGGGACGGCCGGGACGGTGGCTTCGGGGGTGGTGTCGGGCAGCGGGCCGACGGGCCAGGGCGCACCGGTGTCCGTGGCGGCGGTGCCCTGGACGGAGGCGCCGCCGAAGGGGTCCCAGGCGACTCCGGTGGCCGCGCACACGCCGACGAGGAGGAAGACCGAGAGCAGGGTCGCGAGCAGGGGGCGGCGACCGCGGAAGCCCGGTCTGCGGCGGTGCGATAACGGGCGGTCCGCCCGCGCACCCCTGCGGCCGGCTGCGCTCCGCCCCGTCCGCCGGTCCGCGTGCCGCTCGGCCCGCCGCTGCGCTCGCCGGTCCGCTGTCATCTGGTCCCTCCCCGGAATATGCCCCGAGTGGGGGCTGCACAGCAGTAGAGCCCATTACCGGCGGTCGGACAACCGTTCCCCGGGGGCCGGGGCCGGACACGTACGTCACGGGGACCACAGGGACTACGCCGCCCGCCCCGCCCGGCCCCGGTGCCCGAGCCCCCGCCCGGCCCGGGCGCGGGCCGGCGCCTCGGCCGTGAGCTGGCCGGTGTCCGTCCGGCGCCGCTGCCCGGCGCGCCGCGACCACCCGTCTACGGGAACTCGACCAGGCGGCTTCGGTTCCGGACCGCAACGGGGTCCGAGAGCCGGGTGTGCGCACCGGTTGCGACAGCAGCCCGCGCCGCCCGGGCCCGCGCCCCCGTCACACCCATGCCCCCGCGCTCGCGCCCGACCAGGGACTTTTCGTGGCTCCCGGCGGCCGCGCCGAACGAACTGCACGGAACCGCTGACGGAATACGCCATTCCCCTGGCCTCGCAGCCCAGGTGGCGCATAATCGTCGTCACGCGGCCTGAAGGAGCCCGGTCGTCGCGCGTGGTCACGTATGCAATGGGGGGCATCGTGCCGATGGGGGATGCGGGAGCGACGGGGTCGCTGCCCACGACGTCCGACGAGCTGTCCCGGCTGCTCACCACCGTCCGGCGGGGGCGGGTGCTGACCGTCACGGGCGGCTTACCCGAGCCGCGGAGCCTGCTGGTGCGGGAGATCGCCCGGCGGATCTCGTCCAACTTCTACGACGGGGCGGCCGTGGTCGCCATGGATCCCCTGCACGGGCTCTACGGGGTTCGTGAACTGACGGCGCAGCTGGGCTCCGTACCGGGTATGCCCCCGCCGCCGTGCGGGACGGCGAACGACGCGGCCTCCCGGCTGGCCGAACGCGACATGCTGCTCGTCCTGGACGGCATCGAGCAGCTTGCCCCCGACGCCCGGGCCTGGTTGCGCAGACTGCTCTCCGTCGCCCCCGGCCTGCGCATCCTGGCGGCGGGCCGGTCCCCGCTGGCCTTCGAGCAGGAGCGGGTCCACCGGCTCTGACGCGGCGCACCTCCCCCGCGCATCAGCGGCGGCGGGGCGCGGACACGGGTCCGCCCCGGCCGGGCGGGTGCCTGGCCGGGGCGGGACGTGCGCAGTGACGCCGGTCGGCGCGTGACGCCGGGTCGGCGCCGTGACGCGGGTCAGCCCAGGGTCGCGATCGCCTGGTTGAAGGTCGCGGACGGGCGCATGACCGCCGCGGCCTTGGCGGCGTCGGGCTGGAAGTAACCGCCGATGTCGGCCGGGGAGCCCTGGACCGCGGCCAGCTCGGCGACGATCTTCTGCTCGGACTCGGCGAGCGTCTTGGCCAGCGGGTCGAAAGCAGCCGCCAGCTTCGGGTCGTCGGTCTGGCGCGACAGCTCCTGCGCCCAGTACAGGGCGAGGAAGAAGTGGCTGCCGCGGTTGTCGATGCCGCCGAGCTTGCGGCTGGGCGACTTGTCCTCGTTGAGGAAGGTGCCGGTGGCGCGGTCCAGGGTGTCGGCCAGCACCTGGGCGCTGGCGTTGCCGGTGGTGACCGCGAGGTGCTCGAAGGAGACGGCCAGCGCGAGGAACTCACCGAGCGAGTCCCAGCGCAGGTAGTTCTCCTTGACGAGCTGCTGCACGTGCTTGGGGGCGGAGCCGCCGGCGCCCGTCTCGAAGAGGCCGCCGCCGTTCATCAGCGGGACCACCGAGAGCATCTTGGCGCTGGTGCCCAGCTCCAGGATGGGGAAGAGGTCGGTCAGGTAGTCGCGCAGCACGTTGCCGGTCACCGAGATGGTGTCCTCGCCGCGGCGGATGCGCGCCAGGGAGTAGGCGGTGGCCTCGACCGGGGAGAGGATCTTGATGGTCAGGCCGTCGGTGTCGTGCTCGGCGAGGTACGTCGTGACCTTGGCGATGAGCTGCGCGTCGTGCGCGCGGTCCTCGTCGAGCCAGAAGACGGCCGGGACGCCGGTGGCGCGGGCGCGGGTGACGGCGAGCTTGACCCAGTCCTGGATCGGGGCGTCCTTGGTCTGGCAGGCGCGGAAGATGTCGCCGGCGGCGACCTCCTGCTCCAGGACCGTGGCGCCCGAGGCGTCGACGAGGCGGACGGTGCCCGCGGCGGCGATCTCGAAGGTCTTGTCGTGGCTGCCGTACTCCTCGGCCTTCTGCGCCATGAGGCCGACGTTCGGCACCGAGCCCATGGTGGAGGGGTCGAAGGCGCCGTGCTCACGGCAGTCGTCGATGACGGCCTGGTAGACACCGGCGTAGCTGCTGTCCGGGAGGACGGCGAGGGTGTCGGCCTCGGCACCGTCGGGGCCCCACATGTGGCCGGAGGTGCGGATCATGGCCGGCATGGAGGCGTCGACGATGACGTCGGACGGGACGTGCAGGTTGGTGATGCCCTTGTCGGAGTCGACCATCGCGAGGGCGGGGCCCTCGGCGATCTCGGCGTCGATCGAGGCCTTGATCGCGTCGCCGTCGGGCAGGGCGCCGAGGCCGTTGAGGATGGCGCCGAGGCCGTCGTTGGGCGACAGGCCGGCGGCGGCGAGGGTCTGGCCGTAGCGGGCGAAGGTCTTCGGGAGGAAGGCGCGGACCACGTGACCGAAGACGATGGGGTCGGAGACCTTCATCATCGTGGCCTTGAGGTGCACGGAGAACAGGACGTTCTCGGCCTTGGCGCGCTCGATCTGGTCGTTGAGGAAGGTGCGCAGCGCGTCGACGTGCAGGACGGACGCGTCCACGACCTCACCGGCGAGGACGGGTACCGACTCCCGCAGGACGGTGGTGGCGCCGTCGGCGGCGACGTGCTCGATGCGGAGCGTGCCGGCCTCGGCGATCACCGTGGACTTCTCGGTGGAGCGGAAGTCGTTCTCGCCCATGGTGGCGACGTTCGTCTTCGACTCGGAGCTCCAGGCGCCCATGCGGTGCGGGTGCGCCTTGGCGTAGTTCTTGACCGAGGCGGGGGCGCGGCGGTCGGAGTTGCCCTCGCGCAGGACCGGGTTGACGGCGCTGCCCTTGACCTTGTCGTAGCGGGCGCGGACCTCGCGCTCCTCGTCGGTCTTCGGGTCGTCCGGGTAGTCGGGCAGGGCGTAGCCCTGGCCCTGGAGCTCGGCGACCGCGGCCTTGAGCTGCGGGATGGAGGCCGAGATGTTCGGAAGCTTGATGATGTTGGCTTCCGGGGTCTTCGCCAGTTCGCCCAGCTCGGCGAGGGCGTCGGCGATCCGCTGGCTCTCCTCGAGGTGCTCGGGGAAGCTGGCGATGATCCGACCGGCCAGGGAGATGTCACGGGTCTCGACATTCACACCGGCCGTCGACGCGTAGGCCTGGATCACAGGCAGGAACGAATACGTCGCGAGGGCCGGGGCCTCGTCAGTGTGCGTGTAGATGATGGTCGAGTCAGTCACCGGATGCTCCGCTCCACAGTCTGCGTCTCTCGTCTGCAACATTGCTCGACATCAAGATATCTCGTGATCGGGCCGGTCTGGACAGCCCCCTGCCACAAGCCGGGCGAGACGCACGTCACCCGCGCAGCTGCCGGAACGGCGAAAACGCCGCCGCCGACGGATCGCGTCGGCGGCGGCGCCAGGAGGTGCGCGGATGGTTCGGCCCGTACGGAGGGCACGGGCGGGCGTGCGGGTGGTTCGGTGGTACGGGCGGGCGGGTGCCCGTCAGGCGTGGACGGCCTTGGGGCTGGGGCCGTACTCGTTCGCCTGGGGCTGGCCCTCGGTGGCGAACAGGACGATCAGCCAGATGCCGCCGATCAAGGGGATCAGGCCGATGAGGTACCACCAGCCGGACTTGCCGAGGTCGTGCAGACGGCGCACGGCGAGGGCGATGGAGGGGACGAGGGTGGCCAGGGCGTAGATCCAGTAGAGGATCAGGCCCGCGCCGAGCAGAGTGTCGACGAGCAGGACGACGGCGGCTACGGCGATGTTGCACAGGACGAACATCCAGAGTTCCTGGCGGCGCGCGCGGCCGGAGAACTCGGCGTACTTCTTCAGGACGTCGGTGTAATAGTGCATGTGCATCCCCCCAGAGGACAGTGCGTGGGCCCTTCCTGCTGGAGCAGGCCGGGGCGCAGAATTTATGCCCCCTTTACAGCACGGTCAAGCCACTTCGCAGGATCACAAATCAGCCGCGCCCGGGGGTAGTTGGGGGGGCGACCCGGAGCGTGAGGAGGGGTTCCCGCCCCGGGCCGCGGCGCTCGGCTCACCCGATGTGGAAGGAGTCTCCGTAGACCTTCCAGTCGAGCGGGGTGTTCAGGTTCAGGTTGCCCTTCTTGAGGAAGACCCGCTGCGCGGTGTCGACGCGGCTGGTGTCGCTGTGCGCCTCCTCCTGCTTCATGGCCCAGACCCGGGCGTCGAGGTAGGCGTTGAGGTAGGCGGCCTCGCTGCCCCCCTGGGACGGGGGCTTGGCCTTGGACAGGGCGCGCTTGCGGATGTTGCGGAAGCTGGTGGGGTCGGTGCCGTCGCCGTGCATGACGATGGCGTCGTAGTAGATGAACTGGCCGAGCACGCCGAGCCCGTCGGACTTGGCCTGCTTCACGGCCGGGTCGAAGTAGACCCGGTCGCGCTCGTGGTCCTGCGCCTTCCTGAACTCCGCGTCCTGGGCGGCCTTCGCCCAGTCCTTGGTGAAGTTCGGGTCGAGGCCCGCGTGGGAGTCGCTGCCGTCGACCTGGCGCAGGGCGGGCAGGTACCGGGCGAGCACGTTGCCGGGCTTGGCCCGGGTGTAGTGCTCGACCAGGTCGAGCATGTCGCCGGTGCCGGAGCAGAAGCCGATGATGCCGGCCGTGTAGCCCCGCCCGTCGTCTATGTCCTCGATGTACTTGTACTGGGCCTTCCAGTCCAGCGAGGAGTTCTCCGCGCTGGAGACGAGCTGCATGGCGATCTCCTTCTTCGCCGGATCGTCGAGCCCGACGGCCGCCGCGGCGACGGCTGCCGACTGCGCCCGTACGGGAGCGGAGCCGGCGTCCTCGGCGGTGGCGTGGGCGGTGGCCGGTACGGCGAGGAGGGCGCTGCCGAGCAGGGCGCCGATCGCGATCTTGGTGCGGTGAGGGGCGAACACAAGGCCTCCGTGGGGGAGTTGAGGCTGTCCCGGTCGTTAGGAAACTTTATTATCAGATGTTCCCGAGACTCAAGCCCCTTGGATCCCCCGATTCCCCGGCCCGCTCCGCCGCCGCCGTCTCCCGCCGTCCCCCGCCGTGGTCTCCCCGACCCCACTCCCGTCCCGGTCAGAGCCAGCCGTTGCGGCGGAAGCCCCGGTGGATGACGAAGCAGGCGACGGCCATGACACCGACCACGAACGGATAGCCGTAGGTCCAGTGCAGCTCCGGCATGCTCTCGAAGTTCATCCCGTAGATCCCGCACACCATGGTCGGCACTGCGACGATCGCCGCCCACGCCGTGATCTTCCGCATGTCCTCGTTCTGCGCGACGGTCACCTGGGCCAGGTGTGCCTGGAGGACCGAGTCGAGCAGGTTGTCGTAGGCGCCGATCTGCTCGGTGGCCCGGGTCAGGTGGTCGGCCACGTCCCGGAAGTACGCCCGGCACTCCGGCGGGATGACCGGTATCGGCTGCGTGGCGAGCTGCTGGAGCGGGCGGTCCAGCGGGGCCACCGCCCGGCGCAGTTCCAGGAGTTCACGCTTGAGCTGGTAGATCCGCCCGGCGTCGCCCCGGCTGCCGTGCTCGGAGAAGACCGCGGTCTCCACCGCGTCCATGTCGTTCTGCACCGCGTCCGTGACCGCGGCGTAGTCGTCGACCACGTGGTCGGCCATGGCGTGGAGAACCGCCGCGGGGCCGGCCGCCAGTTGATCCGGGTGGGCTTCCAGCGCCTCACGGACGGGGCCGAGGCTGCCGCGGCCGCCGTGCCGGATGGTGATGACGAAGTCGTTGCCGGTGAAGGCCATCAGCTCGCCGGTCTCCACCACCTCACTGGTGGCGGTCAGTTCCTCGTGCTCGACGTAGCGCACGGTCTTGAAGACCGAGAACAGTATGTCGTCGTAGCGCTCCACCTTGGGCCGCTGGTGCGCGTGCACGGCGTCCTCGACGGCGAGGGGGTGCAGCCCGAAGAGCTCGGCGAGTCCCGCCAGCTCCTCCTGCGAGGGCTCGTGCAGGCCGATCCAGACGAAGCCGCTCCCGCTCTTGCGGACCCGGCGCAGCGCCTCCTCGGCCTCCCCGCACCCGTCCTGGCGCACGCCGTTCTGGTACACGACGCAGTTGACCACCGCGCTGCCGAGCGGGGAACGCGCCGGGTGGCTCAGGTCGACGGCACGGCGGTAGCTGCGGCGCACGGCCCGGCGCAGGTTGCTGAACATGGACAACGGCTTGCTCCCCTTCGGCGGATCAGCGGCAAGTCTGCCACCGCCGCGGACCCGCTCCCTCCGGGGCCCGCCACCGGCGCCGCGACGGGGCGCCCGCCCCGCGGGGCCGGCGCCGGGTTCCCCCTCCGCGCGGGAGCCTCAGGTCCGGTCGATGAACACGCTGGTCGACTTCACCCGGGCGGTGGCGCGCGCACCCACCTCCAGGCCGAGCTCCTCCACCGCCTCCCGGGTCAGCAGCGACACGATCCGGTGCGGCCCCGCCTGGATCTCCACCTGCGCGTCGACCGTCCCGAGCTTCACCCCGGTGACGATGCCGGGGAAGGCGTTGCGCGCCGAGGTGTACGGGGCCTGCTCGCCGTCCCCGGCCTCCTGGGCGGCCTCGACGCAGAACGCGGCCAGGTCAGGCCCCGCCACCATGCGCCGGGCTCCGTCCCGTCGGGTGGGGAAGCGCTCCGCGTCCGCCCAGCGCCGCGCCGTGTCGACGCTGACCCCGAGCAGCCGCGCCGCCTGGCCGATCGTGTAGGACTCCATGGCCGCAGCCTAGTGCGGGCCGGCCAGCGCAGGGCGGCGCGGGCCGGCTCAGCGCAGGGCGGCGCAGGGCGGCGCGGGCAGGCTCAGCGCAGGGCGCGGGCCGCCGCCGCGGCGATCACGTCCGCCACCGCCGACAGCACGGGCGAGTCCAGCTTCCACTGCTGCCAGTACAGCGGGACGTCCATCGGCCGCGCCGGCGTCAGCAGGACCAGCGCGCCGGTCCGCAGCAGCGGATCCGCCTGGGGCTCGGGCACCAGCCCCCAGCCCAGCCCGGCAACCACCGCGTCGCGGAAGCCCTCCGAGGTCGGCATGGAGTGCCGCACCGCCCCCGCGGCCGCCGCGGGGTCCGCGGCCAGCGTCCGGACGAAGGCGTCCTGGAGGTCGTCCTTGCGGTCGAACACGATGGTCGGGGCCTCCCGCAGGTCCCGCTCAAGCTCCCCCGCCAGGTGGCGGGCGGCAAAGCCGGGAGCCGCCACGGGCAGGTACCGGGCCAGCCCCAGCCGCCGTACGGAGCACCCCGCGACAGGATCGGGCGAGGAGGTCACCGCCGCCATCACCTGGCCCTCGCGCAGCAGCGCCGTGGTGTGCGACTCGTCCTCGCGGTGCAGCTCGAAGCAGACCGGCGGGTCCTGCGGTACCGCGGACAGTGCCGGCAGGAACCAGGTGGAGAGGGAGTCCGCATTCACCGCGATCGGCAGCCGCACGGGGCCGGCCCCGTCGGCCATGCCGAGCTCGGCGCGCGCGTCGCGTTCCAACCGGGCCAGCTGCCGGGCGAAACGCACCACCACCTGTCCGGACTCGGTGGCCCGCACCGGCTTCGAGCGCATCAGCAGCACGCGCCCGGTCCGCTGCTCCAGGGCCTTGACCCGTTGGCTGACGGCCGACGGCGTCACGTGCAGGGCGGCCGCCGCGGCATCGAAGGTGCCCTCGTCGACCACCGCCAGCAGGGTCCGTACCTGGTCCAGGGGAAGCTCGTCCATCACAAGTGCTAACGGTACGTAAAAATCTTTAGCTGTACTGAAGGGGAGATGCTGCCTAGCGTCGACGTCATGACACACGGCATCATCACGGCGGCCCTCGCCGGCTTCGGCACCGGCCTCTCCCTCATCGTCGCCATCGGCGCTCAGAACGCCTTCGTCCTGCGCCAGGGCGCACGCCGCCACGCGGTCCTCGCCGTCGTCGCCATCTGCGCCGTCTCCGACGCCCTGCTCATCGCACTGGGCGTCGCGGGAGTGGGCGCGTTCGTCACCGCCTGGCCGGCCGCGCTCACCGTCGTGGGGATCGCCGGCGGCGGATTCCTGATCTGCTACGGGATCCTCGCGGCCCGCCGCGTGCTGCGGCCCGTCCCCGGCGCCGCCCTCACCGTCCAGGGCGCCGCCGCACCGGGATCGGGCCGCCGCGCCGTGCTGACCTGCCTGGCCATGACCTGGCTCAACCCGCACGTCTACCTGGACACCGTCCTCCTGCTCGGCTCGCTCGCCGCCGACCGGGGCGACCTGCGGTGGGCCTTCGGCATCGGGGCGGGCCTGGCCAGCCTGACCTGGTTCAGCACCCTGGGCTACGGGGCCCGGCTGCTCAGCGGTCTCCTCGCCCGGCCGTCCGCCTGGCGGGTCCTGGACGGCCTGGTGGCCGCCACCATGGTCACCATGGGCGGGCTGCTGCTGGCCCGCGCCTGAGCCGGCCCCGCGGGGGCGCCGGGTCAGACCACGGCGGGCGGCAGGCCGAGCGCGGCGACCAGGGCGGCGTTGACGGTCTCCGGCTCCTCCAGGTAGCCGAGGTGGCCGCAGCCGTCGATGACCTCGAAGGTGGCCCCCGGGACCGCGGCGGCGATCTCCCGCCCCCGGACGGGCGGGGCCAGCATGTCGTCGGCGAAGGCGATGACATGGGTGGGCGCCCGGATGGCCCGGTACGCGGCCAGCCGGTCCGGCATCGGGTACAACCGGCGCTGCGCCCGTACGGTCGCCCGCGCCGGCTCGGAGAGTTCGAAGAGGTCGAGCCAGTCCGTGGCCCGCGTGTCGTCGGTGAGGACCTGCCGTGACAGTTGCTGGAGCGCCTGCACCACTGCCCGGTAGCGGGCGGGGAGTTCGATGCCGAGCTCGTCCAGTTCCTGTTCGGCGAGGACCATCGCCGTGCTGAGCGCGTCACTGCGGCCGCGCGCCGCCATGAGGACGAGCCGCCGCACCAGTTCCGGGCGGGTGAGCGCCAGTTCCGCGGCGACGCGCGCCCCCAGGGAGGTGCCGGCGACCGCGCACGGGCCGATGCCGAGGTGCTCGATCAGCGCGGCCACGTCGCCCGCCATGTCGGCGACGGTGAATCCGGCGCCGCCGGAGCCGTCCTGGGCGACGCCTCGGTTGTCCAGGGTGACGACCCGGTGGCCTGCGGCCACCAGCGCGGGCACCTGGTGCAGGTGCCACACGCTTCCGGAGCCGCCCGATCCCATGACGAGCACCACCGGGGCGCCGGTCCCGGTGTCCTGGTAGTCCAGTCGGAACCCCTCGTTGAACAGGACGGGCATGAGCACTCCTTTGAGGCGCGCACAGGTGCGCGCCTGCACCCGGCGGCCGGCGGTCCGGGTGGAAGCGGCACCGTCCATTGCACCAAGCCCCCCGAAGGGACCGACGGCCGGGTCCGGCGCGTGACCGCCGAGCGGAGCCGCCGGCTCCCCTCCCCCCTCAGCCCACGGCGGGCGGCTCCCCCGCCCAGCAGGCTTCGAGGAACCAGGACCCGCCGGTCCGGCACCGGTCGACGGGAAAAGCCCCCCGCCGGACGGTGCGGCCACAGCAGTCGCAGAGCAGTACGGCGCGGGCGCCCGCGTCTTCGAGCACCCGAACCGCTTCCTCGGCCGCTGCGCACCGTCCGGACCATTCGACCTCCACGGGGGCGCCGGCCAGCAGGAGCCTGCTGTTCCAGAGGCTGAGCCCCGTGACGGTCCGCACCGCCCGGACTGCTTCCCTCGTCCGGTCCCCTGCTTCCGTCAGCAGCACACGGAACCCCGGCTCTTCCATCACGCCCTCCTTGACAGGCGGCCTCGGGGCCTAGCCCCAGCGTCCCGCCGGGGGTGCTTCGCGTTGGTGCGGGACCGGGGCGGGCTGCGGCGGCTGCGCCTGGTCCGGGTGGAGCGAAACGGTGCGGGTGGGGGCCGGAATCGAGATGCCCTCCGCCCGGAAGCGCTGGTGGAGGCGCTTGATGAACTCGTGCTTGATCCGGTACTGGTCGCTGAACTCGCCCACGCCCAGGATCACCGTGAAGTTGATGCGGGAGTCGGCGAACGTGTGGAAGCGGACCAGGGCCTCGTGCTCCGGTACCGCGCCGGCCACATCGGCCATCACCGCGTCGACCACGTCGAGCGTCACCCGCTCCACCTGCTCCAGGTCGCTCTCGTAGCCCACACCCGCCTGCACCAGGATCGAGAACTGGCGTTCCGGCTGGGTGTAGTTGGTCATGTTGGTGCGCGCCAGGCGCCCGTTGGGGATGATCACGAGGTTGTTCGACAGGTTGCGCACCACGGTGTTGCGCCAGTTGATGTCGACCACGTAGCCCTCCTCACCCCCGCTGAGCCGGATGTAGTCGCCGGGCTGCACCGTCTTCGAGGCGAGGATGTGCACGCCCGCGAAGAGGTTGGCGAGGGTGTCCTGAAGGGCGAGGGCGACCGCCAGTCCGCCCACGCCCAGGGCGGTGAGCAGGGGGGCGATGGACACGCCCATCGTCTCCAGTGCGACGAGGACGCCCATCATGAAGACCACGACCCTGGTGATGTTCACGAAGATCGTCGCAGACCCCGCCACGCCCGTCCGGGACTGCGCCAGGGACTGGACGAGGCCTCCGACCACGCGGGCCGCGGTCACCGTGGCGATCAGGATCAGCAGGGCGGTCAGCGAGCGGTTCACGACGCCCGCGACCCGGTCGGTGAGCGGCAGCGCCGAACCCGCCACCGCGGCCCCCGCGATGACGGCCGCCCACGGGACGATCGTGCGCAGTGCCTCGACGATGACGTCGTCCCCGCTCCACTGCGTCCGGCGGGCGTGCTTGCCCAGCCAGCGCAGCACGGCTCGCAGCAGGAGCCCCGCCACGGCGCCCGCGGCCAACGCCACGGCGGCCACCACCCAGTCGTGCAGGACGAGGTCCCGGTTCACCGGACCCCCTCCGCGATGTGCCGGGCGGACTGCCGTATGTGTTGTGTCGTCACATTGCCACCTGTCAGGTCGTGCGGGGACGGGCCGCGTTCATGCGTGTGAGCACGCATCCGGAACGGGCTGCCATCCTGCCCCATGGGCACCGGCACGCCCCAGCCGCCCGCCCCGGACCCGGTCCGCACCGGCAGGACCGCCGGGACGGGAGACAGGGATGCGGAGGGCAGGGCAAGGAAGGAGGAGGGCGGGGCAAGGGGGCGAGGACCCGCCCGGTTCGACGGGGGATGCAAACCTGGCGGGAGTTCTCAACTCGCGCTGCCCAGTTTACTGTAGGCCACAGCTACTTTGGTCAGCCAGGCCACCTCTGCTGGGAAATTTCCCGAATCGCGGTGTCCGAGGTCCTCGGCGTCCTCGCCGTCGCGGGGCGCCGTGCCGGTCCGCTTGGCGCGCAGGGCCTGCCCGATCTGCGCCGCCTCGGTGAACGCCTGGCGGGACTCCTCCGCCACGGCCCGGTCGAGGGCCACGGGGCCGGGCGTGATGTACGGGCGCAGGTCCCGCCAGCCGTCCCGGATCTCGATGACCCGCCGGTGGAGGCGGTAGTCGAGGTCGCCCATCCGGGTGCCGGGCGGTTCGAGGGCGATGTCCGGGGAGGACTCGTACAGGTCGCGCCAGAGCGGGTAGAGCGCCCGGTAGGAGCGGTAGGCCCGGTACCAGGCGAGGAACCGGCTGGCCGCGGGTCCCCAGGCGGGCATGGTCAGGCTGAGGGACAGGGAGATGATGCCCAGCACGTTGAGGACGGAGGCGACGGCCTCCTTCCCCGGCCCGATGTCGGTCCCCGCGGCGAGAGTGAGGACGTTCACCGTCCTGACCAGGCTGTAGAGCAGCAGGATCCCCGCCGCCGCGGACATCAGGCGCAGGGCCTGGCGGACCGAGGCGTGGCCGGTCATCCGGGCGTAGGGGCCGCACTGTCGGAAGAGGGTGATGCAGGGGACCGCCTGGGAGGCGATGAAGGCGAGCAGGTACACGAGCAGCAGCGGGTCACCGTTGCCGTCGAAGTCCAGCGGCTCCCGGCCCGGACCGTCGGCCAGGAAGAAGAGGGCTGTCAGGGTCGCGTCGAGCACGAGGCCGAGGACCACCCAGAACCGCCGCTTGCGCGCCGCTTCCGCGCCGGCCTGAGCCCACTGCAGCAGGATGACCTGCGCGCTGATGCAGAAGGCGACCGCCGCCAGGTGCATCAGGAGGATGGCCAGGTTCCCGATCCCCAGCAGGTCGGCGTGCCGCATGGCGACGGCGCCCAGGGTGAAGGTCAGGCACTGGAACACCAGGGTGGTGACCAGCGTGCGGTAGGCGAGGTCGTGCCAGCTGCGCCGCCCCTGGTACAGCCGGTAGCCGAGCGCTGCGTACGACGACGACGCCGCGAGGAGGAAGCAGAGGGTTCTGATGGTGTTCACGGGCTTTCCTGCAGGTGCTGCGGCCGCGCGGCGGAGGGGTCCGGCCGGCGTTCTCGGTCGGGAGGACGGGGGCGAGGGCGAAACGGTCCACGCGGAACCGTACCCGCCGCCGCCTCCCTACCGCCGCCCCCCTGCGTACCCGCCGCCCCCTCCGGGCAGGGCCCCCGCCCGCGGTGTCCTGGGGAGCCGGGCACGGTGCCGGACCGCCGCCGGGCGGCGGCCGACCGGCGGCGGCACAGCGGCCGACGGCCCCCGCAGACCTCCCGCAGACCTCCCGCACGAACGACCGAGGGGCCGTTTCAGATGTCTCTGAAACGGCCCCTGATCTGCGACTCTTTCGAGTCGGGACGACAGGATTTGAACCTGCGACCCCTTGACCCCCAGTCAAGTGCGCTACCAAGCTGCGCCACGTCCCGATGCCCGTTGACCTGGGGTTTCCCCTGGTTGAACGCGCAGGAGAACAATACCGCACTTCCCGGGGTGGTCGCGCGCACCTCCCGGTTCCCGCTCTCCGCCCGGCCGTGTCCCGTACGGCGGCCGCCCGGATCCGGGCCGGACCCGGAGCCGGGCCTGGTCGTCGTGGCCGGGCCGCGGGAGAGCCGGGCCCGGGGCCGGGTCCGGCCCCGGCGCCGTCACCGGGTCCGCCGGTCCTCCCGCTCGTGGAGCAGTGCCACCAACTCCGCCGCCAGGCCCTTGACGGCCGCCACCCCCTCCGTCCCCCACCGGCGCGGCACCACGTCCACCGCGCACACCGTGCCGAGGACCACGCCCTGCCGGTCGGTCAGCGGTGCGCCCGCGTACGACCGTACGCCGCTCTCGTCGACCACCACGTTGCCCGCGAACCGCGCGAAGTCCCGGACGTCCTCCAGTACCAGCGCTCTGCGCCGCACCACCACGTGCGGGCAGTAGCCGTGGTCCCGCGGCAGGACCCGTGCCGGGTAGCCGCTCGCCGGGGCCTGCGCGCGGTGGTGCAGGCCCGCGAAGAACTGCCGCTCCTCACCGATGAAGTTGACCCCGGCGTACGGCGTCTCCAGGGTGTCGCAGACGTGCCGGGCGAAGGCGTCCAGTTCGGTGTCCGTCCGCTCCCCCAGGCCCAGCTCGCGCAGCCGCAGGACCCGGCCGGGTGCTTCCCGGTCCACCGGTGTCAGCAGCAGGTGTCCGGTCGATTCGTAGTACGTCATGGCGGTTCCCCCGACTCCGAGAGCGATGAGCTGGCTGTCGACCTGCACAGCAGGTGGCGGACGAGGGCGGCCAGCGCCCCCGTCCCGGAGCTCGTCAGGCGCGCGTCGCACCGTACGACCGGTACGTCCGGTCCGAGCCCCACCGCCTCGCGCACCTCGTGGGGTGCGTAGCGGTGGCCGTCGTCGAACTCGTTGACGGCGACGATGAAGGCGATCCCGCGCCGTTCGAAGAAGTCGACGGCCGGGAAGCAGTCGGCGAGGCGGCGGGTGTCGGCGAGCACCACCGCCCCGAGGGCGCCCGCGCACAGCTCCTCCCACAGGAACCAGAAGCGCTCCTGCCCGGGCGTGCCGAAGAGGTAGAGCACGTGCCTCCCGTCCAGGGTGATCCGGCCGAAGTCCAGTGCCACGGTCGTCGTGGTCTTGCGGGCGACGCCGTCCAGCGGGTCCGCGGCCTCGCCGATCCCGCTCAGCAGTTCCTCGGTGCTGAGCGGTGCGATCTCGCTGACCGCCCCCACGAAGGTGGTCTTGCCCGCCCCGAAACCGCCCGCGACCAGGACCTTCAGCGTGACCGGGGCGGCGGCCGCCGGGGGCGCCGGCTGCCGCCGGGCCGCCGGCGCCCCGGTGTCACAGTCGTCTGCGCAGGCCATCGAGCACCGCCAAGAGCAGGTTCTGGTCGTCGAGGGCGAAGGACGTGCCGCTCGGGTAGCGGGGCGCCTGCACCATGACCGCGCCGTGGTCCATCAGGTCGGCGAGCAGCACCTTCACCACGGCCGCCGGGAGCCGCAGCTGCCCCGCCACCTCGGCGACGGTGACCGCCGCGGTGCCCGCGCACAGCCTCAGCACGAGGGCGTGCTCCGCGCCGAGCGGTCCGCGCGGCCGCACCCCGGTCGCGGTGACCAGGGAGAGCAGGTCGAGGACGACCCCTGCCCGGGTCCGCCCTCCGCTGGCCGTGTACGGGCGCATGACCCGGCCCGCCGAGGCGTCCAGCCACGGCGTGTCCCGGCCCCTCATCGCTCCGGGTCGGCGGCCGGCCGCCGGGGCGGCGCCGCCAGATAGGGGCGGACGCTCTTGACCAGCATCGCCATCTCGTACCCGAGCACTCCGGCGTCGGCCTCCCGGTCGGCGAGGACCGCCAGGCAGGTCCCGGAGCCCGCCGCCGAGACGAAGACCAGCGCACTGTCGAGCTCGACCACCACCTGCCGGACCTCGGCCCCTTCGGCGAACCGGGAGCCGGCGCTGCGGCCCAGTGAGTACAAGCCGGCGGCCAGGGCCGCCATGTGGTCCGCGCTGTCGGGGTCCAGTCCGTGCACGCAGGTCACCAACCCGTCCGCGGTGAGCAGGACGGCGCTGCGCGTGTAGGGCACGCGTTGCACCAGGCCGCTGAGCAGCCAGTCGAGGTCCGAGAGCCGGGTGCCGGTCTTCGTCGCCGTTTCGCCGCCCATGAGGGTGTGCTCCTTGCCGGGGTGGGGGGTGGGGGTCATGCCCGGTGGTCCGACTGCGCGCGGCCGAAGCCGCGTTGGAAGGCGGCCATCAGGCCCGGGTCGTGCACGGGGCGGTCGGCTTCCTCGGCCCGCCGGGGGGCCGGCGCCTCGCGCAGCTGGGGTACGAGGTGCTCCTGGGCCCGGCGCCGGGGCAGCGGCGGCCGCTCCCCCGGGCCGGCCCCGCCGGGGCCGCTCTCCGCGGGCGCGGACGCGGGCGCGGATGCGGGTGCAGCGGCCCCGGGCCAGTCATCGGGCCTCGGCTCGGCCCACCGCGCGAGGCGGGGTCCCGCGCCCGCCGGAGGGCCGGCCGCGGGGGTGGCGGCCCCCGGGTCGGCGTTCTGCGCGGGGCCGGCCGGCCGGGCCCCGGCGCCGGTGCGCGGCCCGGGCAGGGTCGTCCCGGACCGGTCGGCGGCCCAGACCTCCGGGCGCGGGTCCGCCGTGTCGGCGGCGGTGTCCGGGCCCGCCGCGGCGGCCGGAGCCGCGGGGGCCGCCTGCGGCGCCGGGCCCGTGCGGCTCCCGGCGCCGCCCGGCCGGTTGGGCGCGGCGGGTTCCTGGCGCGGCCCGACCCGTACGGGCTCCAGGGGCGGCACCGCGGCCCCGTCCCCCGTCCCCCAGGACGTGGCGCGGGAGCCCCCGGCCGCGTCGGCGGCGGCCGGGGCCTGCGCCCCGAGCAGTTCCTGCGGCAGCACCAGCACGGCCAGGACGCCGCCGTAGATGTTGGACTTCAGCTCGACGGCGATGCCGTGCCGGCGGGCCAGTGCCGAGACCACGAACAGGCCGATGCGGCCGTCCGCCAGCAGGTGCCGGACGCTGATCTGGTCGGGGTCGGCCAGCAGGGCGTTCATCCGGTGCTGCTCGTCGGCGGGCATGCCCAGGCCGCGGTCCTCGACCTCGACCGCGATCCCGGCGGTGACCCGCTCGGCGCGCAGGACGACGTCCGTGTCGGGGGCGGAGAACACGGTGGCGTTCTCGACGAGTTCGGCCAGCAGGTGCACCACGTCGGCGACGGCGTGCCCGCGGATGCTGCCGCCTGCCGGGGGCACCACCTTGACCCGCGTGTACTGCTCGACCTCCGCGACCGAGGAGCGGAGCACCTCGCTGAGGTCGACGGGCCGGGTCCACTGGCGGCGGGAGGCCGCGCCGCCGAGCACGGCCAGGTTCTCCGCGTGGCGGCGGATCCGGGTGGCGAGGTGGTCGACGTGGAAGAGCTCCTTGAGCAGGTCCGGGTCCTCGACGGTGTCCTCGAGGTCGTCGAGGAGCGAGATCTCGCGGTGCACCAGGGATTGCAGGCGCCGCGCGAGGTTGACGAAGACCTCGACCTTGCGCTCGCTGTCGGACGGGGCTGCGGGGACGGCGAGGCGGACGAGGGTCGCATGGGCCTGTTCGCGGGCGCCGCGCAGCTCCTGCGAGAGCAGCCAGAACTCGTCCACGCCGGCCGGGTCCGTCCCGACCGGTGGGGAGGTCGGTCCGCCGCGCACCGGGCGGGGCGGGGCCTCGCCGCGTTCGAGTCGTTCGGCGGCGGTGCGCAGTTCCTGGCGGCCGCGCACGCTGGAGCGGCGCAGTGCCTCGCACCGGTCCTGGACGGTCCTGGCGCAGCGGAGCGCGCCGAGCAGGGCGGCGGCGAGGGCCCCGGCGACGAGCAGGGCGCAGCCGGCGAGCACCGGCCACAGCCGGGCGTCGCGCTCGCCCGCGCCGCCGCCGAGCTGCAGGGTGAAGATGACCGCGGCGGCTCCGCTGAGCCCGGCGGCGAGGGTGGGCAGCAGGGCGGCGCGGAGCAAGGGGGGGCGTATCTGCCGGCCGGGACCGGTGACGGCGTGTCTCGACGGGGAGTGGCGGGCGGCGCGGAGTCCGGACATCGGCGTCCTCGGTACGTGGGGCCCGGCCCCCAGTGGTTCCCGGGGCCGGTGTTGATCACCGAATACCCACGCTAGACCGCATGCTCCCGCCCGGGAGCGCCAGTTGGGGAAGTTCGCCGCGGTGCTTACCGCTCCCGGTGGAGCGCTCGTACGGCCGCCCGATTCCCCGGGGTCGCCTCCGGCGCACGGAGCGGCGCGGCGCACCCCCGGACCGGCCCGAGGCGGCGCGGGACGCGGCACCGGCCGCTCCCGCGCGCGGACGCCCCGCACCGGCCGCCTCCGCGTGCGGGAGCGGCCGGTGCGGGGCGTCCGACGGCGTCAGGAAGCCTTGATCGTCTCGGACTCCCCGGGCCCGCTCGTGGTGGCGGAGGCGATGCGCGCTGCCGCCGCTGCGGTCGCGCCCGCGTCCCCCGGCGGTGCGGAGGGCGGGGCGTCCCGGCGTCCGGTGGAGGCGTCGTGGGTGAAGGGCCTCCACCACTGCGTGGCGGGGACGCCGGGCGAGCCGGGTTCGAAGGGCTGCCCGGGGATCGGCAGCGCGATGCCCTGACCGGCCCGGTCCGCCGCTGCCAGGGTGCCTTCGCCCGGTTCGTCCCACGGGTGGGGCGCCAGGTTGAAGGTGCCCCAGTGGATGGGCAGCATCGTGCCGTGCGGGGCGCCGCCCTGGAGGTCGAGGTGGGCGCGCATGCCCTCCTCGGGCGTCATGTGGATGTCGGGCCAGTACTCGGAGTAGGCACCGATCTGGATCATCGTGGCGTCGAAGGGGCCGTGGGCGGCGCCGATCTCCTTGAAGCCGGGGAAGTAGCCGGTGTCCCCGCTGTGGTAGATCCGGTGCTCGGGTCCGGCGACGACCCAGGAGGCCCACAGGGTGTGCTGCTGGTTGCGCAGGCCGCGCCCGCAGAAGTGCCGGGCCGGGGTCGCGGTGAGTGTGAGGCCGCCGACCCCGGTGCTCTCGTTCCAGTCGAGTTCGCGGATCCGGTCGGCCGGGACGCCCCAGCGCTCCAGGTGCGCGCCGACGCCGAGCGGGACGGCGAAGACCGTGTCCGTACCGGCCAGGTCCTTGATGGTCGGCAGGTCGAGGTGGTCGTAGTGGTCGTGGGAGATGACCACCCCGTCGACCGTGCCCAGCGAGGCCAGCGGCACCGGCACCGGGTGCAGGCGCCGGGGTCCGGCGAAGGGGAAGGGGGAGCAGCGCTCGCCCCAGACGGGGTCGAAGAGCACGCGGTGGCCGTCGATCTCCGCGAGCACGCTGGAGTGGCCCATCCAGGTCACCCGCAGGCCGGTGGCCGGCGGCTTCGCCAGGTCGGCCAGGGTCGTCGGGTGCACCGGGATCGGGGCGCCGGGACTCCTGCGGAGCCTCTGCTCCTTGTGGAAGTAGATCTTGGCGAATTCCTTCTTCGACCCGGAGGGCCGGGTACGGGCCCCGACCGGGTTCTGGAAGATGCCGTCGGCGAAGTTCGGCGAGCGGCGGATCCGCTCGAGCCGGGCGCCGGACGGGTCCGCGCCGAAGGCTTCGGGCCGCAGGGCGCGCAGCCGTGGACGCAGGGGACGGGAGCCGGTCAAGGCGCCTCCTGGGAGGGTGGGGTGTGCAGTGGTCGTCGGGCTCTACCCCCTCCCAACGCACACCTGGCCCCAAGGATTCCGCTTGCGTCCGCCGTGTGCCCCGGCAGGAGCGGGCTAGAGAGGGACGAGGTCGGGCCGCTTGGCCGCCACGTGGTCGCCGGAGGACTCTCCGCGCAGGCGGCGGCCGATCCAGGGCACGAGGTGTTCGCGCGCCCACTGGATGTTGTCGCGGGTGACGTCCACCGATCCGCGCGGCTGCTGCGGCGGCCACGGCTGGTCGGGGTCGGTGGGCACCTGGAGGCCGAGGACCTGGGCGGCGCGCAGGGCGACGCGGGTGTGGCCCTCCGGTGAGAGGTGCAGCCGGTCGGTGTCCCAGGCCCGCCGGTCCTGCACGGACCGCAGCGACCACAGGTCGAGCACCGGGCAGTCGTAGCGGTCGGCGATGGCCCGCACGTGGGCGCTGTACGTCGCCACCTTGCCCCGGATGTGCCGCAGGACGGGAACGCCCCGGGTGTCGAAGCCGGTGGTGATCATGACTTGGCCCACGGCCCCGGCGAGGTCGGCCACGGCCGCCTCGAACCGCTCCGCCACGTCGTCGGGGTCGCTGCCGGGCCGGATGATGTCGTTGCCCCCGGCGCAGAAGGTCACGAGGTCGGGTGCGAGGGCCTTGGCCCTCGGCACCTGCTCGGCCACGATCTGGTCGAGGAGCCTCCCGCGCACGGCCAGGTTCGCGTACCGGAAGTCGTGCTCGTCGCGCCGGTCGGCCAGGAGCACGGCCAACCGGTCCGCCCAGCCGAGGTAGAAGTCCCCCGGTCCGGGGTCCCCGACGCCCTCGGTGAAGCTGTCCCCGATCGCCGCGTACGAGCCGATGGTCTTGAGTTTCGTCGTCGTCGCTGCCACGGGACGACATCCTTCACCTCAGCCCGCAACCTACGCCAACGTAAGCAGGGGTTGACGGGCCGTGATCTGCGCCACCCGGCCGCCCGGACGGGGGTACGCGGGGAGCCGGGACCCCCCTCGGGTCCCGGCTCCTCGCGGGTCGTGGTCCGGCGGCGGGTGCCGTCAGAGGCTGGCGCCCTTCGAGCGGAGGTAGGCGATCGGATCCAGGTCCGAGCCGTAGGACGGACCCGTGCGGATCTCGAAGTGCAGGTGCGGGCCGGTGGAGTTGCCGGTGGAGCCGGAGAGGCCGATCTGCTGGCCGGCGGTGACGCTCTGGCCGGAGGAGACGGACAGCGAGGACATGTGGGCGTACTGGGAGTACTTGCCGTCCGCGTGCCGGATGACGACCTCGTTGCCGTACGAGCCGCTCCAGCCGGCCGAGACCACGGTGCCGGCGCCGACGGCCTTGACGCTGGTGCCGGAGCGGGCGATGAAGTCGACACCGGTGTGGTAGCCGGAGGACCACATGCTGCCGGACACCTTGTACTGGGTGGAGATCCCGCCGCTGACCGGCGCCACGAATCCGGCGCCCGAGGGGGCCTTCGCGGTGGAGCCCTGCTGCTCGGGGGCGGCCTTCTGCGGGGCGGCCTTCTGCGGGGCGGCCTTGCGCGGGGCCGCCTGCTGCGGGGCCGGCTTCTGCGGAGCCTTCTTCGCGGACCGCTCGGGGGCCGGGGCGGGCTCGGCGGGGGCCGGCTGCGAAGGGGCCGGGGCGCCCTCGGCGCCGAGGGTCAGCTGCAGACCGGGGTGGATCAGCGACGGGTCCGCGCCGACCGCCTCGCGGTTGTCGGCGTACAGCTGCTCCCAGCCGCCGGTCAGGTGGCGCTCGGCGGCGATTTTGGAGAGGTGGTCGCCCGGCACGACGGTGTACACGGCCGGCGCGGCGGCCTGCGGGGCCTGCGGGGCCTGCAGAGCGGTGGGGAGCTGCGCGGCCTGCGGGGCGGCCTGCACGGCACGGACCACGGGGGCGGCGGTGTGTGCGGAGGCCGGCGCACCGGCGGCGTGGGCGCCCGCGGCGCCGATCAGCGGCAGTGCGAGGGCGGCGCCCCCGGTTCCGGCGACGGCGAATCCCCGCGACAGGGAACCGGACTTGGGACGGCGGTGCTTTCCCTTTGCGGGCATGGCGAATTCCTCTCCGTCGCCTGCGAGGTGAGCTGTCGGGTTCGGACTGGAGATGTCCGGCCGTGGATACGGCTTCACCCCGAGCTGTCCCGGTGCATCGCCCCGGTACAGCGGCTTACCTGGTTCCCCCGCTCCTGCCGCGCGCGTGAATAGTCGGGTGCGGTTCCCGAGCGGCGGCAGGATTCGGCGGTCCGCCCGGATTGAGGGCGAAGCTAATCGAGTTCGGCCGCGGCGAACAAGCCATGAATTTGCTGACGGAATCACAGGGACGGGGGGCGGGCGGAATTACCGTCACCCTCTGTCCATTCCGGGGTGTCAACAACCGTCCCTGCCGGGCCATTCGTACTCCGTGATCAGACACTCACGGTCACCGTATGATCTGGCTCACGGGGAGGCACCCGATCTCGCTCCCACCTACGGCAAGTTGGCGTCAACCAGTGTAATTCGGACATCCCCACGACGATGCGGAGGAGCTTCCGTGACCCAGCAGATACCCCCGGCCCCGCCGGCGCCCGGCCCGGAGCGGGCCCCGGAGCCCGAATTGACCGGTGTGCGCAATTTTCGCGACCTGGGCGGGCTTCCGGCCTCCGGTGGACGGTGGGTCAGGACGGGACGACTGTTCCGAAGCGGACATCTGGCACATGCCACCGAAAGCGATGCAGAGTTCCTCGGTTCGCTCGGGTTGCACACCGTCTTCGACTTCCGCAACACCGCCGACCACGCGCTGGAGGGTCCCGACATCGACCTTCCCGGCGTCAGGAACGTGAACATCCCGCTGTCTGACCCCGCCGACGGCCGGGAGTTCTGGAAGATGGTCCGCGAGGGCGAGCTCGACCAGCTCCGCGCCGTCCTCGGCGACGGCAAGGGCGCCGCCCGGATGGCTCACTCGTACCGCACCATCATCGAGCAGCGCACCGCCGAACACAGCCGGGTCCTGCACGCCCTCGCCGAGGACAGCGTGCCGGCCCTCATGCACTGCGCGGCCGGCAAGGACCGGGCCGGGCTGTCCGTGGCCGTCACCCTGCTGGCGCTCGGCGTCCCGCGCGAGGCGATCGTGGCGGACTACCTGGAGTCGAACGCCCCGCACCGGCGCTACCGGGTCCGCCGCAGCGGCGAGCCGGCCGGCTCCCGCTCCCCCGAGGTGATGGAGCTGCTCGCCCCGCTCTTCGACGCCCGGGCCGCGTACCTGGAGGCCGCCTTCGAGGTCATCGACTCCCGCTGGGGCGGGGTCGGGCGCTACCTCGCCGAGGGTCTCAGGCTGGCGCCCGAGACCCTCGGCCGGCTCCGCGAGCGCCTGCTGAGCGCCGACGGGGCCTGAGGCCCGCGCCGCAGCGGGCGGTCAGCGGTTGCCGACCGCCTGCCTGACGAGGGTCCGGCCGAAGTCCCACATGAGGCCGGACCCGCCGTGCGCCTCGTCCATCACCGCGCGGAAGGCCCCGACGAACCGGTCGACGTCCTGCTCGTCGATGATCAGCGGCGGGATGAGCTTGATCACCTCCAGGTGGTCGCCGGAGACCTGGGTGAGAATCCGGTGCTTCTGGAGCAGCGGTACCACCACCATCTGCGCGAAGAGCCCCTTGCGGGCCGCCTGGAGCATGCTCCAGCGGCTGCGCAGCCCCAGCGAGGACGGCCGGCCGAACTCGATGCCGATCATCAGGCCGCGGCCGCGTACCTCGTGCAGCAGCTCGTACGTGTCCACCAGGGCCGCGAGCCGGCCGCGCAGCAGGTCGCCCATGGCCCGGGCGTTGGCCACGACCTCCTCGTCCTCCATGACCGACAGCACCGCCAGCCCGGCCGCCATCGCCTGGGCGTTGGAACCGAAGCTGGCGGAGTGCACGAGCACCCGGTCCATGGACGAATAGACCTTCTTGAAGATCCAGTCCTTGCCGAGGGTCGCGCCGACCGGCACGTAGCCGCCCGACAGCGCCTTGGCCACGCACACCAGGTCGGGCTCCACGCCCGGCTCGTGCTGGTAGGCGTAGAAGTCGCCGGTGCGGCCCAGCCCCGTCTGCACCTCGTCGGCGATCAGCAGCGCCCGGTGGCGGCGCAGCAGTTCCTGGGCGGCGGCGAGGAACCCGGGCGGGGCGGCGAGGACGCCCTTGCCCTGGACGGGCTCGACGACGAAGGCGGCCACGTCCCCGCGCCGCAGCTCCCGCTCCAGCGCGTCCAGGTCCCCGAGGGCGATCTTCGTGTCGGGAAGCAGCGGGGCGAAGCCGTCCCGGAACCCGCTCTCCCCGTTCACCGACAGGGAGCCGGTGGTGAGCCCGTGGAAGGCGTGGTCGCAGTAGACGATCCTGGGCCGCCCGGTGGCGTACCGGGCGAACTTCAGGGCGGTCTCCACCGCCTCGGTGCCGCTGTTGCCGAAGAAGACGCGGTCCAGGTGCGGGCTGTACGAGAGGAGCTTCTCGGCCAGCAGCCCGGGCAGCGGCTGGCAGTCGAAGCGGGTGAGGTCGGCGAGCTGGGCGTCCAGGACGTCGTGCAGGGCCTGCCGGACGACCGGGTGGTGCCGGCCGAGGCCCATCACCCCGAACCCGGCCAGCATGTCGAGGTGGTCGTTGCCCTCGGCGTCCCAGAAGTGGGCCCCCTCGGCCCGCTCGTAGACCTTGTCGAAGCCGATGGTGTGGAGCATCCGGGGCAGCTGGTGGTTGAGGTGCCGGGCGTGCAGCTCGTACCGCTCCCCGCCGCGCGCGGCCAGCAGGGCGCCGAGGTCGAAGCCCTGTCCGCGGCCGCCCTCCCCTGCCCGGCCGGTGCTCATGCCGGGGTGCCCCCGCCGCCGCCCACCGTCTCGCGGGCCGCCCGCAGGGACTCCTTGAGCGACCCCATGGTGGCGAGGACGGCGGTGGGCTCGTAGCCGCAGTGCGCCATGCAGTTCGCGCAGCGCGGGTCCTTCCCACGGCCGTACTTGTCCCAGTCCGTGTCGTCGATGAGCTCGCGGTACGTCGGCACGTAGCCGTCGCTCATCAGGTAGCAGGGGCGCTGCCAGCCGAAGAGGGAGTAGTTCGGGATGGCCCAGGCCGTGCAGGGGAAGTCGGCCTTGCCCTCCAGGAAGTCCAGGAAGAGCGGTGAGTGGTTGAGCCTCCAACGGCGCCGGTTGCCGCCCGCGAAGGCCTTCCGGAAGAGGTCGCGGGTCTGCTCCACGCCGAGGAAGTGCTCCTGGTCTGGGGCCTTCTCGTAGGCGTAGGCGGGCGAGATCATCATCTCGTCGACCTGGAGGTCGTCATTGAGGTAGTTGAGCACCTCGATGATCGTCTGCGGGGTGTCGGTGTTGAAGAAGGTGGAGTTGGTGGTGACCCGGAATCCGCGCTTCTTCGCCTCCTTGATGGCCGCGACCGCCTCGTCGAAGACGCCTTCCTTGGCGACCGATTCGTCGTGCCGTTCGCGCAGGCCGTCGATGTGCACGGCGAAGGCGAAGTAGGGGGACGGGGTGAATTTCTCGATCTTCTTGCGCAGCAGCATCGCGTTGGTGCAGAGGAATACGTACTTCCGCTTTGCCACCAGCTGCCGGACGATCTCGTGGATCTGCGGGTGCATCAGGGGCTCGCCGCCCGCGATGGACACCATGGGCGCCCCGGACTCCAGCACGGCGCCGACCGCCTGGGCGACCGGCATGCGCTGCTTGAGCACCCCGGCCGGATGCTGGATCTTCCCGCACCCCTCACAGGCCAGGTTGCACGCGTAGAGCGGTTCCAGTTCGACGATCAGCGGGAACTTCTCCCGCTTGCGGAGCTTCTGTTCGAGAAGATAGGTCCCGACCCTGATGGTCTGGCGCAGCGGCATGGCCATCTGGCTCACCTCCTGGGGAGCAGCAAAGAACGGTGCCATTCGTAAAACGCGGGCAGTACGGCGCGCAGTACGCGGAAGGCCGATATTCCACCGCGGACCGTACCGATCCGGACGAGCTCATGCTCCGGAGCGTCCACGACCACCCGGACGGCCGCAACCGGGCGGTCGGCGCCGCCCGCGGCCCACAGGGTGGCCGCGGACTCCATGTCGACGGCCACGGCGCCGGTGGCGCGCAGCTGCGCGCGCTCCTGGCCGCGGACGACGTGGTCGCAGCCGGTCAGCGGGCCGAGGTGCACGGTCCGGCCGGGGGCGGCCCGCAGCAGCGCCTCGGCGAGCAGTCCGGCGCCGGTGCAGGCGACCACCCCGTGCGGGTCCCGGGTCTCCTCGGCGACCACCAGGTCGCCGGGGTGCATGCCGGGGGCCAGCCCGGCGCAGAACCCGGTCGCGAGGACGGCCGCCCGGTCCATGCCCGGGCGCTCCAGGGCCCGCCGGACGGCCCGCTCGGCCGCGCGGGGGCCCATGCCGGTGCGCAGCAGGGTGTGGCCGGGCGGGGCCGCGCCGCGCGCGGCGCGGCCCGCACTGCGCAGCGCGGCCTGCTCGATCCGCAGCGCGCACGCGACCAGCAGCGGGGCGTCCGCCGCTCCGGCGGCGGCCATCACGCCTCCCCGGCGGCGGACGCCGCGCGCGCCGCGGCGGGCCACTGCGGCTCCCCGTACAGGTAGCGGCCGAGGGCCGTCAGCGGGAACACCTGGCGGTACAGGTGGTAGTTGATGGAGAAGTCCCAGGGGAAGCCGGTGCCCGTGAAGTACGGCTCGTCCCAGGAGCCGTCCTCGCGCTGGGTCTCCACCAGGTGGGCGACGCCGCGCTCGACGGCCGCGCCCTCCCGCTCGCCCGCCGACAGCAGGGCCATCAGCGCCCAGGCGGTCTGCGAGGGGGTGGAGGCGCCCTTGCCGGCCCAGGTCCGGTCCCGGTAGGACCGCTGGTCCTCGCCCCAGCCGCCGTCCTCGTTCTGTACGGTCTCCAGCCAGCGCACCGCCCGCCGCACCGCCGGGTGCCCCGGGTCGATCCCGGCCGCGGTGAGCGCGGGGACCACCGACCCGGTCCCGTACACGTAGTTGGTGCCCCAGCGGCCGAACCAGCCGCCCTCCGGCTCCTGTTCGGCGAGCAGCCAGTCGATGCCGCGGCGGGTGCGGGGGTCGTCAGCCCGTCCTTCGAAGGCGAGCATCTCCACCACGTGGGCGGTGACGTCGGCGGAAGGCGGGTCGATGACCTCGCCGAAGTCGCAGAAGGGCAGCCGGTTGGGGAGCGGGCTCGTGTTGTCGGCGTCGAAGGCGCCCCACGCCCCGTTCTTCGACTGCATGCCGAGGTTCCAGGCCACCCCGCGGGCGATGGCCGCCTCGACCCGGGTCGGTTCGGGGTGCGCGATCCGGCGCAGGGCGAGGACCACCTCGGCCGTGTCGTCGATGTCGGGGTAGGTGTCGTTGTGGAATTCGAAGGCCCAGCCGCCGGGGGCCAGCCCGGGCCGTCGCACGGCCCAGTCCCCGGTGCGGACGATCTCCTCGCCGAGCATCCAGTCGGCGGCTTTGACCAGTGCCGGATGGTCGGCGGGCAGGCCCGCGTCTGCCAGCGCGATCGCGGCGAGGCAGGTGTCCCAGACCGGGGACTGGCAGGCCTCGATCATCCGCGCTCCGTCCTCGCGCCAGACGGCGAAGCGGTCCAGGGACTCCAGGCCGGCCCGCATCACGGGGTGCCGCAGGTCGTAGCCGAGCAGGTGCAGGGCGATCACCGAGTACACGGCGGGCGGCTGGATCCCGCCCCAGCAGCCGTCGTTCTCCTGCCGCTCGACGATCCAGCGGCCCGCGGTCGCCATGGCCGCCCGGCGCAGCCGGTCCGGGGCGAACCGGCGGTAGACGTGCAGGAGCCGGTCCATCCGCTGGAAGGCGCCCTCCCAGCTGGCCAGCGGCGCGAGGCGCCGCGCCGGGCAGGGCATCCCGGGGTCGGTGTGCAGCTCGTCCAGGGCGAAGGGTGCGGGGCGGACCGGGCGCAGTGCGGAGACGACCGTGAGCGGGACGATGGTCTGGCGGGCCCAGCAGCCGAAGTCGTAGATGTTCAGCGGTACCCAGGGGGGCAGGAAGACCAGCTCGGGCGGGAGTTCGGGCAGGTGCTCCCAGTCCCACCAGCCGAACAGGGCCAGCCAGATGCGGGTGAAGACCCGCGCGGCGGCGATCCCGCCGCGGCCGCGGACCCAGGCCGCGGCGCGGGCCATGTGCGGGGCGTCGGGCGCGTCGCCGGCCAGCCGCAGGGCCACGTACGCCTCGACGGTGGCGGACAGGTCCGGGGGGCCGCCGTGGAAGGTGGCCCACGTGCCGTCCTCCCGCTGCTCCCCGCGGATGAAGAGGGCTGCGGCGGAGGTGGTGGCCTCGTCCCGGATGCCGAGGAACTCGCGCAGCAGGAGGTCCTCGGCGTCCATGGTGACGTTGGTCTCCAGGTCGCCTTTCCACCAGCCTTCGGGGTCCTGGCGGGCGAGCAGGTGCCGGGTGGCCCGCTCGGTGGCCTCGTACGCGCCCCGTACGGCGTCGCGCCGGGCCGCGGCCCGGTGTGCCGCGGCCTCGTGCACGGCGTCCTCGCGCAGGGCCCCGTCGCGTACGGGGTCCCGGTCGCGGCCCGGCGGGGCGGTGCCCGCGCCGGTCCGGCGGCCGGCGTCCGGGGGGCCGGGCGCCTCCGGACGGGGGGCGGTCCGGGGCCCGGTGCCCACCCCGCTGTCGGCGCCGCGGGCGTCCGCGGCGTCGTCGGTCCTCGCTGTCATGGCTTCCCCTTCGAGCAGTGTCCTGTGCTGTGCTGGGGTCTGCCGTCGGCCGGAGCACGCCGCTCTCAGGCGGTGGCGCCGGCCGGCGACTTGCGAGTCATATCTGCGACCGGGCGGCGGTCACCTCTTGCGCACGACGACGAAGTCGGCGAGGGCGACGAGCTGCTCGCGCACCTGCTGCGGCATGTCGACGTCGTCCAGGGCGCGGATGGCCACGGCGTGCTGGCGGCGTGCCTCGTCGGCGGTCCACTGGCGGCCGCCGGCCGCCTCGATGAGGGCGGCGCGGGCCGCGAACTCCTCCTCCGAGAAGTTCTCGAAGTCGTTGCTCTTGGCGTCGGCGGCGAGCAGTTCCGCGAGTTCCTCGCAGGCGGGGCCGCCGGCCGCGAGGGCGGCGACGACCGGCAGGGACTTCTTGCGCTGGCGCAGGTCGCTCCAGGTCTGCTTGCCGGTGGCCTCCGGGTCGCCCCAGATGCCGAGGAGGTCGTCCACGGCCTGGAAGGCGAGGCCGAGGTGGTAGCCGTACTCCTCCAGCTTGTCGGCGGTGCGGTCGTCCGCGCCGCCGAGGACGGCGCCGATCGAGACGGCGCAGGCGAGGAGGGCGCCGGTCTTGTTGCCCTCCATCTCCAGGCACTCCTCGACGCTGACGCGCTCCCTGTGCTCGTAGGAGATGTCCTGCGCCTGGCCGTCGATGAGCTTGCGGGTGGCCGTGGTCAGCCGCCGTGCGGCGCGCCCGGCCTCCACGGTGCCCAGTTCCAGCAGCACTTCGTTGGCGAGGGCGAAGAGCGCGTCGCCGACCAGGATGGCCTGGGCGGGGCCGTGCACCTTCCAGACCGTGTCGCGGTGGCGGCGCTGCTCGTCGCCGTCCATCAGGTCGTCGTGCAGCAGCGAGAAGTTGTGGACGAGTTCCACGGCCACCGCGCCGGGGATGCCGACCTCGGCGGCGGCTCCTGCGGCCTCCGCGGACAGCAGGGCGAGGGCGGGGCGGACGGCTTTGCCGCCGTCGCCGTCCGCCGGGTTGCCCTGGGCGTCGATCCAGCCGAAGTGGTAGGCGGCGACCGTGTCCATGGGCGATGCGAGCCGGTCCACTGCGGCGCGGAGCACCGGGGTCGACAGCGTGCGGCCGCGCTCCAGGAGGGCCACCGTGTCCGCCTTCTCCGTTCCCCCGCCCGCCGCGCCCATACCGGCATCCGTGTTCTCGACAGCCGGATTCCCCGGGTTCACTGGCTCTCCTCTGGTTCCTGTACCTGCTGTGCCGGTCGTGCTGATGGTCGTCGTCATGCCGTCTCCTGCAGAGGGTGTTCGCCGGGGCGGCCGAGCGCGGCGAGTGCGGCCTGCGCCGCGCTCAGTCCGCTGCGGACGGCGCTCTCCATGGTCGCGGGCCAACCGGTCGCGGTCCATGCACCGGCGAGGTAGAGCCCCGGCGTGTCGGTCCGCGGCCCGGGGCGCAGCCGTCCCACGCCGGGGGCGGGTGCGAAGGTCGCGGTCCGCTCCCGGGTGACGAAGAAGTCCCGTACCTTGGCGCCGCGTGCCGCGGGCAGCAGCCGTTCCAACTCCGGCAGGTACGTGGCGCGCAGCGCCGAGACCGGTTCGTCGATGTCGTCCTGGGCGACCGACTGGGACAGTGCGAGGTACTGGCCGCCGTCGGGGAGACCGGAGGACTCGGTGCGGTCGAAGACCCACTGGACCCGGGAGCCGAGGGCGGCGAAGAAGGGCTGCTTGAGCACCTTGCGGTCGTAGACCACGTGGACGTTGAGGATGGGCGCGGTGCCGATGTCCAGGAGCGTGTCGGGGTCGGGGAGGGCGCCCTCGGGCAGCAGGGCGTGTGCCTCGCGCTGCGGGACGGCGAGGACCACGGTGTCCGCGTCGAGGGACTCCTCGTCGGTGTCGACCCGCCAACTGCCTTCCGGGGTGCTCAGGATGTGGGAGGCCCGGGCGCGCAGCACGGTCCGTACGCCGGCCGCGTCCAGGGCCTTGCGGGCCAGGGTGTCGTGCAGGTCGCCGAGGGGTACGCGGGCCCAGCCGATGTCGGCGGCGCCGTTCTCCGAGAGGAGGCCGGTCTTGAAGACCATGGCGGCCAGGCCCAGGGAGGACTGGTCGGCGGTGGCGTTGAGGGTGGCGACCCCGACGAGGTCCCACAGCGCCTCGATGGTGCGCGGGGACTGCCCGTGGCGGCCGAGCCAGGTCGCGAAGTCCAGCCCGTCCAGGGCCGGGTCGGCCGGGTCGAGGCGGCGCAGTGCGAGGGCGGCGCGGCCCACACTCGCCCGCTCGGCGAGGGAGAGGTGCGGGTAGGCGGCCAGGGAGGCCGCCAGGTGCAGGGGGACCGGCAGGGCGCTGCGGCGCAGCCGGCCCAGGCGCGGCCCCCGCGGGTGGGCCACGTCGAGTACGGGGACGTCGAGGCGGTCCTGGAGCGGGGCGAGGGCGGCGCCGTCGACGCGGTCGAGGAACCACCGGTAGGCGGTGCAGCAGCGCAGGTAGACGTGCTGGCCGTTGTCCACGGTGAGGTCGCCGCGCCGGAAGGAGAAGGCGAGGCCGCCGAGCCGCGGGCGGCCTTCGAGCAGGGTCACCCGGAGCCCGGCGTCGGCGAGCTGCAGCGCGGTGGTGACCCCGGCGAGGCCGCCGCCGACGACGACGGCGTGGTCGCCGCCGCGGGTGTCCCTGCCGGTCATGCGGCCTCCTCCGTGGTGTGCCGCGGCGCTGCGGCCGTCTGCCGGTGCCGGGCGGTCCCCGCATGGACGGACGCGGCCGCCCGCGCGGGGGTTGCGTGCGCGGCAGCCGACGCCCGTCCGGTCCGTGGGCCGCGGGATGCGGGGGCGGCGGTGGTCGGGTGCGGGGCCATCAGGTCCGCCTCCGGGTGCTCTGGCGGGAGATGGTCCGCGCGTCGAGGCCGGACAGGCCCCGTACGGCGACGTACGCCTTCTCGTGCGTCGGCAGCGAGACGCGGCCGCGCAGCACGGCGTCGGGTTCCCGTTCGATGCGGTCGAGGAGGCGGCGGTAGATGCCGGCCATGGCGGCCACGCAGGCGCCGCTGCGCCGGTCGAGCAGGGGCAGCAGCCGGTATCCCTCGACGAACAGGGCGCGGGCGCGCCGCACTTCGTGGTGGACGAGCCCGGCGAAGTCGGATCCGGCGGGCATCCGTTCGCTGCGGAAGCCTTCGGAGCAGCCGAACTTGGCGAGGTCTTCGGCGGGGAGGTAGGTGCGGCCGTTGGCGGCGTCCTCGCGGACGTCCCGGAGGATGTTGGTGAGTTGCAGGGCGAGGCCGAGGGTGTCGGCGTACTCCCCGGCGCGTGCGGCCTCCGGGCCGGTGGCGGCGCCGGCCGTGCCGAACACGCCGAGGGAGAGCCGTCCGATGGCGCCGGCCACGCAGCGGCAGTAGAGCGCGAGGTCGTCCCAGGTCTCGTAGGTCGCGCCGCGGACGTCCATGAGTACGCCGTCGATGAGTTCGTCGAGGCCGCCCAGCGGGATCGGGAACCGGCGGGCGGCGTGGGTCAGGGCGACGGCCACCGGGTCGGTGTCGTCCTCCTCCACCTCGCCGGCCCGGATCCGGCCGAGCAGGGCGCGGGTCTCCTCCAGCCGGTCCCGCTTGGTGCCGGGCGTCAGCGTGCCGTCGCCGATGTCGTCGACGCGCCGGGAGAAGGCGTACAGGGCGGACATCGCCTGGCGCTTGTCGGTGGGCAGCAGTCGGATGCCGTACGCGAAGTTGCGCGCCTGTGAGCCGGTGACGGCCTCGCAGTAGCTGTAGGCCGCCTGGACCGGTGCGGACGGCGCGAACGGTGCGGGCGGGTGTGCGGGGCCCTCCACGATGGGGCTCACCCCTTTCTCGGCGCTGTGCGCAGGACGGCGGCCACCTCGCGGAGCAGGCCGCTCTTGGTGGGCTTGGGCGGGCCGGGGAGTACGTCGAAGCCGGCGGCGGAGACGGCGCGCAGGGCGGCGCGCCCGCCGCCGACGAATCCGGCGAGCAGCAGCCGCAGCCTGCCGTGGACGCTGGCGACGAGGGGGGCGCCTTCGTCGAGGAGGTCCCGGGCGCGCTGCGCCTCGAAGGCGATCAGGGAGCGTACGGAGGCCCCTGCGGACGGGGCCCGCAGGTCGGACTCGGCGACGTGGAAGCGGCGCATGTCCTCACCGGGGAGGTAGATGCGGTCGCGGCCGAGGTCCTCGGTGACGTCCTGCAGGTGCTCGGCGATCTGCAGGGCGGTGCAGACGGCGTCGGAGCGGCGGATCCGTTCGGGGGTGCTGGTCCCGGTGAGCGAGAGCACGAGGCGGCCGACCGGGTTGGCGGAGAGCTCGCAGTAGCCGGCCAGGTCCGCGTACGTCGCGTAGCGCGTGACCCGCTGGTCCTGGCGGTTGGCCTCGATCAGCCCGAGGAACGGCTCCGGGGTGAGGCCGTGGTCGCGGACGACGGGCCGGAGGGCGAGGAGCAGGGGGTGGCGCGGGGGGCCGCCGGCGGCGCCGAACACGCGCAGCAGGTCGGCCTCGAAGGCGTCGAGCATGGCGAGCCGGTCGTCGGACGCGCCGGGGTCGAGGCCGAGGAGCACGGCGTCGCGTCCGCCGGGCGCGAGGTCGCCGTCGCCGATGTCGTCGACGAGGCGGGCGTACCCGTAGACGGCCATGAGGCCCTCGCGCCAGGCACGGGGCAGGAAGGACGGGGCGACGGGGAAGTTCTCCGCCCTGGCCTTGTCGAGGGTGGCGCGGGCGTGGTCCGTGTCGGGCAGGGTGCCGGTGCTGTGCCCCGGGGTCACCGCCCGCCGCCCGGGGCGGGGACGGCCGTACTGCCTGGGGGCCGGAGAATTCCCGTAGCCATTGCCGTCACATCTCCCGTTCTACACTGCCGACCCAATGCATCCTATTTCGGACACGCCGCCGGGGAATTCCCCGGGCCGTCCCGGGCCGTTCACCTGCGGGGAATCGTCCCTCTTGGCCCTGATTCCGGACTGCTTCAGCTTACGCTGTACAACGGCGCACGGGCCGTTGGGGTATTCGCTCCACCACCGAATGTCGTCCCGGTGTCCAGCGGGGCACGCAGAGGCCCCCGCCGCGCAGTGCGGCGGGGGCCTTGCGGAAGTCCGCCCGGGACGGCCCGCGAAGGCCGGTGCGGGGCGGGCGGGTCAGCCGCTGGTCGCCTTCTCGTAGGCCGAGACGACTTCCTCCGTGGGCCCGTCCATCAGGAGTTCGCCCTTCTCCAACCACAGCACCCGGTCGCAGGTGTCGCGGATGGACTTGTTGTTGTGGCTGACCAGGAAGACCGTGCCGGCCTTCTCCCGCAGTTCGCGGATGCGGTCCTCGGAACGCACCTGGAAGCTGCGGTCGCCGGTGGCCAGGGCCTCGTCGATCATCAGGACGTCGTGGTCCTTGGCCGCCGCGATGGAAAAGCGCAGGCGCGCCGCCATGCCGGAGGAGTAGGTGCGCATCGGCAGCGAGATGAAGTCGCCCTTCTCGTTGATGCCCGAGAAGTCGACGATGCTCTGGTAGCGCTGCTTGATCTGCTCGCGGGTCATGCCCATCGCGAGACCGCCGAGGACGATGTTGCGCTCCCCGGTGAGGTCGTTCATCAGGGCGGCGTTGACACCCAGCAGCGAGGGCTGGCCGTCGGTGTAGACCTTGCCCTCCTCGCAGGGCAGCAGCCCGGCGATGGCCCGCAGCAGGGTGGACTTGCCGGAGCCGTTGGACCCGATGAGCCCGATCGCCTCGCCGCGGTACGCCGTGAAGGAGACTCCGCGCACGGCGTGCACCCGGCGGACGCCCGGCGCGTCGCCCTTGCGCCGGCGCACGATCTTGCTGAGCGCGGCGGTGGCCGCGCCCTTGCCGGCGCTGCCGGTGTTGACCCGGTAGACGATGTGGACGCCGTCCGCGATCACGGTGGGGACGCGTCCCCTGCTGTTGTCAGCCACGGCCGTAACGCTCCTCAGACTTCCAGAAGTACACGAAGCCCCCGAGACCGATCACGACGGCCCAGCCCACGGCGAAGAGCCAGACGTGCGGGGGCAGGTTGCTGCTGCCGTAGTCGTCGATCAGGGCGAACCGGATGAGGTCCATGTAGATCGCCACCGGGTTCCACAGCAGCACGTCGCTGATCCACTGGGGCTGCTTCGCGAGGTAGATCCCGATCGGGAACATGACACCGGAGGCGTACATCCAGGTGCGCATCACGAACGGCATCAGCTGCGCGAGGTCGGGGGTCTTGGAGCCCATCCGCGCGAAGATCATGGCGAGGCCGGTGTTGAAGACGAACTGCAGCGCCAGCGTCGGGACCACCAGCAGCCAGGAGAGCTGCGGATAGTTGCCGAAACTGATGGCGATGATGAAGACGACGACCATCGAGTACAGCAGCTGCTGGAGCTGCTGGAGCGAGAAGGACACCGGCAGGGCGGCCCGCGGGAAGTGCAGGGCCCGCACCAGTCCGAGGTTTCCGGAGATCGCGCGGACGCCCGCCATCACCGAGCTCTGGGTGAAGGTGAAGACGAAGATGCCCATCATCAGGAACGGGACGTAGACGCCCTTGGGCATCTCGCGGCCCGCGCCGAGGATCAGGCCGAAGATCAGCCAGTAGACGGCCGCGTTCAGCAGCGGGGTCGCCACCTGCCAGACCTGGCCGAGCTTGGCCTGGCTGTACTGCGCGACCAGCTTGGCCCGGGAGAAGGCCAGGATGAAGTGGCGCCGGCCCCAGAGCTGCCGCACGTACTCGCCCAGCCCGGGCCGGGCGCCGCTCACGGAGAGGCCGTACTTCCTGGCGAGCTCCGCGGCGCTCAGCCCCGCGTCGTCGGACGGCGGCCTGCTCGTGGCGAGGGCGCCGTCGTGGGTTGTGTCACTCACAAGTTGAAACTTTCGTCTTCAAGATGCGGCCAGGTCGGGCATCAGGCTGGTGGCACGAGGCCCGTGATCGCGTCATGTTCCCAGACGCGGGCTCGTCAGATGACAGGCGGTCTGCCCAGCCGGGTCAGCCGCCAGACCGTACGCCATCTCATGGGACGCCGGGGACCGCAGGGAGTGGTCCATCCCTCCCGGAAGCCCCCGAACCAGGCCTTGAGCGCCGGTGCGGACGGCCTGCGCACGAGCGTCAGGAGGAGCCAGACGCCCAGGTAGACCGGGACCAGCGGAGCGGGCAGGTTGCGGCGGGCGAGCCACACCCGGTTACGGGCCACCATACGGTGGTAGACCGCGTGCCGGGAGGGGGCGGTGGCCGGGTGCAGCAGCACCATGTCCGCGCGGTAGTCGATCAGCCACCCCGCGTCGAGCGCCCGCCAGGCCAGGTCGGTCTCCTCGTGCGCGTAGAAGAACTCCCCCGGCAGCGCTCCGACCTGCTGGAACACCGCCGTACGGACGGCATTGGCGCCGCCCAGGAAGGTGGTCACGCGGGAGGAGCGCATCGGGTCCGAGGCCCGCAGCCGCGGGACGTGGCGGCGCTGGGTCCCACCGGTCTGCGGGTCGGCGATGCGGAAGCTGACGATGCCGAGGGCCGCGTCCTCGGCGAAGGCCTGGCGGCACAGCTCGGCGGTGTCGGTCCGCTCCAGCAGGCCGTCGTCGTCGAGGAACAGCAGGACGTCCACGTCCCGGCCGCCGGGACCGAAGGCCTCGATGCCGACGTTGCGGCCGCCCGGGATGCCCAGGTTCTCCGGCAGGGTGACGGTGCGGACGCCCTCGGGCAGTCCGGCGACCTCGACGCCCTGGCCCACCACGACCACCTCCACGGGGTCGCCGTCCTGCCGGGCCACCGAGTCGAGGAGCGCCTTGAGCTCGTCGGGCCGGTTGCCCATGGTGATGATCACGGCGCCCAGCCGCATCGGGGCCGTCATTTGAGCCTGCTGGAGGCCAGGATCGACACCAGGTGCAGCACCGTCTGGAGCAGCGCGATGCCGGCCAGGACGGCCACGCCCAGCCGGGAGAAGAAGAGGTCGCCGCGGACCTGGTCGAGCACGGCCAGCACCAGGATGAGCAGCGAGGCCTCGATGCCGAGGACCAGGCGGTGGAACTTGAACGCGGCCGCGGCCCGGCGGGCGAGCGCCATGCCGGAGGAGCGCGGCTCGGCCGCAGCGTCCTTGACCACGGGCTTGCCGGCCTGGTGGCGGGCCACGCCGACCAGGTCGGTCTCGGCCTTGATCAGGATCGCGCCGAGGGCGGCGAGGGTGCCCAGGAAGGCCCACAGCCAGTCGATCCGGCCGGTCCCCCACAGGTCGCTGGCGCGCAGGCCGAAGCCGACGAGCACCGCCGCGTCGCAGAGGTAGGCGCCGACCCGGTCCAGGTACACCCCGGACAGCGAGAACTGCTGCTTCCAGCGGGCCACCTCGCCGTCGACGCAGTCGAGCAGCAGGTAGAGCTGGACTGCGATCACGCCGAGCACGGCGCCCCAGACGCCCGGCACCAGCAGGGCGGGCAGGGCGAGCACGCCGGCGAGGGTCATCACGTAGGTCAGCTGGTTCGGCGTGACCTTGGTGGTGACCAGGAGGCGGGTGATGCGCAGGGAGATCTCGCGCATGTAGAGGCGCCCGCCCCAGTGCTCCCCGCTGACCCGGTCCTTCACGCCCGCCGGGTGCACGACGGGCCGGAGTTCAGCTACGGATGGTCTTGGCATAGTCGGAGTAGGCGTCCCTGATCTCGGCGGCGGACAGGTTGAGGTGCTCCAGGATGGTGAAGCGTCCCGGGCGGGTCTGCGGGGCGTACTCGACGGCGGCGACGAACTCGTCGGTGCTGAAGCCGATCTCCTCGGGCAGCGCCGGCAGGCCGTGCCGGCGCAGCACCTCGACGAAGAGGCCGGACTGCTCGGCGGCCCCCCGCAGGTGCATGGCGAAGGCGGCTCCGATGCCCACCTGCTCGCCGTGGAGCGCGGAGCGCCCCGGGTAGAGCAGGTCGAAGGCGTGGCTGATCTCGTGGCAGGCGCCGGACGACGGGCGGGAGTCCCCGCTGATCGACATGGCGATGCCGGAGAGGACCAGGCCCTCGGAGAGCACGGTGAGGAACTCGTCGTCGCCGCAGCCCCCGGGGTGGCGCAGCACGGACTCGCCGGCGGTACGGGCCATGGCGGCGGCCAGGCCGTCGACGGGCTCGCCGGTGATCCGGTGCGAGAGCTCCCAGTCGGCGATGGCGGAGATGTTGGAGATCGCGTCGCCGATGCCGGCGCGGATGAACCGCACCGGGGCCTCCTTGATCACGTCGAGGTCGATCACCATGGCGATCGGGGTGGGGACCCCGTAGGAGCCGCGGCCGTTGTCGTTGTCCAGGATGGACACCGGCGAGCAGATCCCGTCGTGCGAGAGGTTGGTGGCGACGGCCACCATGGGCAGTCCGACCCGCGCCGCGGCGTACTTCGCCACGTCGATGATCTTGCCTCCGCCCAGGCCCACGACGGCGTCGTAGCGGCGGCCCTTTATGTCGTCGGCCAGCTTCACGGCCGAGTCGATGGTGCCGTCGACGACGGCGTACCAGTCGGCGTGCGGCAGGACCGGCTCCAGCTTGGCGCGCAGTGCCAGGCCGGAACCCCCGCTGATCGCGATCGCCAGCTTCCCGGAGGCGGAGATCCGCTGGTCGGCCAGGAGGCCGGCCAGGTCGTCCATCGCCCCGCGGCTGATGTCGACGACGACCGGCGAGGGGATGAGCCTCGTCAGTACAGGCATGCGATGGTCCGGCCCTTGGCGAGGTCGTCGTGGTTGTCGATCTCGACCCACTTGACGTCGCCGATGGGAGCCACGTCGATGGTGAAGCCGTCGTCGACGAGCTGCTGGTAGCCGTCCTCGTAGTAGAGGTCGGGGTCGCGCTCGAAGGTGGTCTTCAGGGCCTCGGCCAGCTGCTCGGCGGCCTCGGGCTCGATGAGGGTCACGCCGATGTACTCGCCGGTGGCCTCGGCCGGGTCCATCAGCTTGGTGATCTTGCGGACGCCCTGGCCCTCGGCGGTGACGACCTTCATCTCCTCGTCGGCCAGGGTCTTGACCGTGTCGAGGGCCAGGATGATCTTCCGGCCCTCGCCGCGGGCGGCGAGCAGGGTCTTCTCCACGGAGACCGGGTGGACGGTGTCGCCGTTGGCGAGGATCACGCCCTGCTTGAGGACGTCACGCGCGCACCACAGGGAGTAGGCGTTGTTCCACTCCTCGGCCTTGTCGTTGTCGATCAGCGTGATCGAGACGCCGTACTTGGCCTCCAGCGCCTCGCGGCGCTCGTAGACGGCCTCCTTGCGGTACCCGACGACGACGGCGACCTCGGTGAGGCCCACCTCGGCGAAGTTGCCGAGCGTCAGGTCGAGGACCGTCAGGCTCTCCTCCTGGCCCTCGGGACCGACGGGCACCAGGGCCTTGGGCAGGGTGTCGGTGTAGGGACGCAGGCGGCGTCCGGCACCGGCAGCGAGGACAAGGCCGATCATGCTGGTTCTCCTTCGTCGTGTACGGCGGGTGCTCCGGAGGAGACCCAGAAGCGGATGCTCTCCACGAGCACCACCAGTGCCACGTACACGGCCAGGGCCGTGAGCGCGACGGGGAACGCGTCCCGGGGAAGGACTGCGGCGAGGACCACGGTCAGCAGGACCCGGCCCTCGTGGCCGCCGGTCGCCCGCACCAGCCAGCGCGGGGGCGCTCCCGAGCCGCCCCGGATGCGGTAGACCGTGTCGTAGTGATGGTAGGCGACCGCCGCGACCAGTCCGAATGCCGCCGGAAGGGCTCCGGGCACGTCCGCCTTGGCGGCCAGCGCGAGGACCGTGACGTATTCGGCACACCGGAAGAGCGGCGGGACGAGCCAGTCGAGGGGGCCCTTGAGGGGGCCGGAGACGGCGGCGCCCGCGAAGGCGGCGTAGGCCGCCGCGGTGGCGATCAGCCAGGGGTCGGCGAAGCCGCGGGTCGCCGCGCCGCCGGCCATCAGCGCGGAGCCGGCCGCGGCGAGCAGCAGGGCGGAGTAGCCGGGGCGGTACCGGGCGGGGGTGCGCGGCCCGCCGGTCCAGGCGAGCACGCCCGAGTCGGCGAGGTCGGCCAGCGCCTGGGCCGCGCGGTCGGTACGGGTGGCCCGGCGGGTCAGCGAGCGCAGCACCCGGCCGGCGGTGGTGTACACGGCCCCGAAGGCGCAGCCCGCCAGGAGCGCGTAGAAGACGGTGCGGGGGGTGGTGACGGCGGTGAGGACCGCGATCATCGCCCAGCGCTCGCCGATCGGCAGGATGATCATCCGTCGGACCCAGACCGTCCAGCCGACGCTGTCGAGCCGGTCGGAGAGGGCGGCCGTGGGGCTGGTGTTGGCCGTCGCGTCGTGGTTCGCCTCGTTGAAGGAGAAGTCCACGACGTGCCGGCAGGTCATGAGGATCATGGCGGCCAGGGCGAGGCCCCAGACGTCGTCCCCGTTCCTGGCGGCCCCGAGCGCGAGGCCCGCGTAGAAGGAGTACTCCTTGGCGCGGTCGAAGGTGGCGTCGAGCCAGGCACCCATCGTCGAGTACTGCAGCGAGTAGCGGGCGAGCTGCCCGTCGGTGCAGTCCAGGACGAAGGAGACCAGGAGCAGCACGCCGGCCGCCACGTAGCCCCAGCGCTCGCCGGTGGCGGCGCAGCCGGCCGCGATCAGCGCGGTGAGCAGCGAGGCGGTGGTGACCTGGTTCGGGGTGAGGCCCCGGCGCGCGCACCAGCGGGCGATGTAGCGCGAGTACGGACTGATGCAGAAGGTGGTGAAGAAGCCGTCGCGGGACTTCACGGCGGTCCGCAGCCGTACGGCTTCCTCGTCGACGGCGGCGACGGCGGCGACGGCCGCGTCCCGCTCGGCCGTGGTGGCCGGTACGGCGGCGACGAGTGTGCCGAGGTCGGGGCGCTGGACGGTGGTCCCGGCGGCCTCGGCCCCGGCGGCGAGCCGGTCGGCGTAGGGTCCGGCGCCGTCGCCCGCGGCATCGGCGGCGGCCTTGTCCAGGGCTCCCCGGGCGGCGGGCTGCACGGCGAAGGCCCCGGGGACGGCGCAGGCGTCGAAGCGGGGGTCGGTCAGTGCGAGGCGCAGGGCGTGCACGTGGCCGACGAAGGCGCTGTCCACGACGGCCACCCGCTGGTCGGCGGGGACGCCGGCCAGCACGGTGGCGGCCTCTTCGGAACCGGCTGCGGGGCGGACGTCGAAGCCGAGGGTGCGCAGCTCGTCGGCGAGCGGTGATCCGGGGACCGGCAGGCCGGTAAGGATGACGGTCGGCAGACGAACTCACTCCTTGCGACGGATTCTGGACCGTCGCCTGAGCGGGCGGCGGCACGTCGGCAGAGGCTATCGGATGAATGGAAGCCGGGGTTCATCACCCGTTTGCGCCCCGATGGGCCGTGTGATCCCGGGCCGGGGGCCCGTTCGCGATCATCATCGACGACCGTGTGCGGCGAGCACAAACCGGCCCCCGGCCCGGCGCTGCGGCGCCTCGGCGTTTACCACGTGCCGGGAGCAGACATGCGTAGATCACCGAAGTAGGGACAAGCCCCTTTTGTACGGCAGACTGAAGGCCGGAGTCCGAAGCGAAGGATGGGTATGCCGACCACACCAGCCACCGCCGCGAACGGCGCGTCCCACGGCACCGGCACTCAGGAAGCGATCATGCTCGAACTGGTCGACGAGTCCGGCAACACCATCGGCACGGCGGAGAAGCTCTCCGCCCACCAGGCGCCGGGGCAGTTGCACCGGGCGTTCTCCGTGTTCCTCTTCGACGAGCAGGGCCGGCTGCTGCTCCAGCAGCGCGCCCTCGGGAAGTACCACTCCCCCGGCGTCTGGTCGAACACGTGCTGCGGCCACCCGTACCCCGGGGAGTCGCCCTTCGCGGCGGCGGCCCGGCGGACCCACGAGGAACTGGGGCTGTCCCCGTCGCTCCTCGCGGAGGCGGGCACCGTGCGCTACAACCACCCGGACCCGGCGTCGGGCCTGGTGGAGCAGGAGTTCAACCACCTGTTCGTGGGGCTGGCACAGGTGGCCGTGCGGCCGGATCCCGAAGAGGTGGGCGACACGGCCTTCGTCACGGCCGCGGAACTGGCGAAGCGGCACGCCGAGGCGCCGTTCTCGGCCTGGTTCATGACGGTGCTGGACGCTGCGCGGCCGGCCATCCGCGAGCTGACGGGCGACGCGGCGGGCTGGTAGTCCGGCCGCGGCTCAGACGGCGGGGCCCGAGGGCGCCGGTGCCGGTACGGGCGCCGGCGCCGGTGCGGTGAGCGGCAGGGCCGCCCAGATCACCTTGCCTCCGGTGGAGGTGTGCTCGACGTCGCAGACCCCGCCGGCCTCGCGGGTGACCTCCCGCACCAGGAGCAGCCCCCGGCCACCGGTCTGGCCGAAATCGGCCTCCAGGGCCTTGGGCCGGTAGGGGTGGTTGTCCTCCACGGCGACCCGGACCCACTCCCGGCCGATCGCCACCTCCACGGCGACCTCCGGGGAGAGCAGGGCGGCGTGCCGGACCGAGTTCGTCACCAGTTCGGAGACGATCAGGAGCAGCGAGTACACCAGGTCCTGCGGGGCCGGCACCCCCTGGCGCCCGAGCAGGTCCCGGACCGCGCGGCGGGCCTGAGGAACGGATTCTTCTACGGCGGGAGCCGTGAACCGCCACACTCCCTCGTAGGCGAGGGAGTCGGTCGGGGCATCCGGCTCACCCCCTCTGGCCGGCGGGACGCTCCCGCTGACGTCCATGTTTCGTCCCCCGTCTTCGCGCTCGATCGTGTCCACGCGTCAAGAGTGGGGAACGGGCTGGTCCGGACCCGTCCACTGACCAGAAGTCAGCGTCATTCGGACACTTTCTGAGCACTGGCGTATGACAGAGTCAGTTGTTCGACCGTTCCTGATCTTCTACTGGTCGGTTCTCCACCGTCTGGCGCGCACCGCCCGCCCCGCCCGGACCACGCGCCGCCTCGTCCTCGCTGACCAGCCCCAGGATGCGCCGGGCCGCGAAGCCCGTGGCGATCAGGCTCAGGCCGTCGAACAGCAGCGCGAGGGAGAAGAAGGTTCCGATCACGTACAGACTGCTGCCGGGCCAGCTCGCCAGGATCAGCACGCCCAGCAGGATCCCGAAGGCCCCCTGGACGAGCGCCAGCCCGAAGTTGGCGCCCCGCACGACGAGCGCGCCGACCAGCCGGAACACCCCGCCGGTGAGGAAGAGCAGGGCCGCGAACATGGTGAGCGCCTCGGCGCTCGCCTGCGGCCGGCACAGGATCACCACGCCGGCCGCGAGGTTGATCGCGGCGACGATCACCGCGAGCCAGAAGTAGTTGCCCTTGCGGGACTGCACGGCGTGCAGCAGACCCACCACACCGCCGATCAGCAGCAGCCAGCCGAACAGGAACATCGACGTCAGGGTGGCCAGGCCGGCGTAGACCAGGCCGACCAGGCCGGCCACCACGAGGAGCACGCCGAGCAGCGTCAGGGCTCCGAAGCTGCGGCCGAGCTGCTTCTTCTCCCGCCGCGGGTCGCGGTTCGCCGGGTCGGCGCCCTTCGCCTCGGTACGGTCTGCGCCCATGAGCGTGCCACCTCCTCGCACCCCCCGGACGGACTCCCCCGATCATAGGATCCGCCGCCCGGGATAGCATCCGGCGCATGGAAGCAGCCCTGGACGCGTCCCTGCAGCACACGGTGGCCGACGGGGTCGCCACCGTCGTCGTCCACCACCCCGCCAAGCGGAACGCGATGACGGCCGCGATGTGGCGCTCGCTCCCGCGGCTGCTCGCGGAGCTGGCGGCCGACCCGGGCGTACGGGTCCTGGTGCTCACCGGAGCCGGGCCGACTTTCTGTGCCGGGGCGGACATCTCCTCGCTGACCGGCGGCGAGGACCCGCAGGCCCTCGCCGTGGCGGCGGAGGAGGCGCTGGCCGCCTTCCCGAAGCCGACCCTGGCGGCGGTGCGCGGTTTCTGCGTGGGCGGCGGCAGCCAGCTGGCGGCCGCCTGCGACCTGCGCTTCGCCGAGGAGGGCGCTTCGTTCGGGGTCACCCCGGCGCGGCTCGGCATCGTCTACCCGGCCTCCTCCACCCGGCGGCTGGCCGCCCTGGTCGGGCCCGCCTGGACCAAGTACCTCCTGTTCTCGGCCGAGCTGGTCGACGCCGCGACGGCGCTGCGCGCCGGGTTCCTGAACGAGCTGCTGCCCGCCGGCGCACTGGACGAGCGGGTCGCCGCGTTCACCCGCACCCTCACCGCCCGCTCGCAGCTGACGCAGGCCGCGGCCAAGGAGTTCGCGGACGGCCGCACCGACCGGGACGGGCACTGGACCGCCGAGGCGGCCGGCAGCGGCGACACCGCGGAGGGCGTAGCCGCCTTCCTGGAGCGCCGCGCCCCCCGCTTCACCTGGTCCGCCGCGGGGCCCGGCGCCGGGTCCGCGGCCGTGCCCGGCGCGGCCTGCGGGACCGGCCCTACTGCAGGATGAGGCTGCGCAGGCTCCGCCACTCCTCCACCACGTCCGCCGGAGCCTTCTCCGGCGAGCCCGCGTCGTAGGGCGGCTGGGGGTCGTACTCCGTCAGCAACTGGACGGACTGGGCCAGCCGGTCCCCGCCGATCCGGCCCAGCAGGGTCAGGCCCATGTCGATGCCGGAGGAGACCCCGGCGGCGGTCGCGTACTTCCCGTCGATGACGACCCGCTCCCCGGTGGGCTCGGCCCCGTACGCGGGGAGCTGGTCCAGGGCCAGCCAGTGCGAGGTGGCCCGGCGGCCCTCCAGCAGCCCGGCCGCGGCCAGCAGCAGCGAGCCCGTGCACACCGAGGTGGTCCACGTGCTGGTGGCGTCGGCGGCCCGCAGCCAGTCCAGGAGGACCGGGTTGTCCATCTGCGCGCTCTGCCCGGGCCCCCCGGGGACCAGGATGATGTCGGGATGCGCCACCTCGGCCAGGGCCCGGTCCGCCACGAGTGCGAGCGCCCCGGAGTCGTTGCGCACGGGGCCGGGCCGCTCGGCCACGAACACGGTCTCGGCGCCGGGCAGCCGGCCGAGGGTGTCGAAGGGCCCCACGGCGTCGAGCGAGGTGAAGCGGTCGAAGAGCAGGATCGCGATCTGCATGGCTCCTCCGGAGCGGTCGGTGTGAGCGGTACCGCCCCGGCGGGAGCGGCACGTGCGGCGGCGCGACGGCCGGTGACGCTGGTGCGGCGGTTGGTGGCGGTGGCGCGGTGGCCGGCGACGCTGGCGCGGCCGCCGGTGGCGCGGGTGCGGTCGGCGGCGCGGTGGCCGGTGACGCGGGTGCGGCGGCCGGTGACGCGGGTGCGGCCGGCGGTGCGGCGGTCGGTTGTCGGTGGCGGTGCGGCGGTCGGTGGCGCGGCAGTCAGCGGCGGGCCGTGCCGAAGCGGCGGCGGTACTCCGTCGGGGGCTGGCCGAGGATCTTCACGAAGGCGCGGCGCATCGCCTCCGGCGTGCCGTACCCGCTGGCGCGGGCGACCTGGGCGATGCCCGTGGAGCCCTCCTCCAGCAGGCGCCGGGCGTGCTCCACCCGGATCCGTTCCACGTAGCGGCCCGGTGTCACGCCCGTCTCCGCCTGGAAGGCGCGGGCGAAGTGCCGCGGGGAGAGGCGGGCCCGGGCGGCGAGGGCTTCGACGCCCAGGTCCCCGTCCGGGTGCTCGGCGACCCACTGCTGGACGTCCCGCAGGGGCTCCCGCCGGGCCGTCTGCGCCTCCAACTGCGCGCTGAACTGGGCCTGGTTGCCGGGCCGGCGCAGGAAGACCACCAGATGCCGGGCGATCGTCAGCGCGACATCCCGCCCGTGGTCCTCCTCCACCAGGGCCAGGGCGAGGTCGATGCCCGCCGTGACCCCCGCCGAGGTGGCCACCGGCCCGTCCCGTACGAAGATGGGGTCCGGCTCCACCAGCACGGCCGGGTAGTCCCGCGCCATCTGCTCGCACACGTACCAGTGCGTCGTCGCCCGGCGCCCGTCCAGCAGGCCGGCCTCGGCGAGCAGCAGCCCTCCCGTGCACACCGACACCAGCCGCTCCGCACGCCCCCCGTGCGCGCGGAGCCAGGCGGTGATCCGCGGCTCGAAGTCGGCGGTGTAGCGGCCCCCGGGCACCAGCAGGGTGGTCCCGGGGCCGGGCCGGGCCTCCTCCAGCGCCCCGTCCGGGACGAGCCGGAGCCCACTGCTGGTGCGCACCGGCACCCCGCCCGGCGAGACGGTCCGGATCGCGTACCCGGTCCGCCCCGGGAACCGGTCGGCGGCGGCGAACACCTCCACCGGTCCGGTGACGTCCAGGCTCTGCACCCCGTCGTACAGGACGACGAGCACGTTTCGTACGGTCATGACCCCATGGTGTGACGACGGGCCGGGCGGCTGCAATGACGGGCTTCCCACCTTTACGGCCACGCCCCGCGGCGCGGATAGGATCGGCGGACCATGACTGCAACCCTCGTCGCCAAGAAGCTCACCGCCGCGCACGGTGAGCGCACCCTCTTCGCCGATCTCGACCTCGTCGTCGCGCCCGGCGACGTCATCGGTCTCGTCGGCGTCAACGGCGCCGGCAAGTCCACCCTGCTGCGCCTGCTCGCCGGGCTGGACACCCCCGAGACCGGTGAGCTGCGGCTCTCCCCGCCGACCGCCGCCGTCGGGCACCTCCCGCAGGAGCCCGAGCGGCGCGACCGGGAATCGGTACGGGACTTCCTGGCCCGGCGCACCGGCGTGGCCGCGGCGCAGGCCGCCCTGGACGCCGCGACGCAGGGCCTGGTGGACGGCACCCCCGGCGCCGACGACGCGTACGCGACGGCGCTGGACCGGTGGCTGGACCTGGGCGGGGCGGACCTGGACGAGCGGGCCCAGGAGGTGGCCGACGACCTGGGCCTCTCCGTCGGACTCGACCTGCCGATGACGGCCCTGTCGGGCGGCCAGGCGGCCCGCGCGGGCCTCGCCTCGCTGCTGCTCTCCCGCTACGACGTCTTCCTGCTCGACGAGCCCACCAACGATCTGGACCTGGACGGGCTGGAGCGGCTGGAGCAGTTCGTCAAGGGGCTGCGCGCGGGCACGGTCGTGATCAGCCACGACCGCGAGTTCCTCACCCGGACCGTCACCAAGGTCCTCGAACTCGACCTGGCGCAGCAGCAGATCAACCTCTACGGCGGCGGCTACGACTCTTACCTGGAGGAGCGCGAACGCGCCCGCAGCCATGCGCGCGAGGAGTTCGAGGAGTACGCGGACAAGAAGTCCGCCCTCGAAGGCCGGGCGCAGATGCAGCGCAACTGGATGGACAAGGGCGTGCGCAACGCCCGGCGCAAGGCGACCGACAACGACAAGATCGGCAAGAAGCTGCGCGGCGAGTCCAGCGAGAAGCAGGCCGCCAAGGCCCGCCAGACGCAGCGGGCGATCGAGCGGCTGGATGTGGTGGACGAGCCGCGCAAGGAGTGGGAGCTGCGCATGGAGATCGCGGCGGCCCCGCGTTCCGGCTCGGTGGTGGCCACCCTGCGCGAGGCGGCGGTCAAGCGCGGCGACTTCGGGTTCGGCCCGGCCAGCCTGCAGATCGACTGGGCGGACCGGGTGGCGATCACCGGGGCCAACGGCGCGGGCAAGTCCACCCTCCTCGCCGTCCTGCTGGGCCGGCTGGCGCCGGACTCCGGTTCCGCGACGCTCGGTTCGGGCGTGCTGGTGGGCGAAGTGGACCAGGCGCGCGGCCTGTTCCTCGGTGACGAGCCGTTGCTGGAGGCGTTCTGCGCGGCCGTCCCGGACACCGAGCCCGCCGAAGTCCGCACCCTGCTGGCCAAGTTCGGGCTGAAGGCGGCCCACGTGATGCGCCCGGCGGCCACCCTGTCCCCGGGTGAGCGCACCCGGGCCGCGCTGGCCCTCCTCCAGGGCCGCGGGGTGAACCTGCTGGTGCTGGACGAGCCCACCAACCACCTCGACCTCCCGGCGATCGAGCAGCTGGAGTCGGCCCTGGACGCGTACGAGGGCACCCTGCTGCTGGTTACGCACGACCGCCGCATGCTGGACGCCGTCCACGTGACGCGCCGCCTGCAGGTCGTGGCGGGCAAGGTCACCGAGCTGTAGCGGCGGTGCGGCCCGGTCCGGCGGGTCGCCGCCGCGCTCCCCGCGCCTGCCGGGGCCGGATCAGGTGTCCCGGCCGGCCGGCGGGCGGCGCTTGCGGGCCATCCTGCGGGCGACGAAGGTGCGCGGCAGGTGGCGGGCTGCGAGGGCGTACGCCCGGTAGCGCAGGCCGGTGACGCTGACCGGGCGGCGCAGCGCGAGGTCGCGCAGTGCCCGGTCCACGACGGCCTCCGGTTCCAGCCAGACCGCGTCGCGCAGGGCGCTGGTGTCCATCCCGGCCCGTTCCTGGAACTCGGTGCGGGTGAAGCCGGGCACCACCGCCAGCACCCGGACCCCGTACGGCTCCATGTCCACGCGCAGGGACTCGCTGAAGGCGGTCACCCAGGCCTTGGCGGCCCCGTAGGTACCGGTGGGCAGCAGCCCGGCCACCGAGGAGACGTTGAGCACCGCGCCTCGGCGGCGGGCGCGCAGGCCGGGCAGTACCGCGTGGGTGAGCCGCAGCGGCACCTTGACCAGCAGGTCGAGCATCCGCTCCTCGTCCTCGAACGGGCTGTACGGGAAGGGCGCGGGCAGGCCGAAACCGGCGTTGTTCACCAGGACGTCCACCGGCCGGGCCGGGTCGGCGAGCCGCTCGGCGACGGCCTCGCGGTCCGCTGCGTCGAGGAGGTCCGCGGGCAGCACCTCGCAGGCCGTTCCGTACTCCCGGCCGAGCGCCGCGGCGACGGAGGCGAGCCGGTCCTTGTCGCGGGCCACCAGGACCAGGCTGCAGCCCTTGGCCGCGAACGCGCGGGCGAAGGCGGCGCCGAGCCCGGCGCTGGCCCCGGTGATCAGAACGGTGGTCAAGAGGGGGTCACTTCCTCGTACTCGGTGTGCATCGTGCGCGTCACGGGGTGAAGGCGGTGGTGGTCGGGGAGGCGTAGGCCTGGGCCACGTCCACCAGGAAGCGGGCCTCGTCGTCCAGGCCGCTGCCCTCGGCCGTGGTCTGGACGGCGGCCGGCAGGGTCAGGTCCGCCGCCTTGCCGGGCGCCCCCGGGTGCCCGGCGAGCTTGACCCGGCGAGCCTCCTTCAGTACGCAGGCCAGCGCGGCGGCGGTCCGCCGCTGCTCGGGGACCCCCTCGCCGGTGACGTGTCCGCGGGCCAGCTCCTGGACGCCCGGGGCGACGTACTCGCCCAGGATCAGGATGGCGTCGCGGGTCTCGATGACCTTGCGGTACACCAGCAGGTTGCGCGGGACCGGCGGCCACAGCAGCTCCGCGACCCGGCCGGTGCGCGGTGCGTTGAGGGCCACGTGCGGTACGGCCTGGACCAGGTCGCGCCACAGCGGCCAGATCCGCCACGCGGTGGCGACGTCGGTGGTGGTGCGGCGCAGGGTGAACAGGGTCGGCACCAGGATCGCGGCCCCGCGCAGCAGCCCGTGCAGGTTCATCAGCAGGGGCAGCGCGGGCATCGCCCAGGTGCTGCCGAAGAGGGCTTTGAGCAGGTAGGCGCACCAGAACAGGCCTGCCAGCGCGGTGCCGAGCCCGAACAGCCGCAGTCCGGCGGCCAGGCCCCGGCTCCCGGTGCGGCGGCTGTAGCGCCAGCACAGGGCCACGCAGACGGTGTTGGCGGTGACGTGCGCGGAGATCAGGACGAGCCAGTACGCGAGGGAGGGCACCGGGTCGCCGGCCGGCGGCATGGTGTGCGTGCCGTGCGCGGGCGCGGCCGCGTCCAGGGCCACGAGGGCCGTCAGCCAGGCCAGGGTGGCGGTCCAGGAGGCGAGTTGGAGTCCGCGGCCGCGGGTGGCCGCTGCCACGAAGTAGAGCACGGCGCCCGCGGAGAGGACCCCGATCAGGTTGCGGACGAGGCCGACGGCGTGCGAGTGGTGCGGGTCGCGCATCGCGTAGGTGACGACGGCGGGGAGGTTCAGGGTCATCGCGGCCGCAGCGGTGGCCACGGCGAGCCACAGCCCGCGCTGGTTGGGGGCCCGCAGGGCGGCGGGGGCGCGGAGCAGCACCGCGATCCACAGGCCCACGACGCTCGGGACGGCGAGCCAGTCCCCCCAGGCAGTCAGGTCAGCCGCCATGGCCCCTCCGTCCGGTGCCGTCCGGCAGCTCTCGGTGGTCTTGGGGCACGCGGGGCTCCTGGCGGCCGTGCCCCTCGTAGCCCATCGCGGACTCCAGGCGGGCCAGGGTGCCGCCGGAGCGGACGGCCGGGGCCGGGGCCCCCTGGGCCATCCGGATGCGGATCATGCTGGCGAGCATCTCCGCCTCCCGCTCCTGCCGGGTGGTGTAGTTGGTGCGGCCGAGGACGACCGGCGCGCTGCCGCCGCTCTCCTCGCCCTCCACGGAGTGGTGGCCGAAGAGGATGTGGCCGAGTTCGTGGAGGACGATGTGCTCGCGGTGCAGCGGCGTGGTCTGCGCCTCGTAGAAGACGTAGTCCGTGCTGTCGGTGCCCACCCACAGGCCGCAGACGCCGGACTCCGCCGCCTCCTTCGGGAGCGGGTGGAGCCGGAGGGGGCGGCCGCGCTGCCCGGCGATGTGCCGGCACAGCCCGTCGAGGGAGAAGGGTTGCGCCAGATCCAGATGGCCGAGAATGCGCTCGCACCTCTTGCGCAGGCTCAGGTGCGGGTGGGGCAGGTGCGGGTGGGGCATGCGATCCCTCTTCGGACCCTTCCTCGGGCAGCGTCGGTAGGCGTGCGTGGTCGGGGGCATGACGTCCTGTGCCTCCAAGACGGCCTCGGGAGAACGGTCCTGAGGGGACATGCGGAAGCCCGTTCGCCGAAGGACGAACGGGCGTTCCATCATGCCTACAGATCTTGTACCGGAGTTGGCAAGGCGCTCCCCCGGCCGGCGGACCTATTCGGCCACGTCAGCGGCAGCCGCCACGAGCCGGGTGGTCCGGAAGCCGCCCCCGCGCCCCCGGTACCGGGGGCGCGGGACAGGCGGGGTCCCGGAGGGCGGGCTAGCGCTTGCGGCCCTGTGCCCCGGGGCCGGTGAGGCCGGCGCGGCGCAGGGCGTCGGCCATCGCGCTGTTGCCCGGGGCGGGCGCCGAGCCGCCGCCCTGGCGCTGGCCCTGACTGCGCTGGCCGCCCTGGCCCTGACCCTGGCCGCGCTGACCGCCCTGACCCTGGACGCCCTGGCCCTGGCCTTGGCCGCGCTGACCGCCCTGGCCGCGCTGCTGCGGCGGGCGGCCGCCCCCGCGGCGTTCCTGCCGCCCTTCGCGCTGCCCCGGCGCTGCCGCGCCGCGCTCCGCCGCGGCCTCGTCCTCCAGCCGCAGGGTCAGCGAGATCCGCTTGCGCGGGATGTCCACGTCCATGACCTTCACCCGGACAATGTCCCCGGGCTTGACCACGTCGCGGGGGTCCTTGACGAAGTTCTTCGACAGCGCCGACACGTGGGCCAGGCCGTCCTGGTGGACACCGATGTCGATGAACGCGCCGAAGGCGGCCACATTGGTGACCACGCCCTCCAGGACCATGCCCGGGGCGAGGTCGCCGATCTTCTCCACGCCCTCCTTGAAGGTGGCCGTCTTGAAGGCGGGGCGGGGGTCGCGGCCCGGCTTCTCCAGTTCGCGCAGGATGTCCGTGACGGTCGGCAGCCCGAAGGCCTCGGTGACGAACTGCTCGGGGCGCAGCGAGCGCAGCACCGAGGTGTTGCCGATCAGCGCCGCCACCTCGCCGCCCGCGGTCTTGCCCATGGCCCGCACCACCGGGTAGGCCTCCGGGTGCACGGCGGAGGAGTCCAGCGGGTCGTCGCCGCCGCGGATCCGCAGGAAGCCCGCGCACTGCTCGTACGCCTTGGGGCCGAGCCGGGCCACGTCCTTGAGGCCCTTGCGGCTGCGGAAGGGCCCGTTGCTGTCGCGGTGGGCCACGATGTTCTCGGCGAGGCCGCCGCTGATGCCGGACACCCGGGAGAGCAGCGGCGCGGAGGCGGTGTTGACGTCCACGCCGACGCCGTTCACGCAGTCCTCGACCACGGCGTCCAGGGAGCGGGACAGCTTCACCTCGGAGAGGTCGTGCTGGTACTGCCCCACGCCGATGGACTTCGGGTCGATCTTGACCAGTTCCGCGAGCGGGTCCTGGAGGCGCCGGGCGATGGACACGGCGCCACGCAACGACACGTCCAAGTCGGGGAGTTCCTGCGAGGCGAAGGCAGAGGCGGAGTACACGGAGGCGCCGGCCTCCGAGACCATCACCTTGGTCAGCTTCAGCTCCGGGTGCCGGGTGATCAGGTCCCCGGCGAGCTTGTCGGTCTCGCGGGAGGCCGTGCCGTTGCCGATGGCGACCAGCTCGACCGCGTGCTCCTTCGCGAGGCGGGCCAGCTTGGCGAGGGACTCGTCCCACCGGTTGGCGGGGACGTGCGGGTGGATGACGTCGGTGGCCACCACCTTGCCGGTCGCGTCCACGACGGCCACCTTGACGCCGGTGCGGAAGCCCGGGTCCAGGCCGAGGGTGGCGCGCGTCCCGGCGGGCGCCGCGAGGAGCAGGTCGCGCAGGTTCGCGGCGAAGACCCGGACGGCCTCGTCCTCGGCGGCGGCGCGCAGCCGGGTCCGCAGGTCGATGCCGAGATGCACCTGGATCTTGGTGCGCCAGGCCCAGCGGACCGTGTCGGCCAGCCACTTGTCGCCCGGCCGGCCGCGGTCGGCCACGCCGAAGCGGCGGGCGACCATGCCCTCGTACGTGGACGGGCCGGGGGTCTCGGACGGCGGCTCCGGTTCCAGGGTGAGGTCGAGGACGTCCTCCTTCTCGCCGCGGAGCATGGCGAGGACGCGGTGCGAGGGCAGGGCGGTGAAGGGTTCGGCGAAGTCGAAGTAGTCGGCGAACTTGGCGCCCGCCTCCTCCTTGCCCTCGCGGACCTTGGCGGCGAGCCGGCCGCGGCCCCACATGCGTTCGCGCAGCTCGCCGATCAGGTCGGCGTCCTCGGCGAACCGCTCGGTGAGGATGGCGCGGGCGCCGTCCAGGGCCGCGGCGGGGTCGGCGACGCCCTTGTCCGCGTCCACGAAGGCGGCCGCGGCCGCGGCCGGTTCCGCCGACGGGTCGGCGAGCAGGCGCTCGGCGAGCGGTTCGAGGCCCGCCTCCCGGGCGATCTGGGCCTTGGTGCGGCGCTTGGGCTTGAAGGGCAGGTAGATGTCCTCCAGCCGGGCCTTGGTGTCGGCCGCGTTGATCCGCGCCTCCAGCTCGGCGTCGAGCTTGCCCTGCTCCCGTACGGAGTCCAGGACGGCTGCGCGCCGGTCCTCCAGTTCCCGCAGGTACCGCAGCCGCTCTTCGAGGGTGCGCAGCTGGGCGTCGTCGAGCATCTCGGTCGCTTCCTTGCGGTAGCGCGCGATGAACGGCACGGTGGAGCCGCCGTCGAGCAGCTCGACGGCGGCCTTGACCTGCCGTTCCCGTACGCCGAGCTCCTCGGCGATCCTGCCTTCGATGGACGTCGTCACGATCGGGTCCCGCCTGCCTTCGTTTGCACTGGAAGGCTGCCAATTGTGGCAGGTGGCGGCGGCGGACGGCGGGACCCCGCCGGTTGTCGCACCGGCCGGCCGGTCAGGCCGTGCCGAAGAGGTCGCGGGGGAACGCTCCGCCGGCGACGGCCCGCAGGACGAAACCGCCGCCGAGTTCGTGGAGCCGGGCCGGCCCCGGTGCGCCGGAGTGCCCGTAGGGGTCGGCGTCGAGCAGGTCGGCGGCGGTGTCCAGCCGGCTCTGGCCCCAGCCGTGGATGGGCTTGATCCACTGGGCGGTCATGCCCTGCCCCGGTCGTCGTCGGGTACGGGTTCCGGCCGTTTTCCGGCCGTCGGCCCGGACGAAAGGGCCTCTCCGCGGCCGGTGCGGGGCTCCCGTGACGGCCGAATGGCGATCATGTGACAGCAGGGGCCGTAGACATGGCCTGGGGCGCCGAGGGTGAATACCGTCGAGTCACGCGTCATCGAACAGAGCAGTCTCCTCTACCCCTTTGGAGCCCTTCGTGCACCGCAAAGTCATCGCCCCGAGCGTGCTCGCCGCCTCCCTCCTGCTGGTGATCCCGGCGTCGGCGGCGAGCTACGGTCCCGGCGCCCCGGGTATCGGCGACCCCTACTACCCGGCCAGCGGCAACGGCGGATACGACGTGTCCCACTACGACCTGCGCCTGCAGTACCAGCCGAAGACCGACCTGCTCGAAGGCACCGCCACCCTGCTGGCCACCGCCACGCAGGACCTGTCGCGCTTCAACCTCGACTTCGGCCTCCAGGTCAGCGAGGTCCGCGTCAACGGCGCCAAGGCGAAGTTCGCCGCCTCCGGCGCGCAGGAGCTGGAGGTCACCCCGGCCAAGCCGCTGGCCCGCAACACGCCGGTCACCGTCGTCGTCAAGTACGCGGGCAAGCCCTCGGAGTTCAAGGTCGACGGCTGGACGGCCTGGGCGCGCACCCCGGACGGGGCCGTCGCCGCGCAGGAGCCGGACTCGGCCGCCTGGTGGTTCCCGAGCAACGACCACCCGCTGGACAAGGCCACCTTCGACGTCTCCGTGAACGTCCCGGACGGCACTCAGGCGATCAGCAACGGCGTGCTCCAGTCGCAGACTTCGAAGCTCGGCTGGACCCGCTTCAACTGGCGCTCCAACAAGCCGCAGGCCACCTACCTGGCCACCCTCGCCGTCGGCAAGTTCGATATCACCACCGACAAGACGGCCAGCGGCCTCCCAGTCCTCAACGCGTACAGCAAGGACCTCGGCGACAACGCGGGGGCGGCGCGCGCGAGCGTGGAGCGGACCACGGAGGTCGCGGAGTGGCTGGAGGGGGTCTTCGGCCCGTACCCCTTCAACGCGCTCGGCGGCTACGTCCCCAACGTCACGAGCGGCTTCGCCCTGGAGACGCAGACCCGGCCGTTCTACAGCCCGCGCCAGTTCGCAAGCGGTGCGAACGTCTCGGTGGTCGTGCACGAGCTGGCCCACCAGTGGTACGGCGACAGCGTGTCCGTGGAGAACTGGAAGGACATCTGGATCAACGAGGGCTTCGCCCGCTACAGCCAGTGGCTGTGGTCGGAGAAGGAGGGCGAGGGCACCGCGCAGGAGCTGGCCGACTGGGCCTACGCCTCCCGCCCGGCCGAGGACCCGTTCTGGCAGGTCAAGCCCGGTGACCCGGGTCCGGAGAACCAGTTCCACGGGGCCGTGTACGACCGCGGGGCGATCGCCCTGCAGGCGCTGCGCAACGAGGTCGGCGACGAGAAGTTCTTCCAGATCCTCAAGGGCTGGCCGACCGAGCGCGCCGGCGGCAACGCCAAGGTCGGCGACTTCATCCGGTACGCGGAGAAGGTCTCGCGCAAGCCGCTGGCCCAGCTGTTCGAAACCTGGCTGTACACGCCGGGCAAGCCGGCCGCCTCCGCCCTGAACCCTGCATCGCAGCAGTCGAAGGCCCGCTCGCTCCCGGCCTCCCCGGCCGCGCCGGCGGCCGGACCGGTGGAGCCGAAGTCCTGGAAGAAGATCGCTGCGACGAACACGGTCCACGACAGCGGCCACGGCGAGCACTGATCCGGCCGGGCCGGCACGGCACGGTCCGCCGGAGACGGCTCAGCGGGCGGCGCGCCACCGGGCCCGCGCCGCCCGCGCCACCGGCAGGTAACGCAGCCGCTCGGGCAGCAGCGGTACCAGGAGGCGTACGGCCGTGCTGAACCGCCGGAGCCGGCGCTCCTGGGCCGCGGTCCACTCCAGCCCGATCGCGGCGCGGGCCTGCGGCGGCATGTACCCGACGGTGACGAAGGCCCGCAGGTGCAGGAAGGCCCGGCGCAGCAGGGGCCAGGTGAGTCTCAGCAGGAACCGCACCGGGGCCGTGCCGCCCTCGGGGCGCGGCAGCGGGACGTCGGTGGCGACGAGTTCCCGGGCGACCGCGGTGGGTTCGATCTCCTCGGCCAGCATGCGGGCCCAGTAGACCCAGAACTCCTCGATGGTCTGCGGCATGTCCCGGTCGCGGATGCCGAGGATCCGGCCGACCTGGAGCCACTCCCGGTAGAGCTGCTGCTCCTGGGCGGGGGTGAAGCGGCGCAGCAGGTAGCGGCCCGCGTACAGGTAGACGGGGAAGCCGGTGGCGTGCACCCAGCCGTAGCAGGCGGGGTCCAGGGAGTGGTAGCGCCGCCCGCGGGTGTCGGTGCCCTGGATCTCCCGGTGCAGCCGGCGGACCCGGCGGCCCTCCTCGGCGGCCTCGGCGCCTCCGTACACCCACAGCTGGACCGAGCGCAGGGACCGCTCCCCGCGACCCCAGGGGTCGGTGCGGAACACGGAGTGCTCGTCGACCCCGGCCCCGATCGCGGGGTGGGCGACCTGCATGGTGAAGGCGGCGGGCAGCATCAGCAGGGCGCGCACATCGCCGGCGATGGTCCACAGCACCCCGCCGGGCGGCGGCGGCTCGGGGTCGGCGCGGGGCGCTGCCGCAGGTCCGGCGGGGAGTGCGGGGTCCGTCTTCGTCATGGGACAAGTATGCGAGCACCGGACGGCCGTCTCACGGACAGAAAGTCGCTGCACGGGTGTTACCCAGAGGTAACTCCTGCTGCTTGTATGACGGCGTCGCTCTCCCCCGTAGGAATGACGGAGACCCCCATGCTGCTTTCCTCGTCCCGCACGCGCCGCGCCGCCGCCACGGCCGTCGCGGCAGTCGCCGTCGGCGCCCTGGCCGCCACCACCGCGCCCGCAGCCTCGGCGGCGCCCACCGCCGCCGGCGCGTCGGCCGCCGCCCCGCGGCTCAGCGTCCTGTCGTACAACGTGTTCCTGATGAGCAAGAGCCTCTATCCGAACTGGGGCCAGGACCACCGCGCCGCCGCGATCCCCCGGGCGTCCTTCTACCAGGGCCACGACGTGGTGGTGCTCCAGGAGGCCTTCGACAACTCCGCGTCGGACGCCCTGAAGGCCGGCTCGGCCGCCCAGTACCCGTACCAGACCCCGGTCGTCGGCCGCGGCAAGAGCGGCTGGGACGCCACCGGCGGCGCGTACTCCTCCACCACCCCGGAGGACGGCGGCGTCACGATCCTCAGCAAGTGGCCGATCGTCCGCAAGGAGCAGGTGGTCTACAAGGACGCCTGCGGCGCCGACTGGTGGTCCAACAAGGGCTTCGCCTACGTCGTGCTGAACGTGAACGGCGCCAGGGTGCACGTGGTGGGCACCCATGCGCAGTCCACGGACCCCGGCTGCGGTGCGGGCGAGGCAGCCGAGATGCGCGCCCGCCAGTTCCGGGCCATCGACGGGTTCCTCGACGGGAAGAACATCCCGGCGGACGAACAGGTGATCGTGGCGGGCGACATGAACGTCGACTCGCACACCCCCGAACTCGCGAGCATGCTCGCCAACGCCGACCTGGCGGGTTCCGACACGCGCACCGGCCACCCGTACTCCTTCGACACGGCGCTGAACTCGATCGCGAAGTACCGCTACCCCACCGACCCACGCGAGGACCTGGACTACGTGCTCTACCGCAAGGGCAACGCGCGCCCGGCCGGCTGGGAGAACCACGTGGTCAAGGAGGAGTCCGCGCCCTGGACGGTCTCCAGCTGGGGCACCTCGTACACGTACGCGAACCTCTCGGACCACTACCCTGTCAGGGGATACGTGGCCCAGTAGTTGGGTTCCAGCGGATCAGGTGGCCCGACGCGGAGCTGGCTTCCGCCTGACGTGCATCCGGAGGGTCTCCGCCCGCCGGATGAGCGAGGCCAGGATGGTGCGCTTCGACAACACCCTCTGGCTCGCCCCGATGAGCAACCTGTTCGCCACCCTCGACCGCGTCGACGCCGAGGAGATCGCCGCGCTGCGCGCCCCGGAGCGGGACCCGGCGCAGCTCGGCGAGACCCGCGGACTGGGCCGCCCGCGGCTGGGCCCCGGACGACGCCCGGCACCGGGACACGACCGCCGCGTTCGAGCAGGGCGACGCGGCGCACTGGCGGTACGTTGGACTGGGCACCGTCGAGCAGGCGGCCAGCTGGCTGCCCGCCTCACCGGCGAGCCGACCCTTTCCGGCCCCTCACTGCAGCCCAGCTCCACCACATCGAGCACATCGCCATCGGCTGCGCCGACCGCTCCGATTCCCTCGCCGCGGGCGCCGGCCGCGACCCCGAGGCCCGATGTACAGGCGTGTGCGGCCGGGTCCTGTCGGTGGCCGACACCGCGGCCGTGGCGTAAGGCGCATCATTCAGGAGGCCTTGGATCTGACCTACCAGCTTCCGGAGCCGGCCATCGACCGGCCGTGTCGGAGCGGAGGCCGCATCGAAGGGTACGGCGGGACCGGCACCGACCCGGTCGCGCAGTGCACGGACTGCTCAGCAATCTGGACAGAGCGGGGTATAAGCGCTGCGCAGCAGACTCGCTAGGGAGGAATCAGGGTGGCATGCTCCAGCACACCTAGCGGAGGAGCCGCCCCGTGAATCCTGTTGAGCAAGTCGCCGTGGACCTTGCGATCCGCTACGAGCGGGCGCAGGGCCGAACGGTGACCTACGTCGGAGATGGCTGGCCTCCCGGGTTGGGCGGGGAAGTCATGGAGTGGGGGCGCCGTCGGGGCTGTGCCGGAGTTCGCCCCACGTGCGACCTCGTGTCACGCGCGGGAGACGGCAGCATCGTCCGGCTGATCGAGGTGAAAGGGCGTGGGGACCGAACCTCCGTAGACCTGGTCGACCGGCAGCGGAACGCAATGCTCGACTACGGGGGCGCCTGGTGGCTTTACGTCGCCGTGAACTGCGAGAGCAAGCCCGAGCTATTCCTCGTCGAGGATCCCGGGCGTCTGCCCTGGGAGCTGGTTACGCCACCTGCCGTCATTCCCGAGGGCGCATACCGGCCGGTGCGCGCCGAGGGCCGCTGGCACGCATCGCACGACACTGTCAGGGCTCTCGGCAAGCGGGTACGGCCGTAGGAGCAGACGCGCCCACCCCGAGCCGAAATCCGGCCACGCACTGGGTGTTCCACCGGCCACCCCGGGCATAGTGCGATCGCATTACCTGGAGGGGAACGTGCCGCCTCCCACGTTGCACCCGCTGGCGCGCACTACTGGAGAGCCTCGCCGCTACGTCCCCCTGCTGCAGGGCTCTTATGCGCTTTGCACCCAGGCCGGGAATCGCACGTCACAGGAACGTCACAGCTACCTCACACCGCCCACACATCGGACAGGATGGCCGGATGCGCACACACCACGCCCTCGCCGCCCTCACTACGGCCGCCGTCCTGGCCCTCACCGCCTGCGGCCCTGCCGACATCAAGACCACGCCTGACAGCACAGCCGCCGCCGCGTCGACGCCCAGCGCTCCCGCAGCCAGCAGCTCCGCGCCCGCGCAGCAGACCGCCACCGTCGGCAGCACGCTCACCCTCAAGGGCAACGAGGACGGCGAGCAGATCGCTGTCACGGTGAAGAAGTGGGCCGACCCCGCCCTCCCCAAGAACGAATTCGGGAAGCCCCAGGACGGCAATCGGTACGTCGCTGCGCAGCTGGAACTCGTCAACTCCGGGACTGCTCCCTACGATGACAGCCCCTCCAATGGCGCGAAGGTCGCCGATGAGCAGGGCCAGCAGTTCACCTCGACCATCACCATGGGTATCACGGCTGGGCCCGAACTTCCCGGCGGGGTGAAGATCGCCCCGGGCGGCAAGGCCCTCGGCTACATCGTGTTCGAGGTACCGAAGGATTCGAAAATCACACTGCTGCACTTCGGCCTGAACAGTGGCTTCGCCGAACAGACGGGGCAGTGGACCATCCAGTAGGTCCACTGGGGTCCACCCACACGACCGCTTTCGCACCCGGTGGCAGAACCGGCGCTCGTGCTCCATCCTCGTCGCAAGTCCAGTGTGTCCGGACGCAGAAGCCCCGCCATCGTGCGGGGCTTTCGCGCGTCACAGACCGGTTACGGCCACCTCCCCAAGGCGCCAGCCCCGTCAGCATGGCGCGATAAACCGACCCACGCCGCCGTTGCTGGCGCGACCGCCACACTCATCGCCCTCACCGCATGCGGAGTCGGTGACCCTGCCGACGGCATCGAAGCCACGATCATGTGCGAGAAGTTCGTCCAGCAACGAGTGACGCAATGGGGTGACATCGCCGTCCTCCGGCAGGGATGACGCGCCGCAACGGGCCGGCGGATGGCGGCGGATGGCGGCGCCAGCCACCTACGTCCGGACGAGCCGCGGCTGTTGCAACAGCGGCTCACCTTGAACACCATTCGACCCACCCGCGGGGCAGGGCAAACGGTGCACTTGGCACCCCACATACGGCGCGCGACAACACCCCGACAAGGCGTTGTCATTCCCACGTAGCGTCGTACCCCTTTTGGCAGCGGTTCCTAGCGGACCACTATCCGCTGATCGGTCGCTGACCGGCCCCCGCCCCCGACCGGCAGCCCTCCTGATGCGCCCCGGCCCCGTCCGGCCGGGCCGCCCGCGGCGGTCGCGCCTCAGGAGGGGATGGACAGCGACCATCCGACGATGTCGGCGAGGCGCCCGCGCCAGAGGCCGTAGTGCATCGTCTGGTTCGGCGCCCCGGTCAGGAAGGTGGCGTCCCGCAGGTGCACCCACCGCGGCAGCGGGTCGGTGTCGTACTCCGCCAGCTGCTCGTCGAGCACCTGGTTGATCAGCCTCGGCAGGCTCGCCAAGGACTCGGCGCCCGCGCCGGGCAGGCCGCTCAGCGCAGCCTCCCACTCCAGTGCGTAGGCGCTGCGGCTGATCACCTGCCCGTAGATCACCCCGCCGGGGATGTTCAGTGAGACGCCGAAGTGCGACCGGTTCTCCTCGTCCTTGTTGACCAGGTTGATCAGCATCCGCAGCTCCAGGTCCAGGAGCGGCTCCACCATCTCCGGAGACCGCAGCCTGGGCTGCTCACCTGCACTGGCTCGGGACTCGTCGGCCATCGGGCACCCTCTCGGCGGGGGCCGGCCGGCGGGGCCGCCCCAGGACTGGAACAGTAGCTCCCTGCTCCAGTGCCCGCAGCGGCCACGCGCATGCCGGACGGCCGTCGGCCTGTTGCCCGGGGTCCGCGCTCTACGGCGCGGAAGGCCCGTACGGCTCCTCGTAGAGCTCCTCGATCACGGGGCCGTACTTGTCCCGGACCACCCGGCGGCGCAGCTTCAGGGAAGGGGTGAGCTCCCCGGTCTCCGGGCCCCACTCCTCGGTCAGCAGCCGGTACCGCTTGATCTGCTCGGTGCGGTTGAGCCGGGCGTTGGCGGCCTCGACCGCGCGGGCCACCTCCTCGCGGACGGCGGGGTGAGCGGCGAGTCCGCCCGGCGGGGCGGTGTCGATCCCGCGGGCCGCGGCCCAGGCCGGCGCCATCTCCGCGTCGAGGACCAGCAGGGCGACGAGGTAGGAGCGGCCGTCGCCGTGGACCAGGGCCTGGCCGATCAGGGGGTGCTCCTTGACGGTGTTCTCCACCAGGGCCGGGGAGACGTTCTTCCCGTTCGAGGTGATGATCAGTTCCTTCTTGCGGTCGGTCAGCCAGAGGTACCCGTCCTCGTCGAGGCGGCCGATGTCCCCGGTCGGGAACCAGCCGTCGGCGTCGGTGGCGCTCTCCACGGAGCCGTCGGGCCTCAGGTAGCCGCCGAAGACGGTCGCCCCGCGGGTCAGGATCTCCCCGTCGGCGGCGAGCTTCAGCTCCAGCCCTTCGATGGGGCGGCCGACCGAGCCGAGCCGGAATCCGTCCGGGCTGTTGACCGTGCACACCCCCGAGGTCTCGGTGAGCCCCCACGCGTCCATGATGGTGATCCCCCAGCCCGCCCAGAAGCGCACCACGTCGACGGGCATGGGCGCGGTGGCGCTCGCCGTCCACACCAGCCGGTCCAGCCCGGCGAGGGCCAGCAGCGGGTCCAGCACCTGCCCCTTGGCGCGGGCGTACGAGGTCTCCAGCGCGGCCGGGACCTCCTCGCCGCGCTCCAGGTGGGCGGCGCGGGCCCGGGCCAGGTCGTTCGCGGCACCGATGGCGGCCTGCTGGTCCTCGGGCAGCCGGGCCAGCACGGCCCGCACGGAGGCGGCCAGCTTCTCCCACACCCGGGGCACGCCGAAGAACTGGACGGGGTGCAGCTCCCGGACCGCGGCGGACACGGCGGTCGGGTCGGCGCACAGCCGGACGTGGGCGGCCCGCAGGAGGGGGAGGTAGATGCCGAGGATGCGCTCGGCGACGTGCGCGAAGGGCAGGTAGCACAGGTGCTCGGCGTGCTCGGGCAGATCGGTGCGGCGGTCCAGTCGGACGGACTGGAGCAGGATGTTGCGGTGGGTGAGCCGGACCCCCTTGGGGTCCCCGGTGGTGCCGGAGGTGTAGACGACGGTCAGCGGGTCCTCGGGGGCGGTCTCCTGCCAGGCCTTCTCGAAGGCGTCGGCGCGGTGTGCGCGGGCCCCGCCGGCGTACAGGGAGCCGTAGCTGAGGTGGCGGCCCGCGGCCGGGGCGTCCGCGACGACCAGCCGCTCCAGCGGGACCCCTTCGTCCGCGAGGAGCGGCTCCCAGAGCGCGAGTTCGCGGGCGCCCTCGACGACGGCGACCCGGGCCCGGCTGTGCCGGGCTATGTGGGCGGTCTGCTCGGCTGCGGAGGTCCCGTAGACGGTCACGGGGACGGCTCCGATGTGGACCAGGGCGAGGTCGCTGAGCCAGTGCTCGGGGCGGTTGCCCATCATCAGCAGCACGTGCTCGCCGCGCTCGACGCCGAGGGCGGTGTAGCCGGAGGCCAGGACGGACACCTGGCGGCGGACCTCGGTCCAGCTGAGGGTGGTCCAGTGGGCCGCTGCGGGGCCGGAGCGCCACGACAGGGCGGGCAGGTCCCCGTACTCGGCGGCGTTGCGGGCCAGCAGGGCGGGGAGGGTGAGCTCTTCGGGTCGTCCGGGCAGTCGCAGGTTCGTGGTCATGGGCAGCTCCTGGCCGTTTCACATCGTTGGTGCGACAGCAATACTGTTGAACCCAAGCTGTGGAGCAGAGAGCGAGGCGCAGACGATGGCCGACCAGGCACCCGAGCCGACGCTCACCGTGGACGAGCTGGCGGCCCGGGCGGGCGTCACCGTCCGCACCGTACGGTTCTACAGCACGCGCGGCCTTTTGCCCCCTCCCGTGATCGGTGCCCGCCGGGTGGGGCACTACGGGCCGGAGCACCTGTCCCGGCTGGCGCTGATCGAGGAGCTGCAGCACCAGGGCATGACCCTGTCGGCGATCGAGCGCTACCTGGACGCCCTGCCCGACGACCTGAGCGCGCACGACCTGGCGATCCACCGGGCGATGGTGGCCAGTTGGGCCCCCGACGCGGCGCAGGAGGTCGGGCGGGCGGAGCTGGAGAAGCGGGCGGGCCGCGGACTGTCGGACGCCGACATCCGGCGGCTGACCGCCATGAACGTGCTCGCCCCCGCGGGGGACGGGTTCCGTGTGGACGTGGGGCTGCTGCGGCTGGGCGTCGCGCTGCTCGACGTGCCCCTCGCGCACGAGACGATCCTGGCGGCGCGGACGGTGCTGGTGGAGCACACCCGGTCGGCGGCGCACGAGTTGACGGCCCTGTTCCGCGACGAGGTGTGGGGGCCGTTCACCGAGGGCGAGAGCGACCCGGAGCGGGTGGAGTCGATGAAGGCGCTGTCGGCCCACATGCAGCCCATGGTGGTGCAGGCCCTGGTGACGGCCTTCCAGCGGTCGCTGAAGGAAGAACTGCGGGCGGCGTTCGCCTCGGAGCCGGAGCACGACGCCGGGTAGGTTCACGATCATGGCAATCATTCACCGCACCACCATGTCCCCCGGAAAGCTCGAACTCCTCGCCGGATGGCTCCCGTCACGTCCCTGGTACCAGGGGTCCGCGGGCAGCGTCCCGCAGCTCGCCAAGGCGGGCGGTTTCCGGCTGGACGACCCGGAGGGCGAGGTGGGCATCGAGATCATGGTGGTCACCGATGCCTGCGGGGACGCCCCGGTCGCCTACCAGGTTCCGGTCACCTACCGCGGGGCCCCGCTGGAGGGCGCGCAGGAAGGCCTGATCGGCACGTCCGAGCACGGGGTGCTGGGCCGCCGCTGGATCTACGACGGCGCCCACGACCCGGTCCTGCCCGCGCAGTTGCTGGCCCTGATCACCGGCCGTGCGGCGGCCCAGGACCAGAACGCGAGCGAGGTCCCGGACCCGACGGTGGAGGTCCGCCGGGAGGACGCGGGCGTGCTGCCGGGCCTGACCGGCCCCGGCACGGTGACGGACACCGCCGCGGCCACCGTCGTGGCGCTGCGCCCGGCGGGTGCGGAGAGCCGGGCCCTGGACCTGGCGCTCACCCGCGCGCTGCGCCCCGGACCCGCCGCCGGGGACGGGATCCTGGGGCAGGTGCTCGCCCCGTGGTCCCTGCCGGACGGCGCGCTCCGGCACGGCGCGTTCGCCGTCCTGCGCGACCCCGCCCGCGCCGTGTCTGCGCCGTAGCCCGGCCGGGCCACGGGCAGGAGCGGTCCGGCTGCGCCCTGGGGGCGCACCCGGATCCGCTCCTGCGGCCGGGCGGGGCTCAGTCCGCGTAGGTCTCGCCGCGCTCGGCCTTCGCCACCAGGGAGGCCGGCGGGGTGAAGCGCTCGCCGTACTGCGCGGCGAGTTCACGGGCGCGGGCGACGAAGCCGGGAAGGCCGCCCGGGTAGCCGTTGACGTACTGGATGACGCCGCCGGTCCATGCGGGGAAGCCGATGCCCATGATCGAGCCGATGTTGGCGTCGGCGATCGAGGTGAGGACGCCCTCGTCCAGGCAGCGGACGGTGTCCAGGGCCTCGGAGAAGAGCATCCGCTCCTTCATGTCCTCGAAGGGGATCTCGTAGCCCGGCTTGGCGAAGTGCTCGCGCAGGCCCGGCCAGATGCCCGCGCGCTTGCCGGACTCGTCGTACGCGTAGAAGCCGGCGCCGCCGCTGCGGCCGGGACGGCCGAACTCGTCCACCATCCGGTCGATGACCGCGTCCGCGGGGTGCTCGGCCCAGGTCCGCCCCTCGGCCTCGAAGGCCTTCCGCGTCTCGTTGCGGATCTTGCGCGGCAGGGTCAGGGTCAGCTCGTCCATCAGCGAGAGCACCTTGGCGGGGTAGCCGGCCTGCGCCGCGGCCTGCTCGACCGAGGCGGGCTCGATGCCCTCGCCGACCATCGCCACGCCCTCGTTGATGAACTGGCCGATGACGCGCGAGGTGAAGAAGCCGCGGGAGTCGTTGACCACGATGGGCGTCTTGTTGATCTGGCGGACCAGGTCGAAGGCGCGGGCGATCGCCTCGTCGCTGCTCTGTGCGCCCTTGATGATCTCGACGAGCGGCATCTTGTCGACGGGCGAGAAGAAGTGCAGGCCGATGAAGTCGGCGGGCCGCTTCACACCTTCCGCGAGCCCGGTGATGGGCAGGGTGCTGGTGTTGGAGCAGAGCAGCGCGTCGGGGGCGATGACGTCCTGGATCTCCTGGAACACCCGGTGCTTGAGGCCGGTGTCCTCGAAGACGGCCTCGATGACGGCGTCGCAGCCCGCGAGGTCGCAGACGTCCGCGGTGGGCGTGATCCGGGCGAGCAGTTCCTCGCGCTGGGCCGCGGTGGTCCGGCCACGGGAGACGGCCTTGTCGAGGAGCTTTTCGGAGTATGCCTTGCCCTTGGCCGCGGCCTCGGCGCTGACGTCCTTGAGCACCACCTCGATGCCGGCGCGGGCGCAGGAGTAGGCGATGCCCGCGCCCATCATGCCCGCGCCAAGGACGGCGACCTTGCGGACCGGGCGCGGTTCCACGCCCTGCGGGCGGCTGCGGCCCGCGTTGACGGCCTGGAGGTCGAAGAAGAACGCCTGGATCATGTTCTTGGCGGTCTGCCCGGTGACCAGCTCGGTGAAGTAGCGGGCCTCGATGGTCAGCGCGGTCTCGAAGTCCACCTGGGCGCCCTCGACGGCGCAGGCCAGGATGTTGCGCGGCGCCGGGTACGGGGCCCCGTTCAGCTGCTTCTTCAGGTTCGCGGGGAAGGCCGGCAGGTTCGCGGCGAACCGCGGGCTGGCGGGCGTACCGCCCGGGATCTTGTAGCCGGGTACGTCCCAGGGCTGCTTGGACTCCGGGTTGGCGTCGATGAAGGCGCGGGCCCGGTCGAGCATCTCCTGCGGGGTGGCGGCCAGTTCGTGGACGAGGCCGTTCTCCAGGGCGCGCTTCGGGTTGTACTGGGTGCCCTGGAGCAGGACCTTGAGCAGCGCGTCGGCGATGCCCATCAGGCGCACGGTGCGGGTGACGCCGCCGCCGGCGGGCAGCAGGCCGAGGGTGACCTCGGGCAGGCCGATCTTCGAGCCGGGGGCGTCGAGGGCCACGCGGTGGTGGCAGGCGAGGGCGATCTCGTAACCGCCGCCGAGGGCGGCGCCGTTGATGGCGGCGACGACGGGCTTGCCGAGGGTTTCGATCCGGCGCAGGGAGCGCTTGATGGCGGTACCGGCGTCGAAGGCGAGCTGTGCGTCCTCGGGGCGCAGCCGGATCATGTCCTTGAGGTCGCCGCCGGCGAAGAAGGTCTTCTTGGCGGAGGTGAAGACGATGCCGCGGATGGAGTCCTTCTCGGCTTCGGCGCGGTCGGCGATCGCCTCGATGGAGTCCTTGAAGGCCTGGTTCATCGTGTTGGCGGACTGGTCGGGGTCGTCGAGGATCAGGGTGACGACGCCGCTCTCGTCCTGTTCCCAGCGGATCGTGGTGGACTCGCTCATGGTCACTGCTTTCGTTTCGGGAGGTCCGGGGGCGGGGGGTGCAGGACGATTCAGAGGCGTTCGACGATGGTGGCGACGCCCATGCCGCCGCCCACGCAGAGGGTGACGAGCCCGTAGCGCTTGTCCTGGCGCTCCAGCTCGTCGACGATCGTGCCGAGGATCATGGCACCGGTGGCGCCGAGCGGGTGGCCGAGGGCGATGGCGCCGCCGTTGACGTTGACCTTGTCGAGGGACAGGCCCATGTCCTTGACGAAGCGCAGGACGACGCCCGCGAAGGCCTCGTTGATCTCGACGAGGTCGATGTCGTCGATGGTCAGGCCGGCCTTGGCGAGGGCCTTGCGGGTGGCGGGGGCCGGGCCGGTGAGCATGATGGTGGGCTCGGAGCCGGACACGGCGGCCGAGACGATCCGGGCGCGCGGCTGCAGGCCGCCCCGCTCGCCGGCCTCGCGCGAGCCGATGGCGACGAGGGAGGCGCCGTCGACGATGCCCGAGGAGTTGCCCGCGTGGTGCACGTGGTCGATCTTCTCGACCCAGTGGTACTTCTGCAGGGCCACCGCGTCGAAGCCGCCGAGCTCGCCGATGTCCGCGAAGGACGGCTTCAGCTTGGCGAGGGTGTCGGCGGTGGTGCCGGGGCGGACGAACTCGTCGTGGTCGAGGACGGTCAGGCCGTTGCGGTCGGTGACCGGGACCACGGACTTGGCGAAGCGGCCGTCCTTGATGGCCGCGGCGGCCCGCTCCTGGGACAGGGCCGCGTACTCGTCCACGTCGCGCCGGGAGAAGCCCTCGATGGTGGCGATCAGGTCGGCGCCGATGCCCTGCGGGACGAAGCCGGTGTCCCAGTTGGTCATCGGGTCGGCGAACCAGGCGCCGCCGTCGGAGGCCATCGGGACCCGGGACATGGACTCCACGCCGCCGGCGAGCACCAGGTCCTCCCAGCCGGAGCGGACCTTGGCGGCGGCCAGGTTGACCGCTTCCAGGCCGGAGGCGCAGAAGCGGTTCTCCTGCACGCCCGCGACCGTGTCCGGCAGTCCGGCGGCGATGGCCGCGATCCGGGCGATGTCGGAGCCCTGGTCGCCGACGGGCCCGACGACGCCGAGCACGATGTCGTCGATGGCGGCGGGGTCGAGTCCGGGGTTGCGCTCGCGCAGGGCGTGGATGAGGCCGACGACCAGGTCGATCGGCTTCGTGCCGTGGAGGGCGCCGCTGGCCTTGCCGCGGCCGCGCGGCGTGCGGATCGCGTCGTATACGTACGCTTCGGTGCTCACTGGTCAAGCCTTTCGGAGGGATGCGAGGGGGGTGCGGCGGGAGCAGGGTCAGATGGGGTCAGCCGAGCAGCGAGCGGCCGATGATCTCCTTCATGATCTCGGTCGTGCCGCCGTAGATGGTCTGGATGCGGCCGTCGGTGAAGGCCCGCGCGACCGGGTACTCGGACATGTAGCCGTAGCCGCCGTGGAGTTGCAGGCAGCGGTCCGCAACGCGCTTTTGCAGCTCGGTGGCCCACCACTTGGCCATCGAGGCGTGTACGTGGTCCAGTTCTCCCTGGGAGTGGTCGACGATGCACCGGTCGAGGAAGGTGCGGGTGACCGCGCACTCGGTGGCCATCTCGGCTATCTCGAAGCGGACGTGCTGGAGTTTGGCGAGCGGCCGGCCGAAGGCCTCGCGCTCCTTGACGTACCGGGTGGTGATCTCCAGCAGGTGCTCGGCGGCGGCGATGCCGGCCATCGCGATGCCCATCCGCTCCTGCGCGAGGTTGGTCATCAGGTGGACGAAGGCGCCGTTGAGCTCGCCGAGCAGGTTCTCCTTCGGCACCCGTACGTCGTGGAAGAACAACTCGGCGGTGTCCTGGGCCTTCTGCCCGATCTTGTCGAGGTTGCGGCCCCGCTCGAAGCCCTCCGCGCCGCGCTCGACGACCAGCAGGGACAGCCCGTGCGCCCCGCCCTCCGGGGTGGTCTTCGCGACCACGACCACCAGGTCGGCGAGGATCCCGTTGGAGATGAAGGTCTTGGAGCCGTTCAGCAGCCAGTGGTCGCCGCGGTCCTCTGCCGTCGTGCGGATGCCCTGGAGGTCCGAGCCGGCGCCGGGCTCGGTCATCGCGATGGCGGTGATGGTCTCGCCGGAGCAGAATCCGGGCAGCCACCGGCGCTTTTGCTCCTCGGTGGCCAGTGAGGTGAGGTAGGGCCCGATGATGTCGTTGTGCAGGCCGATGGCGAGCCCGGGAGCGCCGGCCCGGGTGAACTCCTCGGCTATCACGGCGGCGTAGCGGAAGTCGGTGTTCCCGCCGCCGCCGTACTCCTCCGGGACGGCCAGGCCCAGGAGGCCCTGCCGGCCGGCGGCCCGCCACGCCTCGCGGCTGACGATGCCGTCCTTCTCCCACTGCTCGTAGTGCGGCAGCACCTCCTTGTGGAGGAAGGTGCGGACGGTCTCGCGGAACGCCTCGTGGTCGGCGTCGAAAATGCGGCGTTGCATCAGGGCCCCTTACCTACAGCCAGCTCTTGACGGTTTCGATCAGCCGGGCCGGCTCGGGGCCGACGGGGGTGACGTTGAGCATGGTGACGCCCGCCTCCCGGAAGGCCTCGACCCGCTCGCGCACGTAGCCCGCCGGGCCGCACAGGGTCATGAGTTCGCAGAACTCGTCCGGCACGGCGGCCGCCGCGTCGCGCTTGCGGCCGGAAAGGTAGAGCTCCTGGATCCGGCGGGCCTGGTCCCCGTACCCGTAGGCGACGGCGAGGTCGTTGTAGAAGTTCTTGCCGGGCGCGCCCATCCCGCCCACGTACAGGGCGATCTGCGGCCGTGCGAGGTCCCGTGCGGCGGCGGCGTCCTCGCCGATCGCCAGCAGGCCGCCCGCGACGGTCTGCAGCGGGCCCAGTTCCGGGGGCCGTCGGGCAGCCCCCTCGGCGAGGGCGCTCCCCCAGACCGCCCCGGCCTTCTCGGGGAGGAACAGGGTGGGCAGCCAGCCGTCGGCGATCTCGGCGGTCATCGCCACGTTGGCCGGGCCCAGGGAGGCCACGTAGACGGGGATGCGGTCCCGTACCGGCCGGGTCAGGATCTTCAGGGGCTTGCCGTGCCGGCCGCCCTTCGCGGCGGGCAGCGGCATGTCGGTGATGCCGTGGTGGTCGATCGTCTCGCGGCGCCAGATCCGGCGGCACAGCTCGACGGTCTCGCGGGTCCGGCCGAGCGGCTTGTCGTACGGCTTGCCGTGCCAGCCCTCCACCACCTGGGGGCCGGACGCGCCCAGACCGAGCAGGGCCCGGCCGCCGGACACGGCGTCCAGTCCGGCGGCCGTCTGGGCGATGAGGGCCGGGGTGCGCGAGTAGACGTTCACGATGGCCGAGCCGATCTTCATCCGCTCGGTGCGCGCCGCCAGGTACCCCATGATCGTCGGGGAGTCGAAGCCCCAGGCCTCGGCGACCCACACGGCGTCGAGGCCGGCCGTCTCCAGGGCGGCCGCCTCGTCGGCGGCCCGGCGCGGGTCCCCCGCGTAGTCGAGCAGCATGGACAGTTTCATCAGGCGCCCTCTCCGGCCAGGCCCGGCACGTCCCAGTCCCGGGCGACGGAGGCGGTGTCCGCCCCCGGCAGGGCGGGGGCCCTGGTGACGGCGCCGGGGGTCGCGGAGAACCGCGGCGCCGGCGCGGGCTGGGTGATCCCGCCGAATTCGGTGAAGGTGGAGCGGGCGGCGAGGTGCGGGTGGTGCGGGGCCTCGTGCAGCGAGAGCACCGGGGCCACACAGGCGTCGGTGCCCTCGAACACGGCCGTCCACTCGGCGCGGGTACGGGAGGCGAACCGCTCGGCCACGGCAGCCCGCAGCTCGCCCCATCGGGACAGGTCCTTGCGGGCGGGGGCCCGGTCCGCGATGCCGAGCAGCTCCACGAAGGTGTCGTAGAACTGCTGCTCCAGGGCGCCCACCGCCATGTACAGGCCGTCGGAGGTCTCGTAGGTCCCGTAGAAGGGGCAGCCGCCGTCGAGGAGGTTGGCTCCGCGCCGGTCCTGCCAGCCGCCCGCGGCGAGCATTCCGTGGATCATGGCGGTGAGGTGCGCGGTGCCGTCGACGATGGCCGCGTCCACGACCTGTCCGGCGCCCCCGGGGGTGCGGGCGTGCCGGAGGGCGGCGAGCACGCCGACGACGAGGTAGAGCGAGCCGCCCGCGTAGTCCCCGACGAGGTTGGCGGGGACGGCCGGGGGCGCGTCCGGGCTGCCGATCATGCCCAGCGCCCCGGTGACGGCGATGTACGCGATGTCGTGTCCGGCGCTCTGGGCGAGGGGGCCCTCCTGGCCCCAGCCGGTCATCCGGCCGTAGACCAGCTGCGGGTTGCGGGCGTGGCAGTCGGCCGGGCCGACGCCGAGCCGCTCGGCGACCCCGGGGCGGAAGCCCTCGATCAGGATGTCGGCCCGCTCGACCAGGTCAAGGACCCGGGCGGGGCCCTCGGCGGACTTGAGGTCGACGAGCACGGAGCGCTTGTTGCGGTTGGTGACGTCGAAGGCGGGATTCACGGCGAGCCCGCCGCCGCCGGGCCGGTCCACGCGGACCACGTCCGCCCCCAGGTCGGCGAGGAGCATGGCGGCGAACGGGCCCGGGCCGATGCCCGCCAGCTCGACGACGCGCACCCCGGCGAGCGGTCCGTTCCCTGTCACTGCCATCGGGCCCCCAGCGTTTTGGTCGCACGGTGTGACACAACTGATGTAACACCAGCGATGCTAGGAACGTGTCCCCCGCAGCACAAGAGCAAGCGCTTAGCCGTTTGCCGCGATCCGGGCGTCCAGCTCCCTGACGTGCCGTTTGAGCGCCACGGTCCGGTAGCTCTCCTCGACCCACTCGCACAACACCTGCCGGGACGGCGCCCCCAGCTCCCCCAGCGGCACCGAGACCCACCCCGACCTGCCCAGGCCGTACCCGGTGGGCTCCGCCCCCGGCGCGGCCATCGCGTGCCCGTGCAGGACCTCGTCCTTGAGCTTCACCGACAGCCCCGGCAGCTGCGGGCCGTCCGCGCTGCCCAGGAAGACGAAGATCTTCTTGTTGACCTTCACCACCAGGTCCTCCGGCCCCCAGGGCTGGTCCTCGACCGCCTCGGGAAGCCCGAGGGCGAACTCCCGCACCGCCTCCCACGTGCGCACCGCAGCCGCCGCAGCCTTCATGACGCCTCCTCGCAGCGCGGGTGACACCTGCCCGCGCGGACCGTTCCTCCTCACGCTAGCCTCAGCCACCGACACCAGCTGGGAGGAGCGGTCATGAACGCACAGGTTCGGCAGGACCATCCGGAACGGGCCCACGACCTCGTCCTGTTCGGCGCGACCGGGTTCGTGGGCGCGCTGACCGCCGAGTACCTCGCCGCGCATGCGCCGGACGGCTGCCGGTGGGCCCTGGCGGGCCGGGACCTGGCCCGGCTGGAGCGGCTGCGCGAGCGGCTGGCCGCCATCGACCCCGCCTGCGCAGACCTGCCGCTGCTGCGCGCGGACGCCGCGGACGAGGAGGCCGTACGCGAACTGGCCGCGTCCACCCGCGTCCTCGCCACCACGGTGGGACCGTACGTCTGGTACGGCTCCGCCCTGGTCGCCGCCTGCGCCGAGGCGGGCACCGACTACCTGGACCTCACCGGCGAGCCGGAGTTCGTGGACCGGATGTACGTGGCCCACGACGCGCAGGCCCGGGAGACCGGGTCGCGGATCGTGCACGCCTGCGGTTTCGACTCGATCCCGGCGGACCTCGGGGCGTACTTCACGGTCGGCCTGCTGCCGGAGGGGGTCCCGCTGACGGTCGACGGCTTCGTACGCTCCAACGCCCTGTTCTCCGGCGGCACCCTGGCTTCCGCGCTCACCGCGCTCAGCCGCGGGCCGCAGACCCTGGCGGCCGCCCGCGCCCGCCAGCTGCACGAGCCGCGGCTGCTGGGGCGGCGGGCCCGGGGGCCGGCCGGGGCGCCGCGGTTCAGCCGGGAGACCGGCACCTGGGCGCTGCCGCTGCCCACGCTGGACCCGGCGGTCGTGGCCCGCTCGGCCGCCGCCCTGGAGCACTACGGCCCGGACTTCCGCTACCGGCACTACGCCTCGGTCCGGCACCTGCCGGTCGCGCTGGGCGGCACGGCGGCCCTGGCCGCGACGGCCGCCCTGGCCCAGCTCCCGCCGGCACGGCGGCTGCTGATGAACCGCTGGGAGCCCGGTACGGGGCCGGACGCGGAGCGCAGGGCGCGCAGCTGGTTCACCGTGCGGTTCGTGGGCGAGGGCGGCGGGCGGCGGGTCCTCACCGAGGTCGCGGGCGGTGACCCGGGCTACGGGGAGACGGCGAAGATGCTGGCCGAGTCGGCGCTCTGCCTGGCCTACGACGCCCTGCCGGAGGCTGCCGGCCAGTTGACGACGGCGGTGGCGATGGGCGACGCCCTGCTGGCCCGGCTCCAGAAGGCCGGGATCAGCTTCCGGGTGGTGGACTCCCGCTGACCGAGGGCTCAGGAGGCCTCGCGCAGGGCGCGGCGGCACAGGGAGTCCGCGTGCCGGGTGGTCTCCGGGATGCGGAAGCGCGGGCTCAGGGCCAGGACCTGGGCGCAGGCGTTGTCCAGGGAGACCCGGTGGCCCACGGACACGTAGACCGGCTTGATCCCGTCCTGGGTCCGCAGGGCCCGCCCGACCTCGGCCCCGTCCGGGGCGAGCAGCGCCGCCCGGTCCCCGCGCCGGGCGCCCGGCTCCTCGTGGGTGAAGGTGAAGGGGTTCTTCGCGACGCCGATCGAGGGCAGGCCGGTGACCACCCCCAGATGGCAGGCGAGCCCGAAGCCGCGGGGGTGCGCGAGGCCGTAGCCGTCGCAGACGACGAGATCGGGCGCCGTGCTCAGGGAGTCGAGGGCGTCCAGTACGGTCGGCAGCTCCCGGAAGGCCAGCAGGCCGGGCACGTAGGGGAAGCTGACGTGCCCGACGGCGGTGGCCTCCGCCACGACCCGGAGTGTCGCCGCGTCCAGCACCACGGCCGCGGCGGCGACCAGGTCGCGGGCGTCGTCGTAGGCTACGTCCACGCCCGCGACGAGCCCCCGGCCGGGCGGCGGGCCCGTCTCGGTGAGCACCACCTGGTGGCGCAGTTCGTCCTGTACCGCCCGGGCCTCGGCCTCGTCGGCGGGGGTCTTCGTCCTCGTCACGAGGAGCGAGAGTAGCCTGACGATCATGTTCGTCATGGAGCTCACCTACACCGCGCCCCTCGAAGCCGTCGAAGAGCAGATGGACGCGCACATCGCCTGGTTGGACGTCCACTACGCGGCCGGCGTCTTCCTCGCCTCCGGCCGCAAGGTCCCGCGCGAAGGCGGCGTGATCCTGGCCGGCGGGGTCTCCCGGGAGGAGGTGGAGGCGATCGCGGCCGGGGACCCCTTCGCGGTCGCGGGCGTCTGCGCCTACCGGATCACCGAGTTCCTCGCCACGAAGACCTCGGCCGACCTCGCAACGGTCCGCGAGAACCCCGCCGCCTGACCCACCCCACCGAGGCCCCCGGACCCGGCGCACGCGCGCCGGGACGGGGGCGCGGGGGCTGGGGCGGGGGTGCCGGTGGGGCCTGGGGTGCGTGCGCGGGGGCGCCGGCGCGGGGGCGCCGAGGGCCTGGGGCGCGTGCGGCGGGTCCGGGGCGGGGCCGTGACGCGCGCTGCGCCGGGGCGGGGCGGCCGCGGGCCCGGCTGCGGACCGGCGCGTCAGCCGGTCACGGCCGTTCCAGCCGGGCCACCCGGCCCTTCTCCCCCGCAGCCCAGCAGCCTGCGTCCGGTGTGCAGTCGACGGTGTCGAAGGAGCCGGTGTCCAGCGGCCGCCAGCTGCGGCCCCCATCGGTGGTCACGTCCGTACCCGTCGGCCCGACGGCCAGCGCCGTGCCGCGGGTGTACGGGTACCAGGCCGCGCCCGAGCGGTAGCCCGGCGGCGGGGCCGACGCCTGGCGCCAGCTGCGTCCGGCGTCGGTGGACACGGCCGCCGCCCGCGGCGAGGCTTCGCCCGTCCGGTAGTCGCCGCCGACCGCCAGGCCCGTCGTACGGTCCCGGAAGGCCAGGGCGAAGACCCCGCGCGCCGGATCGCCGGCCGGGACGGTGGAGTCGGCCACGCGCCAGGTCAGGCCGCGGTCCGCGGAGTGCAGGACCCGGGCTGCCGAACCGCCTCCGGTGGCCAGCCAGACATCCCTCGGCCCCGCGCTGACCAGGCACTGGCCACTCGCGGCGAAGCCCGCCTCGCCCGGCAGCGCCTGCGGCATCCCGGCGCCGGGCAGCACCTGCCAGCTCCGGCCGCCGTCCCGGGTGGACAGGATCCGGAACTTCCCGTCCACCGGGTCGCTCACGGCCAGCCCGTTCCGGGAGTCGAAGAAGGTGAGGCAGTCGTAGAAGGCCTTCGGGTCCGGGTTGCGGAAGGTCTCGGTCCAGGTGGCCCCGCCGTCGTCCGTCCGCAGCACCCGGGAGGCCTCGCCCTCCCCGATCGACAGGGCCACCGCGCGGCGCGCGTCGAAGGCTTCGATGTCCCGCAGTTCCAGCTTCTCGGCCACGGCCGTCGGCGGGGAGACGTCCCGCCAGCTGCGGCCGCCGTCCACGGTGCGCAGGACGGCCCCGCGGGAGCCCGCGACCCAGGCCGTCGAGCGGCTGACCGCCGCCAGCCCCCGGAAGCGGGAGTCCTTCCCGGTGTCCTTCAGCGCCCAGTGCGCGCCGCGCAGCGCGGCCACCGCATCCGCCTGCGGCCCCGAAGGGACCGGGGCGGCCGGGGCGGCCTGTGCGGGTGCCACCAGGACCCCCACCGCCAGGACCGCCGCGCACATGCCAACTCCCAGAAGTCTCATGGCGCCGGAAGCTAACGCACCCCGGATCCGCCGTCCAGGGTGCGTCCGAGGCGCCGGCCATGGGGGGGACGCCGCGCTGCGCCGGCGGAGTGAGCGCATATCGGCCCTTCTGCGGTCCCCGGGGATGCCGGGGAACCGGGCGGCTCTCCTTCCACCGCTTCCTCCATACCGTCACTCTGTGCGATCACACGGGCGGGTTCCGGCCAACCGGTGACACAGCTCACGTCCTCGCGCATGCACCGGTTCGCGGATTCGGGCGTCTATCCGGTTGCCGGGCTCCACCCCTCAGCCCGGCAGCAGATCGCCGCAAGGGAGTGTGCCTTGATCACTGTCATCGAGCAGGCCGTTCAGGCCCGTCTGGTCGCCACTGCGCCGAAGGTCGAGACCGTGCCCGTCACCCTCTGCTACGACCGGGCGGATCCGTTCGCCGTGCGCATGGCCTTCCCGGCCCCCGCCACCCTGGAAGGCGTCGAGGTCTCGTGGACCTTCGCGCGCGAGCTGCTGGAGGCCGGCCTGGACCGGCCCTCGGGCGGCGGCGACGTACGCGTACGCCCGTACGACGCCGACCGGACCACGATCGAGTTCCACGCCCCCGAAGGCGTCGCCATCGTGCTGATGACGACGGCCGAACTGCACCGGTTCCTGGAGCGGGCCGCGAGCGTGGTGCCGCCGGGCCTGGAACACCTCTACCTGGACATGGACCACAGCCTCGCCGAGCTGCTGCGCGACAGCTGCTGACGGCCCGGCCGTCCGACCCGCCGACGTGGATCCGTCGGCGATCCGAGGATGAGGGATCCGTCGACGGGGACTCGTCGCCGGGTCGACCCGTACCCGTCGACGGGGGATCTGTCGGCGGGGGATCTGCCGGCGGGGAGACCCGTCGTAAGGAAGCCCCAGTCGACAGGAACACCTGTCGGCGGGAAAACCCGTCGGCGGGTAAATCCGTTTGCGGGCGGCTGCGGTCACCCGTAGCTTCGTAAGCGCCCCATTGCCGTCGAACGGAGCAGGACGTTGCTCGTCTGAGGTTCGAGACACCGACCACCCCGCGGCCTTCCGTGCCGCCGACCGGTCCCACAGGCCGGTTCCGTCGGCTGTCTCCCCGCGTTGCACGCACCATTCACGCAACCTGGAGGCCTCCATGAGTCACGCCCCTACCTTCATCACCTGCTCCTCCCTCTCCTTCGACTGGCCGGACGGCACTCCCGTCTTCGACGGCTTCCAGCTGGCCGTCGGCCCGGGCCGGACCGGCCTGATCGGCCGCAACGGCTGCGGCAAGTCCACCCTGCTGAAGCTCATCGCGGGTGAACTGACGCCTACGGAGGGCCAGTTCACCATCGCCGGCAGTATCGGTCACCTGCCGCAGAACCTGACGCTCGACACCGCGCTGCGCGTGGACGAGGCCCTCGGGATCCGCTCCGCACGCACGGCCCTGCACGCCATCGAGGCGGGCGAGGCGACCGAGGCCAACTTCGCCGCCGTCGGCGACGACTGGGACGTGGAGGAGCGGGCACTGGCCGCGCTCGACCAGCTCGGCCTCGCGCGGATCGGCCTGGACCGCACCGTCGGCGAACTGTCGGGCGGGGAAGGCGTCCTGCTGAGGCTGGCCGCCCTGCTGCTCGCCCGGCCCGACGTCCTCCTGCTGGACGAACCCACCAACAACCTGGACCTGCGGGCCCGGCGGCGCCTCTACGCGGCGGTCGAGTCGTGGACCGGCGTGATGGTCCTGGTCAGCCACGACCGGGAGCTGCTGGAGCGCGTCGACCAGATCGCCGACCTGCGCGACGGCGAAGTCAGCTGGTACGGCGGGAACTTCACCGACTACGAGGAGATGCTCGCCGCCGAACAGGAGTCGGCCGAGCGGTTGGTGCGGGTCGCCGAGGGCGATGTGCAGCGGCAGAAGCGGGAACTGGCCGAAGCGCAGGTCAAATTGGCGCGGCGCAAACGGTACGGCCAGAAGATGTTCGAGAACAAGCGCGAGCCGAAGATCGTGATGGGGGCCCGCAAGCGGGCCGCCCAGGAGTCGGCCGGCAAGCACCGGATCATGCACACCGAGAAGCTGGCCCAGGCGAAGGAGCGGCTGGACCAGGCAGTGGAGGCCGTGCGCGACGATGACGAGATCCGCATCGAGCTGCCTGCGACCCGGGTCCCGCCGGGGCGGCGGGTCCTGACCCTGACCGATCTGCGGCTTGCCCACGGCGCCGCCGCCCCCGGTTCGTGGGAGCTGCGCGGACCGGAGCGGATCGCCCTCGTGGGCGGCAACGGCTCGGGGAAGACCACGCTGCTGCGCACCCTCGCGGGCGGGCTCGCGCCGGAGTCCGGGGAAGCCGTGGCCCACGTGACCGCCCGGTTCCTGCCGCAGCGGCTCGACGTCCTGGACGACGACCGCTCGGTGGTGGAGAACGTGGCGCGGTTCGCCCCGCAGGCCACGAACAACCTGATCCGGGCGCGGCTCGCGCACTTCCTGTTCCGCGGCGCCCGGGCCGACCGCCCGGCCGGCACCCTGTCGGGCGGCGAGCGCTTCCGGGCGACCCTGGCGGCCCTGCTGCTGGCGGAACCGGCCCCGCAACTGCTCATGCTGGACGAGCCGACGAACAACCTGGACCTGGCGAGCGTGCGCCAGCTCACGGATGCACTGGACTCGTACGAGGGGGCGCTGCTGGTGGCGAGCCACGACGTGCCGTTCCTGGAGTCGATCGGCATCACCCGCTGGCTGCTCCTGGACGGCACCCTGCACCCCACGACCGCAGAGGAAGTCCGCGAGACCTTGTGGCCGGAGTAGGCCGCCGTGGCATCGACCCGCTGCCCGATGGCGGAGGGCCGGGCGACGGAGGCCGGGGCCGCCCGGCGGCCGGGGCCGCGCGGCTGGGGCCGAAGGCCGGGCCGCAGGCCGTGGGCCGGGGCCGCACAGGCCGCCCGGCTGGGACCGCCCGGCTAGGGCCGAACGCCGGGGCGCGGGCTTTGGCCCGCTGCCCGGTGGCTGAGGGCCCGGCGCGGGAGGTCGGTGCCTGAGGCCGAGGCCGCCCGGCTGGGCTGCGGGCGCCCAGGAGGCCGAAGGCCAAGACCGCCCAGCCGGGGCCGGGGGCCGAAAGCCGGCCGGGACCGGGGCCGCAGGCCGAGGCCGAAGGCCGGGGCCGGGGCTGATGCTCGGGACCGCCCGGCTAGGGCCGAACGCCGGGGCGCGGGCTTTGGCCCCGCTGCCCGGTGGCTGAGGGCCCGGCGCGGGAGGTCGGCGCCTGAGGCCGGGCCCGCGCGGCTGGTTGCGGGCGCCTAGGGGCCGCAGGCCGGGGCCGCAGGCCGCCCGGCTGGGACCGCCCGGCTGGGGCCGAACGCCGGGGCACGGGCTTTGACCCGCTGCCCGGTGGCTGAGGGCCCAGCGCCGCAGGTCGGCGACTGAGGCCGAGACCGCCCGGCTGGAGCCGAAGGCCGGGGGCGAGGCCGGGGGCGCTCGGTCCCGGCCGGGCCCGCCCGGCTGGGCTGCGGGCGTCCCAAGGGTCGGGGGTCGCCGCGCGGGGTTGACGGGGCGGCGGAGGCGGCCTGGCACGCGTCGCACCGGACCCCGACGGGGCGCAGTCATCGGCCCGGCCACTGCCACCGCCATTGCCGCTGCCATTACTGCTGCGCTGCCGGAATCGGAGGGGGCTGCGGGGCATTGGACGGGCGCCACGGGGCAGGCGCACACCGGCAGAGGCTCCGGCCGGTCTCCGCCGTCAGACGGGATCAGATCCGGCCACAGCCTGCCAGCGGTACGACTTGTGCCGCGCCCCTTCCCCTTTACCCCCCGCTCAAACTGCATAGATAACAGGATGTAACTGGACATAGGCAGGCGTGGGACTTGGCTGGCCTTGATGTCACCCTTAACCTACGACTCCGTAGGCTACGCAACCGTAGGTAATTCGCTTTTGCACCCAGGAGTACCCGTGACGATCACCTCTCCCCACCTCGGCAGCTCGGAGGCGTGGACGGACGCCAAGTTGCTGTTCGCGCTGGAAGAGGTGGTCGAAAAGGAACTCAACCGCCACCTGGCGGTCACCAAGGACTGGATGCCCCACGAGTACGTCCCGTGGAGCGACGGCCGCAACTTCCCCGGTTTCTTCGAGGACGGCGAGGCCTGGGACCCGGAGCAGTCGAAGGTCACCGAGATCGGCAAGATCGCGCTGGTCGTGAACCTGCTGACCGAGGACAACCTCCCCAGCTACCACCACGAGATCGCCTCGCTCTTCGGCCGCAACGGCGCCTGGGGCACCTGGGTGCACCGCTGGACCGCCGAGGAGGGCCGCCACGGCATCGTGATGCGCGATTACCTCCTGGCTTCGCGCGCCGTGGACCCGGACAAGCTGGAAGCCTTCCGGATGGAGCACATGTCGGAGGGCTTCGAGTCCGACAACCGGCACTCGATGCTGCACTCGGTGGCCTACGTCGCCTTCCAGGAGCTCGCCACCCGCATCTCGCACCGCAATACCGGCCACCAGTCCGGCGACCCGGTCTGCGACCGCATGCTGGCCCGCATCGCGCAGGACGAGAACCTGCACATGGTCTTCTACCGCAACCTGCTGGGCGCGGCCTTCGAGCTCGCCCCGGACCTGACCATGCAGGCCGTGCGGGACGTCGTGGTCAACTTCCGGATGCCTGGACACGGCATGCCCGGCTTCGAGCGGATGGCCGCGCAGATGGCCATCGGCGGGGTCTACAACCTGCGGATCCACCACGACGACGTACTGAGCCCCGTGATCCGTTTCCTCAAGATCATGAACATCGACGGCCTCGGCCCGGAGGGCCAGAAGGCCCAGGAGGAGCTCGGGCTCTTCATGAACGGCCTGGACTCCGAAGCCCGCAAGTTCGACGAGCGCCTGGCCGCCCGCGCGGCGCGCATCGCGGCCCGCAAGGCCTGACCGGTTTCCGCTCGCTCGCGCGGGTGAGGCCGATTGCCCTGGCAGAGCCTCGCTCTGCCAGGGTTTCGCGTCATGACCTCGCTCCAGGTGGACATCGACCAGCTGACCCGCTTGACCCGCACCCTGGACTCCTCGCTGGTCTCCCTGCGGGAGGCCCGTCGCGCCCTGGACCACGTACGGGCCGACCAGCTGGGCACCGCCGACCTGGACGCGGCCTGCGACGGCTTCCAGGAGAGATGGGCCTTCGGCGCACGTGAACTGACCCGGCGGGTCAAGGCCGTGCGCGAAGGCGTCGACCGCAGCGCCGCCGAGTACACGGAACTGGAGGAGGCCGTCCGTACGGCGTTCCGCGAAGCGGCGGCGGCCGCCCGTGGCTGAGCACGCCGCGCTGGGCTTCGACCCGGCGCCGGGCGACCCGGGCACGGTACTGGCCCTGGCGAAGAAGCTCACCGCCTCGGCCGCCTCCCTCGGCGAGGCCGCACGCATCGTGACATCGCTCGCCTCCCACAGCGCGGCCTGGCAGGGCGAAGCCGCCACCGCCTTCCGCGCGACCCTGTCCCAGGACCTCCCGCGCCACCTCGGCTCGGCCCACACCTCGGTGGCGGAGGCCGCGCGCCGGCTGGCGGGATGGCACGACACCCTGGTGGCACACCGCGCGCAAGCTGCCCGATACGAGTCCCGGGCCGCAGCTGCCACGACCGAGGAAGCCCTCGCGGACGTCCGCCGCCTGGCGCAGGAACTCGCCTCGGAGCACGCTGCGGCCGCCCGCCGGGTGGCCAAGGCCCTGGACTCGGCCGGGGAACGGCTGGCGCCGAAAGAGCCAGGCGTCCTGGCCTCGATCTGGCACAAGATCACGGACGACCCCGGCGACGCCCTGTCCAACGCCTCCGCCATCCTCGGCGCGATCGGGGCCGGAGTGGCCCTGATGTGCCCGCCGGCGGGACTGGCGGTGATGCTGGTCGCCGGGGGCCTGTCCCTGGCCGCCCTCACGACGCACCTGGCGGACCCGAAGTTCCGCAAGCCGCTGGTGGACGGCGCCACGAAGGGAAAGTTCGACGCGGACTTCTGGAAGAGCGCGGTGACCCTCCTCGGCGACACCGCGGGCTCGGTCCCGGGCGTGGCCGCGGTCGCCTCGGGCGCCAAGGCCGGCACGGCAGCAACCCGCGCAGCCCTGGCCGCCGCCCCCGAAACCAGCGCCCTGGCCGCCCTCTCCCCGGGAGCCTCGGCCTTCCGCAGCACGACCTGGTCGACGGCCGACACCCTGCGACAGGTAGAAAACCCTCTTGCTGCATGGGCGATGCGCACGGCACCGCAGGAAACCAGGGAACGGGTGGGCGTGGCCGTGGCCGGATCGGGTGCCGTCACTGCCGGTCTCGATCTGTTCACCGACGACGAGACGCTGGAACAGGGTTCCGTGGCCGTGGATGGTGCGCGGGGTGTCCTCGACGACGCACCTTCGACAATTGCGAAATCGAGCCAATTCTGGAGGGCGGCGAGGCCATGAGGCATCCGACTGAGCGACCACCCGTCTGGTTCAGACTGCCTCCCGGCTTTCACAGCATCGGTACAGCCGATCGTGATTCTCTGGACGGGTTCGCGCGCGCCTTCGAAAGCGATGCAGCACAGGCTGAACTGGCGCAACTCATGGCTGGGTTGGATCAGCTGGGAGCACTTGACGTCGTCCATACTGCGCTCGGCTTTCACCCAGCCGAGGACGGTGGCGTGTGCACATCCCTGTTCTCCCTCACGATCCTCGCGGCGGACGACCCCAATCCGCGGCTCAGCGTGGCGCGGATTGCATTGAGCATGGCCCGGTCAAGCGCGTGGGAGACGTCGGCGCAGCGCGTCATCGACCTGCCCTCGTCATTGCCGTGCTACCTCGTCGGCGGAACGATCACCGGGCCGGACGGAGAGCAATCACTGTTCCAGGCTCGGGTGGCCACGACGCATCCGGCCGGCTTCCACCTGCTGGTGCTCGACCTCACCAGCCCCGCGTTGGAGCACCAAGAGGCGTACACCGACATCCTGGAGGCGATTGCCCACACGCTCACCTTCACCGATCCCGATCCCTCGCCGGCCACTGCGGCCCCGCGTTCACGCGTCCTGGACCTCCTGCGGTGAGGCAGCTCGCCAAGGTGGCCTGGGACAACCCTTCGACTGTGGTCGGTTACGAGAAACTGGTTCTCCGACGTGCCCGCTCCATTGCCGGTCTGGGCGGCCCACTGGTGGTAGCCGCATCCTGCCTCTTCATCGAGCCTTTGCGGCAAGCGGCTTTCGCCCTCATCCTGTTCTCCGTTGGATTCATCCCGTGGGTGCCCTGGGCAGCCGTTGCGTTCGGCCGGCGCCATCGCGTCAAGGCCGTCCTTCGGGCATATCCCTGGCAGGAATTTCCCTGTCGCTACCCGCCCCGGCCGAACGGTAGCCCCGCCACGATCGTCATCCCGTTCAACGAAAACGTCACTTCTGTCTTGCGCATGGTCCCCTTCCCCGTCGCACTGGCGGAGCGGGAGAACGACCACCCGGACCGGATTTGGTTTGCCGGGGATCCCCGGTTCGGGGGGGTTGTGTCGCCCGTCGGGGGGCACTACCCCGTGCGGGTTGTGCCCCATGTGCCGCGGCGGGAGGAGTGCGGTGGTGAGGGTTTCGGCCTTGCTTTGCGGGTCGGCCTGGTGCGGGAGAGCGGGAAGGCCACGCGGACCTGATCAGTTGCGGCGGAGGGCCTGGCGTTCGGATTCGGAGAGGCCGCCCCAGACGCCGAAGCGCTCGTCGTTGGCCAGGGCGTATTCCAGGCACGCCGTCCGGCCCTCGCAGGCGCCGCACAGGCGTTTGGCGTCGCGCAGGGACGAGCCGGGCTCCGGGAAGAAGAAGCCGGGGCCCGTCTGGGCGCAGAGGGCCAGGTCGTACCAGGCGGGGGCGGCGGTGTCCGTGGTGTTCATCGACATGCCGCAGAGCCTGGCCGCTGCCGATGGACGTCCGATCAACGCCTGATCAACACCGCGCGTCTCCGCCCCGAGAGGTGTGGCGCGGTCAGTCCTCGTGCCGGGCACGGCTCGGCTGGACGCGCTTGGGTTCGCCCGGCATCTTCGGGTAGTCCGGCGGGTAGGGCATGTCGCCCAGGCCGTGGTCCTGCTCCTGGCGGTCGGCCAGTTCCAGGACGGTGTCCAGGGTGAAGGCGTGGTCGTCCATGTCGGCGTGCAGGTCGCCGAGTTCGGCGAAGCGGGCCGGCATCGTCACGATGTCGAAGTCCCGCGGCTCCGCGTCGTCCACCTCGTCCCAGCGCAGCGGCGCCGACACCGGGGCGTGCGGGCGGGGCCGGACGGAGTAGGCGGAGGCGATCGTGCGGTCGCGTGCCGTCTGGTTGTAGTCGACGAAGATCCGCTCGCCGCGCTCCTCCTTCCACCAGGCCGTGGTGACCTTGCCCGGCATGCGGCGCTCCAGTTCCCGGCCGAGGGCGATCGCGGACCGCCGGACCTCGGTGAAGGTCCAGCGCGGCGCGATCGGGACGAAGACGTGCAGGCCCCGCCCCCCGGAGGTCTTGGGCCAGCCGCGCAGGCCCAGTTCTCCCAGCAGGCCGCGCAGTTCGTGCGCGGCGGCCACGGCGTGGTGGTAGTCGGTGCCGGGCTGCGGATCGAGGTCGATCCGCAGTTCGTCGGGGCGGTCGGTGTCCTCGCGCCGGACCGGCCAGGGGTGGAAGGTGAGGCAGCCCAGGTTGGCGGCCCACAGGACGGCTGCGGGCTCCGTCGGGCAGATCTCGTCGGCCGAACGGCCGCTCGGGAAGGCGATGTGGGCGGTGGGGATCCAGTCGGGGAGGTTCTTCGGGGCGCGCTTCTGGAAGAAGGACTCGCCCTCCACGCCTTCGGGGAACCGCTCCAGGGTGGTGGGGCGGTTGCGCAGGGCCCGGGTGATGCCCGGCGCGACTGCCAGGTAGTACTCGGCCACGTCCCTCTTGGTGAGGCCCCGCTCGGGGAAGTACACCTTGTCGGGGCTGGACAGCCGTACCGTCCGGCCGCCCGCCTCCAGCTCGATCACGTTTCCCGCAGCACCCATGTGCGCCACGGTAGGCGGGCCCGGCCGGGCGCGCATACCGGGCGGCTCCGGACGTACCACCGCAGAATCGAAGGCATGGACCTACCGGTGATGCCGCCCGTCAAGCCGATGCTCGCCAAGTCGGTGGCCAGGATTCCGGCCGGGATGCAGTACGAGGCCAAGTGGGACGGCTTCCGCGCCCTCGTGCACCGCGACGGCGACGAGCTGGAGATCGGCAGCCGTACGGGCAAGACGCTGACCCGGTACTTCCCCGAACTGGTGGCGGCGCTGAAGGAGAACCTGCCGGCCCGCTGCGTCATGGACGGCGAGATCGTGATCGTCCAGGGTGGTCGCCTCGACTTCGACCGGCTGACGGAGCGCATCCACCCGGCCGCCTCCCGCGTGAACATGCTCGCGGAGACCACGCCGGCCAGCTTCGTCGCCTTCGATCTGCTCGCCCTCGACGACCGCTCGTACCTCGACACACCGCTCAGTGAGCGGCGAACCGCCCTCACCCATGCCCTCTCCACCGCTCGGCCCCCCGTGCATCTCGCACCCGCGACCACCGATTCCGCGCTGGCGCAGGAGTGGTTCGAGCGGTTCGAAGGCGCCGGGCTCGACGGGGTGGTCGCCAAACCGCTCGACCTCCCCTACCGGCCCGACGCCCGGCTCATGTTCAAGATCAAGCACGAGCGTACGGCCGATGCCGTCCTCGCCGGTTTCCGTTTCCACAAGAGCGGTCCGATCATCGGATCGCTGCTCCTCGGCCTGTACGACGGAAGCGGCGCCCTCCAGCACGTGGGCGTGTGCGCCGCCTTCCCGATGAAGCGCCGGGCCGAGATGGTCGAGGAGCTCGCCCCGCTCCGGATGGCCGACGTCACCGGCCATCCGTGGGCCTCCTGGGCCGAGGAGGAGGCCCACGAGAGCGCGCGGCTGCCCGGTGCGCAGAGCCGCTGGACGGGGAAGAAGGACCTGTCCTGGGTGCCGCTGCGCCCCGAGCGGGTGATCGAGGTGAAGTACGACCACATGGAGGGCGACCGCTTCCGGCACACCGCCCAGTTCCGCCGCTGGCGGCCCGACCGTCAGCCGGAGAGCTGCACCTACGACCAGTTGGAGGAGGTCGTCGGCTACGACCTGGCCGAGGTCCTCGGCTCCCCCGGCTGATCCACCCCCGCGCCGCCCCAACCCCCCGCCGCCCGCGTCCCCGAACCCGCCGCGGACCCGAACCCGCCGCGGACCCGGACCCGTCGCGGACCCGCAGGGGTGGGGAGGAAGGCGGCCTTGACACATCACCTTGCCGGAGCAGCAAATGGAGGAATGGCCACCGATCAGCAGGACGAAGAACTCGCGGGGGTGCTCACCGCCGTCGGGCCGCGGCTGCGCGCCCTGCGCCAGCAGCGCGGCGCCACGCTGGCGCAGCTCGGCGAGGAGACCGGGATCTCCCTGTCGACCCTGTCGCGGCTGGAGTCCGGGCAGCGCCGCCCGACGCTGGAGCTGCTGCTTCCGCTGGCCAGGGCGCACCGGGTGGCACTGGACGAGCTCGTCGGGGCGCCGGAGACGGGGGACCCGCGGATCCGCCCGCGGCCCTTCGTCCGGCACGGCGCCACCTACGTACCGCTGTCGCGGAGCAGTCCCGGCGGGGTGAACGCCTTCAAGACGATCATGCCGCCGCACGAGGGTCCGACGCCCGGGCTACGCGTCCACGAGGGCTACGAGTGGCTGTACGTGCTGTCGGGGCGGGTCCGCCTGCTCCTGGCCGAGCACGACCTCGTACTCGGCCCCGGGGAAGCCGCCGAGTTCGACACGCACACCCCGCACGCCTTCTTCAACCCCGGCCCGCACCCCGCCGAGCTCCTCAGCCTCTTCGGGCCGCAGGGCGAGCGGATCCACGTCCGGGCCCGGCCCGGCCCCCGACCGGAGGGACGGACATGACCGCAGCCGACCGGCGCCCCGCCTACCCGGAGCAGCCCCCGCACCCGGAGCGGGAGCGTCCCGAGCGTGCCGCGCCGCGGCCCCATGCGGTCGTCGGCGTCGGGCTGGTGGTCGTGGACCCCGACGGGCGCGTCCTGCTCGGGCGGGCCCATGACGGCCGCTGGGAGCTGCCGGGCGGCAAGGTGGATCCCGGGGAGGGCTTCGAACAGGCCGCCGCCCGGGAGCTCGCCGAGGAGACGGACCTGCGGGCCGACCCCGACGGGATCAGGGTGGTGTCCGTCCTGGTCGACGCCGTCGCCGGGCTCACCCGGCTGACTGCGGCCGCGGTCACGACCACGGCGCGGGGGACCCCTGCCGTCACCGAGCCGCACAAGATCATCGAGTGGTGCTGGTTCGCCCCGGCGGAGATCCCGGTGGCCCTGTACGCGCCCTCGGCGGCGGTCCTCGGGGTCTGGCGCCCGGACCTGCCGTCGCTGCCGCGCGTGCCCGCGTACGCCTACGCGACCCGGGGCGGGCCGGCCGCCGGCTGAGGCCCCCGGCCCGCGCCACGCCAGCCCGCCCTGGCCCGCGCTGCTGAGCCCCCGCGCCGCGCCAGCCCGCCCCGGACCGCCCCGGCCCGCGCTGCTGAGCCCCCGCGCCGCGCCAGCCCGCCCCGGACCGCCCCGGCCCGCACTGCTGAGGCCCCCGCCGCGCCCGCCCGCGCCCCGCCGCGCCCGCCCCGGCCCGCGCCTGGCCAGTCCCGGTCCGCGATCCGGTGGGGCGGGGGCCTACACCCGCAGCGAGGGCCGCGGGGCGAAGTTCCCGTCGCGCAGGTCCTCGGCCAGCAGCCGCTTCGCGATCGCGTCCGCCGCCGCCCGCAGTTCGGCGCTGCGCGGCCGGCCGCGGTCCTTCTCCAGCTGGTCGCCGAGCCACTGCGCCCAGGCCTGCGAGATGACCCCGGCCTCCCGCTCCCCTGCCGGGGTGAGGGTGAGGAAGGCGTCCTCGCGCGTCAGGTAGCCCTCGTCCACCATCCGCTCGAAGACCGGCAGCAGGACCTCCGGGGGCACCGAGCGCCGCGAGGCGACCAGGCCCAGGCTGGCGTAGCCGACCGTCCGCGTCAGCAGCTCCACCTGCATCACGGCCCAGGCGCCCGCCATGTCCAGCCGGGTGTCCGAGGAGGTCACGATCCCCCGGGCGGTCTCCGGCCCCATGGTCCGCACGAGTTTGCCGACGGCCAGTTCCAGAAGCTTGTCGGAGCCCCCGGAGGCCGTGGCGGGCGAGGCGAACCCGTCGCCCATGTCCGTCGACCCAGCCCGGGCGCTGTCGCGCAGGGGGACCTGCTTGAGGAAGAGCGCGACGACGAAGCCGACCACCGCCACCGGCACCGTCCACAGGAACACCGTCTGCAGGGCCTCGGCGTACGCGTCGACCACCGGGGCGGCCGCCGCCGGTTCCAGGCCGTGCACCCCGGCCGGGCTCTGTGCGGCCGCGCCCAGCGCCGCCGGGTCGGTCCCGGTGGCCCGGGCGGCCTCGCCCACCGCCTTCTGCAGCGCGGGCCCGAGGGTGTTGGCGTAGATGGTTCCGAACACGGCCGTCCCGAAGGCGCTGCCGAGCGTGCGGAAGAAGGTGACGCCGGAGGTGGCCGTGCCGAGGTCGGCGTAGTCCACGGTGTTCTGCACCGCGATGGTCAGCACCTGCATGCACAGGCCGATGCCGGTGCCCAGGACGAACATGTACAGGGATTCCAGCCAGCTGCTGGTGCCCGGCCCCATCAGCGAGAGCAGGTACAGGCCGAGGCCCATCACGGCGCAGCCCACGAGGGGGAAGATCCGGTAGCGGCCGGTCTTGCTGGTGACGTTGCCGCTGAAGACGGAGGCGATCAGCAGGCCGATGACCATCGGCAGGGTCCGCACACCCGAGATGGTGGCCGAGTCCCCGTCCACGTACTGGAGGTAGGTCGGCAGGAAGGTCATCGCGCCGAGCATCGCGAAGCCGACGACGAAGCTCAGGACGGAGCAGACCGAGAAGACCGGGTTGCGGAACAGCCGCATCGGGAGCATCGGTTCGGCGGCCCGGACCTCGGCGAGGCAGAAGAGGGCGAGCGCCACGGCTCCGACCGCGAACAGCCCGATGATCACCGGGGAGTTCCAGGCGTACTCGTTGCCGCCCCAGCTCGTGGCGAGGATCAGCGCACTCGCCCCGACCGCCACCAGCGCGATGCCGAGGTAGTCGATCACGGTCTTGCCGGCGGCGCGGACCGAGGGGATGGTCCGGGCGGCCGCGACCACCACCAGGATGGCGACCGGCACGTTCACGTAGAAGCACCAGCGCCAGCTCAGGGAGTCGGTGAACAGGCCGCCCAGCAGCGGTCCGATGACCGTGGCGACGCCGAAGACCGCGCCGATCGCGCCCTGGTACTTGCCCCGTTCGCGCAGCGGCACCACATCGGCGATCAGCGCCATCGCGGTGACCATCAGCCCGCCCGCGCCGATGCCCTGGACGCCCCGCCACAGGATGAGGAGGGTCATGTTGCTCGCGAGCCCGCACAGGAAGGAGCCGCTGATGAAGATGACCGCCGAGATCTGGAAGATCAGTTTCCGGCCGAACACGTCACCGAACTTGCCGACGAGTACCGTCGAGACGGTCTCCGCCAGCAGGTAGGCCGTCACCACCCACGACATGTGGTCGCCGCCGCCGAGGTCCGCCACGATCGTCGGCAGGGCGGTGCCCACGATGGTCTGGTCGAGGGCCGCCAGCAGCACCCCCAGCATGATCGTGCCGAAGATGATGTTGCGCCGCCGCCGGTCGATGACGGGGGGCGCGGGCGGGGCCATGCCTGCAGCGGGGGCTGTGGTCGCTCTCGCACTCTCACAGCGCCGCTGCCGCCCCGCATGCGCACGGGGCCGTACGAGGGACCCGTACGGCGCCTCCCCGGGCGCAGGGGGCCGGCGCCGGAGGTCAGCGCAGGTGGGCCAGGCCCGGGTGGGCCTGCGCGTAGCCGTCCAGCAGGCGGCGCGCCACAGCCACGGAGTCCACCAGCGGGTGGAGGGCGAAGGCCTTCACCGCGTCGGCCCGGGAACCGCTGGCGGCGGCCGCCAGGACCTCCCGCTCGGCCGCCTTGACCGCGGTCACCAGCCCCACGGCGTGCAGCGGCAGGGGCGCCACGGACACCGGGTGGGCGCCGTTGGCGTCGACCAGGCAGGGCGCCTCGATCACGGCCTCGGCGTCGAGCACGGACAGCGTGGAGCGGTTGCGGACGTTGAGGATCAGCGTGGCCCGCTCGTCGCGGGCGATGGCGCGCATCAGGGCCAGGGCGACCTTCTCGTAGCCGCCCGACTCCAGGTCGCTCTCGTCGCGCTCGCCGACCCCTGCTGCCTCGCGGTTCTCGGCCATGTACGTGGCTTCGCGCTCCGCCCGGGTGCGGTCCCAGGCGGCGAGCGCGGCCCCGGCGGGCAGGGCGTCGCGGGACGCCTCGGCGTAGAAGCCGTGCTGCTGGTCGCGCAGGAACGCGCCGCGGGTCTGCTTCGCCTCCTGGTAGGCCCGTACGGTGTCCCGGTTGAAGTAGTAGTAGTGGAGGTACTCGTTCGGGACCGCGCCGAGGGACCGGAGCCACTGCGCGCCGAACAGCCTGCCCTCCTCGAAGGACTCCAGGGCCGCGGTGTCGGCCAGCAGCCGGGGCAGCTCGTCGCGCCCGGCGATGTGCACCCCCCGCACCCAGCCCAGGTGGTTGAGGCCGACGTAGTCGATCCAGGCCTCCTGCGGGCGGGCGCCCAGCAGCCGCGCGAGGCGCCGGCCGAGGCCCACGGGCGAGTCGCAGATGCCGATGACCCGGTCCCCCAGCGCCTCCGCCATGGCCTCGGTGACCAGCCCGGCCGGGTTGGTGAAGTTGATGACCCAGGCCTCGGGGGCGAGCCGGGCGATCCTTCGGGCGATCTCCCGCACCACGGGCACGGTGCGCAGCCCGTACGCGATCCCGCCCGCGCCCACCGTCTCCTGGCCGAGCACCCCCTCGGCGAGGGCGACCCGCTCGTCGGCGGCGCGTCCTTCCAGGCCGCCGACGCGCAGGGCGGAGAAGACGAAGTCGGCTCCGCGCAGGGCCTCGTCGAGGTCGGTGGTGGCCGTCACGGCCGGCGCGTCGGGCACCCCGGCGGCCGCGGCCTGGTCGGTGAGCACCCGGGCCATGGCCGCGAGCCGGAGGGAGTCCTCGTCGTAGAGGGTCACCCGGGTGACCCGGCCCTCGGCGTGGTCGCCGAGGAGCGCCCCGTAGACGAGAGGTACCCGGAATCCGCCCCCGCCGAGGATCGTCAGCCGCACGTCCAACCGCCCTTCGCCCGCCACCGCACCGCGTCCGTGCCACGATCCGCGGCACGCCCGCCGCACACGGGCGGCGGGGTACCAGTCTGCCCCGGGCGGCTACTCCCCCAGCGGCGGCACGGCCCGCAGCCGGGCGCCCTGCTGCAGCGGAGCGGCCTCGCCCCGGACCGGGCCGGAGGGCAGGCCCTGCGGGGCGGAGAGGACCAGGGTGACGCGCGTCAGGCCCATCCCGCCCAGCATCCGGCTGCTTTCGGCCACCATCCTGCAACGGACCACCCCCCACCGCGGGTCGGGGTGGCGTACGGTGCGCACCGCCCCGTCCAGTTCGGCGGCCTCGGCCCCGTGCGTGCTCAGCCAGTGCGGGACCCCGTACCGGTAGGCCGCCTCCATGAACGGGTCGCGGGCCACCTCCTGGCGGATGCTGCGCAGGCCCTCGTCCTCCGGGGCGTCGGCCAGCGCGGTCGCGAACCGGGCCAGCAGCGGTACGCACCAGGCGGGTTCGTGGTCCTCCAGCACCGCGGCGGCGTCCGGGTGGAACAGCACGAAGCGCAGGAAGTTGTCGTCCGGCAGGGCCGTGGGGTGCGGCCGCACGGACTGGAAGAGCTGGTCGAAGGCCGAGTTGGTCAGCGCGACGTCCCAGCGGTGGTCCACCAGGAAGCTCGGGTAGGGCACGGCCTCCATGAGCGCGGCGTAGTCGCACAGGTAGTCGCGCTGCGCCGGGTCCTCGGGGAGCCGGCTGTCCTCGGCGGCGCGCCAGGTGAGCGGCGGGTCACGGTCCACCATGACGCGGAAGAGCCAGAAGCACTGGCGCTCGCTCATCTCCAGGGCCTCGGCCAGGGCGAGCAGCTTGCGGTCCGTCCACTCCTTGACCAGGCCCCGTTCCCAGTTGCCGTACGCACGCACGCTGATGCGCAGCCGTGCCGCGAGGTCTTCCTGGCTCAGGCCCAGTTCTTCGCGGCGCTGGCGCAAAATCTCCTTGCGTCGCTCCGACCGCACGGCGCCGCGTGCCGACTCATCGCCCGGCAGGCGCTCCTCGCCGGCTCGGGCGAGGCCATCGGACGGGCCCACCGCTGCGAGATGTGGCACCGAGAGCTCCCCCTCCTCACGGTCTGGATCTTCATTTCCTGTGGCGATCCTGCTACCGACTTCATTCGAGTGTCAACTATTGTGGCAATTCCAGCCTGACGACAGCTCATTCCCGCCACAGCTGTGGCAAGTTCTGGTCCTCCGCAAGCGGAGCGGATAGATTTCAGAGGCCGACCACGTGCCCGAACCGACCTCGCGCGATCTAGGAGAACCACTGGTGACAGACGGCTTCCCGGCTCCCGTCGCGGTGGCCCACGCACCCCTGGCCGCCACCGTCATGCGGGTCGCCGAACTCGCGGGCAAGATGGGCCGCGAGCTGAACCAGGTCTTCGACCTGCGGCGGCTCTCGGAGGCCTCCGGCGTGCCCACGGAGGTGGTCAGGACCCTGCTCGACGGACGGCCGGCCGGCGAGCCCGATCTCCAGGCCCGCTTCCTCCAGCGGCTGGACCTGCTCCGCCGCACCCGGGTCAAACCCAACGGCCGGCGGTACACGCAGCAGGAGATCGCCGACGGGGCGGGCATGTCCCGCCAGCAGGCGGGGGCCCTGATCAACGGCGACCGCCGGCCCACCATGGAACACTGCGACGCCATCCAGCGGTTCTTCGGAGTGCATGCGGGCTTCCTGACGGCGCACGACGCGGACGCCCTGACCGATGCCCTCCAGCGGACCGAGCAGCAGCTGCTCCAGGACTTCGCCGGGCGGGCGCGGGAAACCGTACCGGCTCCGGCCGCTTCGGCAGGCGATCCGCTGGCAAGACTCCTCCAGAACCACGGAGTGCGGGGCATCGCCTGGCGCGCTGCCCAACTGCCCAGCGACAAGCACCGGGACAAGGTGACCGAATGGCTGGACATGCTCCTCGAAAGCGTCACACCGAACGAATCCTGACCCAGTCGAAAGTCTGGGTCTGATCCTTGAGACCTGATCCGGATCCGCGCCGACGGGGAGAACGGTGAGCATAGGCAGAGAGCAGCGGCGGTTGTGCGGGGAGCTGGTGGCCGGGATCCGGCTGACCGCCCCCGTGGAACCGGTGGACCTCTACGCTGCCCTCTGCGAGGGCATGAGCAGACACCGTGGCCGCCGGGTGGACTTCCGGATGGCATCGTTCCCGCCGGGCACGGCCAGCGGCCTGTGGCTCGACATGGCGGACCGGGACCTGGTGGTCATCGAGGAGCGCACCGCGCCGGACCACCAGCTCGTGATCCTCGGCCACGAGCTGTGGCACATGAAGGCCGGCCACTGCAGCCACCACGTCGACGGCGCCGCCGTCGCCGCGCGGCTGCTATCCGACGAGGCGGACATCGGCGAGACGGTCCGCCGGGTCGCGGCGCGCACCCGGGCCGACGTGCGGGAGGAGACGGAGGCCGAGACATTCGGTTTACTGCTGGGCAGCAAGTGCAGGACATGGCTGGCCGGATCGGCGAGCCACCGGGCTCCGGCCCAGCGTGACCAGTTGGCGGGCCGCATCGAGGCCTCGCTCGGATACCGGGGGCACAGGAACGACCGTTGAACGGTGAGGACTACTACATACCGGCAGCGGCGATGGCCATCGCCCTCGCCTTCAAACTGCCGGCGCTGCGCCACAACTGGCGCGATCCGCTGCTGCGCTCGGTCTGCGCGCTGCTGACCCTGGCCGGCGCGGTGTTCGCCTTCGCCGCCCCGCCCACCATCGCGGCGGTCAACCGCTGGACGGGCATCGCCAACATCTCCGCCCCGCTGGTGTACTGCCTGATCACCGCGTTCAGCGCCTCCTGCCTGGTCCTGATGGTGAACTGGCGCGGCGGACCGCCGGAGGAGACCCGCCGGATCTCCCGGCGCTGGATCCTGGGCTACGGCACCGTGATCGCCACACTGGTCGTGCTGTTCGCCCTCGGCGACACCCCGACGGAGCGGCTGCGCGACTTCGACACCTACTACGCGAACACGCCGTACATCCGGCAGATGATCGCCATCTACCTGCTGGCGCACCACGTGGCCGCCGTCGTGATGGTCTCCCTGTGCTGGCGCTGGTCCCTGCAGGTCCGGGGCTGGCTGCGGGCCGGCCTGGTGATCATCGTCTGCGGCTACCTCTTCAACCTCAGCTACGACGCCACCAAGATGTCGGCGGTCGTGGCCCGCTGGCTGGGCCACGACCTGGACGACCTCAGCACCTTCGTCGCCCCGCCGCTGGCCTCACTGGGCGCCCTGATCAGCGCCATCGGTTTCGTCGTCCCCCTCGTCTGCCAGCGCCTGTGGGACAGCTGGCACACCTGGCGGACCTACCGGCGCCTCGGCGCGCTCTGGCACGAGGTGCAGATCTCCGCGCCCAGCGGCACCCCGTCCGTCCACATGTCCTGGTGGTCGGCCGCCGAGCTGCGGGTGATCCAGCGGGAGTCGGACATCCACGACGGATTCCTCCACCTGGGGCCCTACTTCGACACGGACCACCGAGAGGACGCCTACCGGCGCGCCGTCGCCACGGGCTCCGACGAGGACACCGCCCGCGCGGTCGCCGACGCCGCCATGGTGGCCGCCGCCGTACGGGCCCGGTCCGCGGACCCCGAGGGCCGGGTCATCGTGGCCAGCGAGGAGAGCGTGCTGGACACCTCCGACGGGCCGCGCGACCTGCTGGGGATCTCCCACGCGCTGCGGCACTCCCCCGTGGTCGCGTCCGTCCGGCACCGGGCCGCATCCTCCGCCGGCCGCCCGTAGCGGCCGGCCGGGGGGGGCGCCCGGTCCGGGGCGGTCAGCGTCCGGCGGCCAGCGCCAGGGCCGGGAACAGGTCCTGGAAGGGGCCGGCCGAATCGATGCCCTCCCGGCCGTAGGGGGCGTCGAAGCTCCACACCATGAACAGCAGGAACACGATCAGGGCACTGAACAGTCCGGCCAGCAGCAGCTCCCGGCCGGAACGGCGGATCTGCAAGGTGAAGATCAGGCCGACGGTGACCAGTCCGCCGACCAGCAGCCCGAACCACACCACGCCCGGCAGCGTCGAGTCGGAGCTCTGGGTCCGCGAGTGCCGGGCGTCGTCGGCGGCGGCGATGTGGTCGAGCAGCGGCTGGTAGGCCTGCGCCTGGAGCTCGGTGGCCGGGCTCTGGTGGGTGACGTCGCTGCGCAGCTTGCCGAGCAGGAGGCCGCCCTCGCTGGACGCCGTCTCGCCCGAGGTCAGCAGCGGCCAGTCCACGGAGACGGTGTGCGCGACGTACGCGTCGACCTCCCCGCGGATGCGGTCGCGCACCGGGGCGGGGTAGACGTCGGCGCGCTGGGTGACCTCGTACAGCGCCTGGGCCTCGCGGCGGACGCTGTCCTCGGCGGCGCCGCGCGCCTCCCAGACGCCCGCGATGGCCAGGCCGAGCACGATCGCGTAGACCACGCCCACCATCATCGTCATGTACTCGATGACATCGGGGGTCTCGCTGGTGTCCTCGTCAGCGGCGGCCCGGCGGTGCCGGATCGTGGTGATGGTGAGGACGACGGCGCAGACGAGCGCCATGGCGATGGCCAGGACCAGCCATTCGGACACGTGGATTCTCCGGTCTGGATCAGTGGATCGATGGATCGGTGGATCGGTGGACGGGGTCTCGGGGACGGGGTCTCGGGGACGGGGTCTCGGGAGGCAGGCAGGGTTGCGGGGCGGGGCTTAGCTGCGGCCGGCGCTGCGACCGCGGGGCCGCAGCGCCGCGGCCGCGAGCACGGCCGGGGTGGTGACGACCACCATGAGCATCACCGTGGACATGCCGCCCGGGCCGCGGCGTGCCACGGCGACCGCGCGGTACGGACGCACGTGGAAGGCGCCGGCGCGCGTCAGGGAGGCCGCGGGCCGGGCCGCGGCCGGAGACGCCGCCGCGGGCACCGCGGGCCGGGCCGCGGGCGCCTGGCCCCGAGCGGCAGCCGCCGGCGCGGGCCGCGGCGGCTCCGGGGCCGCCGCGGGCGGTACGGCGGGGTCCGGTGGGGTGGCGGGCCGGGGCGGCCCGGCGGGGCGGGCGGGTCGCGCGGGACGCCCCGGGTGGTGCACCGTGGGCCCCCCGGGCCCGGCGGTGACCACGGACGGGGCCGGGAGCGAGGCGGTCGGGCGGGCCCCGGGCGGCCGGGGGTGCCCGGCGGGCACGCACACGTCGATCCGGGCTCCGCGGCCGTTGCCGTCACCCGCGACCGCCACGTGGCCGTGCAGCGGGCACATCGCTGCCACCAGACCCGCTCCGGCGAAGACCTGCCAAGCGGTCACGCGCGCCCTCCCGATTCCGCAACACTTGTAGGGGTTACGGCTGAAGAAACGATCACGGCCCCGCTTCGATACGCGGCAGTCAGGTCAAGATGCCGCCCGCGGGGGGTCACTTCAGGCCATCGGCGGCATACTCTGCGCCGATGGACGAGTGGGAGCGCTGGGAGCGGCGGGTACAGACGGCCGCGCACCCCGTCGCGTACCGGCTGCTGAGTGCGGCCGGGGCGCGCGGCCCCGTGGTGCGGGTGCCGCGGGTCGGGGTGGTGGTCAGCGATGCGGGCCTGGCCCGCGAGGTGCTGACGGACCCGGAGCGCTACACGAAGACCGGCCCCGGAGCGGCCGGCGGCCTGTGGACGTCGGTGCTCGGCCCCCGGGTGCTGATCAACACGGAGGGCGCGGAGCACGCCGTGTTGCGCCGCAGGCTGGGCGGGCTGTTCACCCCGGGCCACGTGGCGGCCGTGTGCGAGCGGGTCCTGCGCGCCCCGCTGGCCGCCCTGGAGCAGCGGCTCGCCGCGGGTGAGGAGGTCGACCTGGTACGGGTCGTCCGCGCATGTGCCACCGAGGTGGTCCGCGAGCTGGTCGGGCTGCCCGCGGGGTCGGCGGATTTCACCGAGGCCGCGGCGGTGGTGTCGACGGTCCGGCTCTGGCGCACCTCGCTGACCGGACGCCAGACGGCCCGTGCCCGGGCCGCCCTGGCGAGGCTGAGCGAGGCGGCTGTCGCCGCGTACCGGGCCGGCGACGAGTCCACCGTGCCGGGACGGCTGCGCGCACTCGGCCTGGACGAGGCGCAGGCTCGGGGCGCCGTCGGAGTGTTCCTGCTGACCGGGACCGAGACGCTGGTCTCCTTCATACCCCGGCTGGTCGCACTGGCCCACGACACCGGCCGGGGGCCCGACCGGATCGACGACGCGCTGACGGAGGAGGCCCTGCGGGTCACCTCCCCGACCCCGGTGATGCTGCGCAGCGCGGCCGCCGCCGGGCTGCTCGGGGGCGTACGGGTCGGGGCCGGGGAGCGCGTGGTCATCGCCACCCTGCTGTGCACGCGGGCCTACGGTCCCTTCGCGCCGGACCGGGGCTCCGGCGGGAGGGCTGCGGGCTGCCCCCGACCGGGCGCGCCCGATCCTGCGGAGCTGCGCCGGCTGTGGTTCGGCGCCGGACCGCACTTCTGTCTGGGGATGCCGCTGGCCATGGCGGAGATCCGGGCGGTGGTCGGGGCCCTGCGGGGCTTCCCCGAGCTGGAGGTCGTCGGGCGGCGCCCGGCCCGGGGGGTGCTGATCCCCGGCTACGAGCGGCTGTCGCTGCGCGTCGGAGTCCCCGCGCCGTGATCCGGGGCTCCTCCGGTCCTGCGCCCTGACGCCCGGCCGGCGCCCCCGGCGGTGCGTGCCGCTTCCGCGGCAAGGATGCGCAGGGCCGCCTCGGAGGGCGAACCGGCTGCCGCGGTATAGGTGATCAGGCTCTGGTCCGGGTCGTCGGGCAGGTTCAGGCTCTCGTAGGCGAGGGTGAACTCGCCGACGAGCGGATGGCGCAGGTGGTAGCCGCCGTGGGTCTTCTCCCGTACCTCCTGGGCCGCCCACAGGGTGGCGAACTCCGGGCTGCGCGCGGAGAGTTCCGCCACGAGCGCGGTGAACCGGGCGTCGTGCGGGTGCCGTCCGTGGTCGAAGCGGAGGTAGGCGACGAGGTCCTCGGCCTTGCGCTCCCAGTTGACGAACCGCTCCCGTACCTGCGGGTCGAGGAAGAGCAGCCAGGCCTTGTTGCGGCGCTCGGGGGGCAGTGCCCCGAAGTCGGTGACGAGGGTGGCGAACAGCGGGTTCCAGGCCAGGATGTCGGTGCGCCGGCCGATGACGAAGGCGGGGGTCTGCGGCATGGACTCCAGCAGTCTGCGCAGCCCCGGGCGGACCTCCTGCGCCTGTTCCGGCCCGGCCGCAGCCCCCCGGTCGGCCGCGGGGGCGCCCCCGCGGCCGACGGTGCGGACCAGCCGGGTGAGGTGGGCCGTCTCGGCCGGATCGAGGCGCAGGGCGGTGGCGACGGCGCCCAGGACGGAGTCGGAGACGTTCTCGGCGCGACCCTGCTCGAAGCGGGTGTAGTAGTCGACGCTCACTCCGGCGAGCTGCGCGAGTTCCTCCCGGCGCAGTCCGGGCACGCGGCGGCGGCCTCCGAAGGAGCGCAGTCCGGCGTCCTCGGGCAGGATCCGCGCACGTCGGGACCGCAGGAAGTCGCCGAGTTCCGCCCGGGGGCCGCTCTGGTTCATGCCCCCGAGTTTACGCGGAGGGCCCGGCGGGCCGGGCGCTCGGACACCGCCCCGGGACGGCCCGCACACGCGTGTACGCCCCTGCGCCGTGGTGTGGCGGGCGGCGGGTCGCGGTCAGGCCGGGATGCGGGCGCCGCGCGGGGCGCCGGACGTGACCAGGAGACCGGCGAGCAGGGCTGCGAGCAGGAGGCCGCCGACGGCCCACCACAGGGTGGTCGTGTAGGCGGCCAGCAGCCGGGCGAACACGTCGGTCTGGTCCGAGACCCGGTCCAGGCGGCTCACCAGGACGGTGCCGAGCACGGCTCCGCCGACCGACTGGCCCAGGTGGTGGGCCGTGGCCAGGACTCCCGTGGCCCCGCCGGTGTACGGCAGCGCCACCCCGGCCGTGGCGACGGCGTAGAGCGGGACCAGGGCAAGGCCCAGGCCGAAACCGCCGAGGATCATCCCCGGCAGGACCCCGGTCGCGTAGCCGGTGTCGCCCTCCTGCCCGGCCAGCAGCGCCAGCCCGGCGGCCGCGGCGGCGAGGCCGGACACGATCAGGGCGCGGGGCGCCAGGCGCGGCAGCAGGCGGGCGGAGACCTGGGTGGCGCCCAGGAGTGCGGCGGCGACCAGGGGCAGGTGGGCCGTCCCGGCCGCGACCGGTCCCTCGCCGCGGATCTGCTGGGCGAAGAAGCCGAGGGCCGGGAGCATGCCGACGAAGGCGGCGCCGGTGAGGAGCAGCGCCAGGAGGGAGCCCAGGCGGCTCCGGTCCGCGAGGACGTGCGCCGGGAGCAGCCGCCCGGCGGCCCTGCTCTGCCACCACAGGAGGGCCGCGAACAGCGCGGCGCCGCCCGTCAGCAGGAACACGCTCTGCGGGACGGCCCAGCCGGCGCTCTCGGCTTCGGCCAGACCGTAGGTCAGCGCGGCGGACCCCGCCGAGCCGAGGAGCACGCCGAGCCCGTCGAACCTGCCGCCGGAGCGGCCGGAGCGGCCGGGCAGCAGGGTGAGCGCGCCGATCAGTGCGAGCACGGCGAGGGGCGCCACCGCCCACAGGGTCCAGCGCCAGCTCAAGGCCTCGGCGAGCAGGCCTCCCGTGTACACGCCCAGCGCGCCGCCGCCCGCGGCGACTGCGGCGTAGATCCCGAAGGCCCGGCTGCGTTCCCGGAGGTCGGTGAAGCCGGTGGTGACCAGGGACAGGGCAGCCGGGACGAGCAGGGCGGCGAAGGCGCCCTGCAGGGCGCGGGCGGTGATCAGCGTGCCGGAGCCGCCCGCCGCGCCGCCGAGTACGGCGGCTGCTGCGAAGCCGGCCAGGCCCACCACCAGCATCCGCCGGGCGCCGGCAAGGTCGACGAGGTGCCCGCCGAGCAGGAGCAGGCCGCCGAGGGCGAGCAGGTAGGCGCTGAAGACCGGGCCCAGGCCGGCGGCGCTGAGGCCGAGTTCGGCGTTGACCTGGGGAAGCACCAGGTTGAACTGCGCGGCCTCGACGACCACCAGGAGCTGGGTCAGGGCGAGGACCGCAAGGCCCCACCATCGCCGGGGGTGCGGGGGCGCCGGCCGCGACACGTCCCCGGACGCGGGGTGCAGGGACGGGCCGAAGCCGTCCGCGGGCCCGAACCGGCCCGGGGCCGCGGGCGGGTACGCGGGAGGCGGGGGGCTGTGCGGGCCGGGCACGGCGCGGGAGCCGTCCGGGGGCTCGTTCGGAGGTCTGTCCAGGGGTCCGGGCTGCGGCCGGGACTGCGGGGGCACCACGCGGGGGTCGGGCGTCGGAACGGGTGGGCCCACGGCGGGTGATCCGGCGCCGACGGCGGGCGCGGGCACCGAGCCGGAGCCGGAGCCGAACCCGGAGCCGAACCCGGACCCGGACGCGGGGCCGACGACGGAAGAGGGTCCGACCGGCGAGGCCGGGGCGTAGTCGAGCAACTGAGCGGCATGACGCCCCAGTTGGGCCAGTACCGCACCGGGCAGCCACTCCCCCGCCGCATCGGCGGCCGTACGCTCCGCCACCTCCTCGGGGAGGGGCCGACGTGCCGGGTCCTTGTGCAGGCACGCGCCGACCAGGGCGGCGAGCGACTCCGGTACGCCGGTCAGATCCGCCTCCTCCTCGGCGACCCGGAAGAGGTGCGCGTTCAGCCCCGTGTCCCGGGCGCCGAAGAGCATGCGCCCGGTGGCGGCGTACACAAGGACCGCGCCCAGACAGAAGACGTCGCTCACGGGCGTCAGTTCACGGCCGCGCACCTGTTCCGGGGACATGAACCCGGGCGAGCCGATCAGCATGCCGGTGCGCGTGTGCAGGCTGTCCCCGGTCAGGCTGTCCATCGCGCGGGCGATGCCGAAGTCGATGACGCGGGGGCCGTCGACGGTGACGAGCACGTTGGACGGCTTGAGGTCGCGGTGGATCAGCCCTGCTCCGTGTACGGCCCGCAGGGCGAGGGCGAGCCGGTTGGCGAGGGTCCGCACCGAGTCCTCGGGCAGCGGCCCGAAGTCCCGGGCGACGACCTTGTGCAGGTCGGGGCCCGGGATGTACCGGGTCGCCACCCAGGGCACGGCCGCCTCCGTGTCGGCGTCGAGCACCGCCGCCGTCCAGCTCCCGCCCACCCGCCGCGCGGCAGCCACCTCGCGGGCGAACCGCCGGCGGAACTCGGGGTTTCCGGCGAACTCGCCCTGGACGACCTTCACGGCCACCGTGCGCCCGCCTTCGGAGCGGCCCAGGTAGACCAGCCCCATGCCCCCGGCGCCCAACCGGGCGATCAGGCGGTACGGTCCGATGCGGCTGGGGTCTTCGGCGGTCAGCTGATCCACGCACGGAAGGATAGGTCACCCGTCCGGCCGCGGTGACCGGTCAGCCGAAATGCCCGTCCGCCCGCACCCCCCGGACCGTACGCACGCAGCACACCCACGGGGCCGGCGGAAAGGGCACCCGGTCGGGGGGCGCTCGGTGCGTCACGGCCGCCCGTCGGCCCCCGGCAGCGGTGCACCGAGGAGTTCGACCAGGCCGACCGGGAGGAACGCGGGCCGGTGGGGCTGTCCGATCTGGTACGGCACGAAGCCCAACGAGGCGGCGACCTGGACCTCTTCGGCCGTCTCCGCCTGGAAGACGAGCCGGCAACGCCCCGCATCGGCCTTCGCGCGCTGCCAGAGAACCGGGGCCGGTTTGCGTTCGGCCTCGGTGCGGGGGGTGAGGATGCGGTCGGCGAAGTCCTCCCAGGCAAAGGGCGCAGAGCCCTTCCACGAAGCGTCGACTTCCCTCTTCAGCCTGGCGGCACGCTCGGCGTCGGTCGCACCCCAGGAGGGGGGAACGTTGGTGATCAGCCCGATGCCGATGTGGCGCTCGCGCAGGGCGCGCAGATAGACGGCCGCTCCGGTCCGGTAGTCGATGCTGCCGTCGGCGCCGGTGTGCACGAGGGTCTCGCCGAGGTCGAAGTACACGACGGGACAGGCGCGTTGACGGCCGTCCGTACGCGACGGGGATGCTCCGGCCGCACTCACGTCCGTGGGCGCCGCCGCACTCACGGTGGCGCAGAGCACGGTCGACGCCAAGGCCGCACCGAAGGCGAGGCACGCCCGGCCCGCCCGACCCGCTCGGGCCGCACCCCTGGAGGCGGATCTGTTCATCGTGTCGTCGCCCTTCTCCGTGTGCACCGCGAGGATGCACGCCGCCCGGTTAATGACATGCGCGTGTCATCATCCTCGCGGTACCACCGGATCTGCGCCAGACCGCCCGAGCGACGGGCCGCCTGCCGGACGGGCTTCGTCGGGGGGCGGTCCGTCAACGAGACGACGGGTCGGTGTGGCCACGGGCGCGCCCTGCGGGCGGTGGTGTCAGGCCTCGTCCGGGGAGCCGCCGAAGCGCTCCTTGTACGACTCCAGGTCCTCTTCGGTGATCTTCGCGAAAAGCACCGGCGGAACCGTGAACGGCGTGCCGGCCGGAACCGAGTCCAGGGCCTTGGCCTGCTCCGGGGTCACCCATGCCGCGGTGTCGCCGTCGAGGGCGAAGGCGGAGCGCATGGTCCGGGCCGAGGCCGGGATGAGCGGCTCGGAGACCACCGAGTAGAGGTGGATGAGGTTCATCGCGGTGCGCAGGGTCAGCGCGGCGGCCTCGGGGTCGGTCTTGATCTCGAGCCAGGGGGCCTTCTCCTCCAGGTAGGAGTTTCCGGCCGACCACAGGGCGCGCAGCGCGGCTGCGGCCTTGCGGTACTGCAGGTCCTCCATGTGGCCCTCGTACTCGGCGAGGAGTTCGGCGATCTGCTCGCCCAGCTTCGCCTCGGCGCCGCCGGCCGCGTTGCCCGCCGGCACCTCGTCGCCGAAGCGCTTGCGGGAGAAGGAGAGCACGCGGTTGACGAAGTTGCCGAGGGTGTCGGCAAGGTCCTTGTTGACCGTGGCGGTGAAGTGCTCCCACGTGAAGGAGGAGTCGTCGGACTCGGGCGCGTTGGCGATGAGGAAGTAGCGCCAGTAGTCGGCGGGGAGGATCTCCAGCGCCTGGTCGGTGAAGACACCGCGCTTCTGCGAGGTGGAGAACTTTCCGCCGTAGTACGTCAGCCAGTTGAAGGCCTTGACGTAGTCGACCTTCGTCCACGGCTCGCGGGTGCCCAGCTCGGTGGCGGGGAACATCACGGTGTGGAAGGGGACGTTGTCCTTGGCCATGAACTGGGTGTAGCGGACGTCCTCGGCCTCGTACCACCAGGAACGGTAGTCGCCGTGGGCCGGGTCGAGGTCGGCCCACTCCTTCGTCGCGCCGATGTACTCGATCGGGGCGTCGAACCAGACGTAGAAGACCTTGCCGTCGGCGGCGAGCTCGGGCCAGGTGTCGGCCGGCACTGGCACGCCCCAGTCCAGGTCACGGGTGATGGCGCGGTCGTGCAGGCCCTCGGTGAGCCACTTGCGGGCGATGGAGGAGGCCAGTTGCGGCCACTCCTCCTCGTGCTGCGCGACCCAGGCCTCGACCTCGACCTGCAGCTTGGACTGGAGGAGGAAGAGGTGCTTGGTCTCGCGGACCTCCAGCTCGGTGGAGCCGGAGATGGCCGAGCGGGGCTCGATCAGGTCCGTGGGGTCCAGGACGCGGGTGCAGTTCTCGCACTGGTCGCCGCGGGCCTTGTCGTAGCCGCAGTGCGGGCAGGTGCCCTCTACGTAGCGGTCCGGGAGGAAGCGGCCGTCGACCGGGGAGTAGACCTGCCGGATCGCGCGCTCCTCGATGAAGCCGTTCTCCTGCAGCCGGCGCGCGAAGTGCTGGGTGATCTCGCGGTTCTGCTCCGAGGAGCTGCGGCCGAAGTAGTCGAAGGACAGCGCGAAGCCGTCGTAGACCGCCTTCTGGGCGTCGTGGGCCTGCGCGCAGAACTCGGCGACCGAGAGGCCGGCTGCCTTGGCGGCGAGTTCGGCGGGGGTGCCGTGCTCGTCGGTGGCGCAGATGTAGAGGACGTCGTGGCCGCGCTGGCGGAGGTACCGGGAGTACACATCCGCCGGAAGCATCGACCCGACCATGTTGCCCAGGTGCTTGATCCCGTTGATGTACGGAAGCGCGCTGGTGATCAGGTGTCGAGCCATCCTCGGATGCTCCATTTCATATGTGCGGTATCGCGTGGCCTGCCGAAATCGGTGCGGTTCATCGTATCGAACCGGTGAAAGGCCACGCCCCGCTTTTTCCTTGGGTGGACATACGCAAAAGCGAGGGCAGTGACCTCTCCGTCACGGCCCTCGCAATGGGCCAATGTTACAGGCGGCGCGCGGTGCCCCTGACCCGTCGGGGGCACCGGGCGCCCCCGGTCAGTCGCGGCCGCCGCCCGCGCCGTCGAGTGCGGTGACCCGGCCGCCGCTCGCGAGGCGGCCGGTCAGCCGGACCGCGGCTCCCTCCGGGCCGGCGGGCGCGGCCAGGGCCCGGCCCTGGGCCTCCGCCCGGACCGCACCGGTGGCGGTGATCCCGGTGACCTCCCGGCTGCCCGCCGCGACCAGGTACCACCGCCCGGCGGGCGAGCGCCACCGGGTCCCCGCGAGGAGGTGCTGGCCGAAGCGGCCGCAGGCGGCCGTGGCCCGGGCCCGCGCCACGTCCTGCGGCGCCCCGGACGCCGGAGCCAGCCGGACGAGCACGTCGCCGGGGCCCGCCCAGCCGGAGGCGCGGGTGCAGGACCAGACGGCCCGGCCGCCGCCGTCGGGCAGTTCGGAGGCGGCGAACTCCCAGATGTTGACGGCGCGTACCCCCGCGCCGGCCATCTCCCGGAGGCGGCAGGCGGTGGGCGCCCAGGCGGCCCGGGCGGCTGCCCCGGTGGCTTCGCGGGGCTGCCGCGCGGCCACGGCGCCCGGCCCGTCGGGCAGCGGGGTGTAGGTGAGGTGTACGGGGGTCAGCGCGCCCAGGTCGGCGAGGACGAAGGAGTGCTTCTCCACGATGCGGGCCGAGGAGGTGACCTCCAGGGCGGGCCAGGCCGCGCAGGCGCCGGCTGCGCGGGGCACCTCGACGGGGGCCGTGACACCGTCGGCCGCCACGTCCAGCGGCGTGGCCTCGTCCGCGGCCCGCAGCAGGTCGCGGGTGCCCGCGGAGGCGATCCACGGGGCGAGCAGGTAGCGGGCCCGGGCGCCGTCGGGGCTGCGGACCAGGGAGAGCGCGGCGGCCGTGGTGACCCCGGCCTCGTCGGTGCGGGCGAAGTCGAGCTCGCGTCCGCCTGGCGGTCCCCCGCGGGCCTCGGCGTAGCGCACCACCCGGTCCCCGTCGAGCAGGACGACCACGGACCGGCCGTCGGCGTCCCCCGCGTAGAGCAGCTGCGGGGGCCGGGCGGGCGGGTCGGTGGGGGTGCCGGGGGCGGCCGTGACCCGTACCCCGCCGGAGAGCACCCGGGCGGGCGCCGCCTGCGCGGAGGGCGGGGCGCCGGAGCCAGAGCCGGCGGCGGCACCGGGTCCGGGTCCGGCCGTGCCCGGACCTGAGGCGCCTGGACCGGAGGCATCCGCCCCGGCCGCGCCCGTGTCCTCGGCGCCCCGGCCCTCCGCTCCCGCCCCGGCGGCGCTCCGCTGCGCGGCATCCGACCAGCTGCCGAGCGCCCGCGCGAGCAGGGCCCGGTCGAGGGTGCGTCCGCCGCGGGCGGGCCAGGCCGTGAAGTCGACGCGGGCGGTGTCGGCCCAGGCCTGCTCCCCGGCCCGGACCAGCCGGCCGGGGTCCAGCGCCCCGGCCGCCATCGAGCCGGCGGCGGGCCGGGCGGTGTACGGCGGCGCCGAGGCGTCGGCGACGAGCAGGCCGCCGACCGCGGCGAGCACTGCCGCGGCGACCCACCCGGTCCGCACGCGGCGGCGCCGGCGCAGCAGGTCGGTGGGGCGCGTGCTGACCACGCTGGCGTCGAACTCCGGTCGCGCCAGCTCCCGCAGGAGCGTTTCACCGATGCGCAGGGCGTGGGCCTCGCGGAGCACGTCGGCGGCGGCCGGTACGCCCGCCGCGCCCAGCAGCCGGGCGGCCGCCTCCTCGGGCAGCCCGTCCATCCGGTGCAGCACGAAGGCGGCCCGGACCTGTGCGGGCACGCCCGTCAGCAGGCGGGCTGCCTCCTCGATCCCGCCGGCCGGGGGCCACAGCCGCAGCCCCCACACGAAGGGCGGGACCGGCGGCCGGCCGATCCGGGCCAGGGCGGAGCCCGTCCGTCCGGCGGGGGCGAGGCAGCAGCGCAGGACCCGTACCCGCACCTCGGCGAGGGGGCCGCCCGGGCTGTCGGGGCCGCCCGGTCCGCCGCGGGCGCCGGCCGAGGCCGACCGGGGCAGGGCACGCTGGACGGCCTTGTGGGCCAGCAGCACCCGGCTGTGGCGCCCGAGGGAGTCGGGGAGGGTGAGGTAGGCGAGCCGCACGAGGCGGGGGTACTGCTCGACAAGCACCGCCTCGGCCTGTTCGAGGGCGGTGGAGCGGAATCGCGGTGATGTGCTCACGCCTCAGACAAACGAGTGAATCATGGGATGGTCACACGCCGTGCACCGTCATCCGCTGGCGGCATATGCATACGCGCTGGTTGACCGCTCGGCCGGTCGAGATCGATCACAAGTCGGTCATCACCGAACGTAATATTTCCAGGTTTCCGCTCTGCGCCCCTCGGATGCGCCCGCACTGCTTTCCTGGGCCCCGCACAGGGGATGAGGTGGAACGGTGAGCGATGGCGGACACGAGGAGTCCGGCGGTGCCGTGGGCCTGCCGAGCCGGCGCCCGCGGCCGACGCCCATGAGCCGGTGGGACGCGGCGGCGCGCCTGTCGTACTGGGCGTTCCACGCCGACCGGCGGCCCGCGTACATGCGGTTCGCGTACCTGCACCTGGGCTCGGACACCGCGGCCGAGCAGACGGTGGACGCCGCCTTCGACTCGATCATGGGCCAGTGGCTGCGGATGCTCCACATGGACCGGCTGGACGCCCATGCCTGGACGGTGCTCAAGCACTGCATCGTCGACCGGCAGCGTGGCCGCCCGGCCCGGCAGCACTGCCCCGAGCCGATGGACATCAGCGCCTTCGAGGCGGCCCTCAAGGCGGCGCACGAGGACCAGTACGAGGTGCTGACCGACACCATCCGCTTCTACTCGGCCGTCTCCCGCCTCGCCGAACGGCAGCGCGACGCCGTCCTGCTGCGGTACGGGCTCCGGTGCTCCCCGGGCGAGGCCGCTGCCGTGATGGGCGTCGACGAGGCCACCGTCGGCTCCTACCTCGGCCAGGCGCACCGGCGGCTCTCCCGCCTGCTCGACGCCTCGGCGGGGTCATGAGGCGCCACGAGCGGCACGGTCCCCGGGAGGACGACGGCCTCCCCCGGCCCCTCGCCGAGCTCCTGGCCCGGGCGGGGGTCCGCGACCGCTACCCGCACTACGACCTCGGCGCGGCCGAGGCCCGGCTGCTGCGCTCCCCGCATCCTGCCGTCGCCCGCACCCGCCGTTCCCACGGCTGGAGCGACCCGGCGCGGGACTGCCCGCTCGACGCCGAACGGGCCCGGCGCGACCTCAAGGCCGCCTGCCTGGCCTGCGTGTGCGCCCCGGAGGCCGAGGGGCGCCTCGCCGCCTTCCTCGCGCACGCCCACACCGACCTGGCCGGGGCGGTGGTGTTCGGCTGTCTGCTGCACCTGGCCGGGCTGCGCGAAGGGGCCCGCTTCTGGTGGCAGTTCGCCGCCGGTTCGGGCCGGCCGTGGACGGCCCCGGCGGCCTACTGCCTCTTCCTCGACCACTCCCGGCGCGGCGAGCACCACGACGCCGGGCTGTGGGCCCGCGAGTTGGGCCGCCGCGGGTTCCGGCCGGGCGGCCGCCGCGACCTGCGGGAGGTCCGGCTGTGCGCCCAGGCCGCCGTCCTGCGCTACGTCGAGCAGGTGGACGACCCCGATCTGGGGCCGGTGCCGCTGCCGAGGCCGGGGCTGCCCGGGGTCCTCGCCGCCTTCCTGCCGCCGCCCGCCGACGTCCCGGCTGCCGCGCCCCGGCCGGACGCGGGGCCGCTGCGCCATCCCGCGCTGACGGCGGCCGCCCGCGCCGGCGTCGTGCGGACGGGGACCGGCGGCGCCCTGGCGGAGGCCCGCCGGGCGCTGGCCGTCGTACACGTCCTGGAACGGCACCCGCTGGGGGTCAGGACGGCCCGGCTCGGTCGGGAGTCCGGGCTGGCCGGGGCGGAACTGGGACCCCTGCTGGCGATGCTGTGCGAGGAGGAGTACGCCTGCCGGCCGGGCGCCGGGGTGTACGCGCCGGGCGCGGCCCTCGACCGGCTGGCCGCGCCGGGCGGCCGCGGGCTGGCGGGCCAGCTCCAGCGCACGCTGGCGCTGGCCCGGGACAGCGCGGGCGCGGCGGTGTACCTGAGCCGGTACGCCGACGGCGAGGTGCACATCACGCAGATGGCCGACGGGCCGGGGGCGCCCCCGGTGCGGGAGTGGGTGGACTTCCGGGAGGCCGCGCACGCCAGCGCGGTCGGCAAGTGCCTGCTGACCCAGCTCGACCACGACGGCCGCGCCGACCACGTGGCCCGGCACCGGCCGGCGCGGTTGACCGCCCGCACCATCACGGACAGCCGGGCGTTGTTCCACGCCCTGGACGCGGTGGCTCCCGGAGCGCCCGTCTTCGACCTGCGCGAGTACGCGCCGGGGGTGGTGTGCTCGGCGGTCCCCATCGCCGCCGGTGGCGCCGCGGGCAGCCTCGCCCTGTCGCTGCCCGCCGTGCACGCCCACCGCCTGCCCGCAGCCACCGAGGCACTGCGCCGCAAGGCGGTCCCGGTGCTCCTCGCCCTCCTCCTCAGCGGTGCGATCCCGCCCGACCCGGCGGCTGGCCCCCCGGCCCCGGCGGGCGTGGCCGCGGGCCGGCCCGGGGAGCAGCCCCGGCCGGAGCCGTCGTCGGCGCCGGCCCCGGCCACCCCGGAGACGCTTCGCCAACTTCGGCGGCTGCGGCGGCTGTTCCGTGCCCCGCTCCCCGGCACCGCCACCGCGCCCGGCGGACCGCACCTGGTCAGCGACTCCGCGGCGGCGGCGGCCTACTTCTTCGAGGCGGACCCGGGCGGCGGCGTGCCCCGCCTGTCCCTGCCGCACACCTTCACCGAGGTGGTGCCGGGCAGCCTGAGCACCCCGGACGGCCTGGTGGTCCTGCACACGTAGGCCGCTCCGCCGCATCCGGGCCGGGCCGAGCCGCGGAGGGACCTCGTGGTCCGGCGTCCGGGTCACCGGCTCCGGTCCGGCCGGCCGGCCGACGGCGGGCAGGGTGTCCGGCGTGCCCGTCCCGGCGGCGGGCACCGGGTCCGGCGTGCCCGTCCCGCCGCCCGCACCGTCCGCCGGGCGTCGCTCCCGTCGGCGGGCCCGGCTCCGCACCAGGACCAGCAGCGGCTGGGTGAGGGCCGTGGTGGCGAGGGCCATGAGGACGAACACGGCGTAGAGCGGGCCGGCGATCAGTCCGGCCCGGAAGCCCGCGTCGAGAGCGATCAGTTCGGTGAGGCCGCGGGTGCTGAGCAGCACCCCGATGGTGCGGGCGTCATCGCGTCCCACTCCGCACAGCCGCGCCGCGCCCCATCCGCTGCCCACCTTGACGAGTACGGCGAGCAGCGTGACGGCGGCCAGGGCGAGCAGAGCGGCGCCGCCGAGCCCGCGCACGGAGACGTTGCGGCCCGATACGACGAAGAAGAAGGGCAGCAGCAGCGCCGACAGCTCCTGCAGGGGCCGCACCGCGACGGCGCCGGATCCCGGTCCGCGCGGAGCCGCCACCCCCGCCAGCAGGGCTCCGAAGATCACGTGGAGCCCGAGGGCGCTGGTCGCCCAGGCGCAGCCGCAGGCGAATCCCACCAGGACCGCCGGCCGGTACGAGGGGTCCGGGCCGCCGCCGGCCGTCAGCCGGCGCAGCAGCGGCCGGGCCACGAGCAGGACCGCCGTGGTGAGCAGCAGCACGAGGAGCAGCCGCAGCGCCACCGAGCGGGCGTCCCGGCCGTCGGCGTCGAACAGGGCGCCGAGCAGGACGGCCCAGCCCAGGACGTCGATGAGACCGGCGGCGGATACGGCGATCACTCCGGGCAGCGACCCGGTCAGCCCGTTCTCCCGCACGATGGCCGTCAGGACCGGGACGGCAGTCACGGACAGGGCCACCCCCAGGAACAGCACGGCGGGCAGGGGCATCCCGGCAGGCGCCCCCAGCCGCACCAGTTCCTCGCGGAAGCACAGGGCCGCTGCGGTGCCCAGGGCCATGGGGAGGAGGAAGGCGGCGAGGGAGACCGCGACCACGGTGCGGGCGCGCCGCCGCAGGACCGGGAGGTCCAGCTCGTACCCGATCAGGAACAGGAAGACGACCAGGGCCAGTTGGGACAGAGCGCTGAGCATCGGCCCGATCTCGGTCGGGAACAGCAGCCGGGCCGCGCCGGGGGCGGCGGCGCCCAGCAGGGTCGGTCCCAGGGCGATCCCGGCGGCCAGCTGCCCGACGATCACCGGCTGCCGCAGCCACCGTGCGCACCGCCCGGCGCCGTGGGCGACGACCAGGACCACGGCGGCCGCTCCGACGAAGTGCGTGACCATCGCGTCCGGGCTCATGGGACCCCCTGCCGTCGCTGCGAACGCCCGGGCCCAGCATCTCCCCCGCGCCGCCGCTCCCGCAGCGCCCGGCCCGAACGGCCCCGGACTTCGGCACCTGCATAGGGCGAGCCGGGGGCAGGACGCGCTCGGGCCGCCCGCGGGGCCGCCGACCGCCGTGCAGGAAAGCGCCGGGACATGCAGAAGAACCCCACCGGAGTGGGGTTCTCATCTGTGTCCGAGGGGGGACTTGAACCCCCACGCCCGATAAAGGGCACTAGCACCTCAAGCTAGCGCGTCTGCCATTCCGCCACCCGGACCGGTGGTCGGCCCCGGTTTCCCGCGGCGACATGGACAACCATAGCAAAGGATTGGCGGGGTTCCGACCAGATATCTGCCCGGCCGGTGTCCCGCCACGCCGCGCTGACCTGCACGCATACCCAACGCGACGCCCCGAGACGATGCGTCTCGCGGCGTCGCGGGCGTCCGGCGCGGTACACCGGCCGGCCGAGGCTCCCGGGCGGGGCGGGCTTCGGTCCGGCGGGTGCCGGGGTGCGGGTCAGGGGCAGCTGATGACCTGACCGGCGTAGGAGAGGTTGCCGCCGAAGCCGAACAGGAGGACCGGGGCCCCCGAGGGGATCTCGCCGCGCTCCACGAGCTTGGACAGGGCCATCGGGATGCTGGCGGCCGAGGTGTTCCCGGAGTCGACGACGTCGCGGGCGACGACCGCGTTGACCGCGCCGATCTTCTGGGCGAGGGGCTCGATGATCCGCAGGTTGGCCTGGTGCAGGACGACCGCGGCCAGATCCTGCGGGGTGATCCCGGCCTTCTCGCACACCTTGCGGGCCAGCGGCGGGAGCTGGCTGGTGGTCCAGCGGTAGACCGCCTGGCCCTCCTGCGCGAAGACCGGCGGCGAACCCTCGATGCGCACCGCGTGGCCCATCTCCGGGACCGAGCCCCACAGCACCGGGCCGATGCCCGGCTCCGCACTGGCCTCGACGACGGCCGCGCCGGCGCCGTCGCCGGTGAGGACGCAGGTGGTGCGGTCGGACCAGTCGGTGATCTCGGTCATCTTGTCGGCGCCGATGACCAGGGCGCGGGTGGCGGAGCCGGCCCGGATCGCGTGGTCGGCGGTGGCCAGGGCGTGGGTGAAGCCCGAGCAGACGACGTTCAGGTCCATCACGGCGGGGCCGCCGCCCATGCCCAGTTTGGCGGCGACGCGCGCGGCCATGTTGGGCGAGCGGTCGATCGCGGTGGAGGTGGCCACCAGGACCAGGTCGATGTCGTCAGGGGTCAGGCCCGCGCTCGCCAGGGCCTTGCCGGCCGCCTGGTAGGCCAGCTCGTCGACCGGCTCGTCGGGGCCGGCCATGTGGCGGGTCTTGATGCCGACCCGGGAACGGATCCACTCGTCGGTGGTCTCCACCATGGCCGCGAGGTCCTCGTTGGTGAGCACTCTCGCGGGCTGGTAGTGCCCTAGCGCCACCACGCGTGAACCGGTCATGGGCGGGGTCCCCCCTCGTACGGAAGTCAGGATCACCCAGCTTCGCCTGCTACCGGTGGGTACGGGGGCGTGTGACCCGACAGGATTCCGGCACTGGAATTTGGAGCTTCCCGAGGATCCTCCTGCCGGGAGCCGCGTGCGAAGCGGAACCGGGACAATGACCTTGTCGGTTGCCGACGGGGACGGCCGGCGAGAACAGCGGACGAGAACAGAAGGGGTGGGCTGATCGCCATGGGACGCGTCACGGAGCGTCGTCGCGTCGTACGGATCCGGAACGGGGTCGCCGGGGCCAGGCCGGACACGCTGGTGGCCGAGGAGCCGCTGGAGATACGGCTGAACGGCAGGCCACTGGCCATCACCATGCGCACGCCGGGCGACGACTTCGCGCTCGCGGCGGGCTTCCTGGTGAGCGAGGGCGTGCTGGGCTCCGCCGACGACGTACGGGCCGTCACCTACTGCGAGGGGGCGGACGCGGACGGGGTGAACACCTACAACGTCGTCAACGTGCAGCTGGCCGCGGGTGTCGCGGTGCCGGACATCACCCTGGAGCGGAACGTCTACACCACGTCCTCCTGCGGTCTGTGCGGCAAGGCCAGCCTGGACGCCGTACGCACCGCGACCCGCTTTCCCGGTGCCGTCGCCGCCGACCCGGTACGGGTACCCGCGCGGCTCCTCGGCGAACTCCCGGACCGGCTCCGCGCGGCGCAGAAGGTCTTCGACCGGACGGGCGGGCTGCATGCGGCGGGCCTGTTCTCGGCGGAGGGCGACCTGCTGGACGTGCGGGAGGACGTGGGGCGGCACAACGCGGTGGACAAGGTGGTCGGCCGGGCCCTGCAAGAGGGCCGGCTGCCGCTGGCCGGGGCGGTCCTGCTGGTGTCGGGCCGGGCTTCCTTCGAGCTGGCCCAGAAGGCCGTGATGGCGGGCATCCCGGTGCTGGCGGCCGTGTCGGCCCCGTCCTCGCTCGCCGTGGACCTGGCCGCGGAGTCGGGGCTCACCCTGGTGGGCTTCCTGCGCGGGGCGGACATGAACGTCTACGCCGGCGAGGAGCGCATCACCCTGTGACGCGAGGAGACCGGGGCCGCCGCGAAGCGAGGGGCCGCGAGGCGGCGGCGCCGGGGCAGCGCCCCGCAGACGCGGCCCCCGGCCGTCTCAGCGCGCGCGGCGGCCGCGGCGCCCGGAGCGGGAGGCGGCGGGCGGGGAGGCCTGGTCGGCCGGGGGGTCGATCCGGTGCAGGTCGAGGGTGGCGGGCAGCGGGGTGGCCCCGGGGCCGCCGGACCGGGCCCAGGCGATGATCTCGTCGGTCGCCGTGTCGTCCAGGGCCCAGCCGAACCAGGCCGCGCGGGCGCCGCGGCGCCGGGCCTCGCTGGTGGGCTGGACCACGATCACGTTGGCCTGTGCGCACGGGCCGAGGCAGTCGCTCGTACGGACCGCCAGCCGGCCGTCGGAGGCGGCGGCGGCCGCGCGCAGCCGGGCGAGCTGCCCGGCATGGTCGGAGCCGGGGGTCTTGCGGGGGTCGCCGCAGCAGCAGCCGCGGCAGACCACGAGCGTGCAGGGGCGTTCGGCGCGGGCGGCGATCGGGCGTGTCCAGGTCACCGCCGAACGCTACCGGTCCTGCACAGCGGGGTGTTCGGACGGTGGGGAGACCTCCGCCACACCGTCGGCGGCAGGTTCGGTCGCGGCGGCGGGCGTTGACCGCGCAGACCAGTAGCCGGATCTGAGGGATGAGCGGCGGCGCCGTCAGGCGGCGTCGGCTCCCAACAGGACGCTCACCCTGGGGAGTCCGGCGGCCAGGCTCTTCCTCGACCCGGCGGACGGGAAGCGATGCGGTCCGCGCGGCCGAGCCGGAGGCGGCCGGCCCCGTACCGGCTGACGAGCAGCATCAGGGCGCGCAGGACGGCCTCCACCAGCAGCAGGGCGCGAGCCGCGGCAGGCTGACCCGGCGCCGGATGCGGCGGCCAGGCCCGCGCTGAAGGCGGCGCGGACGACGAGCAGGACCGGACCGCTGTCGACGCGGCCCGGGAATCCGGCGGCGGCGGACGAGGAGGCCGGCGATCCGTCGGCGCGAGCACCCGGGTCGGCCGGGCTGGGCGTGAGGGCGCACACCCGGGGCTGATCCCGCCGGGCCCGGTGCGGGTGGGCGGGCTGGCGGAGCAGGGCCGGTGGGGTGCGCACTGCTCCGGGGGCAGCGGCCGACGGGCGCCGCAGAGGCCCTGGCCGCGGCCGTCCTCGGGGGTGCGCAGCGCCTCAGCCGTACCGCTGACCAGCGCCGCACCACGGGTCCCGGCTGTACCGGAACCGCGCTGAGGAGGTCTTGTGGAGGAATCCGCGGGCTGATCATCTGTGTTCGGGCGTGGGGTAGCGTCGCCGCGCTGTGCGGAGAGGAGCGGGGCCTTGCGCGAGATCACCGTCCCACCCGTCGTCACGGGCTCGCCCGTCGGCGGCCTGGCCGACACCGTCTTCCTGCACGCCCGCCAGGATCCCGGCCGGGTGGTCCTCGGCCGCAAGACCGGGGGCGTGTGGCAGGACGTGACCTCCGGCGAGCTGGCCGCCGAGGTGCTCGCCCTGGCCAAGGGGCTGCTGGCCCAGGGGGTCCGCTTCGGGGACCGGGTGGCCGTGATGTCCCGGACCCGGTACGAGTGGACGCTGTTCGACTTCGCCCTGTGGGCCGTCGGCGCCCAGCCGGTGCCCGTCTATCCGACGTCCTCCGCCGAGCAGGTGCACTGGATCCTGTACGACTCCGACTGCACGGCCTGCGTCGTGGAGAACGAGGACCAGGCCATGACGGTGGGCTCGGTGATCGACCGGCTGCCCCGACTGCGGAGGCTGTGGCAGCTCGACACGGGTGCGGTGGACGAGCTGGTGGACTCCGGGCGGGGGGTCGCCGAGGACGTGGTGCACCGCCACCGCGGAGCCGTGACCCCGGATGCGGTCGCCACCGTGATCTACACCTCCGGGACCACCGGCCGGCCCAAGGGGTGCGTGCTCACCCACGCGAACTTCATGTACGAGGCGGACACGATGGTGGACCGCTGGGAGTCCGTCTTCCAGTCCCGGGCCGGTGAGCAGCCCTCCACGCTGCTGTTCCTGCCGCTGGCCCACGTCTTCGGGCGGATGGTGGAGGTGGCGGCCGTCCGGGCGCGGGTCAAGCTCGGGCACCAGCCGGTCCTGGCGGCGGCCGAGCTGCTGCCGGACCTGGCGGCGTTCCGGCCGACCTTCGTGCTGGGGGTGCCGCACGTCTTCGAGAAGGTCTTCGCGGCGGCCCGCCGCACGGCGGAGGCGGAGCGGCGCACCGGCCCCTTCGGCCGGGCGGTGGAGACGGCGGTGCGGTACGCGCAGGCCCGCGAGGAGAAGGCCTTCGGCACCGGGCCGGGGCCGTCGGCGGCCCTGCGGATGGAGCACCAGCTCTTCGAGAAACTGGTCTATGCGAAGGTCCGTGAGGCGATGGGCGGGCGGGTGCGGCACGCCATGTCGGGCGGGTCGGCGATGTCCCGGCGGCTCGGGCTGTTCTTCGAGGGCGCCGGGATCACGATCTTCGAGGGGTACGGGCTGACCGAGTCCTGCGCGGCGGCGACAGCGAACCCGCCGGGGGCGACGAAGTACGGGACCGTGGGCCGGCCGATCCCCGGCAGCACGGTGCACATCGCGCAGGACGGCGAGGTGTGGCTGCACGGCGCGCACATCTTCGCGGGATACCTCAACGATCCGCTGTCCACCGAGGCGGTGCTGCGCGACGGCTGGCTCGCCACCGGTGACCTGGGGCGGCTCGACGCGGACGGCTACCTGACCATCACCGGCCGCAAGAAGGAGATCCTGGTGACCTCCAACGGCAAGAGCGTGGCTCCCAACGCCCTGGAGGAGCGGGTGCGGTCGCACCCCCTGGTCTCCCAGTGCGTACTGGTGGGCAACGACCGGCCGTACATCGCCGCGCTGCTCACCTTGGACATGGAGGGCGTCGCGCACTGGCTCGCCATGCGGGGCCGGCCGCAGCTGCCGGCGGCGGACCTGGTCCACGACGCCGAGCTGGCGACGGAGGTCCGCAGGGCGGTGGTGGCGGCCAACACCCTGGTGTCGCAGGCGGAGGCGATCCGCGACTTCCGGGTGCTGCCGGAGCAGTTCACCGAGGAGCAGGGGCTGCTGACCCCCTCGCTCAAGCTGAAGCGCCGGGCAATCGAGAAGGCGTACGAGAGGGAGGTGGCGGCGCTCTACCAGAGGTGACCCGACGACCACGCCACTGTTCTGACGGTCCATCACTTTGCCCGGCCGCGAATATTGACGACCCGTCAGGTGCGGCACAGAATGCGGGGACTCCGACGGAGGGGATCCCCGACATGTTGCGACCGATCCGCACGCTGGCAGCCGCGGCCGCGGCCCTCGCCCTCGCCTCCGCCTGCAACTCGGCCGCCACCTCGGGCGGCGCCGGCCCGAGCGGCGGCCCCGGCGGTGCGGGGACCACCCGCGGGGTCACCGCCGACTCGATCAAGGTCGGCGGCATCGTGTCGATGACCAGCGCCGGCGGCTACAGCAAGAAGGACACGGACCTCGGCGCCAGGGCCCGCTACCTCAGGGCCAATGCCGAGGGCGGGGTCAACGGCCGCCGGATCGACTACCTGGGCGCCGAGGACGACGGCCAGGACCCGGCCAGGAACCTGGCGGCGGCCCGCAAGCTCGTCCAGCAGGACAAGGTCTTCGCGGTCTCCCCCATGAGCTCGGTGACCTTCGCCGGAGCCGACTTCCTGGAGCAGCAGAAGGTCCCCACCTTCGGCTGGGGCACGCTGCCCTCCTTCTGCGGACCGAAGTTCATCTACGGGTTCAACGGCTGCCTGGTCCCCTCCCCCGGCGGCACCGTCAACCAGACCTGGCCCGAGGGCATCGCCCGCCTGCTCGGCGGAGCCCGGGGCAAGTCCGTCGCGGTCATCGCCAACGACAGCGACGCCGGCAGGTTCGGGGTCCGCACCTTCCAGCAGGGTTTCGCAGGCGCCGGGTTCACCGTCTCCTACGCCAAGGCCTCCGTCCCCGGCACGGCCGTGCCAAGCGACTGGTCCGCGTACGTGAAGGAGATCCTGGCGAGCAACGGCGGCAAGGCCCCGGACGCCGTCGTCTCCGTCATGCAGACCCCCAACAACATCGGGCTGTTCACCGCGCTCAAGCGCAGCGGCTACCAGGGCCTGCTCTCCGACCCGACCGACTACGATCCGGGCCTGCTCACCAAGGAGGCCACCCGACAGGCCCTCGACGGGGTGCACGTGCTGCTGCAGTTCCAGCCCTTCGAGTCGGCGGACCCGCAGATGGCCCGGTTCAAGGCCGACGTGAAGGCGGCCGCGGGCGGCCAGGAGGTCCCGCTCAGCATGCACACGCTCACCGGGTACATGTCGGCCGACCTGTTCCTGTCCATCGCCGCCAAGGCCGGCAAGGACCTGACCGCCGAGTCCTTCCAGGCCGCCGCGCAGAACTTCTCCGACACCGGCACGCTCGTCGGGGACCGTGCGGAGCCCAAGGGGCAGAAGGACAGCTTCGGCTGCGGAGCACTCGTCCAGCTCAAGAACGGCGCGTACGAGGTCTCCGTGCCCTTCACGTGCCACCAGCCGATCCCCTTCACCTAGGGGGCCGGCATGGGGGATCTGCTCGTCTTCGTGCTGAGCGGCCTGGTCTCCGGCGCCCTGTACGCGCTGCTGGCCACCGGCCTGGTGCTGTCGTACTCGGCGTCCGGGCTGTTCAACTTCGCGCACGGGGCCACCGCCTACCTGTATGCACTGACCTTCCACGAGCTGCACTCGGGCTTCGGCTGGCCCGCCGTGCCCGCGGCGCTGCTGGTGGTGCTGGTGCCGGCCCCCCTGCTGGGCTGGGGGTTGGACCGGCTGATGTTCCGCCGGCTCGCCCGGGTCGGTGACACCGCACAGATCGTCGCCACGATCGGCCTGCTGGTGGCCCTGCCCGCCGCGGGACTGTGGGCGGTCGAGCTGCTCGACGGGGCGGGCGCCCCCGTGAAGCCCGCGGAGAACCAGTTCGGGCTGCCGGGGGTGGGACCGAGCCCCGCGGTGTCCTGGGAGCTCGCGGACGGGGTGGGCATCGACTCCGACCAGGTGATCACCTGGGTGGTGACGGCGCTGGTGGCCGTGGCCCTGTGGGTGCTGATGCGGCACACCCGGCTGGGGCTGCAGTTGCGCGCCGCCGTCGACAACCGGTCGCTGACCGAGCTGCGCGGCATCAGCGCCGACCGGCTGTCCTCGATCGCCTGGATGATCGCCTCGGCGCTGGCCGGCCTGGCCGGCGTGCTGGCGACCCCGCTGCTGGGGCTGTCGGCTCACGACTTCACCCTGTTCCTGTTCGTGTCGGCCACGGCGGCCGTCATCGGCCGCTTCGCCTCCGTACCGCTCGCCTTCGCGGGCGGGCTGGGGCTCGGCGTCCTGCAGAACCTCGTGGCCGGGTACGCCTCCTTCGCCGAGCGGATCACCGGCTTCCGTACGGCGGTGCCCTTCCTGATCCTCTTCGGCGGCCTGCTGGTACTCACCCGGCGGGCTCGGACCGCGGGCGTCGAGGCCGCCGACGCCCCGCCCGTGGACCATCTTGCGGGGGCGTCCTGGGGGCGGCGGTGGGGGGTCTGGGCCGTGGGGGCGGTACTGCTCGGTACGGCCTTCTACACCGTGACGACCCCGTTCTGGAGCGGTCTGCTGGCCCAAGGGCTGGCCATCGCCCTGGTGTTCCTGTCCTTCACGGTGGTCACCGGCCTCGGGGCGATGGTCTCCCTGGCCCAGGCCACCTTCGTCACCGGAGCCGCACTGGTCGCCGGGCTGCTGATGAGCCGCGGCTGGCCGTTCGCCGCGGCGCTGGCCGTGGGGACCTGCGGGGCCGCCGTCCTCGGGGCGCTGGTCGCGCTGCCCGCGCTGCGGCTGGGCGGGCGCTCGCTCGCGCTGGCCACCCTGGCGCTGGCCTTCCTCGCCGACCAGGTGCTCTTCCAGGTCGGCCCGCTGCGCAACGGGGACTCCGGATGGGCCGTGCCGCGGCCGGCGTTCGGGCCGGTGGACCTGGCGGACGACCGGGCGCTGGGGGTGGCCCTCGTGGTCCTGACCGCCGCGGTATCCGCCGGGCTGAGCGCGCTGCGCGCCTCCCCCTCGGGGCGGGCGATGCTGGCCGTGCGGTCGTCGCCGGCGGCGGCGATGGCCTGCGGGGTGTCCGTCCTGCGCACGAAGCTGCTGCTGTTCACGCTGTCGGCGGGGCTCGCCGGCTTCGGCGGGGTCCTGTACGCCGCGTACAACACCCGGATCACGGCGACGGACTTCACCGCGATGACGGGCCTGGTGTGGCTGGCGGTCGTGGTGGCGGCGGGGGTCCGCCGGCCGCAGTACGCGGTGGTGGCCGGGCTGGTGTTCGCGGTGGCCCCCAGGCTCCTCGCGGACTACGTGACGGAGTCGGCGCACCTCCCCGTCATCCTCTTCGGCCTGGCCGGGCTGGCACTGGCCAACGACCCGGACGGGTACTGCGCGGCGCTGCCGGTGCGCCGGGCCCGCCGCCGCGCCGCGGCCCGGAACGCCCGGGCCGCGGACGCCGCCTCGGCCGCGGATCCCGGACCCGCGGCAGCCTCGGCGGCCCCCGCCTCCGCCGTCCCGGTGCCCGCGCCCCGTACGGCTGGGGGAACGGCCCGTACCGCGGGTCCCGGCAGCGGTTCCGCGCAGGGGCCGGCGGCGGACCGTCCCGCCCTGGAGCTGCGCGGGGTCACCGCCGGGTACGCCGGGGGCCTCGTCCTGCACGGGATCGACCTCTCCGTGCGCCGGGGCGAGATCCTCGCGGTGCTCGGCCCGAACGGGGCGGGCAAGAGCACCGCCTGCCGGGTGGCGGCCGGACTGCTGCCCGCGGCGGGCGGCGCCGTGTACGTCGCCGGGCGGGACGCGACGGCCGACGGGGCCGTGCGCCGGGCCCGGGCCGGGGTGCTGCTCGCCCCGGAGGGCCGGGGGATCTTCCCCGCGCTCACCATCGAGGAGAACCTGGCCCTGCAGCTCTCCGACTCGGCGGCCCGGTCCGCGGTGTACGAGCGGTTCCCCCGGCTCGCGCAGCGCCGCCAGATCCCTGCCGGAGCCCTGTCCGGCGGGGAGCAGCAGATGCTGGCACTGGCCCCGCTGCTCCAGCGGCCGCCTGCGGTGCTGATCGCGGACGAGCCCTCGCTGGGGCTGGCCCCGCAGATCGTGGCGGAGGTGTACGCGCTGCTCGCCGAACTGCGGGCGGGCGGCGCCGCGCTGCTGCTCGTGGAGGAGAAGGCGGCCGAGGTCCTCGGGGTCGCCGACACCGTCGCGTACCTCTCCCAGGGCCGGATCTCCTGGTGCGGCCCGCGGTCCGAGGTCGAGGCGGACCGGCTGACCGAGGCCTACCTGGGGATGGCGACATGAGCGGCTACGTGCTCGAAGCGCGCGGCGTCTGCGTCCGCTTCGGCGGGATCACGGCGCTGGCGGGCGTGGACCTCGGGGTGCGGGCCGGCGAGGTGTGCGGGCTGATCGGACCGAACGGGGCCGGGAAGACCACCCTGTTCGACGTCCTGTCCGGGATCCGGCGGCCCGACCGGGGGCGGCTGCTGCTGGACGGCGCGGACATCACCCGCAGCTCCCCGGTCTGGCGGGCCCGGCACGGGATGCGCCGGACCTTCCAGCGCCGGCAGCTGTTCGGGCAGCTCAGCGCGGCCGACAACCTGCTGGTGGCCCAGGAGTGGCGGGGCGGCGGGGGCGGACTCACCGCCGACCTCCTGGCCCTGGCGCCCCGCCGGTCCCGGGAGCGGGCCCGCCGGGAGCGCGGTGAGCAGGTGCTCGCGGACTGCGGGATCGGCCCGCTCGGGGCGGCGTACGCGGCCGGGCTGCCCGTCGGACAGGCCCGGATGGCGGAGCTGGCCCGCGCGGTGGCCGATCCGCCGCGGGTCCTGCTGCTGGACGAGCCCGCCTCCGGCACGTCCGCCCCCGAGCGGGAACGACTCGCCGCGGTGGTCCGCAGGCTGGCCGCCGAGGAGGGCTGCGCGGTGCTCCTCGTGGAGCACGACGTGGCCTTCGTGATGGACCTGTGCACCCGGGTGGTGGTCCTGGACCTCGGTGCGGTGCTCGCCGAGGGTCCGCCGGCCGAGGTACGGGCCGACCCGCGGGTGCGGGAGGCGTATCTGGGGTCGGCGTGAGCCGCGGCGCCCGGCCGGCCGAGGGGTGCGGGAAACGCGGCACGACAGGGCGCGACCGGCGGGAATACGGCGCACGGGAGGCCGGTTGTCGCCCCTCGTACGACACCCGCCCCCGACGCGAGGGAACGACCCGACGTGAACCAGGTCCCCACCATCCGGCTCAACAACGGCACGCAGATGCCCCAGCTCGGCTTCGGCGTCTGGCAGGTCCCCGATGCGGAGGCGGAACGGGCCGTCGCGACCGCGCTGGAGGCCGGCTACCGCAGTATCGACACGGCGGCCGTCTACGGCAACGAGAGCGGCACCGGCAAGGGCCTCGCCGTCTCCGGGGTGCCCCGCGAGGACGTGTTCGTCACCACCAAGCTGTGGAACGGCCCGAAGCAGTCCTGGGACCGGGACGCCGTCCTGCGCGCCTTCGACGACTCGCTGGACAAGCTGGGCCTCGACCAGGTCGACCTGTACCTCATCCACTGGCCCCGCCCGATGCGTGAGGACTTCCTGGGCATCTGGCAGACCTTCGAGGAGATCGCCGCGGGCGGACGCGCCAAGGCCGTCGGCGTGTCGAACTTCCGCCCGGCCGACCTGGACCGGCTGGCCGAGGTCAGCGCGCTGGTCCCGGCGGTGAACCAGATCGAGCTGCACCCGCTGTTCCCGCAGGCCGAGCTGCGCGCCCTGCACGCCGAGCGCGGCATCGCCACCGAGGCGTGGTCCCCGCTGGGCCAGGGCAAGGAGCTCCTGACGCTCCCGGAGGTCGCCGCGATCGCCGCCGAGCACGGCCGCAGCCCGGCCCAGGTGGTGCTGCGCTGGCACCTCCAGCACGGGAACGTGGTGATCCCGAAGTCGGTGACCCCCGCGCGCATCCGGGAGAACCTGGACGTCTTCGGCTTCGAGCTGGACGCCGCCGAGGTGGCCGCGCTCGACGCCCTCGGCGCGGGCGCGGCGGGCCGCCGCATCGGTCCCGACCCGGCCGTCTTCGACGTCTGAGCGGCGGCCGCGTGAACCTCTCCGAGGGGGTCTACCGGATCCGTAGCGCGGACAGCGGGCTGGTGCTCCAGCTGGAGGGCGCTTCCCGGGTGCGGGTCGGCCCCGACGGGCCGCCCGCACCGGAGGCCGCCCGCCGCTGGCTGGTCTCCCCCGTGCACAGCGGCGGCGGGATCTTCCACGTGGTGAGCGGGGACAACGGCCGGCGCCTCGACGTGGCGAACGCCTCGACGGAGAGCGGCGCCCGCGTGCAGGTGTGGCGGGCGAATGCCTTCGGCGCGCAGGAGTGGATCGTCGAGGAGCACCTCGACGACCCCGGCGTGGTGTCCCTGGTCGCGTGCATCAGCGGCCTGCTGCTGGAGGCGGACGGCCAGGGGCGGGTCCGCCAGGGCGAGGACAGCGACTCCCCCGCCCAGTGGTGGCGGCTGGAGCCCCTCTGAAGGCCCGGCCGGACCGGCTCTGGCGGACGGCGGATGCGGACGGGCCAGGTCCGCGCCGGCACCCGGGTGCCGGACGGGGGCCCCGGTGTCCGGGGCCCCTGCGGGGTCAGCGTGCCCCGTGGGCCGGGGCGATGGCCTCGACGCGTTCGGCCAGGGCGAAGTCGGCCTGCGTCACGGCGCCGCCGGCGTCGTGGGTGTTCACCGACAGGCGGACCGTGTCGTAGCCCAGGGTCAGGTCGGAGTGGTGGTTCAACTCCTGCTGCACGGACGCGATGTGGGCGACCAGGGCGCTCGCCCCGAAATGGCTGCCCAGCCGGTAGGTGCGGACGATCCGGTCCTCCTCGAAGGCCCAGCCCGGAAGTTCCCGCAGGCGGTCCTCGATCTCCTTCTGCGACAGCGGTTCACTCGGCATGCACCGGCTCCTTCTCTGGGGACGTGCCGTCAAGGTTCGCACGGCGAAGGCCGGTACGTACCCGCCGTGCCGTCCCGAGCGGGCTCAGGCACATCCCGCCCGTCACCTGGATGACGTACACCCCGACCAGCCACGTCAGGGGGACCTTCGCACCGCCGGAGGCGAGGGCGGCGGCCGCGGACATGACCACGACGCAGGCTCCGGTCAGCAGCAGGGCCGGGCCGCACGTGAGCGGGTGCTCATCCGGCGAGCCCGCGCGGGTGCCGCTTCGGGCTCCGGGGGTTGCCCGGGGAAACGCGACGCCCCGGGCCGAAGGGTCCGGGGCGTTCGCCGTGCGCGGGGGGTGCGGGGACGGGTCAGAGGTCCGCGAGGTCCAGCCCGGCCTGCGCGGCCGCCGCCTGCACGGTCTGCTCCAGCAGGACGGCGATGGTCATCGGGCCCACTCCGCCGGGGACCGGGGTGATCAGCGAGGCGCGGGCGGCGGCCGACTCGAAGTGCACGTCGCCGACGTTGCCCTCGTTGTAGCCGGCGTCCAGGACCACCGCACCGGGCTTGATGTCCTCGCCGCGGATGAACTCGGCCTTGCCGACGGCGGCGACCAGCACATCCGCCTGGCGCACGATCGACGGCAGGTCGCGGGTGCGCGAGTGGCAGTAGGTGACGGTGGCGTTCTGTTCCAGGAGCAGCATCCCCGCGGGCTTGCCGAGGATCGCGCTGCGGCCCACGACCACGGCGTGCTTGCCGGTCAGGTCCACGTCGTAGGCGGCGAGGAGCCACATGATCCCGCCGGGGGTGCAGGAGACGAAGCCGGGCAGCCCGAAGCCCATGGCGGCGAACGAGTGCATGGTGACCCCGTCGACGTCCTTGCCCGGGGCGATGGCCTCGAAGGCGGCGCGCTCGTCGATGTGGTGCGGGACGGGGTGCTGGAGCAGGATGCCGCTGACCCCGGGGTCCTCGGAGAGCGCGGTGAGGGCGGCCACCAGTTCCTCGGTGGTGGTCCCGGCCGGCAGCTCCACGTGGCGGGAGGTGATCCCGGCCTTGGCGCAGCGGTTCTGCTTCATGCGCACGTAGGTCACGGAGGCGGGGTCCTCGCCGACCAGTACGGTCGCCAGGCAGGGAGCCGTCCCGGTGCGTGCGGTGATCTTCGCCGCGAGGGCGGCGGTCTCCTCGGAGATGCTGCGGGCGAGGGCGGTGCCGTCCATCAGCTGGGCAGTGGCAGTCGTCACGGGGTCTCCTGAACGTCGCTGCGGATCGCGGTTCGCCCAGGCGCGCGGCAGTCGGCGTACACCGGTACGCCGGGCCGCTCCCCGGTGGTGATCCACCCGAACGCCAGTCACGGCCCGCGGACCACTCTAGTCGACATATCTGCTGGATCACCGGAGTCCAACCTGGGACGATCGGGACATGACGCGCACTTTCGACCATCTCGTCGCCGAGGCCGAGTCCGTCTCCGTGGACGGCTGGGACTTCTCCTGGCTGGACGGCCGGGCCACCGAGCAGCGCCCCTCCTGGGGCTACCAGGGACTGCTGCGGGAGCGGCTGGCCTCGGTCCGCTCCGTGCTCGACATCCAGACCGGCGGCGGCGAGCTGCTCGCCGGAGCCGCCCCGCTGCCCCCGCTGACCGTGGCCACGGAGTCCTGGCCGCCGAACGTGCAGAAGGCCACCGAGCTGCTGCACCCGCTGGGCGCGGTGGTGGTCGTCGATGCCGACGAGCCGCCACTGCCTTTCGGCGACGGGGCCTTCGAGCTGGTCGCGAGCCGGCACCCGGTGACCGTCTGGTGGGACGAGATCGCGCGGGTCCTGCGGCCGGGCGGCGCCTACCTGTCCCAGCAGGTCGGCCCGGCGAGCGTCTTCGAGCTCGTCGAGTTCTTCCTGGGGCCGCAGCCCGAGGAGGTGCGGCGCCGCCGGCACCCCGACGACGCGGTGGCCGCGGCGGCGGCGGCCGGGCTGGAGGTGGTCGATCTGCGCTCCGAACGCCTGCGCACCGAACTCCACGACATCGGAGCCGTGATCTACTTTCTCCGGAAGGTGATCTGGATGGTGCCGGGCTTCACGGTCGGGCTCCACCGGGACCGGCTGCGCGCTCTGCACGAACGGATCCAGCGCGAGGGCCCGTTCGTCGCACATACCGCTCGTTTCCTCATCGAAGCCCGCAGATCGGACTGACGGAAGAGGCGGACGGATCCGCACCGGAAGGGGTTGCGCGGACACAGCGTGGCGCAGGTCACTCAATTCAGCGCGTAACGAATCGACTCGGGCGTGCGATGAACCGACAGGTGTCCTCGTGCGGCCCCGGAATACCGACCCCCCTCGGGTCTGTTTCCCGAGTTCGCGCGATGATGTCCCGTCCACCCCTTATCTGTTCGCAACGAGAGGCTCCTTGTGTCGCTCAGCCCGTCCCGTACGTTCCCTCCGGAGATCGCCGAATCGGAGGCCCTCGTCGCGCTCGTCGAGCGCGGCCGCGAGCAGGGTCACATCAACGGTGACGACGTGCGCCAGGCCTTCGAGGCCGGCCGCATCCCGGTGGACCAGTGGAAGCGGGTCCTGCGCAGCCTGAACCAGGTCCTCGACGAGGAGGGTGTCGCCCTTCACGTCAGCGCGGCGCCCGCCACCAAGGCTCCGGCCAAGAAGCCCCGCAAGGCCGCCGCTCCCGCCCGCACCGTGGCCAAGAAGGCCGCCGCCGCGCCGCGCCCCATCGGCGCGCGCAAGACCGCGGCCGCCCCCGTCGCCGCCGCGGCGGCGATATCGGCCGCCACCGACGAGGCCGCCGTTCCCGAGGACTCGGCCGAAGCGGCTGCCGAGCCGAAGAAGCGCGCCGTGAAGAAGACCGCCGTGAAGAAGACGGCCGTCAAGAAGACGGCCGCGGCGAAGAAGACCGGCGCCAAGGACTCCGACGAGGCCGAGACCCCCGCGGCCGAGGGCGAGGACTGGGCGGCCGAGGACATCGCCGACGAGGCCGAGGAGGAGACGCCGAAGGCCGGCGGCACCCAGGGCTTCGTCCTGTCGGACGACGACGAGGACGACGCCCCGGCACAGACGGTCATGGTGGCCGGCGCCACCGCCGACCCCGTCAAGGACTACCTGAAGCTCATCGGCAAGGTGCCGCTCCTCAACGCCGAGCAGGAGGTGGAGCTGGCCAAGCGCATCGAGGCCGGCCTCTTCTCCGAGTACAAGCTCGAAGAGGAGGAGGACCACAAGCCCGCGTTCAAGCGCGAGCTGGAGATCCTCGTCGAGGACGGCCGCCGCGCCAAGAACCACCTGCTGGAGGCCAACCTCCGCCTCGTGGTGTCCCTGGCCAAGCGCTACACGGGCCGCGGCATGCTCTTCCTGGACCTGATCCAGGAGGGCAACGTCGGCCTGATCCGCGCCGTGGAGAAGTTCGACTACACCAAGGGCTTCAAGTTCTCCACGTACGCGACCTGGTGGATCCGGCAGGCGATCACCCGCGCCATGGCGGACCAGTCGCGCACCATCCGCATCCCCGTCCACATGGTCGAGATCATCAACAAGCTGGCGCGCGTCCAGCGCCAGATGCTCCAGGACCTCGGCCGGGAGCCCACTCCGGAGGAGCTGGGCAAGGAACTCGACATGACCCCCGAGAAGGTCATCGAGGTCCAGAAGTACGGCCGCGAGCCGATCTCCCTGCACACCCCCCTGGGTGAGGAGGGCGACAGCGAGTTCGGCGACCTCATCGAGGACTCCGAGGCGGTCGTGCCCGCGGACGCGGTGTCCTTCACGTTCCTGCAGGAGCAGCTCCAGTCGATCCTGGGCACGCTCTCGGAGCGCGAGGCGGGCGTGGTCTCCATGCGCTACGGCCTCAACGACGGCCAGCCGAAGACCCTGGACGAGATCGGCCGCGTGTACGGGGTCACCCGTGAGCGGATCCGCCAGATCGAGTCCAAGACCATGTCGAAGCTGCGTCACCCGTCCCGTTCGCAGGTGCTGCGCGACTACCTCGACTAGACCGCGGCGGCCGGCCCCCGGCCGGCCGGTTCCCGGGCCCCGTCCCGTATGCCGAAGCCCGCGCCGTACGGCGCCGCGTCACCGCAGGTGACACGTGCGCCGCCACGGCGCGGGCTTCGGCGTGCGGGACGGCGGCGCCCTGCGCTCAGTGGATCACCCGGAAGCTGCGCCAGGGGAGGCTGGCCGGCGCCGTCACGTTCGAGAGGGTGGTGGCGACGTAGATGCCGTCCTCGCGGTCGCCCTTGCTGCAGTCCGGGGTCCGGTAGAGGACGACGTCGACCAGGGTGTTGTTCTCGACGTGGGTGGCCCCGTGGGGGACCTCGATCCGGTGGCACCCCTTGACGGGGGTGTTGGAGTAGCTCACCTCGACCGGGGAGTCGTGGCCCCGGAAGCTGAGCATGCCCACCGTGCTCCGGCCCAGACCCGAGCACGCGGTGGCGGTCAGCAGCAGCGCTGCGACCCCGGTCATGACGCCGATACGCCGGGTGTGGGTCATGGCGCGGTCCTCGTCTGTGCGGTGGCGGCGGTCAGTGGCCACAGCCTGCCCCGGCGCGCCGGGGACGGCATCCGGGGTGTGGCCGTTCGGGTGACCCTGCGCGACGGCGTACGGGGTCCGCGCGGTGAGCAGGGTCCAGCCGTCGAGGGCGCCCGCCATCGGGACCACGGCGGCGCAGGCAGCGGCGGCCCAGCCCGCGGTGGTGCGCCTCGGGGTGCCTCGGGGTGGGCCGCATGGTGGGCAGGTCCGCAGGGCGTCGGGCACCCCCGCGGACGGCGCCACGTCAGCGGACGTCGCCCCGTTCGGCAGCCCCCTCGGAAGGAAGGATTCCGCTCGTCGCGCCGTCCGGCCGGGAATTCCCCTGCGCAGTCCCCGGGTCCACCGGGACCTGGGGGCCGTCGGCCTCCCGCAGCCACCGCCGCAGCTGGGCGTGCACCGCTTCCGCACCCACCAGCCCGGCATCCGGCTCCGACAGGTCCGACGGCCACATCAGGAACGGGTGCCCCTGCTCGCCGCCCAGCCCGCCGTGGGAGCCGATCTGCTCCTCGAAGGCGTGCACCTCCCCCGTCGCCGGGTCGTACGCCGAGTTCACCATGACGTCGGCCACGTGCGGGAAGGAGTCGGTCCGCCGGACGGCGGCCGCCGCGCCCGGCCCGAAGGGCGCCAGGAACCGCTCCGCCTCCCCCGGGACGTCCAGCCGCGCCGCCGACCCGCCCGGGCCCAGCAGCACCCCGTCCACCAGGAGGAAGCCCACACCGGGATGGTTCGCCAGCGTGGCGAGCAGCGCGGGGTGGGCCCGCTCGATCCACGCCCGCGACGCCCGGCCGGGGACCTCGGGGAAGGAGATCAGCCCGAGGTTGCCGGAGGCGAGCACCACCGGGGCGGAACCCGGCTCCGGGTCCGCCTCCCCGCCCTCCTCCACCGGCCGGTGCAGCGCCGCGAGGAAGGCCGCACGGGCCTCGGCGCCGCTGCGGGTGCGGCCGGCCCGGCGGGACACCGGCAACCCGCAGCCCGCCCGGACCAGGTCCTTCAGGGTGAGTCCGTACCGGCCGAGGAAGGTCTCCCCCGGGCTCTGGCCGTGGTCCGACAGCAGCACGATCCGGTACCGGCGCGGGGCGTGCTCGGCGACCCGGGAGAGCAGCGCCAGGCTCCGGTCGAGGCGGGCCAGGACCCGGTCGGTGTCGCGGCTGCTCGGCCCGCTGTGGTGGGCGACCTCGTCGTAGGCGACGAGGTCCGCGTAGACCGCGGCGCGTCCGGCGAGCATGTCACCGATCACGGCCGCCACCACCACGTCGCGTTCCACCACCGTGGCGAAAGCCCGGATCAGCGGGTACAGCCCGCCTCGCGACACCCTGGGCCGGTCCCCGCGCACCCGCGCCCGCACCGACTGGCCGATCTCGCGGGCCACCTCGGCGGTGAAGGACAGGGCGGTGCGGACGGCGTTGGCCGGATCGGAGAAGTACGCGAAGTAGCCCGCGCGGGACCGGTTCGCCCGGCCCCGCCGGGCCGAGACCGAGAGCACCAGCGCCAGCTGGTCGGCGCCCCCGCTGAACAGGTTGCCGCGGCTGGCCCCGTCCAGGGTGAGCAGGCCCCCGTCGCCGGTGCGGGCGACGGCACGCCGCTGGAGCTCGGCGGCGCTGGCGGGCCGGTTGCAGACGACCACCTCGCCGGTGTCCTTCTCGTACCAGCGGAACGCGGGCACGTCGAAGGTGGAGCCGTGCAGGATTCCGAGCTGGCTCGCTCCGGTCTGGCTCGACCAGTCCGTACGCCATGACGTGAGGCGGTGGCCGTCCTCCAGCCACGCCTGCACGGTCGGCATCAGGGCGCTGCCCGCAGCCCGCCGCAGCACCTCGTACCCGACCCCGTCGAGCTGGAGGAAGACCAGGCCCGGCGGGGGCGCGCCGGCGCCGGGCGCGCCCGCACGGCGCTCCCGGCGGCGGCGTCGGGCGGCGAGCCGGTAGAGGCGCCTGCGGTAGGCCTCGTCGTCGCGCACCGCGAGCGCGGTCGAGGTCGCGGAGGCCACCGCGGACATGACGGCGGCCACCACCACCGCGGTCTCCGGCGCCACCTCGCCCTGCCCGGCCGGGGCCAGCCGGAGCGCCAGCAGCAGCAGTGAGCCGTTGAGGGCGAAGACCAGCACGCCGAGCACCAGGGCGGGCACCAGCAGCAGGGCCCGTACGAGCACGGGCCAGACCAGGGCGCTCAGCAGGCCGAAGGCCCCGGCGCCCCAGGCGGCGGTCAGGCCGATCTGCGTGAGGCTGTCGTCGTCCCCGGACCGCAGGCGGAAGTCCGGGAGGACCCCGGCCAGCGCGAGCATCGTGAGCGTGGACACCGCCCACACGAGGACCACCCGCACCAGGGCGCTCCCCGCGGTCCGCCACCGTCCGTGCAACACGCCGTACCCGCCTCACCGCCTCGGCCCGCGACACGCCCGCGGGCCCCCGTCCCGCACCCAGGCTCGCACAGTGCCGTCCCGCCCCGGCCGGGTGACACGGATGCCGCCTCCCTGCCGGTCCGCCGCAGCTCAGGGCGCGGCCCGGCGAACGCGGGTACGGGTGCGGGAGGTGCGGGTGCGGTGCGGGCGCCGCTCCCGCGGTCGGCGGGAGCCGGGGGCGTCAGGTGCCGTCGTACCCGGCGGTCGGCATGGACAGCCGGCGGTGCACCTCGGCCTTCATCGCGGAGGTGTAACGCGGCTCGTCGAGCCCGGCGGTCTCCAGCCGGACGCCCCGTCGCCTGCACTCGGCGGTGAACTCCTCGACGGAGCGCAGTGCGCGGGTCAGCACCCGCTGGTTGGCGGCGACGAACAGGTCGACCTGCCCGTCGTCGACGCCGGCCCACAGGCCGCAGTGGTCGGAGCGCAGGCCGTAGAAGAGCAGGTGCCTGGTCACGACGTAGCCGCGGTCCGCGGCCCAGCGGGCGCACATCTCCTGCTGGCTGCGGGTGTCCACGGCGAACGGGTCGGCGTCCAGGTCTTCGAGGGGGGCCAGGCTGGCGATCGCGGCCACGCGCAGCTCTTCCATGCCGCCCGACCCTACTCCGATCCGCTGCCCGGGAGGAGGGTCGGTCCGCTTCTGGTTCGGAGCGGATCACGAGGGCACGCGAGGGACGGCCCGAGAGGCCTAGGCTGCGACCGAGGCGGGCGAGGGAGGCGGGTAGCGGTGGAGATCACTTGGTGGGGCCATGCCACGTGCACGGTCGAGGATTCCGGGGTTCGGCTGCTGACCGACCCGCTGTTCGCACGGAGGCTGGCGCACCTGCGGCGCCGGCGCGGGGCGCTGCCCCCGCCCGAGGCGGCCGTGGCGGACGCGGTCCTGGTGTCGCACCTGCACGCCGACCACCTGCACCTGCCGTCCCTGGCACGGCTCGCGCCCGGCACCCGGCTGCTGGTGCCGCGAGGGGCCCGCCGGGCACTGCCGGCCCTGGCCCGGCTGGCTTCGCGGCGCGGGCTGGAGGTCACCGAACTGGCGCCCGGCGAGGGGACGGACGTACGGGACGGCGTGCGGGTGCGGGCGGTCAGTGCCCGGCACGACGGGCGCCGGCTGCCGTTCGGCCCTGAGACCGCCCCCGCGCTCGGCTACGTGGTCGAAGGTGCGTCACGCACCTACTTCGCCGGGGACACCGGGCTGTTCGACACGATGGCCGAGGAGGTCGGGCCGGTCGACGTGGCCCTTCTGCCGGTGGGCGGCTGGGGCCCCTACCTGGGCCCGGGGCACCTGGACGCGGGACGGGCGGCCGCGGCGCTGGCCGCGCTGGCGCCCGCGGCGGCGGTCCCGGTGCACTACGGGACGTACTGGCCGGTGGGGCTGGACGCGGTCCGGCCGCACGAGTTCCACGCGCCCGGCGGGGAGTTCGCGCGCTGCGCCGGCCGGCTGGCGCCCAAGGTGGCGGTGCGCGTGCCCGCGCACGGCGAACGGGTGCGGCTGCCGTGACTCTCGGGCACATCGTGGCGGCGGCCGGACAGGTCCCGCCGGGACCCGCCCCGCAGGCCGTGGGCTATCCGGCGCTGTTCCTGCTGGTGGCGCTCGGAGCGCTGGTGCCGGTGATCCCGACGGGGGCGCTGGTCAGTTCGGCCGCGGTCGTGGCCTTCCACCAGTCGCTGCCGTTCGGGCTGCTGCTGGTCTTCGCGGTGTCGGCGCTGGCCGCGTTCACCGGGGACGTGGCCCTGTACTGGCTGGGGCGGCGCGGGGTGCACTCCCGCAACGGGTCCCGCTGGCTGGAGGCGCTGCGCAGCCGGGCCACGCCCGAGCGGCTGGAGCAGGCGCAGACGAAGCTGGACGAGCACGGGGTGCTGGTGCTGGTGCTGTCCCGGCTGGTTCCGGCGGGGCGCATCCCGGTGATGCTGGCCTGTCTGCTGGCGGAGCTCCCGCTGCGCCGGTTCGCCCGCGGTGACGCGCCGGCCTGTCTGGCCTGGGCGGCGACGTACGGGCTGATCGGGATCGTGGGCGGCTCCCTGTTCTCGGAGCCCTGGAAGGGCGTGGCCCTGGCGGTGGGCATGGCCCTGCTGCTCAGCGCGGGTCCGGCGGTGTGGCGCCGGTGGCGGCCGGGGTCCTGAGCGGGGCCGGGGCCGGGCCCGCTCACGGCGCGCCGGGGGGTGGCGGGACGAGCGTGCGGGAGGCGCCGACGGGGAGGTCCCAGAGGTCTTCCCGGGGCAGCCCCGCCCGGTCCCAGGCGGCCCGGGTCCGGTGGAGGGGTTCCATGACGGGTTCCGCGGAGAGGACGAAGGTGCCCCAGTGCATGGGGGCCATGCGCCGGGCGCCGAGGTCGAGGCAGGCCTGGACGGCCTCCTCCGGGTCGGCGTGCACGTCGCGCAGCCACCAGCGCGGGGCGTAGGCCCCCACCGGCAGCAGGGCGAGGTCGATGCCGGGGTGGCGGCGGCCGATCTCACCGAACCAGTGGCCGTAGCCGGTGTCGCCCGCGAAGTAGACCCGGGTGCGCGCCGGACCGCGGGTGTCGGTGAGGACCCAGCCGCCCCACAGGCTGCGGCAGGTGTCGGTGAGGGAGCGCTTCGACCAGTGGTGGGCGGGGACGAACTCGAAGCGTACGCCGTCCAGTTCGGCGCACTCCCACCAGTCGAGTTCGGTGACCCGGGTGAACCCGCGGCGCCGGCACCAGCGGGCCAGGCCCGCGGGGACGAACAAGGCGGTGTGGCGGGGCAGCCGCTTGAGGGTGGGGGCGTCGAGGTGGTCGTAGTGGTTGTGGCTGATGAGCACCGCGTCCACCGGTGGCAGGTCCGCCCAGGGCACTCCGACGGGTGTCATCCGCGCGGGGGTGCCGAGGATCCGGCGGGACCAGACCGGGTCGGTCAGGACCGTCAGCCCGCCGGCCCGGATCACCCAGCTGGCGTGTCCGGCCCAGGTGACGCAGACCGTGCCAGGGGCGGCGGGGGGCAGCGGGGCCGGGTCGTACGGCAGGTCGGGGATGCCGCGCAGCCCTTCGGGGCCGGGTCGGAAGGCGCCTTCGCGGGCCAGCCTGGCGAAGGCCCGGACGCCGGGCAGCGGGGTGGTCAGCCGGTCCGCGAAGGAGCGGGGCCAGCGGCGGAGCTCTCCGAGGGGGCGCGGACCGGCAGCCGCCGGGCCGGGACCCGAAGCCGAGGCTGGACCCGAAGCCGGGGCGGGTCCCGAAGCCAGGGCGGGTCCCGAAGCCGGGGCGGGTCCCGAAGCCGGGGCTGGAGCCGGAGCCGAGGCGGGACCCGGAGCCGGGGCTGGACCCGGGGCCGAGGCTGGACCCGAAGCCGGGGCGGGTCCCGAAGCCAGGGCGGGTCCCGAAGCCGGGGCTGGAGCCGGAGCCGGTGCTGGCCCCGGGGCCGAGGCTGGACCCGAAGCCGAGGCTGGACCCGAAGCCAGGCCGGGACCCGAAGCCAGGGCGGGTCCCGAAGCCGGGGCCGGGGCGGGACCCGGAGCCGGGGCCGGACTTGGCGGCGGTTCCGGGTGTGGAGTCGCCGATGGGACCAGGGCCGCTGCCGGGGCGGGCGCGGCTGAGGCGGGCGGGGCGTCCGTCTGGTCCCTCATCGGGTCTCTCCGTTCACCGGGTCGGATCGGTCGGGCCGGCCTCAGACCAGCCCGGCCAGGACTGACCCGAGGAGGTCCAGGGAGCGCCGGACCTGCGGGAGGGCGAGGGGGTCCGCGGCGGTGAGCCCGGCCAGCCGCTCCTCGGGGGTGGCCCCCAGCAGCGGCCCGGTCGACAGCCGCACGCGCAGCGCCCCCATGTCGTCCGCGAAGCGCTGGCCGCCCGGTGCGGGCGCGCCGAGCCGCGCGCCGAGCCAGTCCTCCAGCTCCATGGCATCGCCCACGCCCTGCCGGGCGAGTCCGGCACGCAGCGGGGTGAGGTCGGCGTACAGGTGCCGGCCGGCCTGCGGGGGCCGGGCCAGGGCGCCCACGGCGAGCAGTTCGCGGTGTGCGGCGGCGGCCACCGCGCCGTGCAGGACGGCTGCCCGGCGGGCCCGGGCGGCGACCGCGGCGGGTTCCTCCAGCGCATGGGCGGCCGCCCCGGCGACGGGGCCGGCGACCAGCGCGCCGGTGGCGGTCAGCACGTCGAGGGTGCGGGCGCGCAGCCCGGCCCCCCGGGCGGTGGCCGGGAAGCGGACCACCGCGGCCGGCCACCCGGCCGGCAGCAGCGCACCCGCCAGGTCGACCAGGACGGCCGCCCGGTCGGGGAGCATCTCGGCGGGGCTCAGGACGAGGGTCTCGTGCGGCCGGTGCACGGTGTCGCGCCAGGTCTCGTCGGCCACCACGAACAGCCCGGCCGACTCGGCGGCCTCGCAGGCCTCGCGCAGCAGTTCCGGCGGGGGCACGGTCGCGGTCGGGTCGTCGGCCACCGACAGCAGCAGGACCCCCGGGTCGCCGCCCTCGGCGCGCACCCGCCGGACGGTCTCCAGGAGGGCGTACGGGTCCGGCACTCCGCCGCACTCGGCGGGGGTGGGCACGTGGTAGGCCCGGCGTCCCAGCAGTCGGACCTGCGGGGTCCACCAGGCGGGACAGGGCCGGGGCAGCATGACGTCGCCGCCGTGGGCGCCGAGCAGCGCGAGCAGCAGCCCCGCCGCACCCGGGCCTGCGGCCACGTCCTCCGGGGCGGTGGCGAGCCCGCGCCGGCCCCAGTGGCGGCACGCGGCCTCGCGGACGGGTCGGCCTCCGCCGGGCGGTTCGGGGGCGGAGCGTCCGGCGGCCGCGGCGAGGACGGACAGCAGCTCGGGGAGGACCGGCAGGCCGGGCTGGGGCGCCGGCGGACCGTACCGGACCGGGCCACGGCCCTCCGCCGCCGTGCGCTGCATCCCCTCCACCGGGTCCCGCCTTCCGCGCTCGCACCGCTCCACTCCGCCAGCCCTGCCCTTTATACGATTATTTGGCGGGTCATGCCCGTTATGGCTTCCCCGCTCGCTCCCCGACCGCACGGACGGCCGGACCCGGCTACCCGAGAGGGAGGCTTCACCGTCACCGGGCGGATCACGACGGACGCCACCTCCGGTGCCCCACAAGGGCGATGTCCACATGTCAAAACACCCATCTCAGATTCCGAACTGATCGTCTACGGTGGCGGCATCGCTTCGACGAGGAAACGAAGAGGGGTCGGCCATGAACGCCCAACAGGAGACCGCCGTCTACACCCACGGCCATCACGAGTCGGTGCTGCGCTCGCACCGCTGGCGCACGGCCGCCAACTCGGCCGCGTACCTGCTCCCCGAGCTGCGGCCGGGGCTGTCCGTCCTGGACGTGGGCTGCGGCCCGGGCACGATCACCGCCGACCTGGCGGAACTGGTCGCGCCGGACGGCCGGGTCACGGCGGTGGACGCGTCCGCGGAGATCGTCGAGCAGGCCCGCGCCCACGCCGCGGAGCGCGGTCTCGCCGGGGTCGAGTTCGCCACCGCGGACGTCCACGCGCTGGACTTCCCGGACGACACCTTCGACGTGGTCCACGCCCACCAGGTGCTCCAGCACGTCGGCGACCCCGTACGGGCCCTGCGCGAGATGCGCCGCGTGTGCCGCCCGGGCGGGATCGTGGCCGCCCGGGACGCCGACTACGCGGCCATGACCTGGTACCCGCCCACCCCCGGACTGGAAGACTGGCTGGGCCTGTACCGCCGGGTGGCCCGCGCGAACGGCGGCGAACCGGACGCCGGGCGCCGACTGCGGGCCTGGGCCCGCGAGGCCGGGTTCACCGACGTCCGGTGCACGGCGACCTCCTGGTGCTATGCCACACCGGAGGAGGCCGACTGGTGGTCCGGCCTGTGGGCGGACCGCACGACGGCCTCCGCCTACGCCGACCTCGCCGTCCGGGGCGGCCACGCCGCACCCGCGGACCTGGCCGCCGCCGCCGACGCCTGGCGCTCCTGGGGCGCCGAACCCGACGCCTGGTTCTCGGTGTTGAACGGCGAAATCCTCTGCCGGGCCTGAGGCGTGCCGGAGCGGCGCCTACGGGGCGGCCGGCGGGCGCACGCGGAAGTCGTAGCGCGCCGGCAGCGGGTGGTCCGTCAGGGTGGACCAGACGTCCGCCAGGGTCTCCTCGCCCTCCCTGAGGTCCGGGATCTCGAAGCCGTCCTCGAAGACCCGCCGGGCCGCGGCCACATGGCCCTCGGCGGCCAGCAGCCGCGCCGCCAGCAGCCGGAACCGGCCCTGCTCGCGCAGGGCGGGCCGCAGCCGGTCCCAGACCCGGCGCGCCTGAGGCAGCCGTCCGGCGGCCAGCAGGGCCGTCATGGCCTCCCGGCCCAGCGCCGACTCCGCGGCCGTCCACTGGTCGCCGCCCCGGCTCTCCGCGACCAGGTCCTCGAAGGCCGCCGCAAATCCGTCGGCCGCCCGCGCCGGATCCCCGGCCACGGCGTCGGCGACCGCCAGGCAGCGCAGCAGCGGCCACCGGGAGGGCGCCAGCGCCAGTCCGCGCTCCCAGCTGCGGACCGCCTGGGCCACATCGCCGGCGTGCCACTGGGCCACGCCCAGGTGGTACTCGGTGAGCGGGTCCGCCGGGGCCGTCTCCAGCATGTCCCGCCAGTGCTCGGCGACCAGGCTCGGCCCCGGCGGCGCCACCCGCTTCGGCGCCGGGAAGACCCCCGTGCGCCACAGCTCCAGCCAGGGGGCCTGCTCCTCGCCGAGGGTCGACTCGTCGAAGGGGGTGCCGGGCAGCCGGTGGCCCGCGCAGAGCACCTCCAGCGCGCCCCAGCCCGAGCCCGTCGCCAGCCGTTCGCCGGGCTCGGTGTCGGCGCAGGCGCGCCAGGCCTCGTACGCCGCGTCCACCCGGTCGCGGGGCAGGGCGGCCTCCAGCGCGTCCCCGGCCGCGGCGCGGGCCGCCGGCCAGTTCTCGCCGTGCACGGCCGACGGGTCCGCGGACAGCGGTCCGTACGCCTCCAGCCAGCTGAGCTCCGCGCCGCCCTCCAGCCGGACGTGCTCCAGCCGGGTGCGCGCCAGACCGGCCTGGATCTCGGCGTAGCCGCCGTTGCCCGGGGCGGTCAGCCACTCCTGCCAGCGGCGGCCGCCGGCGCCCGCCCCCCAGACGAACAGCTTGCGTCCGCGCAGTGCGCCGGTGGAGGTCTGGGCGAGCCCGTGGCCGTCGGCGTCCAGCGAGGCGATCCAGGGCCGGGCCTCGTCGGGCAGCTCGTAGAAGAATTCGGCCGGGTACTCGCTGCCCAGCGGGTAGGTGCGGTCCGCGTCCTCCCAGCGCGGCACCGGGATGCGGCGCAGGGAGCGCTCGTGGCCGAAGTACCAGGCCTCGTCGGCGGGCGCCAGGACGCGACGGCCCGGTTCCTCCGGGACCGCAGCGTGCGACCACCAGGAGACGGGTGAGGGCCGCTCGTGCGGATTGCGCACGCGGACCCCGGCGTACAGGAAGGCGGAGTCCTGCGGCAGCCACAGGTCGACCTGGAAGGGCAGGTCGCGCAGCCGCTCCCATTCCCACATCCGCAGCATCACTGCGCCGTCCGGCGCGGGGACGAGCGCGGCGTGCAGCGGAGCGCAGGACAGGGTGCCGTGCCCGGCGGCCCCGGTGTTCCATGCGATGCCGCCCGAGAACCAGGCACCGTTCAAGGCGAGGTTGGCGGGCTGGAACACCGGGTTGCGGTAGAGGAGTTCCCGTCCGGTCGGCAGGTGCACGAGCGAGTGGACGCGGCCGCCGAGACCGGGCAGGACGGTGGCCCGCAGATGGGTGTTCTCGATGACGACCGCGTCGAACTCCCGCTCCTCGCGCTCACGCCGGTAGCCGTCCGCGATCCGTACGGGCAGCAGCGAGCGCGGTGGGCCGTACCCGGCCTGCCGCACCCTGTCGCGCGGCAGGCCCTGGCGGGAGCGCTGGTCGAGCACGTGCACCCCGTCCGGTGCGCGCAGGGCGGGCAGCGGGTTCTCGGGGCCGGTCGGGGCGGCGGGGAGCGTCAGTACGGCACGGCGGACTGTGGTGGCCATGGGGAAAGGGAACACGCCGCGGCGGCCGGTGCACAGGGGTTCAGCGGATCACCACCGGTCAGGATTACGCAAAGGCGCCCGCGACCAGGTCGGCGAGGAGGGCGCCCGCACGTCCGTCCGGATCCAGGTCCGGGTCGTAGACGGTGACGTTGAGCCCCACGCACCTCGGGGAGCGCACCAGCACCGCGAGCAGTTCGCCGAGTTCGTCCGGGACGAGGCCCCCGGCGTCGGGGCTGTCCACGGCCGGCATGACGCCCGGGTCGAGCACGTCGGCGTCCAGGTGCACCCAGAAGCCGGCGGTGACCGGCGGGTGCAGCCCGTCCAGGGCGGCGCGCGCCACCGGCCCGGCTCCGCTCTCGCGGATCTCGGAGACGGTGGCCGCCGCGATCCCCGCGGCCCGCAGTTCCGCCAGGTCCGCGTCCCCGTCCCGGAGTCCGAAGAGGCGTACGTCCTCGTCCTTCAGGTAGGGCGCGAGTCCCTCCAGGTCGCAGAGGTCGCGCTGGCCGCGGCCGGTGGACAGGGCCAGCTCCCCGCCCGCGGCGGCGCCGACGGGCCCGTTCACGGCCTCGTTGCCGGGGTGGCGGAAGTCGGCCGAGCCGTCGATCGCCGCCAGTCCGTACCTCCCGATCCGCCGCATGGCGAGGGCGGCGCCCAGTTGGATCGAGCAGTCGCCGCCGAGTACGACGGGGAACTCCCCGGCCCGCAGGTGGCGTTCGATCCGGTCGGCGAGGGTGGTGGTGTACGCGGCGATGGCAGCGGCGTGGAACACCCCGTCGCCCTCCTGCCAGGTGCCGCGGTCGTAGCGCGGCGGGACCACCACGCCGCCTTCGCGGGCACCGAGCCGGGCCAGCAGGCCCTGGTCGCGCAGGGCGCCGGCCAGTTTGTACACCCCGGGGACGGTTCCGGGGGCGGGCGGTCGCAGGCCGAGGTTGGACGGGGCGTCGAGGAGCACGAGGGATCGCATGGGCCCATCCTGTTCCACCGGCGTCCGGCAGGTACGGCGTTTCGGCGGCGGGCACCCGTCGGCCCGGGGTTCAGTCGTGCAGGGGCAGGCGGGGGACGTCCTGCCGTTCGATCCCGAAGACCTGGGCGTACAGCGACAGTTCGGCCTCCAGCGCCCGGACCACGGTGTCGGCCCGCCGGAAGCCGTGCCCCTCGCCCTCGAAGGCCACGTAGGCGTGCGGCACCGCCCGCCCCCGCAGGGCCGCCAGCAGCCGCTCCGCCTGGGCGGGCGGGCAGACGGGGTCGTCGAGCCCCTGGAGCAGGACGAACGGCGCCGTGATCCGGTCGGCGCGGGCCACCGGGGAGCGTTCGCGGTTGAGCACGGCGAGGGTCTGCGGCGGTCCGGCGAGGCCGTCGACGTAGCGGGACTCCAGGTCGTGGGTCTCCTCGGCGAAACCCGGCAGGTCCAGGACCGGGTAGCTGATCGCCGCGCAGGCGTAGAGGCCGGTGGCGGCCAGGGAGGCCGCCGCCGTCCAGCCGCCCGCGCTGCCGCCGCGGATGGCGAGCCGGCCCGGGTCCGCGGTGCCCTCGGCTGCCAGGGCGCGGGCCACGGCCGCGCAGTCCTCGACGTCGACCACGCCCCACTGCTCGCGCAGCCGCTCGCGGTAGGCACGGCCGTAGCCGGTCGAACCGCCGTAGTTGACCTCGACCACGCCGATGCCGCGGGAGGTGAAGTAGGCGATCTGCAGGTCGAGTACGGGCGGCACGTGGTCGGTGGGTCCGCCGTGCGCCCACACCACGTACGGGGGCAGTTCGTCGGCGGGGGCCGTGCAGGCCGGGTGGTGCGGCGGGTACACGTGCGCGTGGATCTGCCGGTCGTCGGGACCGGCGAAGGTGCGGTTCTGCGGCTCCGGGTAGTAGGCCGGGTCCACCGGGCGGGTCTCGGGCCCCTGCGGCCCGGCGATCGCCCGGGCGTGCCCGCCGGCCGTGTCCAGCTCCACCACCTCGTAGGGGCTGCGCGGGCTGGCGGCGACCCCGTAGACCCGGCTGCCGCACACGGCGAGCGTCGGCTGCCAGGCGGTCCAGGGTCCGGCCGCGTCCACCAGGTCGCCGCTGTCGGGGTCCAGGACGCCGAGCACCGAGGAGCCCTGGCCGTGCAGGACCGCGAGGAGGCCGTCGGGGAGGGGGGCCAGCCAGCTCAGTCCCGGCTTCCACAGCGCTCCCCCGAACTCCTCCTCGCGGGGGCAGAGGTTGACCGCCTCCCCTGTGCCGGGGTCCACCCGGTACGGGTTCCACCAGCCGCTGCGGTCGCTCAGCGCGAGCAGGGCGCCGCCGGGGGTCCACTCCACCTGGGCGACGGCCTCCTCGGGGCCGCCGAGGACGCTGCGCTCCCCGGTGAGCCGCCCGTCGGCGGTGATCTCGGCCAGCCGCAGCTCGGTGCCGTCCCAGGGCATCCGGGGGTGGTCCCACACGAGCCGGGCGGCGTGCCGCCCGTCCGGGGAGAGCCGGGGCCCGGTGCTGAAGCGGTGCCGGTCGTCGGTCAGCTCGCGTACGGCCCCGCGGTCCTCGGCCGCCGAGCCGTCGAGCGGTACGGCGGCCAGGACCCGGCGCACGTCCGTCGGAGCCGGTCCGGTGAACTCCTCCAGCACGCACCACACTTCGCCGCCGCGCAGCACCGGGTCGGCCCAGCGCAGGCCGCCGCCGACCGCGCAGACGGGGGTGAGGGGCCGCGGCTGCGCGCCGCCGGGGGCGTCCGGCTCGTACGCGTACAGCCGCTGGTCGGCGAAGTGGACGAACACCAGCAGCGGTCCGCCGGCGTCCCGCTGCGCCCCGGCCCAGGGCCGGCCGCCGTACTCGGTGTAGCGGCTGCGCACGTTCCACGGCGCGGGCAGCGCGGTCGTCGCACGGCCGCCCTCGACGGTACGGCGCACCAGGGCGCGGCGGCCCCCTTCGCGGGGCCGGGGCTCGGTCCACCACACCTCGGGGCCGATCGCGCCGAGGTACTCGGGCCGCCCGTCGAGCGCTGCGGCGAGGCCCGCGTCGATGGGCGAGGGCCAGCTTCCGTAGGGCAGGGTGTGCGCCGCCATCACAGGGTTCCCCTCAGAGAGTCCGCAGCGCGTGGTCGAGGACCCGGACGCCGAAGTGCAGGGCTTCGACGGGGACGCGTTCGTCCACGCCGTGGAAGAGGGACCAGTAGTCGAAGCCGGGCGGGAGCTTCAGGGGGGAGAAGCCGTAGCCGGTGATACCGAGGCGGGAGAACTGCTTGGCGTCGGTGCCGCCCGCCATGCAGAACGGCACCACGCGGCCGCCGGGGTCGAACCGTTCGACGGATTCCCGCAGGACGGCGAAGGTCCGTCCGTCCACCGGTGCCTGCAGGGCGACCTCGCGGTGCTGGAACTCCCAGCGCACGTCCGGTCCGGTGAGTGCGTCGAGGGTGGCGATGAACTCGTCCTCGCCGCCGGGCAGCATCCGCCCGTCCACGTACCCGGTGGCCTCGCCCGGGACCACGTTGACCTTGTAACCGGCGCTGAGCATGGTCGGGTTGGCACTGTTGCGTACGGTCGCCTCGACGAGGGCGGCGGCGGGGCCGAGCCCGGCGAGCACGCCGTCGAGGTCGAAGCCCGGGGCGTGGGGGTCCACCGACAGGCCCTGGAGGGCGGCGAGTTCGGTGATGCAGGCGGCCACGGTGGCGGTGAGCCGGACCGGCCACCGGTGTTCGCCGATCCGGGCGACGGCGGCCGCGAGCCGGCTCACGGCGTTGGCCCGGTTGGGCTTGGACCCGTGTCCTGCGGTCCCCCGGGCGGTCAACTTCAGCCATGCGGTGCCGCGTTCACCGGCGGCGATCGGGTAGAGGACCGGTCCGCCGCCGGTGTGCACGGTGAAGGCGCCGGACTCGCTGATGCCCTCCGTGCAGCCCTCGAAGAGGTGCGGGTGGTGGTCGGCGAGGTAGCCGGCGCCGTCGACGGCGCTGTCCTCCTCGTCGGCGGTGTAGGCGATCACGACGTCCCGGCGCGGCCGCACGCCGGCCCGCGCCCAGGCCCGGACGACGGCCAGCACCATCGCGTCCATGTTCTTCATGTCGACGGCGCCGCGGCCCCACACCACCCCGTCGCGCACCTCGCCGGAGAAGGGGTCGACGCTCCAGTCGGCGGCCGTGGCGGGGACCACGTCGAGGTGTCCGTGGACGAGGAGGGCCTCGGCCGTGCGGTCGGTGCCCTCGATCCGGGCGACGACGTTGGTGCGGCCGGGGGTGCGCTCCAGCAGGACCGGCTGGAGTCCGGCATCGGCGAGCCGCTCGGCGACGTACTCGGCGGCGGGCCGCTCGCGGCAGTCGCCCCCGCCCCGGTTGGCGGTGTCGATGCGGATGAGGCCCGAGGTGAACTCGACCGCCTCGTCGAGCGCGACCGCGTCGACGGCGGCGCCGGGCGGGGCCTCGGCGGTGGTTGCGGGCATGTCAGCCATATTGCTCCTCCACGGCAGCCGAGACGACCGTCGTGACGGCCTTGAACGTCCGGATCCCCTCGTACATGGTCGCGCTGCGATACGCGACGCGGCGCTCGCCGCTGCGCTCCACGCCGGGGACCAGGGTGGCGGCCATGCCCAGGTGCTCCGCGTCGAACTCCAGCTCCACGGTGTGGGGGCCGCCCGGCACGGGCTCGCGGCGGACCGCGAGGGCGGTGGCCTCCTTGGCCGCGGCGCGGATGTCCGCGGCGGTGCGGGCGGGGGTCCGGCACACGGCGGCGTACCGCGAGACGTGGTCCTTGACGGCGACGGTCACCGCGTCCGGGGCGTAGCCCGCGGCGTCGGCGCAGGTCAGGTCGTCGCCGGTGACCAGGATCACCGGGACCCCGTACTCGGCGACGACGTGGGCGTTGAGCAGGCCCTCGCTGGCGCGGACGCCGTCGACCCAGACCCCGGTGATGGAGTTCGCGAGGTAGGTGTGGGCGAGGACCCCTTCGGTGCCGGCGCCGGTGTGGTAGCCGACGAAGGCGATCCCGTCGACGTCCCCGTGCTGGACCCCTTCGACCATGGAGAGGGTCTTGTGGCGGCCGGTGAGCATCTCGGCGCGGGCGTCGAGCTTCTCCAGCAGCAGGTTGCGCATGGTCCAGTGGGCCTCGTTGACGAGGACCTGGTCGGCGCCGCCGTCGTAGAAGCCGAGGACGGCGGCGTTGACGTCGGAGGTGAACATCGGCCGGCAGCGCTCCCACTGCGGCGTGCCGGGCAGGACGTCCGCGGGCCAGGTGACGCCCGTGGCGCCCTCCATGTCGGCGGAGATGAGGATCTTCATCGGGCCCCCGGGCGGTCGGGTGCACGCCGTCGGTGCACGCGGTCGGCCGCACGCGTCGCGGACGGCACGCTCAGGGCCCCACCCTAGCCGCCGGGGCCCCCGCGGGGCCGGGGCCACGCCCGGAGCCCGGCGGCCCCGGCGCGGCGGCGGAGCCGCCCGGTCCGGCGGCGCGGGCTGCTGCGGCCGGCGGCGGGGTCCGGCGCCGGGGGGGGCTCCGGCGGCGGGGTCCGGCGGCGGGGTCCGGCGGCCGGGCGGGCAGCCGCCGGGCACCGCCCTTGCTCAGCCCTCTACTTCACCCGCCAGGTTGGCGAGCAGGGTGTCGTAGATCCGGCCGAGGCCCTTGGGCGCGAAGGTGCGCTCGAAGAAGCCGCCGATGCCGCCGGCGCCGTTCCAGACGGTGGTGACGACGACCTTGGAGCGGCCCTCGCCGGCCGGGGTGACGGTCCAGGTGGTGACCATGGTGGAGTTGCGGTCCTTCTCCACCAGCTGGCCGTCGGTGGGCTCGGTGACCTCCAGGAGGCAGTCGCGCACGCGCTTGCTGGTGGCCTGGAGCTTCCAGTGGACGAGGGTGCCCTCGCCGTCCCCGCCCTCGCGCACCTCGTACTCGCTGAAGTGCTCGGGCAGCAGCTTCCCCCGGGTCCCGGCGTAGTCCGCCAGCGCGTCGAACACGGTTTCCGCGTCGGCCGCGATGATCCGCTCCGTGGTGGCCTCGACCTGCGCCATGGCTGTTCCTCCAGCAGTTGTGATCGCTCGTCACGGCGAAGCCAACCACCTCCGGGCGCGGTGCCCAAATCCGGGCCCGGCCGGGGGGCAGGCCTCCCGTCGCGCACGATCATGGGAACGTTTGTTCTATTCTCGGTCCAGAGCTACCGAAGGAGCCGCCATGCGCTGGGACAACTTGACCGAGGGCCCCACAGGCCCGGCCGCACTCTTCGGGACGGACGCCGTCGTCACGCGGACCCTCGACACCCCCGAGTTCCGCGGGATCACCTTCCACGAGGTGCGCGCCCGCTCGATCGTCAACCGGGTGCCCGGCGCCTCGCGCATGCCGTTCGAATGGACCGTCAACCCCTACCGCGGCTGCAGCCACGCCTGCGTGTACTGCTTCGCACGCAAGACCCACAGCCATCTCGACCTCGACACCGGGCTCGGCTTCGACTCGCAGATCGTCGTCAAGACCAACGCCCCCGAGCTGCTGCGCCGCGAGCTCGGCGCGCGCCGCTGGAACGGTGCGCACATCGCCATGGGCACCAACGTCGACTGCTACCAGCGCGCCGAGGGCCGCTACCGGCTGATGCCGGGGATCATCGAGGCGCTGCGCGACCGCGCCAACCCCTTCTCGATCCTGACCAAGGGCACGCTGATCCTGCGCGACCTGCCGCTGCTCCGGCAGGCCGCCGCGGTCACCGAGGTCGGGGTGTCGGTCTCCGTCGGCTTCACCGACGCCGGCCTGTGGCGGACGGTGGAGCCCGGCACCCCCTCGCCCGCCGCGCGGCTGGCCGCCGTCCGGACGCTGACCGACGCGGGCATCGAGTGCGGGGTGCTGATGGCGCCGGTCGTCCCCTTCCTCGGCGACGCCCCGGAGCAGCTGCGGGAGACGGTCCGGGCCGTGGCCGCGTCCGGCGCCACCTCCGTGACACCCCTGGTACTCCATCTGCGGCCCGCGGCCCGCGAATGGTTCATGTCCTGGCTCGCCGCGCACCATCCGCACCTGGTCCCGCGGTACGAGCGGATGTACGCGGGCGGGTCGTACGCGCCCACCTGGTACCAGCGGCAGATCACCCGCCAAGTCCACGAACTGGCCGCTGCCTTCGGCATCGGTCCGGGCGGGCGCGGGGCGGCCCGCCGCATCCCCGTTCCCGAGCGGCCCGGGGACGGTCCGCAGGGGTCCGGGTCCGCCGGCCCCGCCCAGCTGAGCCTGCTGTGACGGCGGGCAGCGCCTGAGGACTCATCAGATCGGGCCAATGGAGGCCCCAATACCGCCTTCCGGCCGTGGTTTCCGGGACGATTCCGCCCAGAACCCTCGGCTGGGAGGCCCCATGCTGCACCCCGTGAAGAAGCGCGCCGCTGTCCTGCTGTCGATCTCCACCGTCGCCGCAGTCCTGGCGACCCCGGTCACGGCCGCCCCCGCCGCCCCGGGGGCCTCGCAGGCCGCCCTGCGCTGGAGCAACTGCGCGACGCCGCGCTACCCGACCCTGCAGTGCGCCTCCCTCAAGGTCCCCCTGGACCACGACCGGCCTGCCGGACGGCAGATCTCGCTGGCCCTCACCCGGGTCCCGCACACCGCCGCCGCCTCCCAGGGCCCCCTGCTGGTCAACCCCGGCGGCCCGGGCGGCAGCGGCCGCACCCTCGCCGGGTTCGTCGCCTCCGCCCTGCCCGCGGACGTCGCCGCCCAGTACGACGTGATCGGCTTCGACCCGCGGGGCGTGGGGCGCAGCGAGCCCGCCCTCGACTGCGGCGGCGGCCACTTCACCCCGGTGCGCCCGGACTCGGTCCCCCGGGACGCCGCGACGGAGCGGGCCAACCTGGAGCGGGTCCGCTCCTTCGCGGAGTCCTGCCAGACCCGGCACGCGGATGTGCTCCCGCACATCGGCACCGTCTCGGCCGCCCGCGACCTGGACGTCCTGCGCGCCGCTCTGGGCGCCGAGCGGCTCAGCTACTTCGGCTACTCCTACGGGACCTACCTGGGGGCGGTGTACGCCAAGCTGCACCCCGGCCGGGTGCACCGGCTCGTGCTGGACTCCGTCGTGGACCCGGGCGGGGTCTGGTACCAGGACAACCTCGCCCAGGACCGGGCCTTCGACGCGCGCCACAAGGCCTTCCTGGCCTGGGTGGCGCGGTACGACGCGACCTACCGCCTGGGCTCCGATCCCGCGCGGGTCGAGGAGCGCTGGTACGCGATGCGGGAGGCCCTGCGCACCGGGCCGGCGGGCGGCAAGGTGGGGCCCGCCGAGCTGGAGGACACCTACATGCCGGGCGGCTACTACAACGGCTACTGGCCGAGCCTGGCCGAGGCCTTCTCGGCGTACGCGGTCCAGGGGGACGCGAAGCCGCTGGTGGCGGCGTACGAGCGGTTCGGGGCGGTGGAGCCCTCGGCGGGCAACAGCTACAGCGTGTACACGGCGGTGCAGTGCCGGGACTCGGCCTGGCCCCGGAGCTGGAACCGGTGGCGGGCGGACATGTGGCGCACGCACGCCGAGGCCCCGTTCATGACCTGGAACAACGCCTGGTACAACGCCCCCTGCGCGTTCTGGAAGACGGAGCCGCTGCGGGCCCCCGACGTGACCAACGGGGACCTGCCGCCCGCCCTCCTGCTCCAGGCGACCGAGGACGCGGCCACGCCGTTCGGGGGTGCGCTGAGCATGCGGGACAAGCTGAAGGGCGCGGCCCTGGTCGTCGAGGAGGGCGGCGGCAACCACGGCATCGCCCTGGCGGGCAACAAGTGCCTGGACGAGAAGGTCGCGGCGTACCTGCGGACGGGCCGGGCGGCGGATGCCGTCTGCCCCGCGCAGGCGGCCCCGAAGCCGGCCGCGGCCACCCGCGCGGTACCGCCCTCGGCCGGCGGCGCGGCCCTGCACGGACTGTTGGGCTTCCGCGGCTGAGCGGGCCCCCGGGGCGACGGCGGGGCGGGGTGGGGGGCCGGCCCGCCGGCTTCAGCCGAGCGCGTGCAGCGCGGCCGTGGCCGCCACCGCGAGGCGCGGGTGCGACTGGGCCCGGGTCAGCACCTCGCGGGCCCGCGGGTCCGCGAGGGCGCCGAGCCCCTCGACGCAGGCCAGGGCGACCCGCCAGTACGGATCGTGCGGGGACAGCAGCCGGGACAGCGTGGCGATCAGGGCCGGCGCCGACTCCGGCGCGCGCAGGGCGGTCAGGAGGCGGACCGGCTGGAGGGCGTAGGCCGTGCGCAGTCCGTTGGTGGCGAGGGCGGCCGCCGCGCGGGCGGTGCGCGGGTCGTCCAGGACGGCCAGCGCCTCGGCCGCGGCGGCGCAGCGCGGCGGGTCGCGGTGGTTCAGCAGCAGCACGAGGGGTTCGAAGGCGCGGCGGTCGCCCGCCAGTCCCAGCCGGTACGCCGCCAGTTCGCGGGCCCACAGGGGGAGCCCGGCCGAGGTCAGCGCATCGGCCAGGGCGTCGGGGCCGGCCGCGAGCAGCCGCTCGCACTCCGGGTACTCCGGCGAACCGGCGGCTTCCGTACGCAGGCGCTCCAGCACGTCGTTCACCCGGGCCACCCTAGGGCGTGCCGCCCGCCGCCGAGGGGGGTTCTCCCGTACGAGGACGACCCGGGATGATCGATGATCGATGATCGGTACATTTCGGCGGTACAGGTCACATCTCCGCACTCTGGCGCCCGAGTTACCGGCGGGTTACTGTCGATCCACACGTACGAGGGCGGCCTGGTGACGCAGCCGCCTCGTGCCGGTCGGTTCGTACTTCCACGGCGTGGCCCCGGGACAGGGCCGCTCCGCTTCCGCCCCCGGGCCTTCGCCCCGCGGGCTTGCCCGCACGGTTCCCCCTGCGGCATCCGCGCGCGTCGTGCGCCGCGCGCCCCCCAGTCGTCACCCTCTTCCACTGGAGTCCCTCGATGGACCGTCCGTCCAGTCAGCCCTCCCTCCAGACCATCGCCGTCGTCGGCCTCGGCACGATGGGCACCGGCATCGCCGAGGTCCTCGCCCGCGCCGGGCACGAGGTCATCGGCATCGACATCAGCGAGAACGCCGGCCGCCGGGCCGCAGCCGCCCTGGCCTCCGCCACCGCCCGCTCCGTCACCCGGGAGCTGCTCAGCGAGCAGCAGCGGGCGGACGTGCTGGCCCGCTTCCGCACCTTCGGCGACCTGGCCGCCGCCGCGGAGGCCGATCTCGTGATCGAGGTCGTGCCCGAGTCGTACGAGCTCAAGCAGCGGGTCTTCCGCGAGCTCGACGCGATCGTCCGCCCGGACACCATCCTGGCCACCGGCACGAACGCGCTGTCGGTGACCCGGCTGGCCGCCGAGTCCCAGCGGCCCGAGCGGGTGCTGGGCCTGCACTTCTTCAACCCGGCGCCGGCGATGAAGCTGGTCGAGGTGGTCTCCTCGGTCCTCACGGCCCCGCCGGCCGTGGAGGCCGTCACCGAGCTGGCCCGTTCGCTGGGCAAGGAGCCGGTGGCGGTCGGCGACCGTCCCGGCTTCGTCGCCGACGGGCTCCTCTTCGGCTACCTCAACCAGGCCGCCGCGATGTACGAGGCCAAGTACGCCTCCCGCGAGGACATCGACGCCTCGATGCGGCTGGGCTGCGGCCTGCCGATGGGCCCGCTGGCGCTGCTCGACCTGATCGGCGTGGACACCGCGCGCACCGTCCTGGAGGCCATGTACGCCTCCTCCGGCGACCGGCTGCACGCTCCGGCCCCGATCCTCGGCCACCTCGCCGAGGCGGGCCTGACCGGGCAGAAGGCCGGGCGCGGGTTCTACACGTACGAGGCACCGGGCAGCTCCACGGTGGTCCGCGACCCGCAGACCCCGGCGGAGGGCGGCGGGGCCGGCGGGGGCCGCCCGGTGCGCTCGGTCGGCGTGGCCGGTTCGGGCACCATGGCGAGCGGGATCGCGCAGGTCTTCGCGCAGTCCGGCTTCGCGGTGGTCCTGGCGGCCCGCAGCCAGGAGAAGGCGGAGGCCGCGAAGGCCGCGATCGGGAAGTCCCTGGGCCGTGCGGTGTCCAAGGGCCGACTGACCGAGGAGGCCGCCGCGGCCACCCTGGGGCGGATCACGCCGGCCGGTTCGCTGGAGGCGTTCGCCGAGGTGGACCTCGCCGTGGAGGCGGTCGCCGAGGACCTGGCGGTCAAGCAGGAGCTGTTCGCGGCCCTGGACAAGGTCTGCCGGCCCGGCGCGGTGCTCGCCACGACCACCTCCTCGCTGCCGGTGATCGCGGTCGCCCGGGCGACCTCGCGTCCGCAGGACGTGATCGGCATGCACTTCTTCAACCCGGCCCCGGCGATGAAGCTGGTCGAGGTGGTCCGCACGGTGCTGACCGCCGACGACGTGCACGCCACGGTCCGCGAGATCTGCCTCAAGGTCCGCAAGCACCCGGTGGACTGCGGGGACCGTGCGGGCTTCATCGTGAACGCCCTGCTGTTCCCGTACTTGAACAACGCCGTGAAGATGGTCGAGCAGCACTACGCGACCCTCGACGAGATCGACGCGGCGATGAAGCTGGGCGGCGGCTACCCGATGGGGCCCTTCGAGCTCCTCGACGTGGTCGGCCTGGACGTCTCGCTGGCCATCGAGAAGGTGCTCCACAAGGAGTTCCGCGACCCGGGCCTGGCCCCGTCCCCGCTGCTGGAGCACCTGGTGGCGGCGGGCTGCCTGGGCCGGAAGACCGGCCGCGGATTCCGTGAGTACGCCCGCCGGTAACCCCCGGCCGGGCCCTGAGCCGGATGCGTGGGGAGGGCTGCTCGGGTCCGCCGGACCCTCACGGCGGACTGACCCTCCCGAGCCCAGTGCGGGCTCTCCCCCGCATCCATCCCCCCGCCACCCCCCGCAGGCGCGGGCTCCGGCGCAGATGAAGTACTTTCGCTCTATGTCCCAGCCCGCCAAGACCCCGCCCCGCGCCTCCTCGGCCTCCGACGCCCCGGAGAGCGCGGCCGGCACCCGGGCGGCCGCGCAGCGGCTCAAGATGCGCCGGGAGCTCGCCGCGGCCGCCATGGAGCTGTTCGCGACCAAGGGGTACGAGGCCACCACGGTCGACGAGATCGCCGCGACCGCGGGGGTGGCGCGGCGCACCTTCTTCCGCCACTTCCGGTCCAAGGAGGAGGCGATCTTCCCGGACCACGACGACACCCTGACCCGCGCCGAGGCGGTCCTGGACGTGGCCCCGGCGCACGAGCACCCCCTCGACACGGTGTGCCGCGGGATCAAGGAAGTCATGAAGATGTACGCCGCCTCGCCGGCGGTGTCGGTGGAGCGCTACCGGCTCACCCGGGAGGTGCCGGCGCTGCGCGAGCGGGAGATCGCCTCGGTGGCCCGCTACGAGCGGCTGTTCACCCGCTACCTGCTGGCCCACTTCGACGAGCACGAGCCGCACGACGGGAACGACGACCCGCTGCTGGCCGAGGTGGCCGCCTCCGCGGTGGTGACCGCCCACAACCACGTGCTGCGGCGCTGGCTGCGGGCGGGCGGCCAGGGGGACGTGGAGGGGCAGCTGGACCACGCCTTCTCCATCGTGCGCAAGACCTTCGGTTCGGGGATCGGCGCCGGCCGCACCCAGGACCCGGCGTCCACCGCGCCGGCGGCCGTCCGCACGCAGGGCGAGGTGCTGGTGGCGGTGGCCCGTACGGACGCTCCGCTGGACGAGGTCATGCGGACCATCGAAGAGGCGCTGAAGAACACGTAGCGGCAGCAGGAAGCCGCTCGCGGCAGAGCGCGCGAGCGATGCTCGTCACAGCGGCCGCCCCCGGGGAGGGGGCGGCCGCTTCCGTTTGTCCAGCTTGCCCCTACTCGCCGGTAACTCTGATCGATCATCGCTCATAAGCGCAGGTCAATTGGCAAATGAGAGAAACTTTTGGCACGCGGTGCCTTGCTGAGTGACACGGGGTGCCATACGTTGAATCTCGTCCGGATGTCCCCGCGACCCACGCCCACCCGGCACGGAACGCGCCCCGGATTGCCTGCGTCACCAGGCACCGCACGCCCCACCACGGGCTGCCCAGCACCACCGCACCAGCCGGACCGACGGCACACCCACCACCTGCTCCACACCCCCTTTACCTCAGCGCACCCTCATCAGCGCTACGCCGGAGGCTCTCCCGTGAAGGACATCCTGGACGCGATTCAGTCGCAGTCCGCCACTGCCGCAGACTTCGCAGCCCTGCCGCTCCCCGACTCCTACCGCGCGATCACCGTGCACAAGGACGAGGCGGAGATGTTCGCCGGGCTCACCACGCGCGAGAAGGACCCGCGCAAGTCCCTGCACCTGGACCAGGTCCCCGTGCCGGAGCTCGGCCCGGGCGAGGCCCTGGTGGCCGTCATGGCCTCCTCCGTCAACTACAACTCGGTGTGGACCTCGATCTTCGAGCCGGTGTCCACCTTCAGCTTCCTGGAGCGCTACGGCCGCCTGTCGGAGCTCACCAAGCGCCACGACCTGCCGTACCACGTCATCGGCTCCGACCTCGCGGGCGTCGTCCTGCGCACCGGTCCCGGCGTCAACGCCTGGAACCCGGGCGACGAGGTCGTCGCGCACTGCCTCTCGGTGGAGCTGGAGTCCTCCGACGGCCACAACGACACGATGCTCGACCCCGAGCAGCGCATCTGGGGCTTCGAGACGAACTTCGGCGGCCTGGCGGAGATCGCCCTGGTCAAGTCCAACCAGCTGATGCCCAAGCCGGACCACCTCAGCTGGGAGGAGGCCGCCTCCCCCGGCCTGGTCAACTCCACCGCCTACCGCCAGCTGGTCTCCCGCAACGGCGCCGGCATGAAGCAGGGCGACAACGTCCTGATCTGGGGCGCCAGCGGCGGCCTCGGCTCCTACGCCACCCAGTTCGCGCTGGCCGGCGGCGCCAACCCGATCTGCGTGGTCTCCAGCCCCGAGAAGGCCGACATCTGCCGGGCCATGGGGGCGACCGCGGTCATCGACCGCACTGCCGAGGGCTACAAGTTCTGGAAGGACGAGCACACCCAGGACCCCAAGGAGTGGAAGCGCTTCGGCAAGCGCATCCGCGAGCTCACCGGCGGCGAGGACATCGACATCGTCTTCGAGCACCCCGGCCGGGAGACCTTCGGAGCGAGCGTCTACGTCACCCGCAAGGGCGGCACCATCACCACCTGCGCCTCCACCTCGGGCTACATGCACGAGTACGACAACCGCTACCTGTGGATGTCGCTCAAGCGGATCATCGGCTCGCACTTCGCCAACTACCGCGAGGCGTGGGAGGCCAACCGCCTGATCTCGAAGGGCAAGATCCACCCCACCCTGTCGAAGGTCTACTCCCTGGAGGAGACCGGCCAGGCCGCCTACGACGTCCACCGCAACCTCCACCAGGGCAAGGTCGGCGTCCTCGCCCTCGCCCCCGAGGAGGGCCTGGGCGTGCGCGACCACGAGATGCGCGCCACGCACCTCGACGCCATCAACCGCTTCCGCAACATCTGAAGGCCGGGGAACGCCTGAGATGACAGAGCGCCAGAAGGACCGTCCGTGGCTCATGCGGACGTACGCCGGCCACTCGACGGCCGAGGCGTCCAACGAGCTGTACCGCCGCAACCTCGCCAAGGGCCAGACCGGCCTGTCGGTCGCGTTCGACCTGCCGACGCAGACCGGCTACGACCCCGACCACGTCCTCGCCCGCGGCGAGGTCGGCCGGGTCGGGGTCCCGGTCTCCCATCTGGGCGACATGCGGCGGCTGTTCCAGGACATCCCCCTGGAGCAGATGAACACCTCGATGACGATCAACGCCACCGCCATGTGGCTGCTGGCGCTCTACCAGGTGGCCGCCGAGGAGCAGGGGGCGGACGTCTCGCAGCTCCAGGGCACCACCCAGAACGACATCGTCAAGGAGTACCTTTCGCGCGGGACGCACGTCTTCCCGCCGGGACCCTCGCTCCGCCTGACGACGGACATGATCGCGTACACGGTCAACCACATCCCCAAGTGGAACCCGATCAACATCTGCAGCTACCACCTGCAGGAGGCCGGGGCCACCCCGGTGCAGGAGATCTCGTACGCGATGTCCACGGCCATCGCCGTGCTGGACTCGGTGCGCGACTCGGGCCAGGTGCCCGAGGAGCGGTTCGGCGAGGTCGTCGCCCGGATCTCCTTCTTCGTGAACGCGGGCGTCCGCTTCGTCGAGGAGATGTGCAAGATGCGCGCCTTCGGCCGCATCTGGGACCAGGTCACCCGTGAGCGCTACGGCATCGAGGACGCCAAGCAGCGCCGCTTCCGGTACGGCGTCCAGGTCAACTCCCTCGGCCTCACCGAGGCCCAGCCGGAGAACAACGTCCAGCGCATCGTGCTGGAGATGCTGGCCGTCACCCTCTCCAAGGACGCCCGGGCCCGCGCCGTGCAGCTGCCCGCCTGGAACGAGGCGCTGGGCCTGCCCCGGCCCTGGGACCAGCAGTGGTCGCTGCGCATCCAGCAGGTCCTCGCCCACGAGAGCGACCTGCTGGAGTACGAGGACATCTTCGCCGGATCCCACGTGATCGAGGCCAAGGTCGAGTCCCTGGTGGCCGAGTGCCTCGCCGAGATCGACCGGATCCAGGAGATGGGCGGCGCGATGGCCGCCGTCGAGTCCGGGTACCTGAAGTCCCAGCTGGTCTCCTCGCACGCCGAGCGGCGGGCCCGGATCGAGGCCGGCGAGGACAAGATCGTCGGGGTCAACTGCTTCCAGCAGACCGAGGAGAACCCGCTCACCGCCGACCTGGACGGCGCGATCATGACGGTCGACGGCGCCGTGGAGGCGCTGACGGTCGAGCGCATCGTCCGCTGGCGCGCCGAGCGGGAGGAGTCCTCCACCCGCCAGGGCGGGGGCGACCCGTTCGTCTTCCCGACCACGCAGCAGGCCCTGGAGCGCCTCAAGGAGGCCGCGGCGGGCACCGAGAACCTGATGGAGGCCACCCTGGAGTGCGCCCGGGCGGGTGTCACCACCGGCGAGTGGGCCGGCGCCCTGCGCGAGGTGTTCGGCGAGTTCCGGGCGCCGACCGGGGTCTCCTCGGCCCCGGTGGCGGTCACCGCCGAAGAGGGCACGCCGATGGCCCTCGTCCGGCGGAAGGTCTCCCGCACGGCCGACGACCTCGGCTCCGGCCGGCTGCGGCTGCTGGTCGGCAAGCCGGGGCTGGACGGCCACTCCAACGGCGCCGAGCAGATCGCCGTCCGGGCCCGCGACGCGGGCTTCGAGGTGGTCTACCAGGGCATCCGGCTGACGCCGGAGGAGATCGCCTCGGCGGCGCTGGCCGAGGACGTGCACTGCGTGGGACTGTCCATCCTGTCCGGTTCGCACGGCGCACTCGTCCCGGACGTCATCGAACGCCTGCGTGCGGCGGGGGCGGGGGACATCCCCGTCATCGTCGGCGGCATCATCCCGAACGCGGATGCCGTGACGCTCAAGGCGGCCGGAGTCGCCGCCGTCTTCACTCCCAAAGACTTCGGCATCACGGAGATCATCGGCCGTATCGTCGACGAGATCCGGAAAGCGAACAAGCTCGATCCTCTGGAGGTCCCCGCATGACCACGCCCACGTCTCCCGTGAACCGGCTGCGCCCGCGCCGCTCCTGCCTCGCGGTGCCCGGCTCGAACCCGCGGTTCCTGGAGAAGGCCCAGGGCCTGCCGGCCGACCAGGTCTTCCTCGACCTGGAGGACGCCTGTGCCCCGCTCGCCAAGGAAGGCGCCCGCCACACCATCGTGGACGCGCTGAACAACGGCGACTGGACGGGCAAGACCCGGGTCGTGCGCGTCAACGACTGGACCACCCACTGGACCTACCGCGACGTCATCACGGTCGTCGAGGGCGCGGGCCAGAACCTCGACTGCATCATGCTGCCGAAGGTCCAGGACGCCCAGCAGGTCGTCGCCCTCGACCTCCTGCTGACCCAGATCGAGAAGACCATGGGCTTCGAGGTCGGCAAGATCGGCATCGAGGCGCAGATCGAGAACGCCAAGGGCCTGGTGAACGTCGATGAGATCGCCGCCGCCTCGCCGCGGCTGGAGACCATCATCTTCGGCCCGGCCGACTTCATGGCCTCGATCAACATGAAGTCGCTGGTCGTGGGCATGCAGCCGCCCGGCTACGGCGCGGACGCCTACCACTACATCCTGATGCGCATCCTGATGGCCGCCCGCACGCACAACCTGCAGGCGATCGACGGCCCCTTCCTCCAGATCAAGAACGTCGACGGCTACCGCGAGGTCGCCGGGCGCGCCGCGGCCCTCGGCTTCGACGGCAAGTGGGTGCTGCACCCCGGCCAGGTCGACGCCGCCAACGAGGTCTTCTCCCCCTCGCAGGAGGACTACGACCACGCCGAGCTGATCCTCGACGCCTACGACTGGTGCACCTCGGAGGCCGGCGGCAAGAAGGGCTCCGCGATGCTCGGCGACGAGATGATCGACGAGGCCAGCCGCAAGATGGCCCTGGTCATCGCGGGCAAGGGGCGCGCGGCGGGCATGCAGCGCACCAGCAAGTTCGAGACCCCGGAGGCGTAGCACCATGCAGTTCGGACGCACGTACGAGGAGTTCGAGGTCGGGGCCGTCTACAAGCACTGGCCCGGGAAGACGGTCACGGAGTACGACGACCACCTCTTCTGTCTGCTGACCATGAACCACCACCCGCTCCACATGGACAGCAACTACGCCGAGAACACCACCGACTTCGGCAGGAACGTGGTGGTGGGCAACTACATCTACTCCCTGCTGCTGGGCATGTCCGTGCCGGACGTCTCCGGCAAGGCGATCGCCAACCTGGAGATCGAGTCGCTGCGCCACGTGGCGCCGACCTTCCACGGCGACACGATCTACGGTGAGACCACGGTCCTCGACAAGACCCCGTCGAAGTCGAAGAACGACCGCGGCATCGTCTCCGTGGAGACCAAGGGCTACAAGCAGGACGGCACCCTCGTCTGCGTCTTCCGGCGCAAGGTGATGGTCCCGACCGAGACGTACATCAAGGAGCGCGGCGGCGAGCAGCCTGGCCGCCCCACGCTGAAGGAACAGGGGAAGTAGCCATGGCCCGACTCGCCCAGACCGCCGGGCTCACGGACGTCCAGCGGGAGATCCTCAAGACCGTCCGGGAGTTCGTCGACAAGGAGATCATCCCGGTCGCCACGGAGCTGGAGCACCGCGACGAGTACCCGCAGGACATCGTCGACGGCCTCAAGGAGCTCGGCCTGTTCGGGCTGATGATCCCGGAGGAGTACGGCGGCCTGGGTGAGTCGCTGCTCACCTACGCGCTGTGCGTGGAGGAGATAGCGCGCGGCTGGATGTCCGTGTCGGGCATCATCAACACGCACTTCATCGTGGCGTACATGCTCAAGCAGCACGGCACGCAGGAGCAGAAGGACCACTTCCTGCCCCGCATGGCGCTGGGCGAGGTGCGCGGCGCGTTCTCGATGTCCGAGCCGGCCCTCGGCTCCGACGTGTCGGCCATCACGTCCAAGGCGGTCAAGGACGGCGACGAGTACGTCCTGAACGGCCAGAAGATGTGGCTGACGAACGGCGGCAGCTCCACCCTGGTGGCCGTCCTGGTGCGCAGTGACGAAGGACACCCCGAGGGCACGGCGCCGCACAAGTCGATGACGACCTTCCTCGTGGAGAAGGAGCCCGGCTTCGGCGAGGTCCGTCCGGGGCTGACCATCCCGGGCAAGATCGACAAGATGGGCTACAAGGGCGTCGACACGACCGAGCTCATCATGGACGGACTGCGCATTCCGGCCAATCGGGTCCTGGGCGGGGCGACCGGCCGAGGGTTTTACCAAATGATGGACGGAGTCGAGGTCGGCCGCGTCAACGTGGCGGCGCGTGGCTGCGGGGTCGCTCAGCGTGCCTTCGAGCTCGGCGTCTCCTATGCCCAGCAACGTCACACTTTCGGTAAGCCGATCGCCGAGCACCAGGCCATTCAGTTCAAGCTGGCCGAGATGGCTACCAAGGTCGAAGCCGCCCATGCGATGATGGTCAATGCAGCACGCAAAAAGGACTCCGGGGAACGAAACGACCTCGAAGCAGGGATGGCGAAGTACCTCGCCTCCGAGTACTGCAAGGAGGTGGTGGAGGACGCCTTCCGCATCCACGGCGGGTACGGCTTCTCGAAGGAGTACGAGATCGAGCGCCTCTACCGCGAGGCCCCGATGCTGCTCATCGGTGAAGGTACGGCCGAGATCCAGAAAATGATCATCGGGCGGCGCCTGCTTGAGGAGTACCGCCTCCAGGGCTGAAAGTCCCCTTTGTGGCGAATCGTCCACGGGTTCGTCGCGAGCGGGTCACAGGCAGTCACTGGCCGACGGCCATCGACTCGGCTTCTGGCTTGCCCAGTTGTTGCGCGCAACCGATAGCATTCCAGTAAAGCCGCCGTCCTGTCCCCCCGTTTGCGGCGCGGCAATCACCCGCTACGAAGGTCATCCATGCCCCACAGCCAAACCTCTGCACCTCGCGTCGGCTTCCTCAACGGACGTCTCGCACGCGGAGCATCGCCGTGGCTCCTGCCGACCGTCGCCACCGCGGCGCTCAGCCTCACCCGGGCGCGCAAGTCCGGGCGCTGGGCCGCGGCGGCCGTGCCCGCCACCGCGCTCGCGGCGGGCATGCTGTGGTTCTTCCGCGACCCCGAGCGTGAGATCGCCCCGGGCCGTGTCATCTCGCCCGCCGACGGTGTGGTGCAGAGCATCATGCCGTGGAAGGACGGGCGGACCCGGGTCGCGATCTTCATGAGCCCGCTGAACGTCCACGTCAACCGCGCGCCCCTGGCGGGCACGGTGACGTCCGTGGAGCACGTCCCCGGCGGGTTCGTCCCGGCGTTCAACAAGGAGAGCGAGAACAACGAGCGCGTCGTCTGGCACTTCGACACCGAGCTCGGTGACATCGAGATGGTGCAGATCGCCGGCGCCGTCGCACGCCGCATCGTCCCGTACCTGCCGGCCGGCACCAAGGTCGAGCAGGGCGAACGCATCGGTCTGATCCGCTTCGGCTCGCGCGTCGACATCTACCTCCCCGAGGGCGTCGAGGTCGCGGTCGAGGTCGGTCAGACCACCACCGCGGGGGTGACCCGAATTGACCGTGACTGACCCCGAGACCCCTTCCGCCGGCTGGGTGCCCGAGTCCGCCGAGGAGGAGTCCGCCGAGGACGACATGCCGCTCTCGCTGCGGCTGTCGATAGCGGACACCCTCACCCTCGGTAACGCGACGTGCGGGTTCATGGCGGTGTACTTCACCACCACCGGAATCCTCATCCCGCACCTGACCGGCAGCGGCGAGTCGGGCATGGCCCGGCACAGCGCGGCCACCGCGGTGATACTGATGCTCCTCGCGGCGGTCTTCGACCTCTTCGACGGCATCGTGGCCCGCAAGCTGCGCAGCTCGCCGATGGGCGCCGAGCTGGACAACCTGTCCGACCTGATCAGCTTCGGACTCGCTCCGGCGTACTTCGTGCTGGTCTACGGCATGGTCGCCGACGACGCGCACCAGAAGATGTCGGCCCTGGCCGCCATCGTGGTGCTGCTCGCGGTGGTGCTCCGACTCGCGAGATTCAGCTGTGTGACGCTGAAGGACGGCATGTTCCAGGGCATGCCGAGCCCCTTCGGCGCGCTGACGGTCGTCTCGGTCGTGCTGCTGGAGCTGCCGTTCGTCCCGACGCTGCTGGCGATCATCGGGGTGGCCTGGCTGATGGTGAGCCGCGTCGAGTACCCCAAGCCGCGGGGTGTCCTCGCGGTGGCGATGCTCTGCTGGATCGTCGGTGCGATGGGCCTGCTGGCGGCCTGGGCCTTCGAGGCCCCGGGCGGGCAGCTGCTGCTCCAGACGGGCTGCGCCCTGCAGATCGCGCTGGCGGCGACCATCCCCCTGTTCGCGACGACCCGCCGGGCGAACACCTTCCGGCACAACCGCCGCGAGGCCCGCGCCTCGCTGCGCTGACCGCACACGGACGAAGGCCCCGGATGCCACTGGCATCCGGGGCCTTCGCGTCGTCCCGGGCCGGTCAGCCGGCCGGGGTGTAGTCCTGGGCGGCCGGGGCGACGGCGGCTTCCTTGACCACCTTCAGCCCGCCGGGGACCTGTGCGTCCGGCTTCATGATCACGCTCTGCCGGGTGGAGGGGGCCTTGGGGTCGGAGAAGTCGTGGGTGATCCCGAATCCCCCGTCGTAGGACTTCAGGCCCAGGAGGGCCTTGCCGACGCCCGCCCGGGTGAGGTCCTTGTCGGCGCAGGCCTTCTTCAGCGCCTCCCCGTAGACCGCCGCGGCCGTGTACCCCGCGACCACGCCGTTGTCGAGGCCCGCGTCCGGGTACTCCGCCTTGTAGGCCGCGGCAAGGGCCGCGGGGCCGGGGGCGGGGTCGCCGATCGGCAGGCTGGAGGCGGCGACGTAGTAGTCCTTCTGCAGGGCCGCGCCGGCCGGGGTGGCGAGCAGCTGCGGGGCGAAGGCCGAGTTGTTGCCGACGACCGGGACGTTCCAGCCGCCCGCCGCCGCCACGCCGACGAGCGAGGCCGCCTGCTTGGGCCCGGCGCTGACCACGACGGCCTTGACCCCGGCCTGCTTGAGGGCCGCCACCTGGGCGGACATGTCGTTGTCGGTGGGCTTGATCTTCTGCTCGACGATGGTCAGCCCGGCCTTGCCGGCCGCGTGCTTCGCCCCGGCGAGGGCGTTCTCGCCGTAGTCCCCCTCGAAGTACACGTGTCCGATCCGGTCTCCGGAGGCGATCCGCTTCTGGTCGAGGAGGTAGCCGACGGCGTTGACGGTCTCGATGTCGTAGGTGGCCCCGATCGTCCGGATCGACGCGCTGCCCAGCAGCGAGGCGGACCAGGCTTGCGGGACGACCAGGCCCTTGTCCTGGCCCTCGACGCGGTCCTTGACGGCGGCCACGAACGGGGACCCGATGAACTGGGCGAAGCCGAGGACCTGCGGCTCCAGCTCCGTGTAGCCGGCCAGCGCCTTCTGCGGGTCGTAGCCGTGGTCGCGGACGGTCAGCTCCAGCCGGCGTCCGCAGATCCCGCCGGAGGCGTTGGCCTGCTTGATCCACAGCTGCTGGGCCTGGGTGACGCTCTTGCCCAGCGAGGCGTAGACGCCGGTCATGTCGGTCAGGGCGCCGAGCCTGATGGCGGTCGCGGTGACCCCGGTGCCCGTCGTGACTCCCCCTTCGGCGGGCTTGTCCTCGCCGCCGCCACCCGCCTTGGCACTGCAGCCGGCGGCCCCGGTGAGGACGAGGGCGGCCGCCAGGGCCGCCGTGGCTCGTCGTGTCCTGCGGTGCGGGCCTGATCTGTTCACGCTGGCTCCTTCGAGGGGCGTACGGGCTGGGAGGGGCGGACCCGGGCGGGGCCGGGGCGGCGGATCCGGGCGAGGCCGCCCGGGAGGAAGAGGACGACCGCGACGACGGCCGCGCCGTAGAGGTAGCGGGACGCCTCGCCCGGGGAGACCCCGCCGGTGCCGGGGGCCGAGACGAGCGGGAGGGCTTCGCTGTAGCGGGTGAGCAGCTGGGGCAGCAGGGAGACGAACACGGCGCCGAGGACGGCGCCCGCGACCGTGCCGAGGCCGCCGATCACGATCATGGCGAGGTACTCCAGGGACAGGACCATGCCGAAGTAGTCGGGGACGGTGCGCTGGAAGACCAGGGCGAGCAGCACCCCGGCCAGCCCCGCGTACATGGAGGACAGGACGAAGACCGCGGCCCGGTAGCGCGCCACGGGGACGCCCATGACCCCGGCGGCGACCTGGTGGTCGCGGACGGCGTTCAGGGCGCGGCCGGGCCGCCCCCGCAGGACCCCGCGGGCGAACAGGCCGCAGGCCAGGAGCGCGGCGAGGGCCGCGTACCAGAGTTTCTCGGCGGACCGGAAGGGCACGGCGGCGACCACGGACTCCGTGTCGTCGAAGGTGAACCCGAGGAGGGAGAGCGGCTCGACGGCCCGGCCGTTGAAGCCGCCGGTGAGGGCGGTGGCGTTGAACAGGACGTGCTGCCCTATGAAGATCAGCGCGAGCGTGGCGATGCCGAGGTACGCGCCGCGCAGGCGGCCGGCGATCGGGCTGAACAGCCCTCCGGCGGCTCCCGCGAGGACGACGGCGAGCACGGCCGCGAGCCAGCTGGGCAGGCCGAGGCCGACCAGCTCGTGGCCGCCGGAGCGCCCGCCGTCCCCGGCCAGCGCGCAGTACCCGTAGGCGCCGACGGCGAGGAAGAAGGCGTGCCCCATGGACAGCTGGCCGGTGGCCCCGGTGAGCAGGTTGAGCCCGATGGCCCCGATCCCCGCGGCGATGGCGAAGAGCCCGGCCTGGAGCCAGAACCGGTCCAGGTAGAAGGGCAGGGCGAGCAGGACCAGCCCTGCCGCGGCCCACAGGGCGTACCGGGTGCGGCCGGCGCGGGAGGCGGTGTCAGACACGGGCGAGCTCCTTCGTGCCGAAGAGGCCCGCGGGACGCATCAGCAGCACCACGACCATGACCACATAGGGGGCGAGGTCGCCGATGCCGCGGCCGAGGAAGGCGAGCTGGCTCTGGTAGCCGGTGGCCATGGCTTCGGTGACGCCGACGATCAGGCCGCCGGCCAGGGCTCCGGTGGTGGAGTCCAGGCCGCCGAGGATGGCCGCGGGGAAGGCCTTGAGGGCGGCCAGGGAGGTGGCCCGCTCCAGGCCGGGGGTGGGGAAGACGGTGAGGAAGAGCGCCGCCACGGCGGCCAGGGCCCCGGCGACCGCCCAGGCGGCCAGGGAGACCCGGCCGAGCCGGACGCCCATCAGTGCGGCGGTCTCCGGCTTCTCGGCGGCCGCCCGCATGGCGACGCCCCAGGCGGTGTAACGGAACACCAGGAGGAACGCCCCGATCAGGAGGCCCGCGCAGACGAAGGCGGCGATGCGGGTCTGCGGGAGGGTGACCGGGCCGAGGTGGACCACCGCGTCTCGCCAGGGGTCGCCGAGCGCGAGGACGTCCGTGCCGATGCGCCGGGTGAGGTCGGTGGTGAGCAGGATGTCCACCCCGATGGTGACGATGGCGAGCACGCTCTGGTCCTGGCCGCGGTAGCGGCGCATCACGAGGAACTCGACCGCAGCGCCGACGGCGGCGGCCGAGGCGGCGCCGACGGCGAGGGCCGGCCAGAAGCCGATCTCGTCGTGCAGGACGGCGGTGACGTACCCGCCGGCGAGGAGGAGGGAGGCGTGGGCGAAGTTGACGACCTCGGTGGCTTTGAAAATCACCACGAAGCCGAGGGCGATCAGTGCGTAGACGGAGCCCATGGAGAGCCCGCCGAGGAGGAGTTCCAGGAAAGTGGTCACGCTGCCGGGTCCTCCTCGCCGAGGTAGGCGCGCACGACCGCGGGGTCGTCCTGCACCTGGGCGGGGGTCCCGCCGCCGATCCGTCTGCCGAAGTCGAGTACGGTCACCGCGTCCGCGAGCCGCATCACCACCCCCATGTCGTGTTCGACCAGCACGATCGAGATGCCGAGGCCGTCCCGGACGCCCGCGATCACGGCGGCGGTCCGCTGCCGTTCGTCCGCGGTCATCCCGGCGACGGGCTCGTCCAGGAGCAGCAGCCGGGGCTCCATGCACAGGGCCCGGCCCAGCTCGACGAGTTTCTGCTTCCCGTACGGGAGGGAGCCCGCGGGCGCGGCCAGGTCGTCCTCCAGGCCGACGAAGGCGGCGATCTCGCGGACGCGCTCCCGGTGGCGGCGGTCCTCGCGGGCCGCGGAGGGGAGCCGCAGCCCGGTGGCGAGGAACCCGGAGCGCATGAGCCGGTGCCGGCCCAGCAGCAGGCTGTCCGCGACGGTGGTGTGTGCGGGCAGGGCCAGGTTCTGGAAGGTGCGGGCGACGCCGAGGGCGGCGACCGCGTGCGGGGCGAGTCCGGTGAGTTCGGCGGCGCCGAAGCGGACGCTCCCGGACGTGGCCCGGTAGACCCCGGAGAGCACGTTGAAGCAGGTGGACTTGCCTGCGCCGTTGGGTCCGATGACCGCGTGGACGCTGCCCGGCTCGACGGTGAAGGACACGCCGTCGAGGGCGGTCAGCCCGGCGAAGCGGACGGTGACCCCGCTGACGGTGAGCGCCGGGACGGCCTCCTCGGCGGGGGCCGGGGGGCGGGTCATCCGGACCACCGGGCCAGGGCGCGGGGGCTGCGCGGGGCCGGCACGGTCCCGTCCGCGGGGCCGGTCAGTCCGAGGTAGCGGCGGCGGACCTCGTCCGAGGCCGCCAGCTCGGCCGCCGGGCCCGACAGGGTGACCTCGCCGACCTCCAGGACGTAGGCATGGGAGGCGAGCCGGAGCGCCAGGGCCGCGTTCTGCTCCACGAGCAGGACCGAGGTGCCCGCCGCGTTGATCTCCGTGACCGTCTCGGCGATGGTCGCGGCCATCTTCGGTGCCAGGCCCAGGGAGGGCTCGTCCAGCAGCAGCAGCCGCGGACGGGCCATCAGCGCCCGGCCCAGGGCCAGCATCTGCTGCTCCCCGCCGGAGAGCAGTCCGGCGCGCTGCCCGGTCCGCCGTGCGAGGACGGGGAAGAGGGCGTGGACCCGGGCCAGGGAGCGGGCGATGTCGGCACGGGAGCCGGCCCGGGCCCCGAGGGCGCCGGCCCGGAGGTTGTCGGCGACGGTCATCCGGGCGAACACCTGGCGGCCCTCGGGGACCTGGACCACCCCGGCGGCGACGGCCCGGTCCGGCCCCGGACCGGGCAGCGGCCGGCCGTCGAGTGCGAGGGTCCCGGCGGTGACGGCCCCCCGGTGGAAGCCGAGGGTCCGGGACACCGCGCGCAGCAGGGTCGACTTGCCCGCGCCGTTCCCACCGAGCACGACGACCACCGACCCCTCGGGCACGTCCAGTGTCACGTCGCGCAGCGCCCGTACCGGCCCGTAGCCGACGGACAGCCCGCGCACCTGAAGCGAGGCCACATCCCCTCCTCCTGCCAGGCCACGTCCGGGCCTTGTGCTGGCGCACAGACCAGCACCGGGCCGGGCCGGCCGTCCACGGCCGGAACCGGAATCGCTGCGGATGACCAGCCGGGACCGGGGTGCGGCTGTGCAGGGGCACAGACCTGCTGACCGGGCCCCTTACGCGAGCGCTGCCGGGGTGGCATCCTCAGCGGCCATGGGCGGACGCAGGGCGCGCACGGAGGCGGAGTGGTCGGTGCTGCTGACGGCGGCCGAGGTGCTGCTGGACCGTGTCCCGGTGCTGACGGAGCAGTTGATCGGCGACCTGGCGAAGCACTCTCCGCTGTACGACCTGGCGGTGCCGCGCGACGAGCACTGGCAGCAGGTCACCGAGGCGATGCGGTACGGCATCGAGGCCTTCGCGGCGCGCCGCTCGGATCTGCGCAAGGACCTTGAGTACGCGGAGGAGCTGGGCCGGAGGCGGGCCGAACAGGGGCTGCCGCTGGACCTGCTGCTGTACGCCTACCGCCGCGCGGGCCGCCTCACCTGGGACGCCCTGCTGGACATCGTCACCGAGGAGGACCCGGAGGCCCTGCCGGTGCTGGCCCGTACGGCGGGGGCGATGTGGGCGGGGATCGAGCAGCAGGCGGCGGCGACGGCGGAGGCCTACCGGGCGGGCGAGCAGGAGATGCGGCGGCGCAGCGACGAGCGGGTGCAGGCGCTGCTCGACGCCCTGCTGGAGGGGGACGCGGCGCCGGGCCTGGCGGCGCGGGCGGCGGCCGGGCTGGACCTGCCGGAGCAGGGCCGCTACGCCGTGGTCGTCCTGCCGGTGGACCGGCGGGACTCGGTGCACCGGGTGACGGCGGCGGGCGGCATGCGGCTGTTCTGGCGGATGCGGGCGGAGCACGAGCTGGCGGTGGTCGCCCTCGGCACCTGCTCGCTGGACGAGCTGGCGGCGGAGCTGGCCGACCGCTGCCCGGGCCCCGGCGGGATCGGCCCGGTGGTGGACGGGCTGGCGGAGCTGGGCCGGGCCCGGCGGCTCGCGGAGACGGCGCTGGCCACCTGCGGGGCGGAGGAGCGAACCCTGGTCAAGCTGTCGCAGCGGCTGCCCACGGCCCTGGTCGTGCGCCAGCCCGAACTCGCGGGCGAACTGGTGCAGGAGGTGCTGGGGCCCCTCCTGGAGCTCGATCCGGCGGACCGGGCGGTCCTGTTGGAGACCCTGGACGCATGGCTGGCGGCGGAGGGCTCGGCGGGCCGGGCGGCGACCCGGCTGTACTGTCACCGCAACACCGTCTTCAACCGGCTGCGCCGCCTGGAGCAGCTGACCGCCCGCTCGCTGTCCCGTCCGCACGACCTGATCGCGCTGACCCTGGCCGTGGCCGCCCACCGGCTGTCGGCGGCCTGGCGGACCGGGCCGGCGTAGCCTTGATGTCGGAAAACCGCCAGCCCCTCTCCCCGCCCCCCGGGATCCTGGATCCATGCACACCGACACCGAGCGCTGCGTCAGAGCCGTGCAGTCGAAGGACGCCCGCTTCGACGGCTGGTTCTTCACCGCGGTCCTGACCACCCGGATCTACTGCCGGCCCAGCTGCCCGGCGGTGCCCCCCAAAGTCGAGAACATGACGTTCCTGCCCAGCGCCGCCGCCTGTCAGCAGGCCGGTTTCCGGGCCTGCAAGCGGTGCCGGCCGGACACCAGTCCGGGCTCCCCCGAGTGGAACGCCCGGGCCGACGCCGTGGCCCGCGCGGTACGGCTCATCCAGGACGGGGTCGTCGACCGCGAGGGCGTGCCCGGCCTCGCCACCCGCCTCGGCTACTCCGCCCGCCAGGTGGAGCGGCAGCTGAGCGCCGAACTGGGGGCCGGACCGCTGGCCCTGGCCCGGGCCCAGCGGGCCCAGACCGCGCGGCTGCTCATCGAGACCTCCGAACTGCCCATGGGCGACGTCGCCTTCGCCGCCGGGTTCTCCTCGATCCGTACCTTCAACGACACCGTCCGCGAGGTCTTCGCCCTCTCCCCCAGCGCGCTGCGCGAGAGGGCGGCGAAGGCCGGCCGGCGGCGGGGCACCGAGCCGCGGATCCCGGGGACCATCAGCCTGCGGCTGCCGTTCCGCAGCCCCCTGAACCCCGACAACCTCTTCGGCCACCTCGCCGCGACCGCCGTGCCCGGGGTCGAGGAGTGGCGCGACGGCGCCTACCGCCGGACGCTGCGCCTGCCCTACGGCACCGGGATCGTGGCCCTGACCCCGCAGCCCGACCACGTCGGCTGCCGGCTGGCCCTCACCGACCTGCGGGACCTGACCATCGCCATCAGCCGCTGCCGGTGGATGCTCGACCTGGACGCCGACCCCGTGGCGGTCGACGGGCAGCTGCGGCGCGACCCGCTGCTGGCGCCGCTGGTGGACAAGGCTCCCGGCCGGCGGGTCCCGCGCACGGTCGACGCGGCGGAGTTCGCCGTACGGGCCGTCCTGGGCCAGCAGGTGTCCACGGCCGCGGCCCGGACGCACGCCGGCCGGCTGGTGAGCGCGTACGGGGAGCGCGTCGAGGACCCGCAGGGCGGGCTGACCCGCCTCTTCCCCTCACCGCAGGCGCTGGCCGGACTGGACCCGCAGGAGCTGGCCCTGCCGCGCAGCCGGCGCACCACCCTCACCACGCTGGTCTCGGCGCTCGCCGACGGCTCCCTGCCGCTCGGCATCGACAGCGACTGGGAGGCCGCGCGGGCCCGGCTCTCGGCGCTGCCCGGCTTCGGGCCGTGGACCACCGAGGTGATCGCGATGCGGGCACTGGGCGACCCGGACGCCTTCCTGCCCTCCGATCTGGGCATCCGCCGGGCGGCGCGGGGGCTGGGGCTGCCCTCCACCCCGGCGGCGCTGACCGCCCGGGCGGCCGACTGGCGGCCCTGGCGCGCGTACGCCGTGCAGTACCTGTGGGCCACCGACGCCCACCCCGTCAACCACCTGCCCGTCTGAGGAGCACTCCCATGAGCACCACCGGCAAGCAGTACACCGTCGTCGAGAGCCCCCTGGGGCCGCTCACCCTGGTCTCCACCGGCGGGGTCCTCAGTGCGCTGTACATGACGGACCACCGGCACCGGCCGGGCGAGGAGTCCTTCGGGGAGCGGGTCCCGGCGGCCGAGGCCCCGTTCCCGGCCGTGCTCCGGGAGCTGACGGCCTACTTCGCCGGGGAGCTGCGGGAGTTCACCGTCCCGGTGCACCTGGAGGGCACCGCGTTCCAGCGCAGCGTGTGGGACCAGCTGGTACGGATCCCCTACGGCGAGACGTGGTCGTACGGGCGGCTCGCGGCGGAGCTCGGCAAGCCGAGCGCCTCGCGCGCGGTGGGCCTGGCCAACGGGAGGAACCCGGTGAGCATCATCGTCCCGTGCCACCGCGTGATCGGGGCCTCGGGCGCGATGACGGGCTACGGCGGCGGGCTGGACCGCAAGGTGCGGCTGCTGGAGCTGGAGAAGAAGGAGCCGGGGGCGGCAGGGCGGTCCGGGCCGGGCCGTCAGACCACGGCGAGCGGGACCAGCAGGGCGAACGCGGCGCCCGCCTCGACGGCGTAGCCGTACAGCGAGGGGTGCTGGACGGGGGCGGCGAGCAGGACCACGCTCTGCTGGGTGGCGGCCGCCTCCACCCAGTCGGCGTCGGCGCCGAGGTTGCCCTGATACCAGCCCTCGCAGGAGCCGGGGCCGGTGACGGCGAGGAGGTCGTCCTCGCGACGGTAGAAGGCCTGCCAGCCCGCGGCGGGCACGGACCAGCCCTCGAAGTCGGTGAACTGGGCCCAGCCGCCGTCGCGTATCGCGGTGTCGAAGAGCCAGACGGGCGTGCCTTCCTCGGTGACCTCCCCGCCGGCCTGCTGCTCGGTGGTGAAGTGGACCATGGGAAGGGCGTCGGGCCCGTCCGCGGTGCTGGGCCAGGCGTACATGGTGATCATCTGCTGGATTCTGTCCTGCTCGGCGTAGACGCGGTGTGACGGGACCCGGTGCTCACCGGGCGGTGGGGCGGCGGCCGTTCTCCAGTTCCGCCGCGCCCTCGCCCGACTCCAGGACGCGGTAGGCCTCCTGGGCGCGCAGGCCCAGCGATCCGGGCAGGTAGGCGGTGAGTTCGGCGGGCTCGACCAGGCGCCAGGACAGCAGCTCTTCTTCCTGGAGCACGAGGGAGGCCAACTGCGCGTCGTCCAGCACCCCGCCGTCGTAGAGGTAGGCGACGAGCGGCGGGCGGGCCGCGCCGAGCGTCCAGTCGACGGCGAGCAGCCGGCCGAGGGGCAGGTCGATGCCGATCTCCTCGGCGCTCTCGCGGCGGGCGGCGGCGCGCGGTGACTCGCCCAGGTCCGATTCGATGGTGCCGCCCGGCAGGGCCCAGCCCTCGCGGTAGTTGGGCTCGACGAGCAGGACCCGGCCCGCGGCGTCCCGGTAGAGGGCGGCCGCGCCGGCCAGCACCCGGGGCAGGCTCGCGATGTAGGTGGCGTAGTCATCCGTGGTGGTCACGTCCGCAACCCTACCCAGCCGCCTCGGGGTCCGGGGATCTTGGTCCGGCGCCCGGTTTCGGGCCGGCCGGAGCCGCCACGGAGGGTTATGTGGGCATTTGCGGGCATCGCGCGCCGGGTGTGGCCCAGAGCACTCATGGGCATAGGAGGATCCTCCGGATAAGCTCATGGCGGCGCGACTGCACTGTTCGATAGCAAGGGAATAGCAAGGTGACGGACGGAGCAGTAACTGAGGCCGCGCGCGTGCTCATCGCCGCGGACAAATTCAAGGGCTCGCTCACGGCCGTGCAGGTCGCGGAGCGGGTCACGGCAGGTCTCCGCAGGGCCGTACCGGACGTGGAGATCGAGACCCTCCCCGTCGCGGACGGCGGCGACGGCACGGTCGCGGCCGCGGTGGCGGCCGGTTTCGAGCGCCGGGAGGTACGGGTCACCGGACCGCTCGGCGACCAGGTCACGGCCGCCTTCGCGCTGCGCGACGGCACCGCCGTGGTCGAGATGGCGGAGGCCTCCGGGCTCCAGCTGCTGCCGGCGGGCACCTTCGCCCCGCTGACGGCCACCACGTACGGGTCCGGCGAGCTGCTGAAGGCCGCCCTGGACGCGGGCGCCCGCTCGATCGTCTTCGGCGTGGGCGGCAGCGCCACCACCGACGGCGGCGCCGGCATGCTGGCCGCCCTGGGTGCCGTGTTCCTGGATGCGAACGGCGAACCCGTCGGCCCGGGCGGCGGCGCACTGGCCGACCTGGCCTCCGCCGACCTGTCCGGGATCGACCCCCGCTTCGCCGACGTGGACTTCGTCCTCGCCAGCGATGTGGACAACCCGCTGACGGGCCCGAAGGGCGCGCCCGCGGTCTACGGCCCGCAGAAGGGCGCCTCCCCCGAGGACGTGGCCGCCCTCGACGCGGCCCTGGCCCACTTCGCCGTGGTGCTGGAGAAGTCGGTCGGCGCGAAGGCCGCCGAGTGCGCCGTGCTTCCGGGCGCGGGCGGCGCGGGCGGCATCGGCTACGGGGCCCTGCTGCTGGGTGCGACCTTCCGTCCGGGCATCGAGCTGATGCTGGAGGTGCTGGGCTTCGCCCCGGCGCTGGAGCGGGCCACCCTGGTCATCACCGGCGAGGGCTCCCTGGACGAGCAGACCCTGCACGGCAAGGCGCCCGCGGGCGTGGCGGCCGCCGCGCGCGCGGCGGGCAAGCCGGTGGTGGCCGTGTGCGGCCGTCTGCTGCTGTCCCAGGAGGCCCTGGAGGCGGCCGGCATCCGCCGGGCGTACCCGCTGACGGACCTGGAACCGGACCCGGCGAAGTCCATCCCCCAGGCGGGGCCCCTGCTGGAGCAGGTCGCGGAGAACATCGCCGCCGACGTCCTCTGAGCGGACCCGCAGCCGCACGGTACGGCCCGGCCCCCTCCAGGGGTCCGGGCCGCCGCCGTCCCCGGACCCGCTGGGCACCGGATGCGGAAGCAGGCGTCCCGCCCGGTGGCGGCGTACCGGCAGCCACTCCCAAACTCCCTCGACAGTGTTAGAAATGGCTCATGACCGGACGAGGTGGTCGGCAGCCGACCCGATGGGGCCAGCGCCTGCTCGCGCGCCTGTCCCAGTGGGTCCGCAGCGTCGCCGGCCAGGTCTTCGCCCTCCAGGCGGTGATCGTGCTGCTGCTGATCGCGGCGGCCGCCTCCGCCCTCGTCGTCCAGGCCCGCTTCGACAGCCGCCGGGACGCCGCCCACCGCTCGCTCGCCGCGGCCGAGGCCTTCGCCCACGCCCCCGGCCTGCCCGCGGCCCTGCAGGAGCCCGACCCCACCGCCGTGCTCCAGCCGCTGGCCGAGGCCGCCCGCCGGGCCTCGGGGGTGGACTTCATCGCCGTACTGAGCCTGGAGGGGACCCGGTACACCGACGCCCGGCCGGAGCTGATCGGCCAGCGCGCCAGCGGTGACCTCACGCGCGCCGTGGCCGGGCAGTCCTTCACCGAGACCTTCACGGGGAAGCCGAGCGACGCGGTCCGCTCCGTGGTTCCCGTACGCGACTCCCGCGGCGCGGTCGTCGGGCTGGTCAGCACCGGTATCGAGGTGGAGAACGTCAGCGACACGGTCGAGGACCAGCTGCCGCTCCTGCTCGGCGCGGCCGTGGGCGCCCTGCTGCTGGGCACCGGCGGCGCCGCCCTGGTCAGCCGCCGCCTGCGGCGCCAGACCCACGGCATGGGCGCCGCCGAGATGACCCGGATGAACGAACACCACGAGGCGGTTCTGCACGCCGTGCGCGAGGGCGTGCTCATCGTCGACGCCGACCACCGGCTGGTCCTCGCCAACGACGAGGCCCGCCGGCTCCTCGACCTGCCGCCCGATCCCGAACAGCGCCACGTGGGCGACCTCGGCCTGGACCCGGGCACCGCCGAGCTGATCATCTCCGGCCGGGTGGTGACGGACGAGGTGCACCTGGCCGCCGACCGGCTGCTCGCGGTCAACGTGCGGCCCACCAAGCCGTACGGGGGCCAGCCCTCCGGCACCGTCATGACGCTGCGCGACTCCACCGAGCTCGCCGCGGTCTCCGGCCGGGCGGAAGTGGCCCGCGGCAGGCTCCAGCTGCTGTACGACGCGGGCGTGCGCATCGGCACCACCCTGGACGTGGTGCGCACCGCGGAGGAGCTCTCCGAGGTGGCCGTCCCCCGCTTCGCGGACTTCGTCACCGTGGAGCTGCTCGACCCGGTGCTGCGCGGGGACGAGCCCTCGCCGGTGACCGGCCGGTACACGGAGATGCGGCGGGCGGCGATGAGCGGGGTCCGCGCGGACCAGCCGCTCCAGCCCGTCGGCGACGTCATCCGCTTCGTGGTGCCGACGGCGCCGATGGCGGCGGCCCTGGCCGCGGGGCGGGGGGTGCTCGCCGCCGACCTGGACTCCGCGATGGGCTGGCGCGCACAGGACGCCGACGGGACGCGCGTCGCCTTGGACTACGGGCTGCACTCGCTGATCTCCGTACCCCTCCAGGCGCGGGGTGTGGTCCTCGGCATGGCCAACTTCTGGCGGGCCGCCGACACGGCGGAGCCCTTCGACGAGGAGGACCTGTCCTTCGCCGAGGAGCTGGCGGCGCGGGCGGCCGTGTCCATCGACAACGCCCGCCGCTTCACCCGTGAGCACGCGATGGCGGTGACGCTCCAGCGCAGCCTGCTGCCCCGGGTGCTGCCCGACCAGAGCGCCGTGGACGTCGCCTTCCGCTACCTGCCCGCGAAGGCCGGTGTGGGCGGGGACTGGTTCGACGTGATCCCGCTGCCGGGGGCCCGGGTGGCGCTGGTCGTCGGCGACGTCGTCGGCCACGGGGTGCACGCCGCGGCCACGATGGGGCGGCTGCGGACCGCCGTGCACAACTTCTCGACGCTGGACCTGCCGCCCGACGAACTCCTCGGCCACCTGGACGAGCTGATCAACCGGATCGACCAGAACGAGGCCCGGGCCGGGGACGGCGGCGGGGACGGGGACCCGGACGGGTCCGGGGAGCCGGGGGCCGGGGCGCAGGACGGGCCCGACGGCCTGGGGGAAGCAGCCCAGGTCACCGGGGCCACCTGCCTCTACGCGGTGTACGACCCGGCTTCGGGGCGGTGCGTGATGGCCAGCGCCGGCCACCCCGGCCCCGCGCTGGTCAGCCCCGACGGATGGGTGGAGTTCCCGGAGTTGCCCACCGGCCTTCCGCTGGGGGTGGGCGGCATGCCCTTCGAGGCGGCCGAGTTCCAGCTCCCCGAGGCGAGCCGGCTGGCGCTGTTCACGGACGGGCTGGTCGAGGACCGCGACCGGGACTTCGACACCGGCCTGCGCCTGCTCGGTGAGACGCTGGCGCGGCAGGGCCGAAGCCCCGAGCAGGCCTGCGCGGACGTGCTCGCGGCGCTGCTCTTCCCCTCGCCGAGCGATGACATCGCCCTGCTGATCGCCGACACCCGGCGGCTGGAGGCCGAGCGGATCGCCGAGTGGGAGGTGCCCGGCGACCCGTCGGCCGTCTCCCGGGTGCGCAACGCGGGATCGGCGCAGCTGGGCGCCTGGGGCCTGGAGGAGATCGCCTTCACCACCGAGCTGATCCTCAGCGAGCTGGTCACCAACGCCATCCGGTACGGGAGCGCGCCCGTACGGGTCCGCCTGCTGCGGGACCGGAACCTGATCGTCGAGGTGTCCGACGGCAGCAGCACCTCGCCGCACCTGCGGTACGCCGCCACCACCGACGAGGGCGGCCGCGGCCTGTTCCTGGTCGCGCAGTACGCCGAGCGGTGGGGCACCCGCTACACCGACCGCGGCAAGGTCATCTGGGCGGAGCTGCCGCTGACGGCGGAGGAGGAGCCGCCAGGGCCGGCCGCGCCGGACCTGGACGCCCTGGAGGACCTCGCCTGGTGACCGGGCCGCGCCGCCCGGCCCCGCCGGACCGTCCGTGCACCGGCCCGCCCGGCCCGCCCGGCCCCACCGGCCCGCCCGGCCCCACCGGCCCGCCCCGCCCCGCCGGCCTGCCCGCCTCGCCGTCGCCGGCCGTCCCCGCCGGTCTGCCCGCATCGCCGTCGCCGGCCGTCCTCGCCGTCGCCGGCCGTCCTCGCCGTCGCCGGCCGTCCCCGCCGGACCGGCCCGCCCCGTCAGAGGGGCCGGGCGCGCGCCAGCAGCACCGCCACGTCGTCCTGGGGGGCGCACGGCAGCAGCCGTTCCAGGATTCCGTCGCACAGCTCCTCCAGGGGCTGCGCAGCCCCGCTCAGCACCCCCGCCAGCTCGGCCATGCCCTGGTCGAGGTCGCGGTCACGGGCCTCGATGAGGCCGTCCGTGTACAGGGCGAGGAGGCTTCCCGGGGGCAGCAGCACCTGCTCCTCGCGGAAGTCCCGGGCGCCGGTGCCCAGCGGGGTCCCGGGCGGGCCGTCCAGGAAGGCGACCTCCCCGCCGGGTCCGGCCACGGCCGGCGGCGGGTGCCCGGCGCGGGCGATCAGGCAGCTGCCCGACACCGGGTCGTGGACCGCGTAGACGCAGGTGGCCATCTCGTCCTCGCCCAGGTCGGAGACGACCGCGTCGAGCGAGCGCAGCAGCCGGGCCGGAGGCGCGTCCAGGCGCGCCAGGGTCCGCACCGCCGTGCGCAGCTGGCCCATCACGGCGGCGGCGTGGATACCGTGGCCCATGACGTCCCCGATGACCAGGCCGGTCCGGCCGCCGGGCAGCGGGATCACGTCGAACCAGTCACCGCCGACGTCGTGGTCGCTGGCGGGCAGGTAGCGGCCGGTCAGTTCGAGGCCCGCCACCTCGGGGAGGGCGCTGTTGGTGAGGCTTCGCTGGAGGGTGAGGGCCGCCTGCCGCTGGCGGGTGTACATGCGGGCGTTGTCGATGTTGAGGGCCGCCCGGGCGACGAGCTCGTCGATCAGGACCCGGTCCTGGGCGTCGAAGGGCTCGCGGGTGCGCAGCCGGGTCACGGCGACGGCGCCGAGCACCGTGCCGCGGGCGACCAGCGGGATCATGCGGGCCGACCCGAGGCCGGCGAGGTAGCTGCGCAGCCGTTCCGCGCGCGGGTCCCTGATCAGGGCCGGGACGTCGGAGGCGTACAGGTCCATGGGCCTGCCCTCGGCAATGACCTGCTCGTACACGGTGCCGGCCGGGATCTGGAAGGTCTGTCCGGCGGACAGTTTCGCGGTGGGTGCGTCCGGATCGGGGAAGGTGGCCGCCAGCCGGCGCAGGATCCCGTGCGTCGACGCCGCCGCCTCGTCGGGCTCCAGTACCGCTTCCAGGAGCTGTACGTCGGCGGAGTCCGCCAGCTGCGGTACGAGCACCTCCACGATCTCCCGGGCGGTCTGGCGCAGGTCCAGGGTGGTGCCGATGCGGGTACCCGCCTCCGCGAGGAGGGCGAAGCGCTGCCGGGACCGTTCGGCGTCGGCCTGGGCGCGCTGGCCCTCGGTGATGTCGATCAGGGAGGCGATGAGGCCGAGGCGGCGCCCGGCGCCGTCGAGGAGGGGGGCGTAGGAGCAGGACCAGGTCCGGTCGTGCTCGGGGTCGGCCGGGGTGCGGCCGGTGCGGCGGACGTCGACGACGGCGGTCCCCCCGTCCAGGGCCCGCTGCATCATCGCCTCCAGGGCGGTGGCGTTGACCCCGGGCACCACCTCGGTGAGCCGCCGGCCCAGGTGCGCCTCGGCGGAGACCCCGTTCATCCGGGCCAGGGCGTCGTTGACCCGGAGGAAGCGCAGGTCGGGGCCGAGGGTGGCGAGGCCGATGGGTGACTGGGTGAACAGGCTCTGGAGGGCGGCCAGCGAGTCCCGCATGTGGTGGACCTGGGAGGTCTCCACGGCGATGAGCAGGGCCCCCGTGCCGCCCTGGGCGTCGCGGGCGGGCACGATCCACATCTCCATCGGCACGCGGTGCCCGTCGCGGTGGCGGACCGGAAGGGTGCCGACGACCGTCTCACCCGACTGGACCCGCCGGGTCAGCTCACCGGCGAGCTCCCGGTTGGCATCGGGGACGAGCACGGCGGTGCCGTGGCGGCCGATGACGTCCTCGGGGCGGTGTCCCAGCAGGTCCTGCGCGGCCAGCGACCACTCGACGACGCGTCCGGCCGCGTCCTCCCGCCACAGGGCGATGGGGAGCAGTTCACGGAGCACTCCGGCGTAACCGACGGCGGGCACCGGCTGCTGCTCCGGCACTTCGCTCGTCGACTGGTAGGTGTCCAACGCAGGCGACCTCACCCCGGGGTGTCCGAAATCTTACCGATTCACCCTATCCGAGGCCTCGGCGCCAGGCGCTGTGTCGGCGGGGAGGGCTGCTCCAGGACCCCGGCGATGCCGCGCGCCAGGCAGGGGATCCGGTCCTCCGGGATGCCCGCGATGTTGATCCGCCCCGAGGTGGTGCCGTAGATGGCGAACCGGCGGCGCAGTGCCAGCATCCCGGGCGCGGAGAGCGGCAGCATCGAGAACATGCCCTTCTGCCGCGCGAGGGTGGCGGCGAGGTCGCCGTGGCCCCGCGCGGTCAGGCAGGCGGTCAGCTCCGCGCGGTTCGCCCCGATCCGGTCGCGCATGAGGTCCAGCTCCGTGCGCCAGAGCGCCCGCAGGCCCGCGTCCTCCAGGACGGTGGTCACCACGGCCGCGCCGTGCTCGGGGGGCATCGAGTACAGGGTGCGGGCCGCGTTCTGCAGGGCCGTCTCGGCGTGCCGTACCGCCCGGGCCGAGGCGCCGAGGACGATGGCGCAGCCGGTGCGGTCGCTGTAGAGCCCGAAGTTCTTGGAGCAGCTGACGGCGATCAGCATCTCCGGCACCCGCTCGGCCAGCATGCGCGTGGCCCACAGGTCGGCCTCCAGGCCGTCGCCCAGCCCGTGGTAGGCGAGGTCGACGAACGGCACCCAGCCCGCCCGGCCGGCCAGCCCGGCCAGGGCCTCCCAGTCCTGACGCGCGGGGTCGGCCCCCGTGGGGTTGTGGCAGCAGCCCTGGAGCAGCACCACGTCCTCGCGGCCCGCGCCGGCCAGGTCCCGCAGAGCCCCGGCGGCGTCGAAGCCGCCGGCGGCGTCGCGCCAGGCGTAGGTGCGCACGGTCAGGCCGGCGGCCTCCAGGATGGGGCGGTGGTTGACGTACGCGGGGTCGCTGATCCATACGGTGGTGCCCGGCCGGGTCCGGCAGACCAGGTCGGCCAGCAGCCGCAGCGCCCCGGAGCCGGCGACGGTCTGCACGGCTGCCGCCCGGTCGGCCGGGCCGCCCGGGCCGCCCGGGCCCAGGACCATGCCCAGCAGGGCGCGGTTGAAGGCGGCGTTGCCGGACAGCCCGCGGTACTCCTTGGACTCGGAGCGCTCCGCCAGGCGGATCTCCGCGGCGCGCACTGCGGCCATCACCGGGGTGCTGCCCGCCGGGTCGCGGTAGACGCCGAGGACGAGGTTCAGCCGCTCGGGGCGCTCGTCGGTGCCGAACTCGTAGGTCAGGTCCCACAGCGGGTCGGTGGGCGGCGGGGGGAGGAGCTCAAGCATCGGCAGGGACCTCGGGACGCGGGCGGACACGGCTGCGCACGGGCGTGCGGGAGCGCAGGGGCGTGCGGGGGCGGGCGGTGGCGCGGGGGCGGCCGGGACCGGTGCTGCGGCCCCGGCGGTTGGCCAGGACGACCCCGGCGGTGATGAGGGGCACCCCGAGGAGTACCGCGGGGGTCGGCGACTCGCCGAGCAGCGGCACGGCCAGCAGGACGACGGCGACCGGGCTGAGACTGCCGACGACGGAGCTGCGCTCCGCTCCCAGCCGGCGGATGGCGAAGGCGTACAGCAGGCCCGCGCACAGGCCGACCCCGAGCCCCTGCACCACCAGGAAGAGCGCGATGTCACCGGTGGCGGCCCGGGCGAGCCCGGTCGGCAGTGCCCCGGTCAGCACCAGCAGCCCGACCAGCACGAAGGAGGGCAGGCACAGCAGGCCGATGGAGCCCACCGGGTCGAGGTCCACGTCGCGCAGCCCCACCGTGTACAGCGCCCACAGGCCGCTGGCGACGAGGAGGGTGCCGGCGCCTTCCAGGACGCCGGCGTCCACCGGGACCACGTGGCGCCAGACGAGGGCGGCCACGCCGAGGGCGATCAGGGCGAGCCCGGCCGCCTGGGTGCCCCGGGGCGCACCGTGGCCCCGGGCGGCCATCAGCGCGCTGACGAAGAGCGGCACCATGCCGGGGACGATCGAGCCGACGAAGGCCGCGGAGGTCAGGGAGCCGCCGTGCATGGCCGCCAGGAAGAAGGGCACCCCGGCGCCGCAGACGATCTTGGCTGCGGGGCCGGGCCGGACCGCGGCGATGCGGTGGCGGCGGCGCCACAGGGCCGGGAGGAGCACGAGCAGCGGTACGCCGAACCGCAGCAGGGCGGCGTCGGCGGGCAGCAGCGAGGAAGCGCTCAGGGCGCGGGCACTGAGCGCGAAGGCCGCCCAGATGGCCACGGTGACCAGGAGGGCCGCCACGCCCTGGGCCTGCGGGGAGAGCCCGCGCCGGCCGGGGTCGCCGGCCTGCGGGACTGCCGTACCGGAGGGCGGGGGCGCGCCGGTGGTGTGCGTCGCGACCAAGGAAGTGCTCCAGCCTCTTCGACGCGGACCGGTCCGGTCCGCACGGGGCAACGCTAGGGCGTGGAGCGGGGCAGCCGATTGCCAGTTCTGCCCCCTGGGCCTAGCGTGGGGGCAGGATCTGCCAAGAACGGCAGGACAGACCCCGGCCCTGCCGCGGTATCGCCCGGTATCTCCCGTCCGCCGCCGCAGTCCCGGCGGCGCGCCGGGCACGCACCCGAGGAGCACGGCCATGGACGCGGTCGACCTGCAGATCATCCGAGAGCTGCAGGCCGACGGCCGCCTGTCGAACCAGGACCTCGCCGACCGCGTCCGGCTGTCCCCCTCCCCCTGCCTGCGCCGGGTCCGCCGGCTGGAGGAAGCCGGCCTGATCCGCGGCTACACGGCGATGGTCGACCAGGTCGGCTTCGGGCTCCCCGTCACCGTGTTCGTCCGGATCAGGCTGGAGCGCCACACGGCGGAGGCGGTCCGCCTCTTCGAGGAGCACGTGGCGGGCATCGAGCACATCCAGGACTGCTACCTGATGGCGGGCAGCAGCGACTACCTGCTGCGGGTGGTCATCGAGGACCTGGAGGCGTACGAGGCCCTGGTGCGCCACCGGATCCACGCCATCCCGGGCATCGCCTCGATCGAGTCGAGCTTCGCGTACGGCAGCGTCAAGCAGTCCCGTACCTATCCCCGGCCCCGCCCCGGGCACTCGGCCCCCCGGTGACCCCCGGTCCGCCCCCGAACCGGGCGGGCCGATGGCCGCCGGACGCGGGCACGGACGCCGGCGCCCCGTCCGCGGACCGGTCTCAGGAGGCAGCTGCCAGCGCCGCCTCGAAGGCCCGGTACGCGTCCGCGTCGAACAGGACGAAGCGGACCTCCTCCACCGAGGTGCCGGCCGCCCGCACCGTCTCCACCGCGATCCGGGCCCCGTCGTCGATCGGCCAGCCGTACACGCCTGTGGAGACGGCCGGGAAGGCGACCGTACGGGCTCCCAGCTCGTCGGCGACTCGCAGGGACTCCCGGTAGCAGGAGGCCAGCAGCTCCGAGCGGTCCTCCTCGCGCGACCAGACCGGGCCGACGGTGTGGATCACGTGCTCCGCGGGCAGCCGCCCCGCCGTGGTGGCGACGGCCCGGCCCGTGCCGAGCCCCCTGCCGTAGGAGGAGCGCCGCAGGTCCTCGCAGGCGGCGAGGATCTCCGGGCCACCCTTGCGGTGGATGGCGCCGTCCACTCCCCCGCCTCCGAGCAGCGAGGAGTTCGCGGCGTTCACCACGGCGTCGGCCTCTTCGGCCGTGATGTCGCCCTGGACGAGGGTGATGCGCACCATCAGGATTCCTTCCGCAGTCGGCGCCAGACCGCCTTGGCGGCGTTGTGGCCGGACATGCCGTGCACTCCCGGCCCCGGCGGGGTCGCGGAGGAGCAGAGGTAGACCGCCGGATGCGCCGTCGTGTACGGGGACAGCGAGAGCTTGGGCCGCAGCAGCAATTGGAGTCCGGAGACGGCTCCGCAGGCGATGTCCCCGCCGACGTAGTTGGCGTTGCGGGCGGCGAGCTGCGGCGGGCCGGCGGTCGCACGGGCCAGCACCAGGTCGCGGAAGCCCGGCGCGAAGCGTTCCAGTTGGCGTTCGACGGCCTCGGTCAGGTCGCCGTCCCAGCCCGCGGGGACGTGCCCGTACGCCCAGAACACGTGCTTGCCCGCAGGAGCCCGGCCCGGGTCGACGAGGCTGGGCTGCGCGGTGATCAGGAAGGGGTTGCGGGGCGCCCGGCCGCCGGAGGCGAGCTGCAGGGCGGCGTCGATGTCGCGGCTCCCCGGGCCGATCTGGACGGTCCCGGCCCGGCGCGCCTCCCCCGCGGTCCAGGGGACCGGGCCGTCCAGGGCGTAGTCGATCTTGAAGACGGAGGGGCCGTAGCGGTAGCGGTCGTACGCGTTCCCCAGCCGGGCGATGCGCGCCAGCGCGGTCGGCGAGGTGTCGAAGACGTACGCCCGGGCGGGCGGGAGCTCGTCGAGCCGCTTCACCTCGCATCCGGTGTGGACCGTCCCGCCCAGCTCGCGCAGGTACCCGGCGAGGGCGTCCGAGAGGGACTGCGAGCCGCCGCGCGGCAGCGGCCAGCCGTTCGCGTGCGCGGCCAGCGCGAAGACCAGGCCCACCGCGCCGGTGGCGATCCCGCCGAGCGGGGCGTTGGCGTGCGCCACCAGCCCGGCGAGCAGGGCCCGGGCCCGGTCGTCGCGGAAGCGGCGCAGGAGCCAGGTGGACGGCGGCAGTCCGGCCAGTCCGAAGCGGGCGAGGGTGACCGGGTCCCGGGGCAGCGCCGTGCTGGGCAGGGACATGAAGTCGCGGGCCAGGGTGTCCCACCGGCCGAGGAACGGCTGCACCAGCCGCCGGTACGCCCCCGCGTCGCGCGGCCCGAAGGAGGCGGCCGTCTCGGAGACCGAGCGCGAGAGCACGGCGGCCGTGCCGTCGTCGAAGGGGTGCGCCATCGGCAGCGGGGCGTCCAGCCACTCCAGGCCGTGGCGTTCGAGCGGCATGCCGGCGAAGACCGGTGAGCCGGCGCCCAGCGGGTGCACGGCCGAGCAGGGGTCGTGCCGGAAGCCGGGGAGGGTCAGCTCCTCGGTCCGGGCTCCGCCCCCGACCGTCTCGGCGGCCTCGAAGACGGCGACCGAGAAGCCGCGCCGGGCCAGTTCGACGGCGGCCGTCAGCCCGTTGGGCCCGGCCCCCACCACGACCGCATCGAGAATGGACGGCACTTGCGACTCCTTCGTCCGGCGGCGCCACGGCCCCCAGGATATTCCGCCCCCGTGCGGGGCCCGTCGCCGCCCGACCGGCGGGACTTCGCTCACGCGCCGCGCAGCAGCTCGCGGATCCGTACGGCGGTGGCCTCGTCCCGGCCCACCGCGAAGGGCAGCGCATTGTCCCGGTCCACCCGGAAGGGGATCCCGTCGACCGTGCTCTGGGCGCCGCCGGCCTCCGCGACCAGCAGCAGGCCGGCCGCGTGGTCCCAGGCGGAAGGCCAGGTGAAGGCCAGCGCGTCCATCTCGCCGCGGGCGACCTTCAGGTACTCCAGGCCGGCCGAGCCGCAGGGCCTGGCGGCGACCCCCGGCACGTCGAGCCGGGCGAGGGTGCGCTTGTCGGCCTCGGAGGTGTACAGCGGATGGGCCATGGCCACCCGCAGCTCGGCGCCCGGATCGGGCGAACCGCTGTGGATGCGCACCCCGTTGACGTGGCTGCCCTGCCCGCGTACGGCGGTCGCCAGCTCCTCCAGTGCCGGGGCGAAGGTCCAGGAGGCGAGGATCTCCCCGCGGTGGGCCAGCGCCACGAGGGTGCAGAAGGCGGGGTCGCCGCCGACGAACTGCCGGGTGCCGTCCACCGGGTCCACGATCCACACCGGCGCGTCGCCGCGCAGCGCCCCGTACACGGTCGGGTCGGCGTGCACCGCCTCCTCGCCGACCACCGCCGAACCCGGCAGCAGCCGGGTCAGCGAGGCCGTGAGGTGCTCCTCGGCCTGGCGGTCGGCGATGGTCACCAGGTCGTGCGGGCCGCTCTTCTGGTCCACCTCGTGCTCGGCGAGCTGCCGGAATCTCGGCATGATCTCGACCGCAGCCGCCTTGCGGACGGCTTCTTCCACGTCGGACAGGTCACGGGACAGGAAATCGTCGATCATGCGTCCATCACACCACGCCCGGCCGACAAACCCCACCGCCCGGGGCGACGGACGGCCGGACTCCGGGTGGCCGCGGGGTGAACCGGCCCGGCGGACGCCCGGCGAGCGGATGCGGATCACCCGGTCAGGGGGCCAGCGGGTCAGCGGGTCAGCCGGTCAGGGCCGGGATGACGTCGCAACCGTAGGCGTCGATCGTGGCCTCCTTCGCGTCGTGCATGTCGTAGACGGCGAACTGGTCGACGCCGAGGTCGCGCAGGACGCGCAGCTTCTCGATGTGGGCCTCGGCTGGGCCGAGGAGGCAGAAGCGGTCGACGATCTCGTCGGGGACGAAGTCGGCGGACGGGTTCCCGGCACGGCCGTGGTGGCTGTAGTCGTAGCCCTGGCGGGCCTTGACGTACTCGGTGAGTTCGTCGGGGACCATCGAGGAGTGCTCGCCGTAGCGGGACACCAGGTCGGCGACGTGGTTGCCGACCATCCCGCCGAACCAGCGGCACTGGTCGCGGGCGTGCGCCAGGTCGTCGCCCACGTAGGCGGGGGCCGCCACGCAGATGGTGATCGCATCCGGGTCGCGGCCCGCCGCGGCGGCCGCCTCGCGGACGGACTTGACCATCCATTCGGTGAGGTAGGGGTCGGCGAGTTGGAGGATGAAGCCGTCGGCCTTCTGCCCGGCGAGGGCCAGGGCCTTGGGGCCGTACGCGGCCATCCAGACGGGCAGCTTCCCGTCCTTGATCCACGGGATCCGCAGCGGCTTGCCGTCCACCTCGGCCTCGCGGCCCTCGGCGAGACCGCGGATGGCGTCGATGGCCTCGCCGAGGCGGGCCAGGGTGTTGGGGGCGCGTCCGGCAACCCGCATCGCCGAGTCGCCCCGGCCGATCCCGCAGACCGTGCGGTTGCCGTACATGTCGTTGAGGGTGGCGAAGGTGGAGGCGGTCACCTCCCAGGTGCGGGTGCCCGGGTTGGTGACCATCGGGCCGATGGTCAGCTTCTGCGTGTTGGCCAGGATCTGGCTGTAGATGACGAACGGCTCCTGCCACAGCACGGCGGAGTCGAAAGTCCAGCCGTAGCGGAAGCCGTTGCGCTCGGCCCGCTTCATGAGGCTGACGACCTGGGAGGCGGGCGGGTCGGTCTGCAGGACGAGGCCGAAGTCCATACGGGCGGCTCCTTACTGGCTTACAGGTACTGGCAGGTGGAGCGCGGGACGAACACCCCGTGGCCGGCCCGGCCGGTGTACTCGCGCCCGTCGATGACGAGTTCGCCGCGCGAGAGGACCGTGTCGACGCGTCCGGTGATCCGCCTGCCCTCGTACGCCGAGTAGTCCACGTTCATGTGGTGCGTCTCGGCGGAGATGACCTGCTCGGCGTGCGGATCGTAGAGGACGATGTCGGCGTCGGAGCCCGGCGCGATGGTGCCCTTCTGGGGGTAGAGGCCGAACATCCGGGCCGGGGTCGCGCAGGCGATCTCGATCCAGCGGCGGCGGCTGATGTGCCCGTCCAGGACGGCCTGGTGGAGCAGGTCCATGCGGTTCTCCACGCCGGGCAGACCGTTGGGGATCTTGGAGAAGTCGCCCCGGCCCAGTTCCTTCTGGCCCCGGAAGCAGAAGGGGCAGTGGTCGGTGGAGACCACCTGGAGGTCGTTGGTCCGCAGCCCCCGCCACAGGGCCGCCTGGTGCGCGCGGGGGCGCAGCGGGGTGGAGCACACGTACTTCGCTCCCTGGAAGTCGGGTTCGGCGAGGTTGTCGGTGGACAGAAAGAGGTACTGCGGGCAGGTCTCCCCGAAGACCGGCAGGCCCTTGTCCCGGGCGGCGGCGAGCTCGGCGACCGCCTCCTCGGCGGAGACGTGCACCACGTACAGCGGGGATCCGGCGACCCGGGCGAGCTGGATCGCCCGGTGGGTGGCCTCGGCTTCGAGCAGGACCTTGCGGACCTCGCCGTGGTGGCGGGGGTCGGTCTCGCCGCGCGCCAGGGCCTGTTCGACGAGGACGTCGATGGCGATGCCGTTCTCGGCGTGCATCATGATCAGCCCGCCGTTTCCGGCGGCCCGCTGCATGGCGCGCAGGATCTGCCCGTCGTCGCTGTAGAAGACGCCGGGGTAGGCCATGAACAGTTTGAAGGAGGTGACGCCCTCGCCGACGAGGAGGTCCATCTCCTTCAGGGTGCCCTCGTTGACGTCCGAGAGGATCATGTGGAAGGCGTAGTCGATCGCGCAGTTGCCGTCGGCCTTGTCGTACCAGGTGTCGAGCCCCTCGCGCAGGGCGCGGCCCACGCTCTGCACCGCGAAGTCGACGATGGTGGTGGTGCCGCCCCAGGCGGCGGCGCGGGTGCCGGTCTCGAAGGTGTCCGAGGCGGCGGTGCCGCCGAAGGGCAGTTCCATGTGGGTGTGCGCGTCGACGCCGCCCGGGATGACGTACTTGCCGCTCGCGTCGATCGTCCGCTCGGCGGTCCAGGCGTCCGCGGCCGCCGAGCCGTGTGCGGCGAGGGCCGCCACCCGTCCGTCCTCGATGAGGACGTCCGCGTGCACTTCGTCGGCGGCGGTGACGACCAGGCCGCCGCGGATCAGGGTGCGGTTGCTCATGGGGTCCCCCTACTGGATGCTGCGGAGCGCCTGTTCGAGGATGTCGGCGCCTTCTTCCGCCTCGGCGACGGTGAGGGACAGCGGCGGCGCGATGCGCAGCACGCTGGTGTTGTGGCCGCCGCCCTTGCCGATCAGGAGCCCGCCGGCGCGGGCGGCCTCCAGGACCGCGGCGGCCGCGTCGGGGTCGGCCCGGTCGGTGCCGGGGCGGGTCAGCTCCAGCCCGGCCATCAGGCCGCGGCCGCGCACCTCGCGTACGGCGGGTGCGTGCGCGGCGACCGCGCGCAGCCGCTCCAGCAGCAGGCCGCCGACGCGGCGGGCGTTGCCCTGGAGGTCGTGCTCCAGGAGGTAGGAGAGGTTGGCGAGGCCGGCGGCCATGGTGACCGGGGAGCCGCCGAAGGTGGAGATGGAGTTCGCGTCCAGGCAGTTCATCACCTCGGCACGGGCCACGACCCCGCCGATGGACATGCCGTTGCCGATGCCCTTGGCGAAGGTGAGGATGTCCGGCGGCCCGTTCTGGGCGTGGGCCTGCCAGCCCCAGAAGTGCTCTCCGGTACGGCCCCAGCCGGTCTGCACCTCGTCGCTGATCCACAGGATGCCGTGCCGGTCGAGGACCTCGCGGAAGGCCCCGTAGAGCCCGTCGGGCGGGGAGGTGAACCCGCCGACGCCCTGGATCGGCTCGGCCAGGAGCGCGGCCACTCCCCCGCGGGTCTGGCCGAGTACGTCTTCCAGGTCGGCCACGGCCGCGGCGGTGAACTCGGCGTCGGGCAGGGCGGCGAAGGGGCCGCGGGTGCGGACGGCGCCGTGCACGTAGTGCGTCTGGAGCGGCGAGAGGCTGGTCGGGGACCAGCCGCGGTTGCCGGTGACGGAGACCGTGGAGAAGGACCGCCCGTGGTAGCTGTTGCGCATCGCGAGGATCTGGTTGGAGCGGCGGTACGTGGTCGCGAGCAGCAGGGCGGTGTCGTTGGCCTCGGTGCCGGAGGTGGTGAAGAAGACCCGGGCGTCGGGGATGCCGGACACCGCGGCGACCCGTTCGGCCAGCTCGACCATCGGCCGGTTGAGGTAGAGGGTGGAGGAGTGGATGATCCGCCCGGCCTGCTCGGAGACGGCCTTGGTGACCTCGGGCAGGGCGTGGGCGGTCATCGTGGTGAGGATGCCGCCGAAGAAGTCGAGGTAGCGGTTGCCGTCGGCGTCCCAGACGTAGCGGCCCTCGCCGTGGGTCAGTTCGAGGGGGCGGTCGTAGTAGAGGGCGAGCCAGTCGGGCAGGACGGCGGCGTGGCGGCTGTGCAGGGGGATCGGGTTGGTCACGGCTGTACGAGCCCTCCGTAGGCGTCGGGGCGGCGGTCGCGGTAGAAGGCCCACTGGTCGCGGACCTCCTTGATCAGGTCGAAGTCGAGGTCGCGGACGAGGAGTTCCTCCTCCTTGTCGCTGGCGACGTCACCGACGAACTTGCCGCGCGGGTCGACGAAGTAGCTGGTGCCGTAGAAGTCGTTGTCGCCGTACTCCTCCTGGCCGACCCGGTTGATGGCGGCGACGAAGTACTCGTTGGCGACGGCGGAGGCGGGCTGTTCCAGCTGCCAGAGGTGCGCGGAGAGCCCGCGGTGCGTGGCGGAGGGGTTGTAGACGAGCTGGGCTCCGGCCAGGCCCAGTTGGCGCCAGCCCTCGGGGAAGTGGCGGTCGTAGCAGATGTAGACGCCGATGCGGCCGACGGCGGTGTCGAAGACGGGCCAGCCGAGGTTGCCCGGGCGGAAGTAGTACTTCTCCCAGAAGCCTTTGACCTGGGGGATGTGGTGCTTGCGGTACTTGCCGAGGTAGCTTCCGTCGGCGTCGATGACGGCGGCGGTGTTGTAGTAGAAGCCTTCGCTCTCCAGCTCGAAGACCGGGACGACGATCACCATGCCGGTCTCGCGGGCGAGGTCCTGCATGCGGCGCACGGTCGGGCCGTCGGGGACGGCCTCGGCCCAGCGGTAGTGCTCGGGTTCCTGGACCTGGCAGAAGTAGGGGGCGTTGAAGACCTCCTGGAACCCGATGACCTTCGCTCCCTGGGCAGCGGCCCGGCGGGCGTGCTCCTCGTGTTTGGCGATCATCGATTCGGTGTCTCCGGTCCAGGTGGCCTGGACCAGAGCAGCACGGACGACTTGGGCCATGAGCTGCTCCTCGCGACGGGAACGCCGGGTTCTACGCACGTAGACGGAGTGCGTAGGGAGTAGAACGTAGGCCTCGGCACAGCGCGGGGCAAGACCGCCTTGCACGGTTGGAGTAGTCGATCACATCAGGTCGGTCAGCGGTCGATTCCGGTCAGGATCCGGGCGGTTTACGCCGTACTGATTCCGGCCACGCGCAGGGCGTGGAGCAGGTCGCGGTGCCGGGACCCGGACAGGGCGCGGGCCGCCCGGAGCAGGCGCGGGGCGAACCACTGCGGGTCGCGGCGGGCGAGGCGGGCCGCCTCCTGCGGGGTGCGGACCCGGACGAAGGCGCCGAGCAGGGCCTCGGCTTCCCGGCTGCGGCCGGCCGCGCCGAGGGCGAGGGCGGCCTCGGCGATCTCGGCGGTGGGGCGGGCCGCGCCCTGGCGCAGCAGCGCGTCGCAGTCGGCATCCCGTCCGGACCCGCCGAGGGCGGCCGCGGCGGCGGCGAGCCGCTCGGGCGGGAGCGAGGCCGCCTCCCACAGCAGGGTGGCCCAGTCGGCGGCCAGTCCGGCCCGGGTCAGTTCGGCGGCGAGGCCGGGGAGCCGCCCGGCGGGCCACGCCGCCGCCTCGCACAGCAGCACGTGGGCCTCGCCGGTCCGGCCCCGGGCGCGCAGCGTGAGCAGGTCGGCGACGAAGTCCGTGACGGGGCGGCGCGCAGGGGCGGCCGGGGCCGGGGCGCCGCCGGAGCCCGCCGGCTCGGCCTCGCCCCCCGGGCCGGCCGCGGCGCGGGCTCCGGCACCGGCGTCCGCGCCGCCCTCCACGCCGGCATCCGCATCCGCCTCGGGGTCCCCGGCGGCCCCCACGGAGGCGGCTTCGCCGACGGCGTTCGCCGCCGGGGCGGGGTCTCCGGCTGCGGCCCGGGCGGCGGCCTGCGCCGGGGCCACTGCGCCGCGGGCCGCCCCCGGACGCCCCGCAGCCCCGAAGCGCGCCCCGCGCGGCGGTGGCGCCGCCGGCCCGGGCCCGGCCTCCGGCGCGGCCGGCTGCGGTGCGTACCCCGGCGGGAGGGCGGCGCCCGGACCGGCTCCGGGGGCGGGGGCGGGGGCGGGGGCCCCGGCGTACCGGGCACCTCCGGACCGGTGCCCCCCGCGCAGCCACCGCCCCTCGGCCCGTCCGACGGCCGCCTTCGGCGGCGGCCCCGCTTCCGGTGCGGACGGCTCGGGGACGGGCGCCGGGCGGGACACCGCGGCCAGCCGCGCCGCCAGGTCCGCATGCCGGGACGTGGCCCGGGCCGCGTCGTCCCGGGTCCAGGCGATCTCCCGGTCCAGGGCCTCGGACTCCTCCCGGCCGGCCGCGCCGGCCAGCCGTGCGGACAGGGAGCGCAGGGCCGCATCCGCCTCGGCCCGCCGGGCCTGCGCCGCCAGGAGGAGGGCCTGCACCTCCGCTGCGCCGCCCGGCAGCCGGTCCCAGGCGGCGACGGCGGCGGCCCGCAGCCCGGTCGCGTACGCGGCCTCCCGCGCCGCGAACTCCTCGCCCCGCAGGGCGGCGAGGTCCCGCAGCAGCGACTCGACCACGTCCCACGGCGCCATGGCGGCGCCCTGGAGGCAGGCCCGCACTCCCTCCGGGTCCCGGCGCAGGAACTCCCCGTACCACCCCGACCCGGGGTCCAGTCGCTGGGTCAACCCCCGTAAGTAGGAGCAGAACTGACTGATCGCCGGCGCATTCGCGGTCTCCATGACCGCATTGGACACCGCGCGCGTTACAGGCGGGCTACGGGAGTCTCAAAGCTTGACGGCGATCGCGGTGTGCGGCCGCTTGCCCCGGCGCCAGAGCGCGGCGGGCACGTCCAGCATCCAGAACTGCCAGGTGTACTTGCGCGACATCAGCCGGCGCACCCGGTGCAGTCCCGCCCCGTCCAGCAGCCGCGCCTGCCCCTCCAGCACCGGCGCCCCCTCCGCCACGCGTCCGCGCACGTCGCAGGGGCTCACGGTGACCCGCCCGTCGGCGCGGATCCGCTTGACCTTCCACGCGTCGCTGCGCGTCCATACGTACAGCTCCCCGCCGTCGGCCACCGCCCAGACCGGGGTCGCCACGGGCGTGCCGTCCTTGCGGAAGGTGGTGAGGCTGACGTACCGCGCCGTGCCGAGCTCTTCGATCGTCATCCCCCGACCCTAAGCCGTCTCCCCCGGCTCCGCCGACGAGGTCGGCAGCCGGGTGCGGACCCGGGTCAGGCGGGAACGAAGGCGCAGCGGCGCAGCACGTCGTCCAGGGACAGGCCGAGGGCCTCGGCGACGGCGGCGACGGTGAAGAAGGCGGGCGTGGGCGCCCGGCCGGTCTCGATCTTGCGGAGGGTTTCGGGGGAGAGTCCGGCGCGGGCCGCGACCTCGACCATGCTGCGGCCGCCGCGGGCTTCGCGCAGCAGCGCGCCGAGGCGCTCGCCGCGCTCGCGCTCTTCAGGGGTGAGGGGGGTTCGGACCATGCCCCCATGCTACCCGGCTCCCCCATAACCATACCGTTAAAGTTATACCGGTACAGTTATTGGCATGGTGGAACTCAAGACAGCAGAGTCGATCGAGCAGATGCGCGCGCCGGGGCGGGTCGTCGCGACCGCCCTGGACGCCGTGCGGCAGCGGGCAAGGGTCGGCGTGAGCCTGCGGGACCTGGACCGGACGGCCCACGAGGTGCTCCGCGCGGCGGGCGCGACCTCGCCCTTCCTCGGCTACCGGCCGCCGTTCGCGCCGGTGCCCTTTCCCGCCGTGCTGTGCGTCTCGGTCAACGACGCGATCGTGCACGGCATCCCCGGCGACTACCGGCTCCGGGACGGCGACCTGGTCAGCGCCGACTTCGGGGCGGAACTCGGCGGCTGGGCCGGCGACGCGGCGATCAGCTTCACCGTCGGGCGGGCGCGGCCGGCGGACCTGCGGCTGATCGAGACCGCCGAGGCGGCGCTCGCCGCAGGCATCGCCGCGGCCGTGCCCGGGAACCGGATCGGGGACATCGCCCACGCGATCGGCACGGTGTGCCGCTCCGCCGGGTACGGCATTCCCGACGGCTTCGGCGGCCACGGCATCGGCCGCAGCATGCACGAGGACCCCGGCGTGCCCAACGAGGGCCCGCCGGGGCGCGGTGTGCGGCTGCGCCGCGGCATGGTCCTCGCCATCGAGCCGATGCTGATCGCGGGCGGCACGGACGACTACTCCTGCGACGAGGACGGCTGGACCCTGCGGACCGTCGACGGCAGCCGCGCCGCCCACGCGGAGCACACGGTCGCGATCACCGACGACGGGCCGCGGATCCTCACCGCCCTGTGACGGCGCCGCGGTTACGGGTTTCCGCGCGGGTGGACCACCATCGCCGAGCCGCCCCCGCGCCGGCTCTTCTCGGCGGCCGCCAGCCAGCGCCCGTCCGGCAGCCGCTGGATGCCGGTGGCCGCGCCGATCTCGGGGTTCTGTCGGAAGCCCTGCCCGAGCGCCTCCAGTTCGGCCCGCAGCGGGCTGTTCCACAGCCCCGGTTCCAGCTCGGTGGTGGCCTGGTTGCGCTGGCTGGCCCGGGGGGCGGCGATCGCGTCGACCAGCGGGAGACCGCGGTCCAGGTGGCCGGTCAGGGTCTGGAGCACGGTCGTGATGATGGTGGCCCCGCCCGGGGAGCCCACGGCCAGGACGGGCCGTCCGTCCTCCAGCACGATGGTCGGGGACATCGATGAACGCGGCCGCTTGCCGGGGCCGGGCAGGTTCGGGTCCGGGACCCCGGCTGCGGCCGGCGCGAAGGAGAAGTCGGTCAGCTCGTTGTTGAGCAGGAAGCCGCGTCCCGGGACGGTGATGGCACTGCCGCCGGTGGACTCGATGGTCAGGGTGTAGGAGACGACGTCGCCCCAGCGGTCGGCGACCGTCAGGTGCGTGGTGTTCTCCCCCTCGTACGTGGTGGGGGCGGCCCGCCCGGTCGTCGCGCACGGCTCGGGGCGGCGCGGGTCGCCGGGCGCCAGCGGGCTGGTCAGCGCCCGGTCCGGGGAGATCAGGCAGCCCCGCGCGTCGGCGAACCGCTGGGAGAGCAGCTCCCGGGTCGGCACGTCCTGGGCCGCCGGGTCCCCGACCCAGCGGCCGCGGTCGGCGAAGGAGATCCGCGAGGCCTCGATGAACCGGTGCAGGTACTGGGCTTCGGACAGGGAGCCCAGGTCGGTGCGCTCCAGGATGTTGAGGGCCTCACCGACGGTGGTGCCACCCGAGGAGGACGGCGCCATGCCGTAGACGTCCAGGCCGCGGTAGCCCACCCGGGTCGGGGCCTGCCGCTTCGTGGCGTACGCCCGCAGGTCGCCGGTGGTCAGGTCGCCGGAGCGGACGGTGCGGGTGGCCGCGGGGTCGACCGGGGGCTTGCGGACGGCCCGGACGATGTCCTCGGCGATCGGGCCGCGGTAGAGCGCGCCCGCGCCCTTGCGGCCGAGTTCCGCGTAGGTCGCGGCGAGGTCGGGGTTCTTGAAGGTGGAGCCGACCACCGGCAGCGCGCCGCCCGGCAGGAACAGCTTCGACGTCGCCGGGAAGTCCCTGAAGCGGGCCTCGTTGGCGGCCGTCTGGGCCCGGAAGGTGGAGTCGACGGTGAAGCCTTCCCGGGCCAGTTTCTCCGCGGGCTTCAGCAGGCGGTCCAGGGGGCGGGTGCCCCAGGCGTCGAGGGCGCTCTTCCAGGTCGCGGGGGTGCCGGGGACGCCGACGCCGCGGCCGCTGGTCTGGCCCTCCTCGAAGGGGATCGGCAGTCCGTCCTCCTGGAAGAGGGACGCGGTGGCCGTCGCCGGGGCGGTCTCGCGGCCGTCGATGGTCTGCACCCGGCCGGAGGAGGCGTCGTAGTGGACGAAGTAGCCGCCGCCCCCGATGCCCGCCGAGTACGGCTCGGTGACCCCGAGGGCCGCGGCGGTCGCGACGGCCGCGTCGACGGCGTTGCCGCCCGACCTCAGGACGGCGATGCCCACGGCGGAGGCGTCGGCGTCGACACTGGCGACGGCCCCGCCGTACCCCACGGCCACCGGGACCTTGGCCGGGGCGGCGGAGGGCGACGGCGGGGCCGTCGCCCCCGTGGAGAGGAGCGCCCCGACGAGGGCGAGCAGCGGGAGCGCACGTGCGGCAGGACGGTGCATGGCGGACCTCCGGTCGGCAGCGTCCGCCGAGCCTAGCGGCCGGGGTGCCGCCCCGTCAGGGGACCGGCCCGCAGGCCTGCGGGCGGGTGGCCCGGCGCGGGGGCGGCCGGATGCGCCGTCCGGCCGTCCCGGCCGGTCTCTGCACCGCCGGCCCGATGCCCTAGCATCCCGCGCATGAACGACGACGTGCGCAACATCGTGCTCGGGGTGGCGGCCACCGCCCTCAGCGGCGGGTTCGGCTGGTTCTTCCGCACCTACCTCTGGCGCCGCGCGCTCCGCCGCAAGCAGGCCTTCTTCGGTCTGCCCACGGGCTCCGACTGCCTGTTCGTGGTGAACCGGCAGATGGGCGGCACGGATTCCTCCCTGCACCGCAACGACGCCTTCGCGCTGCTGGAGATATCCGCCCTGATCAAGGACTGCGGGGCGAACGTGCAGATCGTCACCCACGACGCGGCCCGGCAGGGCTTCGGCGAGCGGGCCGAGTTCTGTGTGGGCGGACCCGTCTCCAATGCCCGTACGACGGCGCACCTCGCCTCCATGCTGCCGGGCGTGCGGGTCGACCTCAGCACCGAGGCGGGGCCCGACCGGGGGGCCATCCAGGTGGGCGGGGAGACGTACCGCTGGGAGAAGGGGGTGGCCGAGTACGTGCTGCTGGCCCGGCTGACCGGCGGACGGGACTCCCGGCCGGTGTTCCTGCTGTCGGGGCAGACCGCCAACAGCAACCAGGCCGCTGCCCGCTACCTGGCCAGGCACCACACCCGCCTCGCCCGGGAGTACCGCAACGGGTCGTTCTGCATCGTGCTGAAGGTCGTCAACTCCGATGCCTACGGGCCCGATGTGACGGAACTGGCGGCGGATGTCACCGGGGCGGCCCGGACACCCGCAGCGGCAGCCGCGTGATCCCGTTGATGAAGTTGGAGACCAGCCGGCGCGGCGGTCCGGCCAGTTCCGGTGCGGGCAGCAGGCGGGGCCACTCCTCGTAGAGGGTGCGCAATTGGAGCCGGGCGAAGTGGGCGCCGAGGCAGACGTGCGGTCCGTCGCCGAAGGAGACGTGCGCATTGGGTGTCCGGCCCAGGTCGAGGCGGCCGGGGTCGGCGAAGACGCGTCCGTCGTGGTTGGCGGAGGCGTGGAAGACGACCACCTTGTCCCCCGCCCGGATCCGCTGTCCCGCCAGTTCGGTGTCGGCGGCGGCGGTGCGGCGGAAGCTGAGCACCGGCGGGTGGACGCGCAGCAGTTCCTCCACGGCGCGGTCCACGGGCACCTCTCCGGCGGCGAGCTGCCGGTAGGCCCCCGGTGCACGGGCCAGCGCGAGGAGCCCGCCGGGGGCGGCGCTGCGTACGGTGTCGTTGCCGGCGACGGTGAGCAGGAAGAAGAACATCTCCAGTTCGGCGGGGTCCAGTCCGGCGTGTGCCAGGGCGGTCATCACGTCGTCGCCGGGGTGCGCCCGCTTGTGGGCGGCCAGGGAGCGGGCGTAGCCGAACATCTCGCCGAGCAGCGCCGGGGAGCGCGGGTTGAGCGGTGCGCCGTCGGGTCCGAGGAGCGGCGCGGGAGCGTCCTCGGGATCCTGGTAGCCGATGATCCGTACGGTCCAGTCCAGGAGCAGGCCCCGGTCGGCCGGCGGGATGCCGAGCAGGTCGGTCAGGTTCAGCAGGGCGTACTCGTCGGTGACGGTGCGCACCAGGTCGGCGGCGCCGTCCTCGACCTGCTCCCGGGCGGCGCCGAGCAGGGCGCGGGCCCGTTCCCGCACCCGGCCGGCGAAGGCGTCGACCCGGGCGGGGGTGAAGGCGCGGGCGACCAGGCGCCGCAGCCGGCCGTGCTGCCCGGCGGCTTCGGCGGGGTCCTGGTTGAGCATGGTGCGGCGCAGGAACGGCAGGTCGGCGGGGTCGGGGTCGCGGATCTGGGTGGCTCCGGCCCAGGACGAGTACGTGCGGTGGTCGCGCAGGACCCGTACGGCGTCGGCGTGCCGGGTGACCGCCCAGAAGCCGGGTCCGGCGGGCCAGCCCATGACCTCCGGCTCCGGCTGCCAGGCCACCGGGTGGTGCTCGCGCAGCAGCCGGTAGCGCTCGTGCGGGATGCCCTCGGCGTAGATCCGGGGGTCGAAGACGTCGGGCACATCGGGGAGGCCGGGGTCCATGGGGTCACCGTGGCCGCCGCGGGCACCTCGTGCAAGAGGGCGTTCAGCGTCCGGCGGCGCAGGGCGTCTCGTAACCGGTGGCGTCCGGACCGCGCAGCATCACCTGGACGTCGGCGGCTTCGCTCCCGGCGGCGGCCTCCACGGTGCACACCAGCTGGCGGCGGGCGAGCCGGGAGAGGTCGCCGATCTTGAAGGGGACCCTGACCTCCACGGTCCCGGGGCTGACGAGCGTGACCCCGACGGGCCCGGTCTGGTCTCCCTCGACCACGGGCAGCCGGGTGCCGAGGCCGGCGGCCCGTTCCTGCGGGCCCGGCCCGGCGAGCAGCCGCAGCAGGGTGCCTGTGGGGGACGAGGGCGGGGAGTCGACCTGGGAGGAGGGCAGGAGCCGGTCGTCGGGGGTGACGAAGTAGACCACGCCCGACCGGTCGCGCGGCCCGATGATGACGGTGGCCGGGGACCCGCTCTCGACGACCCCGGTGGGGGTGATCCCGCAGCCGGCGAGCGTGAGCGGGCCCAGCAGGGCCGTGGCGGCGGCAACCGTGCGGAGCCGGTTCATGCGCGGGCCTCCGCGGGCATGTCGATGGTGAACACGGCGCCTGCTGCCGGTCCGTTGGCGGCGTGCAGGGTGCCCCCGTGCAGCCGTACGTTCTCCAGGGTGATGGCGAGGCCCAGGCCGCTGCCCGCCGAGCGGGTGCGGGCGGAGTCGGCCTTGAAGAACCGGTCGAAGATGTGCGGCAGCACCTCGGGGGCGATACCGGGTCCGCTGTCGGCGACCTCGATCAGCAGCCGCTCCCCGTCGGGGCCGGGCCGGTTGGCGACGGTGACCGAGACGGGGGCGCCGCCGTGCCGGAGGGCGTTGCCCACGAGATTGGCGAGGACCACGTCGAAGCGGCGCGGGTCGAGCCGGGCGCGCACGCCGCTCGGCAGCTCGGTGGTGACCCGCCCGTCGTCCCAGTGGCGGCGCTCCAGGGTCTTGGTGACGGCCAGGGCGATGTCCACTTCGTCGAGGTTGAGCTCGGCGGCGCGCGCGTCGAACCGGGAGATCTCCATCAGGTCCTCGACGAGTACGGCGAGTTTGCCGGTCTCGGCGCTGATCAGCCGCAGGGCCTTGGCGGTGTCGGGGTCCAGGTGCTCGGCGTCCTCGTCCAGCACCTCGGTGACGGCGAGCATCCCGGCCAGCGGGGTGCGCAGTTCGTGGGAGACGTCGGCGGCGAAGCGGCGGGCCCGGGCCTCCGCGTCCCGCAGTTCGCTCACCGACTGTTCGAGGGCGCCGGCGGTCTCGTTGAAGGTACGGGCCAGGCCGGCGAGTTCGTCGGAGCCCCTGACCTCGATGCGGGTGTCGAGACGGCCCCGGCCGAGCCGTTCGGCGGCGCGGCGCATGTCGCGTACCGGGCGCAGCACGCTGCGCGCGGCGAGCAGGGCGGGGACCACCGCGATGGCGAGGCCGGGGATGGCGCCCTGCTGCGCGGCGTCGACCATCGCGTCGACCATGTCCCGCTCGGTGGTCAGGGGCATCACGGCGTAGAAGACGAGCCCGGTGGGTTCCTGGCGTCCCATCTGGGCGAAGACGGCCGGGATGCCCACGGTGAGGTAGGGGGCGCCGCCGGGCTCCTCCACCCGCTGGAAGGCCCCGTGCGGGTTCCCGGAGATCTGCCGGCGGAGCTGTTCGGTGACCACGGAGGAGGTGGCCGGGTCGATGTTCGAGGAGGCGCGCAGTTCGCCGTACTCGCCGAAGACCACCCACGGGTGCGGTTTCCCGCGTTTGCCGAGGTCGGTGACGGCGGCCTGGAGGGTGGCCTGGTCCATGGGGAGCTGGTAGGCCTTGGAGTCGATCTGGTCGCGCAGGGTGCTCACGGCCGTGTCCTGGCTCTGCGTGAGGATCGCGGTGCGCGCCCTCTGGTACGTGAGGGCGGCCGTGCCCACCGCGCTGATCGCGGCGACCAGCAGGAAGGCGGCCATCAGCCTAGTGCGCAGGCCGAGCGGGGCTGTGCGTGCCACTGCGCGCGCCCTACAGCGGACCGAAGCGGTAGCCGAAGCCGCGCACGGTCTGGATGTAGCGGGGGCCGGCCGCGGGGTCCTCCACCTTGTGGCGCAGCCGGCGCACGCAGGCGTCCACGAGGCGGGCGTCGGCGTGGTAGCTGTGGTCCCACACGTACTCCAGCAGCTGCTGGCGGGAGAAGACCTGCTCGGGTGAGGCCGACAGGTGCAGCAGGAGTTTGATCTCGCTGGGCGCGAGGGGGATGCGCTCGCCGTTCTTGGCGACGGTCAGCCCTGCCCGGTCGACGGCCAGCTCCCCGTGGAACTCGACTCCGGGGCGCTGGCCGGCCGGATCGTGCAGCCGCCGCAGGACGGCTTTGACGCGGGCCTCGATGACCTCGGTGCGAGCGGGTTTGACGATGTAGTCGTCGGCGCCGGCTTCGAGGCCGACGACTATGTCGAAGTCGTCGCCGCGCGCGGTGAGCATGATGATCGGCACCTCGCTGGTGTCCCGGATGCGGCGGCAGACCTGCACGCCGTTGATCCCCGGCAGCATCAGGTCGAGCAGGACCAGTTCGGGGCGGAAGCCCGCCATCAGGCCGAGGCCTTCCTCGCCGGTCTCCGCCGCGCTCACCTCGTGGCCGCGCCGGCGCAGGCCGAGGGCGACTCCTTCCCGGATGGAAGGGTCGTCCTCGATCAGGAGTATGCGTGGCATCGGGTCAGTGTCCCAGGGTCCTTCGGGGCCCGCCTCCCGCTAACGGCCGGTCTTCCGGCGCAGGGAGCCGAGCAGGTCGGTGATCTCCGTCAGGCGCAGCGGCCCGGCGAGCAGGATGACGACCAGGGCGATGGCGGCGGTTCCCGATCCGGCCGCGGCGAGGTCCCCGAACCGGTCCGCGGCCCGGGCGGCGCCGTACCCGGCGGCGGCCGCGGGCAGGCAGGCGGCCAGCAGCCTCAGGTGGGTGCGCAGCGCCGTGGCGCGGCGTTCGCTGCGCGGGCCGCGGCGGGGTCCGAGCCTGCGGGAGAGGACGTACGCGGTGGCGGCGGCGCCGGCGGTGAAGGCGACGGAGGAGGCCGCGGCCATGCCGGTGACCGCCCAGCGCGGGGACAGCAGGGCGTACGCGGCCACGGACAGCGCGGCGTTCGACGCGGCGATGACCAGGTTGAGGAAGAACGGGGTGCGGGTGTCGGACAGGGCGTAGAAGCCGCGGGAGAGGACGTACTGCGCGGAGAAGGCGACCAGCCCGGGGGCGAACGCGGCCAGCATGCCCGCCATGGCCTCGATGTCGGCGGGGCCGGTGCGCCCGTATCCGAAGACGCTGCCCATCACCCAGGGGGCGAGGACGGCGAAGGCGGTGGCGGCGGGCACCACGAGCGCGGCGCTGGAGCGCAGCGCGTACGAGACCTCCCGGCGCACGGCGGCGAGGTCGCCGTCGGCGGCGGCCGCGCTCATGCGGGGCATCAGGGCGGTGACGAGGGAGACGGTGACGATGCCCTGGGGGACGATCCACAGCTGGTAGGCGTTGCTGTAGGCGGTGTAACCCGCGCCGCCCGCAAGGCCGGCGGCGGCCGCCTGGGCCCCGGTGGCGGTGGAGAGCCGGGTGACGACCCAGTAGGCGATCTGGTTGGTGAGGACGAGCATCACCAGCCAGCCGGCGTTGCGCAGCGGACGGCCGAGTCCGCTGCCCCGCCAGTCGAAGCGGGGGCGCCAGCGGAAGCGGGCCGCGCGCAGCGAGGGGACCAGTGCGAGGGCCTGGACGACGATGCCGGCGGTGGTGCCGATGCCCAGGAGGCGGGTGTCGGCGGCGGTCAGGCTTCCGTCCGCGTCGTGGGAGAGCTGGAGGAAGAGCCCGAAGACGCCGATGATCACGAGGTTGTTGAGGACCGGCGTCCACATCATCGCGCCGAACCGGCCGCGGGCGTTGAGCACCTGGCCGAGCAGGGTGAACAGTCCGTAGAAGAGGATCTGCGGGAGGCAGTAGCGGGCCAGGGCCGTCGTGGTGGCCGCCTGGGCCCCGCTGTAGTCGGTGTAGGCGGTGACGATCAGCGGGGCCCAGACGACGGCCGCGGCGGTCAGGGCCAGCAGGGCGGCGGTGCAGGCGGTCAGCAGCCGGTCGGTGTAGGCGGAGCCGCCGTCGGCGTGCTCCTTGGCGGCCCGGACCAGTTCGGGGACGAACACCGCGTTCAGGGCGCCGCCGATGAGCAGCATGTAGAGGATGTTGGGGACCGTGTTGGCGACGGCGTAGCCGTCGCCGAGCAGTCCGGTGCCGAGCGCCGCCACGACGACGGCCGAGCGCACGAAGCCGGTGGCGCGGGAGACGACCGAGCCGGCCGCCATGAGCGCACCGCTGCGCAGGACGGAGTCCTTCGCGGGGGCGGCGGGCGCGGGCGCGGGCGCGGAGGGGGCCTGCGGCCCGGCGTCGGCGTCGGGGCTGGGGAGGGGGACGGGGGTGGTGGGGGTGGGGATGGAGGTGGTGCCGTGGTTCACCGGCGGGCCAGGTACGCCTGGAAGGCCTTGTAGAGCGCCGTGTTGGCGTATCCGTCCATCGGGGTCTCCCACTCGCCGAGCGTCTCGACGACCTGTCCGCCGGTGCCGAGCTTCCAGCGCAGCAGCCCGAAGGAGCGTTCGTCGGGGTCAAGGGTGGAGGGTACCCCGCGCATGTCGTACTCCTGTGCGCCGAGGGCGTGTGCATCGCACATCATGCGCCACTGCAGGGCGTTGCTGGGCCGCACCTCGCGGCGGTGGTCGGCGGAGGCGCCGGTCTGGTACCAGACCCGGCTCCCGGCGACGACCATGGTGTGTGCGGCGAGGATCTCCCCCTGGTGGATGCCCAGGTAGAGCCGCATCCTGCCGGGCTCCTCGGCGTTGAGGACCGCGTACTGCTGCTCGTAGTACGCCAGGGAGCGGCCGAGCCGGAAGCCGTCGCGCTCCTCGGTGAGGCGCAGCAGCCGGTAGAACGCGGGGAGGTCGGCGGCGGTGCCCACGACCGTCTCCACCCCGGCCTTGGCGGCCTTGCGGACATTGCGCCGCCACTCCTGGTTCAGGCCGGACCACAGCTCGTCCGGGGAGCGTCCCGCCAGCGGGACGCGGAAGACGTGGCGGGGCTGGGCGTCGCCGTCGTCCTCGCCGCCGCAGCGCTTCCAGCCGCGGGTGCGCAGCCGGTCGGCGAGGGCCGCTCCGACCGGGTCCACCTCGGTGGCGAGGACGTCGGAGATCTGGCGGCCTGGCCCGGTGGCCGCCTTGGCGGTGGCGGCGTCCCAGCGCCGGTAGGCGGGGGTGGGGCCGATCCGCACCGCGAAGGCGCCGGCGGCCTTCAGATGCCGCATGAGCGGGGCCAGCCAGCGGTCGATCCGCGGGTCGGACCAGTCGGCGACGGGACCTTCGGGCAGGTAGGCGAAGTATTTACGGGTGCCGGGGAATTGGCGGAAGAGGACGAGTCCGGCACCTTCCATTTCTCCGTCCGGGTAGTGCCATCCGACCCTTTCCGAATGCCAGAGGTCCTTTACCGAGGCCCAGGACGGGTACTGGAGAAAGCTCGCCGCCCCGTTCCGGGAGAGGAAGGCCTGGTACTCGGGGACCGACAGGGTGCGCACGGTCAGCTCGCGGTCCTGGTCCCGGCGCCGGTCCTGGCGCTGGTCCCGGTGCTGGTCCCGGTGCTGGCGGGCGGGGGTCACGAGCAGGGCACACATGGCTGATCGTCCTTCCTGTACGTCCTGGGGGATGTGACGAACCCTCACGTGTGCCGGTGACCGGAGTGCGCGGCGATGATGACCGGACGGTGACCGTTGTGCTGCGGTCCATGTCACAAGGAAAAGCAGGACCTTTTCGGCGGAATGCGCAACCTAAGGTCGTGCCGTTCGCATCTACGCCTGCGAACGCATCGTTCATCCCGCTGATTGAAGGGGCCCTTCGTTGAGCCGCACACGCCGCACCGCCATGGCGGGCACCGCACTCCTGGCCGCCGCACTGACCGCCTGCTCGGGCGGGAGCGGGAGCGGCGGGTCCGCCGACGGCAAGGCCGAGCTGAAGCAGAAGCCGGAGATGGCGGTTTCGGTGAACCTCACGGGCGATCAGGTCAAGGCGGGCGGGCCGGTCACGGTGACCGTCGCGGCGGGCAGGCTGGCCCAGGTGAAGGTGACTGACGCCAAGGGCGCCGAGCTGCCCGGGAAGATAGCCGACGACGGCAGGACCTGGACCTCCGAGCGCAATGCGCCGCCCGGAGCGGAGTACAAGGTCGAGGCGCAGAACACCGAGAGCCAGAGCGCCACCGCGCAGTTCAGGACCAGCGCCGCCGACAAGGTGAACAAGGTCTCGATCAACCTGCCCAAGGGCAGCACGGTGGGCGTGGCCATGCCCGTCTCGCTCGTCTTCGACAACCCGGTGACGAACAAGGCCGAGGTGGAGAAGCAGCTCAAGGTGACCGCCTCCGACAACGCGGAGGGCTCCTGGGGGTGGGTCAAGGACTACTCCGGCAACGACCGCGTCGACTGGCGGCCCAAGGAGTTCTGGAAGCCCGGCACCGACGTGAAGGTCGAGATGAAGCTGAACGGGGTGGATTCCGGCAAGGGCGGCGGCATCTTCGCCCGGGACTACGCCACCGAGTTCAAGATCGGCAAGGACCGGCGGATCCAGGTCAGTCTCGACACGAAGAAGATGTCGGTGACGGAGGACGGCCAGACGGTCAAGACGATCCCCGTCTCGGCGGGCACGCCCGGCGGCAAGAAGGCCTCCTGGTCCGGGAAGATGGTGATCATGTCGAAGGAGGGCACCATCCGGATGGACTCCCAGACGGTGGGCCTGGACGATGCCTACGACAAGATGGTCGACTACTCGATGCGGCTCACCTGGTCGGGCATGTACGCCCACGCCGCCCCGTGGAACGCCGCGAACTTCGGCCGCGCGAACTCCAGTTCCGGCTGTGTGGGGATGAGCGACGCCGACGCCAAGGAGTTCTTCGCGCAGTCCCAGGTGGGTGACCCCTTCGAGGTGGTCGGCGAGGGCTCCAAGGGCAATGCCGAACTCGGCAACGGCTACGGCGAGTGGAACCTGAGCTGGGACCAGTGGAAGGCGAAGAGCGCCCTGGCCGGCTCCCCGCAGAACGGCTGATCCCCCGCGGGACGGGTTCCGGCCGCCGCCAGGGTGGCGGGGTCCCCTCCGGAACGCCTGGGGGGCGCCCTGGGGAGCGCTTCCGGAGTGCCTCCCGCAGCAGCTGCTGACTCTTGTTCAATTGTTACCACCACGTAACTTACCGACGGGTTACCCTCGGTAAGCCCTCGCCGTTACCGTCGGGTCACTTTGACCCCCCGCGTACGCGAGGAGCGACCGATGGAACGCACCACCACCGCCGCGGCCCTGACCGCCCTGCTGGCGGCAGCCGCCCTGGGCCTGGCCCCCCACCAGGCCCGGGCAGCTGCCCCCGCATCCGTCGCGGCCGTCGCCGCCGACTCCCCGGCAGCCTCGCCGGAGCTGCGCTTCCACGACATCCCCGGCTCCGGCGGCATCACCCTCAAGGGCAACGTCTTCACCCCGGCCGACGCGGTCGCCGGCCGCAGGTACCCGCTGATCGTGCTGCCCACCAGTTGGGGCATGCCCCAGATCGAATACGTGGTCCAGGCCAAGAAGCTCGCCGACTCCGGCTACGTCGTGGTCAGTTACACCTCGCGCGGCTTCTGGCTCTCCGGCGGCGAGATCGAGGTGGCCGGCCCGCCGGACGTGGCCGACGTCTCCGCCGTCATCGACTGGGCCCTCGCCGGCACCCCCGCCGACCCGGCCCGCGTGGGCCTCGGCGGGGTCTCGTACGGGGCGGGCATCAGCCTGCTGGCCTCCGCACACGACCCGCGCATCAAGGCCGTGGTCGCCCTCAGCGGCTGGGCCGACCTCATCGAGTCCATCTACTCCGGCCGCACCCAACACCTCCAGGCCGCCGGAATGCTCGGCGCCGCCGGCTACCTCACCGGCCGCCCGGGACCCGAACTGAAGACCATCCTCGGTGACTTCCTCGGCTCACGGCTGGAGAAGGAGCAGGCGATGATCGAGTGGGGCAGGAAGCGCTCGGCCGCCGAGCAGGTGGACCGGATCAACGCCAACGGCGCAGCGATCATGATGGGCAACGCCTGGGGGGACACCATCTTCCCGCCCAACCAGTACGCCGAGTTCTTCGACCGGCTGACCGGCCCCAAGCGCCTGGAGTTCCGGCCCGGGGACCACGCCACCGCCGAGGGCACCGGACTCCTCGGCCTGCCCAACGACACCTGGACCAACGCGCACCGCTGGTTCGACCGCCACCTCAAGGGCGAGCGCAACGGAATCGACGCCGAGGCCCCCGTCCAGCTGAAGTCCCGCAGCAACGACGGCTACGAGGGGTACCCGGACTGGAAGTCGGTGGGCGCCGGCGGCACGGAGAAGCTGGCGCTCTCCGACAGCGAGCACGTCTTCGCCAACGTCGATTCCGGGGCCAACGGCGGCATCCTCTTCCTCTCCAGCATCCTCGACCAGTTCACCAAGGCCCCGCCGACCGCCTCGATCCCCCTCCTCCCCCGCGCCTTCGCCGCCGTCTGGCAGTCCGGGCGCTACGACGAGGCCCGCCGGATCCGCGGCACGGTCGCGGTGCACACCACCGTCACGCCCACCAAGGCCGACGGCACCTTCGTCGCCTACCTCTACGACGTCGGCCCGCTCGGCATCGGCAAGCTGGTGAGCAACGCGCCGTACACCTTCCACGGCCGCGCCCCGGGCCAGGCCTTCGGCGTGGACCTGGAGCTGTTCTCCACCGCCTACGACGTACCCGCGGGCCACCGGCTCGCTCTGGTCATCGACACCGTCGACCCGCTCTACATCGAGCACAACCCTTCCGGCGCGCAGCTGACCTTCTCCTCGCCGCGCACCGATCCCTCGTACGTCTCGGTACCGCTGCGCGAGCAGTGATCCACGGCTGCCGCCGGGCGGGCCGGCCCTTCGGAGCTACCTGCCCGGCAGCACCGTTCCCGGATCGGTGCCGGCGACCTCGACGGCGCTGGTCTTGACATTGCCCCGCTCCCGGCGCGCCACCCAGGTGGCGAACCAGGAGAGCAGCATGCACATCCCGATGTACACGGGCGAAATGATCATCACGACGGGGATGAACGGCAGGTCGTAGTCGAGGTTCGAGGCGATGAGCTTGCCCGCGTGCAGGAACTCCTCGTAGGTGATCAGGAAGCCGAGCGAGGTGTCCTTCAGCGCCACCACCAGCTGGCTGATGATGGTGGGCAGCATCGCCCGGACCGCCTGCGGGGCGAGGACGTGGGTCATCACCTGCGTCTTGCGCATGCCCAGGGCGTACGCCGCCTCGCGCTGCCCCTTGTCCACCGCGTTGACGCCGGTGCGGAAGACCTCGGCGAGCACCGAGCCGTTGTACAGGGTCAGGCCCGCCACGAGAGCGGGCAGCGGCTGGACCTTCAGGGCCACGAAGATGAAGAAGATCATCACCAGCACGGGCATGGCCCGGAAGAACTCCACGCACAGGGTGGACAGCCACCGCAGGGGCCGGTGGACCGAGAGCCGTCCGGTGGCGAGCACCGCCCCCAGCACCAGGGAGAGCACCGAGGCGTAGGCGAAGGCCTTCAGCGTGTTGCCCAGGCCCCTGAGCAGCAGCTCCTGGATTCCCTTGTAGGTGAAGGGGCTCCATTTGGCGGCGGTGAACTGGTCGGTGTCGAAGAGCAGGTAGAGCAGCCAGCCGACCAGGGCGAGGATCAGCACGGTCGAGCCGATCCCGTAGAGGGCGTGCCGGCGCCGGGCCTGCGGGCCCGGGATGTCGTAGAGGGCGGTGGACTGCGTGTCCCCGTACAGCGCGTGCGCGGTCATCGGGCGACTCCGTAGCGCTTCTCCAGCACGTGGAACAGCGCGCTGATGGACAGGGTGATGATCAGGTAGCCGACGGCGATCCAGACGAAGGTCCAGACGATGCTGTACCCCAGTTCGTTGAGGGTCTTGTAGGTCCCCAGCAGCTCGGTGACGCTGAAGGCCCCGGCGATCGCGGAGTTCTTGGCCAGGGCGATCAGGGTGGAGCCGATGGGCGGGATCACCGAGCGGAACGCCTGGGGCAGGACGACCGTGCCCAGCGTCTGCCCGAAGCTCATGCCCAGGCTGCGGGCGGCCTCGCCCTGCCCCTTGGGCACGGTGTTGATGCCCGAGCGCAGCACCTCGCAGATGAAGGCGGAGGTGTAGCAGCCCAGCGCCAGGACGGCGAAGAGCTGGAAGGGCAGCACCAGCCCGAAGCGGGGCAGGCCCAGCAGGACCGCGAAGAAGAGCAGGGTGAGCGGGGTGTTGCGCAGGACGGTCACCCAGACCGTGCCGAAGACCCGGAAGGACCCCACGGGCGCGACCCGGCAGGAGGCCATCAGGAAACCCAGGACCAGGGCGAGCAGGGAGGCGTAGACGGTCAGTTCGACGGTGCCGAGGAAGCCCTTCCCGTAGAGCGCGAAGTTGTCGGTGAGTACGTTCATGGCGGTGCCCTCTCCCTCAGCTCGCCGGGTAGCGGTCGATGGCGGGCGGTGTCGGGGCCGGCACTCCGGACAGGCCGAGCGTGGCTTCGTAGGCCTTCTTCCAGTTGCCGTTCTTCTCCTGCGCCTCCAGGGCGTCGTCGAGGGCGAAGCGCAGCGCGTTGTCGCTGCGCGGCACACCGATGCCGTAGGGCTCCCGGGAGAAGGGCGTGCCGACCACCTTCAGCTCCTCGGGGACCTTGGCGGCGTAGCCCAGCAGGATCGAGTCGTCCGTGGAGACGGCGTCCACCTGGTAGGTGAGCAGGTTGTCCACGCAGACGGAGTACGTGTCGTAGGCGACGAGGACCGCCTTCGGGAACTCCTTCTGCAGGCGCTGGTACGGGGTGGAGCCGGCGGCCGAGCAGACCTTCTTGCCCGCAAGGTCCTGCGGTCCCCCGATGTCCTGCTCGTCCTTGCGGACCAGCAGGGACTGGCCGGCCATGTAGTAGGGGCCCGCGAAGCCGACCTGCTTCTTGCGGTTGTCGTTGATCGTGTACGTGCCCACGTAGTAGTCGATCTGGCCATTCTGCAGGGCCGTCTCGCGGTTGGCGGAGGCGATCGTCTTGTACTCGATGGTCTGGGGGTCGAAGCCCAGCGAGGCCGACATCATCTTGGCGATCTCGATGTCGAAGCCGGAGTAGCGGCCGCTCGCGGGATCCTTCTCCCCGAGGTACGGCTGGTCCTCCTTGACGCCGACCACCAGGTGGCCGCGGCGTTCGGCGCGCTTCCAGGTGGGCGAGTCGGGCAGCCGGAAGCCGGTGTCCACCTGGTAGACGGGCAGGTCCTCGGGCTGGGGGCCCTTGACCGGTGGGCTGCCGGCTCGGCCGCAGCCCAGGGCGCAGACGAGCAGGACCAGGGCGAGGACGAAGGCGCGGACGGGAACGCGGACGGGAGCGCGGAGCGGCACCGGGGCGCGGTGGGGGATCACAGGGCGGCCCCTCAGTGCTTCAGGATCTTGGAGAGGAAGTCCTTGGCCCGGTCGCTCTCGGGGGCGGTGAAGAACTCCTCCGGGCTACGGTCCTCGACGATCCTGCCGTCATCCATGAACACCACGCGGTTGGCCGCGGAGCGGGCGAAGCCCATCTCGTGGGTGACCACCACCATGGTCATGCCCTCGCCGGCGAGCTGCTGCATCACCTCCAGCACCTCGTTGATCATCTCCGGGTCGAGGGCGGAGGTGGGCTCGTCGAAGAGCATCACCTTCGGGTTCATGGCGAGGGCGCGGGCGATGGCGACGCGCTGCTGCTGGCCGCCGGAGAGCTGGGCGGGGTACTTGGCGGCCTGGTCGGCGAGGCCGACGCGCTCCAGCAGTTCCCGGGACCGCTTGTCCGCCTCGTCGCGTTTGCGGCCGCGGACCTTGACCTGGGCGAGGGAGACATTGGCGAGGACGGTCTTGTGCGCGAAGAGGTTGAAGGACTGGAAGACCATCCCCACCTCGGCCCGGAGCCGGGCCAGTTCCTTGCCCTCGTCGGGCAGCGGCGCGCCGTCGAGCTTGATCGTCCCCGACTCGACGGTCTCCAGCCGGTTGATCGTCCGGCACAGGGTCGATTTCCCGGATCCGGAGGGGCCGATGATCACCACCACCTCCCCGCGGCCGACGGTGAGGTTGATGTCGTGGAGTACGTGCAACTCCCCGAAGTGCTTGTTCACGTCCCGCAGCTCGATCAACGGATCGACGGCCATGCGCTGCCCTGCCCACTTGTCGGTGTGTCGAGGTCAGCGCAAACTATCCAGCCGCGGAAGGGGACTTCGCCTCGACACGCCTAAAGGGACATAAAGCTCGTCTCGCTGTACGGGAATCAGCCCTCCGAGGCTTCCGCGTACGCCTGGCTCAGCTCGGGGGACCCCGTCATCGCCCAGGAGACCCCCGACTCGATTACGTTCAGCTCCCGGCCCGAGGCGAGCCGGATCACCGGCTGGCCGTTCGGCCACACCTGCCAGCCGGATCCCGGGACGGTCCTGACGATCACCGTGCCGAGGTAGAAGCCCGCGTCGTTTCCCAGCCACGGCACGGCCTCGGGGTCCCGCCGCCAGCGCGGCATCAGCTGGTCGAGCTGCTCCAACGAGGCCGGGCTTTGGTCGAGTTCGAGCCCGGCCGCCCTGGCCTGGACCCGCAGCAACTCGCACTCCGCGAACAACTCGTCGATGCCCTCGGGGTCATCCGCGAGTGCGGCGGCCAGCCCCGCACCCCGTTCGGTTTGGTGCCGGTTCCGCCAGTTGCCCAGGAAGGGGATGTTCATACCGCCCAGCGTGGCACCAGGATCCCCCGCTGGCCACAGGGCGCGCCTGGCCGGCCGGGCGGCGTCCGGCTACGCGGCGGACGGCTCCGGGTCGAGGGCGAGGTCGACGACGACCGGCGCATGGTCGGAGGCGCCCTTGCCCTTGCGCTCCTCGCGGTCCACATAGGAGTCGGTGACGGCCTTGGTGAAGGTCTCGTTCCCGAAGACCAGGTCGATGCGCATGCCCCGGTTCTTGGGGAAGGCGAGCATCCGGTAGTCCCAGAAGGTGTAGGCCCGGTCGTACTTGAGGGCGCGCGGCAGCACCTCGGAGAGCCCCGCGGCGCGCAGGGCCTCCAGGGCAGCGCGCTCCTCGGGGGTCACGTGGGTGGCGCCCGCGAAGACGGCCGGGTCGTAGACGTCCTCGTCGGTCGGCGCCACGTTGAAGTCGCCGAGCACCGCGAAGGGGCGCGGGCCGGCCGCGTCCTCGCCGACGGCGGTGGTCAGGGCGCGCAGCCAGTCCAGCTTGTAGCCGAAGTGGTCGTGCGCGACCTCGCGGCCGTTGGGCACGTACACCGACCAGACGCGGACTCCGCCGCAGGTCGCGGAGATCGCCCGGGGCTCCTGGACCCCCTCGTAGTCCGGGCCGCCCGGCAGTCCCGGCACCACGTCGTCCAGGCCGACCCGGGAGAGCAGGGCCACGCCGTTCCACCGGCCGGTGGCGTGCACGGCCGCCTCGTAGCCCAGCTCGCGCAGTTCGGCGTGCGGGAACTGCTCCGCGGAGCACTTGGTCTCCTGGATGCACAGGACGTCCGTGCCGGAGCTCTCCAGCCAGGCCAGCAGGCGCGGCAGCCGGGCGGTGATCGAGTTGACGTTGTACGTGGCGATACGCATGCGTCCCAACCTACCGCCCGGCACCGACAGTCACAGGTCGGTGCTGTCCCCGGCGGTGAGTCGGCCGTGGTCGGAGCCGCCGAGGGTGCCCAGCAGCATGTCGTACACCGGCCGGGCGGTGTCGGACAGGTACGCGTCGTGCACGTCGAAGGCGCGCCGTGGCTTGACCTCGCGGAGGTAGTCGACCACCTCTGCGACCTTGTTCCAGGGGGCGTGCACCGGGAGCATCAGGGTGTCGACCGGGGCCCCGGGCATGGTCAGCGCATCGCCGGGGTGGAAGAGCGAACCGTCCACGAGGTAGCCGACATTGGTGACCCGGGGCAGGTCGGGGTGGATCACCGCGTGCAGTTCGCCGTGCACCTGGACCTCGAAGCCGGCCGCGGTGAAGGTGTCGCCGTGGCCCACCGTGTGCACCCGGCCCGGGTAGGCGGGGGCGAGCTTCTCGGCGACGCTGCGCAGGGTCCACAGGGCCGCCGCCGGGTTCGCGTCGAGGGCGGCGCGCAGCCGCCCCTCCTCGAAGTGGTCGGGGTGCTCGTGCGTGACCAGCAGGGCGTGCGCCCCCAGGCCCGCGTCCGGTTCGCTGAAGGCGCCCGGGTCGATGACGAGCGTGCGCCCGTCCTTCTCCAGCTCGACGCAGGAGTGCAGCCGCTTGGTGAACTTCATGATCCCAGGCTAGTGCCGTGACCGGAAAGGTTCACCGGGTCGCGGGGGGTTGCGCCGTCACGGCGTGGTCGAGGAGACCACGTAGACCTTGTAGACCTTGGGGTCCGTGGCGTCGACCGTGATGTCCCGGGTGGGCCGCGGGTCGTCCTGTTCCAGGGTGGTGCCGATCCACTCGTCGTGGGTCTTCCAGTTCCATCCGGCGACCGAGGTGTCGTGCGCCGAGATGGACACCCCGGGGGTGAGCTCCTGCCGGCTGGTACCGACGGAGCCGAGGAAGGCGTCGAGCTCGGGCGGGGTGACGGCGAACTGGGTGTAGAGCCGGCTGGTGCGCCAGTTGTTCGTCTCCAGGAACCCGACCCGCCAGGCCTTCTCCGGGATCGGCACCTCGTAGATGCTGCGCTGCACGCGGGACGGCCAGCCGGGACGCACCTTGGTCGCGCCGACCTTGGCGGCCTTGTCGCGGCCGCTCTGACGGCTCTGCTGGGCGGAGACGGCGAGGTAGCCCGCGGGTACGCCGACCAGCAGCAGGATGATGATGGCGGTGATCCAGCGGCGCCGGACGACGTGCCTGCGGTCCTCGGCGGGGGGCTGCGGGCTGCCGCCGCCGTCCGGGGCGCAGGCCTGGTGGGGCACGGAGGGCGGAGTCACTGGGGTTCCCGGTCTGCCGGCACGGCGGTCATGGAGGTCACGGCGGTCACGGCGGTCACGGACCTCATCGCCGGTCCTGAGGCCGCTGCGCGTCCTGCGGCTGCTCCGGGGCCTGCGGTTGCTCCGGGCCCGGCAGCTGCGGCGGGGCCGGCTGCTCCGGCTCGGGCGCCGGCCCCGCCGTCCGGACCGCGGCGGCGGTGGTCCCGAGCAGGCCGAGCTGCGCGTAGCGCTCGTACCGCTCCACCCTGCGGCGCGTGGCACGGCGGAAGCGGCGGGCGACGAGCCGGGCGAGGTCGGCAGCGCCGACCATGCCCGCCTCGGGGCCGAGCTGGGCCTTGGCGATGCGCGCTTCGGGCCGGTAGCCCCGGCCGGTGAGGTGGCGGCGGAAGGCGTCCCGGGCGGGCCCGATCAGCAGGTCGTCGGCGGCGCTGACGCCGCCGCCGATGACGAAGCAGGACGGGTCCAGGGCGGCGGCGAGGTTGGCGATGCCGACGCCGAGCCACTGGCCGATGTCCTGGAGCAGCTCGACGCACATGGCGTCGCCCTCGCGGGCGAGCTCGGTGATGAGGGGGCCGGTGATCTCCTGGACGTTGCCGCCGACCCTGGCGATGATGCCGTACGCGACCGGGGAGTCGGCGGCCGCCAGCTCCCGCGCCTCGCGGACCAGGGCGTTCCCGGAGCTGTACTGCTCCCAGCAGCCGCGGTTTCCGCACGGGCAGCGGTGCCCGCCGGGGACCACCTGCATGTGGCCGAACTCGCCGGCCACCCCGTACCGGCCGCGCTTGACCTGCCCGCCTTCGAGGATCGCCCCGCCGATGCCGGTACCGAGGGTGATCATGACGAGGTGGTCCTCGCCGCGTCCGGCGCCGAAGCGCCACTCGGCCCAGGCGGCGGTGTTGGCATCGTTGTCGACCATGACCGGGACCGCGAGCCGGGACTGCAGGGCGTCGCGCAGCGGTTCGTCCCGCCAGGCCAGGTGGGGTGCGAAGAGGACCCGGGAGCGGTCGGCGTCCACCCAGCCGGCCGCGCCGATGCCCACCGCGTGGACGTCGTGCCGGTCGGAGAGGTCCAGGACCAGTTCGACGATGGTGTCCTCGACGACCTTGGCGCTCTTGGACTTGTCGGGGGTCTCCGCGCGGATCTTCTCCAGGATGATCCCGTCGGCGTCGACGACGCCGGCCATCACCTTGGTGCCGCCGATGTCGATGCCGACGGTCGGGACACGCGGTGCGGTCAGGTGCGACCGGCGCTCACGGGTCCCGACGGTCCGCAGGACGGTGCCCCGCGCCGCACCCCGGTGGGCGAGCGCGAAATCCCGGTACGTGCTCATCGAGGCGTGTCGTCCCTCACGGTGCGGTGGAGCCGGACGGGGTGTCCGGGCCGGGCGGAGTGCTCTGCGGCCCCGATTCTGCCACTCTCTCCAGCTCGTGGCTCAGCTCGTCCAGCTCCGAGCCGCCCGCCATCTGCCGGGTCAGCTCGTCCAGGGTGACCGACGCCCGGGTGTGGCTGCCCGCCATCGTGCCGCGCTTGAGGAGGACGAACCGGTCCCCGACCAGGTAGGCGTGGTGCGGGTTGTGGGTGATCAGCACCACGCCGAGCCCCGCGTCGCGGGCGGCGGCGACGTACTTGAGGACCACACCGGACTGCTTCACGCCGAGGGCGGCGGTGGGCTCGTCCAGGACGAGGACCTTCGCGCCGAAGTAGACGGCGCGGGCGATGGCCACGCACTGCCGCTCGCCGCCGGACAGGGTGCCGATGGGCTGGTCCACGTCGCGCAGGTCGATGCCCATCCGCAGCAGCTCCGCCCGGGTGGTCTCACGCATGAACGGCACGTCGAGGCGGCGCAGGGGCCCGCGGCCCCGGGTGGGTTCGGAGCCGAGGAAGAAGTTCCGCCAGACGGGCATCAGCGGGACCACGGCGAGGTCCTGGTAGACGGTGGCGATGCCGCGGTCGAGGGCGGCGCGCGGGTTGGCCAGCACCGTCTCCTCCCCGTCGATCTCGAAGGAGCCGGCGTCGTGCCGGTGCAGCCCTGCGATGATCTTGATGAGGGTGGACTTGCCGGCGCCGTTGTCACCGAGCACGCAGGTGATCTCGCCCGCGGAGACCTCCAGGGAGACCCCCTGGAGGGCGCGGATGTTCCCGTAGAACTTGCTGACGTCGGTCAGCTTCACCCGTGCGGTGTCCGCGCCGGGCGCGGGTGCGGCCGCGGCCGCGTCGGTCTTGGTGGTCATTTCGCCTCCGCCCGCTTGCGGACCCATGCGTTGAGCAGCGTCGCGAGCAGGAGCATCGCGCCGAGGAAGAACTTGAACCAGTCCGGGTTCCACTGGGCGTAGACGATCCCGTTGCTGGTCATGCCGAAGATGAACGCGCCGACGGCCGAGCCGACGGCGGATCCGTAGCCGCCGGTCATCAGACAGCCGCCGATGACCGCCGCGATGATGTAGAGGAACTCGTTGCCCACGCCCTCGCCCGACTGGACCACGTCGAAGGAGAACAGGATGTGCTGCCCGGAGATCCAGGCGCACAGGGCCACGCCCATGTAGAGGCCGATGCGGGTCTTCACCACGGGCACGCCGGTCGCCCGGGCGGCGTCGGCCCCGCCGCCGACGGCGAAGATCCAGTTGCCGGCGCGGGTGCGCAGCAGGATCCAGGTGGCCACGGCGACCAGCACCAGCCACCACAGGATGGTGACCTTCAGGGTGACGGAGCCGATGTTCCACTGCGAGGCGAACAGGGCCCGGGCGGAGGAGAAGCCCTCCATGTCCGCGATGGTCTTGGTGGAGACCGAACCGCTGATCAGCTTGGTGAAGCCGAGGTTCAGGCCGGTCAGCATCAGGAAGGTGCCCAGGGTGATGATGAAGCTGGGCAGCCTCGTCCGGGTCAGCATGAAGCCGTTGAAGAATCCGATGCCCAGGGTGACCAGCAGGGACACCAGGACGCCGACCCAGACGTTGGCGGTCATCTGGTAGCTGAACATCGAGCTGACCAGAGCCGAGGTGGTGACCATGACGCCGGCGGAGAGGTCGAACTCGCCGCCGATCATCAGCAGCGCCACCGGGACCGCCATGATCCCGATGGTGGAGGCCGAGTACAGGACCGTGCTCAGGCTGGAGGCCCGCAGGAAGCTGTCCGCGGCGAAGGAGAAGAAGACGAACACGGCCGCGGCGCCGACCACGGCGCCCAGCTCGGGGCGGCCCAGGAGGCGGCGGACCAGCGAGGCCGGCGCGAGGCGTTCGTCCACGGCGGCGGACGCGCTCATCGGCTGCCCCGCTTGATGAACTCCTCCAGCGCGGCGGCCTGGTCCCCGGTGACGATCTGCGGTCCGGTGAGGACCGGGCGGCCGCCGCCGAGCACGTCAGCGTTGTAGCGGTAGAGCCAGAGCAGGTCCACGGCCTCGTAGCCCTGCAGGTAGGGCTGCTGGTCGACGGCGAAGCCGAGCGCGCCGGACTTCAGGTCCCGGGCGACCGACTCGTTGAGGTCGAAGGTGTCCACCTCGGCCTTGCTGCCTGCCGTGTCCTTGGCCTTGACCGCGGTGGGGGCGAAGGGGGCGCCGAGGGTGAGGATCGCGTCGACGTCCGGGTCGGCCTGGAGCTTGGCCTGCAGGGACGCCTGCACGGAGGGCATGTTGGTGCCTTCGACGTACAGGTTCTCCATGGTGCCGGAGAAGGTCTTCTTCGCTCCGGCGCAGCGCTGCTCGTGGCCCACGTTGCCCTGCTCGTGCAGGACGCAGACGGCGCGCTTGCGGCCGCGCTTGTTCAGCTCGGTGCCGACCGCCTCGCCGGCGATCTCCTCATCCTGGCCGATGTGGGTCAGGGCCCCGTACGCGGCGGACTGCGCCGAGCCGGAGTTGACCGTGACCACCGGGATGCCGGCCTTGACGGCCTTGCCGATGACGTCCTTGAGGGCGTCGGGCTTGGCGAGGCTCACGATGAGCCCGTCCACCTTCTGGTCGATGGCGTTCTGCACGAACTGGGCCTGCTGCTGTGCCTGGTCGTCGTGGGCGTAGACGAAGTTGATGTTGTCCTTCTTCGCCGCCTCCTTGGCGCCCTTCTGGACGATGTCCCAGAAGGTGTCGCCGTCGCCGGCGTGGGTGACCATCGCGAAGGTCCAGCGCGGGGTGGACACGGCCGGCCGGCCCGCCTCGGCGGCCTTCGCCCGCTCCTCGGCGCGCTTGCCGCCCGTGCTGCTGCAGCCCGCGAGCGAGGCCCCCAGCACCGCCGCGAGCACGGCGCCCACGACGCGCACCCCTGTCCGAACCCTAGCCACGTCGCCGCGCCCTTCCCTCGTCCGTCCCGCCGGTCTTCTCATCCGTCACGATCGGGTCATTCCGGTTCCAGCCGCCCAGTATCCGCCACAGTGGACCATGAAGGGGCATCGGGGCGGGCGCGGGCGGATTGACAGGTCCCCCGTACGGGGTCAGGTTGAGTGCATGCGCATCGGGCTCATCGGGACGGGCCGGATCGGCTCGTTCCACGCGGCGGCCCTGGCCCGCCGGCCGGACGCGGGTTCGCTCCTGCTCGCCGACGCCGACCCCGTGCGGGCGGCGCACCTGGCCGACCGGCTCGGGGCCACCGCCGCGCCCTCCGTCGAGAAGGTCTTCACCTGGGGGGTGGACGCGGTCGTGGTGGCCTGCGCCACCGAGGGCCATGCGGAACTGGTGGTCCGGGCGGTGCGCGGCGGGCTGCCGGTGTTCTGCGAGAAGCCCGTCGCCCCGGACCTGGCCCGCACGCTGGCGGTGCTGCGCGAGGTGGCCGCGCTGGGCGGGGTGCTCCAGCTCGGGTTCATGCGCCGCTTCGACGCGGGCTACGGGCGGGCCCGCGAGCTGGTCCGCTCCGGCGCGCTGGGCCGGCTGCACACCGTCCGCACGATGACCTCCGACGCGGCTCCGCCGGCCGCCGCGTACCTGGGGTCCTCCGGCGGGCTGTACCGGGACTGCCTGGTGCACGATTTCGACGCGCTGCGCTGGGTCACCGGGCGCGAGGTGGCGGAGGTCTATGCGGCCGGTGCGGACGCGGGCCCGGCGCAGTTCCGGGCGGCGGGCGACATCGACACGGCCGCGGCCGTGCTCACGCTGGACGACGGGACCCTCGTCGCCTCCACCGGCACGCGGTGCAACGGCGCCGGGTACGACGTGCGGATGGAGCTGGCCGGGGAGCGGGACCAGGTGTCGGTCGGGCTGGACGACCGTACGCCGATCGCTTCGACGGAACCGCACGGGCCGCCGGCCGCCAGGGCTCCGTGGACCGGGTTCCTGGAGAGGTTCGGCCCGGCGTACGAGGCGGAGCTGGCGGCTTTCGTCCGGCTGGTGCGCGGCGAGGGCCCGAACCTCTGCGAGGGGGTGGAGGCGCTGGCCGCACTCCGGGTCGCGGAGGCGTGCGAGCTGTCGCGCCGGGAGCGGCGCCGGGTGCGGCTGGAGGAACTCCCGGGCTTGTGACCGGGCCCCTGTGAGGGCGGGCATGGGGGCCACAGTACGTCGGGGGGATCGGAGGCCGGGCGGCCGTTTCCGGTCAATCGTCCGTCCGGCCCGCCGCACGCCGGCCGCACGCGGTACCGACCAGGACGAGGACCGCTCCCGCGCATCCGGCGGCCCCCAGGTGCTCGCCGCCCAGGGCGATGCCCGCGGCGGCGGCCCACAGGGGCTCGGTGCCGAGCAGCAGGCTGACGCGGGAGGGGGAGGTGCGGCGCACGGCCCACATCTGGACGAAGAAGGCGAACAGGGTGCAGAAGACGGCGAGGAAGGCGAGCCCGGCCCACTGGGCCGCCCCGAAGCCGGCGGCCGCGGCCCACGGGGTGTCCCCGGTGCCCGGGACGGCGGCCAGCAGGGCGAAGACGAGTACGGCGGCGCCCAGTTGGACCGTGGTCAGGGAGAGGGAGTCCGCGTCCTGGACGGCTTCGATCCGGGCCATGAGCAGGACGTGCAGGGTCCGGGCGAGGGCGGCGCCGAGGATGAGCAGGTCGCCGGTGCCGGGGGCGGTGAAGCCGCCGCCGCCCTGGGTGAGCAGTACGACCCCGGCGACGGACAGGGCGGCGGCGCCGAGGAAGGCCGGCGAGGGGGTCCTGCGACGGATCGCGGCTTCGGCGAGCGGGGTGAAGACCATGGTCAGGCTGATGATCAGTCCGGCATTGGTGGCCGAGGTGTGGACCACCCCGTAGGTCTCCAGCAGGAAGATGCCGCCGAGTACGCCGCCCAGCAGGCCCGCGCCGCGCAGTTGGGCGGGGGTGAGCGCCCGCAGCCGCGTCCAGCCGGCGAGGACCAGGACGGGCAGGACGAGCGCGAAGCGCAGGACGAGCACGGCGATGACGGTGTGGGTGGTGGTGATGCCCTTGGCCGCGAGGTAGCTGCCGCCCCAGACGACGGCGACGGCCAGCACGGGCAGATCGGCGGCCCAGGCCCGGCGGGGCGCGGGGCGTTCGGCGGGGGCGAGGGCGGGCGAGGTGGCGGTCACCTGGGTCTCCAACGGCAGCGGCGGGGTGGAGGCTTCGGCGGCTCGCACGGGTGCGGGCCCACGGTATCCGAGCCGGTCGGGGCGTTCGACCGCCCGTGCCATGACCGGGGTGCGGCGGGGACCTGGTGGGCCCCGCCGCACCCGGCAGGCCTCAGGCCCCGACGGTGCCGAAGGTGGCGCGGCCTGCGACCCGGTAGGTGTGGATGGCGGCCCCGCCGGACGTGGTGCGGGAGCCGGTCAGGTCGAAGGCCGTCGGCAGGCCGCCGGTCGGGAACAGCCGGCGGCCGGCGCCCAGGAACACCGGGAAGACCAGCAGGTTCAGCTCGTCCACGAGGTCCCGGACCAGCAGCCACTGGGCGAGTGCGCCGCTGCCGTGCACCTGGAGCTCCCCGTCGAGGGCGTCCTTGATCCGTACGATCTCGCTCTGCAGGTGCTCGCCGTCGATCACGGTGGTCCCGGCCCAGGCCGGCTCCTTGAGGGTGGTCGAGGCCACGTGCTTGGGGAGCCGGTTCAGCCGCCCGGCGATCGGGTCGGCCGGGTCGTCGTGCTGCGGCCAGTACCCGGCGAAGATCTCGTAGGTCCGGCGCCCGAGCAGGAAGGCCTGCGCCCGGCCGAAGACCTCGGCCATGAACTCCCCCATGCCCTCGTCGGCGAACGGGCTGAGCCAGCCCCCGTACGGGAATCCCCCGCCGGGGTCCTCCTGCGGTCCGCCCGGCGCCTGCATCACGCCGTCGAGGGTCAGGAAGGTGGTCAGGGTCAGCTTGCCCATGGCTCTGCACTCCTTGGTCGGTGTCTGGGATGCAGACTTCCCGCCCGGTCCGGACTCATCGGTGCGGCGCGCGAGAACGCCAGGTCGCATTCCCGCCGGCGCCCGGGCCCCCGCCCCGATGTCATTGAACCCGCAACGATTTTCCGGGAAAAGCAGGAGGAACACCATGGACGGCACCCGCGTGGCACTCGTGACCGGTGGCAGCCGCGGCATCGGGGCGGCGACCGCCCTGCGGCTCGCCGAGGACGGCATGGACGTCGCCCTCACCTACGTCGGGGACGGCGCGGCGGCCGCGGAGGTCGCCGCCGGGATCGAGGCACTGGGCCGGCGCGCCCTGGTGGTGCGGGCCGACGCGGGCGACGCGGAGCAGGCGGCGGCCTGCGTGACGCAGACCGTGGACCGCTTCGGGCGCATCGACGTGCTCGTCAACAACGCCGGGGTGGGGGTGCTCGGGCCGCTGGAGGAGCTGGGCACTGCCGAGGTGGACCGGGTGCTGGCGGTCAACGTCCGGGGTGCCTTCCTGACGGCCCGGGCCGCGGCGGGGCCGATGGGCGCCGGCGGGCGGATCATCAGCGTCGGCAGCTGCGTGACCCAGCGGGTGCCGGGCCCGGGCTGCACCCTGTACACGATGAGCAAGTCGGCGCTGATCGGGCTGACGAAGGCGCTGGCGCGGGAGCTCGGCGGGCGCGGGATCACCGCCAATGTCGTCCACCCGGGGCCGGTGGACACCGACATGAACCCGGCCGGCGGCCCCTTCGCGGGACCGCAGGCCGCCATGACGGCCCTCGGCCGGTTCGCGGCGGCGCGTGAGGTCGCGGCCGTGGTGTCCTTCCTCGCGGGGGACGACGCGGTGTACGTCACGGGCGCCGAGTTCGCGGTCGACGGCGGCCACGCCGCCTGAGCGGCCGCCCCGCGACGCGCCGGAGGGCGCACCGCTGCGGCGGTGCGCCCTGTGGGGGCCGTGCACGCCCCGGGAGTGTCGGCCCCCGGGGGTGCTCAACGGGTTGGCTCAGCCGCCCAGTTCCTGGTGGCGGGCGGTGTGCGCCGCCGCACCCGCCTCGGTCAGGGAGCCGAACAGGCGCAGGCGGGAGAAACCGCCGTCGGGGAAGATGTCGATGCGCACGTGCGTGCCGACCGCCGGGGCGTCCAGCACGAAGCGGTGGTTGGTGTCGGGCTGCAGACGGGTGCGCGGCAGGAACTCCGTCCACTCGCCCTCCTCGCCGGACTTGACGGACAGCGAGGCCCAGCCGGCCGAGTTGCCCTTGAGGTAGGCGGTGTCGATCTCGACGGCGCGGATCTCGGACTCGGCCACCAGCTGGTAGCGGATCCAGTCGTTGCCGTTGTCGCGGCGGCGGGCGGTCTCCCAGCCGTCGTCCATCTTGCGGGAGCGGCCCGGGTTGATGGTGTTGGTCGGCGGCGAGTAGAAGCGGTTGGAGGCGTCCTGCACCGAGCCGCCGTTCTCCAGCGCCACGACGTCGAAGGTGCCCAGGGTCGCGAGCCACGCGGGGTCGGGGACGACCTCGCCGTGGACGCGGAGGCGGGCGATGCCGCCGTCGGGGTGCTGGTTGACGCGCAGGTGCGTGAAGCGCTGCTCGGCGGTGACCTCGAAGCCGTTGGCCGCGTGGCCGCCGACGGCGGTGCGCGGCACGAGCACGGTCCACTTGACGTCCTCGCCGAGGAGCTCCTCCGGGGTCGGCGCGAGGGCGCCTTCCCAGTTGGTGCCCTCGATGGAGACGGCCTGCGGCATGTTGCCGCGGAAGTGGGCGGTGTCGACCACGATGCCGCGGATCACGCCGGGGGCGCCGAGGCGGACCAGGGCGTAGTCGTGGTCCTCGGGGGTCGGCCAGGGCTGCGTGGCGGAGACGCCGCGGCGGCGGCGGGTCTCCCAGCCGTCCATGATCTTGCCCTTGTGGCCGAAGTGCTCGGGGTCGAAGTGCGCGGCCTCGGCGATGAGCAGGTTCTCGCGCTGGGCGAAGAACTCGTCGTTGGCGAAGGTGACACCGGCGCCCAGCTCACGGGCGGCGAGGTTCGCGTACTGGGTGAACGGGAAGTCCGCGGTGCGGTAGTCCGCGTACGGGTCGCCGCCTCCGTAGGGGTTCGCGTTGCCGGTGAAGGAAGCCGGTCCGGTGGAGCGCTGTGCCACTGTCAGTTCTGCCTTTCGAGGAGGAGGCCCGTGGGCTCGGTCGGGGTGCCGTGGTCGGCGATCTGCCTGCCGCGCAGCCAGGTGGACTTCACGACGCCGTGCAGGGTCTTGCCCGCGTAGGCCGTGATCCGGTTGCGGTGGTGCAGTTCCGCGGGGTCCACGGTGAAGGTCTCTTCGGGCGCGAGGACCGCGAAGTCGGCGTCGCGGCCGGGCTCGATCGCACCCTTCTGCGCCAGACCGGCGAGGGCGGCGGGGGCGGTCGACATCCAGCGCACCACGTCCTCCAGGGAGCGTCCGCGGCTGCGCGCCTCGGTCCAGATGGCGGGCAGGCCCAGCTGGAGGGAGGAGATGCCGCCCCACGCGGTGGCGAAGTCGCCGGTCTTCAGGTCCGCGGTGGAGGGCGAGTGGTCGGAGACGATGCAGTCGATGGTGCCGTCGGCGAGGGCGTCCCAGAGCAGGTCCTGGTTGGCGGCCTCGCGGATGGGCGGGCAGCACTTGAACTCGGTGGCGCCGTCCGGGACTTCCTCGGCGGTGAGGGTGAGGAAGTGCGGGCAGGACTCGACGGTGATCTGGACGCCCTCGGCCTTGGCGGCGGCGATCAGGGGCAGCGCGTCGCTGGAGGACAGGTGCAGCACGTGGACGCGGGCGTTCAGCCGCTTGGCCTGGTCGATCAGGTTCTGGATGGCGGTGTTCTCGGCGTCCCTCGGGCGGGAGGCGAGGAAGTCGGCGTACTTGGGGCCGGGGTTCTGCGGGGCCGACTCCAGGTGGTGCGGGTCCTCGGCGTGCACGATGAGCAGGCCGCCGAAGCCGGTGATCTCGGCGAGGGAGGTGGCCAGCTGCTCCTGGTCGAGTTCGGGGAACTCGTCCACGCCCGAGGGCGAGAGGAAGCACTTGAAGCCGTAGACCCCGGCGTCGTGCAGGGAGCGCAGGTCCTTGACGTTGTCGGGGAGGGCGCCGCCCCAGAAGCCCACGTCCACGTGCGCCTTGGCGCGGGCGACCTCCTGCTTGACGCGCAGGTTCTCCGTCGTGGTGGTGGGCGGGAGGGAGTTCAGCGGCATGTCGAGGATCGTGGTGATGCCGCCGGCCGCCGCGGCGCGGGTGGCCGTCCAGAAGCCCTCCCACTCGGTGCGGCCCGGGTCGTTCACGTGGACGTGGGTGTCGACCAGGCCGGGGAGCAGGACGTCGTCGCCGAAGTCCTCCAGCCGGGCTCCGGCCGGTACCTCGGCCTCGTACGCCAGCACGGCCGCGATCTTCCCGCCGGCGACGGCCACCGAGGCGGCGCGCGTCCCCTCGGGGGTGATGACGCGCGTCGAGCGCAGTACCAGTTCCACAGCCGCGTCGGCCACCGGAACCTCCCCATCTACTTCCACAGAGCGAAATTCAACGTTCTGTTGACGGAGTCTTCCCGCCGATCCGGGACCCGTCAAGAGCGCCCGGACGGACCGCTGACCCGAAGGGGCCGCAATTGGAGGTTTCCACAGGATGGAATTAAGATTTCGCTATACAGAATGTAGCTACCACCACCGGGGGCCGGACGGTAACTTCCCAAGGACGTCCGCCACCAGGACAAACCACCTCTGACCGGCGGGGACGGCAGCCCTCCCGCCCTGGGGCCGACGCCGACCGACCGGTAGGCTGCTTCCTTGCCTGCCAGCACCGAAAGGACCGCGCCGTGCCGACGTCCAGCGCCAGCACCACCGACGCTTCCGCCAAGTCCACCGCCGCCGGCGGTGGCGTCCAGTCCCTTGAGCGCGCCTTCGATCTGCTCGAACGCATGGCCGATGCCGGAGGCGAGGTCGGTCTCAGTGAGCTCTCCGCCGCGAGCGGCCTGCCGCTGCCGACGATCCACCGCCTCATGCGCACCCTCGTGGCATGCGGTTACGTACGCCAGCAGCCCAACCGACGGTACTCCCTCGGCCCCCGCCTGATCCGCCTCGGCGAGTCCGCGTCGCGCCTGCTGGGCACCTGGGCCCGGCCCTACCTCGCCCGCCTGGTCGAGGAGACCGGCGAGACCGCGAACATGGCCCTGCTCGACGGGGACGAGATCGTCTATGTCGCGCAGGTGCCGTCCAAGCACTCCATGCGCATGTTCACCGAGGTCGGCCGCCGGGTGCTCCCGCACTCCACCGGCGTGGGCAAGGCGCTGCTCGCCCACACCCCCGCCGAGGAGGTGCGGGCGCTGCTGGCCCGCACCGGGATGCCCGCGGCCACCGAGAAGACCATCACCACCCCCGAGGGCTTCCTCGACGCCCTGGAGCAGGTGCGCCGGGCGGGCTACGCGGTCGACGACAACGAGCAGGAAATAGGAGTCCGCTGCCTCGCCGTGTCGGTGCCGAACTCCCCCACCGCCGCCGCGATCTCCATCTCGGGCCCGGCAGGCCGGGTGACCGAGGCGGTCGCGGAGTCCTTCGTGCCGATCCTGCAGGGGGTGGCCGCCGAACTGTCGGTGGCCCTGTCGAACCAGAACCCGGCCTGACGGCCGGCCGCCGCCGTCCGCCCGAGGGCCCTGCCTCCCCCCGCCGGGGGTGGCAGGGCCTTCGCCGTCGCCACGCGCAGTGAGTACCGTCTGCCCATGCAGAACATCGCGGTGGAGCAGCAGCGGGGGCACGTCCTCCTGATCGCCGGGGACGCCGCCGTACGGCGCCGCACCGTCCAGGTCGCCCCGAGCGCCAACCTGGCCGCGCTGGGCGTGGTGCCCGTACCGGTGCTGCTGAACAGCGGCGTCCCGTGCGACACCACCTACCTCGACGGCGCCCGCGACCCGAACACCGTCCTGACGCGGCTGCGGGCGGCCGCGGCCACCCCGGGGCCGCTGCTGGTGTACCTGTCGGGGCGGCTCTCGGTCGACCGCCGCACCCGCCGGCTGCACCTGTGCCTCGCGGGCACGACCACCGCCTCCGTGCGCTACACGGGACTGCCGTGGGAGTGGCTCGCCACCGAGCTGCGCGGCCGGCCCGCCGCACTGACCACGGTCCTGCTGGACCTGGCCGCGGACAAGGCGGCCTGGCCGCTGCTCCAGGAGTACGGCGGCCTGCCCGCCGCCCCCTGCGCCGAGGTGTACGGGGTGGTCCTGCCGCCCGGTTGCTCCGGGGGCGGCGAGGCCGTCAGCGGCTACACCCGGGAGTGGATCAGGCACCTCCGCAGCAGCCCCGGCCGGCCCGGCAACCTCCCGCTGCACGCCCTGGCGGTGGGAGCTGCCGCGCTCCCGCCGGGGGCGCTGGTCCTGCCGACGGCCCGCGAACTCGGCGCCCGGGTGCCCCGGGAGGGCCTGCGGGAAGCCGCCGGGGCGACGGAGGACGGCCGGGGCGCCCCCGAGCCGCGGCAGCGGGCCGCCGCCCCGCAGGGGGCCGTACCGCCGCTCCCGGACCATGCGCCGCAGCAGGCTCCGGACGCGGGGCGGGAGACGGGCGGGGATCCCCGGCTGCACCTGCACGCCCTGGCCACCGAGGGGCGCCACGAGGAGGCCGCCGCCCTCGCGCAGAGCTGGGAGCAGCACGTCCTGCGCACCTGCGGGCACGCTTCGCCCGAGGCCGTCCAGTGCGCGGAGATCCGGGCCGACCTCGCCCGGATGGCCGGCGACTTCCGACTCGCGACCCGGCTGTGGACCGGCGTCGGGCGGGCCCGGCTGGCCCGTCAGGACCCGGACGCCCCCGAGGTCACGGGCGCGGCCGCGGGCGCCCTCTACTGCTGGACCCAGCTCAAGGACCGGGCGGCTGCGGCCGAGACCGGCCCGGAGCTCATCCGCCTGCTGCGCGCCCTGCCCTCGCTCGACCCCCGCCACCTGCACCTGGCCCGCCGGCGCCTGGACCTCCTCCAGGACGGCCGCCCGGACGCGGCCCCGCGCCTGCCGGAGCCCGCGGAACTCCCGTAGGGGTCCGGCAGACCGGTCAGACCGGGAGCCGGGTCTCGGTCAGGCGGCCGTCGGTCATGGTCGCCGTGCGGTCCATCCGGTCGAGGTGGGCGTGGTCGTGGGTGACCAGCACCGTGGCCGTGGCGCGTTCGCGGGTGAGGGTGACCAGCAGGTCCAGCACGGCCGCCCCGCGCTCGTGGTCGAGCGCGCTCGTCGGTTCGTCGACCAGCAGCACGGCGGGTTCGTTCATCAGGGCCCGGGCGATGTTGATCCGCTGTCGCTGGCCGCCGGAGAGCTGGTGCGGGCGCCGGTCCGCCTGGCCGGCCAGCCCCACCGCGTCCAGCAGTTCCAGGGCGCGGCGGCGCAGCTGCCGGGGGGACCGGCCGCAGAGGTGCGCCATGACCTGGAGTTGTTCGGCCGCGGTGAGCGAGGCCGGCAGGTTCGGCTGCTGGAAGACGATGCCGATCCGCTCGCGGCGCAGGGCCGACTTCTGCGCCGGGCTCAGCCGGGCGGTGTCCTGCCCCGCGACCACGACGCGGCCGGAGTCGGGGGCGACCAGGGTGGCGGCGACGGCGAGCAGGCTGGACTTGCCGGATCCGGAGGGCCCGATCACGGCCGTGAGGGTGCCCGCGGGGACCTCCAGGCTGACCCCGTCGAGGGCGGTGAGGCGCCCTGCGCCGTCCGGGTAGGTGAGGGTGGCTTCGTGGACGAGGAGGGTCATCGGGCGCTCCCGAGGGCGGTCAGCGGGTCGACGGCGGTGATCCGCCGGATGGACAGGGCCGCACCCAGCGCGCCGAGCACCGTCATGACGGCGGCGGGGAGCAGCACGGTGGCGGCGTCGAGCTGGAAGGGCACGTCCCCTCCGCTGATCAGCGCCCCCGCCCCGAGGGCGAGCGCCGTCCCCAGGCCGGTGCCCGCGAGGAGCATGACCACGGCCTGCCCGAGGGCGTCCTTCAGGAGGTACGGGGTGGAGGCACCCAGTGCCTTCAGCACGGCGACGTCCCCGCTGCGCTGGATCGTCCACACGGTGAAGAAGGCGCCGGTCACCAGGGCGGAGATGACGAAGAGGAATCCGCGCATCAGCTGGAGCGAGCCGTTCTCGGCCTGGTAGGAGCCGATGGCGCCCAAGGCCTCGTCCACGGTCACGGCCTTCGTGCCGGCGGCCGCGTCCCCGGCGGCCAGGTCCATGCCGTCGCCGGAGAGGGCGATGACGGTCGCGACGCTCTGCGGCGCGGCGCCGGGGCTGCCGATGCGCTGCCAGTCGAGGAGGTCCGCCCAGACGACCGGGGTGTGGCTGTGGGCGGCCGTGCCAAAGACGCCCGCCACCTCCAGTTCGAGCGGGCCGATCCGCATCGTGGCGCCCGCGGTGAGGCCGCCGAGCTGTTCGGCGGCCTTCTCGGTGAGGACCACCGTGCCCGGGGCCGGACGGATGTCCCGCGGACCGGGGCTGCCGGGTCCCGCGCCGGACTCCACGCCGAAGACGGAGACGGCGGCGGTCCGCTCGCCTGAGACGGCGTTGGCGGTGCGGATGCCCACCGGCTCGGCCGTCCGCACCCCGGGCCGGGCCCGCCAGGCCGCCCAGGCGCTCTCGGGGACCTGGGAATCGGTGAAGGACACCTGCCGGCCGCCGCCGGGCGCGGCGAACGCCAGGTGCGAGGCGGGCAGGCCGGTGACGGCCGAGGTGTTCTCCCGGGCCAGGCCGGACGTGAGCCCGGACAGCAGGCCGACCAGCAGCGTGATCAACAGGACGACGGAGCCCATGAGGGCGAACCGGCCCTTGGCGAACCGTAGATCTCTCCATGCGACGAACATGGTCCCCACCCTGGTGCTCCGCACGGGCACCCGGCATCGCACCGAGGGAGGCGTCCTGGTATCGAAGGGTGCATCCGGACATCGAACTTTCGGTTGACCGCGGCCCGTCCGCGGCGACATACCCTGGTCGGGCCATGGCTGCCCTTCCCGCACCCCCCTCCGCTCTCCCCGCCGACGCCCCCGCCCGCCTCCCCGGCCGGGCCCTCACCCCGGTCTCCGCGGTGCTGCGCCTGTGCCTGCACGGGCTGTTCCTCGGGCTGCTGGCACTGGCCGCCGTACGGGCCGTGACCGGCGGCGCGCCGGGCGCCGGGTGGGTGGCCGCGGTGTGCACGGTGCTGGCCGCCGTCTACGCCGCCGGGGTACGGGCCCCCGCGGTGCACAGCTCACCGCGGGCCGGAGCGCTGTGGCTGGCCGCCCTGGGCGCGGTCTGGGCGGCGCTGCTGGCGCTCTCCCCCGACGGCTTGTGGGTCGCCTTCCCGCTGTACTTCCTGGAGCTGCACCTGCTGCGGCTGCGCTGGGGCGTCGCCGCCGTCGCGGTGACCGCCTGTGCGGCGATCGGCGGCTTCCTCGCGCACAGCAGCACGCCGACGCCGGGCGCGTTCCTGGGGCCGCTGCTGGGCGGGGCGGTGGCGGTGGCGACCGTCCTGGGCTACCAGGCCCTGTACCGGGAGAGCGAACGCCGCCGCGAACTGATCGAGGAGCTGATCGCGACCCGGGCCGAGCTGGCCGCCGCCGAGCGGGGCGCGGGCATCCTCGCCGAACGGGAGCGGCTGGCCCGGGAGATCCACGACACCCTGGCCCAGGGCCTGTCGTCCATCCAGCTGCTGCTCCGGGCGGCCGAACGGGCGCTGCCCGCCGGGACCCCGGCCGTCGAGCACATCGCCCGGGCCCGGCAGGCCGCGCAGGACAACCTCGCCGAGGCCCGCCGGTTCGTCCGCGCCCTGACGCCGCCGGACCTGGAGCACGGTTCGCTGGCGGCGGCCCTGGAGCGGCTGTGCGCCGGGGTGCCGGGGCCGCGGGTGCGGTTCTCGCCCAGCGGCACGCCCCGGGCGCTGCCCACCCCGTACGAGGTGGCGCTGCTGCGGATCGCCCAGTCGGCGCTGGCCAATGTGGTGCGGCACGCCCGGGCCGGGCGCGCCGAGATCACCCTGACCTTCATGGACTCCTCGGTCACCCTGGACATCGTGGACGACGGCACGGGCTTCGACCCGTCCCGCGCCCCTGCGGGCGGGGGCGGTTTCGGGCTGCCCGCGATGCGTTCGCGCGCCGAGACCCTGGGCGGCCTGTTCACCGTGGAGTCCGCCCCGGGCCAGGGCACCGCCGTGGCCGTCACCCTGCCGTTGGCCGCGGAGGTCCTGCGATGACGATCCGGCTGCTGCTGGCCGACGACCATCCGGTGGTCCGGGCCGGGCTGCGCGCGGTCCTCGACACCGAACCGGACTTCGCGGTGGTCGCGGAGGCCGCGACGGCCGAGCGGGCCGTGGAGCTGGCGGTCGCCGCGCCGGTGGACGTGGTCCTGATGGACCTGCAGTTCGGCCCGGGGATGCACGGCTCGGCGGCGACGGCGCTGATCACGGCCCGGCCGGACGCGCCGCGGGTCCTGGTGCTGACCACCTACGACACCGACGCGGACATCCTGGCGGCGGTGGAGGCGGGCGCGTCGGGCTATCTGCTGAAGGACGCCCCGCCGGAGGAGCTGGCGGCCGCGGTGCGCACCGCGGCGGCGGGCCAGTCGGCGCTGGCGCCGGCGGTGGCGCTGCGCCTGATGGACCGGATGCGGACGCCGGCGGAGGCGCTGACCAAGCGGGAGCTGGAGGTGCTGCAGCTGGTCGCGGACGGACTGTCGAACCAGCAGGTCTCCAAGCAGCTCTTCCTCAGCCAGGCCACGGTCAAATCGCACCTGGTGCACATCTACTCCAAGCTGGGCGTCGACTCGCGCACCGCGGCGGTGGCGGCGGCGGGCAGCCGGCGCCTGATCCGCACGCGCTGAGGCCGCCCGCGCAGCGGATCGGGCGGGCCGGTGCGGTCCGGGTGAGACGGCTCAGGCGACCCAGTGCGGCGTCTCCAGTGCGGGTGCCAGCGGCACCCCGTCGTGGAAGGCTCCCGCGAGGCGCCGCACGCCCTCGTCCAGGAGCGCGGCCGGCAGGGTGTACGGGATCCGCAGGCGGTGTTCGAAGGTGCCCGGGTGCACCCCGAAGCGGGCGCCGCGGCCTATGTGGACGCCCGCGGCCGCGGCCCGCTCGGCCAGGGCCGAGCTGACCGGTTCGCCCAGGTCGACCCAGAGCGAGAGGCCGCCCGGCGGGAGTTGCCAGGACCACCGCGGGGCGTGCCGCCGCAGCGACTGCACCAGCGCTTCGCGCCGCATCCGCAGTTGGGTCAGGCGTGCGGGCAGCGACCCCTCCAGGCCCTCGATCAGCGGGAGCGCGACGAGCTGGTCCAGGACCGAGCCGCTCATGTCGGCCGCGACCCGTACCGCCGTCAGCTCGGTGACCAGCTTTTCGGCGGCCCGGACCCAGCCGACCCGCAGCCCTCCCCAGTGGGTCTTGCTCAGCGAACCGATCGTGAGGACGTGGTCGGCCGCGCCGCGCGCGGCCAGCGAGGCCAGTGGCGGCGGCGCGGGAACGTCCAGGGCGAGGTCGGCGACGGTCTCGTCGACGACCAGCCAGGTCCCGGTGCGCCGCGTCGCGGCCAGCAGGCGCAGCCGCTCCTCGGGCGGCATGAGCGCGCCCGTCGGGTTGTGGAAGTCGGGGATGGTGTAGACGAGCCTGGGCACGGTCTGCCGCAGCGTGGACTCGGCGACCTCCATGTCCCAGCCCGCGTCGGACACGGCGATGGACCCGGTGCGCAGCCGTGCGTGGCGCAGCGCGTCGAGGGCGTTGGCGTAGGTGGGGCTCTCGGTGACCACCCGGTCCCCCGGCCCGCAGAGCAGCGCCACGACGAGGGCGAGGGCCTGCTGGGCGCCGGAGGTGACCAGGATCTGTTCGGGCCGGGTGGGCAGGCCGCGGCGGGTGAAGCGGTCGGCGACGGCCGTGCGCAGGTCGGGGAGGCCGAAGGGGTGGTAGCCGGGGGTGCGGGCGGCCTCGGGCAGCCGGGGCGCGGCCCAGGCGAGGGCCTCGGCGAGGCTTCCCTCGGGGGCTCCCATGGCCGCGATGGCGAGGTCGATCGCGGGGCCGCCGTCGGCGCTGCGGCCCGCCGCGAGGAGCGTGTGGGCGCCGACGGGGCCGTGGCCTTCGGGGAGTTCGGTCCAGGTGCCGGAGCCGCGCCGGCTGCGGAGGTAGCCGCTCTCGCGCAGCAGGTCGTAGGCGCCGGTCACGGTGGCCCGGCTGGCGCCGAGGGCCTCGGCCAGCTCCCGTTCGGCGGGCAGCCCTACGTGCAGCGCGACCCGGCCGTCGAGGAGCAGGGTGCGGACGGCGTCGGCGAGGGCCCGGTAGCCGGGGCGGGCGCGTACTCCGGCGGGCAGCAGGGCGGCGAGCTGCCGGCTGCCGATGGTGCTGTCCACGCTTCGGGCCACTCGTGTGTTCGCCATGCCAACCTCCCCTGATTGGCCCTGCCGTCCGGGCCGATCGGGGTCCAGACTCGCTGTATTGGCCTTCGATTGGCAAGGGAGCTCCGCTGATGCTGACCGACCGTGACGAACGACTCCTGCTGGCCGCCGCCGAGAAGCGGGTCTGCGCGCCGCTGCGGGTCGGGGCGGCGCTGACCCGACTGCGGCGGGCCCTGGCCCACCGGGGCCGTTCGTCCGCGCGGCGGCGGGAGGAGCGAGAATCGGTGGCATGTCCTCCCGAACCAGCCCTCCGGTGATCGCCGGCCTGCTCCTGGCCGCCGGCGGCGGCCGCCGGCTCGGCGGCCGCCCCAAGGCCCTCCTGCCCTACCGCGGCCGCCCGCTCGTCGAGAACGCCGTGTGCGTGCTGCGCGAGGCGGGCTGCGGGCCCGTCCACGTGGTCCTCGGCGCGTCCGCGGCGGAGGTCCGGGAGCGGGCGGACCTGAGCGGGTGTGCGGTGGTGGACAACCCGGACTGGGAGCAGGGCATGGGCTCGTCGCTGCGGGTCGGACTCGCCTCGCTGACCGGTACGGACGCCCACGCCGCCCTGGTGTCGCTGGTGGACCAGCCCGGCATCGGCCCGGCGGCCGCGGCCCGGGTCAGGGAGGCGTACCGCTCCCCGGCGAGCCTGGCGGCGGCCGCGTACGGCGGGGAGCGCGGCCATCCCGTGCTGTTCGGCGCCGACCGGTGGGCGGACATCGCGGCGACGGCGACCGGGGACAAGGGCGCGCGGGTGCACCTGTCCCGCCACGCAGGGGAGCTCGTCCTGGTGGAGTGCGGGGACATCGCGGAGGACTTCGACATCGACACCCCCGCCGACCTGGCGCGACTGGCTTGAACGGGCGGTGACGGGAATGGCACTGAGGGCCACGGGTAAGCGGAATCTGTCGACTCAGAGAATCTCGACATCAACAAACCATTGAACTTCCACCATGAGGAAATTACTATCCACTGGTCAGAAGCGCCCTGAACCAAGAACGGCGCCCGCGACCGTACTGCGGAACTCTCCACACCCGACGACACTGCGTGCCGTCTCGCGCGAGCATTCCCCCGCGGCCGCCAGGCACCGCCGCTGAAGGAGTGACAGTTATGTCCGCACCAGCGCCGTCTCCGCTGGCCATCGTCGACGCCGAGCCCCTGCCCCGGCAGGAGGAGGTCCTCACCGAAGCGGCCCTCGCCTTCGTGGCCGAACTCCACCGGCGGTTCGCCCCGCGCCGGGCGGAGCTCCTCGCCCGCCGCAGTGAGCGCCGCGCCGAGATCGCCCGGACCTCCACCCTCGACTTCCTCCCGGACACCGCACAGGTCCGCGAGGGGGACTGGAAGGTGGCGCCGGCCCCGGCCGCGCTGAACGACCGCCGTGTGGAGATCACCGGTCCGACGGACCGCAAGATGACCATCAACGCCCTCAACTCGGGCGCCAAGGTCTGGCTCGCGGACTTCGAGGACGCCTCCGCTCCCACCTGGGAGAACGTCGTCCTCGGCCAGCTCAACCTGATCGACGCCTACGAGCGCCGGATCGACTTCACCGACTCCCGCACCGGCAAGGCCTACGCCCTGCGGCCCGCCGACGAACTGGCCACCGTCGTCATGCGCCCCCGCGGCTGGCACCTGGAGGAGCGCCACCTGCGGATCGACGGCGGCCCGGCCTCCGGCTCGCTGGTCGACTTCGGCCTGTACTTCTTCCACAACGCCCAGCGCCTGATCGACCTCGGCAAGGGCCCGTACTTCTACCTGCCGAAGACGGAGTCGCACCTGGAGGCGCGCCTCTGGAACGACATCTTCGTCTTCGCCCAGGACTACGTCGGGATCCCCCAGGGCACCGTGCGCGCGACCGTCCTGATCGAGACGATCACGGCCGCGTACGAGATGGAGGAGATCCTCTTCGAGCTCAAGGACCACGCGGCGGGCCTGAACGCCGGCCGCTGGGACTACCTCTTCTCCATCGTGAAGAACTTCCGTGACGGCGGCGAGAAGTTCGTCCTCCCGGACCGCAACGCCGTGACGATGACCGCCCCGTTCATGCGGGCGTACACCGAACTGCTGGTCCGCACCTGCCACAAGCGCGGCGCGCACGCCATCGGCGGCATGGCGGCCTTCATCCCCTCCCGCAAGGACGCCGAAGTCAACAAGGTGGCCTTCGAGAAGGTCAAGGCGGACAAGGACCGCGAGGCGGGCGACGGCTTCGACGGCTCCTGGGTCGCCCACCCCGACCTGGTCCCGATCGCCATGGCCTCCTTCGACGCGGTGCTCGGCGAAAAGCCGAACCAGAAGGACCGGCTGCGCGAGGACGTCTCGGTGGCGCCGGGCGAGCTCATCGCCATCGACTCCCTCGACGCCAAGCCGACCTACGAGGGCCTGCGCAATGCGGTCCAGGTGGGCATCCGCTACATCGAGGCGTGGCTGCGCGGCCTGGGCGCCGTCGGCATCTTCGGCCTGATGGAGGACGCGGCCACGGCTGAGATCTCCCGCTCGCAGATCTGGCAGTGGATCAACGCCGGCGTCGTCTTCGAGAACGGCGAGACGGCCACGGCCGAGCTGACCCGGAAGATCGCGGCCGAGGAGCTGGCCGCCCTGCGCGCCGAGTTGGGCGAGGAGGCCTTCGCCGCGGGCAAGTGGCAGCAGGCCCACGACCTCCTCCTCCAGGTCTCCCTGGACGCGGACTACGCCGACTTCCTCACCCTCCCGGCCTACGACCAGCTCGTCGGCTGACACACCCCCGACCTTCGGCTGAATCGCACAGCGGCCGAAAGCCCCGCCCCTCCGCCCCCGTTGCCCCCGGCACCGGGGGCGGAGGCCTTCCCGCAACCGCCGGGGCCCGTGCGGGGGGCGCAGACACCAAGCCGCCGGGCGGGAGCCACGATCCGAGCGGCAGGGGGCACCGAACGGTGGGCGTCTGATGCACGGCCCACCGAACGGTGGGCGTCTGATGCACAGCCCACCGAACGGTGGGCGTCTGATGCACAGCCCACCGGACGATGGCCGGCTCGTGCACAGCCCACCGGACGACGGCTGGCTCGTGCACAGCCACAGACGGCGTGCAGACGCCAAACAGCCGGGCGGGGCCACGATCTGATGCGCCCGGGCTTCGCCCGTCCCTCGCCGGCCGCCGCGAAGGGCCATGGCCCCCCGGTGAGCGTCCTTTTGGGGGGTTCCCGACAGTCCTTGTCTTTCCGGGGCGGGACGGCCGGTCAAGGGTGGCCGCAGGCCATCGCGTAGCGACGCGACGAAGGAGCGCCCTTGACGGGCCGTCCCGCCCCGGAAGGACCCTGGGACTGACGGGAAACCCCCACCCCACCCCGACACCGCCCAGGCGGCACACAGCCCCCGCAGCCCCGGTCCTGTAGCGGTCCACCCCGTCGGCGCGCGGACCGCCGGGGCGGCGTAGTAGACCTGGGCGGTACGGAAGCCGTTCCACCACGCCCGGGAGTCGCCGATGTCCGTTCGCCGTGTCGTACCCACCATCCAGTCGGAGACCTTGGACGAGAGCCGGGAGTTCTACGGGCTACTGGGCTTCGAGGAGGTGATGAACCACGGCTGGATCATGACGCTGGCCTCCCCCACCCACCCGACGGCCCAGGTCAGCCTGATGACCCGGGACAAGACGGCGCCCGTCGTGCCCGACCTGAGCGTGGAAGTGGACGATGTGGACGCGGCCTGGGCGGCTGTGCAGGCCAGCGGTGCGGAGGTCGTGCACCCCCTCCAGGACGAGGAGTGGGGCGTACGCCGGTTCTTCGTCCGCGACCCCGCCGGCCGCGTGGTCAACGTCCTCAGCCACCGGTAAGCGTCGGGCCCCGCCCGGGCCCGGGCGGTCGGTACACCGGCGGCGGCGCACGCGGCGGCACACAGGCGGCGTACAAACACGGCGGTGCGCACGCCACACCCGCAGTGGGTGGCGTGCGCACCGCCGCACATACCGCACGTACCGCACGTACCCGCACCGCACGTACACCGCCCGCACGGACCGTCCGTACCCGACCCCCGGGCCGGGGTTTCAGTGCACCGGCACCGGTTCCGGGCCGGCCGCGGCCGCGCCCTTCTTGGCGCCGAGGTGGTTGAAGGCCAGGTTCAGCAGGATGGCCACGACGCAGCCGGTGCTGATGCCGGAGTCGAGGACGACCAGCAGGTCCTTCGGGAAGGCGTGGTAGAAGTCCGGGGCGGCGATCGGGATCAGGCCTATGCCCACCGAGGCGGCGACGATCAGGGCGTTCTCGCCCTTCTCCATGGCCGCGCCGGCCAGGGTCTGGATGCCGCTGGCGGCGACGGAGCCGAAGAGCACGATCCCGGCGCCGCCGAGGACCGGCAGCGGCACCACGCCGATGACGGAGGCGGCCATCGGACAGAGCCCGAGAAGGATCAGGATGCCGCCGCCCGCCGCGACCACGAAGCGGCTGCGCACCTTGGTCATGGCGACCAGGCCGATGTTCTGCGCGAAGGCGCTGCACATGAATCCGTTGAACAGCGGGCTGAGCGCGCTGCCGAGGGTGTCGGCGCGCAGTCCCCCCTCGATGGTCTTCGCGTCCGCGGGACGGCCGACGATCTTGCCGAGCGCCAGGATGTCGGCGGTGGACTCGGTCATGCAGACGAGCATGACGATGCACATCGAGATGATCGCTGCGACCTGGAACTGGGGGGCCCCGAAGTGGAAGGGGGTCGGGAAGCCCACCAGGGACGCGTTCCTGACGGCGTCGAAGCTGGTCATGCCGAGCGGGAGCGCGATGAGAGTGCCCGCGACCAGGCCGAGCAGGATGGCGATCTGCTGGAGGAAGCCGCGCAGGAACTTGCGCATCAGCAGGACGATGACCAGGGTGGCGGCCGCCATGCCGATGTTCTTCATGGAGCCGTAGTCGGTGGCGGTGCTGTTCCCGCCCTGCGACCAGTTGAACGCCACGGGCAGGAGGGAGACGCCGATCAGGGTGATGACCGTACCCGTGACGACCGGTGGGAAGAAGCGGACGAGCTTGCCGAAGTAGGGGGCGGCGAAGAAGCCGAGGATCCCGGCGACGATGATCGCGCCGAAGATGACGGGGATGGCGTTGTCCCCCTCCCCCTTCCCGATGGCGATCATCGGGGTCACGCCGGCGAAGGAAACGCCGTTGACGAAGGGGAGTTTGGCGCCGATCTTCCAGAAGCCGAGCGTCTGGAGGAGGGTGGCGAGGCCCGCCGTGAAGAGTGAGGCGCCCATCAGGAAGGCGGTCTCGGTGGCGGAGAGACCGACGGCGGGTCCGACGATCATGGGCGGGGCTACGACACCCGCGTACATGGCGGCCACGTGCTGGAGGCCGCTGGTGAACATCTTCAGTGGAGGCAGGGTCTCGTCGACCGGGTGCTTCTCCTGCGGTACTGCGACTGCATCTTTGCGAAACCTGGGCATTGCGGCCACGGCTTCCTCCGGTCGGTTAGACACGTCGGCAGGGACGTGGGTGTCATGGAGGTGGTGCGAAAGCTGTGCGAGTCGAGCCTGTGTTCAGTTGTGGGTGGGTGGGACGGCGCTGGAGGTACGTCACCGTGCCCCAGGAGTGCGGAATCGATTCGCCCAAAACCGTTCCGCGGTCTGGTCGTACGGTGGGGAGCCGGCGGGAGCCGACGCGAAGGTAGGCGCGAAAGCAGGTGAGCCGACCCTCTAAAACCAGTGAGCCGACCCGAAAACCAGTGCCGACCCGAAACCGGCGGCCGACCCGAAAGCCAACCCGCCGAAAGCCGACCCCACCACAGGTGGCACGTTCCACCGCCCCCGGGGGCGCCCTCGGATTGCCTCGGGCGCTCCCCGGGAACGGCTGCCGGCGGACCCCGCTCGGGTCCGCGGCGACCGGCCGGGGGCCGTCCCCCCCGGCCGGACTCCATGGGATCAGCCCTGGGCGGTGATCCGCGCCAGGCGCTGGGCCTCTTCCCGGGTGGACACGGCGATGGCGTCCTCGTCGGCGAAGAGGAGTCGGTTGTTTTCCACGATCTGCTTGCCGTTGACGAACGAGGCCGTCACGGGGGCCGCGGCGCCGAAGACCAGCGCGGTGACCGGGTCGGCGATCGAGGAGTGCAGGAAGGTGCTCAGGTTCCACAGCACGAAGTCGGCGCACTTGCCGGCTTCGAGCGAGCCGATGCTGTCGGCGCGGCCGAGGACCTGGGCGCCGCCGTAGGTGCCCAGGCGCAGGGCCTGGCGCGCGTTCAGGGCGCGCTCGCGGTGGACCGGGTTCAGTCGGTTGATCAGCAGCGCGTTGCGCAACTCGGTGTGCAGCTCACCGGACTCGTTGGAGGCCGTGCCGTCCACGCCGAGGCCGACCGGTACGCCGGCGGCGAGCATGTCCGGTACCCGGGCGATGCCGGCGGCCAGCCGGGCGTTGGAGGACGGGCAGTGCGCGACACCGGTCTTGGTGCGGGCGAACGCGGCGATGTCGGAGTCGTTCATGTGGACGCTGTGCGCCATCCACACGTCCTCGCCGAGCCAGCCGGTCGACTCGAAGTAGTCGGTCGGCCCCATGCCGAACAGTTCCTTGCAGAACTGCTCCTCCTCGACGGTCTCGGAGCCGTGCGTGTGCATGCGCACGCCCAGTCGGCGGGCCAGCTCGGCGCCCTGCTTCAGCAGCTCGGTGGAGACGGAGAAGGGGGAGCACGGGGCGACGGCGACCTGGGTCATCGCGTCGAAGGAGGAGTCGTGGTAGCGCTTGACGGTCGCCTCGGTGTCCGCGAGCGCGCCTTCGAGGGTCTCGACCGCGTGGTCCGGCGGCAGGCCGCCGTCCTTCTCGCTGCGGTCCATGGAGCCGCGGGCGAGGGTGAAGCGGACGCCCATCTCGGAGGCGGCGCGGATGATCGAGCCGGAGAGGTCGCCGGAGCCCTTGGGGTACACGTAGTGGTGGTCCATCGCGGTGGTCACACCACCGCGGGCCATCGCTGCCAGGGAGCCCTGGGCGGCCGTGTACGCCATCTGCTCGTCGATGCGCGCCCACGTGGGGTACAGGGCGACGAGCCAGTTGAAGAGGTTGTGGTCGGTGGCCAGACCGCGCGTGATCCACTGGTAGAAGTGGTGGTGGGTGTTGACCAGGCCGGGGGTGACGAGGTGACCCGTGCCGTCGATGCGGCGGACCACGTTGTCGAGCTTCTCGGGGGCCCTGCCCGCACCGATCGACTCGATCTTGTTGCCGGCGACGACCACGTAGCCCGAGGCGTACTCGGTGTCGTTCGCGTCGACGGTCGCGATCGCACAGTTCTCGATGACGATGCGCTCGACCGCGCTGTCAAGGGCTGCCGATGCTGCCATGGGACTTCCTCGTGCTTTCAGTGGCGGTGCGGGCACGGCAAGGCCCAGGAGATTTGAGTGCCGGAGCCGGGGGCCTTGACAGCTGACAGTACTGCCGCCCCGTGTGGTGCGTCCGGGTGCCGATTCACGAAGTTCAAGGGTGTCGCGCCGTCCCGGGGCCACTGCGGAGCCCCGGGACGCGCGTGCCGCATCAGAGGTTGGTCATGTCCACGGGGATACGGGCGTCTACGCCGTCCCGCAGGACCGTGGCCTCGATCAGACCGTAGGGGCGGTCCGCGGCGAAGTACACCTCGTTGTCGTTCTTGAGGCCGAAGGGCTCAAGGTCCACGAGGAAGTGGTGCTTGTTCGGGAGCGAGAAGCGGACCTCGTCGATCTCCGAACGGTGGTTGATGATGCGCGAGCCCATCTGGTACAGGGTCTGCTGCAGCGAGAGGGAGTAGGTCTCGGCGAAGGCCTGCAGCATGTGCTTGCGGACCTCGGCGTAGGACTTCTCCCAGTTGGGCATCCGCTGCTCGTCGTCGGACCAGTTGAAGCGCCAGCGAGCCGACACCTGGGTGGCCAGGATGCGGTCGTAGGCCTCCTTCAGCGTCGTGTACTTGTCCTTCACGTAACCCCAGAACTCGGAGTTCGTGGAGTTCATGACGACGAGGTCCTTGAGGCCGGAGATGACCTCCCAGTTCGTGCCGTCGTACGTGATCTGGGTGACGCGGGTCTCCATGCCCTCGCGGACGAAGGAGTGGTTCACCTCGTCGGAGCCGATGAACTTGGAGTTGGCGTCCGAGGTGGCGATCCGGGACCAGGCGTACTCCTCGATCCGGATGCGCGCCTTCTGGATCGGCTCCTGGCTGCCCACGAACCAGCGCGCCAGGTGGATGCCGAACTGCTCGGCGGACTCGATGCCGTGCTCCTTGGCGAAGGCGTACACCGTGTTCTTGGTGGTGTCCGTCGGCAGGACGTTGGCGTTCGAGCCGGAGTAGTGGACGTCGTCCATGTCGCCGGAGAGGGCGACCGAGACGTTCAGGTCCTTGATGTGGTGGGTGTCGCCGTCCCGCGTGATCTTGACGACGCGGTTCTCTGCCTTGCCGTACTGGTTCTGGCCCAGAATCGTGGCCATGCTAGCTCCCTCGGTAAACGGAGTAGCCGAACGGGTTGAGCAGCAGCGGTACGTGGTAGTGCTCGCCGGGAGTGACCGCGAACGTGATCGTCACTTCCGGGAAAAACGCACCGCTGTCCCTTACGCGGGGGGCGTCCTGCTGCGCCTCGGCTTGCTTCTTGGAACGGTGCTTACTAAAGAAGTACGTCTCGGTCTCGAAGTCGAGACGCACGTGGGTGGTGCCCTCCGGCAGGGCCGGCAGGTCCTTGCAGCGCCCGTCCGCGTCGGTGGCGGAGCCGCCCAGGGGCGCCCACTGCCCGTCCAGGCCCGTGCGGGCCGAGAGGGAGATGGCGACGCCCTCCGCGGGCTTGCCGATGCTGGTGTCCAGGATGTGCGTGGACACCGACGCGGTGGTCTCGGTGCTCATCTCGGTCTCACTCTCCTTCAACGAGTTCAACGAGTTCAACGGGTTCGACGAGGCGGGTCAGTCGGATCTTGTTGATCTTGACGAGCTCGCCGCGGGCGATTTCCCGCTCCTGCTCCGGCGAGTTGTCGATCCGGACCTTGACCGCGTCCCGCATGAACTCACCGGTCGCACCGGTGGCGCAGATGAGGAAGACGTGGCCGAACTTCTCCTGGTACGCCAGGTTCAGTTCGAGGAGTTCGCTCTTGAGCTCCTCCGAGGCGCCGGCCATGCCGCGCTGCTCGCGGGCGGAGGTCGGGTCTCCCGGCTTCGGCCGGCCGATCGGCGCGTGGCCTGCCATGGCCTCGCCCAGGTCCTCCGCGGTGAGCTCCGCCATGGCGGACTCGTTCGCGGCGAACAGGGACTCGACGGTGGCGTAGGGGCGCTGGGCGAGCAGCTTGCTCCCCCATGCCGAGCTGGCGCACACCTCGTGCAGGTCGGCCGCGGCCGCGCTGTCGTCCAAGGCGTTGAACCGGGTGAGACCCGGGGTCGGACTCGAAGTCACGGTAGGCCTCCGTGGCCTGTTGTTGCTTTGACGGGCTGCGCATAGCTAACGCCCTCGACAACACCGCGTCAACACTTTGTTGAAACTTCCCGTACACAAAAGCCGCCGCCCGGATGAATTGGGCGGCGGCTCGTTACGGTGGGTGAAAGAGCGTTTACTCTTGGCTGCTCTTGTTCGGGTTTTCCCTGTTCAAGTAGTTGTAGACGGTGAAGCGGCTTACGCCCAGGGCGCCCGCGACCGTTTCCACGCCGTGCCGGACGGAGAAGGCGCCGCGCGCCTCCAGTATCCGCACGACGTCCTGCTTCGACTTCCGGTCGAGCTGGGCCAACGGTACGCCGTGCCGGCGCTCCAGCGCGGCGAGGATGTGGTCCAGCGAGTCGGAGAGCTGGGGCAGGCGCACGGCGATCACCTCCTGGCCCTCCCAGCTGAGCACGACGTCGTCGGGCTGCGCGAGGGAGGGGTCCATGAGCTCCCCGCCCATGGCGTCCACCAACGGCTTGACCGCGGTGACGAACGGGTGGTCGCGGGGCTCGGTCACGGCGTCTCCTCCGCGATCACGTTGACCTGGAGCGAGACCCGGGTCGCCCCGGCCTCCAGGGAGTCGCGCAGCAGCGCGGCCACGGCGGACAGCACGGGGTCGGACTCGCCTTCGGCGGTGTTGCCGAACGGGCCGACGTCCACCGCGTCCAGCCGGGCCTTCTGGATGACCTCCCGAGCGGCCACGGCATGGGCAGGGGCCTCTTCGAGATCGAAGGGCTCGGTCGTGAACTCCACTCTCAATCGCACGCGGGCCAAGCTACCCCGCGGTCAGGATTTTTCGGGAGTCCGCACTTGACATCCGCGCGCAGGCCCATGCAGTCTTCCATCAAGCAGAAACTAACTTCCGCAATACGGAAGGAGCGCACACCCCTCATGGGATACACGGACCAGCGCTTCGATGTAAACCTTTCGATCCTCTTCACGGAACTCCCGCTCCTGGAGCGTCCCGCGGCTGCCGCCGCGGCCGGCTTCACGGCGGTCGAGCTGTGGTGGCCCTGGATCGAGACCCCCACCCCCGCCCAGGCCGAGCTCGACGCCCTCAAGAAGGCTCTCGAGGACGCCGGCACCCAGCTGGTGGGCCTGAACTTCTACGCCGGCCGGTTGCCGGGTCCGGACCGCGGTGCGGTCTCGGTCCCCGGTGAGGAGTCGGAGCGCTTCAACGCCAACATCAACGTGGCCGCGGACTTCGCGGCCTCGGTGGGCTGCAAGGCGCTGAACGCCCTCTACGGCAACCGCGTCGACGGCGTCGACCCGGCCGTCCAGGACGAACTCGCGCTGGAGAACCTGGTCGTGGCGGCCCGCGCCGCCGACCGCGTCGGCGCGATCCTCCTGATCGAGACCCTCAACAAGCCCGAGTCGCCGCTCTACCCGCTGGTGAGCGCCCCGGCCGGCATCGAGGTGGTGGACAAGGTGAACGAGGCCACCGGCCTCGGCAACGCCAAGTTCCTCCTCGACCTGTACCACCTGGCGATGAACGATGAGGACCTCTCCGAGGTCATCGAAAAGTACGCCGCCAAGACCGGACACGTCCAGATCGCGGACAAGCCCGGCCGCGGTGCCCCCGGCACCGGTGAGCTGCCCCTCGAGGCGCTGCTCGACCAGCTGAAGAAGGCCGGATACGAAGGCTGGGTAGGCCTGGAGTACAAGGCGGCCGACGCCGCCGCGTCCTTCGCATGGCTGCCGGCCGAGGCCCGCGCCGCCCGTTAGGCGGACCAAGTCCAGGCGATCCGCCAGGCACGTCGCCAACTTTTCGTACAAAGCATTAAGAGAAGGACCCTCATCATGAGCAACCTCCCCAAGATTGCCTGGATCGGCCTCGGAATCATGGGCTCCCCCATGGCCGAGAACCTCCTGAAGGCCGGCTACCAGGTCACCGGTTTCACCCTGGAGCAGGACAAGCTGGAGCGCCTCGCCGCCGCCGGCGGCACTGCGGCCGGCTCGATCGCCGAGGCCGTCAAGGACGCCGACGTCGTCATCACCATGGTGCCCGCCTCCCCGCAGGTCGAGGCCATCTCCTACGGTGAGAACGGCATCCTGGAGAACGCGAAGTCCGGCGCCCTGGTCATCGACATGTCGTCGATCACCCCGCAGACCTCGATCGACCTCGCGAAGAACGCCGCCGAGAAGGGCATCCGCGTCATCGACGCCCCGGTGTCCGGCGGCGAGGCCGGCGCCATCGAGGCCGTCCTGTCGATCATGGTGGGTGGCGAGCAGGCCGACTTCGACGAGGCCCTCCCGGTCCTTGAGGCCCTCGGCAAGACCATCGTGCTCTGCGGCCCGCACGGCTCCGGCCAGACGGTGAAGGCCGCCAACCAGCTCATCGTCGCGGTCAACATCCAGGCGTGCGCCGAGGCCGTCGTCTTCCTGGAGAAGTCGGGCGTGAACCTCCAGGCCGCCCTGGACGTCCTCAACGGCGGTCTGGCCGGCTCCACGGTCCTGACCCGCAAGAAGGACAACTTCCTGAACCGCGACTTCAAGCCCGGCTTCCGGATCGACCTGCACCACAAGGACATGGGCATCGTCACCGACGCCGCCCGCAACGTCGGTGCGGCCCTCCCGGTCGGCGCGGTCGTCGCCCAGCTGGTGGCCTCGCTGCGCGCCCAGGGTGACGGCGGCCTGGACCACTCCGCGCTGCTGCGCGCGGTCGAGCGCCTCTCCGGCGACCAGGTCTGACCCCCCTCCCGGGCCCCCTCGGCCCGGGCCTCCCCGCAAGGGGACCTGAGTTTCCGGATGGCGCCGGTGCTGACACCTGTCCTGTCGCGCCCAAGTACCGGCGCCGTCCGGATCACCTCTCTCCCATCTTTGTTCAACAAACTGTTGACGTCGCGTTCACGCCGAAATTAGGCTGTTCCGCATGACGGAAGACGTCTTCCGTCAGCAGTTATCCGTACGGAAGGTCACCATGTCGAAGCGCACGCTGACGACCGAGTCCGGCGCCCCGGTCGCCGACAATCAGAACTCCGCCACCGCCGGCGTCGGTGGCCCGCTCCTGGTCCAGGACCAGCAGCTCCTCGAAAAGCTTGCCCGCTTCAACCGCGAGCGCATCCCGGAGCGCGTGGTGCACGCCCGCGGTTCGGCCGCCTACGGCTACTTCGAGGTGACCGACGACGTCACCGCGTACACCAGCGCCGCGTTCCTGAACACGGTCGGCAAGAAGACCGAGACCTTCCTGCGGTTCTCCACCGTCGCCGACTCCCTCGGCGGCGCGGACGCGGTCCGCGACCCCCGCGGCTTCGCGCTGAAGTTCTACACCGAAGAGGGCAACTACGACCTCGTCGGCAACAACACCCCGGTGTTCTTCATCAAGGACCCGATCAAGTTCCCCGACTTCATCCACTCCCAGAAGCGCGACCCCTTCACGGGCAAGCAGGAGCCGGACAACGTCTGGGACTTCTGGGCGCACGCCCCCGAGGCCACGCACCAGATCACCTGGCTGATGGGCGACCGCGGCATCCCGGCGTCGTACCGCCACATGAACGGCTACGGCTCCCACACGTACCAGTGGACCAACGCCCAGGGCGAGGCCTTCTTCGTCAAGTACCACTTCAAGACGAACCAGGGCATCCGCTGCCTGTCCTCCGAGCAGGCCGCCGAGGTCGTCGGCAGCGACGGCAACTCGCACCAGACGGACCTGCTCCAGGCCATCGAGCGCGGCGTGAACCCGAGCTGGACCCTCTACGTCCAGATCATGCCCGCCGCCGAGGCCGCGGACTACCGCTTCAACCCCTTCGACCTCACCAAGGTGTGGCCGCACGCGGACTACCCGCTGCAGCGCGTGGGCCGCCTGGTCCTCGACCGCAACCCGGACAACGTCTTCGCCGAGGTCGAGCAGTCCGCCTTCTCCCCGAACAACTTCGTCCCGGGCATCACCGCCTCGCCGGACAAGATGCTCCAGGGCCGCCTCTTCGCGTACGCCGACGCCCAGCGCTACCGCCTCGGTGTGAACCACACCCTGCTGCCGGTCAACGCCCCGAAGGCGACGAAGGCCGAGAACTACGGCCGCGACGGCGTCATGGCGCTGCGCAACGGCTCGCGCCACGACAAGAACTACGAGCCCAACTCGTACCAGGGTCCGGTCGAGACCGGTCTCGCGCTCGGCGCCCCGAAGGCCGTCTCCGGCTACACGGGCACCCACGAGGCCCCGGCCCACACCAAGGACGACGACTTCTTCCAGGCCGGTGAGCTCTTCCGGCTGATGTCGGAGGCCGAGAAGCAGCGTCTGGTGGCGAACATCGCCGGCGGCCTGTCGCAGGTCACCCTGGAGGACGTCATCGAGAAGAACCTGGCTCACTTCCACGCCGCGGACGCCGACTACGGCAAGCGCGTCGAGGAGGCCGTCCGCGCCCTGCGCGACGCCTGAGCCGACAGCTGTACCGGGGGCCTGACGGGAGGTCGGGCCCCGGGTGCTGAGCCCGAACCGCGGACCCGGATGAGGGGTGGTACGCGGTGAGGGCAGGACGAGGACCGTGGCGGGCGTGCGAGCCAGTGCGGTGGTCATGGGTTCCGAGGCCCGTCTCTTGACCTGAGGGAGACGACGCCGGAGTTCTCGTCGCCGACCGCCACGGTCCCAGCCACTCCTTTCTTCCGTACAGGGGGCCACGCACAGAGCCCCCTGTACGGAGTTGAGGAGCCTCCTACTCCGCCCGGCGGTGCGAACGTCCTGTCGCGCCAGCCTCGCCCCGTCGGGCGGTCACCAACCAGAGCGCCGAGTCACGGACGGTCCCGTGACTCGGCGCTTTGCCGTTTCCGGCCCCGGAACGTGCCCCGCCGATCGGCCTGCCGGCCCGGTACGGGGGGCGGATGCGGACGTAGGCCCCCGCGCAGGGGCCGCCGGCGGCGGGGACAGTGCGCCGGCGTCGGCGGAGTCCCACAGGAGCGCCGTCACCGCGGAGGCGTCGGTAGTCGTCGGGGAGCGACCCGCCCTGCTCGGACCGGCCTAGGCGGACGGCGAAGCCGTACCGGCGGCCTCGGACCGGCCTCGGCAGGTGGAGAGGCCGTACCGGCGGCGGAGAGCTGCTGAAGCCCGGCCCGTGGGCGGCGAAACGGCTCGACCCGCCGCCCCTCGGCCCGCCGGCCCTCGACGCGCAGGGCCTCGATGCGCAGGGCCTCGACCCGCCGCCGCTCGACCCGCAGGGCCTCGATGCGCAGGGCCTCGACCCGCCGCCGCTCGACCCGCAGGGACTCGACGCGCAGGGCCAGCCAGCGGCCCCCGTCCCGCCTCCCGTCCCTTCCCGCGGCTTCTCCGTCCCGGCCAGGACCGCGTAGGCGGGGGCGGGGGGAAGGCGCCGGGTCTGCCGGCCGGGGTGGGACGGGTCAGCGGCGTCCGGGTCCACCGCCCCGTGGGCGGCCCGCCGGCCGCCCCGGCGCGAGGGAGTCCGGCCCGCCCGGCGGCGGCCCTCGGACATGCAGACCGGCCCCCGCCCCTCCGTGTGGAGGGACGGGGGCCGCCGTGCACTGCGTACCGGACCGGTCATCCGGTCACGCGGTGATCAGACCTGGAGGGCCTTGATCGCGGTGGGGGCGTGGCCGGGCTCGGTGGCCAGCTCCTCGAACTCGGTGACGTCGCTCATGTCGACCGTCTTGCTCATCGAGATGTTGGTGATGCGCTCCAGGATCGCCTCGACGACGACCGGGACCTGGAACTCCTGGGCCAGCTTCTTGGCCTGCTCGAACGCCGCAGCCAGCTCGTTCGGGTCGGTGACGCGGATCGCCTTGACGCCCAGGCCCTCGGCCACCTTGACGTGGTCGACGCCGTAGACGCCCAGCTCGGGGGTGTTGATGTTCTCGAACTCGAGGTTGACCTCGAAGTTGATGCCCAGGCCGCCCTGCGCCTGACGGATCAGGCCCAGGTAGGCGTTGTTCACGAGGACGTGGACGTAGGGGACCTTGTGCTGCGCGGCGACCGCGAGCTCCTCGATCATGAACTGGAAGTCGTAGTCGCCCGAGAGCGCGACGATCGGGGTCTCCGGGTCCGCGGTGGCGGCGCCGATCGCGGCCGGGATGGTCCAGCCGAGGGGGCCGGCCTGGCCGCAGTTGATCCAGTTGCGCGGCTTGAAGACGTGCAGCATCTGCGCGCCGGCGATCTGGGAGAGGCCGATGGTGGTGACGTAGCGCGTCTCCGGGCCGAAGGCCTTGTTCATCTCCTCGTACACGCGCTGCGGCTTCATCGGGATGTTGTCGAAGTGCGTGCGGCGCTGCAGGGTGGCCTTGCGCTCCTGGCCCGAGGCGGCCCAGGCGGAGAAGTCCGGCAGCTTGCCCTCGGCCTTGAGCTCCGTGGCGATCTCGATGAAGAGTTCCAGGGCGGCCTTGGCGTCGGAGGCGAAGCCGAAGTCCGGGGCGAAGATCTTGCCGATCTGGGTGGGTTCGATGTCGACGTGGACGAACTTGCGGTCGCCGATGTACGCGTCGAGGTTGTAGCCGGTGTGGCGGTTGGCCCAGCGGTTGCCGATGCCGAGGACGAAGTCCGACTCCAGGAAGGTCGCGTTGCCGTAGCGGTGCGAGGTCTGGACGCCGACCATGCCCGCGCTCAGCTCGTGGTCGTCGGGGATGACGCCCCAGCCCATGAGGGTGGAGATGACCGGGACGCCGGTGAGCTCGGCGAACTCGACGAGTTCGGCGGCGGCGTCGGCGTTGATGATGCCGCCACCGGCGACGATCAGCGGACGCTCGGACTCCAGCAGGAAGCGCAGGGCCTTCTCGGCCTGGGCGCGGGTGGCGCGCGGCTTGTAGACCGGCAGCGGCGCGTAGGTCTCCGGGTCGAACTCGATCTCCGTCAGCTGGACGTCGATCGGGAGGTCGATCAGGACCGGGCCCGGACGGCCCGAGCGCATCAGGTGGAAGGCCTCCTGGAACACGCCGGGGACCTGGGCGGCCTCCAGGACGGTGGTGGCCTTCTTGGTGACCGGCTTAGCGATCGAGGCGATGTCGACGGCCTGGAAGTCCTCCTTGTGGAGCTTCGAGACCGGAGCCTGACCGGTGATGCACAGGATCGGGATCGAGTCGGCGATCGCCGAGTACAGGCCGGTGATCATGTCGGTGCCGGCGGGGCCGGACGTACCGATGCAGACACCGATGTTGCCCGCCTTGGCACGCGTGTAGCCCTCGGCCATGTGCGAGGCACCCTCGACGTGGCGGGCCAGCGTGTGGTTGATGCCGCCCACGTTCTTGAGCTCGCGGTAGAACGGGTTGATCGCTGCGCCGGGCACGCCGAAGGCTTGCGAAACGCCCTCGAGCTTGAGGATCTCCACTGCAGCGGCGGCGGCTGTCATACGGGGCATCGAGTTCTCCTGCGGGTCCGACGGTCAGGCTTTTCCGTAATCCGGAAGTTTTGTTCTGCTATACGGAACAAGCTAAGCGGCGGTTCCGCGCACGTCAAGGCGCTTCCACACCCCGGAACCCACCAAAAGCCGCGCCTTGCCCCGTCAGTTGCACGAATCGGCCGGACCCCGGCCGGAATCCGGCGCAATACGAGGACTCGCTCCCACCAGCCGCGGCCGGTGGGGGAGCATGGATCCACGCACGGCGACGCATGCACGGCGACTCGTGCACGGCGACGCATGCACGGCGACGAAGGGATCCGGGTCTCATGGCGGAAGCGGTACCGGTGCGCTGCCCGGGGTGCAGGCGCGAGAACAGCTACACCTCCCCGGTCTTCCCCTGTGCCTGCGGCAGCCCGGTCGTCCCGCCGCTCGACCTGACGGCGCCACCGGAACCGCTGACCCACCGGACCTGGTCGGACGCCTGGGTCGCGGTGCGGTGCACGAGTTGCGGCCGGGAGAGCGAGTGGCCGCATCCGGAGGTGGGGTGCCCCTCCTGCGGGACGGTGGTGCGGCTGCCGGTCCACCCCTTGGAACCGGCCGCTCCGGCAGCGGGAGCGGGAGCGGCGGTGACGGGAGCGGGAACGGCCACCGGCGCGGGCGCGGGCGCGGAGGCGCAGCGGCACGCGGAGCCCGCAGGCGAGGCGGCTACCGGCACCTCCCCGGCGGGCTCCCGCCCGCCGACGGCCCGGCAGCGGCCACTCGCCGACCGGCCGGGACGCCGGCCGACCGGGTCCGGGACGGGACCGGCCGCATCCGGTTCCGGTTCCGGCCGCCCCGCCGGGGGCGCGGAGGCCGAGGGCGCGGGGGCCGCTCCTGCGCGGCCGCCCTTTCGCCCGGTGACCATCCGTACGGCCCGGGACGCGGTGGCCACGGCCGCCCTCTACCTGCGCTGGCTGGGCTTCCGGGACGTCCGGCAGCCCGACGCCCGGCCGATCCCCTCCGCGGTGGTGGACCTGCGGGCTCCGGGCCTGGTCGCCCAGGTGGACCCGACCACCTCGCCCGCCGGGCTGCGGGCGGTGGAGTGCGTCTGGCTGAACGGGCTGACGGCCTCCGCGACCAGCGTCTACTTCTCCCTCGCCGGATACACCGAGGACGCCCGCACCCGCGCGGACGACCTGGGGATACCGCTGTTCGTGATGGACCTCACCGGCATGCCGCTGCCGGTCAACGACCCGGCGGACGAGTTGGTCGGCGCGGGGGCCTAGGCTCGGGGGTTCAGCCGCCCTGTGTGGAGCCCCCGCCTGCCGAGGAGAGCCCGATGAGCCTCTACGACATCCCCCTGACCACCCTGTCCGACGAGCCCACCAGCCTCGCGGCCCACAAGGGCAAGGCGATCCTGGTCGTGAACACCGCCTCGCAGTGCGGGCTCACCCCGCAGTACTCGGGCCTGGCCCGCCTGCAGTTCGCGTACGAGGCCAAGGGCTTCACCGTGATCGGCGTGCCCTGCAACCAGTTCGGCGGCCAGGAGCCCGGTAACGCCGACGACATCCAGACCTTCTGCTCGGCCGGTTTCGGCGTCACCTTCCCGATCCTGGAGAAGGCCGAGGTCAACGGTGAGCACCGGCACCCCCTGTACCAGGAACTGGTGAAGACCCCGGACGCCGAGGGCGAGGCCGGGGACATCCAGTGGAACTTCGAGAAGTTCCTCATCTCCCCCGCCGGCGAGGTCGTGGCCCGCTTCCGGCCGCGCACCGAGCCCGAGTCCCCCGAGGTCATCGCGGCCATCGAGGCGAACCTGCCCGCGTAGGGCCGGCCGCCTGCCCGCCCGGGCCCGGCCAGGCCGGGCCCGGGGCCGGCTGCCGTGCGGGAGCCGCGTACGCACGCGTACGCGTGCGTACGGGTCCGCATCCGTACGGGTTCGCGTACACCTGCGTACGAGCTCCCGGCGGCAGGCGCGCCCTAGCCCAGGTCGGACTCCTCGTACTCCGCCGTCGAGCCGGCCGCGGTGAGGTCCCGCAGCTCCACCCGGCGGATCTTGCCCGACACGGTCTTCGGGAGCTCCCCGAACTCGATGCGGCGGATCCTCTTGTACGGGGACAGCACGGCGCGGGAGTGCGCGAACAGCACCCGGGCCGTCTCCGGCCCGGGCTCCCAGCCCGCGGCGAGCGTCACGTACGCCTTCGGGACGGCCAGCCGCAGCGCGTCCGGGGCCGGTACGACGGCCGCCTCGGCGACCGCCTCGTGCTCCAGCAGGGCGCTCTCCAGCTCGAACGGGCTGATCTTGTAGTCGGAGGCCTTGAAGACGTCGTCGGCCCGCCCGATGTAGGTGAGGTACCCGTCGGCGTCCCGCGAGGCGATGTCCCCGGTCCGGTAGATCCCGTCCGCCATGGCCTCCGCGGTGCGCTCCGGATCGTCGCGGTAGCCCGTCATCACCCCGGCGGGACCGGTGCGCAGGTCGACGCACAGCTCGCCCTCCTCCGCGGACTCCTTGCCGCTCACCGGGTCGACCAGCACGATCGTGTAGCCGGGTGCCGGGCGGCCCATCGAGCCGGGCTTGACCGGGGCACCCGGGAAGTTGCCCACCTGGAGGGTGGTCTCGGTCTGCCCGAACCCGTCGCGGATGGTGATGCCCCAGGCCTCGCGCACCTTCTCGATCACCTCGGGGTTCAGCGGCTCCCCGGCGGCCACGGCTTCCCGCGGCGGCGTGGCGAGCTTGGTGAGGTCCGACTGGATCAGCATCCGCCACACGGTGGGCGGGGCGCAGAAGGTGGTCACGCCGTGCCGGTCCATCTCGGCCATCAGCCGCTCGGCGTCGAACCGGGCGTAGTTGTGGACGAAGACGGTCGCGCCCGCGTTCCACGGGGCGAAGAGGTTGGACCAGGCGTGCTTGGCCCAGCCGGGAGAGGCGATGTTGAGGTGGACGTCGCCGGGCCGCAGACCGAGCCAGTACATGGTGGAGAGGTGCCCGATGGGGTACGAGGCGTGCGTGTGCTCGACGAGCTTGGGGCGGGCGGTGGTACCGGAGGTGAAGTACAGCATCAGCGGGTCGGTGGCGAGGGTTTCGCCGTCGGGGGTGAACGCGGGGTCGGCCGCGTACATGTCCTCCAGCCGCAGCCAGCCCGACGGGACGTGCTCGCCGGCGGCGATGCGGGTGTAGCCGCCGGGGACCTCGTCGAACTTGGCCGCGTCCTCGGCGCGCACGACGACATGGCGGACGCGGCCGCGTTCGATCCGGTCGCGCAGGTCGGCCGCGCCGAGCAGCGGGGTGGCGGGGATGACGACGGCGCGCAGCTTCATCGCGGCGAGCATGACCTCCCACAGCTCGCGCTGGTTCCCCAGCATGACCAGGACCCGGTCGCCCGCCGCGACTCCCTGGCCGCGCAGCCAGTTCGCGGCCGCGTCGGACCGTACGGCCAGCTCGCCGAAGGACACGCTGCGGCTGGTGCCGTCCTCTTCGACGATCCGCAGGGCGTCGGCGCTGTTGCCGGTGGCGATGCGGTCGAACCAGTCCAGGGCCCAGTTGAAGCGGTGCGGCCGCGGCCAGGTGAATCCGGTGTACGCGCCCTCGTAGTCCCCCCGGCGCTCCAGCAGGAAGTCCCGCGCGGCAAGGAACTGGTCGGCGGCGCTGTTACGGGTGCTGTTCTGCGTGCTTTCGGTCATGCCCCGCATCGTGCCGTGTCAGGCGAAAGGACGACTAGAGCGCCGTCAGCCGCGGATTGACCCGAAGCGCACGGAACCGCCCGGGCCGGCCCCGGACCGGACGGCGGACCCGGGGGCTGATCCGGTGGGCTCGGCCGGTTCGCGGGCGGCCAGGGCGGCGATCATCCGCTGCCCCTCCTCGACGATCGCCTCCTTGCGCGACTCGGTGGCCGTACCGAAGAGTTCGACGGTCAGCGCGGTGCCGTCGAGCTTCCACAGCCCGGCGAGGAACCCGTCGAGCAGCAGGGTGCAGTGGGCCTGGTTCCCGCTCCAGCTGCGGCCCTTGAGCTCCGGGGGCACCACCCGGCTCCGGTCGGCGTGCGAGAGCAGCACATTGTCGAATTCGGGGAGGAAGCGCGGCGGCGCGGGCGTGTCGGGGTCGGGGCGGGGGGCGTCGGGCAGATCGAAGAGCTCGACGCCGTTCTCGTCGCGGAAGACCGCCAGGTCCGGCCGCAGCCGTTCGAAGGCCTCCCGCAGCCGCGTCAGGCCGGCCCACACCTGCATGTCCTTGACGGAGGCCGGCCCGAAGGCCGCGAGGTAGCGCAGGACGACCTCGTCCACGGGTTGCGCCGGGCCGGCGGCGGCGCCGAGCCATGACTCGACGGTGGTCAGCCGGACCTGTCCGCTGCGCCCCCAGACACCGCGGGGCGTGACCTGCACGAGCGGCAGCCGGCAGCGGGCGGCGACGGACAGCGACTGCGGGTCGGCCCCGGGCCATTCCCGGAGCAGCTCCTCGCGGTCTCCGCCATGGTGCGCGGCTTGCTCTCGACGAAGGCGCGGGCGAGCCCGGTGAGCTTCTCCAGGTCCACTCCGGCGAGGCCCTTGCGGAAGTGGTTCACCTCGCGGTCGCGGGCGGGCTGGACGAACGGGCGCAGGGCGAGGGCGTCCTGGGCGGTGTGCGTATGGATGGTGGAGCGCAGGGTGACCATGCGGACCACCTCCCGGGACTCCATCAGCCCGGCCAGCTCGGCCGTCCGGAACCCGGCCAGGCGGGCGTACAGCTGGAAGTAGGGCGGCTTCACGTTCTGCGCCTGCAGCCCGATCAGGTGCTCCACCGCCCCGGTCACGGACATCTCGGCCCGGCTGAGCAGCAGCTGACGGGCGAGCGTGGCCCGGTTGAGGGCGCGGGTGCCGAGTACGGAGTGCGGGTGCAACGTCCTGGAGGCCATGGGCAGCACGCTAATCCCTCTTGCGGACATCTTCTGTCCGCAAGAGGTGAGGGGGCCGGGGCCGGCCGGTCGCCCAGGGCGCCGCGTACGCACGGAGGACCCCTGCCCGCCTGTCGGCCCTGCCGACGGCGCCGAAGCCGGGCGTGCGGGCCGGGGCGTGACAGCCGTCGCGGAACCGCACCCCGGCGGCGGCGCCTTGCCGGCCGTCGCCGCACAGGAGACGCGACCGAGCACCGCCCGTACCGCGAGCACGGAGGGACGGGTGAGGCGGCCGGTCTGCTGGTTCACCGGGATCCGGGGCCGTTGGGCCGAAGGGCGGAGCGGGGGCGCCGGGGGTGCGGGCTGCTCGTACGATGAGTGCGTGATTGCCGCCGCGTACCGTACGAGCCGCCGCCCCGCCGGGCCGGGGTTCGTCCTGCTGGTGCTCGCAGTGCTGACCGGCGTCCTGGCCATGCACGGGCTCGGCCCCCGGCCGGCGCCGGCTGCGGGCCCCGGTCAGGGCCCGGGCCGCGGGCGGATGGCGGTACACACCGCCGCTGGGCACGCCGGAGCCGTGGAGGCCGCCGAGGTTGCAACCGGGGCCGCAGCGCACCGTGCCCACCCCGGCGGGGGTTCCGCGCACCTCGATCACGCGGACGGAACCTGTGCGGCCGCCGGTGTCGCCTCCGCGTACGCGCCGCCCGTGCCCGTCGCGGCCGTCGGCACGGCCGCGCCCTGCATGCGGCCGCCCAACGGGTCTGCTGGGGCCTGCGCCCTCGCGGGCCGGGCGCCGCCCGACCTGTCGGAACTGCAACTCCTGCGGATATAGGACCGCCGCGCGGCGCTGCCCGCGTTCCGGCACGTCCTCATGTCCGCATGCCGTCCTTCCGTGAAGGAGTTGCACCACCATGACCGCACACCGTTCCTCCGTACGCCGCTGCGCCGCCCTGGCGGCCGCCGCCACCGCCGCCCTCGTCCTCACCGCCTGCGGCGGCGGGGCCGGCGGGGGTTCCGTCGGGCACAACGGACACCCCGCCGGCTCCCCGTCCGGGACCGCCACCGGTACGACGTCCCCCGCGACGGAGCCGGGGCAGCACAACGCCGCCGACGTCGCCTTCGCCACCGGGATGATCCCCCACCACCGCCAGGCCGTGCAGATGGCCGGCCTCGCAGCCACCCGGGCGCAGTCCCCGCAGGTCAAGCGGCTCGCCCAGGAGATCAAGAAGGCCCAGGACCCGGAGATCGCCACCCTGTCCGGGTGGCTCACCGCCTGGGGCGAGCCGGTGCCGGCGGAGGGCGCGGATGCCTCCGGGCATGCCGGGCACGGCGCGGGCGACGGCGCCGGGATGATGTCCGCCGAGGAGATGGACCGGCTGGGCAAAGCCTCGGGCCAGGCCTTCGACACCGCCTTCATGGAGCTGATGATCAAGCACCACGAAGGCGCGGTGGAGATGGCGCGCACGGAGCAGGAGCAGGGCGCCGCCGCCGAGGCCAAGGCCTTGGCCGTCGCCGTGGTCACGGCGCAGTCCGCCGAGATCGACGTCATGAAGGGGCTGCTCGGCAGGAGCTGACCGCCCCGGAGCCCGCGGGGCCGGCCGGCCGGTGTCCCCCACCGTCCGTCCGGCCCCGCCGGACCCCCGCGGCCCACGCCCGCATCCGCGCGCACGTCCGGCGCAGACGTCAGACGTCAGACGCCCACGTCCGACGCGGCGCGCACGTCCGGCGGGTCCGTTCAGGCGCGGCGCAGCCGGGCCGCGAGGTGGTGCTGCATGGGCTGGCCGACCGCCGCCATCTCCTGTACGGACATCAGCTCGTCCTCGCGCATGCTGTAGCGGCGCCGGGTCCCGGTGACCTCCTTGGCCAGCGGGGTCCGGGCCACGTCCACGGTCTCCAGTTCGATCTCCTCCCCCGCCACCCGTCCCACCAGGACCTCGACGATGCCGGTGGCGTGGGTGAGCACCACCTCCAGCGAGGCGTCGGGCATGACCCGCCACCATCCGGCCTCCCGGCCCGCGGGCCGGACCGCCTTACCGGAACCGTCGATCAGCCAGGCGCGGGCCTCGTAGCGCAGGAAGGGCCGGCCGTCGTGGCTGAAGCTGACCTCCTGCTCGTAGGCGAAGTCCTGCTCCAGGGTGGGGTACTCGCCCCGTCCCCGGCCGTGCCAGCGTCCCAGCAGGGGCAGTACGGGTTCCAGCTGCGGGTGCGGTCCGGGTCCCTCGCCGAGGGTGTGGCTGTCGGGGAAGGGGTTTTCCTGAACCGGTTCGAGCACGGGGCACACTCCTACGCGATCTCTGCTGCCGAGAGGTGAAGCGTAGCCGTGGCGGGTGAAACCCCATCGGATGTCGGGCGTTAGAAGGACGGATCAGGGCGCCCGCCGGGCGCGCCGTCCCACGTCGACGACGTGCGCCACCCGCACAGCACGAGGAGCGAGATGACGGACCCGATGCAGGCCCGACGCAGGCGGATGAGACTGGCGGCCCGGTGCCGGGTGGTCACGGAGGCCCAGGCGTTCGGGGTGGTCGTCTTCTGCGCGATCCTGTTCAACGCCTGCCTGATGGGGCTGGAGACGTACAGCGGGCTCGCCGTCGAGTACCGGCAGGCGCTGCGAGCGGCGGAGGACTGCTGCCTCGCCCTGTTCACGGTGGAGATGCTGCTGCGGCTGGGTGCGTACGCCGACCGGCCGAAAGCATTCTTCCGCGATCCCTGGAACCTTTTCGACCTCGCGATCGTGGCGTCCGCCTTCGTCCCGATGGTCCGTGAGAACACCACCGTCCTGCGGCTGCTGCGGCTCGCCCGCGTGCTGCGGACCGCCCGGTTCCTGCCGCATCTGCGGATCCTGCTCATCGCCGTCGGCCGCAGCGTGCCGGGCACCGCGAGCTTCCTCTTCGTCGGGGCGCTGGTGCTGTACGTGTACGCCATGGTCGGCTGGGTCTGCTTCGCCGAGTCCGACCCGCAGCATTACGGCTCCGTGGGCCGGGCCGCCCTCACCCTGTTCCTGCTGACCACCCTGGACGGGCTCACCGACGCGGTCCGTGCCGGGCTCCAGATCTCCCGCCTCAGCATCATCTACTACGCGTCCTATGCGCTGCTGGCTTCCTTCGTGCTGGTGAACGTGCTCATCGGGGTGGTGCTCAACTCCCTGGACGAGGCACGCGAGATGGAGGCGGAAGCGCACCGGGCGCCGCCGCCGGGCAGCAAGGGACCGGACCCGTCGTCCGAGGTCAGGGAGCGCATCGCGACGGCCCGCCGGGCGCTGGACGAGATCGAGGCCGGGCTGGACACGGCCGACCGGCGGGCGAGCCGCCAGCTGGAGGCCGCCTCACGGGGCGCGGGCTGAACGGCCGGACCGCTCAACCCCGCGGTCCGGGGCCGGGACCGGGGCCGGGACCGGGGCCGGTGTCAGGACCAGGGCCAGAGGCCGGGCCCGGTGCCGGAACCCCCTCCCCCTCCCCGTCATCGAGCAGGCGCAGGTGGTAGGCACCGTCCCGGCTGCGTTCGGCCCGCCAGCGGTCGGGGTCGTCCGCGGAAGGCAGTGCGACACCGGTGGCGGAGGTGAAGCGCACGCCCTCGAACCGCACCCGGCCCCGGAAGTGCGCGTGGTCGAAGGTGACCGGGCCTTCGAACAGGGCGCCGGCGCAGTGCAGTCCGCCCTCCCAGTTCGCGTACGAGAAGAACGCCGGGCCGGTGAAGACGGCGTGGCTCATCCCGGTCGGGCCGCGGAAGTCGGTACGGCTGAAGTCGGCCGGCCCCTCCACCCGCATCCCGTCCAGGGACACCGAGACGGCCAGGACCGCCCGGTCGAAGGTCACTCCGTCGTCGAAGCACGCGTCCGCCAGGGTCAGCGGGCGCGCGAAGACCGTACGGGGGAAAGCGGCCCGGCCGTGGAAGCGGCTGCCGCGGAAGCCGGCCTCGCCCTGGAAGACGGCTCCCTCGAAGGTCACCCGGCCCGCGAACGTGGCCTCGTCGAACGAGGTCCGGCCCGCGAACGTGGCCTTGCCGAAGGAGGCACTGTCCGCGAACTCGGCTTCGTGTGCCGTCCAGTCGTCCACGAAGTGCGCCCGGTCGAAGGCGGCCCGCCCCAGCCGCGGGCGGCCGGTCCCCGCTTCCCGCAGCGCATTCAGGACCCGGGCAAGCAGGCCGCCCTCGAAGGTCGTCCCCCGCAGGTCCACCGGCGATCCGGGACCGAGGGACGCCAGCTGGGCGGCTTGTTCCGGGCCGTCCAGATGGGCCAGGCACCGCCGGAAGCCGGGCAGCCGCACGCCGATGCAGCCGAGCGGATCGACGTCGTCGGCGCCCGTGCCACAGTGCGGCCAGCCGAGGCCGGCGCTGCGGATCCCGGCGACCTCGATGAGCGCCCGGCCCAGTCGGCCGGGGTCCCCGATGCACAGCCACCCTCCGGCCGGACCGGTCATCGGGAGCAGGGGGGTGTGGACGTCGGGCCGCAACAGCGTGCGGACGCTCTCGTACAGTGCGTCGGACAGGACGAGGCGCAGGGGCGGTGCGTGGTCGGGGCGGGGCCGGCCCGTGGCCTCGGGGCGGGCGAGGAGCCGGACGGCTTCCGCGACCGCCTCCCCGCGGGAGCCGGGGTCCTCGGCGCGCATCGGACCGGCGCTCGCCCCGACCACGACGGCCAGCTCCGCATGCGCCGGGTCCTGCCTCAACTCGGCGAATGCGTCCGGCAGGTCAGCGAGGACCCGGCCCGTTCCGGCAAGGGCTTCCGGGGCGTCCACCATGAGGAACAGTTCGGCTTCGGAGGATTCGACGACCCGTCCGGCCACCCTGGTGCGGGCCAGGATCCTGCGCAGGAGGGTGGCGACCGCCGGTCCGGCTGCCGGTCCGGATCCGGCGCCCGAGCCCCTGATGACCCTGACGACCAGGCACATCGGGGTGCCCGGCCGCTCGGCCCACCGTTCGGCGGGGGCGGCGGACACGGCCGGGCCGTCTGAAGCGTCCGACGTCCGGCCGGGGTCCGTGGAGGCGGCGAGTGCGGCCTGGAAGCCGGGCTGGCGGAGCAGGGCCTGCGCCGACAGGAACACCATGCGGTCCGGCCAGACCCCGTGCACGATCCCGACGAGCGCACCCCCGCGGGAGACGGGAGCGCCGCGGTAGTGGGTCCAGGTCTCGGGTTCGGAGGACAGGCGGACGAGCTCGCCGTTGCGGGCACCCTCGGACGGAACCGCCTCGCCGGTCAGGGACACCGGTTCGCCCTGCCCCGTGTACCCGTCGACGCGCAGCCGCTCCGTTCTTCCGCCGGACCGGGGCTCCCCCCAGGCCGGCGGCTGCGGCCAAGTGTCCGGGTCGGCCAGGTCACGGTCGGCCGCGAGGAGGAAGACCCGGGGGGAGGCCTCGTCCCACCACACCGGCTGGCACATCACCTCCCGGTCGCCCGCGCGGACCCAGGCGACCACGCCCGAGGCGGCCCGGCCGTCGCCGACCGTGAGCACCAGCCGCGGGGTCAGCAGGGTGCCGACCTCCAGGGGTTCCGGGGCGGAGTCGTAGCGGACCCGCACCACCCGGTCCCGCAGACCCCCGTCCCGCAGACGACCGTCCCGCGGCTCCCGCAGCGCCGCCCGGGGTTCCGTGGCGATGTCGGCGGCCGTCGTCGCGGCCGGGGCCGGGGCCGGGGCCGGGGGCAGGTCCCCGGCCGGGCGGGGCCGTGCCGCGAACGGGATCGCCCCGTCGGGGACCACGCGGCGGCCCTCCTTCCCGGTGCTGACCTCGGTGGCGGAGAAGTCGGGTCCGGTACCGCGGTGGCGGGACATGAACTCCCAGACCCGGCGCCGCACCAGTTCCCGGACCGCGGCCACGTCCCCGCGCAGCTGGGCCCCGAGCAGGGCCTCGCGTACGCCGGGCAGGAAGTGGAACTCGACCTCCGCGGGGCTGCGCTCCCCGTCCTCCCACGGTGCGAACAGCCCGCCGAGGGCGACCTCCGCCAGGTGGCCGTGCTCCGAGTCGCGCAGCAGGGAGCGCCGGACCAGCGTCATGACGGGCAGCGTCAGCGGGACGGCCGCCAGGTGCGCGGCGAGCTGCTGGGCGGTCGGGGAGGCCTTGGCACGGAAGCGCTCCACGGCTTCGAGTGCGGAGAGGGGCCCGGCCGGCTCGGACGGAGCGCTGTCCGCTTCGCGCGGCGCGTCCGCCGTGCGGGCCGGTTCCGCGTCCAGGCGCAGGCAGGCCAGGCGCCGCCACCGCCCGTCCCCCGACACCACCCGTACCAGCCGGGCCAGGCTCCCCGAGCCGGTGCCGACCACCGGGACGACGGCCGGGCCGGGGCGGCGCGGTCCCGGCCGGGCCGGACGGGCGCGGCGGCCGAGCGGGACCTGCTGCCAGGACCGGGTGGCGGCGGCGGGCCGGTCGGCGCGGACGGCGAAGGGGACGGGCCGGACGGCGCCCCGGGTCCAAAGCCGCTCGGGGAGGAGGTTCAGGACGGCCACGGCGTTGTGCCCGCACCAGTGGCGCAGCACTGCCTGGAGGGGGCTCTGGCGCCAGCCGCCCGCGACGGTGTCGGAGAGGACGAGGATCAGGCGGCGGCCCGCCGGGTCGGCCAGTTCGAGGGGGTTGCGGGGCGGGCCGCCCCGTCCGCGGGTGAGCATCGGGGCCGCGCCGGGGCCGGTGCCGGCCAACTGCCAGGTACGGACGTCGCGGAAGACCCCGCTGCGGGTCAGGACCTGCCGGAGTTCGTCGACGTGGTCCGCCCAGAGCAGCATCGAGGGATGGGTGTCGACGACGAGGGCCAGGTCCAGCCAGCGGCTCTCGGCGGGGCGCAGGACGGGGGTCGGGACCATCCGTTCGATGCTGCGTTCCACGGTGAGCTGCTCGTCCAGTTCCTCGCCCGGTCCGCCGATGGAGCGGCGGCCGACGGGGCGCAGGGAGCGCATCAGGGCGAGGGGGTCTTCCAGGGAGGCCGCGCGGGGCAGCCGCAGGGGTGTTCCCCGGCGTCCGCCGGCGGACCCGGCCGGCGCACGGGCGGGTCCGGGCGCGGGTCCGGGCGCGGGTCCGGGGTAGAGCCGGGCGGCCGGTTCGCCCCCGTCTGCGGCCCCGGGGTCCGCGGTGGCGGCGGTGTCGTACGGGTCCGGTGCGGGGGCGGGCCGCTGCGCCGCGGCCGTGTCGGCGGGCGGCCGGAAGACGGCCGGGTCCACCCGGGCGGCCAGCCACAGGATGTCGGCGATCTCCTCGGCCCCCGCCGCGGGGTGCGGGCCGCTGCCTCCGGCGCCTTCGGCGAAGGCGCCGAGCAGCTCCTCGATCATGCGGTGGGGCCCGTCAGGTGCTGCATCACCGTGCCGAGGAACCGGTCGCGGTCGTCGGGGTCCGACCAGGCGCCGGCGAGGCGGAGCTGGATGGCGTTCAGGAGCTGGTCGGTCGCCAGGTCCCCGTCCTCCGCGCGTTCGAGGAAGCTCCGGACGAGTTCCTGGTACTCCTCCCGGCCGTCGATGTCGACCTTGAGGCGCTGCTGCACGATGCGGGCGAGCTTGTCCAGGCGCGGCGGTTCCAGGTGCAGCCGGACGCAGCGGCGCAGGAAGGCGGGCGGGAAGTCGCGTTCGCCGTTGCTGGTGAGGACCACGACGGGGAAGTACCGGCACTGGACGCGGCCCTGGGTGATGCGTACGGCGGCATCCGGGTCGTCGTCGGTGCCGATGGCCACGGTGGGGTCCTCCTTGGCGAGCCGGGCCAGTTCGGGGATGTCGAAGCCGCCGTCCTCGAAGACGGTGAGGAGGTCGCCGGGCAGGTCGATGTCGCTCTTGTCGATCTCGTCGACGAGCAGGACCCGCGGCCGGTCCTGCGGCAGCAGCGCGGTGCCCAGCGGCCCCAGGCGCAGGTAGCGGGCGATCGAGGGGCCGGCCGGGGCCCCGGAGGCGTCGGGTCCTGCCGGGAAGGCGGGCGTGCCGGGGGCGCGCAGCTGCTCCAGTCCGGCTTCCTGGAGGCGGCCGATGGCGTCGTACAGGTAGAGGCCGTCCCGCAGGACGGTCCGGCTGGTGATCGGCCAGTGCAGTACGGGGCCCAGCTCCAGGTCCGCGGCGATGCTGTAGGCGAGCGTGGACTTGCCGACGCCCGGTTTGCCGGTGATCAACAGGGGCCTGCGCAGGTGAAGGGCGGTGTTCACCACGTCCTTCTCCGGGTCGTCGGGCACATAGCCCTGCCCGCGGCGCCGGGTGCGTTCCCAGGCCGGTCCCGCGCATCCGGGCGGCTCGTGGTCCGGGTCGGGGGTGCCGGTGAAGTCCCGCCAGGGCGGCGGGGGTGCGGCCTCCAGGCGGGCGCGCCGGACCGCGCCCTCACCGGTCCCGTGGTACAGCCACCAGTCCTTCGCCACTGCCTCTTCCTCCATGGTCGGGTGTCGCGGTCGGTCGCGGTCGGTCGGGGACGGGCGTCGGGTCGGCCCGGGTGGCCCCGGGTCGGCTCGGATGGGGTCGGTCGCGGTCGGCGTCGGCATCGACATCGGCACGGGCATCGGCGTCACGACAGGGAGCGGAGGGTGAGGGTGTCGTCGGGATCGTCCCACAGCAGCACCAACCGGTCTGCCCCTTCGGCCGGTTGGCCGTCCGGACCGGCGGTCCGGCCGGCGCCCGCGGCGGCCCGGCGCAGCTCCCGTACCCGGGCGGGCAGCGCGAGTACGTCCAGGGCGGCGGGGTCCGGGGCCTGGTCCGGGCCACCGGGCGGTGCGAGCAGCGCGAGGAGTCCGCCGGGCGGTGCGCCGCCCCCGCGCCGCCACACCATCACCGGGACCCCCCCTTCGAGTACGGCGTCCAGCAGGGCCTCGGTCCGGGTTCCCCCCGTGGTGTGGGCGAGCACGCAGGCCGGTGCCGGTCCCGCTGCGAGCTCCAGCCCGAGGACGTCCGTGACCTCCGGGTCCGCGAGCGTCCGGACCGCGTCGGCGTGCCGTCCGCCCTGGCGGCCGAGCCAGGCCCACTTGCCGCGCCAGGGCGCCTGCGCGTCCTCGCGTTCCTGCGGGCAGCGCACCACCACCTGGTGGAGCAGGCCGAGGGCCCGGGTGGTGCGGCGGCCGGGCCCGCGCGGTACCGGCCACTGGTCGAAGGCGGTGTCCAGCAGCTCGTACGGCACGTGGAACTCGATGCGCTCGACGCCGTCGAAGGGCTGTCCGGCGTCGGGGCCGCCGCCGGGGGTGCGGGCGATCCCGCCGAGCCGGTGCACCAGCTCCTCGCGTACGGCGTCCAGGCCGACCGGGCTGCCCTCGGCCTCCCAGACGTGTTCGGTGACCTGCTGCCGGCCGTGGTCGCGCCGCAGCCACATGCGGGCCAGGTAGCCGCTGCCGCCGCCCGGGGGTGCTTCCAGCCGGACGTGCAGGGCCGTCCTGCGGGGCGGGGCCGGCGGCGGGGGGAGGGCGGGCAGCCGCAGCCGCTCCCGGGTGCCGTGCACCCAGTCCCGCAGGCGGGCCGCCCACGGGCCGTCGCCCGCCGCGGCCCGGTCGGCCAGGAAGCGGACGAAGGGCACCGCGAGCGGCATGCCCTCCGGGCCGCCCTGCCGTTCGTCCAAGTCCTGCACCACCTCCAGCAGGCTGTCCCCCGGCAGACCGCCGGCGACGGGGGCGGCGCAGCCGGCCGCCTTGAACGCCCAGGTGTAGGCCTCGTGGGCGCAGCGCGGCAGGTCGCGGCCTTCGAAGAGTTCGCCGAGCGCGTCCCAGGCGCTCTGGTCGAGCCGGGGGGCGCGGGCCGGAGCGGCTCCGGGCCGCTCCTCGGGGTCTTCGTCCAGGAAGGAGCAGGCGTCCCAGTCCCGGTCCACGAGGAACTGCGGCAGCTGCCAGCCCTCGCCGCGTTCGCGCAGTTCCTGGAAGCTGCGGTGGATGCTGCGGGCGGCGGCCGGGAGCCCGGTGACGCCCTCCCGTACGGACCGCTGGCCGAGTTCGCCGATCAGGGCGTCGGTGAAGCGTCCGGCGCCGCGTTCGGCGTCGTTCTGCGCGGCCTCGCCCTCGCGGGAGGCGTACAGCCGGAACTGGCGTCGGCCGGGGACGGCGCTCCCGCCGCCGTAGTCGGTGGTGCCGAAGTTCAGCCGGCCGTCGCGGGGCGCGCTGACCCGGCAGCAGTCCACGAGGGCGGCCTGCAGCGGGAACCGGCGCCGGGTGACCAGGTCGGTGCGCCACCAGCGCAGCGCCGAGTCGAGGTTGAGGTGGCGGATCTGGCCGGCGCTGGCATCGGCGCAGGGCAGGATCAGCTCCTGGCGGTGCTGCCCGAGGTAGCCGTGCCCGGCCCAGAAGATCCACAGCAGGTCGCCGTCGCACTGCGGGAGTTCGTCGAGCAGGGCCGCCTTCACATTGGCCTCCGTGGCCGGGCGGTGGGCCGCCCGCAGTGCGGCCATGGGCGGGGAGTCGGGCCAGTCCAGGGAGTCCGGTTCGTCGAGCGGGGACAGCAGCAGCCGGACGTTGCCCGGGGGCACCTCCCCCGGGCCGGTCAGCCAGCGGGCGAACCGCAGGGCGTCGCGGGCGGGGCCGCGCAGGTCCCAGTGGCGGCTGATCCCGTACCGCTCGACCCCGGCGACGAGCGCGAAGGTGCGCCGGGGGCCGAGTCCCGGGGGCAGCAGGCCGGGGGGAATCACCCGGTCCCCGCCTCGGCCACCGCCTGTCCGATCCGCTCGTAGAGGGAGTCCTGCTTCCAGTAGGCGCTGTGGCTGGCGGGGAAGGGCTGGCGGCTGGCGACCTCGTGGTCGCTGACGCGCGGATCGCCGGGGAAGACCGGCCCGGCGAGGTAGGAGAGCACGTCCTGGCGGTCGTACACGTTGAGCCAGTGCGGGAAGCCGGGCGGCAGCTGCGCGCCGGGCGCGAGGGCGGTCAGCGCCCCGAGTTCGTGGAGGAAGGGCGCCTGCGAGCCGACGGTGACGAGGAGGTGCGCGCCGGGGACGGGCTCGCCCCGGGCCGCGGCGAGGGCGAGGAGGTCCACCAGGGCGATCCCGCCGAGGCTGTGCCCGATGAGTACGGTCGCTCCGGGGGCGGCGGTGATCCGCTCGTGCAGGAAGTCCCGGAGGGCGTGGCCGCGGGCCTGGTAGCGGAGGATGTCGCCGACGGCGGGGGTGGCTCCGGCGGTGAGGGAGCCGCGCCAGGCGTTGAGCAGGGGCTGGGTGGTGACGCGCTGGGCGAGCCGGCCGAGGACGGCGGCCGCGCGGGAGCCGGGGAAGCGGGCGTCGCCGCCGAGGCGGGCGGTGAGCAGTTCGACGAGGCGGTCCCGCTCGGCGCCGGTGCAGTCGGCCTCGGCTCCGGCGCGGGCGAGGGCGTCGGCCGTCACGGCCCGGGCGAGGGCGGTGGCCAGTTCGCGGGCCTGGGCTTCGCCGGTGGCGCGCTGCGCGGCCCGGGCGGCCTCTGCGGAACGGGCGACGGAGTCGAGGGCTGCGGGTAAGGAGGCGGCGAGTCCGGTGCCGTGCAGCAGTGCGGCCAGTTCGGCTCCGGCGGCGCCCGCTTCCCCGTCGGGCGCCGGGGGGCCCGTCGGCGGCTGTCCGGCGGTCCGGGCCAGCAGGTCCAGCAGGTCCCGTACCCGGTCCCCGGCGGAGCGGACGCCGGGCATGGCGAAGGCGTCGTCGCCGCCGTCGCCGTCTGCGGTGTCCCAGCCGGCTTCGGCCAGTACCCGTACCTCGCAGAGCGGGTCGGCGAACAGCAGGGCCCACTCGGCCGTCCCGGCGTCCACCGGGTCGGGTCGGGCGTCCCCGGGGCCGGGTTCGGCGTCCCCCGGGCCGGGGCCGGCGGGTACGGGCCGCGGGCGCAGGCCCGGTACGGAGACGCCGCCGGCTCCGAGGGCCGCGCCGAAGCGGTCGCCCCAGTAGCAGGACTCGACGGACGCGTGCGGGAACCGGGCGGTGAGGCGGTCGCGGACCAGGGCGAAGAGCGTGTCGTGCCGCTCGCGCCTGACCCCCGTGCCGTGGACAAAGAGAAAACGCATCGCCGCCCCGCCCCCCTCGTGCAGTCGTCCCCGCCCGCACCATAGCGCCGCCCGGCGGACGCGGCGCCGGGAACGGCCGGGTTGGTCGCAACCCCCCGGGGCGTCAACCTGTGCCGCGCCCGCCGCGCCCGGACCCGGGAGGTCAGCGGTGGTGGGCCGGTCCGGCCCCGTAGTAGCGGCGGCAGGCCCGCAGCATGCCCTCGGCGGAGAGGGTGAACACGTCCACGAAATCCTGCTGTTGGGGCGAGAGCCGGCCCATCGCCACGACGCAGTCCCCTTCGGCGACGATCCGGGTGATGTGGTGGCGCGCACCGGCGGCGGGGCGTTCCAGCTCGGCGACGCCGAGGGCGCCGGCGTGCAGGAGGGAGCCGTATCCGTCGAGGTCGCCGCAGTCGAGGTAGTGGTAGGCGAGGCGTACGTGGTCGACTCCGGAGTCGGTGACGACGGGGCTGGGCGGGAGCCTCCTGGCGTTCCGGCTGTTCATGGGGGGATGTCCTTCCGTACGGCCCGCACCCCGGCAGGTGGCGGCAGGTACCACCGTGCGCCGCGGGCGCAACTCGGTGCTATCGCGGGCCTATCACCGGCCGCGGGAACCATCACGGAATCTCCACACCATTTACAACCGGAGAGGTGTTCGGGAAGACTGACCCTCGCGCTCCACTCGTTCTCAGGCGTGCCCCCAGCTGGGAGACTCATGACTGCTTCGCCCGGCGGGGTGCCGGCCACCCCGGATTCCGTCGTGTTCCGGATTCTCGGACCGTTACAGGTGACCGGCGGCGGTGGTCCGGTCAGGGTCCCGCCGGGACGCCAGGAGGTCATCCTGGCCGCCCTGCTCCTGGAGGCGAACCGCGTCGTCAGCACCGACTACCTGGTCGACCTGATCTGGGACGACGAGCCGCCGGACACGGCCCGCACCCAGGTGCAGATCTGCGTGTCGCGGCTGCGCAAGCTGTTCACGAAGGCGGAGATCGCCGCGGCCATCACCACCCGGCCCCCCGGGTACGTCCTCAAGACCGAGGGCGATCTCGTCGATGCGGCCGTCTTCGCCCGCAAGGTGGCCGACGCCCGCATGCTGGGCCGGCAGGGCGGCGCGGCCGAAGCCGTGGAACTGCTGCGCAGCGCCGGCGAGTTGTGGCAGGGCGACTGCCTCAGCGGGGTGTCCAGCGACACGCTGCGCAGCAAGGCGCTCCAGCTCGACGAGGAGCGGCTGATCGCGGCCGAGACCCGGATCGAACTGGAGTTGGACCTGGGGCGCCACCACCAGCTCGTCGGCGAGGTCCAGCTGCTGGTGCGGGTCCACCCCTTGCGGGAGCGGCTGCGGGGGCAGCTGATGCTCGCCCTGTACCGCTCGGGCCGCCAGGCGGAGGCCTTGGAGAGCTACCGGGTGGGCCGGGAGCTGCTGGTGGAGGAGTTGGGCCTGGAGCCGGGCGGGGAACTGCGCCGGCTGGAGTCGGCGATCCTGTCGGGCGAGGTCCCGGCCCCGTCCGGGCAGGTCTCGGACGGATACGGCGGCCGGTCGCAGACCCGGCCCCCGGGCACCTCCCGTGCGGGCACCCGGACGGACGGCGGTGCGACGGCGCCGGCCGGCGGGCACGGGCGCGGGGAGGACAGACCCGGCGGCGGGAGATCCGGCTCCGGGGAACCGGGCGGCGGGCCGTCCGGCGGCGTCGGCGGACCGGACGCGGGGGCGGGAGGCGGTACGCCGCCGCGCGTCCGCGGGGACGCCCTGCCGCGCCCGGCGGAGGCGGCCGTGGCGGCGTTTCCCCGCCAGGCGGGCTCCGACCTCACCGCGGCCGGGGCGCCCCGGCCGCGGGGCGGGACCGCCGACCCCTTCGAGGGGCCCGCGTACCGCGAGGAGGCTCCGCGCCAACTGCCGGCCGACACCTCCGACTTCGTCGGCGACGAGGAGCAGATCGACCGGATCGAGCGGAACCTGCTCGGTGAGGGCGGCCGGCGTGCCGTGGGCCTCGCCGTGATCGTCGGGAAGCCCGGCACCGGTAAGTCGACCCTGGCCACGCACATCGGGCACCGCCTCAGCGAGACCGGTTTCCCGGACGGCCAGTTGTACTGCGATCTGCGCGGCACGGGGGCGCCCGCGACCGCCGCGGAGGTACTCGGCCGGTTCCTGCGGGCCCTGGGCATCCCCGGCCCGGTGATCCCCGAGTCGCAGGACGAGCGGGCCGAGATGTACCGGACGCTGCTGGCCTCGCGCAGGGTGCTGGTGGTGCTCGACGACGCCGCGTCCGAGAGCCAGATCCGCCCCCTGCTGCCCGGCAGCAACAGCTGCGCGGTGCTGGTCACCAGCCGGGTCCGGCTGACGGGACTGCCCGGGGCGTACCGCGTCGAACTGGACGTCATGGACACCGAGCGGGCCCTGGAGCTGCTGGTGCGCGTCGTCGGCGGCGACCGCGTGGCACGCGAGGGAGCCGCCGCCGAGGCCCTCATCCGCACCGTGGGCGGACTGCCGCTCGCGCTGCGCATCGTGGCGGCCCGGCTGGCGGCCCGCCCGCACTGGACGCTGGCCTCGATGGTGCACCGCCTGGCCAACGAGCGGCACCGCCTCGACGAGCTCACGCACGGCGAGATGACCATGCGGGCCAGCCTGTCCCTGACCCATGACGGGCTGGCCGCCGAGGACCGACGGCTGCTGCGCCTGCTGAGCCTGGCGCAGGGCGCGACGCTGCCGGGATGGCTGGCCGGAGCCCTGCTCGACGACCACCGGCCGTTCCCCTCGGACCTGTTGGAGCCGCTGGTCGACGTCCAGATGCTGGACGTCGTCGGGGTGGAGTCCACGGGCGGGTTCCGCTACCGCTTCCACGAGATCATCCGGGTCTTCGCCCGGGAGCAGCTCGCCGTGCACGACGAGCCGGCCGTGCAGTCGGCGGCGCTCGGCCGGATGATGGGCGGCTGGCTGTCCCTGGCGGAGCAGGCCCACCGGCGGATCTACGGCGGGGACTTCACGGTGCTGCACGGCACGGCACCCCGCTGGGAGCCGCCGGCGAGCTGTGTGGACGAACTGCTCGTGGACCCGCTGGAGTGGCTGGACAGCGAGCACGCGAACCTGGTCCAGGCCGTCGAGCACGCGGCGCGGGAGCAGATGGACGAACTGTGCTGGGACCTGGCGACGACCCTGGCGACGCTGTTCGAGGCGCGCGGGTACTTCGACGACTGGGAGCGCACGCACCAGCTGGCCCTGGAGGCCGTCCGGGCGGCGGGCAACCGGCGCGGCAGCGCGGCGCTCCTCAGCTCGCTCGGCGCGCTCTACCTGGGCCGCAGCCAGCCGGAGGAGTCTCGTACAGCGCTGACCTCGGCGCTCGGGGTGTTCCAGGAGCTCGGCGACCGGCAGGGACTGGCCCTGTGCCACCGGGACCTCGCACTGCTGGAGCGGATGCGGGGCAACGAGGACCGGGCGATGACCCTGTACGACCGGGCGCTGCGGGATTTCGACCTGGTCGGTGATGTGGTGGGCAGGGCCATCGTCCTGACCCAGAGCGCGCACATCTGGATGCGGCGCGGGCAGACCGCGGCCGCGCAGAGCCGACTGGACGAGGCGCTGTCCATCTACCGCTCGGTGGGCTACACGGGGGGCCAGGCGCGGACCATGCGCCGGGCGGGGCAGCTGCTGCAGGGGCAGGGCGAACACGACCGGGCTGTACGGACGTTCAGCGAGGTGCTGGAACTGTGCCGGGACGGCGGGGACGTGATAGGCGAAGGGCACCTGCTGCGGGACCTGGGGCACGCGTACGCCGAGATGGGCCGGGGCGAGGCGGCTCAGGGGTTCTATGCGCAGGCCCTGTCGGTGCGGGAGCAGATCATGGACCAGGGCGGTGCCGCGCTCGTACGGATGGACCTGGCGCGGCTGCTCGCGGCGAGTGGTGGTGCCGCGGAGCTCTCCCGGTCGCGGGAGCTGCTGGAGACGGCGGTCCGGGCGTTCCGTGACCGGCGGATGGAGCCGGAACTCGCGGAGGCGGAGCGGCTGCTGGGCCCGGCGGGGCCGGGGGGAGCGCTTGCTCCGGCGGGTGCGGCCGGTGCGGGCGGTTCGGTCGGTGCGGGTGGTGCGGCCGGTGCGGGTGGTGCGGCCGGTGCGGGCGGTTCGGCCGGTGCGGCCGGTGCGGGCGGTTCGGCCGGTGCGAGTGGTGCGGTGGTTGCCCTGGACGCGCTGGCGTCCGTGGTGCGTGCGCCGGCGACGGGTTCCGCCGCCGGGGTCTGAGGTCCGCTGCGCGGCGTCAGTCCCAGGGGTTGGTCTCGTGGGTGGCGGTCGGCGAGGGGGTGGCCGCCGCGGGGACGCTGGTGCCGGCGGGGGTGGCGGGGACGGCCGGGCCGTCGGCCTGGGCGACCTGGGTGCCGAGTACGGCGGCCCCGGCGAGGGCGACGGTGACGAGGGCGGCGCGGACGGCGTGGGCGAGGTTCATCTCGGGTCCTTTCGTCGGTGCGCTCCGGCTCTTCCGGGGCGCTCCCTGGCTTGTGGACACCACGTTAGGAACGGCGGGAATCCCGGGACCGGCCCCGCTCCTATCGCCGCGCTATCACGCCGCGGCCTCCCGTCCGGGCGGGGAGTGCAGGCGATAGGACCGGCCGCCGGGGGCCGTTCGCAGCGGGATGCCGGGGCGATAGCGGGCTGCCGACGATGGGAAGCAGGAACCGGGCCACCTCACCCCAGGCCGCGCCGTTCCCCACCACCTTCGCCGGGAGCGCACACATGAACGGGCACACCACCACCGCGCACACACCTGCGCAGCACCTGTCGACCGGTCCCACCGCCGCCACGGCGCTCGGCCCCCTGATACGCGCCCACCGGCTGCGGACCGGGCTGACCCAGCGGGAGCTGGCCGACCTGTCGACGATCAGCGTCAGAGCCATCCGCGATCTGGAGCAGGGCAAGGCCAGACGGCCCCGCCCCGACACCCTGCGGCTGATGGCCGACGCGCTGCGTCTCGGCCCGCGGGCCCGGGCCGCGCTGGAGGCGGCCGCCCAGCAGGGCCGGGCCGCCGGTCACGGCCCGGCCGAGCTGCCCGCGCCGCCGGCCGCCCTGCATCCGGTGGTGGGCCGGGACGCGGAAGCCGCCGTCCTGGCAGGGGAACTGGCTGCGGGCACCGAGCGGCTGGTGAACGTGGTGGGGCTGACCGGGGTGGGCAAGACCCGGCTGGCGCTGGAGGTCGCCGCCCGCCTCCACACGGCCGGGATGCCGGTGCTGTGGCACGCCTTCCCGGGGGCGGCCGCCGACTACCTCGGCTGCGCCGGCGGCGAGTCGGCGGACCAGGTCGCAGCGGTGGTGGCCGGTCTGTGCTCGCCGGCACCGGGGCGGCCCGACGAGGTCCCGGAAGCCGTCGCGGACCTTGCCGAGCTGCTCGGCGAGCAGCCGGCCCTGCTCGTCCTGGACGGGGCTCCGGCGAACCCGCCGCGGGTCGACCGGCTGACCGGGCTGCTGCGCGCCTGCCCGGGGCTGCGGCTGCTGGTCACCTCGGACCGGCCGTGGGAGGTCCCGGGCGAGCGGATCTTCCTGCTGGCTCCGCTGGAGGTGCCGGGTGAAGGCGCGGTGGACCCGGCCGCCGCGGCGGTACGGGTCTTCCTCGACCAGGTCCGGCGGGTGCGGCCGGAGTTCGTTCCGGTCCACGCCGACCTGGAGCGGGCTGCGTGGATCTGCCGCCGTCTGGACGGGCATCCGGGGGCGCTGGCGGCCGCGGCGTCCTGGCTGGTGGTGTGCGACCTGGCCGCCCTGTGCCAGAGCCTGCGCGCCGACCCGGCGGCCCTGCTGGACCACCTGGGCACGGGCAGCGGCGCAGCCGCCGGGGCGGAAGGCTTCCGCACCGCGCTGCGGGACCGGATGGACCGGCTGCCGCCGGCCGCCCGGGAGCTGCTGCTCCGGCTCTGCCACCGCCCCGACGAGGAGTTCGCGCTGGCCGACCTGACCGGGCTCACCGGACTCGGGCTGGCGGAGTGCGGCCGGATGCTTCGTGAGCTGCTGCTCGGCGGGGCCGTCCGGGCCGCCCACGAGGGCGGCAGCTCCCGCTTCCGGGTGCTGGGCCTGGTCCGGGCCGCCTGCGGAGCCGGCCTGGCGGCTGCCGCCGGGGCGTGAACTGCTTCCCGAGTGCCGGAGCAACTGCCGCTGTGGCCCGCGGCCCGCGGGTTGGATGACGTACGGCCGGACCGCCCAGCAGTCCCGACGCACCACCGCCGCTGACCGCGGCGCCTTCCCCGCACGACCCAGCCCGTCCCACCGCCGATCCATGGTGCTTCGGCGCAATCCCGCCGCAGAGACTATTCCGAGGAGCCAGTGCATGTCCCCCAACGCGTCCGACCAGGACACCGCGCACGGGCCGGCCGCTGTGCGGCTGCCCCTGTCCGCCGCGCAGCGCGACATCTGGATGGCCCACGGCCTGGACGCCTCGGGCTGCCGCTACAACATCGGGGAGTACCGGGAGATCCTGGGAGCGCTCGACGCCGACCTGTTCGCCCGCTGCTGGTACCAGCTGGCGCGGGAGGCGGACGCACTGCGGCTGCGCGGCACCGGGGCGGACGAGGACGGCGGCCTGTGGCAGCTGCTGCACCCCGAACCGGAAGGCCGGGCCCTGGAGCTGCTGGACCTCAGCGGGGAGCAGGACCCGGGGGCGGCGGCCCGTGAGCGGATGGCCGCCGAACTGGCGCGGCCCTTCGACCTGACGGCCGACTGGCTCACCCGGCACGTGCTGATCCGGGCGGGCAGGACCGACGAGGGGGTGGAGCGGTGGTTCTACTTCCACGCCTTCCACCACCTCGCCATCGACGGCATGGGCATCTCCTTCCTCGACCGCCGGCTCGTCGAGCTGTACGAGCAGGCCGGCGCCGGGGAGCCCTGGGGGCCGAGCCCCTTCGGCTCGCTGGCCGGTCTGCTGGCGGAGGAGGAGGCGTACCGCTCCTCCCCGGAGGCGGCCGCGGACCGCGCGCACTGGACGGCGCACCTCGACGGGCTGCCGCAGACCCCGCGGCTGGGCGAGGGCAGGTCGGGCGGAGTGCCGGTGCGGGGCGAACTGCCCTTCGTACGGCGGACGGTGGTGCTGCCACCGGACCGGGTGGAGCAGCTGCGGGAGGCGGCCCGGGCCCGCCGGGCGCCGTGGACGATGCTGGTGATCTCGCTGGTCGCGGGGTACCTGCACCGGGTCAGCGGAAGCCCGGAGCTGGTGCTGGGACTGCCGGTGACCGCCCGGCGGACGGAACTGGCACGGTGCACGCCCGGCATGCTGTCGAACGTGGTGCCGCTGCGGATCGCGGTGGCGGCAGGGGGGTCGGCCTCGGACCTGCTGGGCTCGGTGGTCGCGGAGACCCGTACGGGGCTGCGGCACCAGCGGACACGGTATGAGGACATCTGCCGTGACCTGGGCCTCGGCGAGGGCGAGCGGCGGATCGCGGCCCCACTGGTCAACATCATGGCGTTCACGCCGGGGATGCGTTTCTGCGGGTTCCCGACCACCCAGCACAACCTGAGCAACGGCCCGGTGGAGGACCTCGCGGTCGGCGTGTACGACCTGGGGCCGCAGGACGGCCTGCGGATCGACTTCGACGCGGCAGCCGCGGTGTGCGACATCGCGGCGGTGGCGGGTCACCAGGACCGGTTCGTACGGTTCGTGGAGGCGGTGCTGGAGGACCTGGAGCTGCCGTTGTCGCGGGTGGAGCTGCTCGGGGAGGCCGAGCGCCGGCAGGTACTGGAGGAGTGGACCGGCTCCCGCGCCGACATCGGGGAAGGGACCCTGGCGGAACTCTTCGAGGAACAGGCCCGCCTGCGCCCCGACGCCCGCGCCGTCGTCTTCGAGGACCAGGAGGTCACCTACGCGGAGCTCGACCGCCGCGCCAACCGCCTCGCACACCACCTCGCCGCACAGGGCCTGCGCCGCGGACACCTCGCCGGCATCCTCCTCGACCGCGGCACCGACTTCGCCGCAGCCGTCCTCGCCGTCGTCAAAACCGGCGCCGGATACGCCCTCCTGGACCCCGAGTTCCCCGACGAACGCCTCACGGGCACCGCCCACGACGCCACCCTCCACACCCTGGTCACCGATGCACGCCACCACCTGAGGGTGAGCGGCCCCTGGCACACCACCCTCACCGACACGGACCGTGACCTGATCGACGCCCGGGCGGAGACCGGTCTCGGCGTGGTCCTGACGCCCTCGGACGTGGCATGCGTGATGTTCACCTCCGGCTCCACCGGCCGACCCAAAGGCATCCTCTCCACCCACCGCAACCTCGTCTCCACCCTCACCGCCCAGACCTACG